>CAWDMN010000031.1:0-117101 GCA_963803155.1 uncultured Acidobacteriota bacterium
ACTGCGAAATTGAACAAGTTTTTGACGATATCCTGAAGAGAGGAGAAGCAGGCATTCACCTGGAACCAGCAAAGCATTTTCATGCCTCCTCCGGCCTGATCTATTCTGAAACACAGGATTTTTTTGTGAAATTGCTTCGGGATACTGCAAACCTTTGAAAGATTTTCTCTTTGAGGTAAATCGCGGCGCTGCAAGGAAAGAGTGGGTGGAATACTGCCGTCCCTCGTTGCGGGCAATCCTAAAAGGCGCGCGGCAAGTGCACTTCTCGGCTGATTTCCTGGAATTGATGGAGAAGATGGACGAACAGTTGGCCCATGCGGAAACCACCTGCCAGCATTTTCTGACACAGGAGATACAGCAAAATATTCTTCTTGCCTATGTACGGCTCGAAGAGAAAATGCCAAAAATATTTCGACGGGACAATTCTAATCCGCTAAGGGAAAGGATTATATTTGAATCTATTCTATTTCAAGTTGAGGGGATCGGCAAAAAAACACTCCAACGACTGTCTGCTGCTGGATTGACATCTTTGCGGACTTTTTCCCTCCTCAATGTATTTGACCTGTCTTCGGTAACCGGAATTTCCCTTTTGCGATGCCGGCGAATCTGTCTGACTTTTCGAGAGCACTTCGCATGGATTGAATCAATCCCGCCCGAAAAACATCACCAGTTGCTACTCGATCGGTTGAGGAATCTGACAAGCCAACTGAGCATTTGGCGACGGAAAAAAAGAATGAGAAAAAACGATGAAACAGTTCCGTCCCTTACACCCGAGACTTCCTTGCTTCACACTCTACAAAGGAAAAAAATGACTTTGCTTCAGATCCGGCTAATTCTGGCAGAACTGAATCAACTGGAATTATTGCGCCATCTGGAGGCAAAAAGAATCTCGCAGGTGATATGTCAGCTAAATGATTTCCTGGCCGTCTCGTCGATTTCCGCGGGGCAAAAAATGGCAAGTTCTTAAAACGAGGGAAATGCTGAGATGCTCAATGGCCTCGAAGACCCTGGAGCATCAGAGGAAAATCTTCGCCAAGTTATCTCCGCGCCACCATTTTGGACAGCCCAATCATCTCGCCTTATTTTCATAGATCCACGCTGCAATTACCGCCACTCTCCGCACCGTAGAATGAAGAAACTGCACTTTTGGCAAGGGGGAAATCTTGCGATATAGTAATTTCGAAGGTGATTTTTTTCTTGAAGAGCGAACCACGCGCCTTTGTTCTTATGTGGCTGCCTTGGACGATTCCACGCTCCTTTTTAGGGAATGCTGGTTGAATTTGCCTGGCAACCTGAGTTCGAACCTGCCGCATTTTCATTTCTTCATTTGGCTCTCGATTCAATGAACATGATTAGAGGTTGTAATGGCCCTCGACTAACCCGATAATTTTCGAGGCTGATTATGAAATTAATCTCCTCGTCTGGATGAGGAAAAAAGCCAGGATTGTTTCTGATCCAGTACTTGACGGGAGTATAAATGCGGTGACGATATTCTTTTTCCCCTATTAGCTTTTTGATCCTAGTGGGTTCAAACCTGAACCTGCTTTTGCATAACCTTTTGTAATTTCGCATTTCTGCCGCGGCAAAAGCGCAGCCTTCAAACTTGTAGATGGGCTGTGATCGCTCCGCTGAAAGGAAATGATCATGAGTGAATCCAAGCATGGGGCTCTTTGGAAAATGGGGCATTTCGTTGATGTCCTGGTAGAATGGGGGAAGAATCCTCTCTCCTTCTTAGGAGTGATTCTGACGACTATCAGTGCCATCCTGATTGTTGTGCTTTACCTGATGGATCTGCTGGATTTTTTTTCCAACCCCTATATCGGTTTGATAAATTATCTGATTTTGCCGGGTTTTTTCCTTGCTGGGTTGATGCTGATCCCCATCGGGGCATGGCGTGAAATTCATCGTCAGAAAGAACTCACTCTGGCTGGAGCGCCGCTTACACCTGTTCATTTTCCCGTGTTGGATTTCAACGTACCGCGGGTTCGCAAGACATGGGTATTTGTGGCAATCTTCACTCCAATTAACATCTTGATCCTATCCCTTGCTGCCTTTCAAGGTCTCCATTATATGGACAGCGTTCAATTCTGCGGGACCCTTTGTCACACTGTGATGGAGCCTGAACACACCGCCTATCAAGGGTCACCTCATTCCCGCGTGGAATGTGTAGGTTGTCACATTGGACCTGGCGCCTCTTGGTTTGTAAAGTCCAAGCTTTCCGGGGTCCGCCAGATTTTTGCGGTAGCGCTTCACACCTATTCCCACCCCATCCCGACCCCCGTGCACAATCTACGCCCGGCCCGGGAGACCTGCGAACAGTGTCACTGGCCTCAGAAATTTCACGATTTAAAGCTGCGGGTCATCAAAAAATTCAATGAAGATGAAAAAAACACTCCATTGACTACCGCCCTGCTGATTAGAGTGGGTGGCACTCAAGGGAAGGACGGCCGGGGAACAGGAATTCACTGGTGGCATATGGATCCCTACAATCGGGTCACCTACATCGCGGATGATAAGCGTCAAAGCATATTATGGGTGCAACACCGATCGGGAAACGGAAAAATTCGCGAATTCCGCCGGGTAGGCGAAAGATCTCCCCGAGGAGAATTGAATGGAGAAAGGCGGGTTATGGATTGCGTGGATTGCCACAACCGCCCTACTCATATTTTTCAGATGCCTCAAGACGCATTGGATTCCGCTCTGTCGGAAAACCAAATTGACAGAACGCTCCCTTTTATCAAAAAAGTGGGAGTCCAAATTTTAAAGAGTTATTCCATTGACGATGAAAACGCGGCCGGGAAAATTCAGACTGATTTGTCAAATCATTATCGAAAAGAACTACCCGAAATATATCGGTCCAGAAAACCTCAGATTGAAACGGCTGGAATTGTTCTTGAACAGATTTATCGCCGCAACATTTTTCCCAAAATGAGGGTCGGATGGGGATCTTATCCAAATAATTTGGGACATCAAAATTTTCCAGGCTGCTTCCGATGCCATGATGGCGAACATAAGACTTCCGGAGGTGAGGAAATCACCCAAGATTGCACCGCTTGCCACGATTTGTTGGCCCAGGATGAAGAAAAGCCGACTTTAATCCCGGACTTGCTGACATTAAGCAAGTGAAATTTGCATTGTCGATTTTTGGAAATGTTTGAACAAGTCCGAACTTTTCCGGCAGGGCTAACTACGCAGAGCAATACAATCTCCCCTCCGGCAAATGTTGAAGCAATTCAAAAAGTATTGCCGCAGAAATTCAGAGTCAGAAATGATGAAGGAAGGGATGCGTGGAACCAACCCCAAGGTGATCCATGCATCCTGTTGCCGGATAGGTAAATTGGAAAGATGCGCCCTACTTCCCCAATATCAGTGTCAGATAAATCATCACAATCAAAAACAATCCGACGGCCAACGCTGAAAAGCCAAAGGTTCGACAGAGCTTGATGAAAGCTGAACTTGGCGGTTCGACCAGAATACTCTCCAATTTCCCCTCATCAGCCAATCGCCGATATTCTTCAGGCCTCTCCTCCTTGAATTTTTGGAGCGGCATTTTACCGGTGAAGATCACGATATCAATGGGGTAACTCTCTGGCCGGAGATGAGTATGGAAAAAATGGAAGGTAAAAATAAAGCCTACCGCAAGCAATGCTTCGTCCGCATGAACAAGCATGGCCACATTTAACCAGTTCCCGGGCAGGAATCGGGCAAAGAAAGTGGGGAACCAGAGCATTAAGCCAGAAAGTCCAATGATCGGAACTCCCCAGAACACCGCGAAGTAATCGAACTTTTCCCAATACGTGTAACGATCTAACCTGGGCGGGGGTCCCAAATAGAGGAACCAGCGCAGATTCTGCCAGAAGTCGAATAAGTCCTTGGGCCGGGGAACCATCGATTCAGGGCCAAAAAGAAAATGATATTGCCGCTTGCGCAATATCCGGCTTGCCAGAGAAACCAGGTGGAAAACAAAGTAACCGATGGTCACCATGGCAAAAAGCCGGTGCAAGTAGCGCGACGGCTCCACTCCTCCGAGAACCGCTCCCACCCAATGTCCCCAGCGGGTGTCATGGAATTTCAAGGGGAGGCCCGTGGCTGCCAGGCCCAAAAAGCTAATGACTACAATCAAGTGGGTCATCCGCTGAACAGGGTCAAATCGCTGTACCCACTTCCCTTCCTCCCATTTCCGGTGGAATTCTCCCCGGAAAGTCGCCACCAACGAGCGCTGCAACCAGAGCAGGCCGTGTATACCAAAGAAACTGAAGGTACCGATCAATAGAAGGTTCATGAAAAGATAGGTGTAATAAAATAACGGGGATTTGGACCGGTTATGTGGATCCGCGTGGGGATCATATTTGACAAAACTCTCATTGCTTCCGGGATGGCATTTGCCGCAGGTTTTCACGAGATTACCAGGAGCAATCGAGGAACGGGGATCGCTGGCCGGCAAATTCAGGTGCGGTGTATGGCAATCTGAACATCGGGCCGCATAGATAAAGCCCAGCGAAGAGGCCTGTCCATGAAAGGTATCCCGATAGCTGGGAGCTTTATCAGTATGGCAGTTTCCACAGGAAGAGGAACTGTGCAATTGAAATGTCTGGCCAAAAGGATCTTGAATTTCATGAGAGTTGTGACAGTTAGTGCAAACGGGAACATGGATATTCCCTTTCTTCCATAGCTGTCCATGAGTGCTCTGTATGTAGTCGTTGAATATGCCGACATGACATTTATTGCAGGTTTCAGGGACATTGGCCCGCGCCACGGGAGAATTTCCGCTGGCTTTGGATTGGATATTGTGGGTCCCATGACAATCAGTACAAACGGCTGAAATGGCCAATCCACTCCGATAAAGCCCGCGTCCGTGGATGCTCCCCCGATATTTCCGAACGAATTCGGCCGATACGGTTTTATGCCTTTGTGCAAATTGGTCGTTTTCGTGACACTTTCCGCAAGTGTCAGGAAGGCGGAAGCGGTTGGAAAGAGCAGCCTGATCCGATTTGGGCAATATATTATGCATGCCGTGACAATCCACACAGTGCGCGGCATCCGCCACTCCGTTTTGCCTGGCCACACCATGAATACTAGCGTTGTACTCTTTCACAACATCGCCATGGCACACCGAACAATCCACCGGCTTTAGTTTTTCCGGGTGAGGAACCACTTTCACATCCTGGTGACAATCCACGCAATTCATGCCGCCATGGATGGAACCCGCGAACGCTTTTGGATCCACCATCGGATCGCCACTTTCGTGACACATTAGGCAGTCTTCCGTCTTCAAATTGCCCGCAACTATTGGGCAGACAGCTAAAAGCGCCAACAGAGTATAAAGACTCATCACGGTGAAAACGATCCGTGCTCCTCGCATGGTTGAATACCCCTAAATTAAAAATGAAGGATTCCCCCAAAACTAGCGGTAACGCTCAAGGCAAGGTTTTCACATTAACATAAAAAGCAGAGCCACTGTAGATTTTTGTTGCCAAGAGAACTGCTGGCAAGGCTTGAATGAGCTGATCGGGAACACCCTGATGAATGATGCGGATTGTCTCTTCTTTTTCCCCCCGCTAAATTGGCACTTTTCTTTTCTTCGATGAACGATTCCTATGGGGTGAACCGATCTTTTCGCTACATAAAAACCTGAGGCTCCAGGCCCAATCTGGCTTGGACAAGATTGGCTATCTTTTGAAGCTTTTCAGGTGATGCTTTCTTTAGATTGGGAGTGGGGGCTTGGCGATCCAATGTATAAAGATGCAGACGAGCGGGTTTTATCTCTTCAAGTTGATCCAGCCATAAATCCACCCATTCAGCGGTGGAATTGTCAAACTGCCCTTCACAAAAAAATGATTGAATAATCAAATCGGGCACTTTCCGCCAGACGGGAATGAGATCATCCAAGCGGTAGGGTACGCAGGGGCGATCCATCCAGAGATTTCCTGCATCAAGCTTGAGACATCTCAAATCGAGATTAACCACTGCTTGGAAGATCGATTCATCTCCGAGTAGGGTCCCATTAGTCAAAATTCCCAGCAAAGATTCAGGCAGAAAACTGTCTCTGCTGGTCCGGACAATTTCGACGGCCCGATCAAATTCCGGATATAGCGTAGGTTCCCCATTGCCCGAGAAAATGATGGTGTCGGGAATGACCTCCTGTTGCCGTAATCTTTCAAAATCCTCGCGAACAGCTCTCTCAATCTCTCGCAGAGAGGGGAACCCCACTGACGTAGGAGGCAATTTAAGCAATGCTCTGCTAGTCCAGCCGCATTGACAATAGAGACAATCAAAGTTGCAATGTTTCTTGTCCTCTGGCAGCAGGTTGATTCCTAGGGAAAATCCCAGCCGCCGCGAGGAGACAGGGCCGTAAACCACCGGACAATTCATATCCCAGGTTCTGATCTGAACATTTGTATTTTCTATTGGTTGGCTCATATTTGATCGTCGCAATAGTCCCCTTTGGTGACATCACCCAAGTGGGCGGTTTCCCCCGTTCCAATTCGCCATTTAATTATCATAAAAACATAGAAATGGAAAATGTTTCGGAGGCAAGTTAATTGTCTCACTTTTGCCACCCGGCTGAAATAGTACAATTTGCTTGCCTTTCGAGCAAGCAGACAAATCGGGATTTTCATCACCCTTTTTCAATACATCAATGAGCGAAATTTGGCCATTCATTTGCACATTTACAGCATGAAGGTTTTTTCGCCTTGGATTTGGGCGAAAAATCATGCTGCAGCCGATTTGTCATAAGGGCAAGAGACACCGAATTGCAGTGATGCTAAAAGAATCAGAACCATTGGAATGCGGCAGGTTCTCGCAGGTTGGAGGTCGGTAAGGAGTATATTCAATTTCTTCTTTTCTCACTCTCAGATTTCCTCTGTGTTGGTCAAGAGCCCCCTATATTCACCTCCGCTTTTGAATTTCATGACACACCAAACTCAGAAGGGAAACTGCGGTTTGATGCCCGGAGATTGATCGGCGAGCGAATCTGGCACTGTTCAGCCGCCACCGCAAAACGAGTGAATGAAGAGGAGATCTGGTGACGGGTTATAACCATCTTCTTCGTTTTTTTACTCTCTGGTTCGTGCATTTATCTTAATTCAGGAAGGGTGAGCGATGACTGCCAAACAAGCCCCCCCACCGCACCCAAGCGGTGACAAGCGTTTCAAAATGCTGGATGCTGCCATGAAACGGCATGCCTACCAGCCAACCGCGCTGCTGGAGATCCTGCACACCGCCCAGGAGCTTTTCGGCTTCTTGGAAGACGACCTATTGCTTTATGTTGGGCGGACTTTGCGGGTGCCGCTGAGCCGTGTCTATGGCGTGGCTACATTTTATAACTTTTTCTCCCTAAAGCCAAAAGGCGAGCATACGTGTGTAGTGTGCATGGGAACCGCCTGCTACGTGAAAGGGAACCACGAAATCTTGGATTCTCTGCAAAATAAATACGGCATCAAATCGGGCGAGACCACAGCGGATAATAAGGTGTCATTGATGACGGCTCGCTGCATCGGCGCTTGTGGTCTGGCCCCAGCGGTGGTTTTCGATGGCGATGTGATTGGGAAGCTGACCCCGCAATCAGCACTGGAACGCGTGAAAGGATGGACTCAAACTGATGAACGGTGAAGATCTGGATATTATTATTGAAAGGGAGCGGACCGCCCTCCAAAACAAGAAGTTCCGAGTGGCCGTTTGCGGAGCAGCCGGATGTCTTTCGACCGCTGGGGCTGCCGTTAAGGAGGCTTTTAAAAAAGCTCTGGATGCGGCGGGATTGAATGAGTCGGTGCATTTCTTCAGCACAGGCTGCCTCAGCCTTTGCGATGCCGGACCGTTGGTCCAGGTGGAAGGGTTGGAAGAAGGAAACCAACAAAAGTATCTGTATGCCCACGTAACTCCTGAGGATGCCGCTGTCATTGTGCAGGAGCATTTGATGACCAATCGTCCAGTTGAGCGATTATTGCTCTCACTGGAGGATCCATTTTTTAAATTCCAGAAAAAAGTCGTCATGGAAAATTCCGGACTGATCGATCCGGAGCGGATTGAAAGCTGCATCAACGGCGGGGCCTATCAAGCCCTGCACAAAGTGCTGACCGAAATGGAACCGCAGCAAGTGATTCAACAGATTTCCTCGAGCGGATTGCGCGGCCGTGGCGGCGGCGGTTACCCAACCGGATTGAAATGGAGCACGGTAGCCAAATCCAAGGGTGCCCGCAAATATGTAATCTGCAACGCCGATGAGGGTGATCCCGGGGCTTTCATGGATCGAAGTGTATTGGAAGGAGACCCGCACCGGATCCTAGAAGGAATGGCGATTGCCGCTTATGCCATTGGGGCCGAATCGGGTTATATCTACGTGCGAGGCGAATATCCCTTGGCTATCAGTCGTCTTAAAACAGCCATTAAACAGGCCGAGCGCCAACAATTGTTAGGGACTCACATATTCGACACCGGATTTAATTTCCGGTTGGACCTGCGCATCGGCGCCGGCGCCTTTGTTTGCGGAGAAGAAACCGCCTTGATTGCTTCCATCGAGGGCAAACGGGGAACACCTCGCCCCCGGCCTCCCTACCCTGCCGTGAGCGGACTCTGGGGACAGCCGACTTTGATTAACAACGTGGAAACGTTTGCCAGCGTTCCACCAATCATCACAAGCGGTGGAAGTTGGTATGCCAAGATAGGCACCGAAAAGAGCAAGGGAACTAAAGTGTTTGCCTTGGCCGGAAAGATTAACCGCACCGGGTTGATCGAAGTGCCCATGGGGATCACCTTGCGTCAGATCATTTATGACATCGGAGCGGGGATTCCAGACGGGAAAAAATTCAAAGCCGCTCAGACCGGCGGACCTTCCGGTGGCTGTATACCGGTTGAACACCTGGACCTGAGCATGGATTACGAGTCGCTGGCCAAAGTGGGCTCTATTATGGGTTCGGGCGGATTGATCGTCATGGACGAAACTTCCTGCATGGTGGATGTGGCCAAATATTTCATGGATTTTTGCATGGAAGAATCGTGTGGCAAATGCATTCCCTGCCGGGCCGGCACTGCCCAAATGTACGGCTTGTTAAAGAAAATTACTGAGGGGTTAGCCACGATGGAGGATCTAGCCCTTCTCGAGGAACTGTGCGACATGGTCAAACGCACGGCCCTGTGCGGACTTGGCATGACCGCGCCGAATCCAGTCTTAAGCACTTTACGATATTTCCGCGATGAATATTTGGCTCATATCGTAGAAAAGCGATGTCCGGCTGGCGTCTGCAAGTGCAGACCCGCGAACGGCGCCAATGATTCCCGACCGGTGGAGGTGGGTGCATGAGCAGCGTAAAAACTCTGACTATTAACGGACAGGAAGTGAGTGCCGCCGAAGATCAAACTATTCTGGATCTGTTGCGCGAAAACGACATCCCGATGCCGACTCTCTGCTTTCTTGAAGGACTCTCCGGCATCGGAGCCTGCCGGCTCTGCGTGGTGGAAATCGAAGGATCCCCCAAGCTTCATCCTGCTTGTGTCACGAGGGCTGAAGAAGGCATGGTGATTCGAACAGACACCGAGCGGCTGCAAAAATACCGCCGCATGATCGTGGAACTGCTTTTTGCCGAGCGAAACCACGTCTGTTCGGTCTGTGTCATCAACGGGAACTGTGACCTGCAACAGGTGGGCTACGAAGTGGGTATGGATCATGTCCGTTTCCCATTCCAATTTCCTTCCATGGATATGGACAACTCGCACCATTGGTTTGGAGTGGATCATAACCGCTGCATTCTCTGTGCCCGTTGTGTCCGCGTTTGTGACGAAATCGAGGGTGCCCATACTTGGGACATTATGGGCCGCGGAGCCCTGGCCCGCACTATTACGGACTTGAACCAACTCTGGGGGAGTTCCAATTCCTGCACCAGTTGCGGCAAATGCGTTCAAGTCTGTCCGACCGGCGCGCTCTTTGCCAAGGGGAAATCGGCCGCCGAGATGGTAAAGAACCGTGATTTCCTCACTTACATCAAACGCGCCAGGGAGGAAAAACTATGGATCCAGTAACCACTAATTCCAAAGTCCGGGTGGCTACCGCTTGGCTGGGCGGCTGCTCGGGTTGTCACATGTCCTTCCTGGATCTGGATGAAACCCTGATCGACATTGCTCCCAGGATTGAATTGGTCTACAGCCCCATTATGGACGTGAAGGAATTTCCCGAGAAGGTCGACGTCACGCTGATTGAAGGCGCGATTTGTAATGAAGAGAATTTGCATCTTGCCAAACAAATCCGGCAGCGGAGCAAAGTTGTCATCTCTTTCGGCGATTGTGCCGTCAACGGCAACGTTCCAGCCATGCGCAATCCCTTGGCCGATTCGGTGAATTCCGTTCTTGAGCGGGCCTACATCGAGAATGCTACTCTACAGCCACAAAAGCCAGAAGCGGACTCAATTGTCCCCCGGCTCTTAGATCGAGTCTGTCCGGTTCATGAAGTGATCCCGGTAGATTTTTTCCTGCCTGGGTGCCCTCCCGGCGCCAATTTAATCGGGTATGTATTGACGGAGCTGTTAGAGGGGCGCACTCCAGACATGAAAGATAAACTACAGTACGGATGAGAGAGAGGAACCAAATGAGCAACCGAATAGTCATAGATCCCGTGACCCGCATTGAGGGTCACGCCAAAATAACCTTACATCTCGATGATGCCGGCCAGGTCAGCGATGCTCAATTTCACGTTGTGGAATTCCGCGGATTCGAAAAGTTTTGCGAAGGGCGTCCTTTCCGTGAAATGCCCGCCATCACGGCCCGCATTTGCGGAATCTGCCCGGTAAGCCACCTGCTCGTCTCCGCCAAAACCGGCGACGCGCTGCTGGCCGTCGATATCCCGGAAGCGGCCGCAAATCTGCGCCGTCTGATGCATTTCGGCCAGCTGATTCAGTCTCACGCTCTAAGCTTTTTCCATTTGTCTTCGCCCGATCTGTTGCTCGGTCATGACACCAATCCAGCAAAGCGGAACATCATGGGAGTGATCGAGGCTCATCCGGAAATAGCCCGGCAAGGGATCCGCCTGCGCAAATATGGGCAGGAGATTATTGAAACTCTAGGTGGACGCAAGATTCATCCTTCCTGGGCAGTTCCGGGCGGCGTCAGCGATCCGCTTACAGTGGAAGGACGGGACAAAATCAAAGCCGGCTGGTCTGAGGCCATGGACATCATTACCCAGACTATTGCTTGGTTCAAGAAGAGTCTGGATGATTTCCAGGATTCCGCTCGAATTTTCGGAAATTTTCCTTCTCTCTTCATGGCCATGGTTTCCAAGGATGGTGGGCTGGAACATTACGACGGATACTTGCGGTTTGTCGATGCCATGGGAAACATTGTGGCGGATCAGCTTGATCCGGCCAAGTATGAAGAATATATTGGAGAAGCTGTTGAATCCTGGTCTTATTTGAAGTTCCCCTATTACAAACCAATGGGGTATCCCGAGGGGAATTATCGGGTCGGCCCATTGGCCCGTCTAAATGTCGCTTCACATGCTGGCACACCGCTGGCTGACCAAGAACTTGCCGAGTTTAGAATGTTGGGCCGTGGCGCCGTTCTGAGTTCTTTCCATTATCATTATGCCCGTTTGATCGAAATTCTTTTCTGTCTCGAGCGTGTGGGTCAGATGATGGAGGACCCCACCTTGCTTGACGGCAATGTTAGAGCATTGGCGTGGCGGAACCGCTTCGAGGCAGTCGGTTGTATGGAAGCCCCACGCGGCACGTTGTTCCACCACTACAAGGTCCGGGAAGGGGGATTGATGACCTGGGCCAATTTAATCATTGCCACCGGACAAAATAATCTGTCCATGAACCAGACGATCGCCCAGATCGCCAAGCATTATGTGGATGGAACTAAGCTGACCGAAGGAATGCTAAACCGCGTGGAAGCTGGCATCCGGGCATATGATCCCTGTCTGAGCTGTTCCACTCATGCCGCCGGAGAAATGCCGCTCCATGTGCAGCTCTTCAGCTCCCGCGGAGAGCTGCTGAACGAGTTGAAGCGCAGTTAGGTTGTTTGTGCCCCCAAAGTCGCCGATTTTGTCCCGCGTGTTGCGCAGAATCGTCCGAGTGTCTGTCGTGCAAACATGGTCTCGTTATTCATTATAGTCGCATATACCATGTTTAGGTTCGGAAGGCAGAAAAAAGGCCACGAAGGCTGTTCATAAATTCGTGGCCTTTTTTGGATCTATGGGCCAGGGCGAAAGTCCTGCCGAGGAAGCTCTCTTTAATTTGTCTTCCCGGAGACAATATTTTATGCTTCCCCCTTTTTGGACATTAAATGATTTATATCATTGCATACGGAAACCCCATGCGGGCTGATGATGGCTTTGCCTGGAAAGCCGCGGAATCGCTGGATCCCGAAAGCCACGATTATCGGCTGCATATTCTATACCAGCTCGGCCCGGAATTGGCGGAGGAGTTGAGTCAAGCTTCCGGAGTGATTTTTCTGGATGCGCGGCGTGGAGAAACACCCGGAGAAGTCTTTTGTGAGGAGGTCGCTCCCGATCAAGTCGTCTCCGCTTTTACCCACAGTTTGACTCCAGCGATGCTACTAGCCTATGCAAGAGGACTCTATGGCAAGTGTCCGTCCGCATATTTAATCTCGGTCACTGGACAAGATTGGGGATTTTCGACGGAACTCACCTCAGCCGTTGCCAACAGCATTCCAACTGCTCTTGAACAGGTGCACAATTCATTGCAAAAATTGTTGCAATGAGAAATACCATCCTTCAGACTCAGTTTTCTAATATTTTCCGCCTTCTCACCGAGCCTAAAGCCCTGGGTTGCCTATAATGGGTAATTGTTGGTTTCTCCACCTGTTTTTTTTTCACAAATAAAGTCGACCCTTTACCTTTGTGGAACTGATTTGCCGCCATGCGGGAAATCGACCCTCCAGCGCTGCTCGCTATTTTTGATGACTACGGCTTTCCGAAATCCGCTTGCATGATTCTGCTCTCGAATGGGAGATGGAAGTCCCCGACGTGTTCTGGTCAATTGTAAAAATATTCTGCAATTCTGAACAGCATAACACCAATCTTTGAGCAACTCTCAATGCTCTACCCGTTTCCGCCATCTTTGCGATATTATTTGAAATAATCGATTCGCATATTTATGTTTCGTCCAGTTCCCAGTGGAATCATAGGACTTCATGAACTCTTGAAACCAGGATTAGGGTCTACTGTGTCAAAAACCATCGGTGTATTTTAAAAATATTTTGAAGCTACGAAAAAAAAAGAAAGCCACTAAAGTATGTTAAAGGTCTGCCGATGAGATATAATTGAGGGGAGTAATTCATCAGGCTACAAATTGAAACTTCGTCCATAACTATAATAATGGGCCAACCGACCAAACCCGGATTTACGTCCGGAGGAGAAGAAGTGTCATGGTCCCGCGAATTAATTTGACCGTCGGCTTCTGCATTGAGTGCATGTCCTCGGTAATCGAAATCCAAGACCATTATCGCTGTGCCTGCGGATCCCTTCCCAAAGAGAGCGCCCATTTGCCCGCCACCTGGTCAATTCCCAATGGGAATATCGCTCCGCTCATTCCCCAAAGAAAATCCACTAGTGACATCAAGATCATGGCCAAAGCCGCAAGCCGGGCTTCCTGACGGGAATTGAACTTTTTTCCAACATTTCTCATTTGTCGTATCTCAAGAGCAGCGAGATTTTCTCTCCATTTAGCGTGCCCTCAAAAAGGTAGCTCTTCTTTCGATTTTTTTCCGGTATAGGAAAATAGAGATATCCGCAGACTCTTTCAGAATGGACTCCCGCGGGGATTTCCTTTTCACTCAATTCGGTCTCCATGACCTTCCGGTCCTCAGGAGCAGTCCCGCTGCCTGACCGTCCAATTCCGACACCGACACCAACACCCGTAGACCAGCCGCCGCCTCTTCGCCCTCCGTAATAAGGGTCATTATAGCCACCGGATTCGTACCCGACACCGACCGTCGGGTAAAGCGCAACTTCACGCTTATCCCCCGTCGTGCGCCGTAGAATCCCGGCTACGGATGCCGGCTCGAGAGGACGCACTAAACCGGATCCATCCGCGGCTTTTAGCACAAAATATTTAGGATCGATTTCCACCTGATTCTCTTTCGATGGGAAGAGCCCCACTTCCACCACAATGAATCCCTTGGTCAGGTCAGAGGAAAAACTCTGGAGGATGGAATTCTTGTTCAGTGAACTCACTCCAAGACTGAACCTTTCCTTGTCGGCAAATTCAGCATAATCGGAAGGACGCGGGCGCGGTCCAATTCCCCGACGGGAGTCAGCATAAGCAAAAAGAATCAAACAACAGACCATTGTTGAAATTGCAGCCAGTTTTTTCATGTGATTATTCCTCCTTCCGGGGAACAAAAAAAACAGGAGAGACTCTCAAAGTCTTCCCGCTGAGAACATAAAGTCGCTTTCGATACAGGCCTCCGGAAGCATTTTTGATTTCCAAATTGTATATTCCCGGTTCAAGCCAGAATGATTTCAGATCGTCCACCATGCCGGCAAAGGCTCCATCAATAAATACCTCAGCATTTTTATCGGTTCTCTGCAACTTGATTTCACCCGAAACAGCCGTCCTGGCCAACGGGTAAAATGGTGCATATCCCCACCCCCAGGCTGGAGAATAATCCCACCAGGGAGACCAGCCATAGCTCCAAAAAGGATAAAAACCACCGTACATCGGATATCCATAATGTCCGAAGGAATGGGAATAATCTGCGCCAACCATAATCCCACCAAATTTGAGACGGGATCCATGGTCAACCTTTACCGATTGGTCTCTTTGGGTATCCGTTTGAGATGGGCCGATGGCAGCCTGCTCTTGGGCTCGCAGGCAATCCACGGACAGGAGAAAAGTCAATGTAAAGAAGACCAGAGTCTGAAAAAAGTGTCCTCTACGAATCGTTGTCTGGATCATCATTTCCACCTCCATCCCAATCCAAAAACATTGGACTATGCTGCTTTTCCGCTGCTAAATAATCTGTCTTCATTTTACCCTGCACAAATATATCCAAACTCGATTCTAATTTTCTTCAGCGGAATTTCAACATATTAAACATTCTTTTCCATTATTTAACAAAAAGGGCCTCGTCTGCATGATGGAATTTCACCAGGAGTGCTTTAATTTGGCCACTATCTGTTCTAGGAATTCTCGGTATATTATCTGCCTAAACAGGGGATGCTTCCTCCAAGGGGCAGGACTATAGACGGCAAATGTACAAGCGACCTCACATTTGGCCGAAAGTGAACCGCAAATCGACGCGGGACGGCTCGACGACCAAAACAGTCGCCAATACTGGGTTTTCGGGAAATTTTCTGTAAAATAAAATACGATTTATCCGATTTTGTGCTACAGTACTGCTGGGGGAGGGCTGGCTGACATTAATCGATGTAAGCCGGGCCAGGGAGAAGTGTTTTGAACCGGCAAATGTCACTATAGTCATAAAGCCTCGAAGGGAGCAGCCCTCTCATGGAAAATCATCACCCTACCCAATCCAAATCCGACACAATCCCCGTAGAAGATTGTTATCAATGCGGCAAATGCACGGCCGGGTGTCCCATGGCCGGTGAGATGGATCTGATGCCCAATCAGGTTGTCCGTCTTTATCAGCTCGGGATGAAGGATCGAGCCGCGCAATCGCAGGCCATCTGGCTCTGTGTGTCCTGTCAGACTTGTTCCACTCGTTGTCCCAAATCTGTCGATTGTGCCGGTGTAATGGATGAGATGCGTCAGCTTTCCATCGAAAAAGGCGCTTTTGCTCCCGCACAACAACGAACGGTTCTTTTTCAGCTGGCATTTCTTCAAAACATCAAAAAATTTGGACGACTGAACGAATTGGAATTGATCCGATTGTTCAAGACCAAGGCTTTTTTTAATGACTTGAATTTGCCGCTGCTATTCAAGGATGCCCTCTTAGCTCCTGAACTATTGAAGCGAAAAAAACTGCATTTTTCTGGGGAAAAAGTCAAGGATCGTGCAGTCGTATCGCGAATCTTTGAGAGATGCCAAAAGTAACGGACCTCTGCTCTTTCTGCATGGCATATGTCCGGCGATATTAAGAATTCATTAACAACATTGAAGGGTCCTCCCATGAACATCGGTTATTATCCGGGTTGTGCGCTCCATGGTTCTTCCAATGATTATGATGCTTCCGTACATTCCTGCCTGAAAGCCTTGGATGTCGAGATCCAGGAAGTCAATGACTGGATCTGTTGTGGTGCAACGGCCGCGCATTCGATCAACCACAAGCTCTCTGTAGCCTTGCCGGCGCGGAACCTGGCCTTGGCGGAAAAACAGGGATTGTCGGAAATGTTGGCTCCCTGCCCCATGTGTTCCATGGAGCTAATTAAGGCGGCACAAAGCATCGTTGGCGATATTTCTTTGCGCAAACAAATATCGGAAATAGTGGAATTGCCCGTGACTGGGAAGACGCAGATCCTCAACTTGATTCAAGTCTTCCAACATGTTGGAATCGACCGGATTAAATCCGCGGTAAAGCATCCGCTGGAATCGATTCATGCGGCTTGCTATTACGGATGTCTTCTGACGCGTCCCCCTGAGACTCTGCGCTTTGACGATTGTGAGCACCCTCATTCCATGGAGGCCATTCTGGAAGCAATGGGAGCTAAAACCGTGGAGTGGAATTATAAAACTGAATGTTGCGGGGCCGGCATGACCATGGCCAATGAGCAAACGGTGTTGGACCTCTCGAATCGGATCCTTAGCAATGCCGCAGCTCATGGAGCCAATTGCCTGGTGGTGGCTTGTCCGATGTGTCATGTCAATCTGGACATGAAACAAAACGACATCGAAAAGAAATTCGGCGTCAAACACAACATGGTGGTGTATTACCTGTCGGATTTAGTGGGGCTTGCTCTGGGTCTTGATGAGAAAACCTTGGGGATCGACAGACATTTTATCGTGAATGCATTGCAGCCTGTTTAGGAATAGGCCTCCGCGCCCAATCCAAAGGCCGAAGGTTGCCTTCCAGAATAACCATTGATTAGGAAGAGAGAGCCATGTCGAGAATCGGCGTATTCACCTGCTGGTGCGGCGAAAACATAGCCCGAAACGTCAAAGTGGACGAAGTGACTGAATTGGCCCGTCAGATCCGCGGCGTTCATTGTGCGGTTAACTACAAATATATGTGTTCCGATCCCGGACAAACCATGATCCGAGACAAGATCGTTTCCGAGAAATTGGACGGCTTGGTTGTGGCGTCCTGTTCTCCGCACATGCACATGAAAACTTTTCGGAAGGCGGCCCAGCTAGCTGGATTGAATCCGTATCTGGTGGAGATGGCCAACATCCGGGAACATTGCTCTTGGGTGCATCACAATAAAGAGGAAGCCACTACGAAAGCGCTCGATTTGATCCGGATGGCCGTGGAAAAAGTTCGGCGCAATAATCCTCTCGATCCGATTCGTGTGCCCGTAACCAAGCGGGCACTGGTAATCGGCGGAGGAGTAGCGGGAATTCAGGCGGCTTTGGATATTGCCGATGCTGGACATGAGGTGGTGATGGTGGAACGGGAGCCTTCCATCGGCGGAAAGATGGCAGGCCTTTCCGAGACTTTCCCCACGCTGGATTGTTCGCAATGTATTTTGACTCCACGCATGGTGGAAGTTGGCCAACACCCCAATATCAAGTTATATAGCTACTCTGAGGTGGAAGGGGTGGAAGGGTACGTCGGCAACTTTAAGGTTACCATCCGTCAAAAGGCCCGCTACGTCGATGTCAAAAAATGCACGGGCTGCGGGGAGTGCTGGAATTCCTGTCCGTTGAAGAAGAATTTGAGTGAGTTTGATTTCGGAATGGGATATCGCCGCGCCATCTATATTCCCTTCCCACAGGCGGTGCCGGCCCGGCCAGTCATTGATAAAAATACTTGCACCAGGCTCAAAAAGGGCAGCGGTTGTGGCCTTTGCGAAAAGAAATGCGCGGCTCAAGCCATTATGTTTCACGATACGGACAAAACCGTGGTTGAAGATGTGGGCGCCATCATTGTGGCCACGGGATACCAGCTCTATAAAATCGATCAGCGGCAGAATGAGGAAGGGCTCAAAGGGTACGGGGAATACGGATATGGCCGATATAAAGATGTCATCGATTCACTCCAGTTTGAGAGAATCGTCTCCGCATCCGGTCCGACATCAGGAGTGATCAAGCGTCCTTCCGACGGCAAAGAGCCTAAGACAGTTGTTTTTGTCAGCTGCGTGGGATCACGGGACAACGCGAAGGGAATATCCTACTGTTCCAAGATTTGTTGTATGTACACCGCCAAACATACCATGCTCTACAAGCACAAGGTTCACGACGGCGAGACCCACGTTTTTTACATGGATATCCGGTCCGGGGGTAAGAATTATGACGAATTCGTCCGGAGGGCCATTGAACAAGACCACGCTCATTATCATCGGGGTCGTGTTTCCAAGATTACCGAGGAAAATGGCAAATTGATTGTCCGTGGCGCTGACACTCTGGCAGGTGTACCCGTCACTATAGAGGCAGACATGGTAGTGCTGGCCTCTGCCATGCGTCCGGCGGATGGAGTGGAATCGCTGGCACAAAAGCTGGGAGTGGGTTACGACGAGTTCGGATTCCTTTCAGAATCGCATCCCAAATTGCGGCCGGTGGAAACCAATTCAGCGGGGGTCTTCATCTGTGGCGCCTGCCATGCCCCCAAAGATATTCCGGAAGCGGTCGCCCAGGCCTCGGCCGCGGCTGGCAAAGTGGCGGTCATGTTCGGCCATTCTGAAATGACCCGTGAACCCGAGATTGCCCGGATAAATGAAAAGATTTGTGCCGCCTGCTTTACCTGCGTCCGGACCTGTCCATATCATGCAATTGAAAAGGCGGAAATTTTGGATCGTAAGGGTAATCTGATCAAACGAACGGCTCGTGTTAATCCGGGCCTTTGCATGGGGTGCGGGACTTGCGTCGCCGTTTGTCCTTCCAAGAGCGCCGATCTGGAAGGCTTCAACGAACAACAGATCTATGCCGAGGTGGCCAGTTTGATTTAGGTGCCGGGTGTCAAATACCAAGGGAGAGTGATTAGCTGTCAGTCTCGATGCAATGCAACTGTTTATTGTATATCATCGAGTATCTAGCGATTATTGTCAGCGGCCCCATGCCGCAATATATGGAATAATTCAATGAACGAAACTGCGACTTTTGAACCAAAAATTATCGCCTATGTCTGCAACTGGTGCACGTATCTGGGAGCGGATCTAGCCGGAACCAACCGACTGGAGTACCCCTCCAATGTGCGGATTGTGCGGCTCCCCTGCACCGGCCGAATCGATTTCAACCTGCTTATCAAAGCCTTGGAAATGGGAGCGGATGCGGTATTAGTCTCCGGCTGCCATCCGGGAGATTGCCATTACACCGCCGGCAACTATCATGCCCGCCGCCGGTGGATGCTCTTCCGCGAATTATTGAATACGCTGGGCATTGATATGAAACGGATCCACTTCACTTGGATCTCCGCCGCTGAAGGCAAGAAGTGGCAACAAATGATCTCGGAAATTACCGAACAAACGCGTCAAATGGGCCCCTACGAGGCTTACAAAAAAATCTGCGAGGCACCTGCATGCTAGTCGAAGAGCTCCGCCAATATTGCCGCGAATTGTTGGAATCCGGCCAGGTCAACGTAATCATCGGATATGGCCAGAATTCAGCCGCACGGCCTGCCTTTCCAGTATTTATCACTTCGCCGGATGAGGTCAGCCGGCTGGTTTGGAATAATTTTTGTTTCAACAACCTGACGGTGTTTCTGAAGCGTAAAGAAATCCGGGCGCTGGGCAAACCGGCCATCATTGTCAAAGGTTGCGACGAAAAAACATTGCTCGTCTTGGAGAAGGAATCACAACTTGAGCGGGATAAAATACATGTGATCGGCATGGCCTGCGATGGAGTGGGTGCGCCGCTGGAATCCAAATGCCAGTTCTGTGAAGTCCATCAGCCAAGGTTTGCGGATCGGATCATCGGAAAGGCAACGGCATCGAGTCCAGTCGATGCGGAGGCACGATTTGCCAGGCTCAACGAATTTCGCAATAAAACACAGGAAGAGCGCTGGAATTATTGGATGGAGGAGTTGAGCCGTTGCGTGAAATGCTATGCCTGCCGGCAGGTCTGTCCCTTGTGTTATTGCGAACAATGTATTGCCGACAAGAACCGGCCCACCTGCATTGACACTTCGCCTTCCCTCAAAGGAAACCTGGCTTGGCAAATCGCCCGGACCTTCCATCTGGCGGGACGCTGCATTGGATGCGGGGAATGCGTCCGCGCCTGTCCGGCTGGGATTAATCTGGGGCTGCTCAATCAAACCCTCGGCCAGGCCGCCGAGGAACAATTTAATTATCGTCCTGGCATGGATACTGAAACCGAGCCCATCCTGGGGGCGTACTCTACCGCTGACAAGGAGAATTTCATCCGGTGAGCGAAATAATTTCAAAAGACAATTTGTTGCGGCTCCTCAATGACTGGATTGCCGAAGGGAAGAAGGCCGCTGGACCGGTTCAGATCAAACCTGACATGGTTCATTATGCCTCCCTTCAAAAATCCGGGGAGTTGCTCTTGGATGGCTTTATTCATCCCTCCAATTCCATAAAGGAATTCGTTTTCCCCAAACATGAAGTGCTGTATGGTTATCGGCTCAAAGGGAATGACGTCGAATTGCGGGAAATGGATCTGAAAGTGCCGGCGCAGTTGCTTATTGCCGCGCGTCCTTGCGATGCCGCTTCCCTGCCGATTCTGGACCCTGTCTTCAACTGGGATTTCAAGGATGAGTTTTTTAACCGGCGGCGCCAAGCCACTACAGTCGTCTCTTTGGCCTGCAAATCCCATGATGAGTATTGTTTTTGCACCTCGGTTGGCTTGGGACCCGCGGCTGTGCGAGGCTCCGATGCGCTGCTAGTGGATTTGGGGAACGGCTCTTTTGAGGTTCGCACCGTTACCGATCGCGGTGCTTCCCTGTTTCAGAGGCGTCTGGAAAAAGCCGATCGCCCCGCGGATAACCCGCCAGGCCCCCCCGTCCGATTCGATCCACGACAAGTAGCCGAATATCTGAAGAGTCATTTTGAAGATCCTCTTTGGCAGGAGCAGACGCTACGCTGCCTGGGGTGCGGTTCCTGCGCTTTCAGTTGCCCCACCTGCCACTGTTTCGATATCGTGGATGAAGGGAATGCGGCCGACGGATTCCGGCTTAAGAATTGGGATGCCTGCCAATTCCCTCTCTTTACGCAACATGCTTCTGGACATAACCCCCGCGCCAACCAACCGAATCGCCAGCGGCAGCGGATCTTTCACAAGTTCCGCATTTACCCGGAAAAATTCGGGGAGGTGCTTTGCACCGGCTGTGGGAATTGCACCCGAAATTGTCCGGTGAACCTGGGAGTCCAAAGCGTTCTGGAAGCTATCTCCCAAAACGGCCAACTTTCTGCTTGAGGTAAGGAACAGTGGAGAATATTTATCAGCCTGAATTAATGGAAGTGTTGGAAGTTCAACGTCAGACGCCGGATGTAAAATCGGTTCGCATTCGCTTTAAGGATGAAAATAAAGCCCAGCGGTTTTCTTTTCGAGTGGGTCAATTTGGCATTTTTTCAGCCTTTGGAGCCGGCGAATCGGTTTTCAATATTTGCTCCAGTTCCACCTGGAAAAATTACCTGGAGTTTTGCTTTCGCAAAACGGGCAAGGTAACCGAAGCTTTCTGGCAAATTGAAGAAGGTGACACCATTGGTTTTCGCGGCCCGTATGGAAATAGTTATCCCATGGAGGAATGGGAAGGCAAGAACCTGATCTTTGTGGGCGGCGGCATCGCCATGCCGCCCATCCGGTGTGCCATTTGGTATGCGCTGGAAAATCGCGCTCGCTACGGCAATATTACCGTCGTTTACGGCGCTCGGACGGTGGCTGATCTTGCCTTTGTAAATGAACTGGAAAAATGGACCGAATATGAGCGGGTGCGAGTAGTCAAATGTGTCGACCCGGGTGGTGAGACACCGGACTGGAAGGGCGAAATCGGATTCGTGCCCACGGTGCTGGAAAGAGCTCATCTTCCGGCGGAAAACTCCGTAGCTTTGGTTATCGGTCCTCCCATCATGATCAAATTCACTCTTCCTGTATTGGAAAAAATGGGCCTTTCGGATCGGGACATTTACACCAGCCTCGAGAACCGCATGAAGTGTGGCGTCGGCAAATGCGGCCGCTGCAATGCCGGCCATGTCTATGTTTGCAAGGAAGGCCCGGTCTTCTCGATGGAGCAAGTAAAACAACTCCCCAACGATTATTGATCCTCAAGCGGGGCGGCATTTTCTGCTACCTTATCCCATCCATCCGAACATTTTCGTGTCGCAATTTGCGCCGGGATTCTGGCCGATGCTTGCTGTTCCGATGGGCACAGAATCTTCTGACGGCCTCAAGGGAATGCCCTGCGTTCAGATGTTTCCAAAACGATGATAACCATAGGTCCGGATTTTCATTTGTCGAGAAACGCCAAGAAACGGCAGTTTGTTCTTTTAATATGCAGGCCCTTTCCCGAAATCACTTCGGATGCTTCATGAGCATGTTTGTCTTTTCTCGACACGGTGGGATATGCATGTCGGCCACACGCATCTCTGATTGCCTCTCCCCAAGCTGAAAAGCTGTTTGCCGAGGGTTATGAAGTGTAATAACATTAAATAGCAGGAGGACGAAATTTTTCCTCCCTTATCAAATCGATCTCAATAAAGAGGAGCAAATGAATGCGGAAGGAATGGGTCCGATCACGCACTGGCGGCAATGTCACGCAGATGCACTTGGCGCGAAAAGGCATGATCACCGAAGAGATGAATTTTGTTGCTAAACGGGAACTTGTCGATCCCGAGCTGATCCGTTCGGAAATAGCCCGGGGACGAATGATCATCCCTGCCAATATCCACCACACCAATCTTGAACCCATTGCCATAGGTTTGGCTGCAAAATGCAAAATCAACGCCAATATCGGGAACTCCGCACTCAGTTCCACTATAGAGACTGAATTGGAAAAAATGCGAATTTGTTTGAAATATGGCGCTGATACCGTAATGGATCTCTCGACAGGGGGCGACTTGAATCTGATCCGGGAAGCCATGATTCGTCAGTGCCCCATTCCGTTGGGAACGGTGCCGCTATATCAGGCAATGTACTTGGTGGAGAAGGCTGAAGACCTCACTCCTCGTCTGCTCCTTGATGTCATCGAAACCCAAGCCCGACAGGGTGTGGATTTCATGACGATTCATTGTGGATTGTTGCGGGAATTCCTGCCATTAGCAATCGACCGCGTGACGGGAATAGTCAGCCGCGGGGGGGCCATCATGGCTCAATGGATGCTCCATCACAAGCAGCAGAATCCGCTCTACGCTCATTTTGGGGAGATCTGCGAAATCTTCAAGAAATACGATGTGAGTTTCAGTTTGGGCGATGGATTGCGTCCAGGCTGTCTGGCCGACGCTAGCGATGCGGCCCAGTTTTCCGAACTGGAAGTGTTGGGGAAATTGACTCTGCAGGCATGGGAGCAAGATATTCAAGTCATGGTTGAAGGGCCGGGACACATCCCCTTCAACCAGATAGCCATGAATATGGAAAAACAGCAACAGCTCTGTCACGAAGCTCCTTTTTATGTGTTGGGTCCGTTAGTCACCGATGTAGCGCCAGGCTACGATCATATTACCTCGGCAATTGGCGCAACCATGGCAGCCGTTTCAGGTGCTTCTTTTCTTTGTTATGTGACGCCCAAAGAACATCTGGGGCTTCCCGATATTGAAGATGTCCGGCAGGGCATAATCGCTTATAAAATTGCGGCACATGCCGCGGATATTGCCCGCCAGCGCCCTGGAGCAAGAGATCGCGACGACTCCATCGCCAAAGCTCGCTTCAATTTCGATTGGGAAAGCCAGTTCACTTTGGCTCTTGACCCGGACCGTGCCCGTGAGATGCATGATGTGACTCTGCCGGAAGAATCCTATAAACATTCTCAATATTGTTCCATGTGTGGTCCAAAGTTTTGTTCCATGAACCTGTCCAAAATGTTGAAGGGGGAAATGAAGGCGCCCTGCTCTCAAATTGGCCTCACCACGAAAAGGGACTAAACCTGGCTCAATGACGGCGTGAATCGAATCCGGGCCTGAAGGGGCTCATCCATCGGACAATGATATCCATCGATCATTGGATATCCGCATTCACGGCACGGCTAGGGATTCAAGAGTTTGATTATGATAGTCCAATTGCCCTCCGTAGCTAGGAGTAATCGATAGGATTGGGAAAATCATCTTGCGCACCCAGCGTCAGGGTATCCTAGCGGCAGTCATTGCCTTCAGACAAAGAAAGAAAATTTGCTGCCATTTTCTGCATTGTCTGATTCGAGCCAGGATTTCCCATCCCGTTCAATTATCTGGGGGAGAGATAATTATCGCCAAATCAATTTTTTAAGTGTCGGCCAAGAACTCCGCCTTCGAGGAACAATTACAATTAATTGCGACAAAACCATCGTGTTGCAGTAGATATTTCAAAAGGGCGCTGAACTGCTCTACCTAGTCTACCTGCAGGATTTTCTGGCTCCCTGCCGGAATTTTTCCTATTCCAACGCCAGAAGGGCGGTACTGCATTCCCCCCAAATAGCGATTGAATTTCATCTTCTTCATGACATTTCCTTCATTTTCTTCATCAATCGGCGTCAGAGAAACCATTGATGAAGCTTATTCCTCTTTTAATAAGGGCTCACTCTGTAAGGGGAAAAACACCCTTCTTTCACAAAAGAAACTTATAAAATTTTAGAAATATTGTCTGATGAATAAACACTAACCCGGATTTTTGATCAAGTCAGTGCCCAATGATTTTGATTTTCTGGGCGGTTTGTAGGTAAGAAATATGTCGATCCCCAATCAGAAGGATGCTAAAGTCAACAGGCCGTAAAGCCGATGTTATGAAATTGGCGAAGCTTAATAGTTGAGGCGGAATTCCAAGGTGAAGAGACTGATTTCTTCTCAATATTCCTATCTTATCTTTTCCAGGGCGATCAGAGTCCTTTTGTTTATATGGTTTTCTCAGATCCTCCATGCTGATTTGATCCATTTGAAAAATGGCAAGCGAGTGGAGGCTGATAAAGTCTGGAACGAAGGAAACCAAATTTGTTATGAAAAAGATGGGAATGTTTTTCGCTTTTCTCAATCGATAGTCGAAAGAGTGGAAAAGACTGCTGTTTCTGCTTCCCTCAGCGGCAGAGAAGCGGAATCTCCCACCAGTCGGGATTCCCGGACTGAATTGGATAAGATCCCATCTTCATTTCACTTGAGTTCTGACAAGAACCTTTCCCCCAAGACTGGCATTGTTCAAAACGGAATAATCAATCAAAAAGAACTCGGGGAACTGGCAGCGGCCAGCCAGAACCAATCCTCCGATCCTTCCTTGAAACACCATTATCTTGCGGCTCTGACCGAAGTCATCGAATTTCAGGTGGACCATGGAGACCAAAATGGAGCCATTGATAACCTGCGGCGATTTCTGGAATTAGAAAAGAACCATCTGCCAGCCGCGCTTATTCTCGCCTCTCTGTATCTCAAGCAAGGCCAATATCCTCAGTCTGAAAACTTGCTCGCTCAATTCCAAATAGCTAATGACCGCTCAGCTGAATTGCATTATCTTTTGGGAGCCACTTATTATTTTGAAGAAAAAAATGAACTGGCGGGTCTGGAATTGCGCCATTCCCTACAATTGGAATTCAATCCTGAAGTTCAGACTCTGTTGAAGAAAGTGGAAGGGGAAAACCGCGCGGAAAACAATTATCTTCAAGCGAATAGTCTTCATTTTGTTATCCGCTATGAAGGCACCGAAACCAATCAAAACTTGGGACGGGCAATCCTGGAGAGTTTGGAACGGTCTTATAATGATTTGGAAAGGGTGTTGAACTTTTCACCCCGTGAAAATATTGCCGTGGTCCTTTATCCCGACGAAGTATTCCAAGATATCACTCAGGCACCCCACTGGGCCGGAGCGTTGAATGATGGAAAAATTCGTCTTCCTCTCAAGGGGATCAGCCGAATGGATCACCGCCTGGAAATGATTTTGAAGCATGAGTTGACCCACTCCTTTATCCGGATGAAAACCGGCGGGAATTGTCCGGTTTGGATGAATGAAGGATTGGCTCAATATTTTTCCGGGGCTTCAGCGCGCGCACTATTGCCTGCCTTTAAGCAGGCAGTGGCGCTGCAGCGGCTGCCGTTGCTAAAGCAACTGGAAGCACCCTTTGTTTCCCTTTCTTCCGGAGATGCGATCCTCGCCTATCAGCAATCACTTCTAACCGTCGAGTTTATTGCGCAGGCCCACGGACTTGATTGTATCTTGCGTTTGCTAGATGAGTGCGCCAAATCTGGAGGTTTTGAGAATGCCCTGCAATCGGTGATGCAAAAAGATTACGTTCAGATGCAACAAGATTTGGTAACTTTCATCCAGCAAAGTTGAATCTCATTTCTGGCTTGAATTTCCCGCCAAAAATCCCCGGTACCATGCAACTGTCCTTTCAAGTCCCTCTTCAAAAGAAACCAAGGGGCGATAAGCCAATTTGGCGACAGCGCGGGAAATATCCGCCAGGGAATGTTTAATGTCCCCCGTTCGGGCCGGTTCATAGACAGGAGCCACCTTCAACCGCAGCATGTCATTGAGCAATTTTACAATTTGATTTAGTGAAATGCGCCGCTCACAGGCGATATTAAACATTGCTCCCGCAACTCCTTCCGCATGGCAGGCCAGCCAATTGGCCTCGACAATATTGTCCACGAAAGTGAAGTCGCGAGTTTGTTCTCCGTCTCCAAATATAGTGGGAGATTCTCCTTGCAGCATCACAGTGATGAAGCGAGAAAGGACTCCAGAATAAGGAGAGGTGGGGTCCTGGCGAGGTCCAAAGACATTGAAATATCGAAGAGCCACTGTCTCTAATCCATAGATCAAGGTAAAAATCCGGCAATATTCCTCCCCCACATATTTCATTAATCCATAAGGCGAAATCGGATGAGGCGCCATGGATTCCTCTTTCGGCAGCGTTTCAATGTCACCATAGGCGGATGAAGAGGCCGCATAAACCACGCGCTTTACTCCGGCTTGCTTGGCAGCCCATAGCACATTGAGAGTACCCGTAACATCGGCATGGTGAGAAGCGACAGGATCGATGATGGATTTGGGAACTGAGGGAATGGCGGCTTGATGAATCACATAATCCACACCTTTCATTGTCTCCCGCAAGGCTTCCAGGTCACAAATGCTGATTTCACGAAAATCCACTCGATCCAGAAATGGTTGAATATTTTCCTTTCTGCCAGTGGCAAAATTGTCAACAACCCTGATTGAGACTCCCCGCTTTAAAAGGGATTCGACGATGTTAGATCCGATGAATCCCGCTCCTCCAGTTACCAGATACAATGACATAAATATACCTCCCACCTAAAAAAGTAATTCTGGGAGCATAATTCAAACAAAGCGGGGAATCAATATAAAGAAGCAAACTGGGAGGTCGCATCACCGCTTGGTCCCGCACAGTCTCCGACGGAGCGCGACCAATGGTAGCTATTCCGAAAGATTTTGTTTTTTGGACTCCTCCAGGTAGAATTTTGCGAGGGCGCCCGGAGAAGCTGAATTCATTTTTGCAGTTTTTTCTTGGAATCTTTCGTAAATAAATTTACAGTTTTGGTTTGCCGAGCCGGGAAAGTCCTAAACTTAGTTGAAAAAGGAGCATGACCTCACTTAAAACAGAGGTGTTTTACCGGCAAGTAAGACACTGAGATTAAGGAGATCATGCATGGGACAGAGAGTAATTGGAGCCGGAAAAAGAAGCAAGGGCAAAGAGAGAAGAAAAAAGAGACAACAAATCCAAGAAGAAGTTAGGACTTTGGACAGTCGGTTTGAACTGATCCAGATGTTGATCCCTCTAGGCTTGAAAGCAGTGGAAGAAGAATTACAGAAAGAGGTGGAACAGCTGGTTGGCCGCGGAGCCAGCCGGAGTCCGGAGAATCGACGCTGGGGAAGAAATCCAGGATCAGTCTACCTGGGAGATCAGAAAGTCAGAGTCGAAGTGCCGCGAGTACGAAATGTAGCGGTGCGCCAAGAAGTGCCTCTGGAGAGTTATCAAGCTTTTCGAAAGACGAAGGTGTTGGACCATCAGGTCCTGAATCGACTGATCTGTGGGATCAGCCAGAGGCAATATGAACAGGCGGCTCTCTGTGTGCCCGAGACGTTTGGGATCAAAAAGAGCAGTGTGTCGCGACACTTCATTCGAACCACGGCTCGGAAGTTGGAAACTTTTTTGAATCGGGATTTGAGCCAGCACGATCTTGTGGCGATCTTTATCGATGGGAAGCGGTTAGCAGAAACCGATATGATCGTGGCTTTGGGGATTACGCTCGAGGGTAAAAAGATCCTATTGGGATTTGTAGAAGCCAGCACAGAAAATCAACGAGTGGCTCAGGATTTTATCCAGCGACTGCTGGATCGAGGGTTAAGAACCGAACAGGAGATTCTCTTCATTATCGACGGAGCCAAAGGGCTGTATAAAGGGATCAAGGCGAGCCTGGCGGAGAAAGCCTTGATTCAAAGATGCCAATGGCACAAGCGGGAAAATGTAGTCAGTTATTTGAGCCGGGAACAAGCAAAACGATTCCGGCAGAAAATGCAGACGGCTTATCAGCAACCCAGTTATGAAAAGGCGAAAGAAGCCCTGGAGCGAATTGCTAAAGAGCTGCGATTGATCAATGGTTCTGCGGTGGAGAGCCTGAAAGAAGGGTTAGAAGAGACTCTGACTCTGCATCGTTTGGGATTGTTTGAAGAATTAGGCACCAGTTTTAAAACCACCAATTGCATTGAGAATGTGAATCGGCAATTGGAGCGGTTGACGCATCGAGTCAGTTACTGGAAGAACAGCGATCAGCGCCAGCGTTGGATAGCCACGTCGCTCCTGCAAATTGAGCCCGGGCTAAGAAAGGTGAAAGGCTTTCGTCATCTAAAAGCCCTTCGCAAAGCCATGAAAAAGGAAAGTCATCCAAAATCGGATCAAGCAGCCGCTTGAGGCTTATGCTCATTTTCAACTAAAAAAGGGCTTGACCCGCCGAGCCATTTGTCGTTGATAAACTCATGCAGTAGGGAATCAATCGAATGAATCCTCCCACCTCCAACGTGCTCAAGGAAATAGCTTCCTCCCCGGATATAGGGAAAGACGGAGATTGAGACTAAACTTTGTTTGCATTTAAACGATAAGAACTCGTGGGCATCACCATCTAAGCGTATAGTGCGAATCGGACTATGTTGACACAGGGAAATTTTTCGCAACACTCATTTCCAGAGGTCTTGAAGTCAGTTGGCCTGAATGCGGCCGCGGGTATATTGGAACTGTCTCTTTCTTCCGCGAAACGAAGACTATACATGGAAAAAGGATTGATCCTTTCTGGTATCAGCGAGGCATCGGGTGATCATTTTGGCGATTTTCTGGCCAGAATTGGGCGAGTCTCTCCATTGCATATCGAAGCAATGAGGCAATCGCAATCCGCCGACCGGCCCCTGTTGCGCACTTTGGTGGAGGAAGGTCTCATTGACGTTGCTCAGCTCCCTTCGTTTCTGGAAATGCATACAGCGGAATGGATCTACCCCATGTTTGACTGGGTGGAAGGTTCCTTTCATTTTGAATCTGGATCCTTGCCCGTGGATGAGTTCTCGCGCATCCAATTGGCCATCCCCAATCTGCTTCTTGAAGGAACAAGACGCATGAAGAATTCTGAGATCATCCGTCGCGGGTTGATAGGGGAAGATTGCCTGGTTCAGATGGCTCCGCAGGCAGATTTCCTGTTGACCAAATTGGCTCTCAACTCTGATGAAGCTTTTATATTGAGCAGGGTGGATTCCCGCACCAGCATCACGGAAATTTTGCAAATCTCTCCATTGGATTTGGAGATGACTAAACGGACTCTGTTCGGACTTTTCTTGACTGGCGTGCTGCAATTCTCTGCTCCCCCGGATCAGCCACCTTCCTCTACGCGGAAAAGAGAGGTCAAAAGAGAATCCTTGCGGCAGGAGAATAAAGGGGCCCCACCCCGCGGAGCGGAGGGGCACAAGCCCACTCCCGCCCAATCTCCAGAAGAGACTGAATTGGACTTCATTCGCTGTGACGTCCTACGGAAATACAACGAGCTGAAATCTCAAAGCTATTACGAATATTTGAATGTTCCAGCTACGGCTTCGTCGGAAGAAATCAAGAAAGCTTATTACTCTCTGGCTAAAAAATATCATCCAGACCATTACCAAAAGCCGGAATTGGCCGATATAAAGCCCAAACTCGACTTCATCTTTGCGGAACTCTCCAATGCCTACGACAACTTGAAGTTGCCCCCTTCACGAGCGAGTTACGACGCCAAACTCTTGGAATCTCGGGAGAGCGGCAACTCGAGTTCCTCCGGAGGCGGTCAGACGCACCCTGCGGCCATAGATGCCGCCGGACAGCAGAAAATAGCTGAGCTCAGCTTCCGCCAAGGACGTGGCTATTTTGAAAATCAGGATTTTTGGAGCGCCATTCTCGCTCTGCGTCAGAGTGTGCGCTTGATGCCGGAGGTTCCCCGATATCGTTATTGGTTGGCCATGTCCCTTTCCAAGAATCCCAAGTGGCGCCGTGAGGCTGAAGAACATTTTCAAAAAGCCATTGACCTGGAACCTTTCAATGCCGCCAATTACCTTGGGATGGCTATGATGTTCCAGGAAGTCGGGATGTTTTTGCGAGCGGAGTCTCTCTTGAAAAAAGCCCAGCAGGTGGCCCCTGGAGATAAATCGACCTTGGAAGCCCTGCAACTCTTAAAGAGCAAAATGATCAATAAAATTGATAAAGACGGCAAAGGCAAGAAATCCCTCAAAAACCTTTTCCGTTGGAAAAAAGAACCTCCCGCCAATTGAAATTTGTCGGTTTCCTTTCATGCAGACGATGACCGGATACCCTGTATTCCTCATACCCGACGGATTGACCTTTTTTGGCATCTTGGCAATACTCATGGCATGTGCTTCTATGCGACGCCTGTATGTCCCTTCCCTCCCTGGGGAATAACCTTACACCTGTTCAAGCCCGCGATAACTGTGAAGCCAGCTTTTGCTTTCCCCGGTTGACTTCTCACTCCACAAGAAAATTTGGCACTTCAAATCTGTATTCCGTTGGAAGCAGAAGCTAAAATAATTTCATCATTGGCAAGAAGCCCGGTTCGACAAAATCGACTCTCTTTCAAAAGATAAACTCCCATTCCACTCTGGTCTAATCCTATTCATTTTTCCATTTTCTCAATTCTTCAACTATCTCCAACCAGCACAATTAGTTGTGTGATGGTTGGAACCAATCCCCAACTAAATGTATTTACACTGACATCCCCTCGGACATATAATTCTGCGGTCAAATAATGTTGAAAGGCGGTGGCAATGAGCTCAGCACATCAGTCCATGTTGATCTTGGATTTTGGATCCCAATACACCCAGTTGATTGCACGCAGGGTGCGGGAAGCTCATGTTTACTGCGAAATTCTCCCCTTCAATTCGCCTCTAGAAGAAGTAATCCGCCGCCAACCCATGGGAGTGATCTTTTCGGGTGGCCCCGATTCGGTATACGCCCCCGGTGCGCCTCACAGCGATCCAGCCTATTGGGATTTGCCCGTCCCCATTTTGGGGATCTGCTATGGTTTCCAACTCATGTCACACCAAATGGGGGGAAAAGTTGAAAAAGCTGCGCGACGGGAGTATGGATTGGCGGAGCTCGCGATTAAAGGGGCTGTCCCCTTGTTCGAAGGGATGGCGCTTCATTCAAAAGTCTGGATGAGCCACGGGGATCACATTGTAGAACTTCCAGATGGATTCCATATCACCGGCCTCACCTCCAATTCCATGGCGGCGGCGGAAAATGTGGAAGCCAAGAGATATGGACTGCAATTCCACCCTGAGGTAGTGCACACTGAAGAGGGGAAAAAAATACTCGAAAATTTTTTATTCCGCATCTGTGGATGCCGCGGAGATTGGACTCCCGCTTCCTTCATTGAAGAGTCAATATCCAAGATACGCGGTCAGGTGGAAGACGGCAAAGTCATTTGCGCCCTGAGCGGTGGAGTCGATTCCACTGTCGCGGCAATTTTGGTGGATCGCGCCATTGGTAAGAATTTATTTTGCATTTTTGTGAACAACGGAGTCTTGCGCAAAAATGAATTTGAACGTGTTTTGACAAATTTGCGTGACCGCTTGAGACTGCAAGTGACTGGCGTTGACGCTTCCTCTCGCTTTTTGAGCAAGCTGGCCGGTGTGGACGATCCGGAACAGAAGCGGAAAATTATCGGGAACGAATTCATTATGGTTTTTGAGGAAGAAGCCCACAAGCTCGGACAGGTTGACTTCCTGGTGCAGGGAACGCTCTATCCCGATGTGATCGAATCAGTTTCAGTGAAGGGCCCTTCCGCCACTATTAAGTCGCATCACAACGTGGGCGGGCTTCCCGAAAAAATGAAATTGAAACTGGTGGAACCGTTGCGTGAACTTTTTAAAGATGAAGTGCGCAACATCGGACGAGAATTGGGTCTGGGCGAAGAGATTGTGCAACGTCAGCCATTTCCCGGGCCGGGATTGGCCGTTCGAATCTTGGGAGAGATTACGCCGGAACGAATCCGCCTTCTCCAGGAAGCCGATAATATTGTTGTGACGGAAATCAAGAGGGCTGGCCTCTACCAGGACATCTGGCAGTCTTTTGCGGTCTTGTTGCCCATCAAAAGCGTAGGAGTCATGGGAGATGAGCGCTCCTATGATTACACGGCTGCCATCCGGGCGGTCCACTCCAGGGACGGCATGACGGCCGATTGGGTCAGGCTCCCTTATGAAGTGTTGGAGCGGATTTCGAACCGGATTGTCAACGAAGTAAAAGGAATCAACCGAGTGGTCTACGACATCAGTTCCAAACCGCCCGCCACCATTGAATGGGAATGATTTTTCGATTTTTGGTAAATGCTCATATCCTCGTTTGAATGGTCGCCATGGTGAGTCTGCTTTGGGCGGAAGCCGTGGGTTTTTGGCTAGGCAGCCAGGCTCCACGACTCGTAAAATGCGCTCAGCGTGGCTGCTAATCGGAGGGGTAGTGAGAAGTCACGATTTTCAAATTCCAAATGAAACGATTCCCCCAAAAACCAAATTCATGATTCTTAATTAATCTTATGTCTCATCCCGAATTTGTTCACCTGCATTTGCATACGGACTACAGCCTTCTGGATGGCGCCTGTGAAGTGGATCGGGTGCTGGATCATATGAAACAGCTCGGCATGCCCGCCGCCGCCATCACGGACCATGGCAATCTCTTCGGAGCTGTCAGTTTTTATGAACACGCCCAAAAGAAGGGCATCAAGCCAATCATCGGATGTGAGGTCTACGTGGCCCGCGGCAGACAGAAGGATCGCACTTCCGGAGACGGAGAAAAAGCCAATCACCATCTGACCCTGCTTTGCGAAAACAATATTGGATATCGCAACCTGGTCAAACTGGTCTCCTCGGGATTCCTGGATGGATTTTATTATAAACCCCGCGTTGACAAAGAGCTCATCGCCACTTATCACGAGGGATTGATTTGTCTTTCCGGTTGTCTGAGCGGTGAAGTTTGCAACAATCTGGAAATCGATCAATTTGAGGCGGCGCGCCAGGCTGCGGCGCAATACCTGGATATATTTGGAAGAGACAATTTCTTTTTGGAGATCCAGGACCAGGGAATGGACGTGGAGAAGCAGATTAATCCGCAAATGGTCCAGCTCTCCAGGAATTTGGGCGTGCCTCTGGTTGCCACAAATGACTGCCACTACATTACTCGCGAAGACGCCCGCGCTCACGAGATTTTGCTCTGTATTCAGACCGGGAAAACCTTGAGTGATCCCGGCCGTATGCGTTTCCCCACCGATCAGTTCTATGTAAAAAGCCAGGCAGAAATGGCACAGGTTTTTGATGAGATTCCCGATGCTCTGGCCAGAACCATCCAGATTGCAGACCGTTGTCAATTCAAGCTGGAAAAAACGAGCGAACCCTTTCCAAAATTCGATGTGCCTGAAAATCAAACCATCGACGACTATTTCGAATCGACGGTTTGGCGGGGATTTGAACGGCGTCTGCCGATGCTTCACAATCTGGAAAATCAGGGCAAGCTGCGACATCCAATCGAGGCTTACGAAGAGAGACTCAAGCGGGAGTTGGGCATTATCAAACAAATGCGCTTCCCCGGATATTTTCTCATCGTCTGGGACTTTATCCGGCATGCCCGCGAACAAGGGATTCCAGTGGGGCCAGGACGGGGATCGGCGGCCGGAAGCTTAGTCTCCTACTGCTTGCGCATTACCGACATCGACCCTTTGCAGTATGGGCTTCTTTTCGAACGGTTCCTCAATCCAGAACGTATTTCCATGCCTGACATCGACGTGGATTTCTGCACGAATCGCCGCGCCGAAGTCATCAGCTACGTCACCGAAAAATACGGCCGCGAAAATGTATCCCAGATCATTACTTTTGGAACCATGGCGGCCAAAGCAGCCGTCAAGGATGTAGGACGAGGTATGGACATGCCTTACTCCGAAGTGGATCGGATCGCCAAGCTTATTCCCAACGATTTGAAGATGACGCTGGACAAGGCTCTGGCCGAAAGCGAACCGTTGCGAGATTTGGTTGAAAAAGATCCAAAAGTCAAAGAATTGTTTGACGTGGCCCGGCGTTTGGAGGGAATGTCCCGCCACGCCTCTATCCACGCGGCTGGCGTGGTCATCTCGCCGATTCCTTTGACCGACATTGTTCCCCTTTATAAAAGTTCGAAGGATGAAATCACCACTCAATTTCAAATGACCGATCTGGAAAAGATCGGCCTTCTCAAGATGGACTTTTTGGCTCTGACCACGCTGACCGTCATGGATGAGGCCATCAAGCTGGTGGAAAAGACGGACGGACAAAAAGTCGATCTGGACCATATCCCCATCGACGATCCGACCTCCTACGACATCTTTTGCCGAGGCCTCACCAATGGCATCTTTCAGTTTGAAAGCAGCGGGATGAAAGACATTTTGCGCCGCTTTAAGCCGGAAAAGCTGGAGGATCTGACCGCACTGAACGCCCTATACCGTCCTGGCCCGATTGGCGGCGGGATGATCGACGATTTTATCAACCGGAAGAATGGCAGCAAGCGGGTTGAATACGATTTGCCTGAACTGAAAGATATTCTGGAAGAGACCCTCGGGGTGATTGTTTACCAGGAACAAGTGCAGCAGATTGCCAACCGGCTCGCGGGTTACAGCTTGGGCGAAGGCGACATCTTGCGCCGCGCCATGGGAAAAAAGAAAAAAGAGGAAATGGAGTCGCAGCGCGAGAAATTCATTAAGGGCGCCAAGGCCAGGGGATTTGATCTCAAACGAGTTTCCAAAATTTTCGATTTGATGGAGCAGTTTGCCGGGTATGGATTCAACAAATCCCATTCGGCTGCCTATGCCTGGCTGGCTTACCAGACGGCCTATTTGAAGGCTCATTTCCCCGTCTGTTTCATGTCGGCTCTGCTGACTAGTGAAATTTCCAGCACTGACAAGATCGTCAAATACACCAATGAATGCCGGGATATGGGAATAAAAATCCTTCCTCCCGACATCAATATCAGCCAATTTAATTTCACACCGGCGGGTCCGGACATTCGGTTTGGTTTGGCTGCCATAAAAAACGTCGGCACTAATGCCATTAGCTCGATACTGGAGGCCCGCCAGCGCGTTGGTCAATTCAAATCGATTTATGAATTTTGCGAACAGGTCGATCTGCGAGTGGTGAACAAGAGGGTGATTGAGAGTCTCATTAAGGCTGGCGCCCTCGACTCTCTCGGTTGTCACCGCTCTCAACTCTTCGCGGTTACCGATAAATCGATCGAAAATGCCCAGATGGTTCAGCGCGATCGGGAAAGAGGACAACAGGGACTCTTTGGTATGACAGGACCGGCCCTTCAGGATTCTCAAACGAGCCCTGCCGCCCTGCCCAATTTGCCGGAGTGGCAGGAATCCCAGAGACTGGCCTTCGAGAAGGAGACTCTGGGCTTTTACATCACCGGACATCCCCTGCGAAGATTTGAAAAGGACCTTCAGGAATTCTGCACGAGTTCTACCGATCGACTGGATGACGCCAAGCCTGGATCGGAAATTTCCGTGGGAGGGGTCCTGCGCACTTTAAAGATTCACAAGACCAAAAAGGGCGATCGGATGGCGTTTATCACCCTGGAGGACCTGAATGGCTCGCTCGAGGTCATTATTTTCCCCGACACCTTCCAAAAGAACCAGGCGCTGCTCAAAGAGGACACTCCTTTGTACGTGAAGGGGACTCTGGATTCGGATGATTCCGGGTCGCGTAAAATGTTGGCCAATGAAATCCAACCCTTGGAGGGGCTCCGCGGCAAGCTCGCAAAATCAGTGAGAATTCACATTGATTTGGCCAAAGCGGACACACAGCTTCCTGGCCGCCTCAATTTAGTCATGCACAAATTCTCGGGCGAGGCCGCGGTAATCTTTGAGCTTGAACACCCTGAACACTATCTGGTAACCTTGAGGCCGAATCCATTTCTTCGGATCAAACCTGACACGGCATTTGTCCAGGAGGTGGAAAATTTATGTGGTCGGGGAGCCGTGCAATTTTAGATTTCGGATTTTCGAATGTGATCGAATTTATCTCCCATCCCCGAACGGGGCTTTGAAAAATCGAATTTTTAGATTTGCTCAAGCAGAGAGAAAACTGATGCCAGACGAAGTGATACACCAACGGGAAGAAGTGCAACAGGTTGAACAGAAAATTCATGAGCTCTCCCTGCTAAATCCATCGGATCAATCGGCTTTGGAATTGGAGCGCCTGCAAAGACAACTCGACAAGTTGCGCAAAGAAGTCTACGCCAGATTAACTCCCTGGCAGAGGGTACAATTGGCTCGCCACCCGCAAAGGCCGCATGTGCTCGATCTGATCAATTTGATTTTTGCTGATTTTTCCGAGCTGCACGGCGACCGGCGTTTTGAAGATGACGAAGCCATGGTGGGTGGGATGGCCCTTTTTCATGGCGAGCCTTGCATGGTGATTGGCACGCAAAAAGGGCGCGACACAAAGCAGAAGCTATTGCGCAACTTCGGCATGCCCAAACCGGAAGGTTATCGGAAGGCACTGCGTTTGATGAAACTGGCGGAAAAATTTAATCGCCCCATTTTCACCTTTATCGATACCCCTGGCGCCTATCCGGGCATCGGCGCCGAAGAGCGCGGACAGGCTGAAGCCATCGCGTACAACTTGCGAGAGATGGCGCGATTGCGCGTCCCCGTCATTGCCACGATTACCGGGGAAGGAGGCAGTGGCGGAGCCTTGGGAATTGGAGTCGGCGACCGGGTCTTCATCCTGGAGAATGCTTACTATTCCGTTATTACTCCGGAAGGATGCGCCGCTATTATTTATAAGGACCAGTCCCGCGCGGAAGATGCTACCAATGCCCTTCGAATCACATCCAAAGATCTAAAATCCTTCGGGATTGTGGACGAAATTGTTCCGGAACCTGATGGGGGCGCTCAGGGCGACTATGCCGGAACCGCGGCTCTTCTCGGCCAGACTCTCCACAAAGCCTTAAATGAGTTGAAGCCTCTTGCGGCTGAAGATCGAATTGAAAAACGATATCAGCGTTTCAGAGTTCTCGGCCCCTTCATTGATCATCAGAAGTGAACCCCGCGAAATGGATGGCATTTTTGTCGGGCTGAAAATGTGGTATTTCCGTTTTTATTGTCTTTCGATCCAGGAGACCTTCCATGAAAGCCAGCATAAAGAAACTTCGTTCCTGTGCCTATAATAAGGCGATTGCCCCATCCGGTTTCACGGGACAGTCGATTCAGCATACCAATAAGCTGGTCTGCGATCATCCCGAGATGAAAATCGACTGGATTGAAAAAACCTGCGAAAAATGCGAGTCATACCGCAATCGGAATATAGCCCCCGAACCGACACCCCCTCCGTCTCCAGAACCCTTGCCAATACCGCCCCCCGAGCCTCCGCCCTCCCCCAAAAAGACTCGGCGCCCTAAAGCAAAATCAAAAGAGAAGATTTAATTCTCCTTTTTGTGAATGCCTTTTGAAATCGCGGTTTCTTCGGAGAGGCCTTTTTTCCAGAGCTATCAACAAGCTCGATGGACTTTTTCGCCTAATGCAAGATCTTGTCACGGTGAAACCGGATCTCTGCCCGTAGCGCGGATCAAGAATTGGCGTCTCGGCTTGAATTTCGGTGTACAAAATAATTCCCTACATTTATGGTAAAAAGCCAGAGCGACAATAAACGCCAAAACCAAACCCCGACATCTTTTACCTTCAATCTGCTAATGGGACAGTTCCCCATCCTGGTGAGCCTGGCCCATAATCCACATCCCGTTTGCTTTTTGATCGCGTGCCATTCGATTCCAACCCACAAAACACGATATGATCCTCACACGCCGGATGATTGAGCCGCTACCTTCTCGGCATAGCTCGGGTTTGTCAAAATATCAATCAAATATCGCATATTGCAAGCTCTGTGACCAGAATGGCGCTTACTTAAGATTAAAAAGTCCCGGAGGGATAACGGAGAACAGCCAGGGACAAGAGAACGAATCTTGCCGTATCTGGAAACAGGAAAAAAGAGTTGGCAGTAGAGTAGAGGAGGTTCTCAAGAGCCTCCCCCCTCGTCAAACCGGACGTGCGGATTTCCCGCATCCGGCTTTCGCAACAACTCTCGCCTCAGGCAGACGCAGGTGACTGCCCGCGGCCAGTACGTAAAGGTTTCAATCCCAGCCGTTGGAAATGCACGTTGTAGCTGATCCCTTTCGGCGCGCGGTAGCGCCGCTGGCTGCGTTTCTTCAGGTGACATTGAAGACGAACATGGACGAAATGGTTGATTTTCTCAAAAGCGTCACTCGGATAGCCGTACCGGAAGTAGTTGGCCCAACCTTGCAGGTGCCGGTTCAGGTCAGCCAGCAGCAGGCGAACCGGCCAGTGGCGCCGGCTCTTGCTGGTCATCTCCCGCAACTTCTCCCTTTCCCGCTGGAGACTCTTCTTCGAGGGAAACACATTCAGATAGCGGCGCGTCCGGTGATAGTGGCACTCATCATATCGGAACGTAAACCCCAGAAAGTCGAGACTGGCTCCCGCTTGATTCAGCTGTACCACCCGAGTTTTCTCCTGATTGATCTCCAGTCCCATCCAGTTTTCCAGCTTTGCCTCGATGAACCCAATCAGCTTCGGACTCATATAGCGCGCCAAAACCACCAGGTCATCCGCGTAGCGCACCAGTTTCGCCCGCGCCCATTGGGCCGGACCCTCCGGTCGATGGAATACCTTGTCAAACCAGTGCAGATACAGGTTGGCCAGCAAAGGGGAAATCACCCCCCCTTGCGGCGTCCCTTTCCCGCTCCGGCTCTCTTTCGGCGCTCCTCCCAGTGTTTCGGGAGGTTCCACCACCGGCGATCCCAACCACAGACGAATCAACTTCAGCACCTGACGGTCGGCCACCCGCATCCGCACACACGCCAGCAGCTTTTCCTGCGGGATCGAGTCAAAGTAGCCCTTCAAGTCGGCGTCATACACCGCTTGGAAACCCGCCTTCAGGTGTCCCCGGATCTCTTCCAGCGCTTGGTGGGCCGAACGGCCCGGCCGAAAACCGTACGAGCAATCCAGAAAGTCCGCCTCGAAAATGGGTTCCAAAATCAGCAAAGTGGCCATCTGCACCACCCGGTCCCGCACCGTCGGAATGCCCAAGGGTCTGAGCTTCCCATTGGCTTTGGGTATGTAGACGCGCTTTACCGCCGAAGGCCGATAGGTTTTCTTCCGCAACGATTCCTGGATCTCCTCCAGAAACCGCTCCACCTGCTCCGAGGTAGCTCCAATTTCTTCAATTGTTTCCCCGTCGACTCCAGGTGCCCCTCCATTGCGGCGCACCTGGTGCCAGGCAGCCTCCAGCGTGTCCCCCCGATAGATCCCGGTCGTACAAGGCATAAAACCGGAACTTCGGCTCCTGCTTGGCCTTTTGGCCCAGCTTTTGTCTCAGCTGAGAAAGTTTCTGCGGCAAACCGTTTCTCGGGTCTGGCCGTTCTTCCGTAGTGGGATTCGCATCCAAGCGGCTTTCTCCTCCTCTGACCTCAGCGTGTTGCTGCTCAGGCCCCTTCGCTCCACGGTCATTACCCGCTTCCCCGCTACTATGGGCCTGTCCGACTCCCGGCTGGAACCGCTCCCAAGATTATGCCTTCTCTTCGGGCGTTGGCCCTACCACGAACCGTTCCACCGGGTCTCCCAGGTTCCTCGGCTCTTCTTTCCCCGCGCGCCGTCCACAACCACCCCGGCAAGCCCCGCCGCTGCTCGCACCTATTGCTTCACGTCGGGTTTCAGGCTTCATCGTCAGCGGAGATTTGGCCACCTGCCTCCAGCTTCCGCTGGAGCCCTTAACGAGGTCGAATCGGTTCGCTTTCGCTACGGCTCACGAGTTTGCCTCCCCACACTTCACGCTCGGGATTGCTCCCGCTCGCGCAGGTTTGGCTACATGTTGAATAGGCAATTACATGGTCAGCACCTCTCAGCTGACAAGACGAGCCAGGTTTGGCCTGGCATACCCCTGAAAGGGCGCGGGAGTGAATTGTCTGAGCTGCTTCCTCCACCGCCATTGCCGAGGCGGATGATTCTTCTGAATCAGGGGCAAGGGGCGGCTCAAAAACGCGCCACCCCCTGCTATTCTCCAATGTCCCTGCCGGGACAAAATACATAAATGCGCTGGAAAAAATATTCTCAAATTCGAATCAATCAATTTATGGTGGCTGTATGGTTAAACTGCGAGAATTCGGCTACGTATTGTTGTGCTCCTCATGCCGGAATGCTGAAAATCGTTGGACGGGGGAACACGATTGGCTTATTGGAGCTCAATAAAAAATCGTCTGACGCTCAGCATTCACGGGATGCCCAACAGCGGCGCCCGTGATGCTGAACGTTGGCTGAAGGGATTCAATTGACAAGGTCCACTATGTGGACTACGATAGCTATCAGAATCCACATAGTGGAGATCCTCCATGAGAACCATACAAATGACTCTTGATGATGATCTTGTCAAAGCAGTTGATCGCGTATCAAAGGAACTCTCTACCAGCCGCTCTGCTTTCGCAAGAAAGGCTCTTCGGGACGCACTGGTTCGTTATCGACTGGAGCAATTAGAGCACAAGCATCGCCGGGGATATGAACGGTATCCAGTGGCTGCCGATGAGTTTTCGGTTTGGGAAGCCGAACAGGCTTGGGGAGTAGAATGAAGCACGGCGAAATCCGTTGGTACAAGTTCATGCCCCCCAATAAAAAACGCCCTGTTCTAATCTTGACCCGCGATTCAGTATTGGAATATCTTGGGGAAGTAACGATCGCTCCCATCACAACTACGGTCCGCAATATTCCGTCCGAGGTGTTGCTTTTGAAATCCGATGGCATGCCCCAGGATTGTGTGGTCAATTGTGACCACTTGCAAACGGTTTCGAAGGGGAAAATTGGGCCTTTGATCACATCTTTGCCCTCGTCAAAGATGCTCGATGTCGGACGTGCAATCCGATTTGCTCTCGATATCTGAGACAATAACGGCCAACAATCCACTTCACCGGACATGCCAACAGCGCGTACTGGTGAGCGGAAAGCTTTGTCTGCGAAGAAAGGGATGGAAAGAATGAGCAAATTCGGGGGCTATGAGGATAAGCCGTTCCTTGCCGATCTCTATGATCTCGTGCCGGCATACTCCAACCGCCGGGACCTCAGTTTCTACGTGGACATATGCCGCTCAGGTGGTGGAAAGGTTCTCGAACTGGGCTGCGGCACAGGTAGATTGGTCCTGCCGATGGCGTCTACCGGACTGGCCATCGTGGGCCTTGACCTCTCGGAACACATGTTAGCCAAGTGCAGGGAGAAGGTTTCTGCCCAGCCGCGCGAGGTGCAGGACAGAATCCGCCTCGTGCGCGCAAGCATGACGGACTTTCGTCTCAACGACATTTTCAATACGGTCATCATCCCGTTCCGCCCGTTCCAGCATCTCCTTTCAGTGGACGATCAGCTCGCCTGCTTGCGTTGCGTCAACGCGCATTTGGAACCCGGCGGTCGCCTGGCTTTCGACTGTTTTCAGGTCAACCTGCAGAAGATTACGGACCCACGACGGATGGAAGAGACTGAAGACTTGCCGGAATTTGAGCTGCCGGACGGTCGGCGAATGCGCCGCTGCAACCGCATCGCTGCCACGCACCCCGCACAACAGTACAACGATGTCGAAATCATCTATTACGTCACGGACACCAGAGGCAAAACAGAGAGGCTCGTGCAGGGATTCCCCTTCCGGTACTTCTTTCGGTATGAAGTCGAACACTTACTGGCAAGGGTCGGGTTCGAGGTGGAAGAGATGTACGGCGATTTCGACCGATCCCCTTTGGGCGATGAGTCTCCCGAGATGATCTTCGTTGCGAGAAAGGCAGCAGACAACAATCGGGTCCAGACGACGCGGTAGCCTGTGCGCCTCACCCATCACAATATGTGGCACAAGAAGGTGATTGGAAGTCATGTTGGAGGTGCTGACAAGTTCTTCAATCCTAGAGAAAGCGTTTCTGCTGCTTCTTGGAGCGATGTTAACTGGAATCCTCTTCCCCCTTATTAAGATTCATTTAGATCGAAACTGGTTTCGCCAGCAAAAGATTTTCGAAGCAGATGTTGCACAGCAAGGCGAGGTTGTGAAAACTCGTCACCTATACAGACCTGGCTGACGGCCTTCACAATCGCCGGCGAATCGATCCCCACCTCCGTGTGTCTCATTCGGATTTCCTCCAGTATGAAGTTGAAAATCGTTTCTTCCGTCCCTGCTTCAAGACAAATTCTCCGCGCTGAATGTCTGCGGCTTTGCTGGATTTAAACCATCTCCAGATTTTCTTTAGGACGTCTGCGCTCTCGATAGCCACAAGGTATAATGATCTGGTGGTGAGTTTCCGTCCCTGACGGAGGGAGTCGGCCGTATCTCCTGATTCGGGAAGGGAGGAGGTGTTTGATTTGTTTCCAAAAACTTCGGATATTTCTCCTAAAGAAATTACTCCGCGGCGCCTTTACGAGAACCGTCGCAGATTCATGACACGCACCATGGCTGGCAGCCTGGGATCATTGATTGGATATAAGCTTGGAAGTTATTTTTCAACTCCGGGACAGCTCTTTGCGGCCGCGCCTCTATCGCCGGCCATCAAGAGCCCCTTCAGCACCATGGAGAATCCCACTCCCTACAACGATGTGACCCATTACAACAACTTTTACGAGTTTGGAGTTCGCAAGGAAGATCCGGCGGTCAAAGCGAGAAACTTCAGGACCTCTCCCTGGACGGTGTCAGTGGAGGGGGAAGTTGATCAACCAAGAAAGTTTAGTTTGGAGACTCTGCTTAGACTAGCTCCGCTGGAAGAGCGGATTTACCGGCATCGTTGCGTGGAAGGCTGGTCCATTGTTGTTCCCTGGATCGGCTATCCCTTGAAGGTTCTTTTCAATGAGGCAAAGCCCAACTCCAAGGCCAAATACGTCAGCTTTCAAAGCGCCTATGACCCTGGACAGATGCCGGAAGCCCAGCATGCGGGAATATCTTTCCCCTATGTGGAAGGACTCCGTTTGGACGAAGCGCAACATCCGCTGACGCTGCTCTGTTTCGGGATGTACGGGGGAACTCTCCCCAACCAGGATGGGGCTCCGGTTCGCCTGGTGGTCCCCTGGAAGTATGGATTCAAGAGCATCAAATCTCTCGTGAAAATCCGCTTCGTCGAGAAGCAGCCACCCACCACTTGGAATATGTCAAATCCCAACGAATACGGTTTTTACTCCAATGTGAATCCCGAAGTGGATCACCCCCGCTGGAGTCAGGCCAAGGAACGCCGTCTGGGCGAGTTCTTCCGCCGCCCCACATTGATGTTCAATGGCTATGGAGACCAGGTGGCATCGCTGTACACCGGCATGGATTTGCGAAAAAACTTCTGATATTCCGGCAAAACAAAAGGCGAGAGACAACAAAAGAATGGGTCAAAGTTGCGGCAAAGATGGTATGGTCAGTGGCATGGGAAGGCAAGGGGCTGGGATGGTTCGTCCGTCCGCTGACGGATTCGCCGAACCGTCCGCCTGCGCCAGCTAAGGCGATGCTTTCGGCGAAAGCGCCCTGCCACCTATTTCCACGGAAGATCAATTCATGCGGATCTTTTAGCTCTCACTCTTAATTGCGCCCTAATATTCCTGTCCCGAAAATCTTTGAAGGTTTCGGGAAAAGACGAATGAGGGTATGCAACAAAGCTTTGCCATGATGACCCTGTAGGTAGCCAAGTAATCCGAGCAATCAAAGTGTCAAATCCAGCTCTTGAAAAAGACAAAAAAAATCCGCAATTATTATTAGGCATGTGGCTCAACGGCTCAAGTTCACCCCACCAAGGAGGAATGACTTTTGACCTCTATCCTCAATTCAAAATGGACAAAAGCAGGATTGTTTCTTTTGTGCCTAGCGCCAGCGGGACAGTTGTTGTGGCATGCCCTACAACAGCAGCTCGGACCCAATCCCATTGAATTTGTCACCCATTTCACGGGCGATTGGATTTTGATTTTTTTGGTCTTGACCCTCGCCATCACTCCGGCTCGAAAAGTCCTACACAGCCCTGAACTCATCCGCTTCCGCCGCATGCTCGGGCTTTTTGCCTTCTTTTATGCCTGCCTGCATTTCCTGACCTGGAGCGTGCTCGATAAATTTTTTGATTTTTCCGATATGTGGAAGGATGTGATCAAGAGGCCTTTTATCACCGCAGGATTCACTGGATTTGGACTGCTTATTCCTTTGGCCATTTCCTCAACCGCGGGGTGGATCCGCCGTCTCGGCAAAAGATGGAGGACATTACATCGGCTAATTTATGTAAGTGCGGCAGCAGGTGTAATTCATTATTACTGGCTGGTCAAATCCGATGTGCGCAAGCCTTTGCAGTACGCAGCCATGGTGTCTTTTTTGCTGCTCTGCAGAGTTGGCTTTTGGTTGCATCGGAAGAAAGCGAGTAAAGCAATTTTACAGGCGATTCAATAATTCCGTATTTGCGAGCAAATTGCCTGGCTCAATCCGAGGAGCTGCCCATGCCAGCGTGGCTTCCACAACAAGAGGATGAAAATGGGACTAATGGAGGCGGCCTGCCCTCATGCCGTCTCAGCATGCTTGGCAAACTCAGGCGGGGTGGGGGCACCCTGCCTCCATCCACGCTATTTTCTGAGGAGCTGCACATGCCAGCATGGCTGGCTCAACAAGAAGATGAAAACAAGGTGGGACGCGCGATCCTTCGCGCGTCGCTTGGCTAGCCTCGCCTGCCGAGCCAGCGTGCACGGAGTGCCCGCTCCACCTTTGCCAAAATTTGATTTTCTGAGGAGCAGGCTTGTCACAAATATCGGGAAAACCATCCTCAATTTCTATTCCAAATTTTGAAGACTCTTGGGCCGAGTCACAATTTTCTCTCGAGTTAAATCAATCAGGGGAAGAAGCTCAGCGGGGAGATGAATGGTCTTCTCCAAAAAGTCGCGCGGCTTGATGGCGCTGGAGCCATTTATGGAGAAGGCCAACTCAAACCAAAACCGGCTTGGATTCCCCTGCTCCCAGCGCAGTTGGCCAATCCCCTGATGTTCCGGCAGCGGGCAGGCATATTGACCTTCTCGATGAAACTCATTGAAGTGCCGCACCAACTGCTGGACGCGTTCGGCAAGGACGCCGGCAATCTCGGTTTTGTCTTCAAAGACGTCTGATTCAAGGGTCACGCTGTAAAGGGCAGCCGCTGGCTGAGTGAGTTCCTGCTTCTTCATCCCGTTCAAAGGAGAAATGTCTGTAATCTCCAATCCCTCCATCAACCGAGCGTTGATTTTATCTTTGGCCTCCGGCGGAACCGGCCCCAAATGCTCGAAATAGATATACTCCGCCTTGCCCGCCATTCCTAGAGGCAACGCAGGAGAACTGGCAATTTTAGGATGGGGATTGAAACCCTCGGTATGGCGAAGTTGGAGGCCTGAACCCAGAATGGCACGTTCCAGCAAATGCATGACATTGAGGTGAGAAAGAAATCGGGCCGGCCCCTCCTTTCGATAATATAGACAATAAGGGACGCAAGACTCCCGCGGGAAACGCTGCTGCATTCGCTTAGCCTGCAATTGCAGATTTCCCCCCGAGCTGGGTTCCAAGGATGGTATTGTGGGGATATCGGCGGATCTATTCTCCGGCTCATCCTCGGCAGGTTTGGCGAGCTTTATGTCGGCATAGTTCCCGGGTATCCCGCATCCCCGGCATTCTCCCCATTTACAGTCAAGAGTCTGGATAAGGTCGTCGGATCGTTGTCTTTCTCTAAGCAAATATTTTTTGGAGACTCCAATATCAATGAAATCCCAGGGAAGAACTTCATCGCGTCCGATTTCCCTGGAATAAAACCGCGGATCAATGCCGCAAGAATTAAACGCTTCCATCCAGCGGTCAAATTTAAATTGTTCATCCCAGCCATCGAAACAACAGCCCAAATGGTACGCCCTTAGCAGGACTTCCCCCATTCGGCGGTCGCCCCGGGCCAGAACAGTTTCAATCAATCCCCCCTGAGGTTCGTGCCATTTCAATTTCGCGAAAGGAAAACGGACGGAAGATTTGAGAAAGTTGAGCTTGCCTCTCAAAACCTCCAACTCTTCGAAGCGGTCCCACTGGAAGGGGGTAAAAGCTTTTGGAACAAAAGTGCCGATGCTGGCATTCACTCTCTTGGCGCCCTTGAATTTTCTGCCGATTTTGCCAACCTCCCGTATCAAGTCCACCAACTCACTTAAATCCGCGTCGGTCTCGGAAGGAAGGCCAATCATAAAATAGAGTTTAATCAGATTCCAACCCCGATCATAGGCAGTCGAAACGGCCTGGAACAAATCCTCATTGGTAAGATTCTTATTGATGTACCGGCGCAATCGCACGCTGCCCGCTTCTGGCGCAAAAGTGAGACCATTTTTCCTCACTTCCCCCACGTTTTCAGCCAGCGCGATAGAAACCTTATCCGCACGCAACGATGGCAAGGAAATGGAGACATTGTCTTTGGAAAAGCGCTTCGCCATCTTCCGCGTCAACGATTCCACTTGGCTGTAGTCCGCGGTAGAGAGAGAAAGAAGGCCGATTTCCCGCGTTCCCGTGTTTTGATAAGTCTCTTCACCCAATCTCAGGATATCCTCTTCATCCATTTCTCGCACCGGCCGATAATAATAACCCGCTTGGCAAAACCGGCAGCCCTCGGTGCAACCCCGCATGATCTCCAGACTAATGCGATCCTGCACAATATCGATGATTGGCGTAATCGGACGCGTGGGATAAAAATCCGGAGAAAGAGATTCCACCCAGCGCCGTTTGACCAGCGTGGAAGGTTTGCCAGGCAACTTCTCAGTCTGCCAGGGTTCCGGCGGATGATGAAACCGGGGACAATAAATCCCCGGGATTTCCGAGAGTGCCCCGAGAATCTCTTCCCGCCGACAGCCACTATTGTTGGCTTTTACGAAGGCGTCCATTACCTCATGGATGATTTCTTCACCATCTCCTATCACAAAAAAATCCATGAAAGAGGCCAAAGGCTCTGGATTCGCCATGCAAGGCCCCCCGGCACAGATCAGAGGATCGGTCTCGGTCCGCTCGTGCCAATGCAATGGAATCCCGGCGAGATCCAACAGATAAAGCACGTTAGTATAAGTTAATTCCGACTGCAGAGAAAAACCCACAACATCAAAATCACCAAGCGGGGTTTTGGTCTCGAGGCTCAATGGCGGCAGAGACTCTCGCCGCATCACTTCCGCCATATCAATCCATGGAGCAAAGAATCTCTCCGCATAAACATCGCTTCGCCGGTTCAATAAGTGATAGAGAATCCGCAATCCGTTATGGGACATTCCGATTTCATAAATTTCAGGAAAAGTCAGCGCAAAGCGGGCCTTGACGGATGCAGGATCCTTGCGGATCATATTAGGCTCGCCACCAATATACCGGCCCGGCTTGGAAACGCCGGGCAAAATCGAGTAGAATTTTTGAGAATAATTGCTCAATCTATTCAATACCAACCTCACTGTCCGCGGGGGAATTCCGCTGGAAACACTTCCCTTCCCCCCGGCGCTTCAGCCTTATCCAAAGCTACCTTAAGATATCATTTTTGCGGTCACTCCGCTTTATCCAATTGGAATTCAGCATGGTAACTTAAATTGGCGTGATTAAAAGTGGGAGGAATGTTCAGTTGCGGTTGGCATAATGTGGGAGGAGTGCTTCGCGCGGCGACAGCTATGTCGCCGGATGGGGTCCGCCTCCCACATTCCGGAAGTGTATCCTCCCCCGCAGCGTTAACGGTCCATCGTCTTTCTCGCATTCTTAATCGCACCGCCCACTAAAATTGCCCCTTGTCAGAAGATCCTCCATTTGAAATAATCTGATAAAGATTCTTTTTTTAATGACACAAAAATCTCAAAGGAGGCCTATGTTTTCGATCAAGTCATGGAAGAAAAGCGCACTGCTGTTTGTGATCGGAGTGTTCATCGCCATTCCCGTGTGTGCCGGCTTGAAATATGAACAGTCGACTCAAGTTTCAGGCGCAATGGTGGAGATGATGAAAAAGATGCCCTTCGTGGGCAAAAAGATGAACATGGATAACTCCTCGACCTTTTTCTTCACGTCCAATTCCATGCGTTCAGACACCACCATGAATGGCAAGCTCGCTAAAAGTGAGATTATCTTATTAAGCCAAGAACAATTCATCAATATTGACCATGAAAAGAAAGTATTCACCGTCGCCACCTTCGCCCAAATGCGTCAGCAATGGGAAAAAGCGATGCAACAGATGAAAGAGTCAAAGAAGAATGCCCAGGAAAAGCCAGAAGCTACGATGACGCCGAAAATTTCCGTGAAGGATACAGGGGAAACTAAAGTCATCAACGGATACAATTGCCGGCACATAATCCTGGATTTGTCGCTGGAAATGCAGGATCAGAAAACTGGCCAAAAGGGGACCATGGATATGGTTTCCGATCTGTGGGTAACCAAGGATGTTCAAGGCTTCGAGGAACAGAGGGAGTTTTATCGCAACTTTGCTGAAAAAATGGGGGCCATGACCTATGCCCGAGATATGATGGGAATGATGGGTGGAATGATGCAAGATCCCAACGCCACGCAGGGTATGGCGGAAATGAAAAAGGAACTCGCCAAAATGGAAGGGACTCCGATTTTGACCATCACCTCGATGATGATGCCAGCCGGTTCCATGCCGCCAGAATCCGCACAAACTCGATCAAGTAATGAACCGACGCCTGATCTTGGCAAAGAGGCCAAAAATAGCGCCGAAGATAGCGTCGTGAATCAGGCCACTGAAAAAGTGGGGAAAGTATTCGGCGGACTGGGCGGCTTTGGACGGAAGAAGAAAAAAGCGGAACCCGCTCAGGAGAATCCACAAGCTCCACCCCCAGCTGCTGACACGACTTCCAACAGCGGAAAAACCGCAACAGCGGGGAGTCCACAACCTTTCATGAAAACCACTACTGAAACCAAGAATTTCGAGCGGGCAGGATTGCCAGCCGAGCTTTTCTCGACTCCGGCAGGCTACAAACAAGTGCAGTGGAAGGATTAGCCCGGAGATCTTCGAAATTACTCAGGCGATTCAATCTCTCAGGATTCTGGATCGAGGCGGCTTGATCGAACTCGAGCTGGAATCCTGCTGGATTTCCTAGGGGGCTATGAGGCTTAACAAATAAGCTAATGCCAAGCTCTCCGCGGAAACAACAATTATCATTTCATATTGTGACCGAAGAATAAAAGGTAGTGAAGGATATCTGGGCGTGCAGAGGCGAACATAGAGAAAAATCTTGATTAATCGTGACCACTCAGAAAATAGCGTGGATGGGGGGGGGCCCACACCCCGTCTGGGTTTGCCAGCTCGCTTTGACGGCCTGAGGGCAGGCCGCCCCTCCATCATCCCCTTTTCATCCTCTCGCTGTGGCAGCCACGCTGGCATGCGGGCTCCTCAGAATAACTTGTTTTTTGGCCCAAATGGGAAAATCCTATCTGAGGGTTACGATAAATCCAATAATGAGTATCAGAAAAGATGAATTTCAGAATTGTAAGTGCTGTGGAAAAATAATTCCTTTTTTCGGATAACCATTATGCCAGAGCTCAACTTATTGAAAACAAAGACCAATTGATAACCTATTAAAAATAAACAACTTGCAATTTGAACATTTTCTTGTGCAATCTGTGAAACGCCCAGCAAGAATGCTGTTCTCAAGTCATTACCATCATCTTTTCCACAGCTTTTTCCACATTTATTGTGAATCTATTTTTGCTCCATATTTCAAGATCATCCGGCACATCGGCTTATGGATCCCGATAGAATTCCTAAAGCGTGAGAAAGCAGACCTTCTAGGACGATCATTGACTCTCGAACTGCTTTAACGCTTCCCGGCAAATTCACAATCAACGTCCGGTTGCGGATTCCCGCTACTCCCCTCGAGAGAACCGCCAGCCGGAATTTTTTCATCCCTTCCAACCTTAACCATTCCGCAATTCCGGGAACATTCCGCTCTAGGACTGATAAGGTGGCTTCAGGTGTAATGTCTCTTGCAGACAGACCAGTTCCCCCAGTTGTCATGATCAAATCCACATCGCTACGATTAGAAAAATCAATCAATGTCTTTCTTATCGAATCAAAATCATCCGGCAAAAGAACCGACTCCAGAACTTCAATGCCTTGTTTTTCCAGTTCATCTCTAAGGGCTGGTCCAGAGAGGTCTTCTCTGGATCCTCGAAAGGAGGAATCACTCAACGTTATTACAACGGCGCGCCAGGATGACATATCCATTTCTCCCTAAAAAATGGTTTATTACTTCTGGGTTTTGAGACCAGATCCGCGTTTTTTTATACCCTAGATCCCCTTATACTCTACACTTTTTACTTATGGACTCCAATTCAACAATGCGTAAGATCTGAATAAACCCGCAGAGTATGGAGGAACAAATCCGTTCCTTCTCATCGCCTCCACTTATAGGAAAATAGGCCCGTTTTGGCATGGTGCGATTTGGAAAATACAATTCATATTCGAGTCAAGACCTCTTCCAACCGGTGCACTTCCCGAACCAAGACATCCCATTCCGCATCAACATTGGCAAGATCGCGATTTTTGGCCATTATTTCCAAACTAAAAGCAGCGGTCTGAACGGTCGAGGCAGAAATCTGAGCTGCAGAACCCTTGAATTTGTGGGCTGCCAATCTCAGCTGGCTTGCATTTTTATTTGTGACAGCTTGATGAATCTCTTCCATTTGAGACTGACATTCATGCAAAAATAGATTCGCGATCATTTTCAATAGCTCAGATCGCCCTCCGACGTTAGCCAGAGCACCCTTCAAATCGAAGACCTCCGGTTGGCCGCAATCGTCGATCAATCCCCCGCCCAATCCCGGTTCCTGGTTCGTGCTCGTCACCGAACGCCGATCTTCACTCCTCGGCATTTTTTGAATTCCCAACACCTGCTTTATGGTCTGAGTGAGAGGGCCGATTTTTACTGGCTTGGCGATATATCCATCCATCCCTTTCCGTAGGCAGAGTTCTGCATCCTCCGGCAGCACATTGGCTGTCATGGCAATGATGGGAATGTGTCTGTCCGACTTTGTTTCCATTTCGCGGATTTGAACCGTAGCTTCCAAACCATCCATTTCGGGCATTTGGATATCCATCAGGATTAGATCAGGAGTTTCAGTCTCCAAAAATTTAAGGACCTGTTTACCATTTTCCACTGTGTTTACGGAATATCCCATCGCTCGGAGCGTTAAGCCCGCTACTTTTTGGTTCACGAGATTGTCCTCGGCAAGCAATATCCGAAGAGCAGAATCGTCGAGAGGAATATCGCCCCCTCGATCTTCTCGAAGGGAGTGACGGGTAATTAGACGACCCGAAATTTCCCCCGGCATTCCTGGGTTCATCACCGCGCTAATGGCTTCAATTAATTCACTCTGTTTTATGGGTTTGATCAAGTACGCCGAGATTCCCAATTCACGGCATCTTTGGGCATCTCCCCTCCATCCGCTTGATATCATTAACAGGATTCGAACCGCGACAGGCCGGCAACTTGGATTCCTCATGACCTCTTGGATTTCTTCGGCCAGTTGAAACGGGGAGGCTCCCGGCAAGTTGGCATCCAATATGAAAAGTATGCGACGTCTAGGCCATCGGGCGATAGAGTTCAAGGCATCCAGGACCGCTTGGCCAGATTCAAAGGCAAGCACAGAAATTCCCCAGGATTGGATCCATTCAACCATGGTATCCAGGAGGTTTCGATTGTCTTCCATAAGAAATACCTGCATATTCTCGAAATGCTCCGGAGAATCGTCTGGTTTGAGGGAGACTGGTAGAGAATCGATTCCCATACGAACCGTGAAATGAAAAGTGCTTCCCTGGCCAGGTTCGCTCTCCACCCAAATTTCTCCCCCCATTATTCTTACCAGCCGACTGCAAATGGCCAGGCCTAATCCAGTCCCTCCATATTTGCGAGTATTGGAACCGTCGAGTTGAGTAAAAGCTTCAAAAATCTGGCTCTGTTTACTTTCGGGGATGCCAATTCCCGTGTCTCGTACCGAGAAATGCAGATAACAGCAGGCCATCGTTTTGATTTCAGCTTCAGGAGGAGTCGACTGATCGCCGCCTTGTGCGCCGGCAGCACTTCGACTCTCCGGCGGAAAGACCCCTCTTTCTGAAGGCAGAGGGGAATCTGTCCGTTGGACATTCAGCAGTATTTCGCCGCTCGGTGTGAACTTGACGGCATTCCCAATCAAATTCACGAGCACTTGCCGCAAGCGGCCAGGATCGCCGATGAGTCGATCGGGCACCTCCGGTGCAATCCGTCCAATCAGGTCAATTCCCTTTTCCTCAGCCCTCAATCCGAAGGTTTTCAACATGTCGCCGACACTGTCTCGAAGTTGAAACTCCATGGAATCCAGCGACATCTTTCCGGCTTCGATCTTGGACAAATCGAGGATGTCATTCACCAGCGTCAACAACGAGTCAGAGGAAGAGACCACAATTTGCAAATACTCGCGTTGGATCGGAGTAAGCTCCGTGTGCAGCAGCAATTCAGTCATGCCAACGATGCCATTCATCGGGGTTCGGATTTCATGGCTCATATTGGCCAAAAATTCGCTCTTGGCCACATTGGCAATCTCAGCTTCCACAGCCATTTTATTGGCGCGCGACACTGCACGTTCCAGCTGCTGATTGATTTGCTCTAATTCATATTTGGAGGCTTCCAACACGCGCCGGGAGTTGACCAATTCAGAAACATCCACCACATTCAGTAGCACTCCTTCATATCCCCCATCCCGGCAGATGACTCGCAGTCGAATAATCACATCCCGGCCAAAAAGGGGCTGCTGCAACACTACGGGCGGGGATTCTTTCTCTTCCTGGAATTGCCGCACAAAGTCCCGGAGCTTTTGTTGCATCGCTGGATCGGGAATGCACTGTTCGAAGGGTTTGCCAAGAATCATGGCGGCTTCGACCTGTACAAAACGGCAAAAAAAAGGATTTACCTCCACGACGATATTTCTGGCATTGGCAAGGATCACTCCTTCTTCCATGCCTGAAATCATGGCGGTGAGCCAGGCATTTTCTCGGAGTCTTTCCTCCTCAAGAAAATTTTTGAGGGCTATTTCGCGCACTAATTCCGCCTTTTGAGCAAAAAAACTGGTGATCAGCGAGGCCATGTGATCAAATTCCGCGGCGCTTTTTTCCACTCCGACAAGCACGGAAGGATCCTCACTTTTTAGGCTTTCTGAAATCAACTTCAGCGGACGTGTTACCCACAGATAAACCAGCCACCCCGCCAGCAGAAAGAAAATTGGCGCTACGACTAACGATGCGGCATAGATGTTCTTAAAGTCACGATGGGATTGTGCAATCAGAGGGGATTGGCATGTCACCCAAAATTGCCCCGCGCTTCGCCCATCCCACCGCGGCAAGTCGTAGGAAAATGAGATCTGGCCGGAACTGCCCTCCAGCCGAGTGCGCGGAGGATCCCACTGAACTTTTCCTCCAATTAAACGGGAAAGATCCGCCATCACTCCATCGTCAATCCAGCGGCCTGCAAACAAATAGCCCTGCCGCGGCGTCAATCCCATTTTGTCAGCGGTGGGATGAATTGTCGCCCCCCGAATCTCAAGGATTCCTTTTTCGGTTGGAAGGTAAAAATGCGCCAGCCGTGAGTGGCTGAATAGATTTTGAATCGTCCCTGGAAGAATGGGAAGGTCTTGGGAGTTTTTTCCCGTCAAAGCATCGATAAAATAAACGCGAGTGAAATCGCACCGCAGGATCAAGAGCACATCCGCACCATAGGTCGAAAGGCTCGTCTGCAACATTTCGTGAGCCCACTTGGAGTCGCCCGTCTTCACAAAATGAATCATTTCATCCCAGTAGGAATAATCCAACGCATAACTTTCCAGCCTGGCGCCATTCAACTCGACAAAACGCTTGAACAGAAGCTCTTTCTCGCGCGCATCCACTATGACAAGGTTCTGCAGTTGCTGATCTTTGAAATAGCGAATCATAATCAGTCCGCTCAATAACAAAAAACCGAGACTGGCAAACAACAGAACCAACTTTTGGTGTAGTCTCACCCTCATGATTTGGGAGTACTCTCTTTTTACTGCCGGGAATTTGAATCGAGGTTGTCCCTATGCTCTTCTACCCAGCTTTTCCCTTTTCTTATCGGCTCGGCATGTGGGATTAATTACTCTTTCCAGGAGGCGAGGATTATTTCTAATCTTGACTCTTCAAGCTGCCGAAATGAAAGATTTGAAGCTGGTCAAGCGTAGATCCAGCTCGGAGAGGAGGAGTAGGATGCAGGATAGTCACCCCTTGGATCAGTGCATTTTGATCGTCGATGACAATCCCGTCAATGTCAAACTATTGGAGCATTTCTTGAAGTCGCGGGGATACCGAACTCTCAGCGCTTACAATGGACAAGAAGGGCGCGGCTTGGCGAAAGAAAAACGTCCCGATTTGATTTTGTTGGACATCATGATGCCTGGAGAAAATGGATTCGATACTTGTATTCTGTTAAAACGAGATCCAGCCACGAATGATATTCCGGTGATTTTCCTCTCGGGAATGAACGATGAGAACAGTCAGGAAAAAGGATTAAAGTTGGGTGCCGTAGATTATATAGCCAAGCCATTCAAAGAAGAAGAAGTCATAGGCCGGACTGTCTTTCACTTGTCACAAAGGCGGTTGCGGGCAGTTTCCGCAAGAAAAACGGATTTCCGGCTTCGTCATCTCCAAAGCGCCCATCAGGCTTTCATGATTCAGGCCAACGATATTCCAGAGGCCAACTTTGGTGTCAGCTATCTGCCCATCGTTTCCGCCGGAAATGACTTTTACGACATTGTGCCCGTGAATGACGACTCTTGGATGTTTTTCGTGGCCGACGTGAGCATTCACGATATCCAAGGAGCTTTTCTTTCATTTGCGTTGAAGGCGCTTCTGAATCGCAGTACAGCCCAATTGCAGAATCCTTTTGACAGGATGCTATTAATCTCAAAGATTCTTCTCCCTCATTTGCGAGCAGGGGAATTTTTCAACGCCTGCCTGGCATTGCTCGACCGCGCCCACTCAAAATTGACCATCGCCAATGCAGGCAAGCTTCCTTTTATTTATCATCACAAAGGAAATGTGGCCGTCTTGATGGGAGGGGATGGTGAGGCTATCGGATTGAATCAATCCCCCAAAGTGGAACTGATAGAACAAACCGTAAAAAAGGGAGATCGATTCTTTCTTTTGTCGGATGGATTATTAGAGCCTTTGGATGAAGCGGGGAATTCCAAGGAAAATAAATTGCGGGATTTGCTCCAATACTGCGTGGATGCGGAATGTCTTTCGATCGACATGGCGCCTTCCGAAATCACTAACACAATCAAATTGTCAGCCCCTGCTCCGCAGGATGATATCCTTCTGATGGGAGTAGAAATCTAAAAATTGGAATGCCAAGCAAGATATCGCCCATTGATCGATCGTCAGGTTCAATGGGCTTTTTTTTGCCCCATGGAAATAGTTACGAGCAGTTCGCCCCTCGCCACAACACATATGAAGCGTATTGGAAGGTTAAGGGAGGCAAGGGCATTTTCGCGAGTAAAAAAACCTTCCGAGATAAGTGATAGCAGGGACGGCTGACCAGATTCAGAAATCAGTCGTCCGTCCAAAAAGGGTTCCAACCCATTATTCCCGCCGCCTCCGCAATAAGAATACTGATTTAATATGCGCCGCGCTCTCCACAATAACATCAGTCCCAATTAGCGCGTCTCCCGATAAGCCGCAAAAGAGTTCGGGGTTTCCCACAGTCTTACTTCCGATACGGGGAAACCCTGACTCTTCACAAAATCAAAAATCAAACGAGCCAGATTCTCTGCCGTGGGATTGACCTCCAGCAAAAACACCGGCTGCCCATGTTGAGCCATCATTTCCAATACAGGATCGTCCTTGCATAAGATCATTTTGTGATCCAATTCCCGGTCGATCCACTCTTTGACGATTCGATTGACATCTCCAAAATCCGTAACCATTCCACGCAAATCCAAGCCGCACGTCGCCAACTCAATTTCGAACACTCCATTATGTCCATGTAAGTTGCGGCATTTTCCCTCATAATTCAACAAGCGATGCCCGTAGCAAAAATGAATGACTTTAACGATTTTGTAAGGGATGGCAGCCACCTCCAGCTCTATCAATTCCTTCCACAATACCGCCTCGCCCTTTCAAAGGCAAGCGACTCGACCTTCGCTCTCAGATTTCATTCGAAGGCTGAAGCTCGGGTCAACCGATAATATCCTTGACAAAATTATCGTCGGAAGACCTTAATTAAGAATAAATACAAAAATAAACAAATGGTGGAAATTCCGATTCTGGTTCCATTGCCAGCCGAGACGATGGCGGTTCGATAATGCAGGACATCCCCTTGGAATGGATTGGGGAGATAAATATGAAGTCCCCTCTTTTTCCCGTCACCATTTTGTTTTGCCTGGGAATCTGGACGGGACTAAAGCTCGAATTTTCATTTCCCCTGATGGGGTGGTTGAATCTTGTACTCTGGGGCATTTTGATTTATATTCATTGGAAAAATTTCTGCCGGGAATTTATTTACGTAGTCTGTTTCCAATTTTTCAGCCTGGGACTGATGACCGCAGGAACGCTCCCCCCGCGCACTCCGGATGATTTGCCACAATTGCTCGCCCAGGGTCGTCTGGATCTTGATCAACCCTGCCGAATCCAGGGGAGATGTTGCCGTAATATTCTGCAGGGTGATGTGGGCGAACAATTCACCATGGATGTGGACCAAATCGAAAACAGATCGAATATTTTTAAAACTCGAGGCAAAGTCAGATTGGTCCGCTATTTTGCCAAGAATCCAAGGAACGGCACGGATTCGAAGTTCTCGGAGGAACCATCCACCGCCGGCCCAAGTCTCTACCACGCGGCGCCAATTCCGACAGTTGTCGGCCCTTCCCAAGGGGAAAAACCCGCCATTTCAGTGGGAGATTATGTGGAAATATTTCTTCTCCTGCGCATTCCCCAGAATTTTCATAATCCCGGAGGGTTTGACTCCGAAAATTACCTCCATCGGCAGGATATATTCCTGATCGGGACCGTTAAAGATCCGGCATTAATTACCCCTCTGCCCAACCATCCGAGGGCCAAGTACATGCAATTGACCGCCAAAATCCGGGATCGTCTATTGAGGCAGATCGATGCATTGTTTCCAACCGAAACCGCGACACGTTGCACTCTGAGAGCCTTGCTGATTGGAGAAAAAAACGGATTGCCCCCCACCATTGAACATGATTTCCAAGAAACCGGCACTTATCACATCTTGGTGGTTTCCGGCCAGCACGTGGTAATTCTAACCTTATTTCTGGCGATCCTTCTCAAATTTCTTCGAATGCCTCCCCTCATCCAATTCTTGTTGGTCGGAATGCTGTTGGTTCTATATTGTGAAATCGCGGAACGTCAACCCTCAATCGTGCGGGCCAGTTTGATGTGCGGCTGTTTTTTCCTGTCCAGAATTTGGGATCGTGATCCGAATGGTCTGAATGCCTTATCCCTGGCTGCTTTGGGATTATTGTCATGGGATCCCCGCTGGATCTCCGACGCCGGATTTCAACTTTCTTTTTTGGCGGTCCTGGCTATCCTTGTGATAGGACGCCCGCTCCTCACCGGCTGCACGCTTCCCTTTCGATCGGGTCTGCAACATTTGGATGAACAAGATTTGGACGTTCATTTCTCTCCAGTCATAGCCGATTTTCGAGTTTATCTTAGAACTCAAATACAGAAAGTCCGAACTCGAATGGGCAACCAGATCGCGAGCGGGCTAATAATTCTAGTCAGAGGTTTAATCTTAATTCCTGTCTCCATCTTGGAAATCTTCTTAATTGCCTTTGCCGTGCAGATCCTATTACTTCCGCTGATGACCTTTTATTTTCACCGGATAGTCACCTTTGCGCCCCTTTTCAATCTCGTCGCTGTGCCATTAGTCGGTTTGTTGCTTCCTTTGGGATTTGTCGTTCTCCTGGCCTCCATGGGGGTTCCTGAACTGATCGGCTGGCTGGCCCCTCTTCTGGCTTTTCCAACTCATTGTTGGTTGCGCCTCATCCAATTTTTTGCCGAACACGCCTGGCTAAATGCCCGCGTGGCCGATTTACCCGGCTGGCTCTATTGTGGGTATTTTGCGGCCGTGGCTTGTTTTTTTTTATTCAAACAGAAAGTTTTGCGAATGGGTCTCTTAATTTTTGGGCTATGCTGTCTCATATTGTTCATGGTGCGCCCTTTCAGGCCAATAATATTCCCAGAACAAATGGGATTCACGATGCTGGATGTCCATCAAGGGGACAGCATTTTCCTCCAATGTCCCGACTCCACGGCTCTACTGGTGGACGGAGGAGGAGTGCCGGGTAGTTTCCCCGCCGCCGACCATTTGGAAGATCAGTTTGACATCGGAGAGAGAGTCGTGGCCCCTTTTCTTTGGAGCAGGCGACGCGAAAAAATCGATGTGATCGCCGCCACGCACGAACATCATGATCATCTCTCCGGCCTTTTTTTTATTCTCCGGACTTTCCATCCCCACGAAGTTTGGACTCCTGCAAATCCCACATCTCCCATAATGATTCAATTCCTCAAAGAAGCTTTAAGACAAGGCGCCCGGTGGCGGCCTATTTCCCGGGGTGATTGCTTTGACTTCCATGGGCTGGAAATGGAATGCCTAAATCCCGCGGCTGAAAGAGCCGAAAGGGGCAGCTCACCTGACGATTCCAGCCTCGTGATTCGTGCCCGATATCGGCAACGGTCTGTTTTATTGACGGGAGATATTAGCGCAAAGGCTGAGCAGGCCATTCAAAACTTCGCACAAAACCATCTCCCATCGCCAATTCAGCTGGCCAGTGATGTGCTCAAGATTTCTCATCATGGAAGCCGGACAGCCACCTCCGATGAATTTCTAAAGCGCATTCATCCCACGGTGGCTTTAATCTCGGTTTATCGATACAATCCCTTTAACCATCCGCATCCTGATACTCTAAAGAAACTCGCTCAACGGCAAATCATGATTCTTCGTACGGACCTGCATGGGGCAATCACTCTCAGCAGCGACGGGAAGAGTCTGTCCATTAGCACGGCTGTGGACTACTGACCTCGATCAGATCCAGCACAAGCGAGTGATCGGCGTTGCTCTACAAAAGGCGCGTAGAACAAGCATAGCCAGGCTGATGGCTCGTTAACATTTCGCGCTTTTGGCATGACGAAGCCTGGCAACAGGGCCAGACAAACAGCACGAAGCGATAGCGAGTGATCGCGGAGCTCTGCCTAGCCATGCGACTGAGGCAAAGCCGCCTGATCGCTCGTTATTACTTCGCGCTGGTCTTATCGCTCTTCCGTGCTCCATCCGCATCGTCAGCCAGGTCAAAAGCACGAAGTGTCAATGAGTGTTCAATTAAGGATTACTTGCTGTGCGCTACTAGCATTTCGAGGGATCAAAAGGACATCCGAGCCCAATTGCCCGAAAAAATAATGTTCTTCGATTCCTGCATGGGTTGCTCGGCGGGCAGGGGGACGACCAGCGCCCCGAGTTCAGGATGAGTGGCACAATAGGCTCTAATCTGCTCCATGGGCATGATGATGAACGCCGTGGAGAGAGTCTCGGCGTACGCTCCAGGAAATGTTAACATGCCTCCGGCCAAAGAATCCGATTGGACGGCTTCTGGAATTGAGGCAGCGTCGGCTGGCAGGCAAATCCACACCGCCCGCTGGTTCCCGACTGGCTGACGCGTGGGAGGATCGATAATATGCGCGCCTTTCTGCAGTCCAGATCCACTCAAGGCCTGTCTGCGAATGGAAGCATGCGCTAGGGTTTTATGCTTCGGCCCAGGGACGCTTAAAGAAATCGGCCATCCCTCCATCCCCAGCGGCGGATCCAAAGCATGCACGGAGCTTTGTCCGCCATGGATGAGGGCTATGGGAAGGTCCCATTCCAATAATAATTCGGCAACTCTATCCACCGCGAATCCTTTCCCAATTCCACCCAAATCCAAAACCACTCCCTCCTTCATGGATCGGACTGAAAAACGCTCCCGATTCAACTTTAATTTTGGAAGGCCGGTTCCTACCGAAATATCAAAAGCACCGTTGGTTTCAGCAAACATCTTCAGGGCAATCTCCAAACATTCAAAGGCAGGCTCGCCGATCCTGACGGTTTGCCGAGCCGCCATTTGATTAATTCGAGAGATGTCGCTGTTTTCAATGAACCGGCTCAACTCCTGCTCCATTCGGTCCAACTCCTCGAAAGCCGCACAGGCGGCTTGCTGGGCATATCCTGTATCGGAATGCACCACCAAAATTTCAAAGGTGGTCGCCATCGCAGCGTGGGCGAAACGGCACAAATGGGGGATATTCAGATCCACCACTTGATTGGTATTGGTTGTGCGAGCAGACATATATAATGGTCAGCGATTGGCAGCCAATGGTCAAGACGCGACGATCAACGGCAACTCCGCACTTCATGGGAATACGTTTAAAAGAAATCCATGAATATTCTAACGTAGATTGTCAAGGAAAGCCCTAACTAAAGGTGTAATTCAAAGCGCGACAAGATAGAGGCTCACCAAGGGATGAAATGCACGAGTGGGCGAGTCTTTCGCTTAGGCGGACTCCGCCCTTCGGTCACCCCTTGGTTTTTAACCAACCAGTATCTACCCGCCCACCTGTCGCACATCTAATTACACCTCTAACTAACTTCAATCGCCATTTTTCAAATCCGGAGGTGCCTCCAATAGAAACAAGAAGACAGCTTGAAGAGCAGATCAATCAAGGAGGTGCCACGACACGGCCGCCTATTCCATTTTATCCCAGAGGCTTTTGGCAACATAACCGCGCACTTCAACCTGGGGGCGAAGCTGCAAAGGTTCTTTGAACATCCACATGTACATTTCCCGTTGTCCGGGAGGAGGCAATTCGTAAATCTTGCGCACCAGAGCTGCTTCCATCTCCGGAGTGGCAAGGATCACCTGGGCCAGCGGTGCATCATCTTTCACTTCTCGCCACCACTGCTGCCCTGCATATCGTCTCAAATACCAAGGGAGCGGCCAAAGGTTTTGCCGGCTAAAAATCTGAATGGTCATCTGGTTATGTTCCGGATGCACACCGGCCAAACGATCGATCTGCCGCACCATCTCGAAGACATCCATCCCCGTATGAGCGTAGACATAGGGATTGCGTGGATCCGCGCAATAGCGTGAATTCCCGAGCTGTGACAGCCAGACTAGATGCCCAACACTTAATCCCAAAAAAAGCATCAGAACCAGACGATAGCGGCGCCGAAAAGAAATCTCGATCAGCCACATCATCCCGATTCCACCTAATAGAATCATCCCTAGCCAAAAATTGATCAGACACCAGGGAGTCTTATACCGAATGATCGAATACATCAGCGTCATGAGCAAAGTATAGATCACCAGGTAACGACAAAAAAAAGTCTTCAGCAAATGATTCGCCTCAGTGGAATCGCACGGATATGAATCCGGCTTGAACCGGCTGGAAAAAAGCACCGCCCCGCAGCCAATGAGGGCCAAAAGAAAGATTAGGGCTTCCGACCAGACAGGCCCGGGCGCTTCATGGGAAAAGAGCAAAAGCTGAAAATAAAAATACCAAGGATGAAGATGCCAGGTATTCTGTCCAGCCCGGCGGCTATAGGCGGCAAAGGAGCCGACAAATTCGCTGACTCCCCGCCAATTCGTCAGAAAAGAGGAAAGGAGCACAGCCGCGACGAGAGAAGCAGCCAAAACAACCAGAACCGAATGCAGGGGGTTCGTCGAACGGATTTTGCCAATCAAATCAGTTCTGAACTGCCATAAGCCGACAACCAAGAGCGAAATAAACATCGCCGCATATGCGATCACCGCTGTCTCCTTCGTGGCTGCCATCAATCCCAAAAACACGCCTCCGCTTAAAGCCGAGACTACCCGCGGATTTTGAAAATAAAAATAAATGGAAATGATGACTCCGATGTTGAAGGCCAGCAGGAGCATTTCCGGAATGTAGTAGCGGCTGTAGTACACCATCACCGGGGAAGCCGCGGTCAGAAGCATACTCACCAGCACCGCAAGATCCCCGAGACACTTCCGCAGCAATAGTGGCATCAAGAGGATCATCATTCCTGCCACGGCAGGAACGAGCCGGAGCGTGCATTCCCGCAAATCGACATAGTGATGAATTCGGACAATCCAGGCCGGGATTAAGGAGAGGTAGATCAGGGTGGGGCCGTGATAGTCCGTGGGATCGTATTTCCACGAACCGGTTTCCAGTAAGGTGCCGAATTTGTCGGCCAGAATGGCCTCGTCACAATGCATGGGGCGGTCGTTCAAATGAGGAAAGCGCAGTGCCCCTCCGAGGAGCACTACGCCCATCGCGACCAGCAGAAAGATGGTCGAGCGTTTCATTATTTCACCGGCTTGCCCCAAACTTCCACTTCCACGTAGTGATTCAGCTCATTCCCGTTGTTGCCATTGCTGTAAAGCCGGACATAACGCCCCTGCACTCCCTTGGCATCGATCAGCTTGCCTTCGGACGTTTCGATGTAATTCATGTCCTTGCCTACACCCAAGCCAGCAGTGTTGTCGTGATCGTTGTTGAATATGGTCTGGACATTTTTGGTGAAATCCGGATCATCCGCCACTTGAACAATGGTATCCAGATAGACTCGCGCCTGTTTATGAAAATGCCACACCACTACAGCGTAAATGGTGGCTCTTTCCTTCAAGTCAATGGTAACGCTTTGAAGGCCGGGCCCAAGCTCCACATAACTGCCATCGCCGCCGTTTTTGTCCCCATCGGTAATCATTTCAATTTCGCCGATGATCGGTTCGTTGTCCGTGCTTTTCACGGGCTTTTGGAATGCCAGATTTTGACAACCAGCCGGGGCAAGAAAGGGATCTCTTGGCTTCCCTGAGGGCTTTTGCAGATTGGGGATCTTGAGGTTCTCAGGAGTCCCCTCAAACATCGGCTTAGGCAAAACCAGAGGAAGTGGAGCCAATCCTGCTCCACCCTCCACTTTTTTCTCCTGCGCCATCAAAGGCAGCGACATTGCCAGAATGGCGGTAAAAAAGCTCAAACAAACCAACCAGCCCATTAATTGAAGACCATTCATTCTTTGCTTCATGAAGACTTATCTCTCCTTTGAATCATATTTTTCTCTGAATTGATTTAGGAATTTCTTCCATCAACTCTACAATCATTTTTACTTCTCAAGACATGATGACATTTAGCTTCCGTGGGCCGTTAAAGTGAAAGATTTTGAATCAAGTTGTTTGGCTTCAAATCGGCCAGTCCCTCTGCCGGGACCAAGTCCCGCTAAGCTTTGAATTCCTCGGGCTTGAACTCCAGTCGACGCTGCGCCGAAACTGCCTCATTAACTTTGAGAACCGTCACTGCCGTCTCATAGCCGATTTCAGCCGGGCAATTCAATTTGGCTTTGCCCCGAACCGAATCGAAGAAGTTTTCAAGATGAGGCTGATGATATTTTTTAGCCATTTTGATCGGGATTCCGTAATAAGCCGGGGGCCCTGAACTTTCGCGCACATCCAAAACCGCATCGCCCTGAGCAGGCTTTTGTTCCTGGATGGGCTCGGTGAGGAATCCCTTTTTTACCCAAGGATCCCAATCAGGCGCATTGGCTTCATCGCGATAGACACGACCCATTCCCGCGGACTCTGAAATCTGCAAGGTCCCCTGGTCGCCCATGAAGACTTCATAATATCCGCCAAATCCGTTGGTGGTGAGCGTCTGATAAAAGGCCCGGACCATTCCAGCGGGAGTCGCGTATTCGTAAACGGCCATGACCGTATCGTACCATTCGTGGTTTTTGTCGTAATAATCAGTTCCGCCGCTGGCTATCACGGAACGCGGAGAAGTCTCCAGGAACCAGCTGAAAATATCGATCTGGTGAGAACCCAAGTCGACGATGGAGCCCCCCCCTAATCCTTTGAACCAGCGCCAATTCAGGAACTGTTGCATGCCTTTGAAACCAAATTTTTGCAGGACGTCCTCCGGCACATTATACTTATCGGGCACTACGCGGAAGTCTTTGGCGGAACGGTTCCATTGTCCATTGATGGTGGTAATACGGCCCAGGAGCTTTGCTTCTTTGATATATTTTTCATAGCTGTGGATATAACGGGGATTGCTACGGCGCTGATGTCCAATCTGCAGAAGCTTTCCAGTCTCTTTGGCTGCCTTCAACATGCGCCGAGCTCCTTCAAGAGTGTTAGACATCTCTTTTTCGCAGTACACATTGAATCCGGCTTTCAAGCAAGCCACGGTGTGTTCGGCATGCCAAAAATCCGGAGTAGCCACGATCACGGCATCCAACTTTCCTTTTTCCTTGTCGATCATCTCTTTATAATCCGTGTAATCATTGTGCTCATGACCGAACTTCTTGAGCAGGCGGGAAGCCCGAATCTGGTTATAGTTGGTCCAGATGTCGCATAGTGCCTTGAATCGGACATTGGGAATCTGCAAACAGGCATCAATCAATACCTGTCCCTGAGCACCCGTACCGATGATGCCGATGTTCAAATCATTTGATCCGCCGGTGGCAGATTGGGCCTTGGCCATGGGCGAAAACAGCACTCCCGCCCCCATGGCAGCCGTTGAGACTAAAAAATCACGCCTGGCCGATCCCATTCTTGCTTGTACTCTCAGCCATTTTAGTATTCCTCTCCTCTATCGAATCTATAAATTTAGAAACCTTATCAGCGAAAAAGGTTGAATTAGCACCTAGAAATTATCCAAGCCATTCGCGGAATTTTTCTTTGTGGAAAATTTAAGATGAAAAACAACCTTTATATTTAGGAATCGCGGACTCCCCACATCCTCAATCTCCGCCGATTTTAGCATAGCACTCCGAATTCTTGTACTCTCAAATCGCCTCTTTTATTCGCTGAGACAAAGGAGAAAATCAACCGTGGAATAGGATCAGAACGGGTGGGCTCCAGAAAGAAACCACCTCGCTTCGGAAAGAAATTAGAGCGGGGTTTCTACTCAAAACAGCCAGTTCTTCCCTTCTTACAAGGAGCCTATAGTTGGATTATAAGATTCAAGAGCGGAAGGAATCACAGCAGGATGAAATGAAGGGACCCGACTATCAAAGTACCTACCGCAGATTTCAGCTAGCAGCAACGTTGGCGGCCCGGTGCCGCTCAACTTCTGCTCCCGCCGGCCGGTCTACTTTTTGCCAACTCCCTCTAGAAGATCCCCGCTAAGCAAAAGTGGAGCGGGCCGAGTGACCGCCATCACCGGTGCACGCTGGCTCGGCAGGCGAGGCTGGCCAGGCGACGCGCGAAGGGTGACTTCGTCACACTCGCGCGCCCCACCTTAATGTCTATTTTCATCATCTTGTTGTGCCAGCCGTGCTGGCATGAGTGGCTCCTCATTATTTTCCCAAAGCGTTTTGAATCCTTTTGACGGCAATGTCCGCTTCATTGGCCACCGCGTTATCCTGCAACGCCGACTTCGCTAATTCCATGGCTTCCGGACAGGCAAATTCAGGCAAAGCTCCTAATACGGCTTTCTTTTCGGGGGCTTGTTTGGAGATTTTCAAAGCATCTTTTAATAATGCGACGGTGGCAGCTTCCGACCGGTTCGAAGGCAAAGCTACCAGCTTGATATAGCCACGCAAGGCCAAAACCTGATGAGTATCTTCGGTGCTCTTCTTTGCCACCCCCAACAAATCATCGGCTGGGGAAGCATCCGGCCAAACGGACAGGGCCAGAATGGCGGCCCGCCGAACTCCCGCATTCGAATCATTTAAAGATCGCTTCAACGCAGACAAATATTGGGGGTCTCCCACGTCACCCATGGTCTGAAGCAAGGAGGCTTTGGCTTCTTCTTGGGAATTCGATTGAAAGGCCTTCAACACTTCCGCCCCACCCGCATTTTCCCCCCGCTTAATGGTGGCTGCCAAGGTCCGTTCCAATTCATCACGGTCACTATCCGACTTGGCATTTATGAGTAGATCGACCAAAGTGGGTACTTGGGCAGTGCCTGCCGTCTCGCGTAGCGCACGCACGGATTCGCGCCGTACCTGGCTATTGCTATCTTTGGCGGTTTGCAGCAAAGAACCGACGGCGGAAGTGATTCCCCGTTCCCCTACGGCGCGAATCAACTCCACTCTGACTTTTGTATCCGCTTGGCCAATTTGATTCTGGATAGCCTGGTCGACATCCGGGCCGCGCAGTCGATATAACCCTTCGCGGGCAGCGCTTTGAACTTGGTCCTTGGAATTTGCCGCGGCATCAGCCAGAACCAACACGCTAGATGAATCTCCCAATTTGGACACTGCCTCCAAGGCCGCGGCCCGAACCAGGGGTGATTCCGATTTTGCCGCGGCCATGGCAGCTTGATTCGCGCTTTTATCCCCGCGATCCGCCAAGGCAGAAAGAACCTGCACTTGTGCGGCAGGAGAGAGGTTTGGCAGCTCGGCCACCAGCGCCTTGGTGGATTCATCCCCTTGAATTTCACCAATCAAACGAATGGCCACCGCCTGGACTCTCGGTTCTGGCCCTTTTACGGCTGTTAGCAAAACTGGCATGGCATCCTTGCCCTGAACGGCTGCAATTCCCTTCAAGGCAGCCACACGAATGATCGGCGGCTCAGCCGGGGTATTGAGCGATCTGTAAATGGACAAAGATTCCTGTTTGCCACCACTTGCCAAAGATCGATCGGCGCATCGCAGATAAGCGTCCGTTATTTGCAGCTTCAATTCGCCGCTGGCCTTGCCGCGCGCTCCGGCCAGCGCTTTCGTGGCCGGGGATCCGCCAATTTGCCCCAGCGCATTAGCCGCGGCAACTGCCGTAGGGACATCCTTGTCTTTCAACAATCCAGATATTGCAGGGACGGCGTTGTTCTCTTTCCGCATTCCCAAGGTATTGACGATTCCAATCCGCGTCTTCCCCGAGGTTTTCGAAAGCGATTGCAGCAAAACTTTACTCGCTTCAGGACCGGGAATTCGCTCCAGCGCATAGCGCGCCATATCGGAAGATTTTGGCGTTACCAACAGCTCCGCCAAAGCAGGCACTGACTCCGCTGTACCAACCACGCTGAGCAAGCGGCAAATCTGATCCTTCCCCGCATCCGTGGCATTCGATTGCAGGAACTGGGAAAAACGCTTCTCCACTACTTTTAATTCCTGCAGCGTGCGTTGCGGACTCTGCACGTATTCCGTCAAGAGGGTTACTGGCTCGCGACTTTGGCCATAATCATACGAAGCGACTTTTGCCACCGCGCTTTCCAAATCAAATGAGCTCTGGCCAAATATTGCGGCCGCCGACAAGGACAAACCTGCCACCAACATTAGAAGAAGCCGGACTTCACGATTTGTTTTAAACATGGAATCTCCCCAGAATCAGGAATGATGATTTTTGTTTTTTTTCGAAGAGGCCATCCAAAATCCAACGGCGGGTGCTTTTCCCAGAAATCATTTCCCGTTGAATCCTGAATCCAGATTTTCGAGTTCGGTTCGGTCGCTGTTTCCAAGCCAAATCACAGATGCCAAGGAGCGCGCATCGGACGCGAGAGCAACCGTTCCGCATCGCGGTCGCCGAGTATGATTTCTTTTTCAGGGTCCCATTGGATCTTGCGTCCCAATAACATGGAAATCTGCCCCAAATATCCCGGGGAAGCCGACCGGTGAGCAACTTCGACCGGAGTAATGGTTAGTTGCCGGCTCTTTACGCAATCGATAAAATTTTTCGAGTGATTATTGGATCGATAGAGTTGAATTTCGTTCGGACCGATTTTATCTCTCAGCAGTCTCTTTGGGTGCGCATCAATCCCGCTCCGGTCAACCCAAACCCAGCCCTGATCTCCGATCCAGCGGGTCCCCATTTTTATATCGGAATGACCGCCTGCAATGGTCACCGTGATTCCATTGGCGTACCGGGTGTTGATCCGGTAACGAGTGGCCGTATTCCATAAGGTTCCCTGACGCGGGTACTCGCCGTGTCCGTCAATTTCGACGGGGCCGGTGTAGTCACAATCCATGCCCCAGTGTGCTATGTCCATGTGATGGCCGATCCAGTCGACCAACTGTCCCCCGGCATAATCGAGGTTCCAGCGCCAGTTGCGGTGCACCCGTGCTGGACAATAGGGCGCCCCTGGAGCAGGACCCAGCCAACGATCATAATCCAGAGTCTCCGGCGGAGGCGAAATTGTCTCCTGTCCCGCGGTTCCGGCAAAATCCCAATGCCCTTGCGGTAAACCCACCTCGACATGCTGGATCTTCCCAATCCTCCCGTTCCGAACCAGTTCGGCCGCAAATCGAAAATTATAAACGCTCCTCTGCCAACTCCCGGTTTGCCAAATCCGGCCATGGCTTTTCACGGCATTCACAATGGATTTGCTCTCAAACCAGTTGTGGGCCAAAGGTTTTTCCCCATAAATATCTTTGCCCGCCCTGGCTGCCGCACTGGCCACAATGCCATGCCAATGATCCGGGATAGCGAGCATCACGGTATCGATGTCCGGCCGAATTAAAAGTTCTTCAAAATTCTTATATGCGACACAATCCTGGTTTTGATATTTACCGTCGACGATCCCCTTGCCTTCCACCAGATGAGTCCTGTCCAAATCGCATAGAGCCACGACTTGTACCTCGGGAATTTCCAGAAAGCTTTGCATATCGGGGATTCCCTGCATGCCAAGGCCAACACATCCCATGGTAATCCGATCGCTCGGCGCAGCGGCCCCGCGTCCAAGTGCGGACGCCGGAATAATGTGAGGAAAGCCTGCCACCCCCAGGGCAAATCCCGCGGCTTTGGTTATGAAACTACGTCTGCTGACTTTTGTCTTTTTCATGAAATGGAAAGGAACTCCCGTTGGATTCGGAAAAAATACCAGAATTTGCACCTTACTAAACCCATGGCAACGTGTCAATAACGTTTAGTTTTGAGGCCAATCGCTCCAGGCCTATCCGCGCAAGTTCCAAGGACTGCGCATCGCCCGCGCCAAGGATCGATTGGCGGTCTCATTATTCATGAATCGCTCCAGTTCCTGGTCCCACAACAACTTTTGCCGCTTACGGATGGCAATATCGCCAATATGACAGAAGATGTCCGCTAGCACGGCCTCCTCGATGGGGCATACGGTTCTCGATCGAGTGCGCACACAATCCAAAAGATTCCGGGCATGGTTCCGGCTTACCGGCAGGTGGATCTCTCCAGTGCCGGGGAGGTCATCCAAAATCGATTTGGGCCGGGCATCGATCCCGGCTCGATCCACATGAATCCATCCTTCAGTCCCCACAAAAGCCGTGCCGTGATCGATCGCGCGGGGAAAGCGATTCTTCCATTCAGCCGGAATTGGAAATCCGTGGAATTTAATCGTAACGCCACCTTGGAACTGATAAGACACGTCCCAATTCAACGCAGTGTCACAAACTCCCGTCGCTGGAGGAAATTCACCAGTCCCATCCACTTCCACCGAGCCTTTCAAAAGGTCTCCTCCGCCCCATAAGGCAATGTCCATGGGATGAATCCCCCACCCGGCGATGAATCCCAGCGCATAGTCGGAGATGAACCACCACCATTTGTTCTCGCAACGATCTTCCGTGTAAGGAACCCGCGGAGCCGGTCCAAGCCAAAAATCATAATCGATGTAATCGGGAGGGACGGGCACCGGCTTCATAGGCCCACCGGCAGTGCTTCCTGTGCTCCACACGTAAATGGTGTGCAACTTTCCGATGCGTTTATTCCGCGCCAAATCGCAGGCCAGGCGAAATTGCGCATCAGACCTCTGCTGCGTGCCAAATTGAAAAACCGTCCCCTTTTGGCGGCAAACAGCCCGCAAAGCTTGATCTTCCGCCAAGCTGAGCCCCATCGGTTTTTCCAAGTAAATGTCTTTGCCAGCCCGAGCCGCGGCCAAGGCTACAAGCACATGCCAATGGTCGGGTGGAGCCACTGTGACCACGTCAATGTCTTTTCTTTGCAGGATTTCGCGGAAATCCTCAAAGCTAGCACAACCTTTGTCCTGATAATGATCGTCTACCAGGCTCTTGATTCTCTCCCGCACGGGCTTTTTCAAATCACAAATCGCCACGACACGGCAATCGTTATGCGCCATGAAATTCCTCATGACGCTTGTTCCTTGGGGTCCCACTCCAATTGATCCGACGACAATCCGGTCGCTTGGAGCCATGTTTCCATCACGCCCCAAGGCAGAAGCGGGAAGAACATAACCAGCTGCCCCGGCCCCCATCAGGCCAATGGCCGTTTTTTTCATGAATCCGCGCCGGGAAATTTTCGAATCTCGTTTCATTTTTCCGCCACCTCAATCATAGTCTTGATCACCAGTGCCTTATAATTTGTTCCACATTAAACCGCGGAAGAGGTGCCCTCCCTCCCTTGTTGGCAATCGACTCCAAACCGTGCAGCACGTTCAATCTTCATGCGGATTCTCCGCTTTTGGGCGATAAGCAATTCCTCCCTGCGAAAACTGAAAGCAGGAATCCATGTTAAGCAAGGAACGGACAGGAGTCGTCTAATTTTTTATTGTGCGGAATTTTAAACACCAACGCCAGTCATCCCACCCGAAAAAACTGAAGAGGCCAATCACTCTCCCCTCCAAAACATGATCAATCACGCCTCATCAGCAGGATTTATAAATTGGAATTCTTCTCTCAACAAAAAATCAAAATTCATAATTCAGAGTTCATCCCTTTTTCTCCACCTGTTTTTCCGCCAATTCCTGAAAGCGGTTGGCAATGGCAAGCGCTGGATCCAACGGCACATCCACCCCTTTGACCTCCGGTCCGATAAAGATATCCGGAACGGGTTTGAGCACTTTTCCTTCAAATTGCGGGAGCCATTGTTTTGCCGCCTTCATCATTTCCCGCGTCATTTCCCGAATCTCCTTCAAGGTGCAGACTGCCGACGTTAAGGGATCCATAGCAATGGCCTGCATTGCGCGTTCAGGATTGCCTTCCAAGGCAGCTTCCACCGCCAGTTGTTGAACGGACACATTACTCATGTTCATGGCCGCCAATTGTGATGGCAATGCGCCGATCCTGACCGGATGCAAGCCAAGTCCATCGACATATACCGGCACTTCCACACAACAGCCCTCCGGCAGATTGGTAATGTAGCCTTCATTCCTGATATTTCCATTCAACCGGAATGGGCGGCCGCTTTCACGAGCCTCCAAAATGTATGAGCAATATTCTACGCTTCTGCCTTTGATCAAAGAGGATTCGGCGGCCAGATAATCCACGCCTTTAAATTTATCTTCCAACATTTGAGCGTATTTATAATAGGCTCCCGAAGCCCCGCCAAAATCCGGCTGATCGCAATAAAGCTCCAACGCCCGTCTGCTGCTCCGGAACCAGGGAATATATTCAGAAAGGTGACCGGTGCTTTCGGTCATAAAATAGCCAAAATGCCGCATGACTTCACAGCGCACTTTTTCGTTGATGTAGTACTCCGGCTTTTCGATGTTTTTTCGCAGAATCGGGTAAAGATCTCGCCCATCGCGTTTATCGCGCAATTTCAAAAACCAGCCCATGTGATTGATGCCCGCGCACTGGTGCTCAATTTGATCCTTGGGGACTCCAACATAACGGCTGATTAAACCGAGCGTGGTTTGAACGCCATGACAAAGTCCTATATAAGGATTTTGTGTCACCTGGCCCAAGGCCAGACAGCAAGCAGCCATCGGATTGGCATAATTCAATATGATCGCCTGGGGGCAAAGACTTCGCATATCCCGGGCAATGTCCGCCAGCACGGGGATGGTCCGCAGCGCCCGAAAGACACCGCCCGGCCCAAGGGAATCGCCAATGCACTGGTCCACCCCATATTTCAAGGGGATCTCATAATCATGCCGAAAAGCCTCCAGCCCTCCCACTTGGATCATGATGACCACATAATCCGCTCCCTCCAGGGCCTTGCGCCGATCTAGGGTAGCCGAGACCTTCGCCGGAACGTTGTTTTCCCGAATGACCCGCTGAACGAAGGCTTCAGCCATATCCAGCTTGAGTTGAACGCGGTCCATCAAACAGATTTCACTTTCCTTCAACGCCTCGGTTGCGAGAATATCCATTACCAGCGTCTTGCAAAAGATCAGGCTTCCCGCACCGATCATGGCTATCTTTGGCATAATCAGCCTCCCAAAAAAATCTTTAACAGGAAATTTGACTCAGATTTTCCTATCGCAGATTGCAGATTTCAGATGGCAAAACATGCCATTTTGGCCAGCGGATTTATTCTGCGTTTAGCCAAGCCTCGGACGGGGGCAGGCTCGTGGACCAAGCCCCTTCCACTCCAGCAAAATCACGCTTTGAACATTTGCGATCCGCAATCTGAAATTTGAAATTACTACTCTACTTTTGCAAATTTTCAAACAAATATAATCCGCTCTTTCCAGGCGCCACAATGTCGATATCGCCATCATGGTCGATGTCTACAGCCATGGTGCAAATTCCAAAACCGGCCTTTCCTCCCTGGCTAATCACGTGGCGAGTCCACTGGCGCGCTTTCCGGTCAAATGAATAGGCATAGATCCCCAGAGGATCGGTTTCCCCCGGATCATTGCCGTTGTGGGCACGATAACGTTTCCCCGTCACAACTTCTTTCACTCCATCGTTATCTAAATCAGCCAGCAGGAAAAAATGCGGCTGCGACCACTCATGATCGATCTCATGCCGGGTCCAGACACGCTGCCCCAAGCTGTTCTTTTCCTGCTCCAGCCAATAAACCCCATAATTGTGGGCCATGCCGTAGACCAAGTCGGCATCTCCGTCGCCATCCACATCATAGACTAAGATGGGAATGCTAGCGCTTCCCAAATCGAATTCTGGATGCCAGATCCAGCGTTTCGCGGGGTCCTTGGTTTGTTCCAGCCACCCCTTGGGCCCAACAATGTCGCAAAGCCCGTCCCCATTGATATCCCCGGCCCCGATGCCGTGGCCTGAGACCTCGATCGGCAATTCATGCTTTTCCCATTTGGCGCCTCCCGGCGAGGAGGGATCCTTTTGATAGCTGTACCAAGCCGCCGCGGAAAATACATTGGGGAGTACGTCCGGCTTGCCATCCCCGTCAATGTCGACAGTGATCGCGGTTTCAATGTTGCCGGGAGCATCTACAGGGAAAACCTCAAAATTCTTCCCGCTGCTGCCGGGATTCTTGATCCAAAACACACTCTTGTTGTGCCAGGCCGCATCGATAATGTCAGTCCAGCCATCCCCATCAACATCGGCCGGCAGCGCCGCAAAATCGACATAATACTCGTCCTGCTCAGGCACCTCGCGAACAAAATGCTTTTTCCAATCCGGAGCTTCATACCAGAAGCCACCGGAGAAAATGTCGAGCTTGCCGTCGCGGTTCACATCGAGAACACCCGCCGCTTCGAACTTCGAGTCGGCGTTGATGACGTGCATCTTGAAGGACGGGAACTGAGGGACGCTTTTTCCAGTTGCTTTTTTGACTGCGCAAAGCGCAGACCAGCCCAATAGGCACACTACTAAAATAGTAAGGAATAAACCAAGCCGTCGAAAACTCATAGTCGCTCTCTTTCCGGATCTCCTACGGTTTTCATTCATCCTGCACAACGCGAAAACCGATCCGATTCAATTGATAGCTCTCCTGCGCGCTAGACCGCGCCGCGCAACGGCAACTGGCCGGAAAATAATCGAACGACCCACCCCGAACCACCCTGCCCTTCCCTTCCGCGGGCCCCCGAGGGTCCGTCGCTTCGTCAGATCCGTATCCCGCCAGATAATTATCTGAACACCATTCCGCCACATTGCCAGGCAAATCGAAAATTCCCCAAGCATTGGGCTTTAGCGAGGCCACCGGATGCGTCATGCCGTCGCTATTCTCCGCATACCAACCCATCGCCTCCAGATCTCCATCGCCGCCGAAGGCCCCGGTCGATCCGGCACGGCAGACATACTCCCATTCAGCTTCAGTGGGAAGCCGGTATTTTTTGTCCTCTCTTATGGAAAGTTTCCGGCAAAACTCGATCGCCTTCAGCCAGGACACGCGTTCCACGGGAAGATTGCCACCTTGGTGTTCACCGCGGTTACTGCCCATGACGGCATCCCACTGTTGTTGGGTAATTTCAGTCATGCCAATCCGGAAGGGACGAGAAAGCGCGACCTGGTGTTGAACTTCCTCTTCCTGCCGGAATTTTTCTCCCGGCTGGCTGCCCATCAAAAAACTTCCCGAAGGAACCCAAACTAATTTCACTCCAATCGAATTCTCAAAGATATCGCCCGCCTTCAATTGAGCCAGCCCATCCGCCCCGAATGACAATAAAAGAAGGGCGCCAACCCACAGCATATTCGCGTTCACCGGGGAGTCTCCTCAAAATGCCTGCTGCAGTCGAATACTCATTTGTCCCAATGCCGACGGCATAAAACAAAGTATGGTCATCCTCTGCGCCACTTATGATTTCAAGCCCGCCAGATCCGGCTGGAATTTTTCTCCACTCTTCATCATTTCATCCCAGGAAACTTCGCCCCGTTTATAAGCCGCCGTCCGCCCTAATATCGTGGTCAAATTGCTTCTCACGCTCGGCAAAACCGTAGTGTTGTCGAACATTCCTTTGTTGATGTTTTCATGAAATGTGGCGATATTGCGAACAGCTCCTGCCTCGTAAAGATTTTCCGCTTTGCCCCCTCGGAAGGGCATTTTTCCTTTGATGAAGACGTCGCCAAAATAGTGGGTTTCAATGGTGCCGCTAGTTCCGAACATCCGGCACATGATGTCATCGATTCCGTCACCATATTGTTTGGAACTAAACGAAACAATCACATCCTTCGGGAAAGTATATATCACGGAAAAATGATCCCAGCAGTCCCCCGCTGTGCGCCCTTTTTGCCCGCCGGTTCCGAAGGCCCGAACCGGAGCCTCATCGATTATCCAGGTCGCCACATCCAAGGTGTGGATATTTTGTTCCGTGATTATGTCTCCTGAAAAAGCACGATCCAATCCCCAAGCGCGCAGGCGATTTTCGGCATTCCTGGGGTCCTTCAGCAGATCTTTGGCCTGTCCTCCCCAGGTGGGCCCGCACACATAGATGGCCTCTCCGCTGATAATTTTTCCGATATCCCCATATTGAGCTCGTTTGATCGCCTCCTGGTAATATGGATCCGTGCGGGTTTGAAAATCCGCCAGGAAAACCAGCTTCCGGCTGGAGGCCTTCTGGCCGCTGGCCGCAATCGTCTGGCAGCCAGGCACATCAACAGCTATGGGTTTGGCCAGATAAACATGCACTCCGGCCTCAACTCCGGCGGCCGCCTGTTCCGGGTGGAAATAGGGCGGAGTCTCAATGACTATCGCATCCACCTTTTGCTCCAGCAGGCGTTTATACCCTGAAAGCCCGGTGTATCGGCGCGAAGCTTCCACGCCAAATTTTCCGCCAAATTCGTTCACCCGGTCCGCAAAATAATCGGCTCCAGCCACGAATTGGTAGCCGCCCTGTTTGACGAAAAGATCGGCCAACCATGTTCCGCGTCCACCACACCCGACCAAGCCCAGTGTCAATTTGGAATTGGCATCCGTCCCGCGGATTAGTTCTGGTTTCATAATCGTAAAAGTGAGGGTAGCCGCACTGCCTTCTCTTAAAAACTGACGCCGGCTCCATCCTGGTCGATTCGGCGGCGGTACGAACCTCTTTTTTTGCTCCATAATCATTCTCCTGGATGTGTCCAATCGTGAGGGATTTGTCTATCTGCGGAAGGATTAGACGATTCAAAATGAAAAACTATCAAATCCCTTCTGCTCTGACAAGATGATTCAGCGGGCGAGCGGATTTCAGGGTGTGATGGGGCGCAGATTCAGCCGGGGGATGAAATGCAGGAATGCCGGGCTAAACCGGCTCGTTGAGAGCCTCGTCATCCCGATTATTGGGCAGTTCAGCCGGTCATGGCAGCCTATTCACCCCGCCGTCACTTTAATTTATGCTCAGATTACTCCACATCCTAATCCTATCGGGCCGCCAAGTTTTTCGCTACAATATGGCCTAAATCGTTAAAGGAGCCCTTCACGTTGAAAATTAAAAATGATTCACTGACGCTTCTGGATCTGATGTTCACCAATTCCTCTAACACCAATGCTGAAGAGCGGGATCGTAGGAAGATTCCCGATCGATATAAATGGAAGCTGACCGATCTCTATCCCAATCAAGATGCCTGGCGGCAGTCGAAGGCATTCATTGCTCAAGCGCTGCCCAAAATTGGAGAATTTCGTGGAAAATTGTCAAATTCAGCTCAAGATCTTTTGGCGTGCCTCGAGATGACCAGCCACATCAGCCGCGAGATCCGGAAATTGGCCGCCTATGCGGGCTTGAGTTCCGATTTGGACACCCGCGATTCCAGGCAAATGGGAATGAAACAGGAAATTGGCCCTCTTTACGCGGATTTCGAAGCGGTTGGTTCATTTATCGATCCGGAGATCCTGAAAGCCGGCCGGGATAAAATAGAAACATTTCTTGGGGAAGAACCCGGGCTAACCCCTTACAAACACAGTCTGGAAGATATTCTCCGGCGCGCTTCGCACACGGGGAGCGTTGAGGAAGAAAAAATCATTGCCGATGCCGGCCTGATGACGGACGGTCCTGAAAGTATATACAACATTTTTTCCAATGCTGAGTTCCCTTATGCGGAAATCACGCTGACCGATGGTAAGAAGGTCCATCTGGACCAAGCTGCCTTCGGCTTCTATCGTGCGCTTCCCAACCGGGAAGACCGTCAGAAAGTATTTGAAACTTTTTTCGAAAAATTACACGGATATTTGTGCACTTATGGAGCACAACTCTATGCCAATGTGAAAATCCACCTGTTTTTCATGAAAGCCCGCAGATATGCCTCAACTTTGGAGAGCGCCCTGGATTCCAACAACATTGCCCCCACGGTCTATCAAAACCTGGTGGCCAGCGTGAATGCCAATCTCCCCACCTTTCACCGTTATCTAAAACTCCGCCAGCGAATGATGGGATTGGACCAATTGCATTACTATGATCTCTACGCTCCGCTCGTCCCGGGAGTAGATTTGAAATACTCCATCGAGGAAGCCGAGACGCACGTTGTGGCCTCACTCGCCCCTCTTGGAGAGGAATACACTCGAGTGGTCCAAATAGCTTTTGAGGAGCGATGGATTGATGCTTTTCCCACAACGGGTAAACGTTCTGGGGCTTACTCCAACGGCTCCGTCTATGATGCTCATCCGTTTATTCTGATGAATTACCACGATCTCTATTCTGACATGAGCACACTCAGTCATGAGCTTGGCCACACGATGCACAGTCACTTCTCCAACAAGACCCAGCCCTATCCAACGGCTTCTTATCCCATCTTCGTGGCTGAAGTGGCCTCTACTTTCAATGAGGCGTTATTGATCGATTACATGCTGAAAAATATTCAAGAGGATAAAATCCGGCTTTCCCTTTTGGGGAATTACCTGGAAGGATTCAAAGGGACCTTATTCCGTCAGACTCAATTTGCCGAATTCGAGCTGCGCATACATGAGAAAGCAGAAAAGGGAGAAGCTCTGACCGGAGATGTGTTGAACCAGATGTATGCAGACATCACTCATAAATATTACGGACACGATCAAAAAATTTGCATTGTCGACGATAACATAAAATCTGAATGGAGTTTTATCCCCCATTTTTATTACAACTACTACGTTTACCAGTATGCCACCGCTTTTACGGCATCCACGGCACTCTCTGAGCAAGTGTTGGCGGGAAATCCCGAGACAAAAAAACGCTACCTCGAGTTTTTGTCTTCCGGAGGGAGCGATTATCCCATCGAGCTCCTGAAAAATGCGGGAGTGGATATGTCGAGCCCGCAGCCCTTCGATCTCACTATCCGGAAGATGAACAAAGTGATGGACGAAATCGAAAAGATATTGGCAAAACAATAATCTTAAAAAATGAGTCCTCTTTAAAACCTTCATGAATCGTGAGACATCGCATTGTTGCCATTCCTCAAGAGACAGTTCTTCGTCTCAGTCCGGGCCTCTAAGGTCTTCGGATTATCCGGACAAAACGGAGCAGCTTTGGAACGGAGGTGCCAATGAAAATATCCCTGCCGCGAGAGGATTATTGCTCCCACCTGGGATTGCTGATCCTCTTCTTTTCGATACTACTCCCCGCTATTGCTTCCGCAGGCAAGAATTGTTCTGCTTTGGTATTGATCAATAGTGAGTCGGCTGATTACCGGGAATTCGGGCAATTTTTACAGCCTTATCTGACTCAATTCGGTCTTGTCTATGAGGTGCTCGACATCTCAAAGAAGAGCCTAGAAAATTCGATTTCTGATTTTTCCCTGGTCATCATTGGTCATCGTAGCTTCGATCCCCCTCGGCGTTTTTTTTCCTCGAAGGAAGATAATTTGCTGCTCTCGGCCGTGCAAAAAGGAACGGGGCTTGTCAGTCTTGATGGCTTGCTCTGCGGTTGGCAGGGAGAGAATCCGCACCCACTTTATGAATTTCCGCAACAAATATTCTCCTGCTCGTATCGGAAGGGGGCCAGTGCCAACTCCATCACGATTGGGGCCTCAAGAAATCAGGATTCATCGTTGAAAGCTCATTACATCATCTCCACATCAGAGGTTCCCCGCACCCTCACTTTGAAAAAATCCATTCTGATGCAGGGAATTATTCCAGGCGCAAAAGCCGGCATCCTGGCATCCGCGGGCGATAATCCATTGCTCATGGTCTCCACTTTGGGCGAAGGACGAGCCGCCCTTTTCACAACTTCCGAATGGATTGACACTGCAGTGAAAGGCCGCATTTATGGAATGGATGACTTGCTTTGGAAAAGCCTGGTTTGGGCCGCACGCAAGCCATTTCTAATGCGCGCAATGCCTCATTTTTTGGCCTTTCGGGTTGATGATGTTTCCGGCTTGGGGAAAGGGAGCAACCGGCATCTGGGCTGGGTCGAGGCCGCCAACCGGTTTGGCTTGAAACCCTGGTTGGGAGTCCTTCTCGACGACCTGGCCAAAGATCCCGAGGCAATAGAAACACTGTCGGATTTGACTCAAACCGGTCTGGCAACAGCTTTCCCAAATGCCCGCATTCGACGAAAATTAATCTCTCGCGATGAGCCTCCGCTGACCGACGAAGCAGAAAGGAACATTGCGGGCAAACCCTCGCCCGCCGAAACCATGGCCGCGAATTTCAAGGAAGCAGACGCTTTTTTTACAAAAAATAAAATCCTGAAATCAAAAGTGGCCTTGCCCCATTTTTACGAGTTTGGGATAAACAATTTCGACGGTCTGCTCCGGTGGGGTGCTGAATTTATCGGGACCATGCTGGTTCCCGGTCAGGGTTATGGGACTCCGATGCCTGCCGCCGGCCCTTATCTTTCCGCTGAGCCTCTTCGCTCCAGCAACGCGAAGGATCCGGTTCTGATTGCCGACTGGCTTGATGTGCCAAATCATCCGGAATTCAACCGGAAATTTTTCAATTTCGTTCTGGAAGTCCGGGATGCGGCCGGCTGCGAGTGGGCGCCCAGTGGCGTCCCGGTGGAAGAAGCGATCCGCCGGGGAGTGGAGGTGTGCAAACGGGAATGGGATAGTCTCCTTCCCGCCGTGCTTTTCACACACGAGTCCGATCACATCCAGCATATCCGGCCGGAGGATTGGGAAAAGATCCTCAAAGGAGTCATGGATCAACTGGAGCCGTACCATCCGATCCCAGTCACATTGGATTATCTTTGCCAGTATATGCGGGCTTTAAAAACTTCCACTCTTGTTGCGACTGCGCTTGACGAATCCGAAGACGGAAGCGGGACGGTCACTTTTGAGGGCGAATCCGATCTTACAACTTCTTGTATTCTATTCGAGGAGAACGGCGAAGAAATCACACAAAAAGTTTTTGCCATACAGCCCTTCAAGAAACGGACTACCTTCGAATGGTGACCCTAAAGAAGACAACGCCTGTTATTCCAAGAATGTCTTTCAGCTACAGGCCGCTTGCACCTACTCAGGATATCTTCGTCGGGAAGCCGTGGAAACGGAAACTGCCCAAATCAAGCTTGGCCAATAGGCGTGCAGCCTGGAATTGGGCAGTGATGGAATTCAAAAGAGGATTCACCGGAATAAAGGCACAATCGCAGTGGGTCAGACCTTCCAGCCTTTGCGATAAGGCATCTTGACGTACTTGTTGGCTTCCGCGCTGTTGGTGAATTTCAATTTGGCGCTGTCCCAGAGCAACTTGCCCGGCACACGCTGGGCAATGGTGCCAAGCAGAACCCACTCGGTGAAGGGGCCGGAGTAATCAAAGTTGGAGCAAGCCGGGTCTCCACCCTTGCAGGCGCGCAGCCAATCTTCATTGTGGCCCGGGGAGCGGGTGAGGATTTTGTTGGGCATCTTGTATTCCTTCATCTTTTCCACCGGGACTAATCGTGTCCCATCCCCGTAACAACCGGTAGTGAGATATCCATTTTCTCCCACGAAGAGAGAGCCATTATCTCCCTCGCCCAGTTTGGCTTCGGCCGGAAGTCCAGGCTGTCTAGGGGGAAGCAGGCCGCCTTCATACCAGTAAACGACCACGGGGGGCATGGCGCCGCGAGCCGGGAATTCAAATTTGGTAATGGATTTTGTGGGATAAGTCTGGCTATTTTTGTTTTCAACATTGACGCATTCTACACTCGTCGGCGCATCCAGTTTCAAGGCCCAATTGGACGCGTCCAAAATGTGGCAAGCCATATCGCCCAGCGCTCCGCATCCAAAGTCATACCAGCCGCGCCAGTTGAAGGGAGCGTATTTGGAATTATAGGGACGCATCGGCGCCGGCCCAATCCAGAGGTTCCAGTCCATCGTTTCGGGAACCTTTTCTTCGGGCAGCGGCTCAGCCAGGCCCTGAGGCCAAATCGGACGATTCGTCCAGGCATGAACTTCCTTAACATTGCCAATGGCGCCATTCCAAATCATTTCACAAACCCTGCGTGTCCCCTCTCCGGAATGTCCCTGGTTCCCCATCTGAGTTGCCACTTTATATTTGCGGGCAGCTTCCTTGAGTCTGCGGGCTTCATAAATGGTGTGAGTCAGCGGCTTCTGAACATAAACGTGAATGCCTCGCTCCATGCAGGCGATGGCGGCAACCGCATGAAAGTGGTCTGGAGTGGAAACGGTGCAGGCGTCAATTTGTTCTTTATCCAACATCTCCCGAAAATCTTTATATTGTTTTGCCTTCGGATACTTGGCAAATGTTTTGGCGGCACTCTTCCAATCCACGTCGGCCAAAGCTACGATGTTCTCCCCTTCACAGGGACCGATGTCACTGGCGCCTTTCCCCCCGGCTCCAATGGCAGCCACATTGAGTTTCTGGTTCGGCCAGATGATGCGAGATTTGTGAATGGTGGGTTTGCTGATCATTTCCTGAACCGCCGCCATGGTGGCCGCGCTGCTCAGGATGAAAAAACGGCGTGAAACCTTGTTGTCAGACATGATTGCTCCTCTCCTCATATTTAAAATAACGAATATCCAAAATGGTCCCCAGCGCCAGGAATTCCAATGCAAGAGAAATCCAAGAAGAATTGGGAACCAGGCAAAAAGGTTAATGTCGAGTGTTGATAATGGTTGATGATTTCTTGATCTTTTTACCCCGTCAATCTCCTAAGCAAATCCTTCATCTCTGATGATGAAACCTGGATACGCATTTCATACTATTTCCAGCTGATGCGCTCCTAATGGTCGAATGATCAGCTGATGACAAGATCCTTTTCCTAGAAATTTTTCCATCTTTTCGATGTAGCCTTCCACCATTTCATTGGGAACAAACGCCTGGATGGTTCCGGCAAATCCACCGCCATGAACCCGGCAGGCCCCCCGGCCTTGCAGGAGTCTCTGCGTCACCGCCAAAGAGAGCGTCACACCTTGCTCTTTGACATCCTGTCCCGTATAACAGTTCTGCAAGAGCATCCAGGAGCTTTGTCCCGATTCGTTGATCAATCGCAGGAATTCATTGAAATCATTTCTCTCTAAAGCAGCCACTTGATCCACTACTCTCTGGTCATCGGCATAAAAGTGCAGGGCACGCAAAATAGAGCGGTCCCCTGTCTTCTTGCGGAGTTCCGCCAGATTCCCCATCACTTTTTCGACGGAAAATTCGCGCAAAACCTGGCCTCCGAAATGACGGGCCACCGCCTTCATTTCCCCCGCCACGGCGGCATATTCATCATTCAAATCAGCATGATGGCCGCCCGTATCGACAATCACCACCGAATGGCCGCTGGAGGCAAAATCGAAGTTAACCTTTTTCACCACGGGATTCTTGAAATCCTTAAAATCAATCGTGACGAACCCACCCACCGCGCTGGTGGTCTGGTCCATCAATCCGCAAGGTTTTCCAAAGAACTGGTTTTCCGCATATTGGCCGATTTGGGCGGCAAGCACGGGATCAACTTTCCCATCGTTGTACAGGTGGTTTAAGATGGTCACGATCAGCACTTCATAAGCGGCGGAAGAACTCAAACCCGAGCCTTTAGGCACATCTCCCGAGATGCAGGCTTCAAAACCGCCCACCTGAAATCCCAACTCTCTCAGCCGGGCACATACACCTCGAATCAGCGCGGTCGAAGTATATTTTTCTTTTTCCACCGGATCCAGTTCCGCCACGAGGATTTCAGAAGGGGCATAGCCCTCTGAATGTACCCGGATGATCCCTTCCCCGTTGGAGGCTACTACGGCCAAGTTATCGAGATTGACGGCTGCAGCCAATACGCGGCCGCCATTGTGATCGGTGTGATTCCCACATACTTCAGTTCTGCCTGAAGCGCTGAATATCCGAAGCTTGGAGTGGCTGGGAAAAGCACCACCAAATTGGGCAAGCAACTGGCGAAAGCGTTTCTTTTGTTTGTCGCGTGCCGTCTTTGAATCGCCGTACATTTGGCTTAGATACTTTTCTCCCGCGGGAGAATCCAAATATGAAAGGAGTTTCTCACTTGTCGCCATGCTCCTGTCTCAACTTTCCAAAAATGATTAGGGATAAAAAATGCGGGTTCCCGGAAGGAATGACTGGCGGGGCATCATCCGCAAAAAAGATATATTACGAAGATTCTTAGGAATTGATCAACCGGTTTTTTCTCATGGTCCCAATTTTGGCTTGTATTTGAGTTGCCTGCGCCATTTGATATCACATTACCTTACTACATGTGATCTTCATGGCTTCAAACTCCAGGAATTAATCAGTGCGAGGGGAACAGCTTTAGGTGCAAGGACTGGAACTAAAAAAAAAACCATTCGGCTAACTGCTTGGAGCGCCTTATCCATTAATAAATATTTCTATTGAATCGTCGCAGCTTGGAGACACAGCTTTCACTTCGAATACGAAGAAGAGAATGTCGGTTTGGTAATGATGCCGATCCTTTTCATCGTCCTCTTCGCGAGTTTCGTTGTGAATATTGCTTTGTTGGGGTAATTACATAGAGTCTTTGTATAAAGTTCCTTTTTTTGTAGGATGCGTTAGCTCTAAGAGCGTAACGCATCGGGGAAGCCGCATCCAGAGCCTGATGGGTTACGCGCGGGTGACCGCTGTCACCACGCGCTAACCCATCCTACAAAAACGATTTTTCTCACTTTATAAATGGACGCTACTTAGCCCCGGATGAACTTGGATAAAAACAAATCACGAATCCAATTTCATCCGCGCAAATCCGCGCTAATCTGCAGCTGGAAAATCCAAACCCGGGAATTGGAACTAAAAGCAATATCGGTGCCAAGGCAGACAGGATGGAATTTCCACCGAGCTTGCTTCACCTGTCCAGCGCATAAGGCGCGCTGGCCAGTGAGCAGCCTGTTATAGCCCAGCCAGGATGAGACTATGCCACGCCAATCAAATATTCCGCACAGCGTGCACACTGTTCCCCCATCAAGGCTGCAGCTCCGAAGTGACGATCGCTCCCCCCATTTCCGGCAGAGTGGTTTTCATCTTGACTGTCTTTTTGGAATCAGTGGCAATCCAAAGAGTCTGTTGCCCCGGCTCGCCTTCAGCGGAAGAAATTTCCACCCTCCAGGTCTTGAAAGACTTGCCCGCCACGGTGATATCCTCGCTTCCGGCAACTTTCAATTGTTTCAGGAGGGGTTTCTGCTTCATCAGGTCGAAATTGCGGAAGGTAGTCGTATAGGTCTCATCGAGCGGCAAAGCGCCCAAAACATCCTGGGCACCGGCCCCATCCGCAAATAGCGGACCACCCAAGTCAACATTTAATGGTTTGGACTGACCGCTCATTCCCATGGTGCCGGTAGCTTTGCCATCCTTAAATTCCACATTAATCTCCATCGGCCCCTGCTTGACGGCCCGCCTGACCAATACCAAAGTCCCCTTCTTCAGCCAGGAGGTATCGACAACTTCTCCCATTGGAAGCTTCGCAGTCTCCGTGACAACCCAATTCTCTCCATCTTCCTTGATGGTCCGAGTTGAAGTCAATGGAATCGTCTGCCCACTCACCTCGATCTTCCCCTGATAATTCGCCGTTCCGGCAACAAGATCAGCGCTGACTCGGGGAAACCCGACGGAGGAAGCCTCCACTTTTTTGGCCAAAACCACCGTCTTGGGATCCACGCTGATTTCCTTAAGCCGAGTGGATACTTCGGCAGGCATCTCCTCTTGGAATCGGGCATTCAGATATTTGGCCATAAATTTCTCGGCTGCGGCAAACATAGCCATGTTGTTGACCGGCCGGGCAAAGCCATGCCCTTCATCCGGAGCGACCAGGTATTCAACGGGAAATCCCCGATCACGCAAGGCAATCACTATTTGATCCGATTCGGCTTTTTTGACCCGTGGATCATTGGCGCCTTGCGCTACAAGGAGCGGAGTCTTGATCTTTTGAGCGGAGTTCAATGGCGACTGCCGTTCCAGTTGTTTTCGACCTTCGGGATTGGTAGGATTCCCCATCCGTGCGTAAAAGATGATCCGGCCGGCTTCCCAATAAGGAGGGATGGTTTCGAGCAGAGTGATCAGATTGGATGGTCCCACAATCGAAACTGCTGCCGCATAGAGGTCAGGCGTAAAAGTAACTCCAGCCAGCGTGGCATATCCGCCATAGGATCCGCCCATGATTCCGACTCTCTTAGGATCCACTGTCCCCTGCGCCACCAGGTATTTGACACCCCAAGTCAGATCGTCCTGCATTTTGTCGCCCCACTGTCTGTTCCCCGCATTGAGGAACTTTTTGCCGTATCCAGTGGAGCCGCGGAAATTGGGCTGCAGAACCGCATAGCCTCGATTGGCCAGGAATTGCACTAATCCATTGTACCCCCAACTATCACGAGCCCAAGGGCCGCCATGCGGAAGCAGAATCATCGGCAAACCTTTCTCTGGAACCGCCTTGGGCAAAGTCACAAAAGCGGGAATATCCAATCCATCTGACGAGGGGTAATGGATCGCTTTCATTGGCGCCATATATTGGCGTGGAATCCGTTCGCGAACTTTGTACTGCAAAGTGAGTTTCTTGGTTTTCCTGTCAAAAAGATATGTTTCCCCGGGTTCGGTATCGCTTGCGGCAGAAACAAGGAAGAGTTCATCATCCGCCGTGGATGAACCTAGGTACAACTCCTTCCCCGGCATTTTCCCTTTCAACAATTGATAATCGGCCTTATAGCTAGAATCACGGAAATAAAACCGCACCCGGTTATCCTCATAAGAGGTAGCTACCAGCTCGTCTTTTGCCTCGGAAAATAAGGCATTGCCGAAATCCACCAGCTTGAGCGGATCGGATTCGACCAACTCTTCTTTTTGGGTGTCGGGATCGAAAAGGACCAGGCGCACCAAGTTGACGTCATCCCCCTTGTTGGTTTCCATGTAAACGCGTTTGCCATCTTTGTGAAAACGGACTGGACCTGCTGTTTCAAAAACACTGCAGCTGTAAACTTTAGTGAATCCGCTGGGATCAATCCGCAAAATTTCGGTGTCTCCATTGTCAGCCGTCCTCACGGCCAGACGCAGATGGCCCTCCAGGTCAAATACCCATCCGGCAATCTTTTCCGTATTTTTTCGTACGAGCGTCCGTTTGCCCGTGGAAATAGAAACCTTATAAACATCGTGCCAGGCAGCATCGCGATCATTGAGCCCGACATAAATGGTGTCGGGTTCCTTTTTGGGAACGGAATAAATAAATGCCCGAGCTCCCTTGGCGTCGGTAAGATTTCGTGCGATTGGGGCATCCTGGCCCGCGGCAGGCGGTTCAGCGGGATTTGCCGCATAAACGTTGTAATTCTCATCCCCATCCTTGTCTTGGACAAAAAGGATGTCTTGGGAATCGCGGGTCCAGAAAAATCCAGGGATTGGCCTTTTCTTTTCCGCGGTCACCAGTTTGGCGGCTGAAAAGGGGTCACCGGTCTTCTTGACCCAAACATTCCGAGTCTCGTTCCAGGGCTTTAAAAATGCAATGTATTGTCCATCGGGAGATAATTGCGCCCCGGCAATCTCAGGATTGCCGAAGAAGAGTTCCCGATCCAAAATCGGGGGAACGGCATTTTTGGCCTCTGACTTTGCCTTTTGCGGCGTTGGAGAGGCTGGTTTGGATTTGTCGTTTGCGGAAGAATCCACCGACATTACTAAGCTTCCCAGCAAGAGCATGCAAACCATGGGAACCGGGCTAACAAGTCTTCTCATTGGCGTACCTCCGGGGAATGTTTGGATAATCGAACATATTATAATCTTTACGAAGGAGAATCCAATTATGTTCCTCCAAGTTCCATTTGATTTTGCCAGACTGCATGATTTTTTTGATGACCAGTCAGTCCTAGCTACTTTCTAAAGGGCTGTCCAAGAAAATTCAACCGCATGGTTTTTGTGCCTTCATCCGCTTACTCGCTCATGCTTCGAGCTTTTGCGCTAAACCGCCTTTCCTTCGCTTCACCTGGCAAAATGCGCAGAGCGTCAACGAGCGATCTGCTCACATTTATGCGCATTGCCTTGCGATTCCTACGCTGCTACCCTCAACGTCCCCTTTTTTTGTCTTTCTTGATTTGACCATATGGAAGGGGACAGTTGTGCAGTCACATTTTCTAAATTCATTTCAGCGGCCAAAATTTCCTCGGCAGTTTTTTTGACGCACTCATAGTGGCGAGTGTCAATCCTCCGGTCGGGAAGTCCTATTCCGCAGCCTCTACCATGGAAAGAAGGGAAGATTCTCTCCCCCAAGTCGGAGTTGTTTTCTTTAGCGGCTTGGAGTGCTTCTTCAGATTTTTTGTAGAAATCTTTGGCTCCAATGAATCAATTTATCAGCCTAATGCTTTGATATTAAAGCTATTAACATAATTCAGATTTTTATTTCCGGTGAAAAGAGATAATGCCCGGCTAAACGGGAGCAAGGGTTGAATCCTTCATCAGGTAATTTTGTTTAAATATTTTGTGCAAATATTCACATTGTCAGATTCTATGGCAATTGAACTGCAAGCATAATGAGTATGAAAGGGCTTCACTGAAGGGCAAAGAAATACATAAGGCATTCTTAAGTTTGAAGATACAACAATTCTTGACTCAATGGTGCGACAAAATGGCGACACAACTAGCCCAGTTAAAGCCGATCAAAAATGCCTATCCAGCAAATCAGAACCGGGAAAAAAGTGCCGTTTCTCCCCAACAACAAGACACCGACCGATCTTCCGCCAATCGCGGCTTCAGCTTGCCTGGGGAAGATCCGAGTGCCAAACTAAGAACATACCAATCAAATACGCTCTATGAGTTCATCAGTGAATTGCCGGAAGAGCTTTCAGCCGATAAGATTTACCATTTGGTTTTGGAAGTAGTTGGAGTGCTTTTTTCGACCGAGGCAGGTTCGATATGGGAGCTCAATTCGGCGGGGACTCAAATGCAACGCGTCAGCCTGTTGGGCAATTTGAAAGAGTGCCCGGAAGTGATGGACAGTCGACTGTCCATTCTGCGCCCCTTGCATCAGGGGCAATCCATCAGCACCAATAGCCGAGTGGAACTGCGAAATCTCCAACTGCCGGAGGAGTTGGAATCGGCTCATTTTTTCCCAATTTTCAAACGGGGCGTCCTCTCCTGGATTATTCAAATCTATAACACTCAACTGGAAGGCGAAAGCGTTCAAGTGCTGCAAGGATTCTGCCGCCAACTAGCCCTTCCCCTGGAAAATATCCTGTTACGACAGCAGGTCCAGGACCATTACCACCGACTAACGGCGGTTGCCGATTTTAGTTTTGAAATCAGCGGACAGATGGAATCGCTCGACCTCTGCAACGTCATTTTAAAGAACGCCACCGCAATTCTCGGGGCTGGCCGCGGCTCATTAATGATCTATGATCCGGTACGGGAGGAGTTAGTGGTGAAAGCCGCTTCCAATCCTTATTTCCATACGCTGGAGGGAGTGACGGTTAAACCCGGCGAAGGAATTGCCGGAAGAGTCTTCCGTGAAGGGCAAAGCTGGTTGGTGAAAAATATTAAAACTCATTCTCGCTGCCGGGAGAGTTATGAACGCCAATATCGGACGAGTTCATTCCTGTCGGTTCCCCTTTTACTCAAAGGACGGACGCTGGGAGTCTTGAATCTTACGGACAAGACGGATGGCGGGATCTTCGACGAAAAAGACCTGCAACTGCTGGAATCGATTGTCAGCCATGCCGCGGTAGCTGTAGAAAGAGGAGAAAACCGGGAGGCATCTGAAACCCTGAAGAAAATCTCTATTACTGATCCACTAACCGAACTCTATAACCGGCGCTTCTTCCAAGAGCGATTGGAGGAGGAGGTGCAGAGGGCTGAAAGGCATTGCCAATCGTTATCGCTCATCATGGTGGACATTGACAACTTTAAAAAGCTGAATGACACCTTTGGACACGTGGAGGGTGATGAAGTTTTAAAGAGTGTGGCCTCCGATATTCGGCGGACACTGCGTGGAATCGACCTGGTTTCCCGCTATGGAGGAGAAGAATTTGCCATTATCCTGCCAATGACCAATTCTGCCGCGGCCCGCAAGGCAGCAGAGCGCATCCGGCGCAAGATTGCGCAGCGCCATTCTCCCGCGACCGGAAATAATCCGGGATGGCCGCTCTCAATCAGCCTCGGCGTAGCCACGTTCGCTCCGGAACTTCAAACCGGGCGAGCTTTGGTGGAAGCCGCGGACCGAGCCTTGTATCAGGCCAAAAATAGCGGCAAAAACCGCGTGGTGCTCCATGCGCCCGCCCGTCAAAAATTGGTCCCCATGATTCCCAACCCGGTTCGAGTCGGTATGGCAGTTTAGCAAGACCGCATCTCGTTTTTTTGGGAATCCACCTTTATGCCCACTTAACATTTGACCCCGAATTGTTGGCGATTGCGGCTCAAGGAAGCCAGCTTTTTCATTTCCAACACAAAACTCGCGGAGTCATGATCCCAAAAGAGCTTCCATATCGCGGCGAACCAGCCGATAGGGCAGCCATTCCTTCAAACGGCGCGCGCCCACCCGCTCATAAAAGTTGCTGGCCAGTTGATTCCAATCTAGAACCATCCACTCCATGCGTCCACAGCCCCGCCGGTGGGCCTCCCTCACACATCCCATAAACAAGAGATACCCGGCTTTTCGGTTGCGGTATTCGGTCAGGACGAAAATGTCTTCAAGATATAGCGTAGGGAGTGCCAAAAATGAAGAATACGTTTCGAAGTAGATGGCATAGCCGACCGCTTTTCCATCGATTTCCGCGAGCAATGAGGCGAAGCGGCGCCTCTCACCGAAACCGTCCCGAATGAGCCGCTCCCGGGCGGAAATATCGGGCCGGGTCAGGTTTTCATAATCGGCCAGGGCATCGACTAAATTAAGAAATGTCTCTGCGTCCTCAGGTTTTGTTTCGCGTATCTTCACGGGCATTTCGCTCAAGAATTTCCTCCTTCACCTTTCAGAATCGCATAGAGTATACTCGAAAAGCCGCCCAGACACTGATTAAAGTGGGTGAGGATACAAATAACAACTTCCACTTTTGTAGGGTTGGCTGCCATCTGTTTCTTCGGTGCAATCTGAAGCTGATTCCTATTTGGAGAAAGGTATTATGTCCCCTTCCCGTCTCAATCAATATTTAGCGGAGAAAAAAGTTGTTGTTGAAAAGACACTGGATCGTCTGTTGCCGACAGCGGCTGAAGAGCCCTACCGGCTACATGAATCCATGCGGTACAGCATCATGGCTGGGGGAAAGCGTCTGCGGCCAATCTTAGCCATAGCCGCATATGAACTCTGCGGCAAGAAGGATGAACGGATACTTCCCCCCGCCTGCGGATTGGAATTAATTCACACCTATTCCCTGATTCATGATGACCTTCCCTGCATGGATGACGATGATTTAAGACGGGGCCGTCCAACTAACCACAAGGTTTATGGCGAAGCCATGGCCGTGCTGGCTGGAGATGCCCTTTTGACGCTGGCTTTCGAGTTTTTTCTGGGCCGTGGCCTGGAAAACATCACTGCGAGGGAATCGGCGCTGCTGGCTCAAATCGGACGACGTGTTGCTTTTTCCGCCGGTAGTATCGGACTAGTGGGAGGCCAGGTAATGGATATCGATCAATATGCCAGGGACCGGGAACTTCGGACCTTGGAGACTACCTGTCATAAAAAAACCGGATATTTGATTGAAGCTTCCCTGGAAATTGGCGCGATGCTAGCTGAAGCAGGAGCAAAAGAGTCGGATGCCCTGCGCAGTTTTGGCAGGAAAATCGGCCTGGCTTTTCAAGTGGCTGACGACATCCTGAATGTGACTGGCGATGCCACAAAACTGGGGAAGGCAATCAAGAGCGACGCTAAACTGGACAAGGTCACCTTTCCTGAGCTATTGGGGTTAGAAGAGGCCAAAGCGTACGCACGCAAGCTGATCGTAGAAGCCAAATCGGACATCTCCTTCCTGGGCTCTAATGCCTGGGTTCTACAGGATCTTGCAGATTTCATCGTCGAAAGAGAATTCTAAAGCGCGTTGCAGATCATGGACACAGCGGCGTTTCCGAGCTGATCAATGGACTTTAAACGGAACAAATCCAGAATCGAACTCTGATCGAAAAGATGATTTCCGCAGATGTCTGGCGCCAGAAGTTCACCGCGAAAGAACGCGATAATGAATCCGGTCTCGATTACTTCCTCGCCCGGTACTACTCTGGCGCTCAGGGAAGGTTCACCAGCACGGACTTGGTCAACTTGACAGCAAAGCGGTTGGTCAATCCGACGAACACTTTGAATAAATATATCTATGCTGGGAATAATCCAAATTTATATGTCGATCCCACCGGTCTAGATATGACTGTATTCTATCATGCACCCAACGGGAGGAGCAAAGACTTCGGACATATTTTTCTTGCTGTTACAAATCAAGCGACCAGCGCTGTGAGATTTGCAGACTATTATCCGGAGGGAGGCAACAAAAGAACTTATGGTCCTGCAACTGGTGAAATAAACCAGCGAGAAACTTCTGAGCAGTTGAAAGACCATGCAGCACTTACAATCAAAACAACACCAGAGATAGCACAAAAACTTATCAATGCCATCGATTCTCTTTCCAAAACAATTCCCAACTATTGGATGCTAACGAATACGTGTGCAACTTTAACCGCTGACCTTTTAAGCCTTGCGGATATTGAAGTGCCTTCATTATTGGCATCTCCTACTGACATCTGGAGTGTTTTATATGGTGACTACTCCTCGGAAGCAATCACGGGTGGTCCACTTAAGATGGGACTTTTCAGGTATAAGACGGGTAAAGACTTCGGCTCTCCAATGAATGTGTTCCCCCAAGGTACAGACCCTTTTTATAACCTTGAATTGCTTTCATTGTTACTCCAGAATCAATCAGAACTTAAGACAGAAACCATTACGATTACCGATTCTGCTTCTGGGACAAAGACAACATGGGTTAATGGGGAGGAAAGATAAGGAATAAGAGGGATGAATTTTAAAAGTCTCGAAAACCTAGGAGGATGGAATGACAAAATGATAAATTCTAATGGCATTACTCTGAAATTCAAAATTTGGGATAAAGCATATAGGTGATCATAAATAACATGAGTAGGTAAAGGGGAGCAATGCAACCAATAAAACATAAGAAAGCCCTTCGATTACCTAATATAAGCCATCTTTCATTGTACATTCTTGCTTTTGCAGCGATGTTTGCGTCCGCTTATTTAGTTTTTAGGTGGATGGATGCAATTAGCTGCATTAGCGGGTGGACTGGATTAACTACGTACGAAGCTGATATCCCCAAACTTCAGATGGAAGCTACAATCTGGGCATGGCTGGCAATTACTTTACCGTTCATTGCTGCATTGCTGCTCTGGTTGAGGGCAAGGTATTCAGTGAATTTGAATGAATCGCGAAGGTGTACTTCAGAGATTAAACGATACTTGGGAGATTTGGGCATTTCAGTCCTTGGCACAATAGGTTTCTGCCTTTGTTTGTTTCTTGTCGGATTTTTTTTCCAAAAACTTCGAAGATAAAGCTAATCAGGGCCGCTCCCTAGGGGGCAGACCGGCACTTGATCTTTTTATGCTGGAATTCGTCAAACCCCTGAAGGAATAGGCGATTTTGAAAGACAATCAATGAGGCCGCCGCCACGGCGAAGAAAGAGCAAAGCCGTGGCGGCACATTTATTTTGATCCCCCCCCGCCCACCCGGCGGGTCGAAGATCCGCCCCCGGCGGGAAACTGGCGGCGGCTGCCCGTGTCGTCAAAACATGCAAAGAAGCGAAGATGCCGGCGGGAAGTCGCTGCGTTCGCCGCGGCGGATAATGGCGCCATTATCCGCCGCGGCCCCACTGGCACCTGTCTTGCAATCTCCCCTCATCTCTTTAAGCAGGACTCGTCTCTCTTTTGCTTTTTCCCTTTTTAGCAGCTAAAAGAAATACCGATGAACTGAAGCAGCAAGCCAGGCGCCAGTAGGGCTTCCCTCACTACGCTAGACATAACGAACATTATGTCTCCTTCCCGCCGGCTCATAGCCATGGCGGTCAAAGCGGTCCGAGCCGCAGCCGCCGCCAGCTTCCCGCCTTGGCCCGTCCGCCCCCCCCAAAGGGGCTCCCTGCGCGGCATTGTCATGCTGAGCTTTGCCTAGGTCACGCCCGCCCGCCGTGGGCAACACGCTTCAAAAGCAAGCCTGTTGCCCCCGCCTCCAGCCACGCAGACAACCCTGCCGCGATTGCTCAGATCACGGGACAGCGTAAAAAATGGGTGGCTTATTTTTTATGGGCGGGTTTGATCACGACGGGAGCCGCAAAGCCGATCTGCTTCTTCTGCCCGGCGGCGTGTGGCTGCATCATCTGGCGGATGGCGTCGAAGACAATCTTGAATTGCTGGTCGTACTTCTTTTCCATGGCGGCGAGTTTCCGGGCCAAATCGGCGTGCGTGGCCAGCAGTTCGCGCAGCTTCACAAAGGCCCGCATGATGGCGATGTTAACTTGAATAGCCCGCGTACTTTTCAAAACGCTGGAGAGCATGGATACTCCCTGCTCGGTGAAGGCATAAGGCAATTAACGACGCCCGCCGCAGTCCTCTTTTAAGGTTCCAAATTGGAACCTCAAAGCCAGTGTTTCTTCCAGAGTAAGCTGAAACATGAAATCGGCGGGAAACCGTTCCAGATTCCGTTTAACAGCCTTGTTGAGGTTTTTAGTCTCCACTCCATAAAGTGTGGCCAGATCCGCATCCAGCATGACCTTGTGGCCCCGAACCAAATAAATCCGGCGTTCCACTACTTCCACGGAAACCACGGGAAGAGACATTTCAGTTTTTGGTTGGCTCATCGCAGCCCTTTCTCCCTCTAGAAGGCTCTTTCCAGGTTCCGCCGGGAAAGGAAGATAACGGCGCCCCCCGCGTCCCGGTTTTGAGGTCGCAAATTGTGACCTCAAAGTCATGGCTTCAGCCTCTGTCAACTCCGCGAATCGCCGCGCGATTCGGTTCGATTCGGGTCAGAGCTGGATTCGATTGGGGCGTTCGATTCGTTCGATTCGGGTCTGAGCTGAATGGCGCTTACTTAAGGATCAAATGTCCCGGAGGGACAACGGAGAATAGCCAGGGACAAGCGGGCCGATTGAGGTGCAATGCGGCCAAAACGGTGACATTGTGATCGGCCCGCGCCGTCCCTGGATTCCAGGGGAAAAAAAGGGCGCCCCGGCAGGGGCGCGGGAGGCGACGGCGCCCTTGCCCAACAAACTGTGCCTCCAGCGTCCCTGCCGGGACGCGACAACATGTGGCTCGATATTACCAGGGACGGCGCGCGACCGGCAGAGCAAGACCTGAGCAGATCGCGCTTGTCCCTGGCTATTCTCCAATGTCCCTCCGGGACAAAATTTGAACGGAATTATCGCCATGGGGTCCTTAAGTAAGCGCCATTCGGGAGCGCGATTCGGGCGCGATTCGGGTCAGAGCTTGATTATTGAAATATGAAAAACCAGGAATTTGATTTCTAGATTGGTATTTTCATCTATCAAGCTCTATTGACCATATTGACCTGCATTGATCCAACTCTTTCAGGCTCTCATTTCCGGTGTCCGATCTTCGGGCATGAACCGAAGACCCATTCGACTCTCCTCACTCCAGATCACATTGGCGGCCCGAGAAAAAACCTGGGAAACTCGGGGAGCTTCAAATTCGACTTCAACAAAACTGCCGGTTTCAAAACTGACCGTCGAATGAATTTGAGCACCCGAAAGACTGACGTTGGTGATGTTGCCTTTTAGAATTTTCCCGTCATGTGAAATTTCAACCGGAACGTTTAGAGGGTCTCTTTGCGGCAGATCGTGCCTGACTTGACTATTTGACTATTTAAGGAAATGGTACGCAGATTTAAAATACGAAAATCACAAATGCCGGCGGGTGGCCGGGTTAATTGGGGCCTGATCTACTTATTCTTTATTGTGATTGTCTATTGTGATGGAATAAACAAGGAGCCGGAAAGTGGAGCGCATCCCTGATCCGACTTTTTTTCTTGGCCAGACCTTCGGCTTTTTAGCTGCCTGATTGATTCCAGAAAAACCCTGACTGGACCGGCATCTTGATCGGCTTTCAATAAGGCCGCCGCCACAGCGAAAAAAGCGCGAAGTCGTGGCGGCGCATTTTTTGATCCCCCCTGCCCCCCAAGGGGGCTCCCTTGCGCGGCTTTGCCGAGACCACACCTGCCCGCCGGGGCCAACACGCTTAAAAAGCAAATCTGGTACCCCCGCCCCAGCCACGCAGACAACCCTGCCGCGATTGCTCAGATCACGGGACAGCGTAAAAAGGGGTGGCTTATTTTTTATGGGCGGGTTTGATGACGACGGGAGCCGCAAAGCCGATCTGCTTCTTTTGCCCGGCGGCGTGTGGCTGCATCATCTGGCGGATGGCGTCGAAGACAATCTTGAATTGCTGATCGTACTTTTTTTCCATGGTAGCGAGTTTCCGGGCCAAATCGGCATGCGTGGCCAGCAGTTGGCGCAGTTTGACGAAAGCCCGCATGATGGCGATGTTGACCTGAATGGCCCGCTGACTGCGCAAGACCGTCGAAAGCATGGCCACCCCTTGCTCGGTAAAGACATAAGGCAGGTAGCGGCGGCCGCCACGACCTTCGGTTTTTGACATTCCAATTTGGAATCTCAAAGACTGGGTTTCCTCGGCCGAAAGCTGGAACATGAAATCCTCTGGAAACCTTTCGCCATTGCGCTTGACGGCTTTGTTGAGGTTGAAAGTCTCCACACCGTACAGCTCGGCCAAATCCGAATCCAACATCACCTTGTGGCCCCGAACCAAATAAATCCGGCGTTCCACTACTTCCACGGAAACCACGGGAAGAGACATTTCAGTTTTTGGCTGGCTCATCGCAGCCCTTTCTCCATTTAGAAGGCTCTTTCCAGGTTCCGCCGGGAAAGGAAGATAACGGCGCCCCCGCGTCCCGGTTTTGAGGTTGCAAATTGTGACCTCAAAGTCATGGCTTCAACCTCTGTCAACTCCGCGATTCGGGCACGATTCGGGCCGCGATTTGGGTCAGAGCTGGGTTCGATTGGGGCGTTCGATTCGTTCGATTCGGGTCAGAGCTGAATGGCGCTTACTTAAGGATTAAAAGTCCCGGAGGGACAACGGAGAATAGCCAGGGACAAGCGGGCCGATTGAGGTGCAATGCGGCCAAAACGGTGACATTGTGATCGGCCCGCGCCGTCCCTGGATTCCAGGGGAAAAAAAGGGCGCCCCGGCAGGGGCGCGGGATGCGACGGCGTCCTTGCCCAACAAACTGTGCCTCCAGCGTCCCTGCCGGGACGCGACAACATATGGCTCGATATTACCAGGGACGGCGTGCGACCGGCAGAGCAAGACCTGAGCAGATCGCGCTTGTCCCTGGCTATTCTCCAATGTCCCTCCGGGACAAAATTTGAACGGAATTATCGCCATGGGGTCCTTAAGTAGAGTCTTTGTATAAAGTCCCTTTTTTTGTAGGATGCGTTAGCCCGCCAAAAGGCGGGTTAGCTCTAAGAGCGTAACGCATCGGGGAAGCCGCATCCAGAGCCTGATGGGTTACGCGCAGGTGACCGCTCTCACCACGCGCTAACCCATCCTACAAAAACGATTTTTCTCACTTTATAAATGGACTCTAAGTAAGCGCCATTCGGGAGCGCCATTCGGACCAGAGCTTGATTATTGAAATATAAAAAACGAGGAATTTGATTTCTAGATTGGTATTTTCATCTATCAAGCTCTATTGACCATATTGACCTGCATTGATCCAACTCTTTCAGGCTCTCATTTCTGGTGTCCGATCTTCGGGCATGAACCGAAGACCCATTCGACTCTCCTCACTCCAGATCACATTGGCGGCCCGAGAAAAAACCTGGGAAACTCGGGGAGCTTCAAATTCGACTTCAACAAAACTGCCGGTTTCAAAACTGACCGTCGAATGAATTTGAGCACCCGAAAGACTTACGTTGGTGATGTTGCCTTTTAGAATTTTCCCGTCATGTGAAATTTCAACCGGAACGTTTAGAGGGTCTCTTTGATGCATCCGTCGTTCGACGAAGGCTGGGCTCATACGCACCTCCTCTGAAATCCCACGCGAATTTGCATTTATGAAAATACGCTACTTTGATCATAGAAAGTAAAAGCCGGCATGTCAACCAGAGGCAAAAGAAGATATTCTGGCGCCTCTGTGGCATTCGGTTTTTAGCTCGGCCAGATTGGTTTTACAGGCTTTTCTCCTCGCATGAAAGCAGAAGGTTTTTGTCAGAACCCAATTCCCTGCCCCTTCGAGTCAAATCCATGCTAATTGGCATCTTCACCAGAACAGCCAGTTGAGGAATATAAAAAAGACCGAAATCACTCCTGCCCAAAAGATCGGGCGTTGCCACCAGACAATTTCTTTCTCCGCGGGAAGATTGATCATGCCATACACGAGCCCTGATAATTCATGGGAAGGTTTTGGTTTGGTGAGCAGACTCACTACGATCGTGACCAGGAAGCCTACCAGCCAGGACCAGATGAAGCGATACATATTTTCCGCCATGATGCTTGCTTTGGAGGAAAGGGCAACAATCTGGACGGCGCCGGGATCCAGCCGAACCCACGTCCAGAGGGCAATCCCGGACAGTGTTCCGGCCAGCAAACCCCAGAATCCACCGGCGGACGTCGTGCGCCGCCAAAACATACCCAGCACGACCGTCCCGAACAGCGGAATCACAAAAAAACCGAAGAGAGCCTGCACATAATCCATGATGCTGGAGAACTGGATCACGGCATAGGCGGTCCCAATGCTGATCAGAACGCCCAGGATTGTGCACCAGCGGCCCATCTTGACAAAATGAGCGTCCTCAGCCTTTCTTTTGAGCAACGGCCGATAAATATCATAAGTCCAGACTGTGGCAAAGGCGCTCACATTGCCTGCCATGCCCGACATAAAGCCGGCAATCAGAGCTGTAATCCCGAGGCCCAGCAGGCCAGGTCCACAATAACGCGCCAGCATCAGCGGCAACACTTCGTTATAACTGTGTCCGCCGGTCGCAATGGCAGCGTTCTCCCCCACTAACTTGAAAGGAAGCACACCCAGCGCCAACAATCCCGGCAGGATGACAATGAAAGGGACCATCATTTTGAATGCCGCGCCGATGATCGGCGCCATTCGGGCGGAACGAAGGTCCCGCGCGGCCATCACACGCTGTACCACCAGGAAATCGGTCGTCCAATAACCAAATGCCCCGATCAGGCTCAAACCAAAAACAATTCCGGTCCAGTGAATTCCCATGGGATTGGCGTCGAAAGAACCCAAAGGTCCCCAAAGATGAGTGAAGTCCTGTCCGGGAAAATTCTTGCTTATCCTTTCCACCAAGCCCCGCCAGCCGCCCGCTTCCATCAACCCCAAAAGGGGAATCAACAAAGCGCCAGCCCAGATTAGGACGAATTGCAGAACTTCATTGAAAATGGCAGAAAGCAAACCTCCCAACGCGACATAAACCGCCACGGTCAAGGAGGAGACCCAAATGCTAAAGTGGATGTTCCAGCCGAGCACGACCTTCATGACCAATGCCATCGAGTACATGTTCACTCCGCTCATCAGCACCGTCATCAATGCAAATGAAACCGCGGAAAGAATGCGAGTCGATTCACCATAACGCAATTGCAAATAGCCTGGCACGGAATGAGTCTGCGAGATGTAATAAAAAGGCATCATCACGAGGCCCAAGAAAAGCATGGCGGGAATGGCGCCGATCCAATACCAGTGCGTGGCTAGAATTCCATATTGATAGGCCGCCGCAGCCCAACCCATTAACTCCAGGGATCCCAGGTTGGCGGCCACAAAGCTCAAACCCGCCACCCAGGCGGTCATGTCCCGTCCCGCCATGAAAAAGCCGCTGCCGGTGCTGGCATGCCGTTTAAGATAAAGTCCTATCGCCAGGACCATCGCAAAATAGATGCCCACCACAAGCATATCCAGACCGCTCAGGGTGACCAGCCGGGCAGGAAGAGCTTGGCCCATCCACAGCAAAAAAAAAGTTGGCATGTGAATTTTCATCCTTTAGGGCATACTGATCATTCGAACAATATGGCAACGGATCACGCACTCAGCGAGCAGCTCGGAGACACGCACGGACACTGAATGTATCAGAGAAGCGATTCAATTGCATTTGTCAGCGAAGAGGCAAATGAAAATTTACTCCGCCGACGGAAAGATGACGACATCCTCTCCTTTTTTCAATTCATCAAGCTTTTAAAAAATAAGCTATAATCTCATTATTCAATAGAGCTATTTCCGAAAATCATGACATGGCCGGAAACATGGCCTCAAACGACTATGTCTTCAGTATTATTAAAATGAAGGAGGAGGTGCACGATGGCGGGAAACTCAACCGAAGCCACCTTTAGACAGGGGATAGATTATCTTCGACAAAATCGCTTAGCCGAAGCCGCCAATGCTTTTCGAGCCTCATTCAAGGAGAGTCCGGACAATCCGCTCTATCTATCTTATTACGGGCTCATCATCGCCCTGGCAGAAAACTGTCTGCAGGATGGCCTCACTTTTTGCCAGGCGGCGATCCAGCGAGCACCCTTTCAGACGGACCTCTATTTAAATTTGAGCCGTATCTATCAGCACGTTCATCAACGGCAGAAAGCGTTAGAGACTCTGGTTCAAGGAATGTCATACGATCATAGCCAGAGGCTTCTCCAGGAAATGAGGCGGATGGGAGTTCGCAGGAAACCGTTTTTCACGAAACTTTCCCGCGACAATCCCTTGAATATTCTATTGGGCAGACTGACTCATCGGCTGAGAAGGCCGGTGTCTCAAGCCGCCCATTAAACCATGCAGACGTCCAAATCAGCAAATGCCGGGCAAAGGACTACTCAGGCGGAGCGGGCACGGCAAAAGAATGAAAAGGGGATGATGGAGGCGGCCTGCCCTCAGGCCGTCTCAGCAAGCTTGGCAAACCCAGACGGGGCGGAGGGCACGCCGCCTCCATCCACACCATTTTCTAAGGAGCCACTTATGCCAGCACGGCTGGCTCAACAAGACAATGAAAATATTCAACACCCCCTCATCCGGTCCTTTCCGCTAAAGGCGGATCGGACCATCCGCCATAGGCGGACATGCATCCAAGCACAGCCCTCGCCCCGCATCAGCGGGGAGAGGGCTGAAAGCACTGCTTTCAGGCAGCAGACGGACCGGGTGAGGGGCGATTTGGGCACGCCCGCTACCATCGTCATGCATTCGGCAGCGATTTTCTGGGGAGGCTCGCCTGGCATGGCAATCCACGAAGGGTGCCTTCGTCCCACTCGCGCGTTCCAACTTCGCTGCATATTTTCATCGGCTTGTGTCGACGGATGCACAATCTTGGCGAAGCCCTCAGAATTGGCATAGCGGCGGGCTGTCGATTCCAGCGCCAGGACAACTCCAACCACTGATTATTCTAAGATGGCAGCCGCGGCCAGCGTTTTGAAGACATTGGCCTCTTCCCCATCACCGCCACTGTTGCGTTGAATCAGGAACACTCCCACCAAGTCTTTTTTTGGATCAATCCAACCCTCAGTTCCAAAAGCCCCGCCATGTCCGAAGGTTCCCATCGACTGGTATTGTAGAGTGCCGATGGGATCCTTTACGACGGTCCAAGCCAGACCATATCCCCTCCCCGGAGAATGGCCGGCGGGATCGATGGAGCCGGTATGCAGTTCAGTCATAACCTCGACTCCAGCCCGAGAGAGGAGCCGTTTTCCATTATAAGTTCCCCCATTCAGCATCATCTGGTAGAAGGCGAATAGATCGGTGGCGGTAGAACACAAGGCATATTCCGGCCCGGAATACCTGGCTCCCTTGCGGAACAGGGCTGGATCACCCGCCAATATTTCACGATCGGATTTCTTCAGCTTCCCATCTTTTAATTCGTACACCATGGCCACTCGGTCCACTTTATTGGCGGGAGGGAAAATGAAGCTGTCCTTCATACCCAGCGGCTGCAGAATCCGTTCCTCCAAATATTTCTCAAAAGGAAGCCCGGCGACTACTTCGACGATGCGCCCCAAGGTGGCAATCCCCGGATTGCTGTATTGCCAGCGGGTTCCCGGCTCAAATTCAAGCGGCTGCTGAGAGTAGAGATTCACCGCTTCGGCCAGTGTCAGGTGCATTTTAGAAAGCAGATTATCAGCTCCGGCCGGAGGCCCCGAGGCCATGCCTGAGGTATGAGTGAGCAAATCCCGCAAGGTGATACGCCGCGCTGGATGGACCTGTTTACGCTCCTTGTCAGTGGCGCCCGGTTCGTTCAGCCACAATCCTTTGAACTCGGGAAGATATTTTTCCACTGGATCGCTCAAGACCACTTTCCCTTCCTCCACCAGCATCATCAAGGCAACAGCGGTGAAGGGTTTGGTCATCGACATGATCTGGAAAATAGAATCGGTTCGCATGGGTGCTTTTGAGTCCAGGTTTTGAACTCCAACCGCCTCCAGACTGGCCACAACTCCGTGCCGGGCCACCAAGGTGACTGCACCAGCGATCGTCCCCTTCTCCACATAGAATTTCATTCGCGCGGGGATTCGCCCAAGACGTTCGGAATCCATCCCGGCTTTGGTTGGATTCAGCGGAACGGTTTGGGCTTGAGCACTGATCCCGGCTAGAAGGACGATGCAAATGGATGCCGCCCCGATTTTTGAAGCTACCTGGATGAAAAATCGAAACAGTTTCAGAGGAAATCCGATGTACATGAGCTTTCTCCTTAGGACACCAACTGGGAATTATTTTTGCATTTTTTCGGCGAGTTTTTTCGCCACAAAGACGGGAACCAGACCGTCCACGGATCCTCCCACCCGGCATATATGCTTGACGAGCCGAGAACTGAGGTAGGTATAGGCTTCAGCGGGCATCATGAAAACCGTTTCAATTCGCGACTCCAAACGGCGATTCATCAAAGCCATTTGCAATTCATATTCATAATCGGAGATTGCCCGAATTCCACGAATCAAGGCTTGGGCATTCTGCCGGATGGCATATTCAACGAGCAAACCGTCAAAACTGTCCACTCGCACACCAGGGTAATCCTTTCCCAGGGCTTGGCCAATCATCTCCAGCCGTTCTTTCAAGGAAAACAGAGGTTCCTTTTCTGGATTGTGGAGGATGGCGACAATGAGCTCATCGAATAATTTGATCCCTCGTTGAATAATATCCAGGTGCCCATTGGTGATTGGATCAAAAGTGCCTGGATAAATGGCAATGGTTTTGGACATATCGTTTCCTTTGGCTGGACGGACTACACCATATTCAAAAGGCTCAAAATGCTGTCTCCCTGCCGGACTTCTCGAAAGCGCTCCAATCCCGTGCTTTCCCATTCCGGAGCGGCATGCTTGGAATGTTCCGCGATTATCATGCCACCCGCCGCAACGAGTTCCAACTCTTTTAATCGCTGGAATACCTTACGGTACTGGGCAACTTCACGATAAGGCGGATCCAAAAAGACTATATCAAACTTGAGTCCGGCCTGTTGTAGAATTTTCAAACCGGTATCAACCGCACAATTCAACAATTGAACGCGCGAAGATTCCTCCAGCCCAAGCGTCGCTAGATTTTCGCGAATGATCCGACAGGCTTTGCCGGAGGATTCTATGAAAACCACGCCGCTCGAGCCACGGCTGACGGCCTCAATGCCTATGTTGCCACTGCCGGCAAAACAGTCCAGAAAAGTGGCACCCTGAATTCGTCTCTGCAGCAGATTGAAGAGAGTCTCTTTAAGCCGATCGCTGGTGGGGCGGGTCGCCTGCCCTTCCAGCGTCTTGATCACCCGGCTGCGGAATGTCCCCGCAATGATTCGTACCATATCAATTCTCCGCCCCTATTCCCTCCACCAAGTACCGAATCTCAACATTCATCCCACGGCCACCAAACCATATCTTCGCTGCCAGCTGCTTTTCAACAGACTCAGGAACCGCCGGAATTCCTCCGGGGACTCTGGCTGATCGACATAGGACATGGCTTCCTGACGGGCCTCTTCCAGAAGCACGCCATCCCTGAGAATATTGGCCACTTTCAGCGATGGAAGTCCGGATTGGCGGGTGCCGAAAAATTCCCCCGGCCCTCTCAATTCGAGATCTTTTTCGGCAATCTTAAATCCATCCTGAGTCTCCACCATGCATTCCAAGCGCTGGCGCGCCTCTTCGGAAAATTTGTCCGCGCACATTAACAGCGCGTAAGATTTTGCGCTGCCGCGGCCGACCCGGCCTCGAAGCTGATGCAATTGAGACAGACCAAATCGTTCGGCGTGCTCCACAATCATCACACTCGCATTAGAGACGTCCACTCCCACTTCCACTACCGTGGTAGCCACCAAGATCTTGGTTTCACCCGCATGGAAGCGCGCCATGGCTGCTTCTTTTTCTTCGCTTTTCATTCTGCCGTGCAGCAGGTCCGACGGAATGTCGGGGAATATGTCGCGGGCCAAATGCTCGAAAGTCTCGCAGGCGGCACGCAAATCGATTTTTTCGGACTCTTCCACCAAAGGACATACCACATATACTTGGCGCCCTTCGAGAATCTGCTCCCGAACAAACTTATAAGCCTTGGCACGGTCAGACTCCCGGATCATCTTCGTGACAATAGGAGAACGATGGGGGGGAAGTTCATCGATGACGGAAACATCCAAATCCCCATACAGCGTCATTGCCAAAGTGCGTGGGATAGGGGTTGCAGTCATTACGAGCGTATGGGGGTGTTCGCCCTTTTTCATCATCTGATATCGTTGCATGACTCCAAAACGATGCTGTTCATCGATCATCACAAGCCCCAACCGCGAAAAAAATACATCCGATTCGAGCAGGGCATGAGTCCCAATCACGATCGGCAATTCCCCGCGAGAAAGTCTCTGGAGCAAGGCGGTCCGTTCGGCTTTCTTCAATCCGCTTTTCAACAAACCCACTTCATAACGATTGTTTCGGTAAATCCGGCGAGTATTGAAATAATGCTGTTCCGCCAGGATTTCCGTGGGGGCGAGCAATGCCACTTGATAATTGTTTTCAATGGCCACGGCGCCGGCTTCCAGGGCCACAATGGTCTTGCCGCAACCGACATCTCCCTGCAAAAGCCGATTCATCGGCACTGGCCGGCACAAATCGTCCACGATTTCTTTCAGAACCCGCTTTTGTGCGTTGGTGGGATGAAAAGGAAGAATCCGTTTCACTGCCTCGCGGATGGCCGGGTTGATTTCAAAGGCCAAACCCATAAACGTGCGGGCCTGTCTCCGTTTTAAGGCCAACCCTACTTCAAGAAAAAACAGCTCCTCAAAAATGAGTCGCATCAAGGCAGGAGTGCGATGATCTGCCAGAAGGTCGAGATTGGTATCTGGGGATGGAAAATGAGCTTCGAAAAATGCCTGTCGGCGCGGCATCAGCGCTCGTTTTGACAAAACTTGTCCGGGCAAGGTCTCCGGCAAAGACTCCAATGCTCCGAGCGTTTGGAATATGATTCGCCGGAAAAATCGCGAACTGCAGCCATGAATCGCCTCATATACCGGGACAATCCGATTCATCTCCATTGAATCCTGGCTGCCCTCTTCCTCGGCGAGGATTTCGTACTCCGGATTGATAACCGTAAAGCGGCCGCCGGCATAAGGGTCCCGGTCAAATTTGCCGTAAAAGATTACCTGCTGCCCGGGCTTGAAGATTTTTCTCCGCTCCAGGTAATCGGCATTGAACCACTTGGCATGCACGACTCCGCTCTCATCGCGTGCGGCCACTTCAAAGATCCTCATCCGGCTTTTTTTTGTGATCACCAGACCGGACACTAAAATATGCACGAGGATGGAAGTCTTCTCACCCGGAACGAGTTCATTCACCTTCCGAAAGTTAGTCCGGTCTTCATAGCGGTAAGGGAGGTTGTAAAGCAGATCTTCCAGCGTGAAGATGCTTTGAGTCGCCAAGTCATCAGCTCTTTTGGGCCCAACGCCATGGAGGTATTGAACAGGAGTGGATAATTCGAACATGGCTGCACTGCTTGGCTGTTTGCGAAAAGTAAGTTGATGGGCGCCTAATTTCAAAGCTGCGCCCAGGGTCAGACATCAGGTATTCAAAGACAGTTTAGTGCTGCGCAGTCTTCAAAAGATCGAAGGGACTGATCTCTTTCCAGGCTCGTGGAATCTCCAACGAAAAGAGGCGCCGTTCCAGCTCATCGCGAGCTCATCGTTTGAAAGAAGTCCAAGTTCCGGCACTACTTCGCCATCACTGGATTTTGCGCATTCCGGCGCGAAACCAGAAAGGCTTTAATAAACGAGTCCAGATCGCCATCGAGCACTCTGTCCACGTCCCCAATTTCCAGTTTCGTGCGATGGTCTTTAGCCAATCGGTAAGGATGCAGGACATAGGAACGGATTTGGCTGCCCCAGGCAATATCCATTTTGGCATCCTCGATCGCCTTGGATTCCGCCCGTTTCTTTTCCATTTCCATTTCATAAAGTCTAGAACGCAACACCTTCATGGCCATGGATCGGTTCTTATGCTGGGAGCGTTCATTTTGACAAGCCACCACAATTCCCGTGGGAAGATGGGTAATCCGCACCGCGGAATCCGTGGTGTTAATATGCTGACCTCCCGCCCCCGTGGAGCGATAGGTGTCCACCCGCAGATCCTTTTCTTCCACGACGATATCGATATCGTCATCAAGCTCGGGATAAACGAAGACCGAGGCAAAAGAAGTATGACGCCGTTTGTTGGCATCGAAGGGAGAAATCCGCACCAGGCGGTGAACTCCGATCTCCGGGATCAGCAGTCCGTAGGCATTGAAACCTTTGATGACGATGGTAACTGACTTGATTCCCGCTTCTTCTCCCGCCTGATATTCGATCATCTCCGTCTTGAAACCATGGCGCTCCGCCCAGCGCATGTACATCCGCAACAACATTTCCGCCCAATCTTGTGACTCAGTGCCCCCGGCCCCCGGATGAATGGTCAAAAAAGCGTTAGCCTGATCGTTTTCTCCCGAAAGCAAAGTCGCCGTCTCAATCTCAGTCAGTTCCCGATCGAGTCTCGTGACTTCCTGGCGCAAATCCTGCAGAACGTCTTCCCCCTCCGTGGCGAGCTCAAAAAAGGCTTCAATATCGCTTACGGCCCGATCCAATCGGGAATCCAAGGCTATGGCTTCTTCCAGTTGTTTGCGCCGCTGCAAGATTTTTTGAGATTCGGTCTGATCATTCCAAAAGGCCGGGTTCATGATGTGTTCTTCGAGGCGGGCTAATTCCTGTTTCTTGGTGGGAACGTCAAAGATACCTCCGAATATCTTGAATGCGGACCTTCAGGGGCTGAAAGTCCCGGCTTAAATCCTCCAACATAAAACTCCTCCCGGCAAGATGATTATCCCCAATTCGCCACCGCCATATGTAAATGACAGAATACGAGGATCGGCCCTAATTGTATCACAATCGCTCTGATCTTCCCCCGTGTTTATCCTGAAAAGGGTGTAATTCGAAGTGCGACAGGGTGAACCAAATCGCATTGAAAGGCTGATCTGAGCAATCGCCGGGAGGCTCGCCCTCCCGTGCATTCCATGGCTAGGCGCACTCTTTATCCTGTCACACTTTGAATTACACCCTCCTGAATCTCGATCCGCGAGGCACATGATTGTTCCCCCGTTTGCTTTTGGCCTTGTCACATCGGCATTTTCGACGAGGACGCCTGTCACGCAAGCGCCCTGCCCATAGTTCCTCCAATGGAGGCATACAGACCAGCCTTTCCTCTGTCACTTTTGTGCGCATCGCAACTCTGTTGATTTGTAAAAAAGGCAATGATAAGGTGGAGCTGCTTTTGATGATTGTGGAGGATGACGAGCCTCACATGGAAGATGATTCAATTGAATTGGAAAAATGCCGGCAGGCCATTGCTTCCATCAAACAAACCCTGCATGACAAACCCGATTTAGCCATTGCACGCTATGATTTGGGAATGCTCTATTTGAAGACAGGCGATCGCGGCGCCGCCATCCAACAATACCGGCAACTCATGAAGTACGATCAAGCTATTGCTCAAAAACTGCTGGAGCAGATTTTTCCTTCGCGTGGGGAGTCACCTCGGGGGAATTGATTCCATGGCAAACCAATATTGGCAGTAATAGGGGGCCACGACAAGAGGCCCTTTTTTTGGGGCAGAGCCTATTCAGCGCGGCAAGGTAGTGTCATGTTGCTCCTCAGAAAATCAAATTTGGGCAAAGGTGGAGCGGGCACTCCGTGCACGCTGGCTCAGCAGGCGAGGTTAGCCAAGCGACGCGTGAAGGATCGCGCGTCCCACCTTGTTTTCATCTTCTTGTTGAGCCAGCCGGGCTGGTATGAGCTCCTCAGAAAATAGCGTGGAGGGAGGCGGGGTGCCCCCACCCCGTCTGAGTTTGCCAAGCCTGCTCAGACGGCCTGAGGGCAGGCCGTCTCCATCCACCCATTTTCATCCCCTGCTGTACTAGCCAGGCTGGCATAGGAGCTCCTCTGCCGACCTGTCGGAACCGGAGCTAGAATCCACTTAGGGACATACAAAACCATTTGAAAGGATGAGGGCTCCAATTTCTCATCGCTCTTTGCATAGAGGGACGAATTAATTATTTGGGAAAGGTAAGAAAACTCATTCATGAAATTTCGAATCAACGGGCTCTGTTTGCTATTTCTGTGCTTCACTCAAATTCCCTCAACCCACGCTGCCGATCCAGGGGGCTCCTGGAAAGGCGTTTTACGCGATTCGAGCGGGCGGGCCATTGCTGGCGCCACTGTGGGATTACAGTGTGCTTCCGGCGGCCGGATGGAGAAGGCTTCTGTAGGCTCCGATGGCATTTTCGAATTCTCAAATTTGCCGGCCTGTTCTTATCGAGTATCCGTGCAACTGCCCCAAGGATTGCTCACTTTGCCCGACAAGTTGGAAATCAAATCTTCCAATTTATCTGAGGCATGGATCGAGCTATCCGGGACTGTTTTGATTTTTCATCCGGGGCGAGCGCCGGCAACTCCCGAGTCCAGCGGCGGTGAACATCTTTCCGGCCGCGAGGTGGCCGGGCTGCCCTTGAACAAGCGTGATTTCAGTCAGCTCCTGCTCTTGGCGGCTGGAACCATGACCGATAGCAATGGCGTGACAAATTTTACGCAGCAATTTGCGATTAACGGCCAACGTGGCACCGCCGCGGTGTTCGCCCAAGATGGAATCGACATTACCGACCCTGAAATGGGCGGGGCAACATTCACCAATTTCAATGTGGACGCCGTCCAGGAGATCCGGTCTAATTCTGGCGTCATGGCGGCTGAAATCGGTCGGGGCGCCGCCGGCTTCACCGACATTATCACCAAATCCGGCGGCAACCAGATCCACGGCACTTTCTTCGAGTACGTTCGCAATTCGGCGTTCGATGCCCGCAACTTTTTCGACCGGCAGTCGGAGTTCAACCCGGGGCGCATCCCCCACTTCGTTCGAAACGAATTTGGCTTCACTAACGGTGGACCCATTGTGATCCCAGGCCTCTACAATGGCAAGGATAGGACCTTCTATTTTGGGCAGTATCAGGGATTCCGGCAGGTTCTTGGCACTACCCAAGTGATCGCCGTGCCTACGCCCGAAGAGCGCCGCGGACTGAACAGCACAGCTTTTCCTGGCGACACGCTATTGGTTCCGGTGGATCCGCAAATCTCCCCCTTATTGGCACGCTATCCACTCCCTAATGATCCCCAGGGGCCCTTTGGAGCCCGTACTTATGCGACTTCTTCCAAGGTTTCCACTGTCTCCGATCAGTTTTCCATTCGGATTGATCACAAAATTTCGGACAAGGCTCAGCTTTTCGTTCGATTCAATTTGAACAATGTGGAAGGCCCCACCACCAATCCCAACCAAACGGCCATCGATCCCAGCTTCGCCATCCGCTTCTTCGATCACCAGCGGAATGCGGGGATTGCTTATACGCGAACATTCTCACCGCGGTTCACCACGGAAACTTCGATGGGCTTTATCCGCTCCACCCCCATGTTTCCCACCATCAATCAAACGGATCCTGGCCTTCATTTCAGTGACACATTATATGAACCCTTCAATGGTCCTGCCGGGACCATCCAAGGGTCCTACGGAAACTTATTCCAATTTCGTCAAAATGTGGTCTGGGTCCAGGGCAAACACAGCTTCAAGGGGGGAGCTGAAGTCCGGCTCAACCGCGACACTACGGTTTTCGGGATTTCTCCAAACGGCGATTATTTGTTCAGTGGCGGGGCGGCCTATTCTCCGATCAACATTCAGTCTCTAAGCGGCCGACACGACATCCAGATTGGCGACCCTCTCCCAGATGCGCTGACTGGATTATTAACGGCCACTCCTTTTTCCTACAACGTGGCAGTGGCGCCGCCATTGTTCGCCCAAGGGGACAAAATCGGCGAGAGCGCGATCAGTCGTGACGCTTACAATTTTTACTTTCAGGATGCCTGGAAAATTTCCTCCCGGCTGCTTGTAACCATGGGGCTTCGCTATGAAGTTAATTCCCGAATCCGGGAAAGACATTATTTAACCTCCAGGGTAGATTTTTCCAACGATACTCCCCTCTACCTGGTCAATCCCAAAGACCCTTATGGATTGGATTGGAAGGGTTGGGGGCCACGCCTGGCTGTGGACTGGGGGCTTAATGATCACACGATGATTCGATTGGGCGGCGCCATCACTACTCTCTTGCCAAACCTATGGCAAGACAACTCGTTGACTGGGGGAACCCCCTTTACCGTATATCCCTCCATGACCGCCTCTCCGAGCTACCCGGTTCCTTTTTCAAGCACAGCAACCCGCTTTGCTTTGCCAGATCCTTATACTCCTGCCGGCCAGCGCATCTTTGCCACGGGTCGATCTCTCGATGTTGCCCAAGACACCGAGATGGACATCCAACGGTTCGTGGAAGAACTGGCTGCCTTGACACCAGGCAATCAGGTCAGGCCTTTGTCCGTGTTCTCGATAGATCCCCACTTTCAAAATGGCTATCTGGGAACTTGGAATTTCGGATTGGAGCAGGATCTTAAATCCCTAAAACTCAGTGCATCTTATGTGGGAACGGCAGGCATTAAATTGCCCGCATCCTACTTTCCCAATGGTTACACGGGAGCCGATCGCACCTTTGCCCCTTACACCTATTATGATTCCACCGGTCGCATCATCGGCGGTTATGGACTCATTACCATGATTTCCAGTCGTTCCCACTCCAACTATCATGGGTTCCAGGCCGGTGTGGGAAAGGCCTCTCCCTCGGCAGGGTTTCAATTCCAGGCCAATTACAGCTACAGCAGGTCGCTGGACGATGCCAGCACGGTTATACCCAATAATCCACAAAATCCCTGGAATTGGAAAGCCGACAAGGGGCCTTCCAGTTTCGACGTGACTCATGCATTCTCCATTAGCCTCGTGAAAGATCTGCCGGCAGATCGCGTTTTCTTTCTGCGCCCCCTCGGCAAGCGCATCACCACCGGATGGCAAGCGATGGGGATCGGGAGTCTTTCCTCCGGACCACCCTTCACCGTTTTGTCGGGAATTCAGCAGACTGGCGCCGGTTCAGCCGGCGTGGATCGTCCCGACCAAGTGGCGCCCCCCGTCTTGTCCACTTCCCGATCCGTTCGCGAAGATTACTTCGGCCTGGGCTCACAAAACGCCACCTTCTTTTCCATTCCCATCAACGTGGCGGATGGCACCGGCCCTAATCGTGGAAGGATGGGTTCTCTCGGACGCAATACTTTTCGAGGTCCCGGTTTTCGCAATTTGGATTTTTCGCTCATCAAAGATACACCCTTGGGGAGAAAAGGGAAGGCTGAATCGCTTTCCCTGCAATTTCGCGCCGAATTTTTCAATGTTTTCAATCTGGTGAATTTTGGCCTTCCCGCAAATACCGTGCTGGGAACTGGTTTCGGCATCATTAATCGCACGGCGGGGACATCGCGCCAGATCCAATTTTCCTTGAAGCTTTTTTATTGAATCATCCGCATATGAAGCTTGCTGTGCCGACTTACAATAAAGCACGATTCTGCGTTACAGATTGCTTGTCGCGCGGTCTGTTTTTCTGAGGAGCTTTTCATGCCAGCGCGGCTGGAACAGATCGGCTTTGCACAGGCGGCGCTTTCGGCGAAAGCGCCCTACCTGTAGGCGCGGTTGGCTTGCATGACGCCGCTCATGATTTTTCAATTACTTACTGCGATTTTCTGAGGAGCTGCCCATGCCTAAACAGCTGGCACAGCAAGAGAATGAAAACGGGATGATGGAGGCGGCCTGCCCTCAGGCCGTCTCAGCAGGCTTGGCAAAGTCAGGCAGGGTAAGGGCACCCCGCCTCCAGCAAAACATTTTTTTTGGAGACACAATGAAAAGATCATGCTTTATCTGGATTATTCTGTTTTTGTCGCTTGTTCCAACTATTTCGGCTCAAGACTTGGTGGTTGTCCGCCCCCGGGAAATTGAGGATGTACTGGTGAATCCCGGCATAGGCTTCATGACTTTCCAGCGCTTCAACGGCGATGAACTGAATTCAGGCACAGGCTGGACTGAGGGATATCCGATTCAATATCAAACCTTCAAAGGAAGCTTGGAAAATAAAGATCATCCGGCTACCTCCCTGGCTTATTTCCGGATCTATTGGAAATTCGTGGAACCAGAGGAAGGCCGATATCAATTTGAAATGTTGGATCGTGCGCTAAACACAGCGGCTAGCCGCGGACAGACATTGCTCCTGAGGATTGCTCCCTATGGGACTCAACCGGACAACGACGTTCCGGACTGGTACCGGAAACGGGTGGGCGATGAGACCGGAAAGAAATTACCCGAGCCCAAGTGGCGAACCGATCCCGAAAATCCCCTTTATGCTGAAGCCTTCGGCCGGATGATCCGTGCGATGGGAAAGCGTTACGATGGGCATCCTGTCTTAGAAAGCGTGGACTTGGCCATCGTGGGAGCCTGGGGTGAAGGCGCCGGCTCTGAACTTCTTACTCAAAGAACCCGGGAAGCTTTGATCGATGCCTACTTGGACACCTTTTCAAAGACGCCTCTTCTCATGCTCCTCAATGATTCAAAAACCAACAAATATGGATTATCCCGCGCGGCCGTCGGCTGGCGGGTGGATTGCCTCGGAGACATGGGCGGCTTCAGCTCATCTTGGAGCCACATGATGGACATTTACCCCCAATCCATCGTCGAATGCGGCATGCAGGACGCCTGGAAAAAAGCCCCCGTCTCATTCGAAGTCTGCTGGGTAATGCAACACTGGAAAAATAAAGGCTGGGATGTCGATTACATCATTGACCAGTCTCTGAAATGGCACATATCCTCATTCAATGGCAAATCATCGGCAGTCCCGGCGGAGTGGAGGCCCCAAGTCAACCGCTGGCTCAAAAGGATGGGGTACCGTCTGGTACTGCGCAAGTTCAGCTATCCCATGCAAGTCGGCGCCGGCGGCAAAATGGAGTTTGCCTCCTGGTGGGAAAACAAGGGAGTCGCCCCTTGTTATCATCGTTTCCCCCTCGCCATCCGGCTGAAGAGCGCCACCAAAAACGAAATTCTCGTTACAGAAGCCGATATCCGCAATTGGCTGCCGGGCGACTCCATTTATAATGAATCGCTTTTTCTGCCCGCTGAATTGCCTCCCGATGAGTATGAGCTGAGCCTGGCCCTGTTGGATCCATTGAATCATCAACCACGGGTCAAGCTCGCCAATGATGGCTTGGAACCGGACGGGTGGTATCATTTGGGAAAGATTCGTGTGACTTCCGCCACCCAAAAGGCAAAGTAAAATGAAAAAGCAAAGAAATGTTGATACGAGTGAATGGATTGACCGTCGCTCCTGTTTAAAATCTTTTGGATTAGGAGGAATCGCCTTGACTGGCCTCGTAAATGGTACGATAGCTTCTTCAGTGGCCGCACCCGCCGAACCGTCCGAGATTGTCAGTGACATTGGAACTCTCTTTCCAGAAATCAAACGGCTGGCGGATTTGTGCCGGTATCCCCTTTCCTGGCTGGAGCGGAATTATTCTGGAGCTGATGCCTATCGTCAGACCGTCAGAGAAAAAGTGCTCGAACTTTTTCATTATGCTCCTCCCAGGGTTCCCCCGTCTCCGGAAGTTGTAGACCGTTGGGAAACCCCGGATTATATTCAGGAAAAGATCCTCTTTTCCACCACGCCCTGGTTTCGAGTTCCCGCTTTTGTTTTGATTCCCAAAGGGAGAAAAGGCCCCTTCCCCGCCATTGTAGACCTTCATTCACATGGCGGGATGTTTGTGTACGGGAAAGAGAAGGTCATGCCAATGCCCGAAGGAGACTCTCCCGCAATCACAAAATATCGCCAGGAAAATTACGAAGGCCGCTCTACTTCATTGGCATTGTGCCGCCGGGGTTATGTGGTCATCACCATCGATTGTTTTTATTTTGGAGAGCGAAGGACTTTTTTTGAAAAAGATGCTCAAAAATATGGACTCGACCGCTCCAAATATTCTCTGGAGGACGTGCAATATTTGAATCGCCGGGCTGGTCAAGGTGAAGCCACGCTGGCCAACTCGCTTTGTTGGGCCGGAACCACCTGGCAAGGAATTGCCCATTGGGATGACCTTCGAACCGTGGATTATCTGGCCAGCCGGCCTGAAGTAGACTCTTCGCGAATCGGCTGCGTCGGTATTTCGATGGGCGGCTGGCGCACTGATTTTCTCTCTGCCCTGGAAGACCGCATCCAGTGCGCCGTTTCGGTGGGTTGGATGTCGACGCTCCGCCACATGATACAGGCGCATGTCGACACTCACAGCTTCATCCATTTCCTGCCCGGGCTGGCCCATTTCTTGGATTTGCCGGATGTCATCGGCTGCATGGTTCCCAAGCCACTCATGGTACAGCAATGCTCCAGGGATGCACTCTACCCGATGGAGGGGATGAAAGAATCGTTGAAGAAAATCGAGGCCATTTATGCCAAAGCTGGAGCTGCGTCGAAGTTCCAGGGCCGATTCTACGATCAGCCACACATCTTTAGCCTAAAAATGCAGGAGGATGCTTTTGACTGGTTGGACCGTTGGCTGAAACCATGATTCCACGTAACTGCTCAGTTAGCCGGCAGTCAGAATACAAGAGACAGCTTGAAGGCGCCAGCGATGCGAATTGAGGACTTGGTGGTATGGCAAAGGGCTCACTAGCTTGTGCTGCGTCCTACTGTTTGTCTCTGACTTCTCCCCGATCTGAGACATTTGGTCTCTCGTCTCTTTTACGGCGGGATACCGTCTCTATTGCCGCGAACATTGCGCCAGGGTTTAAGAAACGCGGAAAAGCAGACAAACTCCGATTTGACAACATTGCACAAGGTTCCGTCGAAGTATCTCGAACCCATCTGATTCTCGGTACAGGACCCCGAGTACGGCAATGTTTCCGAGTTGAACCTGTCGCTTGAAGAGGTCAGCAAGTTGTTGGGGCAATCACATGGCCACGGATGAAACGCGGATAAAGACAAATCACGAATCCCATTTCATCCGCATATATCCGCGTTAATCCGCGGCTAAAAATTCAAACACAAGAATTGGAGCTGAAAACATTATCAGCGGCCACGACAAAGTGGGAAGATCGCCCTCCCGGCAGACTTAAGCTATCGTGGTAGAATGAGGTTTAGCTGTTTTTGATTCAGGCCGGATGGGACAATAATCGGTCTGGCATGAAATCTATCATAGCGCAGAAATGGAATCGGGCTTTGAATAGCGAGGAGTGGACAATCCATGAGCAATCAGGAGCGCGGAGTCCTGTTATCCAGCGACTCCGCGGCTTTTAGGCTTTGCCCTTTCCTCTGCTTTAAATAGAGTCCTTGTATAAAGGCATGATATTGAGCCGTGAGGAATGACCTTCCTTGTAGGGCGTTTTTGTAAAACGCCGGGGAAGCAGCCCCGGCGGTTGACAGAATCGAGGATCCGCCCCCCGGCGGACCGCCCTACAGGATGCGCCGCTTTTTCCGGCTTTCTCATTATTTGCCGAAAACGGACTTTATAAATGGACTCTAAACAGTCCCGAACCATTGGGTTTTGAAGATTTTGGCAAGGATGATCCAAGAGGGAGACATCCCCGCCAAATCTCACTCGGAACCTGATGGGGAATCCAGGTGGCTTAAGCCTTTTCCGGACGCTTCCGGTTCTTGCGAATCGCTTCCTGATCCTGCTTGGGTTCGGATTCACACTCAATGGCAATCACGCTCACAGGCTCATCTGGTGCTTTCTCCGGCAGTCCGGTGAATTGGACACGAAACTCCTCCTGATTGAAATCTACATTCTTCCCGCTTGGCAACAATTTGGCGGATTTGACTTTGGTGGTGAGTCCGCCAAGGCTGACAGTGGGCCCCGGCCAGAAGTGAATATGCATATACAAGGTGTTTCCCTTGCGTGTGAAGTTGGCAAAAAGTGAACTCTTCACATCGCACTTCGGAGCTCCATAGATCGTGTCACCATATTTCGACGTCCACTTGCCCACGGTTTCCAGTATGCGAGTCGACTCTTCAGGAATCGACCCATCCGGCTTGGGGCCGATGTTGAGCAGGTAGTTGCCGCCATCCCGAGCGCAGGTGATGAGATTACGCACAACCGTCTTGGGAGATTTCCAGTCATCGTCTGACCGGTGATAGCCCCAGCTCTCGTTCATCGTCATACAGGATTCCCAATCGCGATTCCCTTCTTCCGCGCGAATTTCTTGTTCTGGCGTTCCAAAATCTCCCGCCAGCCCATTGCGGTTGTTCACAATGATATCCGGCTGAAGCTTCAGAACCATTTCATTCATCTTTTGCGATTCCCAGCCTTTGATGTCTAACGGCCAATTCACGTCGTACCAAAGTATGTCGATCTTTCCATAGTTGGTCAGCAGTTCTCTGATCTGTCCATGGATGTAGTCCACAAAGCGCCTGCGCGCTGGCTCATCGGTGGCACACTTTGCGCCATCAGGATGGTGCCAGTCCATCAATGAATAATAAAAGCCAAAGCGCAATCCCTCTGCCCGAGCCGCTTCCACGAACTCCTTGACAAGGTCTCTTCCCGGACCTTGTTTGGGAGCACAATAGTTCGTGAGCTTCGAGTCGAAATGGCAGAACCCTTCGTGATGTTTTGAGGTCATTACCATGTACTTCATGCCTGCCTGTTTGGCCAATTTTGCCCAGGCACGAGCAGCGTTGGGTTGAGGCCTGAACTTCTTCGCCAGGCCCTCATATTCGGAGACGGGGATACCCTCGACTTCCATGGCCCATTCGTGCCGTCCCAGTACGCTGTAAAGACCCCAATGAATGAACATCCCGAATTTAGCCTCACGCCACCATTGGATGCGCCGTTCATGCTCGGGCGGAGGCGTCAAATCCTCTCTTTTGGATTCTTCCGGCGCCTTCTGCCCGGTCACTTTCTCCCCGGGGGTACAGCCCATCGCGGCCGCCGATGCCGCCAGCATCACACTCTTCCCCATCGTGCCGAGATAATTGCGTCTCGACATTTCCGCTTTGAACATGCCGATCTCCTTTCCGAATGTCAATGGAGTAATAATATGGAGTCCCACAAGCGCAAAAGATTTAATTAAATATCGTAACTACGCAGGCAGACAGGATTCAGGAGC
>CAWDMN010000032.1:0-137452 GCA_963803155.1 uncultured Acidobacteriota bacterium
CTTTCCTTTTTCATGGCTTTGCGAAGGGCTTTTAGATGACGAAAGCCTTTCACCTTTCTTAGCCCGGGCTCAATTTGCAGGAGCGACGTGGCTATCCAACGCTGGCGCTGATCGCTGTTCTTCCAGTAACTGACTCGATGCGTCAACCGCTCCAATTGCCGATTCACATTCTCAATGCAATTGGTGGTTTTAAAACTGGTGCCTAATTCTTCAAACAATCCCAAACGATGCAGAGTCAGAGTCTCTTCTAACCCTTCTTTCAGGCTCTCCACCGCAGAACCATTGATCAATCGCAGCTCTTTAGCAATTCGCTCCAGGGCTTCTTTCGCCTTTTCATAACTGGGTTGCTGATAAGCCGTCTGCATTTTCTGCCGGAATCGTTTTGCTTGTTCCCGGCTCAAATAACTGACTACATTTTCCCGCTTGTGCCATTGGCATCTTTGAATCAAGGCTTTCTCCGCCAGGCTCGCCTTGATCCCTTTATACAGCCCTTTGGCTCCGTCGATAATGAAGAGAATCTCCTGTTCGGTTCTTAACCCTCGATCCAGCAGTCGCTGGATAAAATCCTGAGCCACTCGTTGATTTTCTGTGCTGGCTTCTACAAATCCCAATAGGATCTTTTTACCCTCGAGCGTAATCCCCAAAGCCACGATCATATCGGTTTCTGCTAACCGCTTCCCATCGATAAAGATCGCCACAAGATCGTGCTGGCTCAAATCCCGATTCAAAAAAGTTTCCAACTTCCGAGCCGTGGTTCGAATGAAGTGTCGCGACACACTGCTCTTTTTGATCCCAAACGTCTCGGGCACACAGAGAGCCGCCTGTTCATATTGCCTCTGGCTGATCCCACAGATCAGTCGATTCAGGACCTGATGGTCCAACACCTTCGTTTTTCGAAAAGCTTGATAACTCTCCAGAGGCACTTCTTGGCGCACCGCTACATTTCGTACTCGCGGCACTTCGACTCTGACTTTCTGATCTCCCAGGTAGACTGATCCTGGATTTCTTCCCCAGCGTCGATTCTCCGGACTCCGGCTGGCTCCGCGGCCAACCAGCTGTTCCACCTCTTTCTGTAATTCTTCTTCCACTGCTTTCAAGCCTAGAGGGATCAACATCTGGATCAGTTCAAACCGACTGTCCAAAGTCCTAACTTCTTCTTGGATTTGTTGTCTCTTTTTTCTTCTCTCTTTGCCCTTGCTTCTTTTTCCGGCTCCAATTACTCTCTGTCCCATGCATGATCTCCTTAATCTCAGTGTCTTACTTGCCGGTAAAACACCTCTGTTTTAAGTGAGGTCATGCTCCTTTTTCAACTAAGTTTAGGACTTTCCCCTTCCCCAGGAGTTTCGCCGGAGAGCACAATTATGCTCTCCATGCCTAATGGGATTTCCATCACCTCCGCTAACTTTGGATCATTCACAAAGAACATTATTGATGCCAATATCGCGGACGTCATTTACGACAATGGAGTGAAAATAAGTTTGGGGGGGAGTTCGCTATCGATTGCCGACGTTACAGCTTCGGCTGCCGGCTCAGATTTGTCGATTCATCTCCCAGCCGGAATTGCATTTTCGGCAGGGGATTATATTATTGTTAGCGGAATTCGCGTGGACGTTTCTTCCATGTCTACAATGGACTATTTAGATGCAACACTCTCCTCTAATCCTATGAACGCTTATACATTTTACCCCACGCCAGTCCATGTGGGATTAGTTCAAGCTCCCACTGTCACGACCATCAATGCAGGAAATGTCTCGCTCTGTGGCGCGCCCACCATCACGGCTCCAAGCGTAATCATTGGAGAAAGCTATGCCGGGGAGTTTGTACAATACATCTATGATCCAGGTCCTGCACCTGATTCTAGAAGGCTGCTATATGGGGCCAATGCCAACATGCGTTTTCATCTGGTGGTCAGCTCAATGCCCGCCGGAGTAACCCTCTCCTGGCCTCAGACTGTGGCGGGATCGTTGGTGAATTCCAGCAATCCAGATCAAATAATCAATTCACTCGAAAAAGTCGCGGGGTCGCCCGCCGGGGATGATGTCATCTATGAATACAGGAGCCTTGATCCCTCAGTCTCGGACACGCGTACGGAATCGTTCACTATCTCCCCATCAATTCTTGTAGGCGCTGGCGGTGCTTTGGCCGGAACGGCGACTCTTACGGGAGAACTTTTGCCTGGCCCTGACAGCGGTCTCATCCCAAGATTTGTGACCTTCCCAGGATTGATTGATTCACCGGTGGAATTTCTTACAGTCGGCTGTCTGGTGGATAACAAGCCTCCAGATCTGACGATCGACTCTCCCTTCGATGGCGATACGGTTCGGGGTTACGCCCTGAAGATTTCTGGCACTGCTACGGACAATTCTACCGGTGGAAGTGGCATATCCGCCGTCTTAGTCAACGGGGAGAGAGCCGATAATGACACAGCGACTGGCGGAGATGCTGCTTTCTGGATCAAGGTTGTTATATTGAAGCCGGGAGAAAACATTATTTCAGTTTTAGCCAAAGACAACTCTCCCGCCCAGAACCAGACAATCCAAACGATTACGGTCACTTTTGAACCCTTGAAATCGGGCGCTGACCTCAACTCGGACGATAGGCCTGATATTCTCTGGCACAATTCGCGGACGGGAGAAGTTCAAATTTGGCTGATGGATGGGGCCAATCTGGTGCAAACTGTAAATCTTCCCGATATCATGAATTCGAACTGGGTTTTAGTGGGATCTGGAGATATGGACGGCGATGGCCAAAACGATTTGGTGTGGCATAACAAACGCACCGGGAATAACCTGGTTTGGTTAATGAATGGAACCGAGAAAATCGGGACTCAAGTGTTGCCTGCCGAATCGGATCTTTTTTGGCAGATGATTGGTGTTGGCGACTATAATGGGGATTCTATTCCAGATTTGCTTTGGCGCAATGTGAGGACCGGGGAGAATCGAGTTTGGATTATGGCAGGGCTGGACCGGCTGTCTGATTTGCCGCTTCCCAAGGCGAAAAATCCCTATTGGATTTTGATTGGGTTTGGAGACTTCACTGGAGATGGACAACCCGATCTGATCTGGCAGAATAGAATCAACACCCAAATGGAAATCTGGAAGAAAGAGGATAAGCAGTTTGTTAAAGTTTCAATGATGTCTATCCCGGGCAATTTTGGTTCGCTCCTGGCTGGAATTTTCGATTTTGATGGAGACGGCAAGCTGGATTTATTCTGGCATAATGAATATAGCCGAAGAAATACGATTTGTCTGATGGATGGGACACGACTAAACAGTTTGATAGCTCTTCCTGTTCAGCCGAATGTAGCTTGGAAAACGGGCCCAGATTATTGATAGAGGAAATCAGCTGCCCCATTTTTGTCTTGGTCATTCTTAGAGGGTGTTTAAAAAGGTTTCATTATCCCGGAACCGGTAGGGACGGCTCGTCGAGCCGTCCGTCCATGCTTTGCCTAGACGGCATTCCACAGACGGCTCTTTCGGCGAAAGAGCCCTACCTTTATGCAAAGCATACTTTTTAAACACTCTCTTAGAACTGGGATTAATTCAAGAGGCGGTGCGGCCATTCTCTGTTTGAGGGTGCCAGAAGAATTGGCCACAGGCGTCGGTTAAAATGTGGCGCTCACAGCGCGCCTCATCAAACCATGGTTCTCAACTGCAGCGGAATCCAGCTTTGAATGCCCGCATATGGTTCTGCCTTCTGGATATGGATTCAAAATTTTAAGACAACGAGATATTGGGGTGACACAGACTCATCCCCATGTCTCGGTCTTCATGGCGTCATGCAAAAATTGGGGTCAGGGAAATTGAAAATTGAGAAAATTGGAAGGGGAATTGGGATCACCTTAAATATTGATACTTTCAGGAAAAAGGTGCCGCGGATTGTGATGGACAGTTTTATGCCTTGATGTTTCCGCTGGCTATTCGTATCGCAACGCAACCATCGGATCGACTTTCGTGGCTCGACGAGCGGGAATATAGCCGGCCAACAACGCAGAGGCGCCCAATGCGGAAGTCAAGGCTCCCAAGGTGATCCAATCCACTGCGACAACATTATAGAGGACGCTCGACATGATGCGGATAAGAACAAGAGCGGCAGGGATTCCGATGGCGAGTCCCAGGCCGGCCATGCGAAGAGCTTGAAACACGACCAGCTTCAAGACCTGCCCTTGAGCGGCCCCTAAAGCGACGCGGATGCCGATTTCGCGAGTGCGTTGGGCAACGGAATAGGAGATCACCGCATAGATGCCGGTGGTGGCCAGCAACAAAGAAATGAGAGCATACACAATCATGGAAATTGCCGAGGCGCGCACTCCCGATGTCTGTTCGGAAATAATTTGCTGCATGCTTTTGACATCGTAGGCCGGCTGGCTGCGGTCGACATTGTGAAGCTGGGCGCGGGCGCTATTGGCCAGCAGCCCGGGGTCTCCCAAGGTCCGCAGGTAGATTGCCATGGATCGCTGGGGAAGCTGGCGGCAGGGAACATAGGCTGCCGGCTCAGGATCGGCGAAGAACCAGTTTTTCGTGTCCCCGGAAACGCCCACGACGGTCAGCCAGGGGGAGCGTGCATTTCCCAGTTTGATTCGACTCCCGACAGGGTCGCCGTTGGGCCAGTAATGTCGGGCAACCGTTTCGCTGATCACCACCACACGGGGAGAATCCGTTCCATCTTTTTCGGAGACGGAACGCCCCCGCAAAACCGGGATTTCCATGGCTTCAAAATAATGTCCACTTACGGCCCGAATAGTCGGGCGCGGTTCCCCGGGCCGCGGATCAGGACGTCCTTCAATGTAAAGCCCTTCCGCGATTCCCAGCGGGGCTGCCGCGCCAGCCGCCTTTGCCTGCGGGAGGGTTTCCATCCCCCGCAACAGTTGGTCGTAAAATCCGATGATCTGAGAGTTTTCACGGTACTTCGACTCCTGCAGTGCAATCCGCAGGCTCAGGAGATTATCCGGATTGTATCCGGGATTTTGCTTTAAGAGCCGCTGGAAAGTATTGACCATCAGCCCGGCTCCGACCAAAAGTACTAAGGCGAGCGAGACTTCAGCAATGACTAGGGCACTCCGCAAGCGGCTCCGGCTGGGGGCGGTTCCGGAACTGCGTCCCCCCTCTTTGAGAGCATCACTGAGTTCCAGGTTGGTCTTGCTGCGCAACATTTGAAAGAGGGCAGGACCCCCACATAAGACTCCGGCAACTACCGATACGGCCAATGTGAAGAGAACAACATTGGCGTCGATTCGCATCAGCTTCAAGCCTGCCACAAATCGAAGCACAACGGCCGGCACCATTCCCTTCGTCGAGGAGAGATTCCAGTTGGCCAAAACCAATCCCAGCCCGCCGCCCGCAATCCCCACCAGAATGCCCTCAGCCAATAATTGCCGGGCAATTTGAAATCGGCCAGCTCCGAGTGCCGTGCGAATCGCGAATTCTTTTTGCCGGCTGATGCTGCGCGCAAGTTGAAGGTTGGCCACATTGGCGCATGCCAGCAATAGCACGAAGAATGCCGCGCCGAGCTGCGTCAAGACAAATCGATCAGTCACGTTATTGATGAGTTCGCGCAAAGGCACCACCAATACACTGCGTGCTTCGTTGGTTTGCGGATATTGCCGTTCCAACTGGCGGGCGATGGCAGTCATCTCCGCCTGGACCTGTGCGATTGGGACCTCCGTCCGCCGCCGCCCTAATATCATCAGTTCATGAGAACTTCGTTGGTTTTTTTCCTCGTTAGTCAAGGCAAGGGGGGCCCACAACTCGGTGGCCAGCGGAAAATCGAATTCGGCCGGCATCACCCCGACAACGGAGTAGCTTCGGCCTCCCAGCGAAATATTCTTCCCAATGGCGTCCGGTGTACCCCCCAGCCGGTTTTGCCAGAAGCTCTGACTGATTACAACGACTCCCGCCCGAGCGGGATCACCTTCTTCATCGAGCAAAGTTCTCCCCAGTAATGGCTTCATCCCAAGCAAGGCAAAGAAACTGGGCGTGACGAGACACGCTCGCACTTGTTGTGGATCTTCTACTCCCGTCAGGTTCGCATCCCACGGACGGTACGCCGCCAGCTGTTCAAACGAACGGCTCTGTTCTTTCCAGTCAAGAAAATTGGCTGGCGCCACCGGATCCCGCTCCGCGCGCAATTTTGGGAGGGTTTCCCAAAGCGTCATGATGCGATCTAAATTGGGGTAGGGCATTGGGTGAAGGACAAGCGCATTGACGGAGGTAAAGCAGGAAGCATTGACACCAATGCCGAGGGCGAGTGCCAATATCGCTATGAGGGTGGTGCTGGAATTCTTTCCCAATACGCGAAAAGCATAACAAAAGTCGCGCAAGAGATTGTTCATGGTCACCCCCGCATACCCAGATGCAATTCCAATTCCATTATAGGGGGGAAGAATACTTATTTATTTTCTTGAAATAAAACTATTTAGAGGGAGGAAAAATGAAAGCAGGTGTCCAGTTTTGGGATTCGTCTGTTCGATCGCGGGAACATATGGCATGTGTGGAGGTGCTCACCGTCTATAGGTTCTTTTTCCGTTGTCTTCACTTTTTCAAAATCCCTTCAAATATTCATGACAGCCGGGCAACTGCTCAGGTAGCCAGGAGTCAGAATTCAGTATTCAGAAGGGAAATGCCAGTGGCAAGAGTTGAGGACGTGGTGGTGTGGCAAAAGGCGCCCTAGAAAATCCCAGCTAGGCAAAAGTGGAATGGGCACGAGTGACCGCCGTCACCGGTGCATGCTGGCTCGGCAGGCGAGGTTGGCCAGGCGACGCGAAACGGGTGACTTCGTCACACTCGCACTTCCCACCTTATTTCCATGCTCTTGTTGGGCCAGTTGGCTGGGATGGATGGCTCCTCAGCAAATCCCTGCCGTGCGGTTGAAGATGGCGACGAGACTTTGCTCAGTTTACCCCTCACCCGTCTCGCTAGTGGCGATCCACCCTCGTCTTTGGCTGGGCAGGCGTTTTTCTCCGGCGGAGGCCACCCAACATTTTCTGTCATGACTGCAGGGCATTATCGGCGAGGAGGAGCTGGTCCGCACGGCCGACCTCCAGCTAAAAACTGGAGTAGCGCTGGAGGTGAGTCGTCGGCGTCTCAAGGATTTGCTCGACCGCTTGACCGGCCTCGCGCCTTCTCAAGATTAGACTGAATGGTACCCCTGGTAAGAATAGATGGCGCCCCTTTTTTATTTTAAATTCCCCGCAATCTATTTAAATTCGCACGGCTTGGGGCGAATCGAATGAGTCGTTCAAGTACAGCAACTCACTTCCCTCAAGGTCAGCAGCACAAGTTCACACCGCATCATGGGCAGACGACGGTTTTTAAATTGCCTTCTTCCCAATAGCGCAGGAGCAGTCGTCCAATATTTTTCTGGGCATCTAAAGAAATTTGGCCGGCTTCTCCGGATCCCCACCAGGCAAGGATTTGTACTTCTCCCACTCGAAAGCCTGTTTTCCCCCCGCCAGAAACTGACTCGATGACCGGCGGCTTTTGCCCTTCCCGGTAAGGCGCCAACACAGCTAGAAACTTTGCCTCCGCAGCTTTAGTTTTCGTGCGCGCGGTAAGATGCCATTGATCAGGCGCACCCTCGGCGCGTTCTTCCGGCTTCACCGGAAATCCGCCAAATTGCGAAATATCCAAGGGGGCCGTGGAAATCAACTTGACCGCCAGATGTGCTTTCCCGCTAGTGATGAGAATGGAACCGGTGTTGGGATCTATTTTCATCTCCCGCAGGGAATGAAGAAGCCAGTCAAAAGCGGCCGGTCCCGCGGTTTTGATCTGATCATAAATAACCAGGAGGGGCTGATCTTTGGAGGCCAGGAAAGCCAACGTGCGGCCAAAAGAGTTCAATTTGGGCTCCATGGCGGGTAACGGTTCGGTCAGGTGTTTTTGCCACAATTTGATGGTGTCTTGATCCTGCGGCCGGTTGTAAGCCGCTGCCGCCTGGCCGCGCGACAGCGTCACCAGCCCGTGCCGCTCGAAAAATTCGATGGTTCCCGAAGCATTCCAATCAAATGGGGGCTGTCCTCGTCCGTCGACCAGGATGTCGTTATGGGCGCGGGTCTGGCGGGACCATAGGACGTGATGCGGACTGCCATAGGAAGGATAGTAGCCTGAGTCGATAGCAAGGGCTTCTCCCCAAGCGTGGAGTTGGAAGCTGTTTTGATCGGCATGACTATGGCTGAAAGAGCCGAAACGGCTGGATTTGAAAAGAACCCAAACATCATTTGCGGCATCTCCCAGGGCGGTATGCATCGATACCCAGCCAATATCCGCCGCGTGCCGTGAATCCGGTCCACCCTGGGGAGCCCGTGGCTCCACCCGCGCGGTTCCCGCCCTCCAAACGGAAACCAGGTCTTCCAGGAACCACTCATTCCATTGCCGTTCTTCGCGAGCATACGTCACCTTCGACACCTCTGGCCGGATGGAGGAGGCATGCCACTTGAGAGCCGGATCCTGAAACACTTCGGCAAAATAGTCGATCAGTAATTTTTCGTGCAGGCTGGGTTGGCTGTCTCCTGCGTCGCCAAAAGCTCCCATCGGGGCATAGGGCGGATGAAAGTAGAGGGGGAAGTATCCATTTTTATGATAGAAGGGGCGCCGCAAAATATCCACCTCGGTGGCCCCGCGGAGAGCTTCCGCAAAGCTGCTCAGCCAATTCACATAGGCAGCCCAATATCCAATGCCCTGGGCCCATCCTCCCTCATCTCCGCCCCAGGCGGGGAAGGAAGTGAGGTAGCAGCGAAGCACATAATCCAGCCACTCCTCGGCTTCCGGAAGGTCCCCTAGAAAAGAGAGGCCGGCATTGCCGAGAAACGCCAGCGATCTGCCTTCATGGTTGGAAAAGGGGTGCGATAAAAAGTCTTGCTTCTTCAATAGCCGCAGGACTTGGTTTCCGCGCTCCGGCATCACCGCCAGGACGCGCGCCCGTTCTTTGGGGGTGAGTTCTTCGCCGATCCAGTCCCAGGCGAAAGCCATCCGCTCCAGCACGGGCATGGAGGCTTCGTCGTTTCCATCGGAACCGTCGGTTTGGGGGAGACGGTGACTGATGATCCCCGTCGGATCCCAGCTTGCCAAGTTCATCATCCAGCGCCGCGCTCCGTCAAGGTACTTTTTCTCGCCGGTGATTTTATACGCGAGGGCCAGACGGGCCAGATGGGCACTTCCCACTTTGCCCGGACGGTATATTCGCCTCCAGTCTTCCACAATAAATTCGCCGTTGGGATACCCTTTCGGTTCCGGGTAGGGGCCTTCTTTCAGAGCATCGTTGGCGGCCGTGAGGAAAAAGTCCCACTGGGCAACCTTTCCCTTACGGACTTCCTCCCGGATGATGGCGAGGCGGTCCCTCCCCAGAAATAGACGAGGGCGGACTTTGGTAAGCTTGTCCCGAAGCTGCCTCACGTCCGGCATGGGAAGCTCGGGAAGGCCACGAGGGATTTCGAAACGGCGAATCTTCGAAACACCGTAGTCTCTGCCTTCGGCATTGCGATAGATCACTTGCCAGCGGTATTGCCCGGGAGGCATCGTCGTAGTTGGCGGGTAAACCGTGGATTCCAACCTGTCGATCCAGAAGACCGTACGAACTGATTCTGTTTTGCTGGCAACCTCCAGCCGATAGGTACGCGCTTGATCCTGAGGAGTCCAGCAAAAGCCCGGCGGATTGACTCCGGCCTTAGTCTGATCGACCGGATAAGCAACCAACTCTTCTGCTCGCGGTTCCCGCTCCAGGAGGGGGAGTCCTGAAGTCCAGGACTTTTCTCCACCAAGAGCGAAGAGACTGCAGGAATAAGACAAAATGCCAACTGCCCAGACGATCAGGAATCGCATGATGGCGTTCTCCTATTAACAGCAGTACGAAGAGAAGGGGAAACTGCTCTCTGTAGTTTTCCGTTTTAAACCTTTTCCGGAACAACAAAGGGAGGACGGTACTCCCGGGTCAGGAACCGATTGGCTTGCGCCGCCAACTCTCCGGTGAATTGCTCGCGGGAAGAATCCATTTCCAGCCATGGGCCGAGGATGCGCGGAGTTTCCGTCACATTGATTCCGTTTTGCAGCAGGTGCTCCTGGAGAGATTCAAACACTTCGAGGGCTTCCCGCGTAGATGAAAATTCGCGGAGGATATCGGAACGGCTGGATTCTTTGCCCAGCCGGAATGAAATATTCGCCATATGACAGAGCGCAGAGGAGAGATGACATTCCTCCACTTCGGCATTTAAGTCGCCGCGCTTGCGGCTGCGCAAAGCTTTGAGGAAGTTCAAGTGATGGTTGGCCCCCTCATCTCGTCCGAATTGCCGAATCTTCTTTCCTTGCCGATCATAGGCAAAATCGCCGGCAATGGAACCCCCTTCGCAGAAAATAACCTCTCCAAAGCGGATCCCCTTGTAATTGTCCAGGATCTTCTCTCCATAGCGGCGATAGAGGCCGCGCACCTCATAGATGATGGGCGCCGGTTTATAGTCCAGGATCGCAATCTGCGTGTTTGGAGTCTCTCCATCATCTTTATATCCGAAGCGGCCACCCAAGCTGATCACACGCGGAGCCAATTGCTTCTGATGCAAAAGCCAGCGGCAGACATCAAGGGAATGAATTCCGTTGTTGCCGATTTCCCCATTCCCGGTGGCCCAAATCCAGTGCCAGTCGTAATGCAGGTTCTTCCTCATCAGTGGGGCCTTGGGGGCGGGACCACACCATAGATCGTAGTCCACGCTGGCGGGAATGGGCTGAGGACCATCCACTTTCCCGATGCTTTCCCTCTCCCGATAACAAATTCCATGTATATAGAGGATCTTCCCCAGACTCCCTTTCTGAAGATAATCGTCAATTGCCATGATTCCTTCGTCAGAACGCCGCTGGGTGCCGGCCTGAACAATGCGGTCGTATTTTCGGGTGGCCTCCACGAGTTTGCGCCCTTCCCAAATATTGTAAGAGAGAGGTTTTTCTACATAGGCATCCTTGCCGGCTTGGCAGGCCCAGATTCCGGCCAGACAATGCCAGTTATTTGGTGTAGCGACAATGACCGCATCAATGCTTTTGTCGTCGAGCAGATGTCGGATGTCTCGATAGGAATCGATTTTTTCATTCCGGTCACGGAATTTTTGAGCCTCCCGGTCGAGAATGGCGCTGTCAGGATCGCAAAGGGCCGCTACTTGAACTCCAGGTGTTAGGCGAAAGAGCTCGACATGCTGAGATCCTTTGCCGTTGAGACCTATAACAGCCAAGCGAATAGTATCGTTTGCGCCGAGTATTTTGGATCCGGAAATGGCCAGAGCCGCGGCAGTTGAGACCGACTTTTGCAGAAATGATCGTCGTTGCATAGGAATTGTCGTACCTCCTAACCATAATGTAATATCGAAATCTAGGTTTCTTTCTCCCTCTGAGAAAAAAGAACAATTGTGTAAAGAAAATGAACTTTAAAAATGGTCAGACTATTTCTTTTTATACAACCCAGAATGGATTTGAAAGGCAAGGATAGAACAATTCAAATGATACTTTCGTATAGCTGCTTAAGTCTATTATTTTTTATCTTTTGATTGTGTTTCGTTGTGTCCACACGCCCTCATCCCCTCAGAATCAATTTATGACAAGGCACGAACCAAAGGGGCGTCAGAGCCCCACTCTGCATTTATGATTCGAAGTCTCACTCAATAAAAAGAATTAAAGAACGGATGAAAGACTATCAAGATAAGCTTTGGTAAAATCTTCGAGTAGACGAGCAGAGAAAAGAGGGAACCTTATTCGACTACCATGATGCTTTGAAGCCCGTTAGCATTGAGGTGCATCAGATGTAAGAAAGCATGGATGTCATTGACATTCCTTTCTTGCTCTGTGACTGCCTGCCGAAGAGCTCCTGTAACGAAAAATCCTTCACTCATTCCAAATGGTATCCAGTCCCAAGTTTTGGTATTCTACCTCCATGGTTTCGACCAATTGTTGCCTTATCGCGTCATATTATTATGGAGAAGGAACCAGGGAAATTCCAGCAAGGAGAGAAGATCCTTTATGAACTCAAAAACAAAATGGGCAGGCAATCCTATTCGTCTGATTTTGATCGCATTGTTTTTGACGGGCTTTTCCGTTTTAATCCTGGCGGCAGAACTGACGGTGGACCAATGGGCGGGGCAGTTAAAGAGCCCAGAAGCCAAAGCTCGCCGTAGAGCCGCGGAAGAATTGGGGAAAACCGGCAGCCGCGAGGCGGTGGCTCCATTATTGCAGGCAGTGCAAGATCCGGACACGGAAGTCAGGCGCAATGTGGTGCGTTCCTTGGGACAGTTGAGAGATCAGAGCGCCATTACCATGTTGCTCAAAGCAATTGAAGACTCCTCCTCTGAGGTGCGGCGGGACGCCATCGATGCCTTAGTCAGCCTATACGTGGATCCACAATCTGAATTCATTTTGACCCGGCAGGCCAAGAAGGTCTACAAGACCATCAATCTTTTTAGCGACAAAGTAAAAGATGATCCGACTGTTGTGCGTCCAGGAATTCAGGTGAATCAAGCCGTGATTGAAGGAATTGCACGGCGACTGAAGGATCCCGATGAATCCAATCGAATGAGCGCAGCCTATGCTCTTGGAATTTTTCAAGCTCAACAAGCCATTCCTCAAATGTTGGAAGCGATGCAATATGGCAGTGCGCAGTTGAAAATTGCTCTCCTCCGTTCCTTCTATAAAATCAGAGACACCAGCGTGGCTGATAGACTTCTTCCCTATATGAATGATCCGGACCGGGATGTCAAATTGGAAGCTATCACTACGCTGGGTCTTCTTCGCGGCAAGAGGGCTCTTCCCACGTTGCGGGCTTTTTATGAACAGGGTTCTGATGAGAAAGTGCGGCTGAAATCGATGGGGGCCATGGCATTAGTCGGCGACCCCAGCGTGCGTGAATTATTCCGGCGGGTCTTGATTGATCCGGAAGCGGAATATCGCCAGTATGGGGCGGAAGGATTGGGCCGGATCGCGGATCCAACCACGGTGGAAGAGTTGTCCCGGGCATTCCTCTCTGAAAAGAAACAGAATGTTCAAATCGCTTTAAGTTTTGCCTTATATCAGACTGGCCGTAAGGAATATCTGGACAAGTTGATCGAGAGCCTTGTAGACCGGGCCTACCGACAGCATGCGGAAGCCTACCTGATTGAGATAGGCAAGCCGGCGGTCCCGCAATTGCTGAAATCTTTGGACTCCCCCAACGCCAAAATTCGGGAGAGGGTTTGTTATGTGTTGGGAATGATTGGAGACCCCGCCGCCACCGAAAAAATGCGGCTGATGCTGCGCGATTCTACTAGCGAAGTCGTGGCCGAAGCATCCACGGCACTGGGACGTTTAAATTCGCGCTAATTATCCATAAATTAATTGGGAAGGCGACAATTTTTTTTGCCGGTTCCTATTTTACTTCCTCGCCCCTTTATTTGAGGCCGCCCGAAGAGCTGACGTGCAGCTGACATTTGATTGTGATTTTTCATGGGGCAGAGTTCTCTAATAGAATTCTTCCCTTTTTTCCTTCTCCTCTTTTTTAATCAGAAATTTGTGCGAGTGTATCCACATTCTGTTGTTGTCATTCCAGCATGAACCGCAATATCCTGTACAAAAACCGGTGGAAAAGCCTAAAATAATACCAAAAAAACCGGAAAAAACCCAAGAACTACCGTTGACACCAGAAAAAAAATGTACTAATGTCCTAAAAAAAAGTGTCGATATCAAGGACATATCAAGTGTGGGGTTGAGAGAATGGCACAAGCCAAGGAAGTTATGAACATCAAAGAGGCATCGCAATATCTGGGTATTTCGCCGGACTCTCTTTACAAATATGTGTCCTTAGAGCGAATTCCCGCGTTCAAACTGGGGAACCGCTGGAGGTTCAAAAAAACAGTCTTGGATGACTGGATGGAGCGGAAAAGCCGGAACTCCGGAAACGAAAAGTAAAGTTTTCTTCTTCATGATCCGAATAAATTGAATATTATTTTATGAATTAGGATGGGACTGTGGCACTTTTTTCCCGACAAAAAAAATTATTTGGCTTGGACATTGGGTCCAGTTCAGTCAAAGCGGCAGAGTTGCGCCCGATCAAAAAGGGGTACGAAGTCATTCATGCCGGTATGGAAGTTTTGGCTTCTGACACTGTAGTGGATGGCGCCATCATGGATGCTCTTTCCGTGGCCGATTCGATTGGGAAGTTGCAGGCTGCGGCCAAGATCAAAACTAGAAGTGTCGCCACCTCGGTTTCGGGGCACTCGGTAATCGTCAAGAAAATATCATTGCCCCAGATGAGCAGGGAAGAACTGGATGAATCGATACAGTGGGAAGCCGAGCAACATATTCCTTTTGATATTTCTGACGTGAACTTGGATTACCAAGTGCTGGACAACATTTCGGCCTCCGGGAATACCGAGCTCTTATTGGTGGCCGTGAAAAAAGACAAAATCACCAACCACACCAATGTCATCACACAAGCCGGAAGAATCCCGATGATAGTGGACATTGATGCTTTTGCGCTTCAAAATGTTTTTGAAGTGAATTATCATCCGGCTCCCAACTCCACGACCGCTTTGCTCAATATTGGCGCCAGTATTATGAACATTGTGGTTTCACGAGGGAACACTCTGCTCTTTACCCGGGATGTGTCGGCGGGCGGCAATCAATTTACCGATATTTTGCAGAAAGAGCTCGGCCTTGGATTTGAAGAAGCTGAAGAGGTCAAGAAGGGTAAACCGCTGGATGGAGTTGCGCCAGAGAATATCAGTGCCTTAATGCAATCGGTCTCCGAGGTCTTGCTGCTGGAGATTCAAAAAACCTTCGATTTCTTCAGAGCGACTTCCGTGAATGAACAGATTCAGCGAGTCTATTTGAGCGGGGGATGCTCTCAAGTGCCGGGCTTGATTGATTTGATCAAGAATGCTTCGAAGTTGCCCGTAGAATTTTTGAACCCTTTTAACCGGATTACGATCGGTAAAGGGGTTGATGTTGCCAAACTTGAAACTCTTTCTCCCAGCATGGCGATTGCTGTGGGATTAGCGTTGAGGTCATTTGAGAACGAATGATAAGAATTAACCTCCTTGGAAAAGTCAAAATCAAAGCGATCAAGACGAAAGTTCGCCGGGGCGTTCCGACTCAGGTGCTCCAGTTGGTCATGCTGATTTCCGTGGCGGTCCTCTCGGTGGGCAGTATTATCTTTTGGGAGAGGGCCCTTTCCCAGCGAGATGAGGTTTTAACGACTGAAATTGGTCGAGCTAAGAAAGAAAAAACCCGGCAACAGCTGTTGCTGCGCGAAAATGAGATTTTTGACAAGCGGCGCAAATTGCTGGAGGCAAGGATCAATGTCATTGAAAACCTGAAAAAAAATCAAGCCGGCCCGGTGCGGATACTCGACCGATTGAGTGATTGCGTTCAGAAAACGGAAGGACTTTGGCTTCGCGAGTTTAGCCAAAAGGAAAACCTGGTTACGCTTACTGGAACAGTGATGGGGACTCCAAGCACCATTGCCGATTTTCTGACGAACTTGGAGCAAATTGGCAAGTTCAAAAATGTGAACTTAATCAATGTGCAGGAAACTGAATCGAAGTACAACTTTTCCCTCACTTTTGAAGCGGAAAGCGCTCCCAAGGTGGAGGCAAATACATGATGAGGCTTATCCTCAAGCCGGCGTGGCTTGGATGGGGAATGATCCGTGGCAGAGCCTCGCAGGGAGGATTGCCCAGAATCCGGCAATCTGAAAAATAGTTGCCACTCCTCCCCTAAACCTTGGTTCTTGACCAGTTGTATAAGGAATCGGCGACTTATAAAAACTTGGCTCGATATCCCATCGGCTTAATTTCATGATGGCTAGCCTTAAGGATGCCTTGATATGGCACTGGATCTTAAAAAACTGAATGAACTCCCGTGGTATGCGCAGCTGGGTATTTTTCTATGCATTGGCTGTATTCTGGCGGGAATGGGCTATTATTTTTTCATCTCAGGCCTGCTGGAACAAATTAATATTAAGCAGGGGCAATTGGATGGATTAAAGGTGGAAATTCAGCGTGGGCAGGCCGTAGAACAAAAGCATTTGGAATTCAAGACGCAAAATCAAAAGCTACTGGAAAAGCTTGCCACCCTGAAGATCATTTTGCCCGAAGCCAAACAAACCGATGACTTGTTGCGCCAAATTCAATCCAGCGCGGTAAGTTCCGGGCTAACCATCAAATTATTTCAGCCTTTAACCGTGGTTCAAAAGGATTTTTTTTCCGAATGGCCCATTACCATGGAGGTCGAGGGCAATTTTCACAATTTGGGAATTTTCTATGACCGGTTGAGTAAGTTGTCGCGAATTGTGAATGTGTCCAATGTGAGAATCCTACAGTCGAATATTCGCGATAATGCCGCACGCACGATTCGGGCGTCTTATACGGCTACGACTTTCGTGTACAACGAGACTGCACCGGATCAGGCGGAAGGTGTGGCGAAAAACAAGAAGGGAGCAGCCAAGGCCAAATGAAGAAAATGATTCTGTTCCTCATCGTGACGGCGATATTAGGCAGTTGCGCGGAAAGAGCGGGAGCCCAATCAACCGCGGCCAAGAGTGTAAAAGCAGCACCTTCGGCTGCCTCCGCCAGGACCGTGCCAGCCCCCGCCCCTTTGCCCGCCCAACCGGAGGGAGACCTCAATTACAAATATGAATTGCGTGGGCGGCGGGACCCATTCCGTCCGCTGGATTTGGTCTCCACGTTTCAAACCTCCCAGGCTCCGATGGTTCGGCCTCCCGGCCTGAAAGGTCAAATGGTGTCTGAGATCAGACTGGTGGGGATCGTCCAATCCTCCAACGGAATGCTTGCCATGGCCCAAGGATTCAAAAATCGGTCCTTTTTTTTACATCCCAACGACATTTTATATGATGGAAAAATATTGGAAATCCGCAAAGATGCCGTAGTTTTTTCTCAAACGCTCAAGGACATCGAGGGAAAAACCTTGACTCAGCAGGTAATAAAGAAGCTTCAACCGACACGAGGAGAAGGAAGATAAAATGAGAGGCACGAAAACGATCCGTCTCATCGGCTTATGTGGATTCATTTTACTTTATATTGCCGGAGGCAGGGTGGCAATGGCCCTGGAGACCGCTGGCAACCCGGCGATCCAGGATTTTTCCTGCCGGCAGGAAGGAGGCCAAACCGTAGTGGTTCTGACTGCCGATGCCGCTATGGATTATGTCACTTCCTACCCCAACCCGCGCTTGTTTCTTTTGGACATTCCGGGCGCCAAGCTCCGCTTATCCCAGAAATTTTTCGATATCCGCACTCCTCAGATCGAGTTTGCTTCTATCACGCGAGTCGGTGAAGAGAAAGAACTCGTCCGGATTGAGTTTAACCTGCATCAGCCGGTTCATTTTGACATCCAAACCCAAGGTCAACAACTCGTGTTGAAGTTCTCTTCTTTAAGCACCGGAGAGCCCATTCCGAGTGATGCCCCCCCCGCTGCAATGTCCAATGTGCCCACCACCCTTTCCAGTCAGGGTGTTCTGGAGGTTGCCGAGGGAGAGAATTATCAGTTTACGCTCAAAACCGCGGGAACTCCCAATTTCAAGTATTTTGAATTGAAGAATCCTTCCCGTTTGGTAATTGATTTGGAAAATACGACCTTTTCGACTCAGCCCCAGCTGCTCGCCGTGAATGCAGGTCCTGTTGGAAAAGTCCGGTTTGGATATGGCAGGGGAGGACCGGGGAAAATTGTCCGGTGCGTTTTCGATTTAAACCATAAATCTGACTTCAAGATTGAAAATCAAAAATCAGGGTTGGTAGTGTTATTCCCCCGTGAAGTGGCAGTGGCTAACAGTGGCTCCTCACAAACTCCAATGAGGCCAGAAGCGCAACAGCCCGCGCCGGAGACATCGGTGACTCTTCCTGACGCGGCGCTGCCGACCGATTCTTCTTCAGAGCCGCTGGCACAAAAGGTTGCTGTTTCCAGCGGAGCTTCCAGCGAGGAACAGTCTTCTGGTAATCTTCAGAATAAAGAAATTGTCCCTGCCGCGGATCCAGCGGGATTGGCGAAATTGACGATTAACCTCGAAGGAGAACCTTCACTTGCTGTAGACTCTCCGGCGGAAAATTCATTTGACTCCCCAGTAGGATCCGGGGCAAAAGATATCAATCTGCCCGAACCAGCCCTTAAAGCCTCATTGTTGTCTTTGGAGCCCCCGTCTGAGGAATTGGTTTTTACCGCTGTCCCCCTTCCCGAGACTATTGATGTCACATGGCAGAATGCCATCAATTTACCGGAACCGGCACAAATGATCTCTCTGCCCGTCCTGGAAGCTCCGGTTGAATACACTTCGCGGGAAATTGCATTATCAAGGATTGATGCCGGAAATCGGGAACCAGAATTCACACTTCCCTCCGCTCGGTTCCAGCCCCTTCCCAATTTGGCGGAGCCGCAATTTGAAATTTCCTCGCATGATTTTCCAATCCGCGTGGCTTCCTTGGAAGAATGGCAGCCAGCGGAGGGGACCTTGCCCATGGCCGGGGCCAATCCTCTGAGCGCTCCCCTGAATTCGCTGATGCAAGCATCTCTGCCGGATACACGCGTCAAGGAAGAATCTCGGGATTTCCTAAAGAATATCAAGCTATCTCAACTTTATACTCCTCCTCCGGTCTTGGCGGCAAGGGCCCAACAGGAGAACCCTCCCGCGGCACTCACAACTCCTGAACCCTCTGCTGTTGTGCCGCCGCCAGCTTCAAAACCTCAGGCGCCCGCCCCGGCAGTCTCTAGCCCGTTGGTTGCTTCAGGAGGAACCTCATCCAAATATTCCGGGGAGCCCATCAGCCTTGATTTGAAAGAGGCCGATATCCGCGATTTTATGCGGCTGATCGGCAATATTAGCGGACTGAACGTGGTGTTGGATCCCGATGTGAAAGGCGCTCTTACCATCTTTTTAAATGATGTTCCTTGGGATCAGGCTCTGGACGTAGTCCTGAAAAATAACGGACTCGGAAAGCAACTGGAAGGCAATGTGTTGAGAATCGCCTCCAATGCTACGCTGGAAAGCGAAGAACAACAACGCAAACGCTTGGCCGACGCTCGGATTCTGGCTGCGGAAGTCCAGACGGAAACCCGGACGCTTAGCTATGCCAAGGCAACTGATTTGAGCCCCCTGCTCAAAAAAGTGCTCTCTCCCCGGGGCGACATTATTGTCGATCCTAGAACCAACTCCATGATCATTACCGACATCTCCAGCAAATTCCCCGCCCTGGATGCCTTGATTAAACAGCTGGATCGCAAAATCAAACAGGTGGAAATTGAAGCCAGGGTAGTGGCGGCCAATCGCACTTTTCTGCGCGATATTGGCCTCCAGTGGGGCATGATCCAAGGGAATAGTTCCAAGAATACGATGGCGGGAGGAGTGCCGGGTGATCCTTTTGCCCGGACTCCCAAACCCAGTGTGACCATAAAGCCGGGGCAATCGGGAGGAGCCGAGGGCGCCATGCCTTTGCTTGTCAATTTGGGGGCAAACGCTGCGACCTCAGGCATAAGCTTTTTTGCCGGAATAACGGACAATTTCCTGCTGGATTCCATTATCACGGCGGCAGAGAGCAGGGGTGTGGCGAGATTGCTTTCCAAGCCCAAGATTAGCACTCAGGACAATATTGAAGGTTTCGTCCAACAGGGAGTGAAAATTCCGGTTCAGACTACCATCAATAATACGGTGTCGGTGCAGTTCTTTGATTTTGCCCTGGCTCTGACTGTGACTCCTCAAATCACGGAAGAAGGCACGATTGTCATGAAAGTCAACATCACCAACTCCACGCCTGACTTCTCGCGGCAGGTCAATGGAGTTCCTACGGTGAATACCCAGGAGACCCGTACGACTGTGCTGGTGGAGAATGGTGGCACCGTGGTGATTGGCGGAGTTTTGATCGATAACGAACAGACAAATGTGCGTCAGGTCCCGGGTTTCGGGGACCTCCCTCTGCTTGGCAATTTGTTCAGGAACAAATCCATCTCCAAAACGACACAGGAATTGATCTTTTTCTTGTCCCCCAAGATTATGTAATTCGAGGGGGCTGAGTTGGCTTGTCTTTTGGCTGGAGAGGGAGAGTTGGAGGATTCTTTTTTCCAAGCCATGGGCATCGGTTTTTAAATCTTGATTCATCCTCTTTTTCTTAAACCCCATGTTTGCTGAAATTCTTGAGTCAATAATGAAGAAGGTGGAGGGAACTCTCGGTGCCGTGATCATGGGGATGGACGGCATCTCCATTGAGAAGCGGAGCCTGGATGGAACAACTGGCTTGGAAATTCTGGCGGCTGAGTACACTTCGCTGCTGCGGGCGGCATCATGCGCAACCCCGGAATTAGAGGCCGGCCCTTTGGAGGAGCTGATCGTTTCCACCGGCGATCAGATCATCCTGGTTCAAATGGTGACGGCCGAATACTTTGTTCTGGCCTTGCTTTCCCGCGAAGGGAACTTGGGCAGAGCTCGGTTTGAGCTTAAAAAGGCCAAATATATTTTGGCAAAAGAATTGGCTTTTTAATTTCCGCTCTTTTTTCCGTGCCTTTCTGCCCTTTCTCGAGTGGGGAGGCTTCGCCAGTGGTTCAGATGAAATTGGGGTGGCATCCTCTAATAATGAGGATTACCCTCAGGGTGCGCACTCATTATCCCCCAGCCAGACCAAGAACTATAAAGTCTGCGCTTCCCTTTCTATCTCTGCCCGAGATCGGGACAACATCTCTAAATTCAATTGTCTTTTTTCGGCTCAGCCGATATACTGACCCGCTGTTAGCATGGTCCGGCCGCTTAACCTGTTGACCCGCTTGTTCCCGAAAAGGCAAGGAGCACATCGAGGTTTACATGAAAATTGATGAAATTAAAGAATTGATTGAATCCGTCGCGCAACATGGTATTACCGAACTGGATATTGATTCGAGCGGAATGAAATTAAAAATCCGCAAAGAATTGCCGTCCTCCTCGGTGATGGTGTCCTCTGTTCCCGCCGCGATCCCGGGAGGTGCTTCATTGGCTCCGCCGACTCCTCCTCTTTCGGGCGAAGCCGCTTCGCCGGCATTGGTCTCCGGCCCGCCGACTCCCTCTGAAGCCGGTGATTTATTCCTGGTTCGCTCTCCTATCGTCGGGACTTTTTATCATGCACCCAATCCCAATTCAGATCCCTTCGTAAAGGTGGGGGATGTCGTGGAACCCGGCCGAGTGCTCTGCATTGTGGAAGCCATGAAGCTGATGAACGAAATTGAATCGGAAGTCGGCGGGGAGATCGCGGAAATATTTGTCGAGAATGGGGAACCTGTGGAATTTGGACAGGCCCTTTTTGGGATTCGACTCGCCAAGAAAGCTTGAAGTGGGAAAACTGGGTCAAGAACCTTTCCCTCCGGAGGAGCAGATCAGTTTCCATTACCGAGCACCGTGCCCGTCTTCTGTCAATTTTGAAATCGGTATGGCCCTCTCGCTGAACCAAATGCAGGACTTTATTTCCATCCCAAGGGTTTTTGATTTCCGTAGTCTGATGCCACGGCTTTCTCCAATCTGATTCTTGTTCTGAATTTTCAGGGCTGTTGCCTCTCGGGAATCAGTACGAGGTTCCCAGTGGCTTCATAATTTTATTCAACCGGAAACAATCGGCATGTTCAAGAAGATATTGATTGCCAATCGTGGGGAAATAGCGCTCCGCGTGATCATTGCCTGTAAAGAACTGGGCATCCGCACGGTTGCGGTTTTTTCGGAGGCAGACAGAAATTCGCTGCATGTTCGTTTTGCCGATGAAGCCGTCTGTATCGGCTCATCCCGCAGTGGTGACAGTTATTTGAAAATTCCGCATGTGATTAGCGCCGCGGAAATCACCAACGTGGATGCCATTCATCCCGGATATGGGTTCCTTTCAGAAAATGCCTATTTCGCGGAAGTTTGTGAAGCCTGTCATATTAAGTTTATCGGGCCTCCCCCCAATGTGATCCGGCTGATGGGAGATAAGGCCCGGGCTTTGGAGGCCATGTCACGCGCCGGTTTGCCCATCCTGCCCGGGAGCCATGGGATCCTGGAATCTATAGAGGCTGCTCTCTCTTGTGCCGAATCGATAGGTTACCCAGTCATCATCAAAGCGACCGCCGGCGGCGGGGGCAGAGGCATGCGGATCGCCCGCAGCGGTGAAGATCTTCGGGCTGCGTATGAGACGGCACAAAATGAGGCTCGGATTGCCTTTGGAGTTCCCGACATCTATATAGAAAAATATATCGAGAATCCCCGGCATATCGAGTTTCAGGTGATGGGCGATAATTTTGGCAAAGTCATCCACTTTGGGGAAAGGGAATGCACCATTCAGCGGCGCCACCAAAAACTGCTGGAAGAGTCTCCTTCGGTGGCCATGACTCCCGAACAGCGCGAAAAGATCGGCGGCGAGGTCGAGAAGGCTCTCATCAATGTTGGTTATTCCAACGCTGGGACGGTGGAATTTCTGGTGGATGAGAAAATGAATTTTTATTTCATGGAGATGAATACGCGGATCCAGGTCGAGCATCCCGTGACCGAAATGGTGACGGGAATTGATCTCGTAAAGCTGCAAATCATGCTGGCGGCGGGAGCCCATCTCCATTTTGAAAAACACCTTCAACCCCATGGACACAGTATTGAATGCCGCATCAATGCCGAAGATCCCGAGACGCTGATCCCTTCCCCCGGGAAGATCACTTCCTTCAATGTCCCCGGCAGTATTGGAGTGAGGGTGGACACCGCGGCCTATTCGGAATATGTTGTCTCTCCTTATTACGACTCCCTCTTGGCCAAATTAATCGTCCACGCCGAAAACCGGTCTGCCGCCATCCGCAAAATGGAGCGGGCACTGGAGACCTTTATCATAGAAGGGATCAAGACCAATATTCCACTCCAGAAGAAGATTGTGCGCGATCCCGATTTTGTTTCGGGCAATTTCAGCACTAAATTCATGGAACGATTTATGAAAGGATGAGGGATGAAGGATGAGGGATGAACGAAGAGAATTGGAGATTTTCTTCAAGCAGAATTCCTTAGACCTTGGCCAAATGGCCTTTCGCGAAGGATAAGGATTCTGTCCCAATTCGGGCGTTCCCATCAGAATCTTCTCTCCGCTTGATTGATCGCCCTTCCTGTTCTGATCTTCATCGATTGCGGTTCACCCATTACGAAAAGAATATGCCATTTGTATTACCGCCTCTTTACCCCATCATCGATACGGATTTGTGTCCATTTCCCATGGCATCGATAATGTCTCAGATGGCTGATGCCGGGATCACCTTGGTGCAATTGCGCGCCAAGCAACTTACCTCGCGCGACTTTTTTCATCAAGCAGTGCAGATGATGGAATTGGCGGACCGTCTGGGACTTCAAGTGATTGTGAATGACCGTGCTGACATTGCCCTGTTATCGGGAGCCTTGGGTGTGCACATGGGCCAGAAAGATCTGCCGGTAGAAGCTGCCCGGACAGTGATGGGGAAGGAAAAGATCATCGGTTTTTCGACTAGCTCCGCTGAACAGGCGCGGCTGGCCCAGCTTTCCAGTTCTGACTATGTGGCCGTGGGTCCGATCTTCCCTACCCGCAGCAAAGACAATCCAGATCCCATTGTCGGTAGAGCAGAATTAATGGAAATTCGCCGGCTTGTCAGCAAACCGCTGGTGGCCATCGGAGGTATCACCGCGGAGAATGCGGCGCCGCTTTATGAGCTCGGCATCGACTCGGTATCCGTGATTCAGGATCTGATGAGGGCGCAAAATCTTGCGGGCCGCGTGAAGCAGTATCTTGCCGCCGCGCGAAGACGAAGCTGATCAGCTTATTACGATCCATGATGAGGACTCCTTCTAAAGGTAAAGGACGATTCGCTTCCAACTTTGTTGTTCATTCAGATTTCACGAGTGCTCAAGACATCTCAGTATCATTTCTCTCGGATAATGGATTGCCCCACTCATTTTTTTCGAGGCGGGTGATCTTCAGGCCTCACAAAAAACCTACGGTTCGCCGGAAATCGCTCCGCATGGCTACTCTCGGAAATGCCGGTTATAGTTGAGGACGATTTCATAATTCAGACCTACAAATCCACTTTTCACCCCTCATCCTTTAATCTCCAATCCACAATCCGCATTCATCCTTCAAGATTCTTCTTTTTCTTTCTCCATGCTCTTCGCGTGCTTAGTGGTTTATTTATTTCTATCTTTCCCCATCGACCCTCACGCCCACCGATTTCACCTTTGCAAACCTCACCACTTTTGGTAAACTTACCGTCGCCTCTCAGAGTGCGCCCGTAGCTCAGCTGGATAGAGCGCTTGCCTCCGGAGCAAGAGGTCCCGCGTTCGAATCGCGGCGGGCGTACCACTTCTTTCAATCACTTGCCAGATTTCACCTGTTCCAGGTTGTAACCAATGAATTTCTCCTCGCTAGCTCTATAGGGTCGTCTCATAGACAAAAACTAAAAGGGGAAAAACGTGTGACTGTCTTAAATCGCAAATGATCAATGGAAGCTCATTATCAAAATTCGTCTAGGTCTCGATTATCCTAAACGTTGGGCAATATTAGTAATGAATTTCCATGATCTTTCCAGATCAAATTGACTGTAGTCCTGGGGCCTCAGCACCGGCTTGAGATGCGTCTCCATTTGCATGGCCAGTTCAGTCTTGCGGCTGGAAGCCACATTGACCGGCAAATTGCCGGGAATTGCGATTTTTCTTCGAATGAGAATGGGGAGACTTTTATCTTTGATTTGCTTTGGTAAAGTTTTCAATGCATAGTCAATGTCAAAGAAATCCCGGATGGCGGGTTCTTGCCGAGTCAAGGCTGCCCTGATCTTTTCTGCATAGGCTTCCCGCAAAGAAAGTGTCCGAACAGGGATTAGAGGCAGAACTTCTCCCAAGGAATAGGGATTTCTGAGAATTGTATCGGCGGGAAATGTAATTGACTTTGATCACTAAGCTTGTCAATGATTGTCCCCTTACGTTTGTTACAATGTCACTTGTACCCCCAAATTTCATAATAGGGGGAAAACAGCTTTCACATTTTCTAAATGCCCTTGGATGAAGCTGATCGGATATTACCGGAGGGGATGGATCAAATTTTTTTTGAAATCTAAGGAGCCACCCATGCCAGCGTGGCTGACACAGCCAAACAATGAAATTGAGATAATAGAGGCGGCCTGCCCTCAGGCCATCTGAACATGTTAGGCAAACTAAGGCGGGGTGAGGTCACTCCGCCTCCATTCACGCTATTTTCTAGGAAGTCTACTTCAACCGGGGTCTGGCTCCCCTGGCGGGGTTTGGCATCTAGTGAAGGCCAAGGGCCTCTCTGGCTCTCGGCCCGGCTTCATTGCTAGGCAAGAGCTCGCACATTGGATGGAAGGGGATGTCGGGCAATTACAAACCATATCTTTCAACCCGCGGAAACACTTCTTCTCGATTTAATTCGAGAGGAAAAGGAGAATTGAAAATGAAATGGAACAAGTATGGTGTGATTTTTGCGGCAGTATTCGCAATGGCGGCAGGCAACTTTTTCGCGGCTGAAAAAGCGGTGGAACGCGCTAACACCGCGGCCACGGTGCTAACTGAAGTGATGGGAACTCCGGAACATGCCATTCCCAGTGAGCTTTTCAACAAATGTCAATGCGTCGCCATTATTCCTGGCGTGAAGAAAGCGGGTCTCGGGTTGGGGGGCCAGTATGGCAAGGGAGTCCTCAATTGCCGGGGCAAGGGAGGAAAGGGATGGAGTGGACCCTCCACGGTGCGAATTGAAGGGGGTAGTTTTGGTCTGCAGATTGGGGGGAGTTCCACCGATGTCATTCTGTTGGTCTTGAATGAGCGCGGGGCGGAAAAATTGCTGCAAAGTAAATTCACGGTTGGAGCCGACGCCGCCGCGGCGGCGGGGCCGGTTGGCCGGAATGCGAAAGCCGAGACAGACCTTCAAATGCATGCTGAAATCCTATCCTATTCACGGTCAAGAGGGGCTTTTGCCGGCATTTCTCTGGATGGTTCCACTCTGCGGCAAGATGCTGACGATAACAAGGCCATCTATGGGAAGGAAGTCACCCCTCAGCAAATCATCAGCGGGGCTGTCGCTCCGCCTGCATCCGTGAAAATGCTGTTGGACACTTTGAATAAATACTCACCAGTCAAAGAAAAATGAAGATTTCGCGGAGCTTTTGAGAAAGGAGCGGAGGGATTCGCAAAGAGCGTACAGCGAAGATGACAAAAATATCCATAGGGATGAGATCTTGCCAAAGGGAAGAGCGCCTCAATGGAGCTTCATTTGCCAGGCCTGGAAGACGATGAACAGTAGGCGGGTTTGATTGCCATGGAGCAGGCCAAGAACCTGAGCGGAAAACGCTAAAGCCAATACATAGGCCCCAAGCAGCGGATCAAAATCGTCTTTGTCCCCCCATTAAGTTTCGTGGCGCAGACCCGATCGGACGGGTCTGCTGCCTTAGTTTTTAGCGACAACGTACTTTTATCGCGGCAATGCCACAGTTCTGGTGCCGAAAAGCAACGTATCAAAGGTTAAGGTCCACTCAGGTTTTTCTCCCTTTTATTATTTCACGTCGTGGATTCCTGCGATCGGGATATTCCTGAGGAGCTAAACTGCCAACACGACTGGTGCAACAAAAAAATGAAATTGTGATGGAGGCGGCCTGCCCTCAGGCTGTCTGAGCAGTTTTGGCAACTCATGCGGGTGAGTGCGCCCTGTCTCCATCTAAGCTATTTTCTTGGGAGCAATTCCGGGAGGATGAGGCTGCTGCCAAGGCGGACTCCGACTGCCGAACAGGTCTGGACCGCACACCACACCAATGGCTCGCCAGGAGGCTCGCCCTCCCGTACATTCCATCCCATGGCACACTCTCTATCTCATCGCACTTTGAATTATCCCCGAATTTGAGAGCTTGGTTGACAAGGTTCCGGATGCCGTTTAGGATGGCATTTTTGCGGGACTGCATTTTCTAGATGAGGGAGAAGTTGTCAATGAGCACAGAGGTACTTTGGGCCCCGGTATATTACCGGAAATATTCCGCCGAGGAGACACTGCCTTCTAGATTCGAGCGATTGATTGATCGAATGGAGATGAGACCCTTCGTTTCCGGCAAGTGGACTGTTATTAAGATGCACATGGGCAGACAAATCGGTTTCACCACCATTCATCCATTGTTCGTCAAAATCCTGGTTGATAAGTTGCGCAGCTATGGCGCCAAGGTTTTCATTGCCGATCAGGATATTTCGGGAGCTCGCAGCCGCGGCTATTCCGAGGACTACCTGGGAGTCCCGCTGATTTTTGCCTGTGGCGTGACGGGGAAATATTTCGTGGAGAAAACGGTCGATTTCAAGACCTTCCACCATGTCGATATTGGGGGCAATATTCACGATGCTGAAGTGATGATTAATTTGTCGCATGCCAAGGGCCATGGGGCCTGCGGCTTTGCCGGTGCTTGCAAGAACATTGCCATGGGCTGTGTGACCGATAGGACGCGGGGAGAAATCCACAACTTGGAGGGCGGGCTGCTCTGGGATGAAGAACTCTGCGACCACTGTGAAGCCTGTCTGCAAAGTTGCAATCATCATGCGAACCAATTTGATTCAGCGGGGCGATACCAGGTTTTCTTTCACCACTGCACCTATTGCCAGCACTGTATCAAGGTTTGCCCTAAAGGTGCCATCACGCTCGATGCTTCCAGGTTTGAGGATTTTCAAACAGGAATGGCGATTTGCACGGATGAAGTGTTGAAAACTTTCCAGCCCGGCTCCGTCTTTTACATCAATTTCCTTTTGAACGTCACGGCACTTTGCGATTGCTGGGGTTTCTCCACTCCACCCATGATCCCGGATATCGGCATCATGGCCTCAAGGGATCTTGTCGCGGTGGAACGCGCCTCCCTTGATTCCATCCGGGTGGAAAATCTGATCCCGGCGGGAATTCCCCAAGGGTTTGAGCTGACCGGGCCGGGGCATCTTTTTGAACAATTGCATGGCAAAAATCCCTTGGTTCAGCTGAATCAATTAGAAGCCCTTGGATTAGGCCGACAAGCCTATTCTCTCTCGGAGATTCTATGAGGCGGAGAATGCACAAAATATGTGAATCTCCTTCCCCGGAAGATTTGATCATGTGGCGAACGGATTTTGCGCTATATGATAGCAAAGTTAAAATTAATAGAGTCATCACTCCATTAGTCACGGAATTGAAGACTCCTAAAGGCTCATGAAGGGGAATGAAACAAAACCCAATCCAAATAAAGGTGAAATATTAATATGCGCCGGACGATAATCTTTTTATTTGTATTGGCCGTCCTTTTGCCTCCGGGTGCTTTTTCAAGTGACGCTTCTGTCAGCCATTCAACTTCTCATAAACATTATAAGAGGCACGCCGTCAAACATACAAAAATGAAGCACTCCTCTCACGGGCGAAATCAGGGCATTTTTTAATTGATTGAGCCCCGGTTGTGGCAATCCTATTTGTCGCTGTCAAGAAAGCGCATCCCGCGATAAAAAAGCGCCCTGGCAAAAAGGGCCAGGGCTTTTCCCGGGACTATTTTTTGCCTGTATGTTCGATTAGCCCGCCGGCCTATTTCTTTTCCACGCTTTCGAACTCCAACCATTCGAATGCCTTCGGATCGTCGAACAATTGCCGGACCATTTGCTGCAATTGGTCGGTTGACGCAATCAGGATGAGCCCCTGATCATTATTTTGAATTGAGGCAAGGGTGATCTTTTTTCCCTCCAATAATTTGCTCAAATTTTCATCGTCCAGATATCCCAAGCGAAGATGTTTTTCGTTCAGCTGTACTTTAAAAAACCGATGAATGGGGGAAACATGGACCCTGAGCGGGCCATTGGACCCGGCGCTCTCCGCTCCTCCTTTTTCTGCTTCCAGGCGGAGCAATAATTGGTCATTGAGTCGTCCTACTTGAGGTGCCAGGTAAAATGCCGGCGTGGCATATACCTCCTTAAAAGTGTGTACTCCTTGGTTGTTCAATCCAAGATCGGATGAAAGGTCCAGGAATAATTCCCCCTCTAAGCGACCCAGCCACCCTCTCTCCTTTTCGCCGCTACTGAAAATCACATCATATTCGCTGGACTGAGGATCTTCAGGCACAGCCTTGGAAAAAATCAACCGTTCTTTTGATTGTTCTGAATCTGACTGCTCCTCCCATGTTCCAATCAAGCCAGGCTCGAACAAGGCCTCTTCTTTTGTAATCAGGGGATTCAAGGAATCCGCGGGAGCGCAACCCGCCAAAAGCAATGTGCCAGTCATTAAGAGGGGAAAATAAACTTTTTTCATAAACAGCTCCTTAGCTATTGAAGATGAATTCCTACGATTTTCCTTACACAAATAAATAGCGACAAATATGTGCAAAAATTTCAGTTCATCGCATTTTTTTGAGTGGGTGAGGTGAAATTAAGGATTCAGCGCATCGGGAACAGAGCCAATGTCGGATACTACACGGCGGAACTTTTCAAAGGGTTGAAACATGACGGCGAGGGGCAACACAAGAAGATGAAAATTTGCATCAAGGATGGGACGCGCGAGTGTGACGAAGTCACCCATCGCGCGTCGCCTGGCCAGCTTTGCCCGCTGAGCCAGCGCGCACCGGTGACGGTGGTCACTCGTGCCCGCTCCACCTTTGACTAACTGGGATTTTCTAGGGAGCCACTCATGCCAGCGCGGCTGGCACAGCAAGACGATGAAAACGGGATGATGGAGGCGACCTGCCCTCAGGCCGTCTCAGCAGGCTTGGCAAACTCAGACGGGCTGGGGGCACTCCGCCTCCATCCAGGAGATTTTCCGGGGAGGGAAGGGCGACGCGGCTATCGTATAAAAAAACGCGAAAGCCAATTCCGACCGAGGAGTTTCAAGGGGGCATAATAGGCGGCTACCAACATCAATCCCAGCCCGGCAATCATCAGGCTGAGCGGCCAGAGTGGGCTGTTCTTCAACAGATCCTGGGAAAGCCGGATGATACCGATGGCCAGAAAGATCAATCCCGTAAAGGTGTAATTGCGAGTCTGTTTGGGGATGCTGAACAGAAAAATGGCAAGGGCGGCAATCGGCAACAGAATTTCAAAAGTCCAGGCTTCGTTTCGGAAGATGAGATTAGCCGGATTTTCATTCCACCGGCTGGTGCTGGAAAGTCCCAGGAGCAATAATGGAATCAAAATATGACCGGCGATAACAAATCTATAGGCTTTGGCTACCGTGCGCATTTGCGCGGAAGAAGAGTGCTCGCAAAAAAGCTGCAGCAGAAAATAGAGTCCCGCGTTCAAGATGAACAGGTACTCCAGGTCGCCACGGGTCCAGGGGAGATTGTTCTTCAACCATTCCGCGTAAGGCTTGTGATAAAAGGCTACACCACTAAGTCCGGCATAGGTGAAAACAACAGAGTGGCCGAAAAGATAGGGTGAGTCTGAACTCTTCTTCATCTTTTCCAAGATGAATCCCCCGCACAAGTAAGCCAGTGCGACCGGGAGGCAATAGAAAAACAGTCTTCCCTGGTCCGTTTCGAGCCATTTCAACAATCCGAGCCGAAGCATACTGGCCAGGAAAAACAGGGCACTCATGAAAGCCAGGCCCAATGAAAAGACAGGGGAAGCAGTAAAGCGGCGTAAAAGCAAGTAGGCAGGCAGGGAAACCAGCAAAGCCCACCAGAGCCGTGCATTGGTGAGGCGTCCAAACTCGAAATACGTTAGGAAGAACTCCAGCTCCTTCTTCCCCTGAGTCCAATGAGACTGCCAGCCATACTCGCACATGGCCAGCAATGAAACCACCGTAAGGAGCAGACAGAAGCCAAGAAGGAATGCAATCCCGGTGCGTCGCCGGTCCTGTTGCCAGAAGGATCGACCCAGCCACGCCATTACTGCGGTTAATGCCGTGACGGTCAAAACCGCGGGGGTTCCCCGGAATGAAAGGAATTGGAAAAAAACCAACAAGGAAGAACCCACGATCATGATCCAGGCGCCCAGGTAGAGGGAAAGATTCGAAAGCGAAAGCCTGCGCAGGCTCAAAAGCCAGGCGTCTTCAGGCTCGGTCAGTTTGGAGTAGCGTTTACGAAAGGCATCGACTTCATAGGGGGAAATCAAATGGTCTTGTCCCCAGCCATCGATGTCTCTCATGTGCTGTTCGATTTTGCCCGCCAGATGCCGGCTATAAGAGGTGGGCAATGCCACCACGACATCCCCTGCCAGACAACGGGCCAGATCATCGGCCATCTCACGCGCTGATGCGTAGCGGTGTTCCGGGTCCTTCTCGAGAGCCTTCAAACAGATATTCTGCAGGTCACGGCTGATTTGGGAGTTTAAACGGCGCGGCCAGAGAGGATCTTCGCCACAAAGGGATGCCATTTGCAATTCCTGTGTGGCGCCTCGAAAAGGAAGGGTTCCCGTCAAAAGTTCGTAAAGAATGATGCCGAGAGAAAATACGTCGCTGCGAGGATCAAGAGCGCCAGTCCCTGCTTGTTCAGGGGAGAAGTAATCGAGAGTCCCCAGTCGCTGTCCCACCTGAGTTATTTTCTTTTCATCCGTTCCCAGAGGAAGAGCCAGCCCTAAATCTAATAATTTTGGCTCCAAATCAGCACCTACCAGGATATTCCCAGGTTTCAAGTCGCGGTGAAGAATGTGGCGCTCGTGCAAAAAAGCAACAGTTTGGACGATTTTAAGCATCAGGCGCAACTTAGCCTCAAGGGGGAGAGGCTGCGCTGTTTCGGTCAGAGGTTTGCCTTCCACATGCTCCATGACAAAGTATGGGGATTCTTCCCCTTCCCCCAACGCATAAACGTGAATCAGGTTGGGGTGCTTCAAACCCGCCAGGATGCGGGCTTCCCGGAGGAACCGTTGCCGCAGTTCCGGGAATACAACGAGACGGGGGAGAAGAAACTTGATGGCCACTTTTCGCCGCAGTTGTTCGTCCTCCGCCAGATACACTCGTCCCATTCCACCATGGCCGAGCGGGTCCAGCAAACGATACCCCTTCAATTCGGGGGGCGGAGTAATCTCGGGATCCCTGAGTGCTTCCTCTCCGTCCGTCCCCAGGGCATTATCCATTGCCTGCAGGGTTAATAAGTGATTCTCGAGTTCTGGCATCAGGTGGGAATGCCGTCGGCAATAGGTCTCGATCTCCACATCTTCTCCCGCGTTTTGTCGATCGATATAAAAGGCAAGGGCTTCCGCCAGGGCCGTTTCACGAGGGTCTGAGGAAGAACAATCAAGTTGTGAGGATGATTTGTCCATGAGCGATGAGTGATTTATGACTTCATTGATCTAAAAGAATCCGAAACCGTTGAAGGGCTCGATGAAGCAACAAAGAGGTGTTTTCGTGGCTTTTCCCCATCCGGGCGGCTGTTTCCGCCGTAGTGAGCCCCTCAATTTTTGCGAGCAAGATCACTTGTCGATATTCTTCGGGCAGAGAATCTAATCTGCCCATCAGCTTCTTGATTTCTTCATCCGAAGACAAGATACGGCTTGGGGTCCAGGAGTGGGCCGGTTCAGGCCCGAACGGATTACTCTCCGAACGGAACGACACGGTCTCTTCCGTTTGCCGTTTTTCCCTTTCGTGATATCGAACCGCATCGAGTATAACATGAGAGGCAATCCGAAACAGCCAGCGCGAGAAGGATCCAGGAGACTGATATTCAAACCGGCGCAAGTCTCGAAACGCCCGGAAAAATACCTCCTGAAGCAAGTCGTCCACTTCCAATTTCCCGCGCAGTTCCAAGTTAAGATGGTAATGCAGATAAAGTGCGAGCCGGCGGTGATACTTTTCAAAAATAGCCGTAAATGCCGATTCACTTCCCCTTTGAGCATGGCCAATCCAACTTAAGGAGGAGGTTGGGGGGAGACCCTGGCAAGGACTTTCCCCATTGACTTTTGGATCCTCTTTAGTGGTACAAATCTGCGAGCCCGGCGAGGAGGAGCCAGCCTTGTCGGCGGGAGCAGCGGGAAGGTGGCCACTCATTTCTTCTCTCCCGAAGAGCTGCTTTTCTTTTTCTGCAATTCATCCAAGGTCCCTTTCAACATGTCTTGCCATGAAGACTTCTTCTTCTCCGGGGGGGTGCCCGCCGCAGGTTGAGATGCCGCGGAGGGCGGCGCTGTCGCGCCGGGAGAAGTTAAGGATCCTTTGGGATTCGATTTGAAAAGGTTCTTCAACCCTTGCTGCAGGCCGCCCTCCAGCAGTTTGCTCTTCAAGTTGGCCTGGATGGTCTGCGTGTCAAGAGAGCAGGAAGGTTTCTCCACCGACCCTCGAAGCCGCAAGGGTACAACCGCATGCCCCTGATCGTTCTGGAAAAAAGTGGCAGAGGAAACATTGGTAAGAAGGGAAGTCCAATTTTGTCCCTGGCTGAGGGAGGCAGGCAATTCCGCGGCAATTTGATAATCGAGAGTCTTGTCAAATCCAAAGCTCCCGTTAGCCCTCAGAGTGGTTTGAGCCAGGTGCGCCATCAAATCCGACATCTTGACGCGTCCATCGGACACCGTGAAATTTGCGATTAAGTCTTTGAGCCGGGTAGCGCCCCCCTCCGCGGAGGCGCCCTGAATACGGGCCAAACCCGACAATTGTTGCATCAAATCAAATGAGCGAATACTGCCATTCATCAGCTGCAGCTTTCCTCCACCCGTCAGATTGCGCGTGATTTCTTCGTAAACACCTCCCGAGCCCTTGACATCCATATTCAGAGAGAGAGTTCCGGTCAGCAGGTTTTGAAGCTTGGTGTTGTCGGCCAAGAACCGTTCCAGGTTGACCTCGCTCAAGCTGGAGCGGAAAGAAAACCGGGGAGGCGTCGGATTCAGGTCCAGCGTGGCGCTGCCAGCGTGTTTTCCTCCATACATTTGAAAATTGAGGTCCTGCATTTCGAGAATTTTGCGAGCCATTTTCATGCGGGCGGATGCCTGGGTCAAGACAAGATTTTTATATTGCACTTCTCCAGCGGTGAACTGGCCTTCCTCAACTTGAAGCAAGGCCAGGTAATCTTTGGGAGGGGGTGACTTGGAATTTGCAGGCCCCGCCATGAGCGCAGTGGCCGAGTTGAGGGAGAAAATAAGGTGTGAAAGAAAATCCATCCGCTGGTGTTCGGGCGATGGCACGGAAACGATTTGTTCTTCAAAATTGTGGATCAAGTCCTGGTTTAAGCCATCCACCGAAGCATGGAAGCTTGGACGAACTTCCGCAAGCCATTGTTCCAACTGGCCCAATTTCAGCTGGTCGGCATTGAGTTGAAAAGTGACATGAGGCGCATCGAAATTCTGAAGCCGCAGTTTGCCGCTCAGGTGAGTCTGCTCAATCCTGGCAGCGAGCCGTGAGATTTCCGCGGAATCTCCCGAAAAAATCATCTCCGCGTTTTCCAGTTGCAGAGGGACTTTCAAGAAAGGGGTCCGGGCTTCGACATCATTCAGCGACATTTTACCATGAACTTTCATGGCAGCTTCCGCCTGAAATGGCTTCTGAAGCGTCAACTGCATGGAGAGCGCTCCCTTATGAATCTGGTAGCCTTCAGGCAGACTGACGCCAAATGAGCTCCCCATAGCCTGCACGTCCGCTACTGGCGTGGGCGCTTGAGTGCTTGCTTCTAACGAAAGGTTTCCAGAAGGGCCCCAACTGCCGGAGAGCTGGCCCTTCAGCCGGGTCCGGGAGCCCAAAACCATTTCCCAAGGACTGGAACGGAATTGGCTTCCTTCAAAAGAGAGGCCGGCGTTGGTGAGCTGGATGGTTTCGTTGATCCCGGGATACCGGATGGTGACTGGTGAAAAAGTGAGCTTTCCGTTAAGTGCTGGACTCAGCGAAGTGCCGCCAATGTGAAGCTGGCCGTCTGCAGATCCGGAAGCGGAGATTCCTTCGGGTGCGCCCGATCCAGCCAAAGCAATCAAATGGAGGATGTCCGCGAAATTCGCCCGAGGGATACCCACATCTAGGTTGTAAAGGGATTCCCTTTTTTGAAACTGCACGGAACCGCCTATGCTGACCTGAGATTGAGGAAGTTGGATTTTCAACTGGCGCACCTGCAGAGTTTCACCTGCATATAACATGCTACTGTCAAGGCTCACGTTGAGCTTGGCGTGGCCGCTGCCCCCGCCTGCCTAATCCTGTATCTTGCCTTGGCCTATCAGTTCCAGCCCGCGGGCGGAGGCAGGATGATCCCACTTGAAATGTGCTTCCAGCCGTCCTTCACCGATGTTATTGGTAATCTCCAAGAATTCCATGAGTGGTTTCAGTGCGGCCAGGGACAATGAGTCGCAGTTCATCTCTCCCTTGAGCAGCGCGGAAAGCAGGCTGCCCCCTTGAAGCGATCCTGCCAGAGTGGCGAGTCGGATGGTTCCACAATTGTCAGGGAAATCAATCCGGCCCTCGATCTCGCCTCCTTTTGATGGAGTAAAATCCCGCAGGCGAAGGGATAGTCCTTCCTGTCTCCAGTGCCGGGGCTTTGAAGGTCCGGAACCATCCAGAATATCCAAGACGGCATCGTTCATACGCAGGGAAGAAATCGAAAAGTCCTCCCCTGAAGAGGCTTTTGACGGTGAAGCCGGTGCGGATGGAGTGGGGGTCGATAGCAGCGCCAACGATTCATAGTTCCAATGGCCGGCCTGGTTTTTTATCAGCTGGAGTTCCGGATGATCCAAGCTCAAGGAGGCAATGTTGATTTTTCCCGTCAGAAGGGGAAGTATCTTGACACGGACTCTGAACAAATTCAGCCGGAGAAAAGGGTTTTGACTGAATTGAGGATCTTCCTGGATAGTCACATTTTTTAAGGCGATTCCTGGACCCGACAGGAGCGTCAAATCAGCGCGCTCCACCGTCACCTCTCGCCCAAGCGCCTTGCGAAGTTCGGTGACAATGAGAGTCTTAAAACGGTCAGCGGGAATTAAGAAAGGAATCAAAGCGGCGATCGCCAACAAACCAGCCACGGTGATGATGCCTCGAACCAGCCATTTTTTTTGAGTTGGGGTAATTTGAGCCATAAGCAACCTCCAGTATCTCAATTATAGCGAATATCGCGTGAATGAAAGGATGTCACCACTTCGGCTTAAACTCCTGACGAGGGAACAATCAGTGCAAGTGCATCGGGTACAAGAGAAATTTTCAGCGGGAGGTTGCCTAGCAGCTCGCCGTCAACTTGAACCCAAGTCTCCGGCGGCCCGGAGATTTCAAGAGATTCCGCGGGAAAGCATTTCACGTCCCGCAGAGAGGTGTGGCGGCGCAAGAACACGAAGAAAAAGTAGCGCAAGTAGGCCAAACGGCCTCCCTTTTCAAAGAGGCAGACATCGAAGCGATTTGAAAAGAGATCCGCCTGAGGCACGATTTCCAAGGGGCCGCCATAGCTTTTAGCCCGGGCAATCACCGCAAAAGTGCCTTGATAAACCTGGCGGCCAGTGTTGATTTTGAAGGAAGGAAAAGAGTATCGAACCAGCTGCCGCAAACCAGCCAGCCAGAAGGCTCCTTCGCCGATTATTTTCTTCCAGCGGGGATTTACGGCGGCGGCAATTCCAGCATCCACGCCAATTCCAGCCATCAGGGCAAAATAGCGGCCATTCGCTTTTCCAAGGGCAATTCGCCGAATCTGCCCATTTTCGAGAAGCTTTAAGGGTGAAAGCAGATCTTTGGGAAGGCGGAGATCTTTGGCCAGCACATTCGCTGTTCCTGCGGGCAATGCCAACAAAGGGACTTGAGATCCCGCCAAGCCGCCAACTATTTCGTTGATGGTGCCATCCCCACCACACCCAATAATCAAGTCGGTCCCCGAGTCGATGGCTTGATGAGTTAACTCGACGGCGTGAAGGGTCCGCTTCGTGGGAACTTCCTCCAACCTGATCCCTCGGGAAGTCACCGCCTCATAAATGGACTGAATTTTCCGCCGACAGTCTTTTTGGAGTTTCCGGGCGACAGGGTTATAGATCAAAGTTGCATGTTTGAAACGGGGCAAATTCATATCGACAATTTCCAGACCAGTTATGGAACCTCGCCAGTGATAATCCAAATCAGCGAGAATTTGAAAATGACAATTGCGTGGATAAGTTCATCAATGGTTCCATTGTAGGGTCATTGTCAGCTCGTAAGAGTGAATTGTCAAGGATCGCACTACGGGAGGGGCGGGGTTTTCTACAGGGTGAAGACCTTTGATATAAGGGAGTCAATGTACGGCATCCCTGATTGCCCGCTTTCGCTTCGCGCTTTGCATTTTGCACCGTTGTGATGTTTTTATTCGCCACCCGCGCGAAGTGATAGTGAACGATCAGCGCATTTTTCCTTGCTTTGCACAAAAAAAATTTGCTTTAGGCAATGCATGCTTTATGATTCCTCTCAAAATGTCTTTTCACCACCAATGATAGGGCGAGTGTGATGAGAGCAAACCACCCGTTTTGTTTGATTGTTCTTTGGGCAATTCTCTGGCTTTATCTTTCTTCTCTGATGGTCACACAAACAGGTCCTGAACACCTCAACGACAACATGATTTCGCCGCCTACCAAGGAGACTTGGCTGGAGTTTCTGGAAAAAGCGCGGCGGAAAGCTCTACAGTATTCGGAGGAGTTGCCGGATTTTACTTGTCTCCAAAGCACGAAGCGGCACCGCAAAGGAGGCGGAAGCAATGTCTTCACGACGAATCCTCACTCGTTAGAATGGATTCCCGTCGATCAATATGTGGATGAATTGGTGTATGTGAATCACCGCGAAGAGTACAAACGATTAGAGTTGGAAAAGGGATCTGGATATACAGGATTTGCCGGACCCATGTTGGGAGCTTCGACGGCGGGTGAATTTGGTTCGACTTTGAATGCACTTTTCGACTCCTCTACCCGCGCGGATTTCAAGATGGAAGGAACCGCGAAAATTGAGGGACGCAAAGCAATCAAAGCGAAATTCAAGGTTTCCCGGGAAAATTCAAAATTGGATTTGAAATGGCAACGGGATTTTAATCCTCTTCGTTCCCATGCCGTGGGATATCAGGGATATTGCTGGATCGATTTGGAAACGCTGCAAACCGTCCGTTTGGAATTGGAAACCTTGGATGTCGCGCCGGATTTCCCAATCTCCAAGGCTAGTTGGATTATTGCTTATAAATTATGGGACATTGCGGGAAGGCAAAATTGGCTGCCCGCCTCGGCGGAATTTCATCAATGGACTGCCGGTTCTAGAGAACTTCCGGCAGAAGCCCAGTTTTGCGAATTCCGCAATATCATGAAGTTTGATCACTACCGGAAATATGAAACTGAAGTAAATATCGTTCCGTAAGCACTCATCATTTCGCATTTATAGCGAAAATCCGCCGTGGGACTCAAAGACGCGCGCCAAATTCAACAATTTCTTTTCCTCAAAATGCTTCCCTAAAATCTGCAATCCGACGGGGAGTCCTCCCGATGTCTTGCCGCACGGAATGGAGATTCCTGGAATTCCCGCGAGATTGGCGGTAATAGTGAAGATGTCGGAAAGATACATCGCCAGAGGGTCGTTGCTCTTCTCTCCGATTCGGAAGGCAGGGGTGGGAGAGGTGGGCGAGACTAGCACATCCGCTTTTTCAAAGGCCCGCTCAAAGTCCCGTGTGATCAAGGTGCGGACCTTTTGTGCCTTCAAATAATAGGCATCGTAATAACCCGAACTAAGCACAAAAGTCCCCAGGATGATCCGTCGCTTAACTTCCGCGCCAAAACCGGCGTCGCGGGTTTCGCGATACATGGAAGAGAGATTCTCGGAGGGAACACGCATGCCGTATCGGACTCCGTCATATCTGGACAGGTTGGCACTGGCTTCGGCGGTGGCAATGATGTAATAACAGGCAATGGCATAATCCGTATGGGGCAATTCCACTTCAATTAATTGAGCCCCCAGCGATTCCCAAAGACGTAGTCCCGCCTGGACAGAGGCTTGGACTTCAGAATCGATACCGGCGCTAAAATACTCTTTTGGTAATCCAATTCGCAAACCCTTGATCGGCTGTTCCAGCGAGCTGACATAATCTTCCACCGCCTGGGCTGACGAAGTTGCATCATGAGAGTCATGCCCCGCGATCACCTGGAGTATGCGGGCCGCGTCGCGGACATTTTGAGTGATCGGTCCGATTTGATCGAGAGAAGAACCGTATGCCATCAAGCCGTAACGGGAGACACGGCTATAGGTGGGCTTCAGGCCCACCACACCACAGAGGGCCGCTGGCTGCCGGATTGATCCACCCGTATCGGATCCCAATGCGGCCAGCGCCATACCGCTGGCCACGGCCGCCGCAGATCCACCACTCGACCCCCCGGGCACGCAATCCAACTTGTGAGGATTCCGCGTGCAAAAGAATCCTGAATTTTCCGTGGATGACCCCATGGCGAACTCATCCAGATTCGTTTTGCCCAGGAATATAGCGCCCGCCCTCCGCAACTTCTCAATAACCGTGGCATCGTAAACTGCCTGAAAATTTTCCAGAATCCGTGAACCTGCCGTGCAAAGCATCCCCTTAATCAAAATATTGTCTTTGATGGCCATGGGGACACCGGCCAGTGGCGGAAGCGGCTGGCCTTCAGATTTGAGCTGATCGATCCTGCCGGCCTGTTGCAGAGCCATTTCTTCTTCAGTGCGCAGAAAGGCCCGCAGTTCGGGGTTTTTTGATTCAATTTGCTGAAGATATTGCCGACAGAGCGCAACCGCAGTAGCTTCACCGTTTTCGATCATCTGCTGGACTTTTTCAATGTTTAAAGATTGCAATTCCACGATCATTCTCCCTGGGGGATTCAACCCCCCGGATTCCTCATCCCTCATCCTAATCCTTGATCCATCATCCTTCACCTCTCTCACCGCTCAATGACTTTGGGAACTTTAAAGTGACCCGCCCCGGTGGAGGGCCCATTAGCCAAAGCATCGTCTTGAAAGAAATGGTTCAGCGGTTCATCCGGACGCAGCGGCTGAGACACTGCGTCCCCACTGGCAACCTGCGCAGTGGGGAGGATATCGCTTGTATCTAGCGTGTTCAGTTTTTCCACGTATTCCAAGATGGAATTGAGTTGACCGACAAAAAGAGATTTTTCCTCTTCCGTTATGGCCAGATGTGCCAGTCGAGTCACATATTCCACCTCATTCGTTCCGATTTTCATCTCCAGAAACCTCCGGGGGTTGGGATATTGAATAAAATTTGCACAAGCAATACACGATGTTATATAGGACGGGATTGTGTTGACGGAAGGATTTATGGAAAATGCAATGTTGAAACTTACCTTCCGCTGGTCTTCGCTTTCGTCCATCGTACTTGGGATTGCCGGGAAAGGTACTGACTGGCGGCGGAAGCCAATGCTTTCCTCAACTCCAAATCTTCAATTCCGCTCATTGACCAATCTGGAGAGACGCGATTGGGGGCCTCGCCCTCTAGGTTTCGGCTCAGGTCCTCCTTTTCCAAAGATGGATCAATTTTAAAGGCAAGCGATTTAACCAAACGCTGTCCGAGTTGTTTGTCCAGGCGAAGAAGTATCTCCACCTGATTCGAGATCAATTCCCTTTTCCAGATTGCGGACGGGACTGCTACAGTCAGCCTCCCGTGCTGGAAATTGAGCAAACGGGTTCGTCGGTCCAGACCTTCGCCAACCGCATTTGTCCAGACCGCAAATACGAGGCTTTCCAGAAGCTCCGGTTTATCCGGGATCCGCTGGAGCAAGGAAGGAAGAAATTGTGCGAAAGAATTCATCATGAGTCTTAGTTGAATGGAGGTGCGATAAGGATTGTCCTCTGTATGATCCCTCTGCCGCTCATATTTTCCGGAGCTTCTCCCGGATCAACCGGGCGGCCGATTAATTAATGAGCAATCTTTTTCCAATAGAGCTCGAACTGAAAATCGGGGCTGTTGGATTTTGTATGGCATACCAGGCAGGTCGCCTCCCCTTTGGTTGTCATTTTTGCGGATGCCGGATTTGCTGCGTGCTCTCTACCTGCCCCATGGCAGGATTCACACTGCACATTTGCCAGTAGAGGGGTTTTGTAAAGATCGACAAATCCGCCCGGTTTGCCATATCCGGTGCTATGGCAGGATACGCAGCTGGAATCGAATTCTTTCTTGACGCGCTTGAGGGTATCCATGGCTCGGACATGTCCTGAATTGGCCCACGTCGAAAAAACCTTTTCGTGGCAAGGCCGGCAGGCCTGGAAAGTCAGGAAAGAAGAAGGCGCTGGCGGAGAGCCGGCTGCTGTTGAAGGGGTTGCCGGAGGAGCCGAATTCCGCGCCAGAGAATTTTGCGCTTGGGAGATGTCCGCTTTGGCCGTGGCCAGGAACGCGGCCATGTCCGGATCATCCTGGATATTGGAAGTCAACGGATATTCCATGGGAACGGCTTGGATGGGTTCTCCCCGTTTCACGACAAAACGAAGTTCGCCCAGGATTCTTCCTTCGTCCTCGGCATAACAGATTCTTGATTGATTGATCTGGGCAATGGGAGAATAAAACTGATGCTTGTATCCATCCAAGATAACATCGATGTCCTTGTTGTTAATGGCCAGCTGAACTGCGTCCCGGTTGGGAAGACAAGCCACGATAATCAAAAAATCGCACTGCGCCCGCAAGACAGGAAGCCACTTGGCAGCCGCAGCAAAAGGGTCCGCCCAAAGATAGGGAAGATTTTCCGATTGAACCAAGGGCCTCGAGGAAAGTCCCAGGAAACCCAAGCGCAGCTTCTTCTTGGTGTCCGGGATGGAGATCTGTTTGATAAGGAAAGGTCGAATCAACGGTTCCCCCGTCGAGCGCGAAAGCAAATTCGCCGAGATGAAACGCTCATCCTTGGCAAAATTGGGCTCGAGGGAAAATAAACCAGCGATGTCATCTTCTCCCACATTCATCACATCAAGTTTCAATCGCGTTAGCCCTTGCAATACCCATTTGTTTTTTATGATCCGGTCAAGCCCCTCAGCTTGAAGAAAGTTGCCAATCTCCACCTGAACAACAGGCTTTCCAGGATGCTTCGTTGAATTCGTTTTGACCACATTGGCTCGGCGAGGCAGACCGCCCGCGGGATTGTGCGGTCAGCCACACGGTTCCAGATTGCCCCGCATATTTCCGCTGTAGTAAACGCTGAAATCAAAATCTTGCTCTTGTTGGGGAACACCTGGAGTTGCCGAAGGCGCCGGAACTTGCCCGGCCAAAACCACCGGAAGACCAAATAACAATGTCATCGCCAGCAAAAAGGATATTCCGCGCAACCAAGCCTTCCAAGTTCGCATAAAGTCATCTCCGCTTTCCAAAAAGCTTTCTATCCATGCAGACTCCACGGATGCCAGTCGGGCATAAAACAAAATGAATTCAAGATAAAAGTCTCGCTGGCTCAAGACATCCTGTGTGTTTTATCATACCGGTTTGAAATTTGTAAACATGGATTGCGGCTTTTTAAGTGCCTCACTTCCGTGCGATTGGAGATAGGATGAATTTAGGGTTCCCAGTGGTGCTGGCTTCAGCTTCTCCCCGGCGTCGAGAATTGTTGAAATTGCTGGTGGATGATTTTGAAATAATCGCCTGTGATATTGATGAATCGCCTCGGGACAGGGAGAGTCCAGAGAATATGGTAAAGCGATTGGCTGAGCTGAAAGCCAGGGCCGTTCAATTATGTCGACCCAACCATTTGATCGTCGGGGCGGATACCGTCGTGGTCTGCGATGGAAAAATCCTCGGAAAGCCTTCCTCCCCGGATTCAGCGCGAGAAATGCTGCTTCAATTAAGCGCCAGAACCCACGAGGTTTTTACGGGGGTCTCGGTTCTGAAGCCAGGGTATCTCAACCTGAATTTCTGCCGGTCTGAAGTGACCTTTCACGGGATATCGGAAGAGGAAATCGCGCGATATCTGCGCAGCGGGGAACCGATGGACAAGGCTGGAGCTTACGCCATCCAGGGGTATGCGTCGCGCTTTGTGGAAAAAATCAGCGGCTGTTATTTCAATATTGTCGGATTGCCGGTGTCTTTGCTCTACCGAATGTTTTTGGAAGCAGGGTATTCATTCCATGGATAATATAACCCTTGATGTGCTGATCAGAGAGTTGCGGCCACTTTTGATCGGCCGGGTCATTCAAAAAATTAAATTGCCGGGTGGGCGTTTGTTGGCGTTCACTTTGAAGGGAACAGGGACTCTGGCCATCTCTCTGCATCCCGCGATTCCCGCCATCTATTTGGACTCAACGGAGAGCTTTGCTTCGAATGATCAGACTGATTGGCTGCTGGGATTGCGCCGCCACCTGACGGGGGCTCGCATCAGGAATATACGAAAAGATTTTGCCGAGAGGCGCGTGGTTTTGGAATTTGAATGTTATGGCGCAGGCCATATTGCAGAGAAGAAATATTTGCTGCTGGAGTTGATTCCATCCCGCACTCGCCTGCTGTTGATCAATGAACAGAAAGAATCATTGGTTTCATCTGCCGAGGCGCCGGTGCCCCCCCAGGTTGTTGATTTATTCGCGGCAGCGGATGAAAATGCCGACCTCTCGCGTCATCCGGATTGGCGGCAGGAATTGATTGAGGCGATTTCTTCCCCCAATCATAAAGGTGGCGAAAGCCGGGCTCGACTCAGAGGAGTGCCAAGCTGGTTGATTGATGAAATCCGTCAGGAAGTGGAGCGGCTGGGAGGTGATCCATGGGAACGATTCATTTGCTGGAAGATCAAGGTTGAAAAAGGTCCCTATGCTCCCCGGATTTATTCTCTTCCGCCGGGCAAAATTGTGCGGTCCAATTCCGGTTCCAGCGCGGTGGTTCCCGCTTTCACGCAGTCGCGGCGGCTTTTGGTCCCCTTTGTATTGATTGCTTTTGAAGAGAACGAGGCTCGGACTTTCAGTAGCATCAACGAGGCTGTCCAATCCTGGGTTCGAGAATCCCGGGCGGAGCTGGAATTATCCGCCATTCAATCCGCCTTAAGCCGTGAACTCCAGAGCCTGTTGAAAAAGAAGCGAAAGCTTCTGGCAAATTTGCGGGGGGATCAAGAACGCTTTGAGGGTGCCGCTGCATTTAAAAAATATGCCGACCTGCTTTACGCTCAGCCGCTGCGGCCTGGGCCCGGGCTGGAATTGATCCGGGTCGCGGACCTTTTTGACCCTGAGCAGCGGGAAGTGGAAATCCCTCTGAACAGCCGGCTCTCGTTGATTCAAAACGCCAATCAATACAGCCGCCTTTTTCAAAAGGCTAACCTAGCTCTCCCCCGGATCGTCCGGAGGTCGGGAAGTGTGCAAAATGAAATTGTGCGCCTGGAGCGCCGATTGGAGCAGGTGTTGTCCGCGCAAACGAAAGAAGATTTGATTCCCGCCGCCAGACCCGAAGCCGGGGACAAGAAAAAGATCCTCGAGCGACGGCGAACAGGGCGGCAATTAGAATTGACGGAATCCAAGCACTCTTCTGCTCGGGACGCTGAGGCTGCATTGCGCAAGACCGCCAGGATCTTTCAGTCTTCCGAGGGATTGACCATTTTGGTGGGCAAGACCAGCCGGGAAAATGATCATCTCACTCAAAAATTGGCGCGAGGTGAAGATTTCTGGCTGCACGTCGGCGGTTATGGCGGCTCGCACGTGGTATTGCGGAATCCCGCCAAGCTCGCGGTTCCGCCGCATCAATCCCTGCTCGAAGCCGCTCAACTGGCGGCATACTTTAGTCAGGCCCGCAATGCCTCCAAGGTGGAAGTCCATTACACGCAAAGAAAGCATGTCACCAAGCCTCGCGGCGCAAAGGCTGGCCTCGTGACTCTCCGGCAATTTAAATCGATTCGAGTGACGCCAAAGCTACTTTGACTCTAGTCAAATGGCGCGAAGCCATTATTTGAGGAGCCACTCAGGCCAGCGCGGCTGGCACAACAAGAAGATGAAAATCTCCAGACCTCACAGGTCTCCAAGACCAGTGAGGTCTCTGGCACAGGGATTTTCTGAGCAAGGATGTGCCTGTCTGATGCATGGGCGCAATTCAAGACGCGACAGGACGGGAAGAAAGCCAGGGGATAAAATGCACGGGAGGGCGAGCCTCCCGCATGAGCTGACTCCGCCTGGCGAGCCGCTATTCGTAGGATCTCGAGCTGGAACGGCTCAGCGGAAGCCTCGCCCTATCGTGCATTCCATCCCTCGGCATATTCTCATTCCAGTCGCACTTTGAATTACACCCTTTGCAACGACAAATGGTTTACACAATACTGTTTCAAGGTATAATATTGCATTAACTCAGGCCCAATGGGTCAGATAGCCGATCCAGCCGGATATAAAGCAAATTCAAAAATTATCCCCGCGGAGTTTCGAATGAGTCTCCTTGAGAAAATTGATCAAAAAAAAGTTCAGGTGGGCGTGATTGGATTGGGTTATGTGGGGTTGCCGCTGGCCGTGGAAATAGCCAATGCGGGATTGAAGGTTGTGGGTGTGGATGTTATTGAATCCAAGGTGCAACAAATCAACCAAGGGATTTCGTACATTCAAGATGTCCCCACGGAGCTTCTGGCCCGGCATGTCAATTCCGGGAAACTCAGAGCGGTTGCTGATTTCAAGGTTCTAAAAGAATGCGACGCCATCATCATTTGTGTTCCCACTCCATTGGGGAAAACCAAAGATCCGGATCTCAATATGGTCATGTCGGCGGTAGAAAAGATTGCCGAAAACTTGAGATCCGGCCAGTTAGTTGTTTTGGAAAGCACCACCTATCCTGGAACGACTGAAGAATTGATTCTGCCCAGATTAGAAGAGACGGGTTTAAAGGTGGGAAAGGACTTCTATCTTGCCTTTTCGCCAGAGAGGGTTGATCCAGGCAATCCCAAATACAACACGTATAATACCCCCAAAGTAATTGGCGGCGTCACCCCACAATGCCTTGATGTGGCCACTCGGTTATATCGGAATTATATTGAGACCATTGTGCCAGTCTCCTCTTCCCAGACGGCGGAAATGGTCAAGCTTTTAGAAAACACATTTCGCAGCGTGAACATTGGCCTCGTGAATGAGGTGGCGCTGATGTGTGACCGGCTGGGGGTGGATGTTTGGGAAGTGATAGGCGCCGCCGCCTCCAAACCCTTCGGCTTCATGCCGTTTCAACCCGGGCCGGGATTGGGCGGCCATTGTATTCCCATCGATCCGCTCTACCTTTCCTGGAAGCTGAAAACCTTGAATTATCGGGCCCGTTTCATTGAACTTGCCAGTGAAATCAATGCCGACATGCCACATTACGTGGTGAATAAGATCAACGATGCCTTGAATCAATTTGCCAAATCGATCAAGAATTCCAAAATCCTTATTATAGGGGTTGCCTACAAAAAGGACATCGATGATCTGCGTGAGTCTCCAGCCTTGGACATCATCCAACTGTTGGAAAAACGGGGCGCGCTGGTCTCTTATCACGATCCTTTTGTTCCGGAAATCAAATTGGACCACCGGATTTTGATGTCGGAAGAGCTGGATTCCTCCTTAGCTCAAGCGGATTGCACCGTGATTGTCACCAACCACTCGAGCCTAGACTATGAAATGGTGGTGCGGAAATCCAAAGTGGTCTTGGATACGCGGAATGCCACCAAGGGGATAAAGAATCCCAAAATTGTTAAGCTTTAAATGGGATCCGATGATCTCATTCATGATCATGGATCCTTTATCGTCGAACCCTGGCCGCGGACGACTATTTTTAGTTGAATTTGCTCGGAAAAGTCGGCAGACTAAAAAAATGAATTTGCCGAATGCATTGACTCTCTCCAGAATATTTGCCGTGCCGCTCCTTGTGGTGGTTCTGCTGACCCGTTTCCCCAAGCCGGATCGCGACGAGGCCATGGATTTTTGGATTTATCTGGCCACGGCAATTTTTTTGGCTGCTTCGGCAACTGATTTTTTTGATGGTTATCTTGCCCGAAAACGGAAGCAGGTGACCACTCTGGGGATACTGCTGGATCCAGTGGCGGACAAATTGCTAACCTCCGCGGCATTTATTTCCCTGGTGGAACTGAAATGGGTTCCGGCTTGGATGGTGGTTATCATTATCGGCCGTGAATTTGCAATCATGGGCTTGCGCAGCATCGCCTCGCGGGAAGGCTTTGCCATCGATGCCTCCGAGCTGGGCAAGATAAAAATGTTCATGCAAGTCGTGGCCATCACTCTGGTCATTCTTAGCCACAGATTTCATTGGTTGAATTCTTTGGGAAAACTTTCTCTCTGGCTGGTGGTGATCTTCTCGCTGGTGTCGGCCATTGATTATTTCAGAAAATTCTGGAAAAAGGTGGATAGCCGGGTGAAAGCCCGGCAACGCCGGAAACTGGTTTTGCTAACCAAGAGGCAGGCCAATGAGTCAACTCAGCCAGCAGGATCAGCAGTATCTGCTCCAACTCTCACGTCAGACCATCCAACGGTACTTGGAGAAAAAAACCAAGCCTGAAGTCCAGCCTGAATCACAGATTCTTTACCGAAGATGCGGAGCCTTCGTGACCCTACACAAGGCCGGGCATTTGCGTGGCTGCATCGGCTATGTGGCGCCCATTTACCCGCTTTATGAAGCGGTGATCGAATGTTCTGTAGCGGCGGCCACGCAGGATCCTCGATTTTCTCCAGTCTCTTTGGAAGAGCTTCCCCTAATTGACATTGAAATGTCCGTTCTCAGCCCTATGGAAGAAGTGGAAGATGTCAATTCCATCGAAGTGGGAGTGCATGGACTCGTGGTCAGCCAACATGGAAGGCGCGGATTGCTCTTGCCCCAGGTCGCCGTCGAATATGAATGGGACCGTGAGAGGTTTCTGAGGGAAACCTGCCACAAAGCCGGACTTCCCGCCGACGCTTGGCAACAAGGGGCCAAGATTGAAAAATTCTCTGCATTGGTTTTTGGGGAGCTGGAAAGACAAAAGCGGATATCCCAGTAGGACTCGATGAGAAACAGCCTGAATACAGGTCCTCTCGAGGACGAGCTGAGTTTTACTCACGATTTTTTTTGATGCTCTTTCTGCCTTTTCAGGGGTATGCCAGGCCAAACCTGGCTCGTCTTGTCAGCTGAGAGGTGCTGACCATGTAATTGCCTATTCAACATGTAGCCAAACCTGCGCGAGCGGGAGCAATCCCGAGCGTGAAGTGTGGGGAGGCAAACTCGTGAGCCGTAGCGAAAGCGAACCGATTCGACCTCGTTAAGGGCTCCAGCGGAAGCTGGAGGCAGGTGGCCAAATCTCCGCTGACGATGAAGCCTGAAACCCGACGTGAAGCAATAGGTGCGAGCAGCGGCGGGGCTTGCCGGGGTGGTTGTGGACGGCGCGCGGGGAAAGAAGAGCCGAGGAACCTGGGAGACCCGGTGGAACGGTTCGTGGTAGGGCCAACGCCCGAAGAGAAGGCATAATCTTGGGAGCGGTTCCAGCCGGGAGTCGGACAGGCCCATAGTAGCGGGGAAGCGGGTAATGACCGTGGAGCGAAGGGGCCTGAGCAGCAACACGCTGAGGTCAGAGGAGGAGAAAGCCGCTTGGATGCGAATCCCACTACGGAAGAACGGCCAGACCCGAGAAACGGTTTGCCGCAGAAACTTTCTCAGCTGAGACAAAAGCTGGGCCAAAAGGCCAAGCAGGAGCCGAAGTTCCGGTTTTATGCCTTGTACGACCGGATCTATCGGGGGGACACGCTGGAGGCTGCCTGGCACCAGGTGCGCCGCAATGGAGGGGCACCTGGAGTCGACGGGGAAACAATTGAAGAAATTGGAGCTACCTCGGAGCAGGTGGAGCGGTTTCTGGAGGAGATCCAGGAATCGTTGCGGAAGAAAACCTATCGGCCTTCGGCGGTAAAGCGCGTCTACATACCCAAAGCCAATGGGAAGCTCAGACCCTTGGGCATTCCGACGGTGCGGGACCGGGTGGTGCAGATGGCCACTTTGCTGATTTTGGAACCCATTTTCGAGGCGGACTTTCTGGATTGCTCGTACGGTTTTCGGCCGGGCCGTTCGGCCCACCAAGCGCTGGAAGAGATCCGGGGACACCTGAAGGCGGGTTTCCAAGCGGTGTATGACGCCGACTTGAAGGGCTACTTTGACTCGATCCCGCAGGAAAAGCTGCTGGCGTGTGTGCGGATGCGGGTGGCCGACCGTCAGGTGCTGAAGTTGATTCGTCTGTGGTTGGGATCGCCGGTGGTGGAACCTCCCGAAACACTGGGAGGAGCGCCGAAAGAGAGCCGGAGCGGGAAAGGGACGCCGCAAGGGGGGGTGATTTCCCCTTTGCTGGCCAACCTGTATCTGCACTGGTTTGACAAGGTATTCCATCGACCGGAGGGTCCGGCCCAATGGGCGCGGGCGAAACTGGTGCGCTACGCGGATGACCTGGTGGTTTTGGCGCGCTATATGAGTCCGAAGCTGATTGGGTTCATCGAGGCAAAGCTGGAAAACTGGATGGGACTGGAGATCAATCAGGAGAAAACTCGGGTGGTACAGCTGAATCAAGCGGGAGCCAGTCTCGACTTTCTGGGGTTTACGTTCCGATATGATGAGTGCCACTATCACCGGACGCGCCGCTATCTGAATGTGTTTCCCTCGAAGAAGAGTCTCCAGCGGGAAAGGGAGAAGTTGCGGGAGATGACCAGCAAGAGCCGGCGCCACTGGCCGGTTCGCCTGCTGCTGGCTGACCTGAACCGGCACCTGCAAGGTTGGGCCAACTACTTCCGGTACGGCTATCCGAGTGACGCTTTTGAGAAAATCAACCATTTCGTCCATGTTCGTCTTCAATGTCACCTGAAGAAACGCAGCCAGCGGCGCTACCGCGCGCCGAAAGGGATCAGCTACAACGTGCATTTCCAACGGCTGGGATTGAAACCTTTACGTACTGGCCGCGGGCAGTCACCTGCGTCTGCCTGAGGCGAGAGTTGTTGCGAAAGCCGGATGCGGGAAATCCGCACGTCCGGTTTGACGAGGGGGGAGGCTCTTGAGAACCTCCTCTACTCTACCAGACGTTCTGTCATGCGGCGGACTTTCAGGTCATCATGTGACGGACTTTCAGTCTGTTCGGTGCGTCTAAAGATCGAGCGAAACGAAGAGCGGGATATCCTCATCCCGCTCTTCGTTTCGCGACATGAAGGCAAGGCACCTCCATCCAGATTGTTCCACACCTCCGGCCAATTTTTGGCGCCCTTGATCGGAGTCTCGTGGAGGAAATGCGGTCATCCTAACCGCATGGTTTTTACACCCCAGCAGCGAAAATTTGTGGAGAGAATTTACCTGGGACAAGGAGGAGTGCCTCATGCACAATTGAGGCTGGAATGACGCGAAAGCGTCGCATGTTCGAATGTAAGCGGACTCCAGCTTTAAGCCATGTTCCGCGATTCAATTTATTGCCTGCGCTTGCTCAAACTTAAGGCCGGACAATGGAGCCGATGTGAGAGGATTCCGCGAAAAGTCCCTCCATGGATAAACTGAAAAAGTCAAAGCGCGGGAAATCCCTCCGTTTTCCCCTCTCTCCGGCCAGAATAGCTACTCCTGTTCAACTTCATCCTTCGGGTGAATTTCTTCCGCGCTAGAGATAACCAGGGCCGTGGAAGTGCTGGGCTCGATGCGTAAAACCACCAATTCGCCGATAATTTTGCGGACTTCCTCAAACGCTTTCTTATTTTGATTATAAGTGGATCGATTGAAGGGCGATATATTTTTCGGAGTAAATTGGCGATAGATGCGGAAAATATCTCCCACTTTCACATTCTTTTTTTGGCCGGTATCGATATAGACAATGTTGCCATTTCCAAGCATGGTTCGGTATTCTTTGGAGAAAAAGATGTGACCCTTAACCTTGCCGCTGGGGGGAGCGAAACGATCTAGCGGACCTCTGGAGAACACGCTGGGAATTGCCCGTGACTCATACGGTATCAGTTGATCGCCCGCCAGAATTTCCTCACAGGCGAAAACGATTTCGGCAATGGAGGATCGATCATTTACAATAATGGTCCTCAGCCGCCCCATGTCCATGTAATAGTACCCATATTTCGAATGGGACTGGGCCTCTTTAAACTCGGGGCCATTATCGACAAAATTCGAAACCGGTCGAACAATGAAAAATTCATCACCAGGCTTAATACCGCCATTCTTCCCCTTATTCAAATAGACAACGTCGCGATCGTGAAAGTAGGTGTGGAGTTCTCCTTCCTCCCCACCCATAATGGCCAGATTAGTTGGGATGGCATTCGCGGCAAAAAAGCCGGCACAATTCATCTGGGTAAATGAGATTATACTGCTGGGCTTTTGTGGAATAGCCGCCGGCTTAGCGGGGAGTTCCTCTGCCGCGGCTTCCTGGGTTGGTTTAGGAGTCGTGGCAGCCGGAGGAGCTCCTACTTCCGTTGCTTGACCTTGGGAAGGTCCCGCGGCTGGGGCGGGCGGCGCCGGTATTACCGTCACTGGTTTGAGAAACAACTTATCGCCGGGATAGATCCAGTGCGGATTCACTACCTGCGGATTTATCTCCCAGATTTGGGGCCAGAGACGAGGATTCTTCAAATATTGGCGGGAGATCTCCCAGAGGGTATCTCCGCGTTTCACGGTATAAATCTCGGCCCCTTCCTTTTTCTCCAGGGGCTGATTGGCTGTCCAGTGTCCATCAGGCAGCTGGGTCAGGTTCCGCGGAGGATTTCCTTGGCGAGGAGTCTTTTTTGAGGATTGCGGCCAAATAGAAGAGGCCGGAACCACCAACAGCATGAGGGAAAGCACGACGTACAATTTGATTTTTCTCACAGTCATTCTCCTGAAGGCGTGCCTGCTGAGCGAATCGGAAGTTGTCAAAAATATCATCGAAGGCAATGTTAAGCTATTGGAGCGACTATTATATCAGGCCTCCCTTTTTGAATCTAACGAATATCTGAGGCCGTAGGAATTTTGCAGCTATTTGAATGGCTTTTGTTCCGGCTCCAGCCTGCTGGGAGGAGCCTTTTCCGCCGGGGCAGAGTGTGTTACACTTTTCCCTTTATTTCATTGAAGTTATCGGCCAGAGATCGGATTCACTTTAGTTTTGTTGTTTACGAGGAAAAGAGCAAGGAATGAAGATAGCAGAGCCCCATCAGAAAATCTGCATTGTAATTCGGGATGCGCGTGTAGAGAATATCGCTCCATCGATTGCCCAAACTCCTGGGTCATGCGGCTTCATAGAACTTCGGCTGGATTATCTGCCCGTTAATTCCATTTGCGTTGATCTTCTGAGGAGGTGGAAAGAGCTGGCGAGGGTCCCGGTAATTGCCACATTCCGCCGCAAGGCCAACGGCGGCGAATTTGAGGGGAGTGCAGCGGGACAGATGGAAGTTGTGCGTATTATTTTGGAAGCCAGGATGGATTTTCTCGATTTGGAAATTGAAACGGTGGAAGAGCATCTGGGAGGCAGCTTATCTTCATTGCCTCATTCTGAGACAAAGTTGATTGTCTCCTATCACGACTTTGCGGAAACTCCAGTCGGATTAGCTGAGGTATATGACCGCCTGGCACGGATACAACCGGATGTGATAAAAATTGCGACTCTGGCGAATCGTTATTCCGATAACGTGCGTTTGATGCAGATGGCGAGTCGCGCCCAAGCGGACCAAGTATCCATCATTGTAGCTGCCATGGGCGAGTTGGGAGGATTGACCCGAATTCTCGCTCCCAGTCGAGGTTCGCTGCTGACCTATGCTTCCTTGGAAAAAGGAAAGGAAAGCGCTCCCGGCCAATTTACCGTATCGGAACTAAGCGAGATTTACCGGGTCAATGAGATTCAAGCGGATACCCGCCTTTATGGAGTGGTTGGCTATCCGTTGGGACACTCTCTTTCACCGCTGGTTCACAATGCGGCTTTCCAGTATCTGGGATTCAATTGCTGTTATTTGCCTCTTCCCGTCAAGAATTTGAAGGATTTTTCTATGGGTTTGGATTGGTTTTCTGGTTTAAGCATTACTATTCCTCACAAACGGGATATCGTGCATTATGCGCAGAGTGTAGATCCCTCGGTGCGGAGAGCCGGAGCGGCTAATACGCTGGTTTTGCGGGAGAACCAATGGTTTGCCCACAACACGGATATCGATGGAATTGAATTGGCGTTGGCCGATGCTTTCCGGTCGGGAATAACGTCCGCGGTATTATTAGGCGCTGGGGGAGCTGCCCGAGCCGCGGCCTCCGTTCTGAAACGAAAAGTGAATCATGTTGTTGTGCTTGCCAGGGATCTGGAAAAGGCCCGCGCTTTTGCTGGACGTTATGGCTTCGAAGCGGATCAGCTTTGTCGCGCCGCGCACTATCCAGCCGATTTACTTGTAAACACAACCCCGGTGGGGATGACTCCGTACGAGGACGAGTCGCCGCTGCCCGACGATCTGTTAAATTATAGGTATGTTTTTGATATGGTTTATAACCCGATGGAGACTCGTCTGCTCCGGGCTGCCCGCGCGAAGGGGTGCCTCGGAATTGCCGGTCTGGAGATGTTTGTTGGGCAAGCAGCGCGGCAATTTGAGCTGTGGACGGGCCAGCCGGCTCCCCTCAACTTGATGCAAGGTGTGGTGCGCCGGCACTTGGAGAAGAACCATCTTTGATGGCTGGAAAGTTAAAGCAGGGCGATAATATGGCTGCGTTTTGTTCGCATTGATAAGGCATAGCTGGAAGGCTCCGAGCAGTGGAAGGGATGCATCGTTTTCATGAGCAATCACTATCTCATTCAAGTTCCCGCCAGCACTAGCAACCTCGGGCCCGGATATGACACGCTCGGATTGGCATTGAAATTATATCTTCGCGCGGAAGTGCGGCTCTCCGCCGGACCACAATCTCGTTTTCATGTCGAGGGGGAAGGGAAGGATGATCTGCCCTCTTTGGAGGAGAGCCTGATTTATCGGGCCATGCGGCACATATTTTTCCAGGAAGGGCATCACCCTCCGGCGGTGGAGTTGCGTGTGGTCAATCAAATTCCCATCACCCGGGGATTGGGAAGCAGCGCCTCTTCAATTGTGGCGGGTCTTTCCATCTTCGAAGCCTTGACGGGACGGGAACTCAGCCGCGAAAAATTCTTCAAATACGCGCTGCATTTTGAAAAACACCCGGACAATCTGACCCCTTGCCGCTTTGGAGGATTCACGGTCAGTTGCGTCAACGAACCGAGCCAGGTGGAGTTTTACCGCTCCGACATTTCGCCGGAACTTAAGATTTTACTGGTTGTCCCCGATTTCAAACTCAGCACGCGGAAAGCCCGCGCCGTGGTGAGTTCCCGCGTGCGCATTCAAGACGCGGTTTACAATCTGCAGCGCAGTTCGCTGCTGGTGGCCGCGCTGTTGAGAGATGAATTCCATTTACTTTCCTGTAGCTTGAAAGACCATTTGCATCAACCTTTCCGGGCTCCGCTCATCCCAGGATTCGGAGAAATCCTGGAACTCAACGATGCCGCTCTGCCTGGCTTGTGGGCCCTCTGTTTAAGCGGAGCAGGGCCTAGCGTTCTGGCATTTGCCCATTCCAATCTGGACGGAATTTTCGGCGCTATTCAGGCAATTTTTAACCGACATGAAATTAGTTGCCGGCGCTTTGACTTGGAAGTGGATAACCTGGGGAGGACCATTGAATCAATTCCAGCGAAGCCTTCCGAGGCATGGATTTCTGAGCAGAATCAGCCCTGAGTGAGGTTTGAAAAATATATGATTCCACTTTACCAATGGAATACTCCGGATTGTGAGGAGTATTTGAGGCGGATAGCCCGGCGCGGTTCCGAGACGGATCCGGTCATTGAAAAGACAGTTGCCGACATTGTCAATGCTATACGTCAGCGGGGAGATGAGGCCTTGCGCGAATTCACCTTGAGGTTTGACAAGGTGGACCGTCCTCTCTTTCGGATCTCGTTTCAAGAAATTGAACAACTGGCATCTCAGGCGGATCCTGAGCTGCGTGGGATTATTCGCGAAGCGAAACAAAATATCCGGAGGTTTCATGAACGGCAGAAAGAGTCTACCTGGATAACCGAAGAGGAGGATGGGGTCAGGGTGGGACAGCGCATCCGGCCTTTAAATGCCGTGGGCCTTTATGTCCCTGGAGGCACGGCCGCCTACCCCTCTACAGTCCTGATGAATGCGATTCCCGCGCAGATTGCCGGAGTCCCGCGCATCGCCGTCGTGACGCCTTATGGACAATTTCAAAAGAATCCTGTCATTGCCGCGGTGTTGGAGGAATTGCAATTGACGGAAGTCTATGGCATCGGTGGAGCTCAAGGAGTGGCGGCTCTCGCCTATGGAACCCAAAGCGTGCCACGCGTGGATAAAATTGTCGGTCCCGGCAACATATATGTGGCCACGGCGAAGCGTCAGGTTTTTGGAGTGGTGGATATCGACATGATTGCCGGCCCTAGCGAGGTAATTGTGGTGGCGGACGATTCGGCGCCGGAGACGTTTATTGCCGCCGATATGATGGCCCAGGCGGAACATGATCCCAATGCATGCGCCATTGCGGTGGTATTTTCCCGTTTGCATGCAGAGGAGGTCCAGAGAGCTTTGGGGATTCTGATGGAAAGATTGTCTCGGAAGGAAATTGTCCACCGTTCCCTCTCGAATTTTGGAGCGGTCATACTCGCGGCCGACCGGGAAGAAGCCGCTGCCGCCGTCAATGCCATTGCGCCTGAACACCTGGAGTTGTTGCTCAAAGATCCCGAGGATTTCTCCGAAATGGTTCACTCCGCGGGCGCCATTTTCTTCGGACCATTCTCTTGTGAGGCCGTGGGAGATTATTTTGCCGGTCCCAACCATGTTTTGCCCACCTCCGGGACCGCACGATTCGCTTCGCCGCTGGGTGTCTATGATTTCCTCAAACGCACCAGTCTGATCCGCTACACGCGGGAAGCGCTAGTCAAAAACCGCGTCGCCATTGAGAAGCTGGCCTGTTCCGAAAAGTTGGATGCCCACGCTTTGAGTGTCAGCATCCGGTTTGAGTCTTGACTCCCTTCGGATGGTATTGAAGGGGACGGTGGACTCGAACTGGAGTATGAAAACAAAGAAACTTAAATTTGTTGGGACCTGCATACGATCCGCAAGGTTCTAGTGCAAGGGTGGCAATGAGAATATTCAAAATCATCTATGCGATTCTGTTTTTCCTCCGGCTGGGTTTAGCTGCCTCTTCCGGCCCGGCCCTGCGGGTTGATTTGAATGCCCCGCAACATTCGATCAGCCCATTCATTTATGGGTTTAACGACTACGGAGTGGATGCCGCTGGCCAAGCCTTCATAAAAGAAGTGAAAATTCCCGTGGTCCGCTGGGGAGGCGATGCAACCAGCCGCTACAATTGGAAGGTGGATGCCGTCAGTTCGGCTGCTGATTGGTACTTTGAGAATTATCCGCAAGATCACGACGAATCAAGAACCTTGCCCGATGGATCGAGCTTCGACCTTTTTGTAGAGCGCAACCGAGCTAACGGCGCGGAGAGTATTGGCACGATCCCGCTCATGGGCTGGGTGGTCAAAGATCGTGAACGGCGCTGGGGATTCAGCGTGGCCAAGTATGGGGCCCAGGCAAAGGTGGATCCCTATCAAACCGATGCAGGAAATGGAGTGAAACCAGACGGGAAAACCAACTTCACCGGAAACGATCCGCATGATACCAGTATGGAAGTTCAGCCCGCCTTTATGCTGGAGTGGATTCAACATTTGCTTCGGAATTATGGTGCTGCCTCCCAGGGCGGTGTCAGTTTCTACGAATTGGATAATGAACCAGACTGGTGGTTTGGCACGCATCGGGATATTCACCCTAATCCCGCCACTTATGACGAAGTTCGCGATCAAGGGTATCTTTATGGCCCCGCCATCAAATTGGGAGATCCCACCGCCCAAATCATGGGGCCAGTTTCATCCGGATGGTGGTCTACGCTCTATATGTCAGCCGACTGGGTTTCGGGATGGAACACTTACCCTTGGAAGTGGTGGGCCAATCCGGTGGATCGAAAAGCCCATGGCGACCTGCCTTTTGTAGAGTGGTACCTTCAAGAAATGCGGCGCTATGAAGTGGAACACGGGCTTCGTATTTTGGACTACCTCGACATTCATGGATATATTACGCCGCCAGATATTGCTTTCCAGCCGGCGGGAGATGCCGCGAAGCAAGCTCTGCGGCTGGAATCTACCCGCGGTCTGTGGGATCCCACTTACCAGGTTCCCGACAACGACATGATCGGCGATCCCACCACCCATGGATATCTGTACTTCATTCCGCGAATTCGAGAGTGGATTGCCCAGGCCTATCCGGGGACTAAAACCGCCATCACGGAATACAATTGGGGAGCCCTTGACCACATCAATGGAGCGTTGGCGCAGGCTGACATTCTGGGGATCTTCGGCCGCGAACAATTGGATTTGGCAACCATCTGGGGGCCGCCCAAACCCCAAGAGCCGGGAGCTTTTGCGTTCCGCATTTATCGGAATTATGATGGCGCGGGAAGCCAGTTTGGGGATGTCTCGCTTAGTGCCACCAGTGAAAATCAAAGCCTCTTGTCGATTTATGCGTCCCGGCGAAGCAACGACCCGGTGTTGACACTCGTGATCATCAATAAATCCACTTCTGAACTCGAGAGTCAGATCTCTTTTTCAGGCTTTTCTCCGCTGGGGGATGCCAGAGTATATCAATATAGCGGCGCCAACCTGAATGCGATCGCGCGCCAGGCGGATCTCCCTTTTCAGGCCGAGGGGCTGACTACAACTTTCCCAGCCTCCTCGCTTACTTTAATTGAAGTGGCAGGATTATCTGGCTCTTCCCGTAATGATTATGTCCAAAGTGCAAGGGAATGGGGCGCCTCGGAGGCGGAACAGAGGAGAAGCCAGCGCAGATAAACAATAACCCCATAATTTAAAAGAGTCCAAAGTACCGCTGAACGGAGTTTGTCGGTAAACTAGTCGAGCCTGAACTAAAAAGTCAAAGGGGCGTGGCCTGGATTTCTCACCACTGCGCAGGATGGAGGCGCCGTGCCCTCATGGCGCTAATCGAAGAGCGGGATGGGGGCCTCCCGCTTCCACTCCACCCGATTCCGCGAGACTGCAAGTTGAAGCCCTCAGAACGTTGACAATTCACAAGGTCCGTCTGAACCCTCATTCGTTCGCGCTGCCAGGCCAGCGCGAAGTGTGCGTTCCCAAAAATACTCCCAACAATGGTGAGAAAGGCGGAAGAGCGACCTGTGGAATGAAAAACAAAAAATGAATTGGGGGATTGGCGCTCTGGCCATTGATCTCAATCAATTGGAAGGGAATTAGAACGAGCCGTGAATTTGATGTCGCCAGGGCTTTGAGGCAAGTGGACGCCGGAGCGTCCACTCCACCAATGACAAGAAGAGGGGTCACTCTTCGATATGCTTATACAATCGCTTCCTTGACAGGATCCCATTTCACTTTGGCCTCGCGGCGATAAGCCTCGACAGACATCAGCAAAGCTACGGCTTCTTCAAAAGCTCGGTCCACATGGCAGCGAGGCAATTCTCGAGACCGCACGCAATCGAAGAAGTTTTGCATGTGGGAAGTGACCTTCATCTCCCCCTCATGGTAAATATAGTCTGGAGCCACTTCCGACGGAGGAGCTTGGATACCCAACTGTTGGGCGGCTTTGCGGGTCTCCGCCGCCAGTTTGCGGCCCGACATCATCCGGTCGTAATATTCCGGTCTCCATTCCGCCACATACGTGCGGCAGAATTCGGAGGAGGCCTCCAAGGTCATATCGCGCCCCAGGAATTGGATTAACTCTCCGACATGGCGGTTATGAAAACTGCATCCAAAGGAAACCGCGAGCTCCTGCTTGGGATAGTCGAAAAGGACATGCCACATGTCGGGGACTTCGCGGTCCTCTTTCCAAAAATACTTTCCTGCTTGTGTAACCGCACTTTCCGGTATTCCCATTCCCACCACCATATTGACGGCATCCCAAATGTGGCTCAAAAGATCTCCGGCAATTCCCGTGCCATAATCCCAATAGCGGCGCCAGGTGAAGAAACGCTCTGGATCGAAGGGGCGATCGGGATGGGCCGAATTGGAGATGAAGCGCTTCCAGTCGATGTTTTCAGGGGTGGCATCCTTGGGCAATTCCTGGATTTCGTAATCCGTATAAAACTTCCATTCCGGGAAGGAACTGGTGCGGTCGATATATGAACGGACCAGCGGGAGCTTGCCCAGCCCGCCGGATTTTAGAATTTCCCGGGCTTTGTGCATTTCGGGAATGCTATTCATGTGATGGCCCAATTGCATGACCACCTTGTTGTCTTTGACGGCTTTGCGCATTTTCTTGGCGTCCGCCAGTTTGGTGCACCACCCTTTTTCCACGTATATATCTTTTTTGTTCTCGGCGGCGGCAATGGTGATGGGAGCATGCCAGAAATCGGGCACGGCGATTACGACCGCGTCGATGTCCTTGTCCTGAACCACTTTCTCCCATTCCTTGACGATGCGGACCTCTTTGTTGGTGCAAAGCCCCTGAGCCCGCTTGATGTTTCCGGTGTAAAGATCGCAGATGACGCGGATCTCGGTGTTGGGAACAGATTGCACGGCCTGCAGGAGGTAATGGCCCTGCGTGCCGACTCCGATGTTGGCTACGTGAATTTTGTCGTTGGGATTCCTCTGTGCCAGTATGGCGGGAGCCCGATTGGCGGCGAGGGCCAGTCCCGCGCTGGCGGCAGCGCTCTTCTTGAGGAAGGAACGGCGACCCATGGATTTGGCTAGGTTCATAAAGTCTCCAATTGTCAAAAGGGATTCAAAATAAGGGCCGATAGTCTAAAACAGACAACTCTTCTCAGCAATCAGGGAGATTTAAACATACCCGCCAGAAAATTTCACGCAGCATTTTTAATTTTCTCCAGCGGAATTAGTCGAAGAGCATCCTCATAAGGGCACCGGCTTTTCATTTCCTGCCGCGGGATTTGCCGTTTGTCGCGCCTCACTTTTGGAGTTTCTGGCGCCCGACTAAAGGCGGTGCTACGTGCGAATTTGCTAAATAGAGTTCATATATAAAGTCATGTTTTTGATTCGCGAAGAATGAATTTCGCGGCAGGGCGTTTCCGCGAAACGCTGGGTAATCAGCGTAGGCGGTCGACACAATCGCGCTACAAGGATTTGCTATTCCAGAGGCATTCGGATTATTCGTCGAAAAACAACTTTATAATTGGACTCTAAATGTTCCCCCAAAAAATATGGACCATCAAAACGCCCGCCAAAATGCCGGAAAAGTCAGCCAAAAGACATGCCGGGATGGCATGGCGGGTGTTCTTAATGCCAATCGCGCCAAAATACACAGCTATAACGTAAAAGGTGGTTTCAGTGCTTCCATAAATAATGCTGGCCATGTATCCAATGAGAGAGTCCGCACCATGCGCTTTAAAAAGTTCCGCGACGACTCCCAGAGTGCCGGAGCCGGAAAAAGGCCGCAAGAGAGCCACTGGAAGTGTTTCGGCGGGCATGCCGAGTAGTTGAATCGCCGGTGTGAGCATCTTCACCAGTATCCCCAGGCCTCCTGAGGCCCGAAATAGGCCGACCATGACCAGAATTGCCACAAGATAAGGGATGATCCTCAAAGCGACGTTAAAACCCTCTTTAGCTCCTTCAATAATTGCATCGTATATTTTCACTCCGCGAACCCATCCAAATAAAAGCACTACCAGTAAAATGGCTGGAAGAATCCAGAAAGATACAAGCTGACGGAAAAGATCCAGAAAACTCAATCTTCTCATGGCTTGAATCACGAACAAGGTTAGTCCGAGCGCAAAAGCCGAAATGGCCATAAGCCCAATCCATAGGCGGCCGCGCAAAGAAGGCGAAATCCTGGGAGAATTGTCCGCGGGATTTTCCGACAAATCGCGGACTTCGAATCCGCGATCCTGGAGCCGTGGTGGTTCCGTCGTGCGATACCATGGAAGCCGGGCCAGCAAGGGGGAAAAGACAACAGCCATTAGAGTGGCGCAACCTCCGGCAACCCAGATGGGAAAAAGGATTCCGGCAACGTCATGAGATTGTGCGGAGGCTCGCAGGCTGATCATGGTGGTGGGAAGCAGTGTCAACCCGGAAGTGTTGATGGCCAAAAAGAGGATCATGGCATTGGTGGCCGTCCCTTTGGCTGTATTTAACCGATCCAGCTCCATCATCGCCTTGATGCCGAATGGAGTAGCCGCGTTTCCCAGTCCCATCAGGTTGGCGGCAATATTCATGATCATGGCTCCGATCGCCGGATGATCCGAAGGGACTGCAGGGAAAAGCCGCCGCAATAGCGGACGTAATAACTTGGCCAAAATCCGCAAGAGGCCTCCTTCTTCGGCCACTTTCATCAGGCCTAGGAAAAAAGCCATTACGCCGACCAGCCCGAGTGCCAGTTCCACGGCGTCTTTGGCGGAGTTGATGACCGCTTGGGTGATTGCCTCCATCTGACCCGTGAAAGTGGCTAGCACAATGGAGAGAATGCTGATCGTGAGAAAGATTATATTGAGCATCAAGCCTCCGGCAGAATGAATAACGGCACATCGAGAGATTCACCATTTTAGCTTCATTCGGTTCGGATTGTTGAAACATTTTGCGGCTGAAAAGTGGAGTTCCGCGGATCGTCAAGGAGGATTGATGGTGAGATCCGCTGGGGAAAGCAATGGCTCCAGGAGGCACGGAAGATATTTCCGTCCGACTCGACTAAAGAAGATTCGGCTCGAGACTTGTGCAATTGGCAGTTACATTTGGGGGTGGAAAGGGGCATAATAGGGCGCCTTTTCGAGAGGGGGGGGAGATTCGGCCTTGAAATTTGAATTGGTTGCTCAAGATGACCAAACCCGAGCCCGGGTTGGAAAAATCACTACTGACCATGGCGAGATTCAGACTCCCATATTTATGCCCGTGGGTACGGCAGGAACCGTGAAGGGGATGACTCGGGAGCAACTGGAGGAAATTGGAACCCAGATTATTCTTGGGAATACGTATCATCTTTATTTGCGCCCTGGCCATCCATTAATCTATGAAATGGGCGGACTGCACCAATTTATCTCGTGGGATCATCCCATACTCACCGACAGCGGGGGATTCCAGGTCTTTAGTCAAACAGATTTGCGGCATATAACCGAAGAAGGAGTGAAGTTCAAATCCCACCTGGATGGTTCATCTCATTTCCTCTCCCCCGAATCTTCCGTTGATATTCAGATGCAACTGGGTGCTGACATAATCATGGCTTTTGATGAGTGCACTCCTTACCCAGCTGATTTGCCGGTCGCACGGGAGTCGATGGAGCTCACCTTGCGTTGGGCCTTACGTTCCAAAGCAGCGTATGAAGAAAGAAATGGGAAGTACCATTCCCACCGCCAATGGTTATTTGGAATCGGGCAGGGGGGGATCTACCCCCAACTGCGACGCGAATGTATTGACCGGTTGATTGACATTGGCTTTCCCGGCTATGCCATTGGGGGACTTTCCGTGGGCGAGCCAAAGCCCGCTATGTTTGAAATGGTTGGGTGCAGCACGGAGCGTTTGCCCGCGGATCGTCCGCGCTACTTGATGGGAGTCGGAACTCCGCTCGATCTGCTGGAGGCAATTGCCTTAGGGATAGACATGTTCGATTGTGTCCTGCCGACCCGTAATGGGCGGAATGGCTGGCTTTTTACCCGCAACGGCCACATTGTAATCAAAAATGCCAAATACGCTCGCGATTCTCGACCCTTGGATGAAAATTGCCGTTGCATGGTCTGCCGCACTTATTCACGCGCCTATTTGCGCCATCTTTTTCAGGCCAACGAGATATTGGCATGCGTCTTGAACAGCTATCACAACCTTTACTTTTATCTTGACATGATTCGGGAAATTAGGGATGCTATCACGTCTTGCCGGTTCTTAGATTACGCTCGCCTGTTCCGATCTAAGCACGAAATGGATAATGATGGGGTGTTGGCGGAGTAGTATGCCATGACGGAAATATAGATTAGGGAAGATTTAGGCCGAGTCTTGCCCAGCTAGGCAACCACAGTATCGATGCATCATTCATTTAAATCCTCGAAGCAAAATCGCAGAGCCGGCCATTGGCATTTGTCCATATTATCCAGACCATATAAATTTGGGTCGCCGTTTTTGGAGGCACTTTAAATGTCATTCCTGGCGCTTTTAGCCCAAGGACAAACCAATCCATTGGTTAGCCTTTTCCCCTTAATTCTGATTGGTGTTGTCTTTTATTTTATTGTCTTTCTCCCTCAACGCAAGCGGCAGCGGGCATTGCAGGACATGCTGAACCATTTAAAAAATGGCGACAAAGTCATTACTTCTGGCGGCATTTATGGCGTGGTCGCCGGGATTAAGGACGACCTAATTCAATTGCGCGTGGCGCAACAAGTGACGATTGAGATTTCCAAAAACGCCATTGTTGCCAAACAGACGGAACAATAGAGAGTGAAACCGGCCAGAACCTCCCGTCCTACCTGATTTGGGAAGAACGGAATTAATCAAGAGAGTCCGGTTTTTTTTAAGCCAAAAAGAGAGATGAAACGGATCGGAGTCTTTATCCGCTAAAGGCAGAGAGCGGTGTTAAGATCGGATTACGATTTCTCCGCAATTAAGTCAACTCGCGGTAGATAACATTCAGATTAAACCTTTAAGAAATTCTTCTCAAGGATATCAGTGTTGAGGTTGTGAGGTCATGTACAAGAATCTGCGTTGGAAGCTTCTTTCGATTGTCCTTCTTACCATCCTCTGCATTCTCGGCGTCACCGGGGTGCCTCCTTCGATTACAAACATGAAACAACGAATTCATTTGGGATTGGATCTCAAGGGGGGAACCCACCTGATTCTTCAAGTGGTGACCGATGATGCCATTAATGTGGAGACGGATCAGGCCATCGAAAGGATCAAGGAAGGATTGCGCAGCCGACAAGTTGCTTTCGGCGAAGTTCGCAAGCGGGATGTGCGGCACATCGAAATTCGGGAAGTCGATTCGGCGAAAACTTCGGAATTAAGAGCCATGCTGGATGAGGAATTGCGTGACTGGGATCGCTCATCCATGGCGGAAGCGCCCAATTCGACTCTTTTGACGATCAAACCTCTGGTGGAACAATCCCTGCGCACACAATCGGTGCAACAGGCGATTCAAACCATCCGCAATCGTGTGGATCAGCTTGGCGTATCGGAGCCGGTCATTCAGGAACATGGAGTAACCAGCGAATACACCATCCTGGTGCAGTTGCCTGGTGTGGATGATCCCGGCCGCGTCAGAGAAATCATTAGTTCCACGGCCATGTTGGAGTTGAAGCTCGTGGAAAATGGGGATGGACCCTTTAGCACACGGGAATCCGCGGTGGCGCAATATAATGGACAAATACCCGACAGCAAGGAATTATTGCCGTCCGTTCGAAAAGCGGGCTCTAGCTCAGATGCGGAACAGGGTTGGTATTTCGTCAGCAAAGTAGCATCCATTACTGGGCGGGATCTGCGGGCAGCCCGGCCCACTCAGGATGAATTTGGCAAACCGGCGGTCAGTTTTACCTTGAACACGGATGGCGCCAATCGGTTTGAGCGGGTCACGGAATCCAATATGGGCAAAAAGCTTGCTATTGTTTTGGATGGCAAAATCCAATCTGCCCCCGTAATTCAGGGCCGGATCCGCGACTCGGGACAAATCACCGGAAGCTTCACTCAGGAGCAGGCGGATGACTTGGCCTTGGTGTTGCGTTCCGGCGCGCTGCCCGCTTCCATGGTCACGCAGGAAGAGAGGACCGTCGGGCCTTCCCTCGGATATGACTCCATTCAAAAAGGGGTGATGGCCTCCATCATCGGGCTGGCGGCGGTGATCATTTTCATGTTGATTTATTATCGTTTCTCTGGCATCAATGCCGTTGTCGCCCTTATTCTCAACTTGGTGATCATGGTGGCCATGCTGGCGTATTTGAAAGCTACCTTGACCCTTCCAGGGATTGCCGGTGTGTTGCTTTTAATTGGTATGGCCGTCGACTCCAATGTGCTGATTTTTGAGCGGATCCGGGAAGAATTGTGGGGGAAAAGGGCGGTCGTGGCCGCAGTCAATACGGGCTTCGAAAAAGCTTTTGTCACAATCATAGACACCCATGTGACCACCATGGTCTCGATCATGTTCCTTTTTATCTTTGGCACCGGTCCAGTCAAAGGGTTCGCCGTGGTTCTCTTCTGGGGTTTACTGGCTAATCTTTTCACCTCGGTGTTTGTATCCAAAACATTATTTGAGTTGCTGTTTAGCAGGAATCCAAGAACGGAAAAATTGAGCATTTGAGCCAGGTAATTCCCCAGTTTTTTTTAGCAGGGAAAATTTATCCAAAAATTTCGCTGTTTTTGAGAATATTCGGAAAAAAATATAAATTGTCGGGAACTTTTTCTGCTTGTGATTGTCTAAACCATAAGCATAATAGTAGAAGCTTTTTCCCGGCGTTCAGGAAGAAGGAGATTTTTAGAAAATGCGCCTGCTTCATAGCGTTAATGTGGATTGGATTGGGAAAAAGTGGATTTATATCGGGCTCTCTGGTTCCTTGTTTATCTTAAGCCTATTTTTATTAGCTGGAAAAGGTCTTCGCTACGGGATTGATTTCCGTGGCGGCACCATGGTTTACGTCAAATTTAAGAACCCGCCCCAGTTGGAGGAGATTCGTTCGGCTTTGCGACAGAAAGGACTGGGTGAGAGTTCCATCCAGCAGTTTGGGCCAGCGGGCGATAACCAAGTGATCATTAGCTTGGAGAAGAAAGACGACCAAGGAGGGGGCGACCGGGAGGTTGGACGCCAGACGATTCAGGAAACGCTAGGGATTAGTGTTAAACAGACAGCCGCGCAGGAAGGCGGAAAGACGGATCTAAATAGTGTGGGGTCTGCTCGATTGGAGAGTGCTTTGAGCGGTGTCCCTGGATTAGGTACCTCCCTGCAAAGAAGCGGCGATTCTGTCCAGAAATTAGCCCAAAGCATCGTGGATTACCGCACCAGCCATGGCGGATTGTTTAGAAGCCTGGAGGAACTGAAGGGAATTCATCCGGTGCTGAATGATAATGTTTTGAATCAGCTGAAAAACATCTTCTTCGCGGGAGAGTTTGCCATCATCAACACTGAAATGGTAGGCGCCAAGGTTGGATCGGCATTGCGTTGGCAGGCCATCAAAGCTACCCTTTATGCACTGTTGGGCATGTTGGTCTATATCGCCTGGCGCTTCAAAGGGACGATCTATGGCGCCGCGGCGGTGATAGCCGTCTTTCACGACACTATCATTACCCTGGGCTTTTTCATTATCTTTAACAAAGAAATTTCGCTGACGGTAATTGCGGCGCTCTTGACACTGGTTGGGTATTCGATGAATGATACCATTGTCGTCTTTGACCGGATTCGGGAAAATTTGAAATTGTTGCGCCGCGAATCATTAACCTCTATTATTAATAAGAGCATTAACCAAACGCTAAGCCGCACCATCCTAACTTCTGGATTGACATTCATCACGGTTCTTTCTCTTTTCATTTTTGGAGGCGAGGTAATTAACGGGTTTGCCTTCGCCATGGTTATTGGAATTGTAATTGGGACTTACTCATCCATTGCCGTGGCTAGCCCTTTGATTGTCCTGTGGTATGACTTAGTTGAGAAGCGTAAGAAAGCATCCCGCCCCCAAACTGCATAGAAGCCGCGGCCGTTTTTTTTGATTGAGATTTTAGTCTTTCGGCCCGATGTCGCGAAAAGCCTGGAGCAGGAATGCCTGTCCAGGCAGTTCCTGAATTTGGGAGCATGAATTAGTAAACCGGTAGTCAGATTAACTTTTATTCACAGGAGAAGGGAGGTCTAACAGTGTTTGACCAGTTGATTGAGTCAACCGGAAAGCACCAAAAGACCAAGAAGCCTCTCACATTCACGATTTCCATCATCGTGCATGTAGTGGTCGTCGTGGTCCTCATCATCATTCCACTTTTGTTCCCCGAAACCCTCTCCGGCCAGTTGTCGGCGTTAACCGCGCTTATTGCGCCGCCGCCGCCACCGCCGCCGGCGCCGCCCCCGCCCCCGCCCACAGCGGTCATCAAGGTCCAAAGAGTTCAAGTGGATGATGGTCAATTCCGTGCCCCGGTAGAAATTCCGAAGGAAATTGCCAAAATCGTAGATGAAGGTCCGCCGCCCGATTCCAACGTCGGTGGGGTGGTGGGAGGAGTCCCCGGAGGAGTTCCGGGCGGAACGGTGGGAGGAGTTTTGGGAGGCGTCATTGGTGGCGCCAACACCATGGTTGCACCGCCGCCACCCCCGCCGCCGCCGGAAGCTCCCAAACCGCCGCAACGGATCCGGGTCGGTGGAAATGTGCAACAGGCCAACCTGGTGCGCCAGGTGAAGCCCCCTTATCCGCCGTTAGCTCGGCAGGCCCGCATTCAGGGTGCTGTCATTCTGGAAGCCGTCATCAACCGTCAAGGTGGTGTCGAGCAATTGCGGGTGGTCAGTGGCCATCCCTTGCTGGTACAAGCAGCCATGGATGCCGTGCGTCAATGGAAGTATCGCCCCACTCTCCTCAATGGAGAACCGGTGGAGGTGGTGACTACAATTACCGTGAACTTTAATTTGAGTGGATGATATTCCCAGGGCTCGAAGGAGCATTCCGGGATGGAACCACGTCCGGGGAAGCTTCAGCCTTGGCTGATGAAAATTGCTGGAGTGTAGTAATCCATTCCCGACTTTTTTAAACTGAAAATTAAAATGAGGAGGATTATTTCCCAATGCTTTTGCTTAAGTTGAATTTGCTTGCCATCACTTTGTTGCAAGGCGAAGTTTCTTTCGACCTCCGCTCTATGTGGAACCAGTCTGGTAACGCGGCCAAGGGTGTGATCATCGTGCTTGGTATCATGTCCGCGTGGTCTATCGGTATTTTTATTGATCGCCTGCTGGCCTTTACGGCCGCGAAGAAACAATCCCGCGAGTTTGCCCCTCTGGTTGCCGGTTGTTTGAAGGAAGGGAAGATTGATGAAGCCATCAGTGTTTCCGAACAGAACAAGAAAAGCCACCTGGCCAAAGTGGTGGTCGCTGGTTTACAGGAATTTCAAGCCCATCAAGCCAGCAAGGAAATTCCGGGGGAAGTGATCGAGGCTTCCAAGCGCGCCTTGGAGCGTGCCACGGCCATCACCTCCGCTGAATTAAAACGCGGCATCGCCTCGTTGGCCACCATCGGTTCCACTGCCCCGTTCGTCGGACTATTCGGCACTGTGGTCGGAATCATCAACGCATTCCAAGGCATGTCTTCCGAGAAAACCACCGGTTTGACAGCTGTGGCGGGCGGTATCTCTGAAGCCCTGATCACCACTGCTTTCGGTCTGGCCGTGGCCGTGCCTGCCGTGTGGTTCTACAACTATTTCAACACCAAAATGGAAGCCTTCACGGTGGAAATGAACAACTCTTCCTCTGAGTTGATCGACTATTTCCTGAAGAGAAAAGGGAGCAATAAATAACCATGAGCATGTCAGTGGAAACTGGTAGTGGCAGTGGCGCAATTGCCGACATCAATGTCACCCCGATGGTGGACATTATGTTGGTGTTGTTGATCATCTTTATGGTGGTCACCCCCATGTTGCAGAAAGGGGTCAGCGTGGACTTGGCCAAAACCCGGAATCCCCGTGAAATGCGGGACGCTGACAAGGATGACGCCACTGTCGTGGCAGTCACTCGCGATGGCAAAATCTTCCTTGGTTCCACCAAACTCGAAAAAAGCGACCTTGCTTCCAAAGTGAAAGACTCTTTGGCCGACAAGGTTGACAAGACCGTCTATATCAAAAGTGACCGACGTGCCAAATATGGTGACGTAGTGGATGTCGTCGATATTGTTCGCACAAATGGCGTGGATACGCTCGGCCTGATCACAGATAGAATTCAGGAACACTCCACGGCTGAATAATCAAAATTGGAGGTACTCTCATGGCGATGGACGTTGGGGCTAAAGGTCCTAAATCCGACATCAACGTTACCCCTCTCATCGATGTTTTGCTGGTGCTGATCATCATCTTTATGGTTATCACCCCTCTGATCCCAAAAGGTTTGGATGCTGCCGTTCCGCAGCCTCCTCCTCCGGGAGCACCACCCCCTCCCCCCGATGCTCTGAATAAAACCATCGTGGTTTCGATTGATCAACAGGAGAACCTGCAAATCAATACGACACCTTGCGCCAAGGCGGATCTCGGCACGCGTCTGGCGGATATTTTCAAAACGCGCAACGAGAAAAGCATGTTTGTTCAGGGGGACGTCAACCTCGAATTTTCCAAAGTGATCGAGGTCATTGATATTTCCAAGGGGGCCGGAGTAGATAAAATCGGCTTGATCACTGAAAAGGTCCAAGCTGGAAAATAGGCAGTTTCTGATGCTCGGGCTGGCCGGGAACCATGACGGTTGCTGCCAGCCTGCTATTTTTAGGCTTTTCCCCCCGGGTATTGCCTTGGGTTTGACTTCCCGCGGCGAGCCGGACTCGGGATGCGCCCAATTTTCAGCAGCCTGATCGAAAAATCTGGTCTGTGGAGGAACTCAATGAAGTTCAGTAACAAATTCATCTCAGGGCTCATAGCGCTCCTCCTTGTGAGTACTCTTGCCTGGCTGCAACTTTCTCAAAGCACGGGATGAGTTGAACAAGGGAATCCGGTCGGTAAAGGATGCCAAGTACGAGACGGCTATCGAGCACTTCAAGCAGTCGATTGCATTGGATCCCAACAACGACAATGCCTATCTCTATTTGGCATTTGGTTATGCCTCTCTTTATGTTCCAGGTGGCGATTCCCCTGAAAACAAGGCGATTGGCGAGCAGGCGATCAAGGCCTATGAAACCGTTTTAAATCGCACTCCCAAGAGCGCGGATTCAGCCAGAGGGATTGCTGGAATTTACTTCAACATGAAGGAATTCGAGAAATCCAAGGAGTTTCACAAGAAAGTGGCGGAGCTGCAACCCAACGATCCCATCGCTTATTACAGCATAGGAAATATCAACTGGTGGCTCCTCTTTATTCACAGGGACTACGCTCCCGAAAAGAAATTGGAACTGATCAAGGAAGGGCTGGAGACTCTGAATAAGGCCACTTCTCTGGATCCGAATTATGCCGATGCTTACTTTTACGTCAACCTGTTGCACCGGCAGGAAGCGCAGGTTGTGTTGGAAGAGTTTATAGCAAAAAATCCCAAAATGAAGGACAGGTTTGGTTCTCCGGTGGATGCTTCTTCCCCCTCGTGGAACCGGTTGCCAAGAAACTTCTGCCTGCCGATAGCTACTCGCAGTTCAAGAGTTATCTGAATGAGGCGGAAAAAAATTGGCAGAAGGCCATGGATCTGCGAAAGGCTAACGAGGAAAAGGCCGCTGCTAAAGGCGTTGTTGAAGCAGGGAAGTAAAATTCCCCAATCTTTAAAAAAGCCTCTTGGAGAGTTTCTCCAAGAGGCTTTTTTTTTAGACTGCCTTTTTGTCTGATCGCTTCCCGAGATGCAACGATCCGATTCTATTTCGGCTATAATACCAACTATGATCCAGATTGAAGACATCCTCGAAAAAGTCCGGCGATACAGGCCTAATGAGGACCTGGGCTCGCTGCAGCGCGCATGCGAGTTTGCGGCCAAAATGCATCAAGGGCAAGTCCGGAAATCCGGCGAGCCTTATCTAAATCATCCTCTGGCCGTGGCCGATATTCTGGCGGATCTTAAACTGGATAGTACTTCTGTCTGTGTCGGCTTATTGCACGATATAGTCGAGGATACTCTCACCACCATAGAGAAGATTCAGGACCAGTTTGGCCCCGATGTGGCCCATATTGTGGACGGGGTGACGAAGATCAGCCAGTTTCAGTTCGATTCTCGGGAAGAAGAGCAGGCAGAGAATTACCGGAAAATGTTTCTGGCCGTCGTCGATGATATCCGAGTGGTCCTCGTAAAGCTGGCTGATAGGTTGCATAACATGCGGACGCTGGAATTTCTCGAGGAGGAAAAGCAGCAGCGCATCGCCCGCGAAACCATGGACATTTATGGTCCCATTGCTCATCGCTTGGGAATGGGGAAAATTCGTGGCGAGTTGGAAGATTTATCTTTTCAATACCTCGATCCGGAAGCTTATCGTTATATCAAGGATGAAATTGAAAACAAGCGCAAGGTTAGCGAGGAGTTTTTGGAAGAGGTCAAAACTATCCTCAAAGGCAAACTGGAAGAACATAACATTGCCTGCACGGTCGAATCCCGTATCAAACGGATTTACAGTGTCTTTCAAAAGATCAAGCGGCAAAGAATCCCCATTGAACAAGTCTATGATTTGCTGGCAGTCCGCATCATCACCATGAGCGTCCAGGATTGTTATGGCGCTTTGGGGATTATCCACAACCTTTGGCGTCCCGTTCCGGGCCGGATTAAGGACTTTATCGCCATTCCCCGCCCCAACATGTATCAATCGTTACATACCTCGGTGATCGGACCCGAGGGGCATCCGTTTGAAGTGCAAATCCGGACGCAGGAAATGCACCGGGTGGCGGAAGAGGGGATCGCGGCTCACTGGAAATACAAGTCTGGAAAAGGGGCGCGCCAAAAGGATGATCAGCGCTTTCTCTGGTTGCGCCATTTGGTGGAATGGCAGCAGGAGATGCAGGATCCCGGCGATTTTTTAAGCACGCTCAAGATCGACTTGTACCCTGAAGAAGTATACACATTTACCCCCAAAGGGAAAGTGATCACCTTGCCCCGCGATGCCACTCCGGTGGATTTTGCTTATGCGATTCACACCCAGGTGGGCCACTCCTGTGTGGGTTCGAAAGTAAACGGCCGGATGGTTCCGCTCAAATCCAAGCTTCAAAACGGGGACATTGTTGAAATCCAGACGCAGACTGGTCATATGCCCAGCCGTGACTGGCTCACCTTTGTCAAGACATCGAGAGCGCGAAATAAGATCCGACATTTTATCAACATCAGCCAGAGGGAACGATCCATTGAAATTGGAAAAAAGATCCTCGAAAAAGAAGCCAGAAAATTCCGGCTGAACTTGAAGGACCTGACTGAAGGTGGACAATTATTAAAAGTTGCCCCTCTTTATGGATGCAACAAATTGGAGGATATTTATTCCGGGTTGGGCTTTGGAAAAATTTCGGCCCGAACCATGTTGAGCAAAGTGGTTCCTCAAGAAAAGTTGGAGGAAGTCCCGGAAGGACGCCATTCCCGTTTTGCCACCGCTGTCAAGAAGGTGTTTGGGATTTCTTCAGACTCCGCCATCAAAGTGAAGGGAATGGATGACCTGTTGGTTTACCGCGCCAAATGCTGCAACCCGATTCGCGGAGAAGAAATCGTCGGTTATATTACTCGCGGGAAAGGAGTGGCGGTTCATGCCAAGCGCTGCGCCAACGTGGAGAGTCTGCTCTATGAAGCGGATCGCAAAATTGAGGTACAATGGACGGGAACGGCAGAAGGAACTTATGCGGTGCGTTTGGTTATTTCCACGGAAGACCGGCGCGGCGTGCTGGCGGAAATTACTTCGGTTATTTCTGATATCAAAAGCAATATCAAAAACATAGATGCCCAAACGACCGAGGATCGGCAGGCCACGGTTCACCTGACCATCGAAATCGCTGACATGAAGCACTTGGAAAAAGCGGTGGCTGCCATCAAAAAAGTGAAGGGGGTACTTGAAGTTCAATGGCAATAGTAAGGTCGGATTATTTTCCCCATCTATTTCGAAAAGCCTGACGCTTTCGACACCTGCCCTCGTTGCGATGCTTCACTCCCCAGTGGATGCCATCCAAGAGTAGATGAGATCCTCAATTAACTTTGCGCGCGACAACGACTTACCTGATTAAAAAATGAATCTGATCGAGGAGTAAAGATGAAAACCACTATTCAGTCCGCTGATGCCCCCCCCGCGATTGGTCCTTATTCACAAGCTATCGCAACCTCCGGCAGCCGTTTCCTATTCCTCTCCGGACAGATTCCCCTTCATCCGGAAACCGGGCAGCTGGTATCCGGCGGAATCAAGGAACAAACGGAGCGCGTTCTGAAAAATCTGGAAGCCGTTTTGCGGGCCGGTGGCGCCACCATGGCTCAGGTTGTGAAGACCACCGTGTTCCTGAAAAATATGGAGGATTTTCCGGCGATGAATGAAGTCTATGCCAGGTTTTTTGCGGACAGTCCTCCTGCCCGCTCCACCGTGGAAGCTGCCCGTTTGCCGCGGGGAGCTGAAGTGGAAATTGAATTGATTGCCGTGCTGGAATGAGGATGAGCTGCGACAGATCGTAATTATATGCTGCTTGGCCTGGCACAGCGGGTTCGAAGAACGGATTTGACTATCCGAGGAGAGCTGCAGAGGAAAAAAACTTGATCCACTGCTTGAGGGCCGTCTTGTGTTGATTCCAGTGAACAAAATCTAGACAGACTTGCGCTGACAGCTCTTTACAGCCCGCCCTTCCCTGATACAGGATGTACATACCCGAGCTCGCTTGGGTGATCCGTTGAGAACAATCCGAATCCGCTGCAAATTGGGATTCCAGCGCCTTTTGGTTACATTATGGGCGTGGCTGACATTATTGCCGAAGATCGGTCCTTTTCCACAAATTTCACATTTCTGAGACATAACACTCTCCTTAATACCCATCCAAAAACGCTAATCCTACCAAAAAACCCCAGATTAGGTCAAATGGATTCAGAACAGTGGATTAATATTTGGGTCAAGACACATTCTGACTTATGATATCCACACCCGTGTGAGGTGAGTGACTGGCGGGGTGGGGGAGTTGAATGCTGGTTCTGGGAATAGAATCTTCTTGTGACGAAACAGCTGCTGCCATACTGCGAGATGGACGCGAAATTCTTTCTAACGCGATTGCCTCACAAGTGGCGATCCATAAAAAATTTGGAGGAGTGGTTCCCGAACTAGCGTCGCGACATCACTTGGAGAATATTGTACCCATCGTTGCAGAGGCCTTTCTCGATGCTAATGTGAGCCCCCAAGATGTTTCTGGTATTGCGGTTACCCAGGGGCCAGGTTTGGTGGGATCTTTGTTAGTCGGCCTCAATTATGCCAAAGCCCTTAGTTTTTCCTGGAGAATTCCACTGGTTCCCGTCCATCACATCGAAGGTCATATATACTCCGTCCTGCTTGAACTTTACCGTCTGGAAAAGCAGAATCAGCTCCCGTTGACGGATTGGGACTCGCTTTTTCCAGCTGTTGCCCTTGTCGTTTCAGGAGGTCACACCGGCCTTTTTCTCATCCCAAACCTCCATATTAATTCCACCCAGGATTCCCGCTTCCAATTGCTCGGGCGCACTCGAGATGATGCCGCGGGGGAAGCATTTGATAAAGTTGCCAAATTATTGTGTCTTGGCTATCCGGGTGGGCCCGTGGTTGATCGATTGGCTCGGAAGGGAAATCCCCGCGCGATCGATTTCCCTCTCAGCCGCGTTACCGAGAACCGCTTGGATTTTAGTTTCTCGGGTATAAAGACTGCGGTCCTGCGGTATGTAGAAAAAAATCTGGCGGTCGAAATTCGAGAAATTAAAGACCAGCGTCGCTCTCCAAATTTCGAGGAAAATCTCCCCCCACGGATATTGGATCTGCTGGCCAGCTTTCAGCATTGTGTCGTCCGCATGCTTTTTAACAATACATTAAAGGCAGTCCAATGGCATCAGCCCAAGAGTGTATTCCTGGCGGGGGGGGTTGCCTGCAATCGTCAACTGAGGGCCCAATTTCTGGAAGGTTTTTCCGCCCGGGGACTTCCCGTTTTTTTTCCCTCTCCGATTCTCTCTACTGACAATGCCGCCATGATTGCCGCGGCGGGCCATCAAAAAATTCTCAGCGGGAGGTACGCCGACTTATCGCTGAACGCGGATATTCATTTGAAGTTGATATGAGAGGAACCGCATGATCCCTCGCCCTTCTTTTCCGGTCCCAAAGATGGAAAGAGCAGAGGGCGAATCCAATCCCGCGCTATTGGCGTGGACAGGTTCAGCACAGTCCCTCTAATATTTTGGTTAAATATTTCGCGAGTTTTTGGTATATTTGTAAGGTTCGGGTTCTGTCGATGGAATCGACAGTGTCGTTGCGCAAGATTATGGGATTTGAATCTTGATATAAAAATTCAGACAGGGGAGGGCAAGATTTTTGTTAACGATCAGATTAACTCGCATGGGGGCTAAGAAAAGGCCGGCGTATCGGATTGTCGTGATTGAAAAGGCTGCTGCCCGAGATGGCCGCTATTTGGAAGTCCTGGGGCATTATGATCCGAAGCCTGTTACGCCAGTGATTCAGATGGACAAAGACCGCTATCAATACTGGGTGGGCAAAGGCGCACAGCCCAGCGCTACCGTCCGAAGTTTCTTATCCAAAGTGTAATTAGTTGGTCATGAATTCCTTTTCCCGAGAAGCCTGTTAAAATGGATCATAGTGGCTCACTTACTTCAACATGACACTCCTCAGGAGGCGACCATGAAAGAACTCATTGAACAGATTGCCAAGGCGTTAGTGGACAATCCCGAACAGGTTTCCGTGAGACCCATCGAAGGCGAACAAACCACTGTGCTGGAGTTGCGAGTGGCCCCCAGCGATTTGGGAAAAGTCATCGGCAAACAAGGACGCACGGCCCGATCGATTCGCACCATTTTAGGCGCCGCGGGGATGAAATTGAAGAAAAGATTTACCCTGGAAATTTTGGAATAATTGGACGGACTTCCCCGGCATCGACATTTTAAGAACCACGACGGATGCTCAAATCCCGCTTAGATTTGCTGCTCCACTGTGGTGCAGGGATAACGACGAGGTGGAAAAACCTAAGCTGGTAACCATCGCCGCGATTATTAAACCTCAAGGGAATCGGGGTGAGGTGGCGGCTAATCTGTTGACGGATTTTCCGGAGCGATTTGGCCACCTGCAAAAAGTGCTTCTCAAAAAAGAGGGTGCTCCTGACCAGAATTTGGAACTCACCTCACACTGGTTTCATAAAGGTCGCGTCATCCTAAAGTTTTCCGAAGTTGGAGATATTTCAGCGGCTGAAAAATTGCGGGATTATGATCTCGTGGTGCCCCATGAGCAAGTGACCTCCCTGCCCGAAGGAAGTTATTATCATTTCGACTTAGTAGGCTGTGTGGTAAAGGACGAGGCAGGACTGGTTTATGGGATTGTTGAAGAAATATTGGCCAATGGGGCGCAACGGCTGTTGAAAGTGCGGCGAGAAAATGGCGAGTTGTTGATCCCCTTTGTTTCAGCTTTTTTTGTCCGGATTGATGTCGAACAAAAAGAAATGATTTGTCAATTGCCGGAAGGCTTGACGAGCCTCTGATTTCGAGTGCCATTGGATCTCCTTCCCTGGTAATTATCCCCGTGTTGACCGTAGATCTCATCACAATCTTTCCCGACTTTTTTGTAGGGCCAATCTCTCATGGCATTGTCAGACAGGCCCAGAAAAAGGGAATTTTTGCAATCGAGATGCACGACCTGAGAGAATTCACCACCGACAAACACCGGACGGTGGATGATCGCCCCTTTGGGGGTGGTGAAGGAATGGTTTTGAAGCCGGAGCCACTTTTTCGCGCGCTCCGCAAGATTTATCCGCAAGGACTGGTGGAAGGACAACGGGTAATCATGCTTACTCCTCAAGGAAGACCTTTGACGCAGGAAATGTCGGCGGATCTTTCCCGATGCCAGCGGCTCAGCCTGATTTGCGGACGCTATGAAGGAGTGGATGAGCGTGTTTGCCAGCACTGGGTGACCGATGAAGTTTCAATTGGGGATTATATTTTAAGCGGTGGAGAGTTGGCGGCCTGTGTTCTGATGGAGTGTGTAGTGCGCCTGCTCCCGGGGGCTTTGAATAACCTCAGCAGCACGACCAATGAATCCTTCAGAGTTGTCCGAAACGGTCATAATCGTGACTACTCGTTGCTGGACTGCCCGCAATACACCCGGCCGGAAGAATTCGAGGGCATGAAGGTTCCTGAGGTGCTCATGTCGGGCCATCATCAGAAGGTCGATTCGTGGAGGCGCAAAAAATCAATGGAAAAAACTTTGAAAAATCGCCCCGACTTATTAAAATATGAAGGTTTATCTGACGAGGACCAGCGTTTGTTATCAGCGGACTTCGAATGACGGTTTAAATGAATGGGATGGTAGTGTCGGATTCCGTATTCTTCCACTATTTTCCTGAAACAATTTTCCAGGACGTGCAATTTCATTCGGCGTAGTGAAGTCGAGGGGGCACAACGATTTCGCAAGCCATAAAAATTGAGATCAATAATATAGGATTGAGGTGTTTTATGAACACGGTCAAACTGTTTGAAGAAAAAGAGATGAAAAGCGGCATCCCGGAATTTCAGTCCGGTGATTCCATTCGAGTGCATGTGAAAATCAAGGAAGGGGACAAAGAACGAATCCAGGTCTTCGAGGGCCTCGTCATTGCGCGGAGAAATGCTGGAATCAGCTCTACGTTTACAGTTCGCAAGACTTCTTTTGGCCAAGGGGTGGAGAGAATTTTTCCATTGCATTCCCCCATCATCGATAAGATTGAGCTGGTCCGTCATGGAAAAGTTCGCCGGGCCAAATTGTATTACTTGCGAAACCTGCGTGGGAAAGCTGCCCGCATCAAGGAGATCAAGGCCAGTTAGCCAGTTGGTTTTCTTAGGCACAAGAGGTTAGCAATTCCCAGGAAGGAAGAGCTAACCTCTTTTTTATTTATTGCCCAGGAAGGGAAGGGCATGCGGTAATTTGGAAATTGGGCGCAAGCTATTTCCTTTCCTCAAGGTACTGGCCATGCTAAAGTTTGCGCGAGTAATTTCACTCATTTGCGATGCCCCCTGAACCCATGATGCGAGCGGCTGAGATGCAGCGCTTGGAAATCAAAGGAACGGATCCCGCGCGGATTTCCAAATGCAATCAATGTGACGATCACTTCGAAAAAGAAGCGCTCCTGGCTGGTTATCCCAGAGTCGCTGGCTTGGATGAAGTTGGGCGGGGCTGTCTGTTTGGGCCAGTGGCCGCGGCTGCGGTCGTTTTGGATTTGAAGGCGATCCCTCGGGGAATTGACGATTCGAAAAAACTTAGCATTAAACATAGGAGAAAATTAGCCGATGAGATTAAGCAGACGGCAAGCGACTATGCAATTGCCTTTGTGGATTCTATGGAAGTGGATAGAATCAATATTTTAGAAGCCACTCGCGAAGCAATGAAAAGGGCAGTTCAGGGATTGAAACAAAAGCCGTCTTTTCTGTTGTGCGATGGGATTGTGCTACCCGGGATCAACATTGCTCAGCTTGAAATCATCAAGGGTGACTCTCTCTCGGTTTCGATTGCGGCAGCTTCCATCCTCGCCAAAGTGGCCAGAGATGAATTATTGGATCGGCTTGCTTTGCTGTATCCAGGCTACGAGCTGGAAAGAAATAAAGGGTATGGAACTGCCATGCATTTACAGGCCCTGCGTCAGTTAGGTCCCACTCCTTTGCACCGGTTCACCTTCAAAGGAGTCCTGGAACGAAATTTGAATTTGCCATTTGTTGCTCTTGAATAAGATGAGATACTGATACCATCGAGCCGGCGGATGATGTAATCCGAAATCTGTGACGACTTCAGGAAGGAATTTTTTTAATCTCATTTCCAAGAAGGGGAACAGCCGTCCAACGATTCTGATGTGGGAAATCACTCGAATGCGGCTGAACTTCCGGTAGAGACGGTGGTTGGAGAGAGTCTTGGACCCTCCGTCATCAACTGTGCCGGGACGTTGTTTAGAATAGATCAGACAAATTGACGCGTTTTAAAAGGATCAAAGGATGGCGGTCAACAAGGCCAAAGTGCTGAAAGTTGCGGATAAGTACGTGGTGCAGGGAAAGATCAGCAGCGCTATCACGGAATATCAGAAGCTGATCAAAGAAGATCCCACAGATTTGCCTTTGGTCAACACTTTGGGGGACCTTTATGTCCGTGTGGGAAACGTAGCTGAGGCAGTGAAATGCTTTGCCCGCCTGGCCGAGAGCTACGATAATGGGGGGTTTATTGTCAGGGCGATCGCTATGTACAAGAAGGTTGTCAAAACCGATCCCACCCAAATTTCTCCTTTGGTCCGTCTGGCTGATTTGTATCTGCGACAGGGTCTTGTTAGTGAAGCCCGAAACCATTATTTGCAGGTCGTCGATAATTATTTGAAACGCGGTGCCTTTGAGGAAGCCGCAATAATCCTGAAAAAAATCATCGAAGCTGATCTTGATAATCCTGTTCTGGAAGAACGTTTGGCGGAAGTTTATCAACAGCTCAATCAGAGCACGGAAGCCGCGGCGTCATTTCATTCAGCTTCATTGAAGTTAATGCGGAAAGGGCAATTCGTCCAGGCTGAAGGGTGTTTAAAAAAAGCTCAAGCGGTGGATCCCAATAATATTGCCGTCTGCACCACTCATGCCGACGTGCTGAGTGAACTTGGGCGAGTCGATGAAGCCCTGGAAATCCTCCACAAGTTACCCTTTGCCGATTTCAATAGTGAAGTCTTGGAGGAGGGATTCAAGATCTATTTGCGGGCGGGACGGCTCGCTGAAGCCGAAAAATCCGCCACGCACGCCATTGAGGTGGATAATAGCCACTTCAAGCTGCGCTTAGCTTTGGCCCGTGCCTATACTGCTAATGGCGATTTTAATAACGCAGTCAATCAGATCAATAAAGTTTCCCGCATCGGCATCGAGAGAGGAGAGGGCCCGTTAATCGAAACTGAATTGAAGGCCATCTTGCGGCAGAGCCCTGAACATATTCCGGCGCTCATGGAATTGGTCAAGTATTATAACAGCTCGAACGAGCCGCACAATGTGCCGACTTATCTGGAAAAAATCGGGACGATTTTTGTCCGGAATGAACAGCTGGAAGAAGCTGCTAAAATTTACCTGGAGTTGATTCATCTTGAGCCCAATGATCCATCTCATCGAGAAAGCTTGCTGAGTTTGAAGGAGCATGGCGTAGAGGTGGAAATTCCGCCGCTTCCCTCCCCTGGGGCTGGCAGCTGGGATACGGGGCCGGGAAACCGTGTGGCAACGAGCCCCGCGGAGAATTTCATTACGGAAGGGGACCTCTTTGCCAGCTACGGGCAATTTCAACAGGCCATCGACCATTTCCGCAAAGCGTTGGAGGTCGATCCTCATCAACTTGAAGCTCACCACAAAATCCTCGAAATCTGCGACCGGATGGGGGACTACCGGCTTGCCGCTGATACCTGCATGAACTTGTACAGCTTATATGCCAGCCAGGGCAAGACAGATGAGGCCGCAAGCTATTTTGAGAGGGCTTCCCGGTATAATCCGGATATTCACCTTGCTCCTCCCGCTCAGGGAACGGAAACCCCCACGGACCGCGGCCCTTCTCCTTCCATTGAAGATCGGGCGCATCTCCAGGGATTGTTGGAAGAAGTGGATTTTTATCTGGATCAAAATTTCTTGGCGGAGGCCCGCCGTTGTTTGCGGCAATGCCAGGAGATCGCCCCTGACGATATCGAAGTCAAGAAAAGGGCCGAACGGCTGGAATCCCTATCAAGCGGTGTGAATGCTGCCGTCGCGGCCCCTCCAACGCCGGAGCCCAGCCCAACTCCAAACTGGAATCCTAAGATGGCCATGGGGGGGGTGGAGACTACTTCTCCTGCTTCTCCCGACATGACTACTAGTGAAATCAGCCAACTGCCAGGATTGGAGGCTCATTCTTATTCACCACCTCCCCTTCCGTCCGCTCCGGCATCTACGACTCCCTCCGCCGCGGCCCCTGTGGTGGACGAAACTTCTTTTGCGGATTTGATGGGTGATCTGGAAAATGAATTGGCTGAGACCGTCACGCCGGAAGAAGTCGTTATTCCTCCCTCCTCCATACAGGATTCTTCCGTGGGGGAAATCAGCGGCCTACATGAGGTCTTTGCGGAATTCAAAGCGGAATTTGAGGAGGATGAGACCGAAGCAAACGACTTTGATACCCGTTATAATTTGGGGACCGCCTATAAAGAGATGGGGTTGATGGAAGAGGCTATTGGCGAATTTCAAAAAGCCTTGAAGGATAAAGCTCTGGAAGAGAGCAGTGAAAACTTTCTGCGCTGCTGCAACATGCTGGGACTTTGTTTCCTGGAGCAGGGAATTCCTCAAGTTGCCGCAAAGTGGTTTAGGAGAGGGATCTCCAGCCCGGGACATCCAGAAGAAGTCTATCTGGCTCTGCGTTACGATTTGGGCTGTGCCCAGGAGTTGTCTGGAGATTTGAAGGGGGCGATGGAGACTTTCCTTGACATTTACGGTACCAACATTAATTATAGGGACGTGTCAGAAAAGATTGAGCGCTTGAAGCAGCAATCCTGACCGAATTCAAATCTCGCCGCTCCTGTATCTGAGTGCATAATCGAACCACACCCTTGAAATTTAAGGTGGAGTGAAGCGCCCATTGGCCAATGGTCAACAAAATATTGGTTTTGGTTTTCATTTTTTTCTGCTTTGAGCTGGGAATATTCCTAATTGTCTTTCCCTGGTCCCAATATTGGGACAACAACTTTTTCCTCTTTCATTTCGCTTTCCTCCGTCCTTTGATCTTGAATAATTATTTTCGTGGCGCGGTAACCGGTCTGGGTGTGGTGGACCTTGCTTTGGGCTTTTTGGAGGCCGTGAATTTCAGAGCCACCGTGGATATGTTGGATCAAAAAACCGAAAGTCATCTGTAAGAATCTTCCTCATCGCGCTGTTCTTGTTCCCATGTGTCGAACCCCCATATGGTATTGCATCACCGATCGCAAAAATTGCCCTGAGCCCCTGATGCGCCAAATGAAGAGGCTCTTAACCAGGGGGATTGATTATATTCAAATCCGGGAAAAAGATCTTTCCACTCGCGAATTATATGAACTCTCCGGCAGCATTGAGGCGATGGCGCGTCGCACCAAGACAAGGATTCTTGTAAAGGATCGCCTTGATGTGGCCTTGGCTGCAGGCCTTGATGGGATCCACCTCGGGGGAACCTCCGCTGAAATAGGAGTCGTCCGCTCGTTTTTGGCGGGAAGTCCGATGCAGATTGGTGTCTCCACGCATAGCGTGGAAGAGGTCAGCCGGGCGGCTCTAAACGGAGCTGATTATGTGACCTTTGGCCCGGTCTTTTCCACCCCCTCCAAGGCGGCTTTCGGTCCGCCCCAAGGGATTGAAAAATTGCGGGAAGCGGCAAAAGCTGTGCGGATTCCTGTGTTGGCATTGGGGGGGATCAATCGCGGGAATATGCAGATGTGCCTGGATGCAGGCGCGGCCGGCATTGCGGCAATCCGTTTGTTTCAAGATCCGGATTTTGTGTTTAAAATGGAATGAAGCCTAGGGCCAATCCGGATTTCTCATCGTGTGCCGGATCTGAATTGAACTCTTCCCGTGTGGTTGGGAAGAGCCCATCTACAGTAGGGTCGATATGTCATCCAAAAGCATTGTGGCAATCAAGAAAATTGGCGAGTATCAACCCTCCATGGTGCTTCAAGCCATGAAAGAATGCCTGGCATATCTGGGGGGGATGAGTGCTTTCGTCAAGCCGGGGCAGAAAGTTCTGCTGAAGCCCAATTTGTTGGGCCCCTTTGCCTCCGCCAAAGCCGTCACCACACACCCTGCCGTAGTGCGTGCCGCCATTCTTTTGGTACAAGAGGCTGGGGGAAAAGTATATGTCGGTGATAGTCCGGGAATAAGCAGCCAATTCCACGTCGCGCGCCTGTGCGGATTGATGCCGGTGATGGAAGAAACCCGGGCCGAGTGGGCGGATTTTCAGACCCAGCGTGAATATGAAGTGCCACATCATCTGATTGCCAGGCATCTGATTCTTGCTCAAGCCGTGCGGGAGGCGGATGTCATAATCTCGCTGCCCAAGCTCAAAACCCATGGCCAGATGACGTTTACCGGGGCCTTAAAAAATCAGTATGGCCTGATTCCAGGGACCTTGAAAAGCCAGTGGCATTTCCGCCTGCGAAAACCGGAATATCTGGCGCGTTTGATCCTGGATATTCACCGCACGGCACGGCCGGCGCTCGCCATTATGGACGGAATCATGGCTATGGAGGGAATGGGGCCCAGCGGCGGACAACCCCGCAAAGTGGGAGCGTTGTTAGCGAGCCCGGATTTGATGGCCCTGGATACGCTTGCCTGCCTGCTCATCAAGCTTGATCCCCGCTTTGTCCCCCTGCTGGAGGAGGCGCGAAAGCTGAGGTTGGGAGCAACTTCCTTGGAAGAGATGGAAGTCGCCGGTGAGGATTGGAGGATTCTACAAGTACCGGACTTTAAGAAGGTGTCGCAGCTGACCGACATTTTGAAAATCATCCCTTTGCCCAGGAGTGTGCTTAACTGGATCCGCGGGCAATGGACGGCTCGTCCGCGGATTGATCCCGCCAAGTGTGTCCAATGTGGGATTTGCGAAAAAGGCTGTCCGGCGTCGCCCGCGGCAATCCATCCAGCTCTGCTTCCTGCCCAGGCGGTGGACGATGAGGCTTGTATTCGCTGCTATTGCTGCCATGAATTCTGTCCTCATCATGCCTTGGAACTTCACCATTCCCTGTTGAAGCGGACATTTCAATTGAATTCAGGGATTGAATGGCCGGGAAGATGTCTGGCCCGATTCCGGCCTCGAATGCGCAATAAAGAAAAGCCCCCCTCCCAGCCGCCTGCGAGCAACGGATCCCAGTCAGGCCAAGATTCACAGCCTTTCGGTTCGTCCGGGGATTGAGAATGAAAATGTGGAAAACTCTCGAAAAACGGATTATTCATTTGCAGCCACCTTGGCTGACTTTGGAACAGCATTCAATTGAACTCCCATACGGGAGAACCATTCTGGATTGGCCCTGGATTATCACCCCGGATTACGTCAACATCGTAGTACGGACTATGGAAGGTGATTTTCTTTTCTTCCGGCAGACCAAATATGGGTTGGAAGGGGAATCACTGGCCTTGGTTGGCGGATTTGTTGAACCTGGAGAAGAACCACTGGCAGCGGCCCGGCGTGAGCTTCTGGAAGAAACGGGTTTTGAGGCCCGGACTTGGATTGCATTGGGGCGATACCTGGTGGATCCCAATCGCGGGATTGCCCATGGGAATCTATTTCTGGCACTTCAAGCCAATAAAGTTACGGAGTCGACAGCGGACGATTTGGAGGAACAACAACTCATTCATATGGCGTTGGATGAGATGAAGGCTGCTCTGGATTATGGAAAATTTGAAGTGCTTGCTTGGGCTTCCTGTGTGGCGCTGGCCTTGAGGAAGCTGGAAGAATGACATGCACAGAGCCTGATCATTCACTCAGGGTGACCCAGAACCCTGTCTCATTCTCTTTGGTGGTGCGAGGTGATTGGATAGGCGATTTCCCTCGGTTGTTCTGTTCCGCTTCACCAGGTAAGAAACGCAAAGCGCCAGCGAACATTCCATGGAGCATCAGCCATCTCAATCCCCCGCTTCCCGCGCCCGTAATCACTTGATCGGCGGATTTAGAGCAACCTCTTCTCGATAAATCCCTCTTTTCATCAGAGAGATTCGTATACATTTAGCTGATACTTCATGTAAATGTGAGCCCTCAGATTCAAGCAACCTTGCTATAAATTATTGGCGCCAGGCATCAAATGAAGTGGATCAATCGAACCGATTGAAATAGAGCGGGGTGGATTCTTCCCGGGGAACTTCGTGCATGACCCAGTCGCGATTCGAAGTCAGTCTGAAACCGACATGTTGCTGGTTCAGCTTAATGTCGAAATTAGACCAGCAAATCCGGGCAATAAAAGAGGATCCTTTGGGACTTTTGAGCTTGATGATCTCGCCATTCGGCATATCTCGATCCAGCAGCAGACACCCTCCCTCCCGGCTGATGTTGCGGCTCTGAGCATGAGTAGAAAAATGAATCCCGTTTTCGTCATGCCCTACGATTTCAAACTCGATCTTAAGCGCGATTCTCTTTGATTGTCTGCGACTGCTCATCCAGGGGAAGTGGCTGAAAGATTGCATGCTCTACCCTCAGCGGAAGCGTGGGAGATGAATTTCAAAAGGATCATATCTTCAGTTTACAGGTGGTTCAAGCCAATTTTTTGGGCATTGTCGGAGTGTTGACAATTCGTAACTACTCAGGTAGACAGAATTCAGTAGTCACAATCCAGGATGGCCTGCGAATAAGCATCTAAAAGATTGCGCCAATAACTTATGAGCCTTTTGCTACGCCACAAGGGGGCATCAAATCTCGTTGCTGGCGTGTTCATTCTGACTACTGAATTTTGGCTTCTGGCTACAACCTGAGAAGGTACGAAAATTCTTTAAAAAAAAGAGCGTTGTGTCGTCTTTTCCCCGAGATAATGCATCTATTGTAATATAGCGTTTCTCTTGCTCACACCCGGGTTGACTCGATCCCGGGTTCTTTTTTTTAATCCTGGAAAGAATTGAAACAAAATCTGCGTAACAATTCAGTTGGCATTGCCTTGAGTTCCTGCCTGTTTGTAACCGCGCAATAATTCGAACTCATTGCGCCGGAGATTCAACTCTGCAATACTTACAAATCTTTTATGAATGATCCAAAGCTCGGGAATTCTTGTCCCGTCCTAAAAGATTAAATTACTTAAGAGAGGCTCATCAATGGTTCAAATTGATCTCTTCTATCAGGGGGGACTGCGGTGTAAAGCCGTTCATGGACCCAGTCAACAAAGCCTGATCACCGATGCCCCTGTCGATAATCATGGGAAAGGGGAATTTTTTTCACCCACTGATCTAATGGCGACAGCTTTAGGCTCGTGCTTGGCGACTGTTATGGGAATCATTGCCGATAGAGAGGGGATAGATCTGGCGGGATTAAAAGTCACGGTAAAAAAGGAAATGGCCCCCGCTCCTCGTCGGCGGATCGGGAAGCTGGCGGTCCAAGTGTTCTTTCCTATCCCCTTGACGGACGTTCAGAAGGCCAAGATGGAAAGAGCGGCCCATTTTTGCCCGGTTCATGAGAGTCTGCACCCAGATATCGAAATGCCGATGGAATTCTTTTATCCGGCGTGAACATCCACATTCTTTCGGTATCTCTCGCGGAACTAACTGCGTAAGCTACTGAATTGGCTCTGCAAGGCAGCATTAGGACTCACGTCCTGTCTATATGAATGGGGATGAATTCTGGTTTTCCCTGAAGGCATTTTATCGCGCGATCTGAGTCCCATCCCCGCTCAAAAAAGAGGCTATTATCTACTGGCGGCTGGGGCTTCATGAAAGGCTCATCTCCATTTCATTTGCAGTCCTTCGTTTTGTCTCCCTCTGATTCCACTGCTGGTTTGAGTCTTTTTGGAACTTTTTCCTCCCAGGTTGCGTTTATGAGAACAGGAAAGCAAAGGTGCGACTTTTTGGGAGCAAATTACACTCACCAATGAAAGATTCTTAAGGAGGCTTTATGCGGGCTATACTCCGATCGCTGAATTTATTAACTATCCTGGTTCTCACGCTAGCTTTGACCGGCTGTGAGGAGATGATGATGTCGGGGGGAATCGAGGACAAGGTTGCCAAATCCTTCCAGGTGCAGCCTGGTGGCAAATTGACATTGGATTCCAGCATGGGATCCATCGAAGTTCTTTCGACATCAGCCAATGAAGTCAAGATTAACGTCGAACGCATCGCCAGAACCCACGACCAAAGGGAAGCCAATGAGATCCTGAAGGATTTGACGATGGATTTTCGTCAGCAAGGGAATGATATCCTGATAGAGGCCCGATACCGGGGGGATTGGCACAATTGGGGTGGGAGCCGCCTGCAACTGAAATACATGATCCAGGTGCCGCGCAAATATAGCGTGGATCTCAAAACGGGAGGAGGCAGCATCCAAGTCAGCGATTTAGAGGGGAATGTGGTCGCAAAAACCTCCGGAGGCAGTCTTCATTTTGGAGAAATCAATGGAGTCGTTAATGGACGAACCTCGGGCGGAAGCATCACTCTGGATCGAGGGACCGGCGCCGTTGATGTCGACACCTCCGGGGGGAGCATCCAGATTGGAAAAGTGGCGGCTAGCGTAAAAGCACACACCTCGGGAGGGAGCATTACCCTGGATGAGGTGATGGGGACGGTACAAGCCTCCACTTCGGGCGGCTCGGTTTCCGCGACACTCACCAACCAGCCGGAGGGAGATTGTGAATTGACTACCTCCGGCGGATCCGTTCACGTAAAACTTCGCAAGAACTTGAATTTGAATCTGCGCGCGGATTGCAGCGGTGGATCCATTCATACGGACATTCCCGTGACCGTCCAGGGAGAGATCAGCCGTCACAAATTGCAAGCTAAACTCAATGGCGGCGGGCCGGATCTTTATCTGCACACCTCCGGCGGAGGAATTTCCATCGAAGCCCTTCCATAACCTCCGCCTTTTAAGGGGGAGCCTGGCAGATCACATCTTGTGAGCCAGGCCCCCCGCCTTGTTTCATTCTCTTGATTCTTCACATCCGCGATCTCTTAAGAAAATGGCGCGGATGGAGGCGGGGTGCCACTCACCCCGCCTGAGTTTGCCAAGCCTGCTTTGACTGCCTGAGGGCAGGCCGCCTCCATCATCCCATTTTCTTTTTCTTGTTGTGACGGACACACCGTCATGCGCTGCTCCTTTGAGTATCCGCCCATCCCCGATTCTTCAATCATTCCAAATTAGCCCGCTTCTCGGGCTCTCCCACAAAAATCCCGGTATCAGAGACCTCACAGGTCTCCAAGACCTGTGAGGTCTGGAGATTTTTATTGTCTTGTTGAGCCAGCCGTGTTGGCATGAGCGGCTCCTTCAAAAATATCCGTCGTGCCGCTATCGGCTGCGGCTCCTAGCGCGGAGTGGTGCCAGCGACTCCGCGGTTTTTAGCTCAACCAAATGCCGCTATTTTGTCGTGTTCTGGCGTCATCCGAGCCGGTGCGTGCCAGGGCCTTGGGGCTAAGGGTTCCATCATGTCCCCCGGGCCTGCGAGTTTGACATGAGGAGGTCGCCAGCCTCATATATATGATTTTTTTTTGCAAGAAATTTTCCGCCTCCCGTCTTGATGAATGAAGGCAGTGAAAATTGAAAGGAGGGAGGCCCTCATGAGGACAATAGGTCAAAAAGGAATAATGGGAGTAATGTTCATCTTTGCGATGGCAGGATTGGTTTGGGGGGCGGAACAAACCGGGTTTCGGCTGGAGGTCTTAATTGATGGACATCCAGTCCAGGAATATGGGTTGCAAGGCGCCTCTTATGTCGAGGCATTAAAAGGGAAGGAATACACTCTGCGGATTTCCAATCCCCTTTCAGTTCGCACCGCCGTGGCGCTTTCCGTTGACGGTCTAAACACGATTGATGCCCGGCACACCGATGCCCGTTCCGCGCATAAGTGGGTGTTGGAGCCCTATCAGACCATTGAAATTCAAGGGTGGCAGACGAGTTCAAACCAGGCGCGAAAATTTTTCTTTACCAGCGAAGAGAAATCGTATGGAGCTTGGTTGGGGAAGACTGATAACTTAGGAGTCATTAGCGCCGTTTTTTTTAAAGAAAAACAGATGTGGCAAGAGTGCGATGCGGGAGCAACCAAAGAAATGGAGAGCCGTTCCGCGCCGGCGCCGCAAGCTTCCAGCGGTTCCGCAAATGCAGCCCGTCAGGATGCCCTGAAATCCAGGGAAGCCAAAGACGAATATGCGGCTACAGGAATAGGAGACCGCGTCAATCATTCGGTATATCGGATTCATTTGGATTTGGAGCCCCTAGCTTGTGCCAATCTCTCCATCCGTTATGAATTCCGGCCGGGACTGGCTCGTTTGGGATTGCTGCCCTTCTCTCCCGTGGCGGATCCACTGCAAAGGCGGCAAAAGGCACATGGATTTGAGAGGCAAGAATGGTGTCCGGAACCTCGGTAGTGCGTGAATCGCCCACTTGGAGGCGGGATGCCCCATCCCGGCCTTTGCGGACTCGGCTTCCCGCCTCACCGTGAGGGCCGGCGCCTCCATGATGGGGCGGCCCCAGGCTTTGCGCCCCTGAAGATGCGCTTGTCCGTTAGCCAAACGGCGGATGAGCGCTTGTTAACCCAATCCCACCTCTTTCATCGTGCTATGCAACAGCGACAAATCCCGCTTCATATCCTCGAGCAGGCTTTTTTGTTGCGCCTCCACGGTTGTTCCCTCGTTAGGATACTCAAAGTGCATCGATATGGGGCCGGCAAATTGAATCTCCTTTAATAAAGACAAGTAGGTCTTCAAATCGATCATACCTTGGCCCAGCGGACAAAATTGAGCCCCCCATCGCCCTTCCACTTTTTGCCAGAAAAAATCTTTTATGGCGGTCATTCGAACTCTCTTATCGTCAGCCAAAAGGCGGAAACCGTTTCGCCAGCCTCCTATTCCTCCCTCAATGGTGGCATGAGCAATGTCGAAGTTGGATCCCAGCTGTTGTGGGTCGTGGTCTTTGACGATTTCAAAAATCTCCCAGGGAGTTGCTCCCAGTTCAAATCCTGAGTGATTGTGCACTCCGGCAAAGACCCCATACTTTTTGTTGAGTGCCGCCAGGCCCCGCAAATCGGGCTGAAGTTCGGCAATGCGCCCCAGGATGTTTGAGCGGCCATCCCAGCTGGCCCCGTCGCGCCGGTAATGGCGGATGCCAAGAATTGCCATGGTCTTCAAGATGGCTTCGGTGCAAGGGTCGCGGGGATTGTCGATGCGGGTGGTGATCATGGCAATGCGAAGTCCTGCCTGCCGCGCGGATTCCACCATGAGAGGGAGATCCGTTTCCACCTTTTCCGGCTGCACATGTCCTCCCGGGCGCACGGCGAGGTCAATCCCATCAAACCCAATGGCGGCCACTGTCTCCGCTAGTTTCCTCGGTTCAGTGATCCATCCCAGGTGCTTTGAGAACAGGCAGACAGATGGTTTGAGAAAGCTCTCCACATTGGTTTCACAAGTCCGGCAATTGGGGGACATCATTTGTGCTGAAGCGGAAGGACTCGCGGGCAAAGATTTCGCGCCGTGGAGGAAAGCGGAAATACCAAGCCCTCCGGCCACAGCGGATTTGAAAAATGATCGACGTGAAGTGAAGGTTACATCATCTGACATTGTCATTCCCTTCTAAAAAATAAAATTGGATTGATTTAATCTTGGAAAAGGAGACTTCATCAAAAATAACCTGTGATCCGATGTCGGGTATGTCCCTCCCCGCATGTAATCTGCCTTTTGGACCACAAAATAATTTGTGATTATTCAGGGCCGTGCACTTTCTTTTGAGCTTCCAAGGAAATATAATTGCGCGGTTTTGCGCCGCCATCCTGACCGTGCACTTGCGCTTTGTGCTTCTTGATCTGATCGTTTGGCAGCGAAAAGCTGAGCCCTTATAAAAATTCATCCATTTGGATTGGCCTTCAGTGATAGGATATCTGAAACTTCGCGGGTTTTGAAAAAAAATGCTTGACTCTCCCCCAAGGGCGGACTTTAGAGTGATTTCCGACACTGCCAAGCAAGGTAGCAAGCCGGCCGGCGTTGCGCCTTTATTCGCCGCAGAAGGGGCTCCCAAAGTGCCAACTATCGAGGAGGATGTGTGTTCAGCATCGGGCAATTTTCCAAGATCACCGGACTCACCATCAAGACGCTAAGGCTTTATCACGAAAAGGGACTTCTGGAACCAAGGGTCACCGATTCTGATACAGGTTACCGGTACTACGACTCCCGCAATGTCGAACAGGCCCGCATCATTGCCTACCTGCGCCAGATGGAATTCCCGCTGTCGGAAATCGCGGAGATTCTCAGACACTTTGAACGGGATGAAGAAATCCTGGGCTTTCTGGAACGCCAGCGCAATAGCATTGAGGCCCGGATGGCACAACTCAACCAAGTGGCCCATTCGCTGAACGCCGTCATCCAAGCGGAAAGAGAGGTTAAGCAAATGCTTCGAAACGTCGATTTTGAAATCCGGGAAAAAGAGGTGGACCCTGTCGAAGTGGCCGGGTTGCGCTGGAAAGGCAAATACGCGGATACGGGCAAAGCCTTCCAGCAGTTGGGTCGTCTGGCCGGCCGGTATATCAAAGGCAAAGCCATTAACCTTTATTACGACGGGGAATATAGAGAAGATGATGCCGAAATTGAATCCTGCTTTCAGGTCAAAAAGGGGATCAAGGGGAAGGGAGAATTTTCGGTGCATGCGCTTCCCGGAGGCCGTTGCATTTCCATTATTCACAAAGGCCCCTATGACCAATTAAGTCACTCCTATGCCAGGCTCTTCGGGTATCTCCAGGAAAAAGGTTATTCGCTCCAGTTGCCGATCCGGGAAATTTATCTGAAAGGGCCGGGGATGATTTTTAAGGGGAATCCCTATAATTATTTGACGGAAATCCAAGTCATGATCGACGAAAAAAAGGAGGCGTGAACATGAAAGCTCCCCAATTGGAGAAGATTGATTTTGCAAAAATCCACAAGGATCTCTACACCGCCACTGCCAAGATAAAAGAGGTCATGGCCGAGAGGGCGGCTTTCCTCTCAGTGAAGGGTATGGGTGCACCCGGTGGCGAGGAATTCCAAAAATGTATTGGAATGCTTTATGGATTGGTCTATACCGCAAAATTCGGCTTGAAATTTGCCGGCAGGATGGACTTTGGCATAAGCAAGCTCGAGGGCCTCTGGCCGGAAGACCCCGCCAAGCTGCCTCCCGAAAAATGGCCCTGGCAACTGTTGATTCGCATCCCTGATGAATTGAGCGCATCCGATTTGAAACCTTTTAGGAAGGAATTGCTCGACAAGAAGGGATTGGACACGTCTGCGGTGGAACGCTGGAGCTGGAAGGAAGGGCGGTGCATTCAGGTAATGCATGTCGGCCCATACGATAAGGTCGGTGCGATCTATTGTCAATTGGGAGAATTTGCCGAAGCGCATGGCTTGGAGGTCACCTCGCCCGGCCATGAGATTTACATCAGCGATCCCCGCCGTGTGCCAGCGGCCAAGCTGAAGACTATTGTCCGCATGCCGGTCGTTCCAAAGAAGTGAAGGTGAGAAAGACGTGAGGATTGGAATGCCGCGGAGTCGCTGCTTGACTCTGCGCCATTTCCCTTGGCGAACGACGCGCCAGGATAATGCTCGGCAAAATGCCGCAGACTCGTTGAAAAGCACGAGTCTGCGCTACAGGCAAAGTTCAAGCTTTGAAAATCGATCACTGCCAAGATTACGCAGAACCGATGTCGCGGCCTGTCGTGGTCCATTTTGCTGGCCCCCAATTCGACCCTTATCCGCAACTTCTGTTTGCACGCTTTTTCATCCGTTGAATTCGCTTACGGCTTCGAACAAGGCAACAATGTTTTCCACGGGAGTCCCTGCCTGGATATTGTGGATCGCATTGAAGACAAATCCTCCATGGCGCGAGAAGATTTCGCAACGCCTCAGGACCTGTTCCCTCACTTGCTGAGGTGTTCCGAAGGGCAGCACTTGCTGGGTATCGATTCCTCCACCCCAAAAGACGATCTTTGCACCGTATTTCGATTTCAATTCTTCCGCATCCATGCCCACCGCGGAACATTGCACCGGATTGAGGACATCGAAACCACACTCCACAAAGGAATCGACGAATTTCTCCACGGCTCCGCAGGAGTGCTTGAAGGTCTTCCAGGGGGTGTTCTGATGGACCCAATCGTTGACGCGCTTGTAGTATGGCATCCAGAGATCGCGAAAGGTTTTGACCGAACAAAATGAAGAGCTCTGCGTGCCAAAATCCGTGCCGCAAATATTGACGACATTCACGTAGTTTTTTACACGCGCCGCGATTTTGATCAGGTTGGCGATTCCCACTTCACATTGTCCCTCGAAAACTTTGTGGATGTAATCCCGCCGGGTATGGGTGGAAATGTACCACTCCGTAATATCCCGGATACCCTTGGGGAATTTCAAGCCAGTTCCCGGGATATTGGCAACGTCTCCAAAGGCCGTGCCTCCAAAGCTGGCAACCACGGCCCTCCCCGTAGCGGCCGCGGTTTTGGCGCTGCATTCCAGGTGGGCCAGTTCAGATTCGCCGATCTGGGTAAACTCTTCCAGATTGTCCGCGGGGTCGAGTTCCTCTTCTTTGAAATCAGGCTGTCGGATGATGGCATCGAAAAAATGGCCGCCCCGAGGCATTCTGGCGCTGGGAGGAACAGACAGGTCGCTGCCCGGATGGATGAGCGTGTCCCCATCGGAATTGCGGGTCACATTGAATTTTTCGGGCACCAGCACTTCCAAACCATCCGGCATTTTCCATCCCTTCCAATTTTCCGCTGGGAATCCAAACCGGGTCATGCGGCGGAAGATCCCTTCCGTATCGATCTTCAAAATGCGCTTGAGATCGTCATCCAGCGCGCCCAACATTTGTCCGGGATCGATGACTTTGACCGGACCGGTATCGAGGCCATAGTGGCGGCGAAGAGCCGCGACACAGCTCACATGCAGGCCGGTGACAAAGGTGGACCCCAGATCGATGGGGATCCTGTCCGGTTGCCGGTGCTCGAGCGCCGTCAAAACCCTCGAGACACTCAGCGAGGGTTCTTCCTTGGATGAGGCAAAATTATTTTCCATTGTCCATACCTGTCTTGAACTCTGCATGCGACCATGCTAAGGTTAACTCGCAAGTCCATTTTATTTCAGCCTACCTGAACATTATGTCCAAAAACACAAAAATCGAAAGAAGAGAATTTTTGAAGCGCACGTTTCTTGCGGCGGCCGGCTTCACCATCGTGCCTCGCCACGTGTTGGGTGGCCCTGGGTATCTGGCTCCCAGCGATCAGCTCACCAAAGCTATCGTTGGTGTTGGCGGAATTGGATCCTCCTTTCATTTCGAATTGGAGGGGCGGCTGTTGGCGGTTTGCGATGTGGACAAGGATCATCTGCAGAGTGCCCTGGATCGCGCTGGCAAAGAGGTCAGAGGGTATTCCGATTTCCGGGAGGTTCTCCTGCGAAAGGATGTCGACATCGTGCACATCGCCACGCCTCCCCACTGGCATGGCATGATGTCCATCATGGCCGCGGAAGCCGGGAAAGACATCTGGTGTGAGAAGCCAATGACCCGGACTATCGGAGAAGGAATGAGAGTCATTCAGGCGGTGCGGAAACATGGCCGGATGTTCCGGCTGAACACCTGGTTCCGTTTTAAGGACCAGTTTTACGGATTCGGCACTCCGGTAAAGCCCTTGAAAAAGCTGGTTGCGAGCGGGGCTCTGGGTTGGCCGCTGAAAGTGACCGTGAGCGGAGTGACGGGATTCAACTGGAAGTTTTACTGGAAAGGGGAATACAATTTGCCCCCCATGCCAGTCCCCGATTCCCTGGATTTCGATTATTGGCTTGGACCGGCTCCGGTTAAACCTTACAACCCGGCGCGAGTTCACGCAAAATTCCGCGGGTACTGGGATTATGACGGCGGCGGTTTGGGCGACATGGGGCAGCACTACTTGGATCCGGTCCAGTACATTTTGGGCAAAGATAATACCGCGCCTATCAAAGTGGAAGTGGAAGCGCCTCAGCAACACCCAGATGCCGTGGGCATCTGGAACAGGATCATGTACACCTATGAGGATGGCTGTCAGATCGTTTTGGATGGGGAAAACCAGGATAAAGAGGCGGCTTACATCGAGGGTCCCAAAGGCAAAGTGTATCCTGGACTCCGGTCGACGATTCCCAATGTTCAAGCCCTGATCGATTCACTGCCTGACCCGGAACCTCAAATTATCTCGTTCCACGAGTCGGTTCGGACCCGGAAGAAATTTGCGCTGAATGAAGAAAACGGCCACCGCTCCTGCACCATTGTCAATTTGGGCATTGTGGCCCTGAGGCTGGGCCGGACGCTGCATTTCGACCCGGTAAAACAGGAATTTATTAATGATGACGGAGCCAATCGGCTGATCCATCAGCCGATGCGTGCGCCTTGGACCACCTGACCTGAAATGCTTGATGACGGGATGCGGGACATCCTGCCAAACCAGCGGCTGGCGGGCTTTGAGGGTGTGCGGATTCCTCCCGCATAGTTTTCGCAACGTCCGCCCTTCAGAAAATTCAATCGAAAATTCCTCGATACGGAAACGGTACAGTCATGAAAAAAAATCATAAAAGCTGGATGTTGGCGCTGATTTTATTTCTCGCAACAATTCAAACCGCCGCTTGGGGCCAGGATCAGAGGACAGTCACCACAAAAGTGGCGGACCTGCTGGCCCAAATGCCGTCACAGAATATGGAAAGATGTGACCGGTTGATGTCGGAAATGTCGGCGTGGGGCGAGGCCGGATGGACTTTGGTTACCAGCCAGATCATTCCCCCGGGAACTGGAAATGATGTGGCGGCGCGGTTTGCGGTGGAGAGCCTCTCCCGCTATTTAAGCCGCTCCGGCCATGAAGCGGCGCGTCCCCTCTGGGAAAAGCAGTGCCTGTCCGCGTTGGAGAAGACGGAAAATGTCTGGGTGAAATCCTTTTTCCTGGAACAGTTAAGATGGGTGGGGAGCGCGAGTTGCCTCGGTGTTCTTGAACAATATCTGACTCATCCACAGCTTTATGATCCGGCCATCCGGGCCATGCTCCAAGGCGATGCTTCCCTGGCGGTTCCGAAATTTGCCGCCGCCTTGGATCGGGCTGACGGAAAAACCCGCGTTGCCTTGGTCGTGGCGCTGAAACAAGCCGGAACCGCCAGCGAGGCTGGAAAAGTGGAGGCATTGGCCGGCAGTGCCGACCGCGCATTGCAAAAGGCAATCCTGGCCGCGTTGGCTACCATGGGCAATCCTTCAAGCGCCCAGATCCTGCAAAAGGCCGCTGAACAAGCAAATTACCAATATGAACCTCTGGGTGCGACGGAGGCTTTGCTCGACTTTGCTCAGACTCTCTCGCAAAACCAGCGGAAAGACCTCAGCCACACGATTTGCGAAAAAGTGATGAAAAACTGCACGTCGGCGGACCAGATGCAATACAAGAGCAAAGCGTTGAGTGTCCTCGTCGCCGATAGCTCTTTGCCATCGGCGACGTCCCTTCTTCTTAAGGCGGCTTCCGATACCGATAAAAAATACCGAGCCGCAGCCTTGTCCCTGGCGTTGAGACAGGGAGGTCCGATTCAGCCTTGGATCGACGCATTATCAAAATCGAATAATGGCGAAGCTCAGGCGGATTTGGTCCACTTCCTGGCGGTCAGAAAAGACCCCGCGGCCACTCCCGCTCTGAAAAAGATGCTCTCTCACCGGGACCCACGGGTGAGAACGGAAGCGGCTGAAGCCTTGGCGATCGTTGAGAAAGAGAAAGCGTTTAATGATCTGCTTGCCTATCTGGCCAAGTATCCGTCTTCTCCTGATGCTGACGCAATTCAAAAAGCTCTGCTTATGATCTGTTCGACCCAGCAGGCCCGTCAGCTTGCGGAAAAAGTGAAAGAGGCTCCGGACGGCGCCAAGGTGGTCATGCTGGAAGTGATTGCCGCGAAAAATGACCCGCAATTTTTCCCGATCTTTCAGTCGAACATTCAAGGATCTCCGCGAGTGAGGGAAACCGCGGTGAATAATCTGGCCGCGGTGGCCGGCGGCGGCAATCTGGATTTTCTTTTGAACATGATCGAAGGCCCGCTTTCCGAAAAGGAGATTCAGCCGGTCCAAAAATCCCTGGCAACGGCAGTGCGACGCAGCGAAAATAATGACGCCGCCGCCGAGAAGATTCTGCAGGCGGCACGGAAGAGTTCATCCCCTGAACGTTACTTCGCGGTGCTGGCGGGGATCGGCAGCGAAGTGGGAGTGGAAGTGGCGCTGCAACAGTATCGCGCCGGAAGCTCGGTGACGAAGCCGGCGGCGCTGGATGCCCTGGTCCAATGGAAGAATGGGCATTCCGCGGGCGCGCTGTTTGAGATTTGCTCCGGGGATAATTCCGTGGCCGATAAGCAAAAGGCTTTCGATGGATTTGTAGACACCGTGGAAATGTCCAAGGCGCTCGACGACCAGAAATTGCTGCAATTGCGCAAAATCATGCCGTTTGCTCCCAACGATGAGTCCCGCAAACGGCTTCTCTCCTCGTTGGGAAACATCAAAACTTTCCTCAGTTTTATGTACATTTGCTCATTCTTCGAGAATGAAGCTCTGAGATCCACGGCGGCCAATTCCGCGGTCAGCGTGGCACTTCCCGATCCGGGCAAGGAAAATGGCCTCTATGGAAAGATTGTAAAGGAAAAGCTGCTGCGCGCCAAAGAGCTGATCACGGGGCAAGACGCGCCTTACATCAAGATCGACATTGAAACCTATTTGGGAAAGATGAAAGAGGGGGAAGGATTTGTCTCCATGTTCAATGGGCGGGATCTTGCCGGCTGGCAAGGTTTCGTGACGGATCCCATCAAAAAAGCCCAGATGGATCCGGAAGAATTATCCCGCAAGCAGGCGGAAGCCAACGCCAAATTAAAAGATTGCTGGACCGTGAAGGATGGCGCCATTGTCTTCAATGGCAAGGGGGAGAATCTCCTTTCCGCCAAGAATTATGGGGATTTTGAATTGTGGGTCGATTGGCGAATTACCGCAAACGGCGACAGCGGCATCTATCTGCGCGGCAGTCCTCAAGTGCAGATATGGGACCCGGCCCGGGTGGATGCAGGGGCACAGGTGGGTTCCGGCGGTTTGTACAATAATCAAAAAAATCCAAGCAATCCCCTGGTGCGGGCGGATAATCCCGTGGAAGAGTGGAATACATTCCGAATCCTGATGATTGGCGACCGCGTGACCGTTTACCTCAATGGAAAATTAGTAGTCGACCATGTCGTGCTCGAAAACTATTGGGATCGCGGGATCCCCATTTTCTCGAGCGGCACGATTGAGCTTCAGGCTCATGGAACCGATCTTGCTTTCCGCGATATTTATATTCGGGAGATTAATAGCGCCGAACAGAAATTGACGGCAATAGAACAGAAGGAAAGTTTTGTATCCCTCTTCAATGGCTACAATCTGGATGGCTGGGTGGGAAATAAGACCGCTTACCAGGCGGAAGATGGCCTCATCGTAATTCGACCCAGCGAAGACAGCGGCGGCAATCTCTATACCGAAAAGGAATATGGCAATTTTGTTTTCCGGTTTGATTTTCAGTTAACCCCCGCGGCCAATAATGGCGTGGGGATTCGCACCCCGCTGGAAGGGGACGCCGCTTATGTTGGTATGGAGATTCAAGTTTTAGACGACACAGCGCCGGTCTATGCTGATTTAAAGCCATATCAGTACCATGGATCCGTCTATGGTGTCATCCCCGCCAAGAGAGGATTTCTGAAGCCTTTGGGCGAATGGAACTCTGAGGAGATCAGTGCTCAAGGTTCCCGGATGAAAGTGATTTTGAATGGTGAGGTGATCCTCGATGGGGATATTTCCGAAGCCCGCGATCATGGGACTCTGGATCATAATCAACATCCGGGACTGCAGCGTGAATCCGGCCATATCGGTTGGCTTGGCCACGGTTCCGTGGTGAAGTTTCGAAATATCCGCATCAAAGAGTTGCCGTAACGGTACGGGAGCTCTCATTTGATAAGCTAAGATTTCCGATTCGCGGGACATTCTGAATTCTGGCTCCTGGCTTCTGTCTGCCTGAGTATTGACTAATTAGTGTCCATTTATAAACTCGTAACCTTTAGCAATATCACGAGTTATGCCTATTTTTCGGAAGGCATGGTTTTCGCAGCTGCCGGACTGCTCCATTTTAACCTGAAAAGCCCGTCCGTGAAGACGCTGATCAGCCGTGCTTTATCAGGGAATATAAACAAATATATATAGTGCAAATCCGCTAAAACCGTGATAGAATCAGGGTCTTCGAAGGAAACACCCTGAACGGACAAGGATTCAGCTCCATGAAACTTCTCAAAGAACTCGAACTTCAATTTGACGATCCGCTGTGGGCCTATGACCCCGAGCTGGCCATGATCGATATTGTATTGAATTTACACCCGGAACTTTATCAAATCGTCTCGACCGATATTCAGGCCTTGGGCAAGAACAATGAAATGGGACGCCAGGATGGACCCGCCGTGGAGCAGGTGGTTCGGGCCGCCCTGTACAAGGAGTTGAAAGGGCTGAATTATCAGGAACTGGAATACGCGCAAATCGATTCCCGCATCTGCCCCCTGTTCATCAAGCTGGGAGTTCGGGATCCCTTCTCCTACGAAGTGTTGCACAAATATATTGCGGCCATCCGGCCGGAGTCGTTGCAGAAGCTGATGGTGGAGATCAATAAGCTGGCGCTGGCAGAAAACTTGGAGGACGCCAGCGGCGTGCGAGAAGACAGCACGGTGGTGGAGACCAACATCCATTATCCTACCAACAACGCCTTGGTCTGGGACTGCATCCGTGTCAGCCAACGGATTTTGGGCAAGCTGCGGAAGATTGAACAATCGTTGGAAGAGGGTGTGAGCGTCTCCCGGGCCAAGAAGAATTTTTACCAGATCAATGTCAGCAAAAAAGCTGAGGAGCGGGAACCGTTGTTGGCTCAGCAATTGAATACCCTGAAGCGCTGCATCGAGCAGACCGCCAAGGCCTTGAAGAAACTGCACGGGGACGGGAAAAAAGGGAACCGCAAGACCAGGAAGCTGTGCCAGCGGCTGGAAGAGTTGTTGCCCAAGATGACAAAAGTCTATTCGATGGCCAGCCGCAAGGAACTGTTTGGCCAGCAGGTTCCCAAGGAAGAGAAGCTGTTCTCGATTTTTGAGGATCACACCGACATCATTATCAAAGGATCCCGCGAAGTGCAGTTCGGGCACAAGGTGGATCTGGCGGTGGGGCGCAATGGGATGATTCTGGTCTGCCAGGTGGCGGAAGGAAATCCCTCCGACCATTCGTTCTATCCGGAAATGCTTCAGCAACTGAAAAGAAATTACGGGGTCATTCCCCAAGACGTGGCTACCGATGGCGGATATGCCAGTCTGGACAACCTGCAGCTGGCGAAAAAACATGGAGTCGCCAATATTGTCTTCAATAAGATCGTGGGCTCGCTGAAGAACTTGGTCAGCAGTGCCAGCGTGGAGAGGCGGCTGAAAAAGTGGCGCAGCGGGATCGAGGCCGTGATTTCCAATTGGAAGCGGGGCTTTCAAATGTTCCGCTGTGAATGGAAGGGGCGCGTGCATTTTGAGGCCAAGGTGCTGTGGAGCCTGCTGGCCTACAACTTCCGGGTGATGACGCGGGTGGCCTTGCGGCAGATCACCGCGTAACAGCAGACAGCAGATCAGCAGAAGGAAGGACATAAAGAAGTGGGATCAGTGTTTATCAAAATGGCTTCAGCCGTGACATACAAGAGACAAACAACGGTCTTCGCGCCAAGGCCTGCCATTCATAATGCGCTGTCTTCCGCGCCGGACAAGCGTTTTCATAAAAAACCGACTTTATACAAGGACTCTAATTATGAATTCCCAACCAACTGCTGATGGCCATTCATCAGTAACAGGAGATTTTATTATGGTCAAAGTCCATGCCTCTGTTTGTGCCTTCTTTGTGATTTGCCTGTTGGCATGCTTGCCAATGGCTGGCCAGGGAAAGAAATTAAACATCATCGCGTTTGGCGCCCATCCCGATGATTGCGATGGCCGGGCGGGCGGGACTGCCGCCAAGTGGGCCGCTCTGGGGCACCGCGTGCGGTTTGTCGCCGTCACCAATGGAGATGCCGGCCACCAAAGCCAAGGGGGTGGCGCTCTTGCCATGCGGCGGCGCGCCGAGGCTCGGGAGGCAGGCCGCAGAATTGGAGTGGATTACATCACGCTGGATAATCACGATGGCGAACTGATGCCCACCTTGGAAGTTCGAGAGCAATTGATCCGGCTGATCCGGGAGTGGAAGGCCGACCTTGTGCTGGGTCCCCGTCCCTTTGATTATCATCCCGACCATCGCTACACTGGCGTGCTGCTTCAGGATGCCGCCTTTATGGTGACCGTGCCGAATATTTGTCCCGACACTCCCGCCTTGCGCAAAAATCCCGTTTTTCTCTACTTTCAGGATGGGTTCCAAAAACCCAATCCCTTTACTCCCGACATTGCCGTCAGCATTGACGATGTGGTCGAGAAGAAGCTCGACATGTTCGATGCCCATACCTCGCAGATGTATGAATGGCTCCCTTGGCACGACGGGGTTTTGGACCAGGTTCCGGCTGATCCCGCAGCTCGGAAAGAATGGCTAAAAAAACAGCGCGAACGCGAGGCGAATCCGGCGGTCCGGTCCGCCCTGGAAAAATGGTATGGGCCCGAAAACGCCAAGAAAATTCAATTTGCCGAAGCCTTTGAAATCTGTGAATACGGTGAACAGCCGAGTCCGGAGATGATTCGCCAGCTCTTCCCGTTTTTTCCCGCTAGCCCAAAGTAAATGGCCTGACCCAATGGGGCTGCACTAAAAAACGAGATCTATTCGTTCAGATTTATCTGTGATTCAAGCGACGGCCTGGTGGCTTTCATTTTCAACGATAATACGCGGATTGGGATTGGGAGTTGGAATAGGCAAACCTTGCTGCCGCAACAGTTCCACATGTTCTTTCATTCCGTGTTTAGCCCGGAAGATGCAATCTTCGATAGAATGGCCAATTCCAGAGAATCCTTCCAATTCGGGAGAGTAGAATCCAAAGTAGTCAGGTTCTTTGGTCGCTTCGATGATTAGAGAATAGGATAGTTCAATCATTGGCTGGCTCCCCTTTATTTCTTGATGCCGGCGGCTTTCATTATCGCATGACAAGTTCCGATTGGCACTTCCTTTGCCCCATGGAAATCGACACGAATCAGCCTTTGCCATCCTGCCTTCCCTAATAACGGATGGATCCTTTTTCTTTGATAATTCTAAAACCATTTTCTTCCAGGAGATGAACCAATTCGCTGAATTTCATCTTCTTTTCTTTCTGCCTCTGCCAACCCGACATGATGGCTCATCTGCCAGCGCGCTTTATGCGCTGGTTAAGTGAAGTGGCTTGTTGGTCCCAGTCTCCCGGACAGGATGGTAATGTCAGCCTTTGTCGGAGTTGCTTTAAACTTTGCATTTGAAGGGTACTGTCAAGAAATCTTAATGACAGGCATTCATTTTCTTGGTTTTTTTATTTCTCACGGAGACACAAAGTCACGGAAGAAGATTTTTCCTTAAAAGACCAGATGCATCAAATTCTTTTTCCCCTCAGTGACTCAGCGTCTTTGTGAGATTAATTAATTGGGCCAACGTTTAACATGAGGGACTCGCACAGGCCTTAGGCCGGAGCGAGTCCCCTCAATGGTTATGCCGCTGTACCACGAGGTTCAACCTGAATGGCCTGCATGAGCTGAGCGACGACATGCTTGAGCCCACTCGCCGATGAGACGGCCACTCTATCAGCCAGTAGGGGCGAGTGAAGCCGGATGCTATGTTCGTCCACTCCGTGCCAAACCGGAAGAATGACTTTCACGCCTGCGGATTCACGTGCGACAAGACCATCTAGTTCGAGCTGCGGCCAGTGCTTCCGGAAGAAAGCTTTGCTTAGGATGACTATACCGAAGCGCGACTGAGCTAACCCACGGTCGATGGAACGTCGAAGGCTATCGCCTACCGTGAGGGTGAACGCGTCGAACCAGACCTTCAATCCCTGAGCCCGTAGCGCCTCTGCTAAAGGGGATGCAAAGGACTCCTTGTCTTCGGAGGCATGCGAGATAAATACGTCCCATGTTGCTCCCGGCTGATACGGAGCAGCCATGCGGGGCATAGGGGTTGTCTCATCCATTCGAGTTTCAGAAACGACGCCCTTCTGAGAGGCGATCCAGTTAAGTAGGAAGTCCTGATCTTCCAATGCGGGGGGACTGTACTTCTTATAGTTCGCGGGGCGCATCATGTCGGCTAGGATCTCAAGCTGTTGTTCTCGCGGGAAGCGAGCGAGGCAGTCTTGAAGAATCTGCTTGCGACTCGGCATCCCACCAGACCAAGAATACTGTTCTATGTTCGGATCAAATCGAGAGAAGTACTCGATCATCTCAGGGCCTGAAAGCCCGGTCGAACCAGCGAACATGGAATCGATGCGTTTCTGCACGATGTACGGCAACGCGAGGTTCTGTTGTGGCTTAGCGAAGGTCACGATGTTCCTTTCAGCGGCCTAACACTACACTCACCGGCGCGCGCTGTTCGCGCGTCCGGTGGAGTGATTTGTTCGGTAATTTCATTGACTGTAGACAGTAACCAGGTTTTCACTCTGGAAGACGTCCTGTGGGGAGACTGCTGTTTCTTCAAGTGGGACTCCTTTAGGATAGCGTTCCTTAAGTTTCATCTGGACATCAGGAGATGATAAGTCAAAGTCTATTAACTTCCGGAGGCGACCTACCCTAATGCTGAGTGCCCGATCATATATCTTCCAGACCAATTCAGAACAATAGATCTTTTCGTCAGACCAGTTGAACACGAAATCATATGGTTTGCCCTTCAAGAAGGATGCCACAATCTCCAGCTTTCTAAGGTTTTCTTTTGTCAGAATTTTTTCGGAATTCTTTAACCTCTTCAAAACGAAGTGCCTATCTGGGTCTCTGTCAATCCACGTATTGATGAATGTGAATTTTACTGGACCGACAGCTTCATATACCATTAGCGTTCCATTTTGATTAAGGATTATCCCCATATGGCTAAATTTTGATTTAGTGGCCATTTTTATAGCCTTGGTTTGGGATGAAGAAAAACTCTGGAACACGATGTCGCCCTCCCGCAAGGGGAAATTGTGGCCCTGACAAGATGTGATAGAAAAAGTGAAAAAGGCAACTGTTGCCATCAGACGGGTTTGCATATGAGTCTCTGCTTATTACAGAACGATTTATTGATCAGAATCGAAGTAAGTTGATTTTTTTCTGCTTACCCCTATTCCGAGTGAGTGCGTATTGGAGCTCTGTTGGCGATTCGCGCAGGGAAGAGAAGCCCATCTTTTCGAGCTGGGGACAGAATCCAATCCTGAGGCCCTCTTGCCTTTGGTTTTACTGTTGCTCCTTGCTTGAATACCCATTGAAAGGATTTTTCTTCCTTGAGAACCTCCCCTTGAAAAACACCAAGGAGGATTGTGATAAAAATAATACACATCTATAAAAGAATTGTCCGAGCTGGGAATGAGTTTTACCATGAGTGCCGGAGCCCTGTCAACCCGCGGGACGTCTGCCAAGCCGCGCCCCCCAAGCCGCTGCTGGACCAGGCCTCTGGCCCGCTCCAGGAGATTCAACATTTGTACCGCGAAGCGGTACTGGAAATTAGCCTGGGGTAAGAGAACGTTTTTGCTCTTATACCCCAGGTAGGTTCGAATAAAAATCGGCGGGCACTCCAGTGGAGTGCAGGAGAGGAAGCCAGAACCAATCGAAGACCTTTGCCGGATCGAATTCATGAATCCAAAGCGCACAGGATCCCTCGTCAGCCGAACTCCTGCACCCATTCAGGGTGCACCGGATGTGGAGATTGAACCCTGGGGTGCGCGCTGAAACATCGCGAACCCCAGGCTAATCTCCTTTACCGCTTCGCGGTAGTCAAAAAGCATCATTAGGCCAATATTGTTAAAACTACAGGAGCAGACCTCCGGCCTTGCTAGATGCCAGGGATTCTGGCCCCGGCGCTGGGCTGACGAGGACCGGAACTGGCAGACCCAGAGGACTGCCCCGCCAAAAAAATTCTTCACATTAGAGTTCTTTATTAAAGCCTGTTTCCCGTCTTTGACTTCTGCGTCAATTTCGAGACTAGGTTATACTTTTATTTGATCATCCCTCGGGCAGAAAAGAAGACCGACATCTCAAGATTGGAGACGAAAAATGGCGGAGTCCCCTGAAATTCCGGAAGCCAAAGATCCTTTTGAACGGCGCGTTGCCTTGAGCATCGCCGTGTTGGCTGTGGTCCTTTCCATCATAGCTACCTTTGGCGATGACGCAAAATTAGAAGGACTACTCTCAGCGACGCGGGCATCCAATAGTTGGGCTTACTTCCAAGCAAAAAGCATTAAAGAACATAGTTTCCTCATGCAGGGCGAATTATTGGAAGCTGTCAACGGTCAAGCCATTGATAATGCCAAACGCACAGTACTCTTGGAGAAATACAAAAAAGAGATGAAGCGGTATGGGAACGAAAAGGAAGAAATCCAGAAAAAGGCGGAGAATTTTGAAAAACTCGTTGAACTAAAAATAAAAGCCAATGACCGGTGCGACCTAGCGGCCATGCTCCTTCAGATAGCCATTGTGTTCGGTTCCGTTTCCATCCTGGTCCGGTGGAAAGCGTTTTGGGGAATCAGCCTGTTGTTGGGCTTGGCGGGTATTTTGACCGCAGCCACGGTTTTCTTCTGATCCCCGGGCAAACGCGCCAACGGGATCGCCATGTCATATTGTTTTCCCAGTCTGCTGTTGAATCCAAGTGGCGATGGTTTCCAAGGCAATCGGGGCAATGGTCTCTTCAATTTGGGAATATTCGGCGAGTGAGCCGGTTTGGCAGGTTTGAAAAAGGTGGTTAAGACCGGGCAGAAGGACTGTCTTATAGTCTGTCCGTCCGCTGGATTTTAAGGCTGCTTCGATGCCTTCCAGGTCTTCGCGCGCCGGAACTTGCAGGTCTTTTTCTCCGTTGAGCGCCAGGACCGGACAAGTCAATTTAGCCAGGGCGGGTTTGGGATCATAAGAGATAAAGAACCTGAACCAGGGAGTCAACACACCCTTCAATTGTCCTTCGATCGCCTTTCCCAAATTGGCGCCCAATGCTTTTTGGCTTTCCGGCAAAGCGGCCAAAATTTGGGATGTGCTTTCACGGATTTTCTTTTCCGCGAGCTCATTATCCGACTCCAGTTTGAGCACCGCGAAAAGCTGTCTCTGCAATCGTTGGTTCAATGTAATGGTGTCTTCACTGTTTCCCATGGAACGGAGGATTAATTCGCCCTGCTTGTACAGAATCTCTTCACCGGTGATTCCTGGCCCCGCCATCAAGACAACAAAAGAAATATCCTTGGAAATTGAGGCGGCCAACGGAGCCACCATCCCTCCTTCGCTATGTCCCAGCAAGCCGATTTTGCGGGGATTGATTTCCCGCCGGGTCTTTAGAAATTCCACCGCGGCTAACACATCTTGCGCGAAATCTTTGCTCGTGGAATTCATCGTATTGCCCGAGGATCCGCCCACTCCACGATCATCCCAGCGCAAGACGGCGATTCCCCGGCGCGTCAGGTAATCGGCCAATACTAGAAAAGGGCGATGGCCGAAGACCGTTTCATTTCGATCCTGCGGCCCTGAGCCGGAAATCAGCAGCACAGCCGGGAATGGGCCACCGGCTTTGGGATAGGTCAAACTGCCCGCCAGCCTGACCTGGGCTGGCGGATTTTCAAAGGTGACTTCTTCTTCTATGTAAGGATAAGGTTTTTGCGGTTCTTGCGGCCGAACGAGAGCCAATGGCTTGTCCACCTTCTTGAAGGTCAACGGGAAGCTCATTCCACTTTGGCTCCATTGACCAGAAATTTCCTGCTTCTGCTTGTCCCAGGTTCCCTCATAAGCACCGCCAATCATACCGATTTCAAAGATTAAGCTGTTACCATTGATCGAAATTTTCGACACGGGAAGATCCATGGCCCCTTGATCGACACTATCCATTTTGGCGGAAAGCATCCCCTCCGCGCTCTGGCTCACTTTCAGAACCAGGCGGAGTTTTTGAGGACCGGCTTCTAGCGTCCCTTGCCAGGTTCCCACGATGCCGGACGCCGCTGGGCTCGCTTTCATCGTTGCGGGGACAGGGGCTATAAAGAGGCTCGCAATTTCTTTGGAGGAATTAAAAACCACTTTTACATCCAAGGGGGATTTCTCAAAGGCGCAGGTCACAAAGAATACATCGTAGTTCTGCACTTTTTCCGAGCGAATGCCAGTCTGGCGCTGGAAGGCTCCGGCTTGAGTGAGGACCTGGCCCCAAGTTTCCTTGAGCTTCGACACCGGCCAACCTGCTTTCATGGTGGCATCAAAGCGTGTGGTCAGGGCCTCGAATTGGCCATTGACCATCTGTTCCACCACGGATTTGGCAATGGCGGAAAGACCGGGATCTGGTTCAGCGGCCAGTGCCGAAGAAGAAAAACCGAGAAAACAAAAAACAAGGACGCAACCTGCCCCTAGAAGGGGCTTGAGATAAGACATGAGTCCTCCTTTCAAATTTGGAATCGCATAAACCGATGCAGAGCTTTGCCTCGAATCAATGAAGGCAGACAACAATTAAAATCCATGGGATTGCCGATTGCCCAAAGAGCAACCGAAAAGGCAATCAGACCGTCATGAAGGAGCGAGAGAGTCGGCGGAAGACAGTAGTCAGGAGACAGAAGTCAGTTGACAGTAAACAGAAGACAGGAGTCAGCACCCAACAAGGAGAGGGCAGCAAACAGCAGGCCGCATGCAGTTAGGCGACCGGGCGAAATGGGAACTGGCAGTAATGTCCTTCTGGCTTTTACAATTCCTCAGCGAACGGTTCTTCTCCAAATTGCTCGACTCTTCCTCCCTGCCTACTGCCTACTGTTTACTGTCTACTGACTTCTGTCTCCTGACTACTGTCTTCTGTCTACCCGCGCAGCCCTTCCTGGGCCTTCGCTCATGGATTCAACTGCCGCCGGGCTTTCAGCTCCGTCAACATCCGTTCTACTTGGTCGGATTTTTCCAAGGCATTTAATTTATCTTCCATGCTATCGGTGACCATTTCCGCTTTCGCCTGGCTGACCGCCTCGGCATGAATGACCCGCCCCTGCAATCGGTCGAATTGAGCGCTCTTGGATTGATCGCCAATGGCCATTTGGGCATCGCTCGCCTTCCCGAGAGCCTTGGCTCGCCGGTGTTGTGCGATTAATAAGTCGCGTTTGGTTTTAGCTTCAGCGAGTTTCTGTTCCAATTTTAGAAGGATCGATTTTAAATTCTCCGCCTGAGTTTTTTGATCGGCCTCCTGTTCCTGGAACGTTTCCGCCAATTTTTGAAAGCCCATGGACCGTTCTAAGGCGGCCCGAGCCAGGTCGTCCGAATGTTTATCGACAGCCAATTCGGCCTTTCTCACCCATTCTTCGGCTTTACCGGCATTTTCCTTTCGTTGTTTAGCCAGGACATGCTGATCGGCAATGGCCACTGCAACCTGCGTTTTCACCTGAATGAATTGATTTTCCATGTCGAGGATCACCTGTTTGATCATCTTTTCAGGGTCCTCCGCTTTATCGATGAGGTCATTCAAATTTGCCCTGATCAACGTTGCAACCCGATCAAGAAGTGCCATTTTGGTTCCTCCTTTTTGGCTTGATTCAAAAACAGAGAGCATTTCGTGACCCCCGTCTGCCCTCTGCTGTCTCCCGTCTGCCCTCTGCTGTTTCCCGTCTGCCCTCTCCCGTCTCCGGTCTCCCCACTTATCCCTACTCCCCCTGCTTCTTCGAATTGTTTTGTGGTCCCTTGTCCCCCAGCCCCCGGATTTTGGACAGCAGATCAGAGATCTGGACCCCGGAGAGCGTTTCGAATAACGCCGGGATCTGGGCCGCCATTTTTGTGATATCACCCGTGATCTTGTGAATACCCGCAGTTTCCCCATCGCCGGTGGAGACGATGGTAATCTTGTCCACATTATTCAATGGAGAAGCCAGAGCTTTTACGACCTCCGGCAGGCCGCAAAGCAACCGGTCAATCACCGCGGCCTGGTTCCATTCCTGATAGGCTTCGGCCTTCACATTCAGGGCCTTGGCTTCCGCTTCACCCTTCCGGAAGATGATGTCCGCATCCGCGGCTCCCTGTGCGCGCGTAGCGGCGGCGTGTCCATCCGCTTCGGTAATCAGCCGCATTTTTTCAGCGTTTGCCAGAGTTTCAATCCGTTGACGTTCAATTTCCGCGACCTTTAGGACCGTGGCAATCAATTCATTTTCCCGGCGCTGGATTTCCGCTTCCTGGACTTTGATCTCCTGTTCCTTCTGCACCTGTTGAATCTTCACCGACTCCGCCACCACCTGTTGCTGCATGACGTTGGATTGGATGTCGTAGGCCTTATCGGCCGTCGCTTGCTGCTTTTTGATGGTCTCCTGGTATTGGGCCCTTTTAATGGACAAGTCTCGCTCCGCCTCGGCTTGTTTGGCCTGGGAGAGAGTCTCCGCCAGCACGCGCTCTTGATCCGCCTGCGCCCGGGCAATGGCCGATTCCCGGTGAGCCGCGGCCTGTTTGATGGCGATGTCGCGTTCCGCTTCCGCCGTGGCGACATCCGCGTCTCTCTTGATTCTGGCGACATCCGGCCGGCCCATATTGGCGATGTATTCGTTCTTGTCGCGGACTTCCTTGATGGTGAAGGAAATGACTTCCAATCCCATCTTGTTCATATCTTCCGCGCACGTGGACCGCATCCGGTCCGCCACCATCTCCGGTTGTTTGACGATTTCCTCGACGGTGAGCTGACCGATGATTCCACGCAAGTGACCTTCCATGACCAGACGGATCAGCGATTCCCGTTCCTGCTCGGTCTTAGTCAGGAATTGTTCCGCAGCGGTTTGAATGGATTCTGGATCTGACCTAACTTTGATTTGAGCCACGGCTTCCACCGTGACAGCCACTCCTTGTTTGGTGTAGAGATCCTGTTTGGGGGCGACGTCGAAGGACATCAGTTCCAAGGAAAGGTCACGGCAACTCTCCACCATGGGGAGAATTACGGTGCCGTGCCCCTTGACGATCCGAGTCCCGCGAAACCCATACACCACCAAAGCCTCATGGGGACCGGCTTTCCGGTAGAGTCCCGCGAATAAAGCCATTAAGACTAATAAACAGACTACCATCAACCCGGCCACTACAAATACTCCAGCCGAAACAGGCATAAATCCTCCTCGCAATTAAGAGTTAATATGAGAACTACCAACCCCTACCCGATGAAAAAACTTGCTCCCCGCCGCGTGATCGTGACGCTTCCAGCTCAAGACGGCTGCGGACCTATACGAGAGTCCCGCCGCCTGGGTTTTGACACAATGGAGGTTACATGTTTAATTTGCCTTCTGCCCGGAAGCTCCAGTCTCTGGCTCCAAGTCGGGACAGCCGGAACTCGGAGTTTGCGTTAGTTCATCCCAGGGACGAACATATGCGATCCCTTTTTGGTAGCGAGTGACCACCACCTCCGTTCCTTTGGGAATTCCTTTTTCATCTTCATCACGCGCCCCGCAGGTCTGACGCGTGCCGTCCTGGCTGAAAACGATTTCTCCGGTTCCCCCTTCACGGATGAGGCTGGAAACATGCCCCAATACTCCCACCATGTCGTAATCCGCGGGATTCAGATCCATCTCATGTGCCAGCAAAATCTTGGTCAAGAACCAGAAAAGGATGGACGCGCCCGCCATGCCACTCGCCAACGCCAATCCAAGTCCCCAGAGGAACCACAATGAAGAATAGGCTGTCAGTAAAAACCCCACGCCGCCGAACCAGGCCAGGAAAATGGCCACTGTCCCGAAGTTCCACGGGGATGGAGCGTTTCCTCTTTGCGGATGCGCTGCATCTGCGTGTCCTCCCTCAGCCCAAGGTCCATGCCCCGGATGCCCACCGGCATGCAGCAAGTCGTGGCCATGCAGGGCATGGGCATGAAAGGGGAGATGCAGATGGCCTAGCAATAGGGATGCGATGCTCCAGAACAGTCCCACCAGGAAACAAAACATGTAGAAATTAACCCAACTCATTGGGATCGCCTCCTGTGAGTCTCATCGTTCAGGTGATTGCCGGATGCTTTTAACTTCGGCCCCGATATCGTGGGTTGGAGGACCTCTTGGAGGCGCTCGGATAAGCCTGGAGTATGCAGAATGGACTCCAGCAAAATCAGGGACTGCCGGGAATTATCGTGCTTGGCCAGAGTCAATAGAGCTTGCTTCAATTCAGGATCATGTGCAAAATTTTCCGCGCCATTAATCAGCCAAAGATCCAGGCGGTCTTCGTTTACCCGCAATTCTGAAATCAATCCGGCTTGGTAGCCTTCAGGATCGTCTACCAAGTAGCCCGGATGAACTTTAAAAAACCGGGCCAACATCAGACGGGTCGTGTTGCTGATGTGGGGCCTGAGCCCGCTCTCGATTTGTGATAGATAGGCCTGACTGATTGATTTTCCCAGATCTTTCTTGATCGCTCGCACCATCTCAAGCTGGGTTAGGGGCCGCCCCAGCCCGAGCAACGTCCCCTCTATTTCCCGCAAATATCGCAATTTTTCGCCCAGCGTCATGAGACGCCTCCCTGAAAAGGTTCTATCGCAATTGGCAAAAACATTATAACAATTAGTAATATTTGTCAAGAAGTTTTTGTTCCGTCCTTTCGGGCGGCTCCCGACAGCCGTACTACAGTTTTATACGTCGGTGAAGAAAATTTGTTGCGTGCTTTTGGCGGGCAAAAATCAGCGTAAAAATATCGGCCGCACCCTCGAAGCACTTAAAAGGTGGGACGCGCTCGCCGAGTGCGCCGATTTCGCAAAGTCCAATCGGACAATTCGGCGAATCCATCAGCAGACGCACGAATTGTCCTGGCCGAATATTTACAACGGCCTGGTGCAATGTAAAATGCGACGGGATAGAGATGTGCCCAGGGATGGAAGACACGGGAAGGCGAGCCGCCCAGGTGTGCCATCCCGACCTGGGCCGGTTCGACGAAAGCCTCACCCGCCCGGCTCTTGTGCCGTTCAGCCGAGCAGCCTGACTGGTTCGCCCTGTCATGGTTTGAATTCCACCCAACAGCCGACAAGCTCCTTGCACTTTTTGGCGAATCTCTTTACACTTGGACCTTTATGCACCAGGGGCGGAGCCGCTTTCTATGTCTCCATTTGAGCATATTTGCCAGCTGAGGGTCCGATACAGCGAAACCGATCAGATGGGGACCTTTTACAACTCCAAAGCCTTGGATTGGTTTGAATGCGGACGCACGGAACTGCTCCGCGCGGCGGGGCTTTCTTATGCTGAGATGGAGGCCAAAGGGATCCTATTGCCATTAACGGAAGCCCATGTGGAATATCTGGGGCGGGCCCGCTACGACGATTTGCTGGAAATTAAATGCCGGATGGGGATGGCCGGACGGGCCAGGTTGCGGTTCTCGGTGCAGATCAACCACGTCCCTGCGGGGAATCCGGTTGTTTGTGGATACACCATTCATGCGGTGACCGATGCGGCCGGCCGGCCAATCCGCCCGCCCGAATGGTTTTTGGATTTGGTGCGAAAATTCGGGAGTACGGGATGAATAAAAAGGAACGATTGCTTTTAAGCGGGGATGAAGCTGTGGCGATGGCTGCGCGGGCCGCCGGTGTTCAATTGGGGACCGGCTATCCCGGCACGCCTTCGACGGAAATTTTAGAACACTTCAGCCACCTGGGAGGAAAAGCCCAATGGGCGCCCAACGAGAAGGTGGCCATGGAAGTGGCGTTGGGTGCGGCCTTCGCCGGAGCCAGAACTCTTGTCACCATGAAACACGTCGGGCTCAATGTGGCGGCGGATCCGCTCTTTACCGCCGCCTATACGGGGACGAGCGGAGCGCTGGTGGTGGTTTCCGCGGATGATCCCGGAATGGCCTCCAGCCAGAATGAGCAGGACAACCGCCGTTATGCGGTGGCGGCGGGAATTCCCATGCTGGAGCCGTCGGATTCCCAGGAAGCATATGATTATACGCTGGCCGCCTTTGAATTGGCCGAGAAATGGAAAGCGGTGGTGATGTTGCGCATGACCACGCGGGTTTGTCACTCCAAGACGCTTGTCCAGCCAGCCCGTCAGCTTCCTTTGACTCGTGAACCTGGTTTTCAGCGCGGGATCAAAGCGCGGGTGATGATTCCCGCTTATGCCCGTCCGGCCCATCGGCGGCTTCGGCAGAAGTTGGAGGATATTGCCGAGTGGAATGAAATCTCTTCGCTTAACGAAGTATTGGAGGGAGATTCTCATCTGGGATTAATTGTTTCCGGGGTTTCTTTTGCGCATGCCCGGGAAGCTGCGCCTCAGGCTTCCGTCTTAAAACTCGGAATGACCTACCCGCTCCCGCTGGAAAAAATCCGGCGCTTTGCGGATAGCGTCCATCGTTGCCTTGTGATTGAAGAAGGCGATCCATACTTATACGAGTCTCTTCGCGCCGCGGGAATTCCGGTCGAAGGAAGGCCGGAGATGTACCGGTTCGGAGAGCTGAACGTCAATCGGGTGCGCCGGATCATTGCCGGGGACACCTCGCCGGAAGCAGCCATGCCTCCGGGCAAACCGCCCGAGTTGTGTGTGGGATGTCCGCATCGCAAAGCCTTTGAGGCATTTCGCAAATTGGATTGCATCGTTGCCGGTGACATTGGCTGTTACACGTTGGGAGTATTGCCGCCTTTTGAAGCCATGGATACCTGCGTTTGTATGGGGGCGAGCATTGGGGTCGGTTTGGGGCTGCGTCAAGTCCTGCCGCCTGAACAGGCGCGTCGCGTCGTCAGCGTGATTGGCGACAGCACTTTCCTGCACAGCGGCTTGACCGGGATTGTGGAAATGGTCTACAACCGGCCGCCCACCGGCCATGTGGTGGTCATACTCGACAATGCCACGACGGCGATGACCGGCCGGCAGGAGCATCCAGGGACTGGCCGATCATTGGATCATTCCCCCTCGCGGCAGATCGTTTTGGAAGATGCGGTAAAAGCTTTGGGGGTGGACTTTGTGCAGGTATTTGACGCCATCACTCAAGCTGATCAATTCGAACAGGCCCTAAGAGAGAGCCTGGCTGAAAACCGCCTCTCCGTGTTGATCCCGCGGCGTCCTTGTCTTCTGGCCGCGGGAAAAATCAGAGAGTACGAAAAAGCGGCGGCCAAAGGGGAGAGTTGCCAGAAACAGTCCGCGTTGCCGGCCTTTCGACTTTTTCGATTCACCGTCGTCAAAGGTTTTGTGCCTGGGGTGGTGCTTCTGCCTGGCAGACCTCCTTGTGCGTGAGCCTGGCCGCGCGTATATTTCTAATGAGCTAAGAATCTTCAATGGACAACCATGAAACATAATACAACCAATGTGGTCTTTGCCGGTCTGGGTGGCCAGGGAGTCGTAAGCGCTTCCGACATTTTTGCCGAGACCGTATTCCATGCCGGCTTTGATGTGAAGAAGAGCGAGTTGCACGGCATGAGCCAGCGGGGAGGTTCGGTTTCGAGCGATGTTCGTTTTGGAGACCGGGTTTTGAGTCCGATGATCCCCGATGGAGAAGCCGACTTTTTGTTGGTGCTCGAGCCGAATCAGGTGGAAGTGCACCGGGACAGGCTCAAGCCCCAGGGTCAATTGATCCTCTCCAGCCAGATTGATGAATCCCAACTCGCTAATAAGAAGAGTTTAAATGTTGCATTATTGGGGCTGCTTAGTACATACTTGCCCCTTGCCGAAGAAAGTTGGGAAGAGGCTTTACGGACCCGCTTGCCGGAAAAGCTGCTCGAAGTGAATTTGAAGGCATTCAATTTGGGAAGAAACTCCCGCAATTTTTAAAGTCACCGGGAATAAGGCAATCCTGCGGATCCAAACCGGTGGTGTCGGCTTAATTCGGCACTGGCAGCGTGCCTTTCGCCAGAAGGGGATTCTGCTGGGCAGTTGCCGAGTATTCTTTGGCGGCGCGTGTCAACTCTGTATTGTCTCGAAACGTAACGACTCCTATTTTTGTGTAGATGACGGCCACGGTGAGTACTTTCCTGCGAAGCGTCTGCTTTTGGCTGAGTGTCCAAGCTCCACGCCGCGAAAATTGCATTCAGCATGACTGCTTCATGGAGGAGTGCCGAGAAGTTTCCAAAACGAGTTTTGAATCTTCACCCAACCATTATATAAATCCAATCAGAAAGGCAGCCGGTTATGATGGAGCTATGGAATGATTCGCCGGGGAGTTTTCACCCGGCCAGCGCCCCCGATTTTCTTCCTCTCCCTCAATTGCGGGAACTTCAATTGGGCCGTCTCAAGTCCGTGGTCAGCAGGGCTTACGATCATGTCGCCCTCTTCCGCCAACGCATGGACAAGAAGGGGATTTCCCCCCTTCAGATCCAATCCCTGGAAGATATAGCCCGGTTGCCCTTTTATGAAAAATCGGATTTGCGGGACACTTATCCCTTTGGTCTATTTGCCAGCCCGATGCAGGAAATCGTGCGTCTGCACGCCTCGAGCGGGACCACGGGGAAACCGATCGTCGTGGCTTATACTCAAGAGGACGTGGGAGTCTGGACTAGCGCGATGCTGCGCAGTTTTGCCGCCTGTGGCCTGCATCGCGGTGACATAATCCAAAACGCTTATGGTTACGGCCTTTTCACGGGCGGATTGGGGGCGCATTATGGCGCGGAAGCTTTGGGCGCCACCGTCATCCCCATCTCCGGGGGCAATACCGATCGGCAGATCAATGTGATGAAGGATTTTGGCGTCACGGCGATTTGTTGTACTCCCAGCTACATGGTCCATTTGATCGAGCGGGCCGGAGAACTGGGAGTCGACATCAAACAACTGCCCTTGCGTGTGGGGGTCTTCGGAGCTGAACCCTGGAGTGAAGGGATGCGGGAACATATTGAAGCCACCAGCAATATCAAGGCATTTGATATTTACGGCCTATCTGAAATCACGGGTCCAGGCGTGGGCATCGAGTGCTCCCATCATTGTGGATTGCACATCTTTGAAGACCACTTTTATCCGGAGATTGTGGACATCGAAACGGGACAGCCGGTTGCCGACGGAATGGAGGGGGAGCTGGTTCTCACGACCCTCAGCAAAAAGGCCATGCCGATCCTTCGCTACCGGACCCACGACATTACCGCGATCGTTCCCGAATCCTGCGGTTGCGGGCGCAATATCCGGCGCATTCGCCGCATCGGCCGCCGCAGTGATGACATGTTGATCATTCGCGGCGTTAATGTCTTTCCCTCGCAAATCGAAGCCGCATTGTTGGCGGTTGAAGGCGCTTTGCCACATTATCAGATCCTGCTGACTCGCGAGAAGGGGCTCGACCAGATGGAAGTCCAGATCGAAGTCACTCCGGAAGTCTTCAGCGATCAGGTTCGGGCTTTGGAAACCTTGCAGGAGCGGCTATCCAAATCGATCGAACATACACTCGGCATTCATGCCAAAGTCCGTCTGGTGGAACCGCACAGCATCCAGCGGAGTGAAGGGAAGGCCAAAAGGGTAGTGGATAAGCGAAATCAATAATTCAGGTGTCAGGTGCCAGGTATTAGGCGTCGATAGGAAGCTCGCGGCCTGGAGGCAAAATGCGGCAGGAAGCAGACGGCAGATGTCGAACGGCAAATGGCAGACGGCAGACGGGAAACGGCAGACAGCGGGCTGAAGATTCAAAGTTCATTTTAGTTTTGACTGGTGTCTGAGATTCAGTATCTGGCCGGCTTCCGCCAAGGTTGGCACTACTTACGGTGATGGCAGCAGACAAAACTGGCGGTAGCGGTAAGTTTTTGTCTGCAATTCCCGGTCGTTTTATGCTTGCGTTTTGCTGTTGAGTGCGGGCTGTTTGCTCCCAGCTTCTCCGTTCCCTTGCACCTGACCCCAGACACCTCAGAAAAGGAGTAATCATGAAGATACACCAGCTATCCCTTTTTCTGGAGAACCGTTCCGGCCAGTTGAGAGCGGCCTGTAAGTTTTTGGCTGATGCCGGAATTAACCTGGCAACTCTTTCTTTGGCCGATACCGAGCAATTTGGCATCCTAAGACTGATTGTTCGTGACTGGCAGAAAGCCAAACAGGTTTTAGAAGAAGCTGGCCGTCTAGTCAAAGTGACCGAGGTCGTGGCCATAGAAGTGCCCGATCGTCCCGGCGGGTTGGCGGAAATTCTTGAAATCGTCGATGAAAAAGGGGTTTTCATCGAATACATGTATGCTTTTGCGGCATCTCCCGAGCAAAAGGCCATTTTGGTTTTTCGGTTTGAGGACACCGATGCTGCCATCCAGGCCTTGCAAGAGAAAGGGATTAATTTGATTGGCAGTCTGGATCTGTTTAATAAGATTGAGTAGGTGGAAGCGCTGAATATGCTCATTTAGTTCCTCAGATTCCATATTGGAAAGAACAAGAATTATTTTCTCTTCCTTGAAAACGCTGATCAGATGGCAGTTTCGAAAGTATTTACCACCTGATCATTTTTTTGGTTCCGGCTCCGCCAGGGTAGGATTCCTCTTCCGAGAGTGTGTTGAAATTTTAGCGCCTTTCTGTATGGTGATATGTGGCTTCAGCAGTGTGAAGCGCTTCGGGATGGCTTCGAACATGAAGCCATTAGTTCGCTGCTTTGGCTGAAGTCCCGGGTGAACCTTCTTGCGGTTATTTTTATTTGAGTTTGCGGACGCGTCCATGTTTTCCGCGGGATTGGCGATTCCCCGCCGCGTTGTCTGAGCCAATTGAGCGTGGTAAGATGAAGCAGTGGAAGCGTGAAGAGGAGCAGAGCCGAGATGCAAACTGAGGGATTCGTGACTTCGAAGTTGGAGCGGGTGGTCGCTTGGGGGCGCAAATACTCTCTTTTCCCATATCCCTTTGTGACAGCTTGTTGCGGCATGGAATTCATGGCCGCCTCATCTTCCCATTATGACGTCGAACGCTTCGGTGCGGGCTTTCCCCGGTTTTCTCCGCGCCAAGCCGATCTGCTCATGGTGGTGGGAACGATCAGCCATAAGATGGCGCCGGTGCTCAAGCGGGTGTATGAGCAGATGTGCGAACCCAAATGGGTCATCGCTTTTGGTGTTTGCACTTGCACCGGCGGTTTCTACGATAATTACGCGACGGTTCAAGGGATCGATACCATTATCCCCGTCGACGTTTACATTCCGGGCTGTCCTCCTCGGCCGGAAGCGGTGCTGGATGGAATCATGAAATTGCAGGAAAAAATTTATCGACAAAAACAGGAATTTTAAAAATTTTGAATTCTGAATCGTGAATTCTTAAATCTGAATTCTGGAGTTATGGCCAACCAAAGCATTACTCTCGAAAAATTGAAGATAGCCTTTGGCGCCGGGATACTGGAGACTCATTCTTTCCGGGGTGATGATGCCGCAATCATCTCCCCAGATTTGCTTGTCCCCGTCGCCATGTTCCTGAAAACAGATCCGGAATTGGATTACAATTTTCTGATGGACCTCACGGCGGTAGATGGTCTGAAGCTGGACAAGAAGCCGCGTTTTGAAGTGGTCTATCATTTTTTCAGCCTCTCCCAGAGATATCGCGTTCGCATCAAATTGCCCGTGGAAGAGACGCAGGCTGAGGTCGATTCCCTGTCAGGTTTGTGGGCTGGGGCCAATTGGTATGAGCGGGAAGTGTGGGATATGTTCGGCATCAGGTTTCGCGGACATCCCAATTTGAAGCGAATCCTGATGTACGAAGAATTTCAGGGCCATCCATTGCGCAAAGATTATCCTTACGACAAGCGTCAGCCCCTGGTGGGGCCTGGCTCCCCGCCTGACAATTCCGACTGATTTGCGTTCCTCATTTATATGGATACCATTTTCCTCGAAGGAGTTGAACTCTCGTTCCAGGTGGGAATGACGCAGGAAGAGAGAGCTTTTGCTCAGCCATGTTCCCTGGATTTGGAAATATCTCTTGATCTGAAAGAAGCAGGCAGGACGGGAGATTTAGCCAGAACCCTTGATTATGCCGTTCTCTTTGCGGAATTGGAAAAACTGAGCATTTCACGTCCCTTCGTGCTCCTCGAAGAGATCGCTTTCCTGGCGGCCGATCTCGTTTTGCAGCATCCCTTAGCCAGCCAGGTTCGAGTTCGAATCAAGAAACTCCAGCCTTTTACTCCAAAAGTCAAATCGGTGGGAGTGGAAATCCACAAGGCAAAATGCTGACACAATAAACTAGGCCGTACTTCTCACCACCGTGCGGGATCTCCGGCATTTCGTCCGATGCCATTTGATTTTTCGTCGAGGATCCGCCTCCATGGGGCACCCGGGGGAGGAGAAGCTGGTTGGATGGAGGCGCCGTGCCCTCTCAACGGCGCGAAAAGAAGAGCGGAATGAGGGCATTCCGCCTCCAATTCACCCGGTTTTTCGAAGGCATGAGTCCGCTAAAAAAGGGAGAGATTTTCTGGCTGCGGAGGTTCCGGCGGCAAGAACGCGGCAAACTTCTCGAACAATTCCTTTAACTTGGCCTGGTAATAGGGAATATTTTCATCCGGTTCCGCCGGATTCCACAGGCTGGCCAATTTGCAGGCCTCGTACACCTTCACATTCTTCTTGGCGCCAGTGACGTAAAAGGAGAGTTGGTCGCCGGGTTGGTAATTTCGTCCGGATTTTAATGCCAGCTCATAAAGGGCAGCCGGATTCCTCTTTTTCTCATAAACTTTTTCCCGATAACTAGCGAGCGATTCCGACAAGGCCTCGGTCTTGGAGAAATCAGCCACTTTCCACCGATGTTCTTCCATCCGCTTCAGCCAATCCCGATAGAGGGGGCGAATTTTTTCGGCTTCCTCATTCAGAAGCAGCCGGATAAATTCGCGCAGGAATTCGCGCTGAAATTTTTCGAGCCCTCGGGAGCGCAAGCCGGACCCTTTGACAATCAGCTTATTGGAGGGGCTGAGCAAGGCGTAATTCTTCATCTTATAACTCAGCATGGCCTTGTACCGCCCATCCAGCTCCACTTCAATTCCTTCAGGCAAAGTTTTCCCCAACTGCTGGATTAGTTCTTCCTCCTGTTCCGAAGTGGCGAAGGAGGTGGGGGGGACAAAATAAATTCCATCGGTGTCGATTTCGATGACGCGGCAATCCTGTAGGCGGAGCCAGTCGATCATCTGCTTAAGCAGGTTGCGCCCGATTTCCGTCACGCGTGAGGCTGCGCTAAAATCGGCAAAATTCGAGATCGAGGTGCCAAGGTAGCCATAAAAAGAATTAATCAGAATTTTAAAGGTGCTTTGTAGCGCTTGATAATGCGCTTTTTCCCTGGGATCGGTGACTTTTTGAGCCCATTGCTTGGCCTCGATTCTGAAGCGGCGCAAGTCTCCCAGCAGGAGGAGAAAAACATTCAAAGAGTCGTGTCCAGGCTTTACCTGGTGCGTGAGCATGACGGAAGGATAGAGAGAAGTGATGTCACAATGAAGCACCCTCCGCAGGACCCCTTCCTCAAAAATGTCGGTGTATCCTCCGGCAAATTCGCGTTCATCCATTGGTGTGGCCGGCAGGCTGTGCCGCTGCCGGAGGTATTCGCGGATAAACAATGAATTAATCTTGGTGGCATTCCCTCGTACAATCGTATTTTGAAAACTATAGGGAAAAATTTGGGCCTGAATGAAATAACTGGGAGTGAGCAAGTTTGAGATGCCGCGGGTCTCGCGGACGTCATCCATCGCGTAACGGTAAAGCCGCTCCGGATCTGTGTCGTACACCGGCGAGATCTGGCTTCCTTCAATATAGGTCCGCTCTTCATCGGCCAAATCAAAGTGTTTGGCCATTTCCTTGAGGGTCAGGCTCTCCAGTTCGCGCGTGGTAACATCATAAAATTGGGAAAGGATCCAAGTGTCGACAATATGCCTTCCCATGACCTCCCACTTGGAATAGTCGATGGTCCGTTCGGCGATGAATAAACGGGAATTTATAAATGAAGCTTCACTGCGATCGCGCCCCCATGGCAGGGGAATGCCCAGCCGGTCGGCCCGGACTTTAATGTAGTTCAAGTCGAATTTGAAAATGTTGTGACCCTCGATGACGTCCGGGTCGCGCTCCTGAATAATGGTGTTGAGCTTTTTCAACATCTCCGCTTCACCCAGCTCTTTCCCCCAAAGCACCGTCTCCCACCCGGTGGTATCGCTCAACGCAATGGCAATGATGCGGTCTTCGCTCCGCTGGGGGACGGGAAATTCAAATCCCGGCGCACAGTAGGTTTCGATGTCGAGTTGCAGCCTGCGCAGGTCGGAAAAATTCATCCCCTTGAAAAAAGTCTGTCCGGTCAGAAGCAGATGCAAATGAACGGGGTCGCTGATCCAGTAATAAGGGGCCTGCCGGTCGGACGGATTTTTCCCCGTGGCTTTGATGAGGTGTTTTCGAGCTTCATTGGCCGTTTGCCAGGAATCGAAAAGGGCAAGATGCCGGTAGAATAAATCCTCTTTCAGTTTCTTGAGTTCGAATTTGCCCTTGAAATTTTCGAGCAGGTCTTCCCGCTCGAGCCAGACCACCGGATGGAAGGACTGGCTCTCCTGGATCAGCCGGCCATCGACCCTGCGATAGACGTTCATTCGATCGTCGCCCTCCAGTTCCACCGCGACGATCCCCGGTGTTTCGTCCCACCCAAACAGTGTCCGGTTGTGCGCGAATTCCGGTGCTTTTGTCATGGCCACTCATTTCCTCTGTTGGAATCGGTTCCGAACTGTATTATGCCAGACTTGGGTCCGTGAATCCATGGATTGAAGGATCGCCGCTTTGTGAAAAAGATGGTTTACCCTCTTCCTCCATTGCGAGAAAATCCTTGGGAATATGCTTTATAGCCGATTGAGGCATTATTCCCGTCTGGGATAATCCAATGGAATGAGGATGAGATGATCACAATTCGATATGAACGCCCCGCCCAGAGAGGCCATCCGCCATCTCAACGAAGCAGCCTTTGCGTGTCCTGAAGAGGCTGCCCTAGTCGATGCTTTGCGCGGGAATGGAAAATTATTGATTTCCCTGGTGGCGGAACAAGGGGTACATAGCTAAAGGTTACAGGGCAGACTTAACAATCGTGGATTTTCCAAAACTATAAAATAGACCCAGAAAAATTCAAGTCCAAAGCAAAATATTCACCCTACGCAGGCTGGGAAGTTCAGGGAAAACCAGTAAAAACTTTTGTTAATGGCAAATGGTTTTCGATGAAGGCCAAATTATTGTTAAGCCAGGAGTTGGTGCTATCGTTGGGGGCGGGACTCGAAATTTCTTTTAGACGGCATGCTGGGTAAGCTTGCACGTTGGCTACGAATGCTTGGCCAAAACGTAGAATACAACGCAACGTTGGGTGATGACCAGCTTCTTTCAAAGCCAAAACTGAATCAGCGGTTTTGTTAACTAAGGATTTTGAGTTTTTCAACGGGCAATATCTCGAGGGTTTGGAAGCGTTTTTTCTTGGAAGGCAAAACTGAAGTTCAAAGGCTGTCAGAATTGGCTAAACGGTACCGTTTGCCTTTAGTAATTGATATGGATGATTCACGGTGTCCAAGATGTAATGGAGAATTAAAAAGGCAACTAACAGATCAAATTAAAGGTGAAGTAGAGACAAAAACATTTACCCATTATGACAGTTTTTGGCGTGCTCAAATGCTGGCGATATTTACTGGCAAGGCGCCCACTGGAAAAAATTAACAATACCTTAAAAAAAGACGCAAAGGAAAAACTAAAAGAAATTAGCTAACAAGTAGCCATTTCAGGGGTATATCTTGGAAGGTGCCGTCTGGCAGTGTCCTGCTGATGGTGATTGGCAGAAGGCCTGCTTCTAGTTCTTTTACGGCTATATCGATTGGGTTGGGTGTTTTCGTCTGCATCGACCAGTATTGGTGCGCCCATCGAAATTTGTAGGGCTCTTGCGCCGACTATTCTTGCTTTTTCGAAGCGAGTGATTTTTGGTGGTCCAACAGTGACTTTTTTTGTTCTGACATGTTTAATACTCTCCCATTCCTGGGTATCCGCCATTCCGCCCATTCCACCCAGTCCGCCTCCGCCGGTGGCATTGGGGGAGCCTTCATTTTTCCGGCTGCGATAACGTCGTCAATTTTCAGTATCATGGATGCTGCTTCAGTGGCTGATTTGATTATTTGTTTCTTGACGGCTAGTGGTTCGTAAACGTCTGCTTTGGCCATGTCTTGAACTTTGCCTTCGATTACTTCGATGCCGGCCCATGTTTCGCCTTTTTCATGTCTTGATCTTAAGTTCTGACAGTATGTCGATCGGGTCTAATCCTGCGTTTTCAGCAACGTTAGTCGCAATTGCTTCAAGTGCTTCAGCGAAGGCTCTGACTGCGAGTTGTTCTCTTCCCGGAAGGGTTTCTGCGTATTTCTTAGTGCGCGTGACATTTCGAGTTCTGGTGCGCTTCCGCCTGCGACAACTTTTGGTTCTTGAATCAAGTCTTTGACTACGCAGAGTGCATCGTGGATTGAGCGTTCTGCTTCGGCAGTCATACGTTGGGTTCCGCCTCTGATGAGAATGGTGACGGCTTTCGGGTGTTTGCAGCCTTCGATGAAAGTCATTTTGTCGTCGCCGATTTTGCGTTCTTCGACTAGTGCTGCATATCCCAAGATCTGCTGATGTGAATGTCATCTAAGTTTGATACGATTTTTCCGCCTGTGGCTTTGGCGAGTTTTTCCATGTCTGATTTTTTGTCTCTTCTAACTGCGATTATTCCTTTTCTTGCCAGGAAGTGCTGAGCCATGTCGTCGATGCCTTTTTGGCAGATCACAACGTTTGCGCCTGACGCTTGACAATTTTGTCAACCATGTCTTTGAGCATGTCTTCTTCTTGTTTAAGGAAGGCTTCCATTTGTTCGGGGCTTTCAATGTTGATTTTAGCGTCAAACTCTGGTCTTTTCAATTTCCAAGTGAGGCGTCAAGTAGTGCGATTTTTGCTTTTTCTACGCGTTTTGGCATGCCGGAGTGAACGATTTCTTTGTCCAGAACTATGCCTTTGATGAGTGTTGTGTCTCTGAGGGATTCGCCGTGTTTTCTTTTCAACTTTAACGTCGTCAATGTCTACTTTGTAATCGTTGCCTTCTTTTTCGGCAACTGCAAGCATGCTTTAACAGCGATGTCTGCCAAGTACTCTTTGTGTTCAGCGACGATTTTGCTTGCCATCGAGGTCATTGCGGCTTTTTTCAGGTAATCTTGTGATTTTCAAGTCTACTGGTATGGCGATTTTTTCAAGGGTTTCAAGGCTTTTTCTGCGGCTTTCTTGTAGCCGTCAATAATTATTGTTGGGTGAATGTTTTTGTCGATTAAGTTCTTCAGCTTTGCTTAGAGTTCACCTGCGATGATGACGGCTGATGTTGTTCCGTCTCCTGCTTCGTTATCTTGTGTTTTGGCAACTTCAACCAGCATTTTTGCTGCTGGATGTTGAATATCCATTTCGTCAAGGATTGTTCGGCCGTCGCTTGTTATTGTGACATCGCCAAAGCTGTCAACGAGCATTTTATCCATGCCTTTTGGGCCAAGAGAGCTTCTGACGCTTTCAGCCACAACTTTTGCGGCTGTGATGTTTCCGTGTTGTGCTTCTCTTCCTCGTGACCGGTTTGAACCTTCTTTCAAAACTAGAACAGGTACTCCGCCAGCTTGATTGGAATGATGACAAATCAAGTAACCTCCATTATTAATGCGAACAACAACAAAATATCACTATCAATATAAGTTTTTCTAGAAGGCAGCGATTATAATAAAGCCTTGTGCAATCAGCTTTTTGCATCATTTGTACTCATTTAAGGTGTTTCGCTTAATTTTTGCAAGCTCTAATAAACTGAAACTTTGGCTACTCCTGTAATCTTTAGCATTTCGGGAATTAGTTCGCCAGGAATTTTTTTCTCAACAATCAAAGTAAGTTTTGGTTCAGGGCGAAAGTTCTGGGTCGTCAACGATGGCTTGGCGTATGCTTAAGCCTGCCTTGTTGAGAATGATGGCTGCGTTTGACAGGATGCCTGGTGACTTTGGCGTTTACAACGGTTATTTCCAAAACTCCAAGGTTGAGGGGTTTGGCGATTTCTTTAAGGGATGCACCTGCGGGTCGGATTTCTTCAAAAATGATTTTGAGTTCAGGGTATGTTCTGTATTGCGTTTAGGGTTTCGTTGACTGTGCGTCTGTCCACGCCTGCGACTCTGGCTATGCGTACGGGTGGGATTTCGATTTCGTTTAGGAAAATTTTGTCTTCTTTGGCGCATAAGCCGTTTTCTATGAGGACTCGTGCTACTTTGAGTCTTTCTGGGTATTCTTCGAAGTTGTTTTTTGATGTTATTCCACATTTTGCTTGCTTGTGTATGTTTTTGTACGTTTAAGTATAAATGTGTTGGTTGACTTAACTGCTCATACAAATTGTACAGAAAAGCTTTAAATAAAACATTTAAGGTAATTTTCCAACTTAATCAAAAAGGTGAATAAACATGCTGAACAAAAAAATCCTACTCAAAGAAGAAGACATACCAAAACAATGGTATAACATAGTTCCAGACTTGCCAAAACCACTTCCACCATTTATCGACCCTGAAACAAAACAGCCAGGCGTCGGCATCGTCCCAAAGATTTTCCCCAAAGAAATCATTGGACAAGAAATCAGCCAAGAAAGATGGATAAACATCCCGGACGAAGTACGAGAAGTCTACCGAATCTGGAGACCCACACCACTCTTCAGGGCAACAGGACTTGGAAAAAGCCTTGAAAACTCCCGCTAAAATCTACTACAAGTATGAAGGCACCAGCCCAGCAGGCAGCCACAAACCCAACACTGCCGTTCCACAAGCCTACTATAACATGAAAGAAGGCATAACAAGGGTAACTACTGAAACTGGCGCTGGTCAGTGGGGTTCAGCTTTAGCTTTTGCAGCAGGCATGTTTGGTCTTGAAGCCACAGTTTACATGGTGCGTGCAAGCTACGACCAGAAGCCTTACCGTAAAATGATGATGAACGCTTTCGGAGCAGAAGTTTTTGCCAGCCCAAGCAAACAAACCGCTGCAGGCAGAAAAATACTTGAAGAAGACCCAAATAACAAGGGCAGTTTAGGCATAGCCATCAGCGAAGCTGTCGAGGACTCATTGACCAGTGAGAAAAAGGAAAGAAAGCCAACTATACAATAGGCAGTGTCTTTAACCATGTATGTTTGCATCAAACCGTTGAAGGTTTAGAAGCTAAAAAGCAGTTGGCAATGGTTGATGAATACCCCGATGTCAATCTATGGCTGTATTGGTGGTGGCAGCAGTTACTCAGGCATCATGTGGCCATTCTACTACGATAAAGTTTCAAAAAAAGCCCCCAAAGAAACCAAGTTTGTTGCCACAGAAGCCACAGCCTGCCCCAAAGTCACCAAAGGACAATACGTCTATGACCACGGTGACACAGCCAAACTTACACCGCTCGTGCCAATGCATACTTTAGGTCATGACTTTATTCCAGCGCCAATCCATGCAGGCGGCTTACGTTATCACGGCATTGCACCAACCATAAGCGTACTCGTTACAAACAAGCAGATGACCACTGTAGCCTACAACCAAACTGACGTTTTTGATGCAGCCAAACTGTTTCTGCGAACTGAAGGCATTATCCCAGCTCCAGAACCATCTCACGCATTGAAAGGCGCCATTGACGAAGCGCTCAGATGCAAGAAAACAGGCGAAGCAAAAACCATCCTGTTAGTGCTCTGCGGCCACGGCTTCTTTGACATGTCAGCGTATGATGAATACTTCAGCGGCAAACTACAACCCTATGAATATCCTGAGAAGAAAGTCGCGGAGTCCATGGCTAAACTCAACAAGCTTTACCCATGGCTTGGCGAAGTAAACAAGAAATACATTAGTTGCGAGCCATTGTAAACTCGCTTTTCTTTTTTTTAATTTTTATTTTTGTTCTGCATTACCTTCTGTTGATATTATGCCACAGGATACTTTGCCAACTAAAACAATCGGCTTCATCGTCAATCCGATTGCTGGTATGGGCGGTGCAGTTGGACTTAAAGGCACAGACGGACAGGACACGTTGGCTAAAGCGGTTTCTTTAGGCGCCAAACCCATAGCGGCAATCAGAGCGGAAACTTTTCTTAAAGAGCTTTTGCCTGCTAAAGAAAAACTACGCTTAATTGTGGGCGCAGGAAGCATGGGTGAAGACGAAGCCTCAAAACTCGGATTTAATTATCTTGTCGGTTGGTGAAAGGAAAACTCATACAGACTCACAGGATACCCAAAAAATCGCTAAACAACTCATGCAAGCCCATGTTGACCTGCTCGTATTCTGTGGCGGCGACGGAACAGCCCGTGATATTCAAAAAACCGTAGATATGAATGTTCCAGTCTTAGGCGTACCCACAGGTGTAAAAATGCACAGTGCCGTTTTTGCCGTCAGTCCACAAGCTGCTGCACGGGTGGCATTACGGTTTTTGTGGGCTAATTTACCTTTGAAGGAAACTGAGGTTATGGATGTGGATGAGCAAGCTTTTAGGGCTGGACGCTTATCAGCTGAACTTTATGGTTATGTGTTAACGCCGTTTGAGCCAACGCTGATTCAGGGCAACAAGATGGCGAGTCCCATGACTGAGGATGAGTTGCGCAATCAAGCCGCGATTGCCATTTACATAATTGAAGAAATGAAACCCGAAACCATCTACATTCTTGGTCCAGGCACGACCACCCGAACCATCACCGACCTGCTGGATGAGAAAAAAACTTTGCTGGGCGTTGACATCTTGGTTAACAAAAAATTGGTTGCCAAGGACGTTAACGAAAAACAGATCCTTGAAATTATTGCTGGCAAGCCTGCGGTTTTGATTGTTACTCCGATTGGTGGACAAGGCTTCATTTTTGGACGAGGAAACCAGCAATTAAGTAGTAAAGTCATATGGCAGGTAGGCTTAGACAACATAGTGGTTATTGCCTCTAAAAGCAAAGTTTCAAGCCTGCATAGCTTAAGGGTGGACACGGGCGATGCCCAATTAGATACGATTTTCAGGTCCAGAAAGCAAACAGTGGTTGTTGACTACAAAACCGTTCAAGACCTTCCAGTTGAGTAGCGTCCGTTTTCTTTATTCATACACAATATTATAAGCCAAATCCTGCTTTATGCTATTTGAGGCTTCAAAATGATTCACGTTAATATTCCCCAGCTAGGCGAGGAAGAAATTCAAGCAGTAGTTAAAGTAATGAGAACTGGCATGTTAACCAATGGTCTTGGCGCCGGTCCACAGGTTTTAGAGTTTGAGAAAAAATTTGCCAAACTTTCAGGTGTTAAGCATGCTGTGGCAGTGTTTAATGGCACTGCAGCGCTTCATTCTGCCCTTGCATCTGTCGGAGTAAAGCAGGGTGATGAAGTGGTTTTATCCAGTTTCACCTTTGTGGCAACGGCAGAAGCTGTCGTGTTAGCGGGTGCAAAACCAGTTTTCGCCGACATCAACCCCGACACATACACGCTATCGCCTGACTCAGTAAAGAAAGTCATAACAAAAAAAACTAAAGCCATATTACCAGTGGACCTTTATGGTTACTCAGCCGACATTAAACCCCTGCGTGAAATCGCAGACAAACACGATTTAGCCATCGTGGAAGACGCTGCACAAGCCGTTGGAGCAACATATGCAGGGCAACCTGCCGGTAAACTGTCGGATGCAGCCTGCTTCAGTTTATACGCCAGCAAAAACATAACCACCGGCGAAGGCGGCATAGTCACCACAGACAACGATTTAATCGATGAAACATTAAGGCTTTTCAGATGCCACGGCGAGAAGGCCAAGTACTCCTCACTTATGCTTGGAACTAATTATCGAATGACAGAAATTCAAGCGGCCATTGGCAACGTGCAACTAAAGAAAATGCCAGATTTCATTAAGAAACGCCGCCGAAACGCTAAACTGCTGACGAAAATCTTAAAGAAAACAAGCAAACTGCAGTTGCCCAGTGAATCTAAAGAGCAACAGCACAGTTGGCACCTCTACACCGTTAAACTAAAAGACGGCTCAGAGGAGCAAAGAAACAAGCTAGTTGAACTGCTTCATCAGAAAGGTATCGGCGCTGGTGTCTACTACGTTAATCCAGTCCATGCGATGCCATATTACCGAGAAAACTTTGGCGTCCATAACCTGCCAAACACTGAAAAAACCGCTAAACAAGTGTTCTCACTGCCGATTCACCCAGGCGTATCAGAGCAAGAAATAGAGTTCATCGGCAAAACAGTGCTCGAATTGCTATAAGCGGTTTTTCCATAGGTTTTAAGACGCCTTAAACTTTTTTATTTTTTCAGAAAATTGTTTTTTTAAATTATTTGCGAATAAGAATGCTTGTGACATTTTTTAATTGCTTAATAATTTGACTGTAAGAGTTAAATATGGTTTTAAAATATTAGGTTGTGTCTATTTAGCAAGTTGTTGGATGATTTTCTAAGAGGAAGTTGAACATGAGTAATGAAGTTGACGTGTCCCGCGTAAAAATAAAGTTCCTGATCGAAGGTTTAGGCGAAGCAGAAGGCGAACTAGTACGGTTTCTGGCTCCAAGAACAATTGATACTATAACTCGTAAGCTTCCAATTGAAGGCAGGGCTGCCTTATACAAAGAAGAAGTCTACTTTGAAGTGCCCCTAAAAATGGGAGAAGAAAAAGCAAAGCCAACGTTGAAACATGGAACCATCGCTTTTTGGCCCATGGGCAGCGCTCTCTGCATTTTTTATGGCAAATCGCAGCCTTACAGTCCAGTTAGTATTCTGGGAAAAATAACAAGAACCTTGAGCTATTCAAGCAAGTGAAAAGTGGGACAGCAATCAAAAGTGTTGAGTTACATAAGTTAAGAAATCCAGTGAGCTATCCTGCCACATCTCTAAGAAGCCGGTCGCATTCTTCTTTTACCTTTTCATCTGCGCTTTTTTGCTTAAGAGTTACTAAGGAATTCGATGCGTTTTTCAATTGAACTGTTTTTCAGCGTTGCCACCGTAATATAATTCGCCTTCCAAATACTCTTTCATATGGTAGGCTTTTTGTATAAACAGGCTGGCAGCGTCAACTGGGTTTTCTACTGCAAAATTGTTTGTCCATATGGCAACTTCAGTTTCTCTAAGCTGAGTTATCCCATCAATTTCTACTATTCTGCCTTATGTAAGTTCGCAAAAAATCAAAGCATCCAGCTGTTTTGATGAATTCCAAGGCTTGATTAACTTTTTCCTTGAAACCTTGGCTGCCTTCAACCATTAAAGTGTGCTTGTAGCCTTCGTCTAATAAGTTTTCTAGCTTTCTATGCTCTTCTGTCAGTGTAAACTTTTTCTGGGAAATTATCCAAATCAGCCAAGCCTCCAAGAACTGAAAATAAAGAAAACATAGAAATCGTTGTTAAGATAATATTTTGCTTGGTTTGTAGATTTTGATGTTGTGGCTTCCAGACACAAGTTGAATTGATCCGTTTGCTTCAAGCTGTTCCAAGAAATCTTTTGCGGCGCTTATTCTAATGCCGAATTTTGTTGCAACAGCATAAGGCGTTAAAACGTTCATCTTTTTTATTTCGCAACGATTTTGTCGTTTTTAGCGTCTGGAGATATAACGCCAATGGCTTTTCGTTCTTTCGGCGGCGCTGCTTTCTTTTTCTTCTTATCTTTCCTTTTTCATCCTCGTCAGTCTTAACTTGCTGCTTTTCCATCTGTTTTATGCCGAGTTTCTTTTTTCCACCCATATTTTTCATCCTGTTAATCAGCTTGTTTCTTGTCAATCTAGATTGGCTGAGTTATTTCAACCTTATGCTTCTCTTTCCATTCTTTAATTGGTATGCCAAGTTTCTTTTCAACTTCAGTTCTATGTATTGAGTTCATCGTGCAGAATGGAATTATCCTGCCATCTGGAACAGCATAGTGAATCAGGCATCGTTGTACTCTTTCTAAGGTCAAAGTTGTAGGGGTCCATAAAATGCATTGAAGTTATCAGCAGTGATTGCCTCTGTAGGTCACCGAGAGATTTGTAGTCGCCCTTCGTAGATCACTGGAAATAGTTTGCGTACTAAGCTAAATTTAACATGGCGAAGTGTTCCTATCAATGATAAGTAAGCTCTGGTTTTGTGTCCTTTAGAGGCTTTATTGTAAACGTTTCTCATGCCAGCAAAGAATGCTTCCACGTTAGCTAATTGAGTAATTGGAGTTACCTTTCCGTTCTTTTCAATGAATAGGTAAGTTGCCACTCCACAGTGCGGATGAGCTGTAAACTCTAAGTACCGTTTGCCTTTGAGTGCGCCGACTGCTTTGGAAACTGGGGCAACAGTAGGCACTGGGAAAAAATCGGTTGTTTTAATCATGCCATTGGTTTGGGTTTCGATGTTGTGCATGAAGTCTGGGATGGTTATGCGCATGTTCTCGCGTTCTTTTTGCGGCAATCGACCGCACAGGGAAACAGGCTGAACATTGATGCATCTGATGACGTCAAAGTTTTTGAGAGCAAAATTAACGATGTCGCCGAGTTGATGGTCGTTAACACCTTTAACCAAGGTGACGACAAGAACAACGCTGGTTATTCCTGCTTTTCGGCAGTTTTCTATAGCTTTCATTTTGATATCAAGCAGGTCAACGCCACGGATAAATTTGAAAACATCAGAGGTCAAGCCGTCAAACTGCAGGTAGATGGTGCTTACGCCTGCTGCTCGGATTTGCTTGGCAAACTCTGGGTCTTGAGCCAACTTTAAACCGTTAGTGTTAATTTCCACATGTCTAAAGCCTAGTTCTTTTGCTTTTTTTATAAGTTCAATGAGGTCCTTGCGGATGGTGGGTTCGCCGCCTGAAAACTGAAGGGCAGTGGCTTTGACTGGTTGGTTTGCGCGTAAGTTTTCGAGCATGCCGACGATTTGCTCTTTGGTTGGTTCATAAACGTATCCTGCTGCTGAAGCATTCGCAAAACAAACTGGGCATTTAAGGTTGCATCTGTTGGTTACATCAATAATTGCCAAGGCAGTGTGAGATTTATGTTTGGGGCAAATGCCGCAGTCGTTTGGGCAGCCCTTTACTGTTTGGGTGCGCGGATTGGTCTAGGCCTTCGCCGTCGTCTCGGAAACTTTCAGCTTTCATGTAAAGATCATAATCGGACCAGTATAATTCTTCAAATGCTCCATGTTCGGGGCACTCTTTTTTAATGAAAACTTTGCCATCTTTTTCAAAAATGGTTGCATCTAAGACTTGTAAACATTCAGGGCAAATACTTTGCGTAGTTCTTAATTTCTTTCATTTTTTCATTGCCTTCGCATAAACTGTTCGAATTATTTAAGAGACATATTGGTTATATAATAAAAGGTTTCCAAACGTTTCCTAAGGTGATTTAGGGGAAACAGAATGTCGATTAACGAGAACACCCGAGATATACTGCATGAAATGGGACTAAACCCATACGAAATAGACGCTTACATTGCGTTACTTGGAGGTGAGGCGAATTACACGCCATGAAAATCAGCCAAGAAGCCAACGTTCCATACTCAAAAATCTACGATGTACTTAACTCGCTTAAAGAGAAAGGTTGGATAAAAAGCGGCGAATCACGTCCATTCAAGTATTACCCTGTTTCCCCGCATGGATGCAGTGCGATTTACAAATTGCAGATTGAAGACAAATACCAGAAATGGCGAGAACATAGTCTCTGAACAACTGCAGCCGCTTTATGAAAAAAAAGAAATCATCGAGCGCCCTGACATCATTATACTGCGTGGGCAACAAGCAGTCCTTGACTAAACTTGAAGAGGTTTTCTCGAAAGCAACAAAAGAGATTTTTATTGCCACCCCAGAATTTGCTAAACCCATAATCGCCTTGCTGCACCATTGCTTAGTCAACGCTTGAAAAAAACATGTTGAAATCAAATTCATGGCTGCAGGTCAAAGCGAAGATTGGCTCTGCCTCATACAAACTGAGTATAGTTAGGCGAGATGAGACTTCAGGGACCACATGTTCGGCGGCGGAGTAATCGCAGATGGAAAAGAAGCGATGCTGTTTTTTGGCGAAGACAAACCAACCCTGGTTATTTGGAGTAACCATATGGGTTTAGTTGGGTTTGCACGAGAATATTTTCAGTTTCTATGGGACTCATCAACAAAAACATTAACGTAAATAAATCTTAAAAAAGAAGAAAAGGGAAAATTATTAAACTATTTTCCCATGACTTTTTTTGCAGCGATTTCGATGTCTTCAGATTTGATGGTTTTTCTTCCTGCATGCATTGCAAAATCTAATGCTTCTTTAGCGATTTTAACGCCAATTTCTTCTAGTGCTTTAGCCAATTCTTTTGCTGCTGCTTCACTTACTCTATCTGCTCCAGCTTTCTTGCATAATCTGTGCATTGGAGCTACAGCTATTTCTAGTTCGGTCATAATCGACATCTCTGTAGCTTCTTTTTCATTTTAAAGCAATATTTAACCTTTCTTGTCTTTAACTGGTTTAAAGTACCGTTCAACATTAAAACAGTTCCTAAAAAAGAAAATTCTTTTAAACGCTCGCTCTAAAGTAGTCAGCGGCGAAAACACATTTGATCCTAGTTGATGCTCACATCCACCTATCCGAAAAAGAATACGCTGACCACATAGACGAATTGATAGTTGACGCAAAAACCAACGGCGTAGCCGCTTTGGTTACTAATTCTACCGACCTTAATAGTTGCATAAACGACATGGCATTGTCGGAGAAGTATCCTGAGCTTGTTTATCCAGCACTTGGCATTCACCCCTGGAACATTAATCAACTCAAAGAAGGTGAAATAGAACAAACCATAGAGTTTATTTCAAAGCAAGCCGAAACAAAAAAAGTCGTAGCCATAGGAGAAATTGGTTTAGATTACAAGTATGAAACCATCTGGGAGCAGCAAACAATAGTTTTCGACAAAATGCTTCATCTGGCAGAAAAATACCGTTTACCCGTCATCATCCACTCTAGAGGTACAACCGATAAAATCGTGGATATGTTGCCCTCATACAATCTAAACAGGGTTATACTGCATTGGTTTAGCCACCCCATGTCAGCTTTAACTAAAGCATTAGAGCATGGCTACTTCATAACTGAAGGTCCACCAGCCACTTACTCAAAGGGCATACAAGAAGTCATCCTAAACACGCCCCTAACCAATCTGCTTACCGAAACGGATGGACCAGTAACTTACTATAAAAAACCCTTCAGTGGACAATTAACTAAACCCTCATTTATTCGCAGTGTCGTGGATTCTATTGCTGAAATAAAAAAACTGCCTGTTTCTGACGTGGCAGAGCAGATTTGCCGTAATTTTGAAGCTTTCTTTAACATAAAATTAGGTTAGTCCATTTTTATAAAATAGTGGTTATTTGTCTTTGCCGTAAAGGCTGAATTGATTAATTTAGGCGCAACCTTAAATTACGCCCTTATTCTAATTGATGATGCTTCTACGCTTTATTGCGTGGAGAAACAAAAACCGCTGTTGATCGGAGGAAAATAGACTGGGAAAAGTAAAGACTGATCAGGTAAAAAAACTCGGTAAAGGGCTCATGGCGCGCTTTCCAGATAAATTCGGAACCAACTTTGACGATAACAAACATGCAGTTGACTCTCTAACTGAGGGCTCAACTATCCGTATCAGAAACAGAGTTGCTGGATATATCACTCACACTAACGCGATAGCTCAAGCCGGATCAGGTACATACGAAACAGATGAAACTGAAGATTCAGAAGAAGAATAAATCAGTACGAGTTTTCTTTCATGATGGATGCTTACAGAAAAGGTTGGGCGTTAAGGTATCTTCGCGAAGCTAAAGCTGAACTTGAAGCCGCACGGAAAATCCCTTACATGGCTCCTAACTTATCGTTTGAAGCAATCAGGAAAGCAAGAAACGCCATTTACTACAGCCTTGGCGAACCCGCTTTTATTGAAATTCTTGTACGTGAAGAAGTGGCTAAAAACCCAGCTACAAAAGACAGTGTAATGCGGTTTTTAATCGATATCGAAGGTATGGTTCAACAGTTATCGCAGCTTGAAGAAGTTAACGGTGAAGTTTTGATGCAGCAGGCTGGTTCAATTGTGGGTTTGGCTAGTGTTATCGTGCAGACTTTAACCAAAGAAACACTCGAAAACTAACTTTTTGTTCGCAAACAATTTTTAACCTGCAATTTCAATTTGTTAATCATTAAAAATGTCAGTAAACATAAAATTTCTTGGTTCCCTTCGCCATCTTTCAGGCAAAAAAGAAATGCAAATTCCGTATGTGAACGATTATTCAATTAAAGATTATATTTTGAAATTATGCGTAGACATGCCCCAGATTAAAAGTAGCCTTTTAGACTTTAGCGTTGAAGACCCTAAACCGAACGCTTTAGTTTTAATCAACGACAAAGAAATCAGCGTGCTCAATGGTTTAGCGACCCAAGTGCAGGTTAACGATGAAATCGTATTCATACCTGTTGTGCACGGAGGTTAAATTTTGATTACGTTAACCACTGATTTTGGCACAAAAGACCCTTATGTAGCTGAAATGAAAGGAGTAATTTTACAAATAAACCCAAACGCCAAAATCATTGATATAACGCATGAAGTGCCCAGCTTTGATATACAAACAGGCGCGTTCATATTAGCGTCAGCGGCACCCTATTTTCCAGTTGGCACTGTTCATGTGGCTGTGGTGGACCCAGGCGTGGGCACCAAGAGGCACCCAATTCTGATAAAAACCTCTCACTCATACTTTATTGGTCCAGATAATGGTCTATTATCTCTGGCGGCTAAACGTTTTGGTGTTGAAGCTATTTACCAAATCGAAAACCCTAAATATATGTTGCCGCAAATTTCAAGCACTTTCCATGGCAGAGACATTTTTGCGCCTGCCGCAGCGCATTTAGATCAAGGTATTAAGCCTGAATTGTTTGGAAGAAAATTAACTAATTATGTAATTCCAGATTATGCCGTTGTTACAAAAACAAAGAAAGCCGTAATTGGACGAATTCTGCACATTGATAATTTCGGGAACATCATTTCTAACATAAGCTTTGAAGAAACCAATTTTTCCTTTGATAAGTTAATCAACGTAAAGTTGGCAAATCGAATAAATAAACTGCGTTTAGCTAAAACTTACGCTGATGCTAAATCGCATGAAGCAATAGTATTACCTGGTAGCCACGGATTTTTGGAAATAGCGGAAAACCTGGGAAATGCCTCTGAAAGATTCAAAGTAAAAGCAGGCGATTACATCTCAGTCTCCCAAGCGTAATACCGCATGAAAACAATAAATCTGTCTTGCTGTTCTTTATTTATTTATGGAAGAACCGCTGAAATTCCTAGCTTTTGCTGGCAGTTTACGTAAGGGCTCATATAATAAAGCGTTAATCAAGGCTGCAGTTGAAGTAGCACCTTCCAACATAAAAATTGAGGTTTATGACCTTGAAGGGTTGCCTCTTTTCAATCAGGACTTGGAGCAGACCCCACCGCAGAAAGTTATAGAATTCAAGACTAAAATAAAGGAAGCCGACGCATTATTGATTGCCACGCCAGAGTACAATTATTCCGTTTCAGGAGTTATAAAAAACGCTTTGGATTGGGCTTCTAGACCAAGAACAGACACTCCTCTGCAAGGCAAACCTGTGGCGATTATGAGCGCTTCAATTGGCAGGTTAGGCGGCGCAAGAGCACAGTATCATCTACGGCAAACATTTGTTTCTTTGAATATGCATCCAGTTAACACTCCTGAAGTTATGCTTTCAAACGCTGCTGAAAACGTGGATGCGCATGGAAACGTAACTAACCAGCAGGCTCGAGATTTAATCAAGCAGCTACTTGAAGCATTAGCAGCCTGGACAATTAAACTCCGTTAAACCTTTTGCCCTTTTTAGGTAAACTATAAAACATGCAAGTGCCCGTATGACTTTAGGCGCTAACACGTGAGAGTCATCGCCGATTTACATATCCACGGCAGATTCAGCCGCGCAACCAGTAGCCAAATGAGCATTGCGGAAATTGCCCGTTTCTCAAAGGTAAAAGGGTTAAACCTTGTGGGTACGGGCGATTTTACTCATCCAGCTGGCTTAAAGAAATCAATGCTTCACTGGTGCCGGATGAAGATTCTGGCTTATTCAAATTATCCAGTGGTGTATCTCATGTACGTTTCATGCTAACAACAGAAGTATGCACTATTTTTGATTTTAAGGGTGAATCGAAAAAAGTACATCATGTTATCTTAACGCCAAGCGTTGAAAGCGCCCTGCAAATTAACGATTTATTGAAAGGTTATGGCGACTTAGCTTCTGATGGCAGACCTATACTTAACATGTCTGCGTCGCATTTGGTCGAAGTTGTCATGGGTGTATCCAGTCAAAACATGGTTTTTCCCGCTCACGCTTGGACGCCATGGTTTAGCGTGTTTGGAGCTTTCAGCGGATTCGAAAGTATTAGAAGAATGCTACCAAGACCAAACCAAACATATCAATGCTTGGAAACGGGTTTATCGTCAGATCCACCATGAACTGGCGCTTAAGCAAACTAGACAAGATTCACTCTAGCTGTCAAATAGTGATTGCCACAGTTTCTGGCCTTGGCGATCGGCAGAGAGGCTAACGTGTTCGAACTTGAAAAAGTTCACCTATCAAGAAGATCATCAGATGCCATCCAAACTCATGATAGTAACACGGTTGAAGCAACTATCGAAACTGACCCAGCCTACGGAAAATACCATTGGACAGGCCACCGTAACTGCAAAGTGTCCCTGTCACCTCAAGAAGCCAAAAAATTCGCCAACATTTGCCCCGTTTGCCACCGAAGATTGACTAAAGGTGTTGAGCAGCGCGTCGAGGAATTTGCGGATCGACCGTTAAATTTCAAATTTGAGAATGCGCCTGCTTTTGCGTTTGTTACCATAGTCAGAAATAATATCCGCCGTTTTCGGGAAACCATGTGTAAGAAGCGGTCCCCAGGTTGAACAGACCATCCCGAGCCGCCTAGCTCTGTACGGGACCATGGCGCCGGTGAGCACGATGGTCTGGTGTCGAAACCGGGGCCCCAGTACCGCCGCAGTCTGCTCCATGGTGTCGGTGCCGTGCGTGATTACGAGGCGGTCTTCTTGGGCCTCCTGGCAACGCCTCGCGATCAACTCCCGATCCTGATCGGTCATCTGGAGACTGTCGACCATCATCAGGCTCTCGACCACCACATCCAGGCGGCAGCGCCCAACCGCAGCATGTCGGGCAGGTGTGTCCGCTGAAAGAACAGCGCACCGGTGAGTTCGTCGTACTCCTTGTCGAAGGTACCGCCTGTGGTGAACACGCGGATGCGGCCGTAATCGGACATGCGCGAACTCCGGTCGCTGGCGTCGGGGACTTAAAGGATGGAGCGGGGTACGGGAGTCGAACCCGTCTAAATCAGCT
>CAWDMN010000033.1:0-242199 GCA_963803155.1 uncultured Acidobacteriota bacterium
GTGCATCGGCTTGAAGCCAGCACACCGACGATCACATGTTTCTGGTCGTTGAGTGTGATTGTCCTGCCAATGACGCCGGCATCCCCGCCCAGCCGCCGTTGCCAAAAGCCGTAGCTGAGAACCGCGACCTTGGCAGCACCTGGCCGATCCTCTTCGTCCAAGAAGGCCCGTCCTAGCAGTGGACGGATGCCAAGGGTTCGGAACAAGCTCGGTGTTGCCAGGCTGCCTTCGAGGACTTCGGGGCGATCCATTCCGGTCAGCCGGTACGATCGGGTCTCGATAGCGCCCATCTCCGAAAACGACCGGCTCCGTGCTCGCCATTCTTGGTAGTTGCCGGGAGCCACCGGGCTGTCATGTAGGCCAAAGAAGGGGGCGCTTTCCCACAACAGAACTAGCTGCTCAGGGTTGGCGTAAGGGAAAGGACGCAGCAGAACGGCATTCACCAAACTGAAGACCGCCGAATTGGCGCCAATTCCCAAGGCCAGAATCAAGATGGCAACAATGGAAAATCCCGGAGATTTCCGCAAATTTCTAGCCGAGTTTTTTATTTCACCCCACCATAAATCCATCGAATGCCTCCCTCAAAAAATTGCGGATCAGTGTACTTACCTCTGATGACAGGATCTGCTTCCCGACAACAGAGCCAGCAGAAAGGGCAAAACCCCCCTTGAAGAAGCAATCCATGTGCCAGAGAGAGAAATTTGTAAACTACCCATCTTTAGATGATTATGAGGTTGGCTGCCTTTTACAATTTCCCGCACTGTCCAGAATTGGGACTGCGCGATTTCGATTCCGAACAGGTTTTTCATGATGAGAAAAGAGTTTGTCATTATCAGAGCGAACGGCGCCACCTGCTGAATTGAACGGTCCTCAAAATCGTTGCCGATAGGAGAGCTTTACGAAAAAGCCGCGTTTGGTGAACAAATAATTTCCCGAATCGTATTGCCAGTGCTGCCCCATGGGATCCCACCCCCGCTGCTCCAGGAGAGTGCCATAGCCAAAAGGCAAAAGACCGTTCCACGAGGATGTCCGTTTCCTTGTTGAAATTGAACGGCTCTCCGAAATCGATTACACCGCCTTGTTCGCAATCTTACGCCTCGGGTGTTTCCCTCCAATCCCATTAATGCTGCCTTCTTGCAGCATCCCATGAGCCGGTCCCATTGCGTAGGCGACGAGTTTCACTCATATCTCAGCGCCACCATGGGGTCGACTTTCATGGCTCGCCGCGCGGGTACGTAACATGCCAGCAGGGCCACTGCCGTGAGCAACACGGCCACGGCTGCGAAAGTTAGTGGGTCTGTTGTGCTGATGCCGTACACCAGGCTGGACATCAGCCGCGTGAGAGCATACGCGCCCACCAAGCCGATGGCCACGCCGGCCAGAGTCAGCCTAGCGCCCTGGCCGATGACCAGACCCAGGATGGAGCTGCGTGGCGCGCCGAGAGCTATGCGGAGGCCGATTTCATGCCTTCGCTGCGAGACCGCATAGGCCATCACCCCGTAAATCCCGACCGCCGTGAGGACAAGCGCGAGCAGGGCAAAAGAGCCGAGCAGTAGCGTTTGATAACTCGTGCCGGTCATGGTAATGGATGCAGTAATAACGTCTTCCATCGTGCGAACGTTGGACACCGCCAGGCCACTATCGAGGGCGCGGACTTTAGCGCGAACCGTGGGCAGCACGGCCCTTACTCCGCCCGCGCTCCGGATCGCGATCCTCATGGGGGAGCCCGGCTCGTCCAGCCCCTCGGCAAGCGGATAGTAGGCTTGGGGAATTACCGGACGGCGGACCCCCCGTTCGTTCACATCACCGACGACACCGATCACGGTGTATTGACCATTGTCGCCCCTCGTGAATGTCCTACCGACCGGATCTTGCTGCGGCCAGAATTTGCGCCCCATCGTCTGGTTGATGACCGCCACCTTCCTGATGTCCCGAGTGGCCTCGAGATTGTGGGATTTCCACAGGGCAGCGATTTTCAGCACCGCCTCCGTGGTATCCTTGAAGTCCTGGTCGTTAAAATCGCGGCCCTTGACGAAAGGAATGCCGAAGGTCCGGAAATAGTCCCCAGAGATGTAGTTGAATTCCACGAGGGTTCGATCAAGAGCCGGGTTTTCCTGGCCCGCGGCCCTGATGTAGCTGTTCATAATGTGCTCGAGCGGGATGGCGCCAGAGACTGACACGGCCTGCACTCCGGGAGCGTTCTTCACCCCGTCGAGGAGCTGTTGATAGAAAGTCGCCTGCAGTTCCAGGGTGGAGTATCTCGTGGGGGGCAAGGCAATGCTCATGGTCAAGACGTTCTCCGGCTGAGTACCCACGCTGACTTCCCGCATCTTGGCAAGGCTCCGCAGGAGAAGCCCCGCGCCGATCAGCAACGCGATCGAAGTCGCGATCTCTCCGACCACCAGTGCGTGGCGCAGAAAGCGGCGCCGGCCCAAGGGATGGAGAATCGCCTGCGCGCTCGCCTTGAGCTCTTCACCAAGCCGGAGTTGCGAGACTTGCAGCGCGGGCGCAAACCCAAACAGGACCCCAACCAGAAGGCTGAGTGTGAAGGTGAACAGAAGCAACGTGCCGTCCAAGACGATGGGATTTGCCCGTGGGAGCGGCACACTTTCCGCGCTGGCGAGAACTCGCACACACCCCCACGCAAGCCCCAGCCCGAAAATTGCGCCCAGCAGAGAAAGCAGCACGCTTTCCGTCAGCAATTGCCGGATGATGCGGGCGCGGTCGGCGCCGAGCGCGCAGCGCAGCGCAATCTCCCGATGGCGGCCCGTGGCGCGCACCAGGAGAAGATTGGCTACATTGGCACAGGCGATCAGCAGAACCAAGGCCACGGCGCCTAATAGGAGCAGAAGCTGCACCCGAGAATTCCCGACCAACTCCTCCTTCAGGGGAATCACCACTGCACCCACGTCCGAATACGCGCCGGGATTCTGCTTCGCGAGGCGTTGCGCGACGGTTTGCATTTCGGCCCGCGCTTCCGCCACCGAGACGCCGGGCTTCATTCGCCCAATCGCCCGATACTGATGCATGCCTCCGGAAGCGATGTTTTGCCGGCGCATATCCAGAGGAACCCAGATGTCTGCCGGAGCCAGGGAACGAACCCAGGCCGGCAGGACGCCCACGATGGTGTACTTTTCGCTGTTCAGCTCGAGGGTTGTTCCCACGGCGTCCTTCCTGCCGCCGAAATGCCGTTCCCAGAAGCCGGAGCTGAGCAGGACAATGTGATCCTGTCCGGCTTGATCTTCACCCTCCTGAAAGGTCCGTCCGAAGAGTGGCGCGACGCCGAGGAGGGAGAAGAAGTTGGCCTGGGTTTTGACGGCGATGGCTTGCTCTGGTTCGCCTGCGCCGCTGGCGTTGGGGCTTGGCCAAAAGCAGTAGAGACTTGTTCCTTCCAGGGACTGGCTTTGCGCCTGCCAATCGAGATAATCCCCGCCAGAAAGCTCGTAGTGCCCCGCCCCATATTGGCTCTCCCAGAGCTGCACGAGCCGGCTGGGATTATGGAAAGGAAGAGGGCGCAACAAAACGGCATTAATGACGCTGAAAATGGCCGTGTTTGCGCCAATTCCAAGTGCGAGCGTCAGCGCCGCTACCGCCGTGAAGCCGGGATTCTTCGCCAGCATACGCAGGCCAAAGCGAACGTCTTGTAGCAATTGTTGCATTAAAGTAGACCTCTGGTGTCCTCGAGCAATTTTACCTACACTTTCAACAATTTTCCGGACATCCTACCGTTCCAGGAACGAACTCATAAGCGCCCAAAAAATCTCTCAATACACGGTGAAGCGAACCGTCAGATTAAAGGATGGCCCGCCAGGAAAACCGCCGGGTAAACTGATAATTGCTGCGAGTATTGATCAAGTTGACTCGATATACACTGGCATCATTTCCGTTGAAGATTCAATGCGGCTCCCGGCGTGGGAAATGGAATGGGAAGCCCACCACGTTCCACGTCGCGGACCACGAATCTCCCGTTCGTAGGGGACTTTTATTGCTGAAAAGTTGCGGATTTGATTTGAAAAAAAATCACTGACAAAAATAGAAGAGGTGACCGCCAGTACCGCCAGATCCTTCGGCGGGGCACATCAAAGAGGAAAAGACACCTTACCGAATCAGGGCCAGCGCGGATTTTCCTCCTTTGATCAAATCCGCTGCGATGCGGCGGTCCAGCGTGGCAAGCTTGCCGCCTTGATGCAGAGCCAATCCGAGCAGATAAAGGTCAGTGATTTGGGAATGAGGGATTGTCTGGCCGGCGGGAACAAGGTCCAGAATGCTTCAGGCGTCCGGCCAGAAATGATGCCCTGGCAACGCCACAATGATTTGAAGAAGTGCGGCAACTTCATGAGGACTTCCCGGCCGGTTTGGGTATTGAGGATGACTTGCAATTCTTACAAAACCGTTTTCAGTAATGGGACAGGTCGCCCAACTCTTTCGTCCTGTCTGCCCAAACCATTCATGCGCCGTCTCATGATGCACATGCGTGGGATCGGCAAGTGCTAATAACACATTGATGTCCAGCAAATGAGTAATCATGGCATCTCATCGCGCAGCCGGTTCACAAGTTCCAATGTGACAACTTTTGTTTTGGTTTTCTGGGGAAACAGAGGAACGCCATTGCGGGTTCTGATTGCCTTGGTTTTGGCAAGGCCCTGCCGCGCGAGTTGCGAAATTACTTTGCCGGCGGTTGTGCCCTGATGCGTCGCCAGATCTTTTGCTGCAAGCAAGACATCCTGGTCAATGTCCAATGTAGTACGCACAAAACTATCCTCCTACATCTGATGCTAATTATATCGTCATCAAATGTTAACGCAGACCATTCACCTACCCATTAAAGTGACTAAATGTGAAACCGTGGAACGGCGGCGAATGGAGCATCGAGTAGAAAGAGGCTTTATGCCGGGCGCCACTAATGAATTCCGCGAAAGAACCTACCAATTGCCGAGATTGGCTGCTTCGAGCTGTTTTACCAGGGTTTCCGTGGATTCCTCGTTCTCGGAAATGCGCAACAGTCGGCCAGCTCCCGCGGCCTGATACATGCTTTTCGGCCCGGAAGAATCGAATCCACTGCCTGCATTGAACAACAGAAGCGGGCGGGGGGCAATCAGAGCGGCTGCCGTGGTCAGATCTCCGGCACGGCGGATCAAGGGGATATAAGCTTTTTGCACCCATTGATCATCTGAGCGGTTGTCCAATCCTTGTGCGTCAGCGGCGACAACGGAAAAATCCGGGGAGAGTGTGGCGGCAAGCAAGGAGGTCAAGCCGGCTCCATGGAGCCCGGCCAGCCGGCACTGCTGGAAGCCGGAAAGGCGCTGGAGAGCCGCCTTCCCCATGAGGATATCCTGCACGGCCAATGCGGCGGCAGTGCGATTGTAGGTGGTGAAGAGCGCCAGATCAGGCGGGCGGCCGTCTCTCGATCGGGCTGGATAGGGATCGATCACCAGAACTGTGTAATTCCGGTCCGCCAAATTGGCGGCCAGAGACCCAGGCTGAAGTTTGAAATCGGACGCCTGAGCCGCCAAACCTTCTCCTTCAGCTATCAATACGGCCCCGGTTGCGGGAATTTCAAAAGGCCGGATAAGAAGCGCGGGAATCCGCTCCTGTTTTCCACAGCGTCCTAGGTAATATCGAGAGAAAAGCAACTTGCCAACCACTTTTTCTTCCGCCAACGAAAGATTGACTTCGGCTGGAGCCGGGGCTTCGACGCCCAACAGGTCCTTCCAAAAACCGCCCCAACGTTGGCGATACTGAAGCAGAGTGGGCCAGTCCTGAGGCAGTGCTTGCAGCGTCTGCTTGGCTCGGCTCACCAACCATTCCGTCAATTGAGCTCGGTTTACTGCTCCGGGCGGCAAAGTCTTAAAGACAGTCAGCTCTTCGGTTTTTTCCACCTGGAAAGGAACTTCTCGAATGACCGGCTGTTGCTGGTTCCGGAGCCAGCGGGCAAAGAAATTGTAAGCGGCCTCCCGGCTTTCTTTGTTGTAGTTGTGCTCTTCATGAATCTGGACGTACTGAAGTTGATTCGGGGTGTCATAGTCCGCTTCCAGATCCTCCTTCAGAAAAAGCGCATAAAGACGCCGCAGGGCCGGGTATTCCACTTGGGGGGTATGCTCGGTCCAATCGCCAGTGCAGGAGACCATCAGCAGCGGACGAGGCGCAATCAAACCGGCAATGTCGAGGTTGCTGACTCCAATTCGGAGTCCCGGCGCATTTTCACAGATACACCCCCCCTGATAATAGAGTGAAAGCATGTTGACCGGGACGACCACTTTGACCCGCTCGTCCACGGCCGAGAGCAGAAGAGTCTGACTTGCGCCGCCGCTGGCGCCGGTCATCCCGATGCGATTGGGATCGACATCCGGCAGCGAGACGAGAAAATCCAGGGCGCGGATCGAATTCCAAAGCTGGATACCGCTGATGCCGATTCCCCAGAGTTCTTCCCGCTTCCCGCTCCAGCGGTGCTCCATCTGCAAAGCGCTTTCGTTGTACCCGAGCATGGAGTAGGAAAAGACCACATTCCCTTGCAATGCCAGGTTGATGGCCCGCCCCGGGATGCTGGCAAGCCGCGGATCGTCTTCCAGCCGTCCATGGGTCCAATGGCCGTGCGCGGAAAGGATGCCAGGAAAAGGACCATTCTTGCCGAGAGGCCGATAAAGGTTTCCAACGACGAAAAGACCGGGAACGCTTTCGAAATAGACCTTTTCCACCGAATAGCCGGTCCGCTCGATTCGTCCTGCGATCTTGGCGTTCAAAGGGGTTTTCTCCGGCATAGGCCATAATCCCGTGGAAAAGAGAATGTGTTGTCGTAAATGCGGGACCTGCGCTAGCCATTCCGCCCGGCTGCTAGCTTTTGGAGGAGGATACACCGTCTTGGTGCTTAAGTAAGCGCTGAGACGCGAGTCTTCAGGAGGAATCAGGCAATCAGTGTCTTGAGCAAACAATACAGATACAAAATGTAGAAGAAGTAAAATTCCTAATCCATAAACTGGAACAAATCGCAGTTTGTTCATGATTTCTCCTCTTGGATCTATTGAACCTTCAAAATTGGCGGATGGATCTTACGACAGAATTTTTGGGATGGCCTTAACTAGCGACATTATTCTTTTACCACGAAGCGCGCGAAGAGACGAGGAAAAGTGATCGGCCCGCCATCGAATGTGGTATTTTATTTTTGACGTGAAAAAGCCATTCCCAAAGGAGAAAAATATGGCGGAAATGTTGGCCATCGAAGGGGGACCCAAGGCAGTCCGGAATGTGCTCAAGAAGTGGCCCTGCTTCAGCGAGCAGGCGATGGAGATGGTAACCGAGGTGCTGCGTTCCGGGAAAGTGAATTACTGGACGGGGCCGCACGGGATGGAATTTGAAAAGAAGTTTGCCGAGTGGCAGGGCAGCAAGTATGCCATCAGCGTAGCCACCGGCACGGCCGCTTTGCATGTTTCATTGGCAGCCTTGGGGATCGGGCCGGGTGATGAAGTGATTGTTCCCAGCTATACCTTCATTGCTTCCAGCTTTTCGATTGTGCAGTCGGGAGCAGTTCCGCGTTTTGCGGATGTCAACATTGAAGACCATTGCCTCAGTATAGAGTCAGCGGAAAAACTCGTGAACGATCGCACGAAAGCCATTATGGTCGTGCACTTGTACGGGAATGTGGCCGACATGGACATGATCCACGCATTCGCCCGGCGGCATAACCTCTTCGTGATTGAAGATAATGCCGAGGCCTATGGTGGAATGTACAAGGGAAAAAAGACCGGGACTTTGGGCGATATGGCCGGATGCAGTTTTTGTCAAAACAAGACTTTCACTACCGGTGGAGAAGGAGGGATGGTAACGACGGACAATGAAGAGTGGGCTTGGCTGGCGCGCAGCTTCCGGGACCATGGATACGATGTCAAGGAGCGTCTTAACTTACTGGAGTTGGAGCAAAAACTTCCGTACATCCATAACATGGTAGGATGGAATTACCGGATGACCGAGATGCAGTCCGCCATCGGACTGGCGGAGTTGGAGAGACTGGACAGCTGGAACATGCCCGCCCGACGGAGGAATGCTAATATCCTGATGGATCGGTTGCGGGAGATGCCGCAAATTCTCTATTTCCCGGTCGATACTCCAGAACGCCAGAATGGCTGGTATGTGATGGCCTTTTCGCTGGATATGGGCCAACTGAGCTGTGATATCCAGGAATTTGTGAAAGCAGCCTCCGCGGAGGGAGCGCCGGTATGGAAGGTATTTTGGCCGCAATGCCACACGGAGAAAGCCTTCCAGCAACATACCGCCTTTGGCCGCACGGGATTTCCCTTCCAATCGAAGGAATATGCCGCACCCTCAAGTGTGGATTATAGCCAGGTGGATGTCCCCAACGCTCTTTGGCATGAAAGCCATACCTTCACCTGCTTTGCCTACCCGACCTTCACGGAAGATGACATGCATCAAATAGCCGACGCCATTATCAAGGTGTTAAAAGCACAATCGAGGTAGGGCATGACGAGTGGTCAGTGGTCAGGGATTAGTGGTCAGGGACAATCGCGGGGAGGTTGGAATGAATAAGAAAATCAAATGGGGAGTGATTGGTTCCGGCGGGATTGCCCGTCGCAGAACCATCCCAGAGGGGCTGGCAACCGCTGATAATGCGGAGTTGCGGGCGGTTTACGATATAGATGCAGGAGTAAATGCGGAAGTGGGCAGACATTTTCAAGTCACAGCCGTTCCATGTTTGGAAAACCTATTGGCGATGGATCTGGATGCAGTCTATATTGCGACACCCGCTTTTTTACACCACGCGCATGTGCTGGCGGCGGCGCGGGCAGGCAAACACATTCTTTGTGAAAAGCCGCTCGGTTTGACCGTGGCTGAAGCGGAGGAAATGATTGCCGTCTGCAGGGAGCCAGGGGTACAGTTGGGAACGGCGTTCATGATGAGATTCCAGGCTCAACACCAGGCGGCCCTAAAAATGATTGCCGAGGGGCGCTTGGGGAAGCCTGTTTATGCCAGAGCACAGCTCTCCTGCTGGTATCCGCCTATCCCGGGTGCGTGGTGGCAGCTTCAGGCTAAGGGCGGCGGCGGGGCGCTGATGGACATGGGAGGTCACTGCCTTGATTTGCTGGAAATGTTTTTTGGTCCTGTCCGAAGAGTCAATTGTTTCATCCGCAACCTGATTCATACCTATGAAACAGAGGATGCGGCCATAGTTCAGCTCGAGTTTGAGAATGGAGCGCTGGGCAGTATCGACACCTTCTTTTGCATCCAAGACCAGAGCAGCAAAAATGTTTTAGAACTCTACGGATCTCAAGGCGGGATCCTGGCGAAAGGAACCATTGGCCAGGAAAGTCTAGGGGAAATGAAAGCTTTCCTGACGACTCCTGAATCCGTGGGCTATGAAGCAGCGCAGATGCGTTGCGCCGATGAAGGGGAGGTCATTGCTCCGCCCCCGGTCAATATTTATCGAGCGGAAATTGAAGAATTCAGCCAATCCTTGATCGAGGGGCGCCCTTCGCGGCTGGAAGCTTCGATTGGATTGCGAAGCCAGAAAGTCCTGGCAGCCTGTTATGAATCGGCTCAAAAAGGAACTTCCATTGCGATTTTGTAGCACAGCTGGCCGCGGAGGCGCGCGGATGGAGCGGATTGCGACCGAGGTCTCGATCCAATTGAGCGGTTTCCAATTTCTTAACCGCCACCTTTCATGCTTCACTTTCCATCTGGTTCGCCTCGATTTCTTAAGGGCATGAAATTAACCACAGCGTGGTGTATCTGTGCCCAGATTTCGGTTTTGGGGAATATGAAAAAAAATTATTGGCATAGGCCGGGCAAAAAAATCGCCGCATTTTTCACTCGGTGTTCTTCGTGCGCTTTGTGGTTAATGGGTTGTCTGCTTAAATTCCAGCTTCTCCCTTGTTGGAGAAGTTGATTCGCGGCTGAAAAGGAGCGTCTATGCGAGTATTGGCTATCGGAGCACACCCGGATGATCTGGAGATCTATTGTGGAGGAACTCTTGCTCTTTTTGTCCGTCAGGGGCATGAAGTAATCATGTGTCATGCTTTGAATGGGAATTTGGGCCATTACGAGATCCCCCGCGAGGAATTGCGCCGCATCCGCCGAGCGGAAGCTAAAAAAGCGGCTGAACTGATCGGTGCGGTTTCCCTGACCCTGGATCTTGACGACTTGGACCTGTACGTTGAACGAGAAAGCAAATTGAAGATGATGGAAATTATCCGCCAAGCCAAGCCGGATTGCATGATCCTGCATAATCCCCACGATTATATGCCCGATCACACGGTTGCTTCCACCGTCGGATTTGATGCCAGTTTCATGGCCACATTGCCGCAGCTAGTCTCTGACTCTGCACCTCACGGGCGATTGGCGCCGATCTATTTCATGGATACGGCGGCTGGAGTCAATTTCCAGCCGGAGGAATATGTCGATATTTCTTCGGTGGAAGATATTAAACGGCAAATGGTAGCCTGCCATCAAAGCCAGGTTAGCTGGTTGAAAAGCCACGATGGGATAGATCTGCTGGAATATGCCATGAACCTCTCCTCTTTCCGGGGATCGCAGGCCGGCGTCCGCTATGCCGAGGGATTCCGTCAACTCCGGGTTTGGGGAAGGATTACGACGCGGCGTTATCTGCCCTGAAGCTCTGGACGGAAAACGTGAAACGGCAGACGGGAGACGAGGAAAGAGAAAGAACCAGACATTGATTCTCACCCTCACTGGCCCATTTTAATAGCCAGAGAACGAGGCAAGAAAAATATTGTCAGCCTCAGGCCACAAAGGAGGTATCACGTCATGCCGGATCAAAATCTGATCACTACGCTGAAAGGATCCCTGCTTGAGAATTTCTTTCCGGCCGGCTGGGATCTGGAGAAGATGGACCGGTGTGCCGCGCTTGGGCCCGGCTATGTGTTGGAAAAGGAATCCTGGTGGAATCCCGAGTTCAAGCCGATTCCCTGTGACACGTTGGAGGATTTCAATGTCTTCATGGGGCATGAAATTGCCCTGACCATTCGACGGACCCGCGAGGCGGGGAAAAAGCTGGCTCTGATCCTTCCCGTAGGACCCATGGGGATGTACCGCTGGGCCGTCTTCTTCTTGAAAGAATGGAAGGTCTCCTCCAATCATGTTTATGGATTCAATATGGACGAGTGGTCGGATGCGGAAGGGAATACCTTGCCGCCTGATAATCCCGGTTCTTTTCGCTTTGCCATGGAGGAAGCTTTTTACGGGCCGCTGGGCGATTTGACGGTACCGGCGGCGCAGCGCAATTTTGCCACTCGGGAAAATCTGCCAAAGTATCCCGATAAAATTGGAGAGCTCTTGTCCGGAGGCGCGGAATTGGCCGTGGTCTTCGGGATTGGCCGGGTCTATCACATTGCTTTTTGGGAGCCTCATTTTGCGGCGGAATTTCAATCGGTGGAAGAATGGCGAACCCAGCCTTTTCGTCTGGGTGCTAAACTTCACCCTCTGACCATCGAACAAAATGCCATTACAAGCTTCAAAAGCCGCACCACATTAGTGCCCGCCCGTGCCAATACCATCGGTCCCGGACTATTCTTGAAAGCCAACTGGATCATTGGCGGATGCGATGGAACGCTTGGCCGCGGCATGCAATGGCAAGGTCTCAGCTTTCGCGTGACTCTTCACTACGGGCCGGAACATCTGGGTGCCCTCCAGCTTCATGCCCATGCTTCCCGGGAAACTCTTTTTCCTGAAAGAACTGGCTGAGCCGTTGGTGGCGGAGTGTAATTGACGCATGAACGCTGATCACCGCGAAAGCCGTAGGATGCGTTAGCGCGCCAGCGCGTAACGCATCGTCTTTGAGGCAAAGCGGCACAGCCGATGCGTTACGCCCGCGGTATTGGGTCTCGCGGGCTAACGCATCCTACAGGTCTGAAAGAACTGGCCGAGTCTTTGGTGGCGGAGTGCAATTGACGCATGAACGCTGATCACCGCGAAAGCCGTAGGATGCGTTAGCGCGCCAGCGCGTAACGCATCGTCTTTGAGGCAAAGCGGCGCAGCCGATGCGTTACGCCCGCGGTATTGAGTCCCGCGGGCTAACGCATCCTACAGGTCATTGCCATGACTAATTACCGTCGATTATTTCGTCCAGGAGAATGTTACTTTTTTACAGTAGTTACGTATGAGCGCAGATCATGGCTGTGTTTGGAAAAAGCGCGCCGGTTGCTGAAGGAAGCAATCATAAAGATTCGGAAACAACATGAATTCATTTTGGAGGCATTTGTTTTGTTGCCCGACCATCTGCATTGTCTGATGAGATTGCCGGATGGGGATGCCGATTTTTCATCGCGGTGGAGGTTGATCAAGGATTACATCAGCAAACATCGAGATCCTGGCTGGATGGCAGATTCTGGATCAGCTTCCAGGATGGTGCGGAGAGAAGTCACGCTTTGGCAACGCCGGTTTTGGGAGCACTGCATTCGAAATGACGAAGATTGGAGGCGTCATTGCAACTATATTCATTATAATCCCGTAAAGCACGGTCTTTGCACCGCTCCAAGATTATGGCCTTATTCGTCATTTCATCGTTTCGTTCGAGAAGGCAAGTATGAGTGGGATTGGGGTAGTCAAATCGGGCCTGAAGGAATTGTGGATATGAACATTGAGTAGGATGCGTTAGTCCGCCGATTCTCAGGTCCGTCAGCCGACGGATAACGCATCATCTTTGAGGCAGAGCGGCACAGCCGATGCGTTACGCCCGCGGTATTGGGTTCCGGCGGGCTAACGCATCCTACATTTGCCAAATGCTTATTTCCCAGCCTTGGCTTTGTCATGTGCTGCTTCCCACTCCCGCCGGGATGCTGGAGTCAACAACTGCACTTCCTGCAAAACCAGTCCATAGTGGCTTCCTGGCGGATTGGACTTAATTTTTTCGTTGTTCCAGTCCGGGGCAAAGTTGGCCGAATAGCAGAGCCATGTAGTTTTTCCATCCGGGCTGATGAATTTGGAAGGGAAATTCACGAAATAAGCCTGCTCTCCAAAATTCTTCAAGTAAGTGACCAGACGCCAAGGGCCAGTCATCCGGTCAGCCTCCAGGATGTAGCTGTTCATGCGGGCGCAAGTGTTGCCGCCATCCGTGACGCACATCAAGTACTTTTTTAGTGGGGCATCGTAGGTGACAGTGACGCACCCCATGTTATTGTTCCATTCCAGCAGGGGACGGGCCTTGGCCAGGTCGTTGCTCCATATTTCCCGTCCTTGACGATCTTTGCCGCCATAGAACTCATATTTTGAGGCATCGTTGATGTTTTCAATCGATGGGATGACTCGCAACAAATAGATCTGGTCCGCGGTGATCCAGCTCAAATTTGCGAATCGGGGTTTGGGATCTAAAGGGCTCGCTCCCATTGCAACCAGATACGCTTTTCCATCAGGGGAGTGTTCCATGTTTTTCCCGAAGTCCACAAAATGGGGAGCTCCGATTTTCACGGGATAGCCCCAGAGTCCGATCTCTCCAAACAGGGGCTTGGCGGGAGTGTGCGGCGTTTCCTGCCAGGTTTTTCCCATGTCGGTGGAAACGCGGAATCCCACCAGAGGCCCAAGCCATGGCCAGTTGTAATCGGTGGGTCCATAGCGGGTAATCCCATGAGGTGCGAGCGTATAAGTTCCGTAGAACCAGACTCCGTTATAAACCAGGCTGCCGCAAGGATAGCGGCCGCCGTAAGGATATGGATCAGCCTGCGTCAAGCCCAGACTCTTCACCGTCAGATTGAGCGGATCGTCGCCAATCAGCACGGCTTGGCCAGTCGTGGCTTTCCGAAGCGAACAATCGCTTGGCCCCAGGCAGCCTTCCTTGTTGAAGGTGAAGCCATTGGAGTCTGACACTTCGCCGTGAACTTCGCCGTCCGTGAAGGGAGAGTAGAGATTGCCATCGGAGGCCCATGTGGGATACCAAGTGTCGGCAAAATGATAATCGCTGTGGACTCCTTTAAAGAGCAAGCCCGCTAATTCTCCGGAAGGGGGGAAGGGACAATCAGCCGGCGGGGCCGATTTCCAAATGAATGGTTCAAAATAACGTCTATAAGGACGTTGCTCTTCAGCGGCCGGGATTGTTGTTAATACCAACATCAAAAAAAGGCTTAGCTTCAGGTTCTTTGGCATGATTTCTCCTTGCGAAGGAAATAACGGAGAGGTAGATTGACGGGATTATTATATCGGAGCATGGATTATTCCACTACTCGAGAAGTGCGAAAGCACCCATGTCGACTGAAGACCATTGGTTAACAACTTTGGATCAATCTTAATTATTGAATAGTCTGACTTGAGAGCATCTGGGGATGTACAGCCAAGTATCGAAATTTTATAGAGAATCGTTTTCCGGCCTGCCCCGGGATGCCTGGTGGTTGGCACTGGTCGAGTTTGCCAACCAGAGCGGCACGATGGTGATTTTTTTCTTGTCGCTTTATTTGACCCAAAAGCTGGGATTCGCGGTCAGTCAGGCCGGTTTGACGATGGGATGTTTTGGGTGCGGTGGCTTGGCGGGATCCTATCTTGGAGGGCGGCTGAGTGACCAGATGGGTTTTCGGCGGGTCCAACAAATTGGATTGATTGCCACTACCCTGCTGCTTTGGTCTGCCAGTCTGGCTGTGCAACCGGCGCTGGTAATGTCATTGGTTTTTTTGCTGGGTGTCTCGAATCAAATGCAGCCTCCCGCCAACATGACCGCCGTGGCCGAACTCTGCCCCGCCGAAAATCGGGTGAAAGGGTACTCCCTGTTGCGCATGGCGGCCAATGCCGGCATCAGCATTGGCCCGGCGCTGGGGGGATGTCTAGCGCTCATTAATTACCATTTGCTTTTCTGGGTGGATGGCGGGACTTGCTTGGTGGCAGCAGTCATACAATTTATGACTTTGGGTCGAAAGGGAATCCATCGGGTCTCCGATCGGGAAACAGACAAAGCTGAAGCTGCGTCGATTTGGCCTGGCCGGATTTTTCTGTATCTTCTCTTCCTGGTTTTCTTGGTGGGAGTGGTTTTCTCGCAGATCCTCACCACTTTCCCGCTTTATCTAAAACGGGTATATGGTCTTCGTGAAAATTTAATTGGGCCATTGATTATGATTAATACTCTGCTCATCCTTCTGATCGAAATGCCCTTGATCCATCGGTTGAGCAGTTGTTCGCCCGCCCGAGTGATTCGGATAGGCACCCTGTTTCTTTGCGCAGGTTTTGCTTTGATGCCGTTCGGACGGGGATTTTTCTATGCTGGCCTGACGGTGATGGTTTGGACTCTTGGCGAAATCCTCTCCATACCCATGATGTCGGCTCTGGTGGCGAGCATGGCCCCGGAAGGCCGGCAAGGGCGTTATCAGGGCATGTTCAGCCTGGCCTTCTCCTGCTCCCTCATAGCCGGGCCGGTGCTGGGCAGCAGGATTTATCAAGCCTGGGGCAGCGATTGGCTTTGGTATAGTGTAGGATTGATGGGGATCGTTCTATTCTCGGGATTCACTTTGTTCTCATTTTTTCGGAGCGGCCAGGTGCAACGATAAATCCTGGAAATCGAAGCTGAAATCAGTATCTGGAGAGACAGCTTCCATCTTCACCTGATTGATGCTCCCGTCCGGATTGAGAGCAAATGTCACATAGGCATCCGCCCGCAATTCCTGGTCCTGCCAGCGGGCGATGAATGTATCGTATTGCCAATGTTCCAATTCTCCTTGCAGGGCGGGGGTTTGAGTCAAATTGATGGCAAGCTTGCCATCGGCAAAGGTGATCTTCACTTCCCCATACCAGGCATCGCGATACAGACCGGCGTAATTCGCGAGCGGCAAGGATGGATGCGAACCGGCATTTCGGGCGGCCGTCGCATTTTTCAGTTTTTCCGCGTTGTCGGCTGCCTGCTTTTTCGAAACGTTGGCAAAAGCCTTGAGCCAATCGGTTTGCGGTGCGTTCAGGTAATGATCGGCAATCCAATAAGTGAGCGCCTCAAAAGCTTCGCCAGACTCCTGGTTCGTTAGGACGGCAATCCCCAGCTTTGCTTGCGGGATCATGAATACTTTGGAAACATAGCCTGGAAGACCTCCCGTGTGAGTCACCACTTTTTTGCCCAGATAGTCATTGATTCCAAAACCTAGCGCATATCCCTGGAAGTTCGGGCGCAAGGACGCCAATTCGGGAGGGTACTCGCGAATCGGGATGGGGGTAACGATTGTAGTCAATTCCCGGGCCGTCTTCAGTGAAAAGAGCCGCGATCCATCGGGCAGCAGGCCCTCATTCAGCTGGAGCAGCAGCCATTTGGCCATATCTTCGGAGCTAGAATTGATGCCGCCCGCCGGATTGGTGTTGTCGCTGATAAAGGGGGCAATGGGACGAACGATGCCATTAATCCGGGCATGTGTGGCCGCCACATTGATGCCTGAAGCCGCGGCGGAATGGAGGACGTTGCTGGAAGTCATGCCCGCTTTGACCAGGATGCGAGAGGAGACAAAATCCTCCCAGCTTTGTCCACTCACCGCCTGGATTACTTCGCCCGCGACGAGATACAAAACATTATCGTAGGCATAGGCACTTCGGAAGCTCGTGGTGGGTTGGAGGTGGCGCAAACGCTGGACAATCTCGCGGCGATTGTAGGTGGAAGGCGGCCACCAGAGCAAGTCTCCGGCGCCCAGGCCCAAGCCGCTACGGTGCACCAGCAGGTCGCGGATGGTGAGTTCCCGAGTCACATAGGGGTCCCACATCTGGAACCAGGGCAAGTATTGGATCACCGGAGCATTCCATTGAATTTTTCCTTCTTCCACTAAAATCCCCAAAGCAGTTGCCGTAAAAGCCTTGGTATTGGAAGCAATCCCGAAAAGCGTTTTAGAGTCTACCGGTGCACTCTCTCCCAGTTTTCGCACTCCATAACCCTTGGCGGCTACCACGGCGCCATCTTTCACAATGGCCAAGCTGATTCCGGGCACTTCAAAAGTCTTCATTACTTGGGAAACATATGCATCGAGATAAGCCGGAGCTGAAACATTTGCCCCTTGCGCCAATTGAGAGGCAGATAGCAACCAGCCAATGATCATTAAGAAGCATTTCATTTTTCGATTTTTCATGAAGGATCCTTATCCGATAGGGATTGCACTCACTCCAAAAACCACTCTCAGAACAGGCAGAGCCTCACCTGCTGCTATGATCTGCCATCAACTCCCGTAGCTGATCGAGGCTGACTTCAGTTTTTGGGTCGAATTTTTCACTTGCCATATAATCCAGCAGGCTGCGCCGCATTTGCCGGACCACGGGATTTTGCCCGAGACCATTTTGCAGGTCGATACTGCATACCAGCAGTTTTCCTTTTCCCGATTTTGCTTCGAAGACCAATCCCAGCTTCCGCGCCGTGAACCAGTCGTCGATCACTTGGACAATCGGCTGCAGGGAGGAAGGCATTTGGTCTATCCGCATTGCGCCCGCCCGAGTGATCAGGTACCACCACTGCCAATTGCTGTGAAACTCCGTGGGGAAGCTGGCCAGTGCGGGATGCCGTGGATCACAAAGAATTCCCAGCGTATGAGGGGCTTGGCGCTTTGTCCAGGCCGTGTTCCAGAAAATGCTCGAGAAACCTAATTCAATTTTCCCCAGCTTTGGATCGGGCGAAACTTCAGCCGGTGGAATTAGGAGCAGAATTTTGCCGCCTTGATTTATTATTTGAAGCGTCTCCACGTCGAGCGCGTTTGCCACGGAAATTCCTTGCGGAAGGCCGGTGCTCACTTGAGGAGGATAGACCCAAATATCCCAATCATTTTCAAAAGGAGTCCCCTGCAGCCCCACCGTTAGCTTGCAGCGGGCGGGCGCGGGAATTGAGTTGAGAGGAATCTTAATCCGTCCCAAGGGAATGGCGTTGTTTACCGACACCAGCTTGGATGGCAAGATTCCAGACGCTAAAATTTTGGAATTTTCATCCGTCAATTTCCAGGTGGTGGCTACTGCGGGCAGAGGGGCTGGTCCGAAGTGTGCCACTTCGAGATCCGCCTCTAGAGTCTCATCTGTAGTGAAAATTCGCTTTCCCAAGCGGGCCAGGGGGACGGTGCTGTTGCAGAAGCGGCTGTACTCAGCACCGGTCACATATCCCTTGGAGTCCCAGAAAGGATCGAGCACTCCCACCAAGGCGGTCCCCTGTCCTGGAAAGTCGTGGAGATCGAGCAACTGAAATCCCCCCATGCCAGGTGTACGCAAAGCGGATTCAATATCCTCTTTGTAGCAGAGAGTCTGCAGTTTGCCGGAAGCCAGGAGGAATTGGCGAGCCTGTTCCAGCATCCCGTGGGCTCTCAGTTTGTCGCGGAAGATTTCGAAATTTTTGGGCTTAAGGTACCCTTGGTATTTGGATATTTCGTCGAAGTTCGGATAGACGCACCACTGGCCGATTTCATGGCTGATGACCGGCACTTGGCGGGCCGAAATATATTCCCGGTAATCGGTGCGGGTTTCCGGCGGTTGGGCGTTGATGCGGGATTTCAAGCCGCCTCCCCATGCCTGTATACGGGGCTCAGGCGAGAGGTGGAACTGGTTTTCCGGAATTTGCGGCCAGCCGGCCCCGGAGGTATAGAGGCGGCGGGGATCCAGGGCTTTATAATGGGAGACCCACTTGGCCAGGAACGCTGCGTGTTGCTTTCCCCCGGGTTCATTTCCATAGGGCATTAACAAAAAAGAGGGATGATTCCCATAAGCTTTCAAAATCCGGTCGGCCTCTTCATAGATCCATCGATCCACGGGTTTGCCGTCGCCCAGCGATGAAGAACCGTTCGCCCAGGAAGAGCACTCCACGTGATAGTAAAAACCCATCTCGTCGGCCGCTACGAAAGCCGCTTCCGGCGGGCACCAGGAGTGAAAACGGATATTGTTTAAACCATAGGCCTTGGCAATCCGGATAATTCTTTTCCAGGAATCGACATCGGTGGGGGGATGGCCAGTCATCGGAAAGATGGCGCACTCGAGAGTTCCGCGAATGAAAATTCTTCTGCCGTTGAGCACAAATTGTGTCCCGTCTGTCACAATCTCCCGAAGACCGAATTGGATGGTCCGTGAATCCTGGCTATCCTTCAACATGGCGGTTAAGCGATAAAGAGCGGGATTGAATTCATCCCAGGTTTTTGCCGAAGATCCCAAGGGAATTTCCGCCTTGAAACTTCCGCCTTGAATGTCCCAGGCAACATTGGCTTGTTGCTGGATGACACCGGGCCTTATCAGCAATGAGAGCGTTCCCTTTCCTGCCTTGCCCGTCAGGTTGCCAATTCGTCCCTGGATGGTGACGGACTTGGATTGGACATGGGGAAAAACCTGCATGTCTTCAATCCACACCGGCGCTGTGGCTTTTAATCCAATCTCTCCCGCGATCCCGTTCCAATTCCCCTGGGTGTGATCGGAGATGCTGTGCGAATTCACTCCAATATCCACGATCAAACGGTTGTCCACCCGGAGGGTGAGGGTGTGTTTTCCCGGAACTAAAGCGGCGCCCAGGTCATATTGGTGGGGAACCGCGAGGGCGTTATTGCCGCCCATCGGTCTGCCATCCACCCAGAGGCGGGTTTCCCAGTGGGGTCGTTCTAACCAAAGAACGACGCGCTTCCCCTTCCAATCGGGAGGGATGACAACGTCTCGTTGATACCAGGCCGCTCCGGCATAATAACGGTCAGGTTGCAGCCAGAAAGGGACTTTGATATTTCCTGGCTGGCGATAGGGAGCATATTCAGGATCGGTGAAAAAGGATCGGTCAACAATTTCTCCAGTCCATTTTGTCTCCAAGGAAATTTCGTCTCCGATGCCCTGGGCCGAAAGTGTTCCCGGCAGACTGACTCGATCGGGCAAGGTTTTTTCAAACCAACGAGCACGCAAACCTTCATCATTGCGGTCCAACTGGAATCGCCATGGGCCGGAGAGCGGTAAAGTGGACTGGCAAAAGACAAGGTTCGCCTGGAGCGGCAATACGCTGGACAACAGAAGAAAAAGGAAGAAATGGAACAATGGTTTCATAAGCATCCTTCACTGCATTTTTGATCTTTCCAAATTCAACTATTTCGTCTGCAAAGCTGAAAAAAAAAGCCACGGAGACACCGAGACACGGAGAGCGATCAGCAAAAACGTCAAACACCTTATGCGTTCAGTATCGGGAAAATTCTCCGTGTCTCTGTGTCTCTGTGGCTGACTGGCATTTGGCTCAGCGATGCCATCAGAGTTATTTGGCGGCTTCCACGAAGTCCTTTTCCATATGCCCTTCCAGCTTGTTATTTTGCTGTTCCAGCGAGCCTGCTCCCTTGGCCTTATAGAAACCGATTCTTTGAGTGCGCTCATTCCCCTGGCGGGTTTCGGCTATCTTATTATGTTCAAAAATGAGAGAGCCGGCAAAAGGTTCAACATAAACACCGTAACCGCTTTGACTAGTGCCATTGTTCAAGATTTGATTTTTGCGGAAAGTATTGCGGTGCCCGCTGTTGGCGAGAGTCTCTTTGCGGAAATAGATGCCGGAAATTTTATTCCCCGAAACCACATTGTCCACGAAAAGATTGTCGGTGTCCTTATGTCCAATAGAGATGCCGTGCTGTCCATTGTTGAGGATCTGGTTGTTGACGAATTGTCCATGTCGCACACGCCAGCAAAGGAAGAGCCCTATTTGACCATTATCGTGCAGCCGACAATCTTTCACCAGGGGCCGATCGCTTCCCGTGCCGGGATGAGCGCCAAATCCTGCGTGGCCGAAGGACTCGCAGTTGATGATTTGGATGTTGTCCGTGATCTGAAAGGAGATGCCGTCCCCGTTATAATTCCGGGCGACACAATCCCGAACCACTCCGTTGCGTGAGTTGTAGAAATAGATAGCGCCTCCGCGGCATCCGTCCAAGTAGGCATTCTTATCTTTATTGCCATCCACGATGATGTTTTCGAAGGTCACATTTTCAGTGTCGATGGCGCACAAAATGGGGAAGGCATTCTGCACGCGTCCCTTTTTCTCGTCCAGATTATAATCGCGGAGAGTCATGGGGCTGATGTGCAGAAGATTGCCCTCGATGGATCGGATGCTAGTGACGCTGACGTCCCACCCGCTGGCCAATGCATCATCCTTAATGGAAATTCCCATGCCGGGTTTGAATTTTTCCGGTTGGGCCACTCGAAACTGGTGCTCTCCATAATCGCAATCTTCCGCCAGCGGACTTTCCACTCCGTCACTTTTCATGAGAATGGTCTGACCCGGCGTGCCGCGCACGGTCACACCGGATGGGACAAAAAGACTGTTGTTCATCGTATAGGTGCCTGGCCCGATTTCTAAAAAATCGCCTGCATGCAATCGATCGGCTGCCTTCTGCAATGCCGCATCGTCATCGCCAATCACGTCTGCGACGCCGGATTGAGCCACCCGGACAGTCTTTCCTTTGCCGGAAATGTCCTTTGGGCGCCCACACCCCGCGAGCAAAGCCACCATAGATAGGGCTATCAACAGCCATAACTTTTTCCCCTGCGTTAACCACGCCATATCAATTTCTCCTTATCTAAATTTGTGAAAGTTTAATATAAGTTCGAGAGCAGAGAGAGGTATGACATTTCATCGCGCTAGATAAGACAAGCCTAGCCGAAACTCTGGTCAGTTGCACGACTCATTGGAGACCGAAAATCCACGAGGGCATCTCCATCCGCGCCCCTTTGGCCGTATCGACAATCTGACTGATCCTGAGCTGGCCGAGCAGATTGACAAGAAGCCGGGCTTCCTTTTCTTCCCGACCAGTATGTCGAACCAGCAGGGAAACCATGTCGTCCGTTGCCTGCCAGGCAGCTTCAGCCAGATCTGTATTAGAACTCAAGGTGGCTACCATTTCCGGTCGAAGGATAACCGGCCTCGGGGAGTAAACTTTGGACAATTTTCGAAAACGCACCACGACTTCGGCGGAGGTTTCTATGGCCTGGCCGCTGATCTCCCCATCGCCCTGCAGGGCGTGTGAATCGCCAAGCCCGACGAGCGCGCCGCGCACCTGGGCAGTGAAAACCAAAGTGCTGCCGGACCTAACTTCGCGACAGTCCATGTTCCCGCCCGTGTCCGCGGGAGTCTTGGTATCCATCGTCCCCTGGGCGGGAGCAATTCCCAAACCACCCAGCATGGGCTGAAGGGGGAGCTGAAGATGGCCGTTGATCAGGGCTTTACCGTCGCGCAATTCGATGATGCGATTCTGACAATATCCCCAATCCGCCACGGTAATGTCGAGCAGGTCTATGGCGAGGGAATCTCCGGCCTCGATTCCCTCCACAAAAATTGGACCGGTGTGAGGATTAATCAGATCATCCTTGGCCGGTTCACGAAATTTCCCTTCCCTGGTAACCAAGCCGGGAAGCCCGTGCTGGCATTCGACGAGGATCACTTCGCCAGTCCGCACGGAGTAGGCGGGTTCCAAGCCGGCCCGATAGAGAGTAAAATGTTTTTGACTGGAAAGCCGGCGCAATCCTGAGCTAGAGGCGGAAGTAGACTCCGCCGCCGCGGCGGTAATTTGAGAAAACAAATTTGAAAAGGATGTGGCCGCTATTGTCGCCAGCCCCGAAGAGAGGACGAGGAATGCGCGTCGATCCATTAACTTCTCCTTTAAAAATAGTCATGATGGAGGCGCGATGAGCACATCCCGCCAGGATGGTCGGCTATAGTAGAGTGGCCTGAGGGCAGGCCGCCTCCATCCACGCATTTTCATTATGCTTTCGGGATAGCCTCGCCCTCACGAGCGGCTCTTCAGAAACTGATCCCACGAACGGAGACGGCTTGATTCTTTACTTTGCCTTCAAAGGCGTCCAGTGCGGCCAGGAAACCTGTGGCGCGTAATTGGATTCATTATAAATCCTAGGCCGGATGGGGGAGTAAATTTTGTCACCCTTAAAGCTTTCCGCTTGAGTATAAATCCAAATGGAATCCGGATCCCAGGTAATAATCTCATCGCGCGGATCGCCGGTCAAATCGTGGGTCAGGCAGGCCATATCGGGATGTCCATCCTGGGGAAACATGACGGCTCGGCGTCCCCAGCCGTCCACCATTCCCCCTTCGACTGGATCCGTCGAGAGCAAGATGAATTCCTGCCCATCGCCGCGCCAGTTGACCGGGAGGATGGGCGATCCCTCATGGATTAATTCGAAATGGTTGATCTCCTCGCCGCTGCAGCCATTATAGAGGCTGATCATCCCTGGCTCCCCCCAAAAGTTGATGGTACAGAATTCCAAGCCGGGGATGTCGGGCCTAAATTGGCCGATGGAAGGAGTCTGAGCGTGGCCGACCCGATGGTGCTGCAAAATTTTTCCATTGAGATCGGCGACCACGACTCCGTCATCGCTGGCGGCGATGAAGACTTTCTCCGGGCCGGATGAATCGCAGAAAGGGCCGGCGCATATTCCGTCAGCGTGTTCTTCCAGTTCCTTGTCGAGAGTCCAAAGGATTTTTCCGTCGTGATCAAAGAGGGTATAGCCGATGAAGACTTCATCATGGCCATCCCGATCCACGTCGTAATAAAAAGGAAAATGGCCTAGGTTGGCGGAAGCCGTCCATAGCGGATTAAAATTATTGTCGAAGGCCCAAAGGCGCGTATGCCGGTCCTTGATGAGGATGTCTGCCGGACGACCCGTTCCACGCAGGTCCGCAAAGGAGATGCAATCCACGTTCAAAAAGGGGAGGTGGTCCCGCCGGTAGTAGTGCTGATATTCCTTCCAAGAGGTTTCCTCGGGTTGAATCGCGGAAACCGGTACTTGAAACTCTCTTTTAAGTTTGCCGGTTTTTCCCTCCAGTACTCGCAGGGTCCGGTCCTGCGCGTAAATGACCTCCTGGCGGCCATCTCCGTCAATGTCATGAATCTGTACCGCCACGTCATACGAGAGAACGGCATGGGCAGGATCCGGCTTCCCCACTTGCCAAAGCATCCTGCCGTCCAAATCAATCGCGGTCAGGCAACTGATCTGGTGATAATTGGCACCGAAAAGGGGGATGTTTTGGACAATCAGGAACTCCGGACGCCCATCTCCGTCGAGATCCCCCAGCCGTAAAGCACGCGCCGCGCCAAATCCAGGCGTAGAAATTTTTTTGAACAGCTTGGGATGTGGATTGGAATTTTGAAGATTTTGCAACTCACTCAACTGGCGGGCTTGACGGGAGGCTAGCGCCGCGCCTTCCGCGGGACTGGTTTTGACGGTCACTTCGTGAAAGCGGACCGGAGAACAGGCCAATAGGCCGATTTTTCCGGAAGCAAAACGCGAATCCGAAATCTTGAATACCTGCTGGCCGTCCAACTGGCAAAGAATGTTGTTTCCTTGGACGTCTACGACAAGCCGGTATTCGCGATCCGGCTGGACCGCAATGTTTTTTTTGACTAGCTCATGCCAGCCATCCCGCCGGAACCCTTTCTCACCATCCCGATATTGCAGAACGAGGCTTTGGTTCGGCCCGAAACCGAAGAAATAATAGTGCCTCCCGTCCTGATAGCGGAACAATACACCACGCAGATCAGCTGCATCAGCGCGGCTCAGCGGAGTGATCCGGACTTCCAGTGAATAATCTTGCCAAAGCGCCTCTCCGGTTTCGAGCATCGGATAGATAAAATCTTTCGTCCACTCCGTCGAATTGTAGCCGAGATAATTCAACGTCTGATGGCTGTCGATTTCCAGAACCTTCCACTCCTCTGGGCCGCGGTTGTTGACGATTTGCCAACCATCGGCAAATTTCCTTGGAACGTGATGGTATTCGGGGAATACCGGCTTCGAGAGTTCTCCAAATTTCCCGGGAGCCAGCCGTGAAAAGTCGGTGTGATAAAGCGTGATCCTTTCCTCGGCTGCTGCCAGCTGCGCCAAAATCGTCAAGATTAGTCCAAGTCCGCCCATCCAAAAAATCTTTCGCATGCCGTTCCTCCAAGCTTGTAGAGCCAGGAACCGATTCGATCCCTTTTTTATAAAATGCCTTCGTTCGTAGTCCAGCCTGCCGGCGTCCGCCCGGAAGCCGCATAAATGCGGCACCATAAACGGCGAGTTCGGCCTCACCACAACAAAAATGTGCTATATATAAGGACTCCGATTCTGCTTCGTAAGTCTAAGTCAACCGGGAGGGCGAGGTTCCCGCCGAGCCACAGTCTGTCCTGCCGCACGATGGCTCGCCAGAAGGCTTGCCCTTTCCTCGGGCCACGATCTTCCGCCTTTGCCGTGGCTCCAGAGGCCGCCAGTATACAAACGGATCGGAAAAGGGGAGGTTTTAAAGCAGCGAACACTTCGGTGGTCAAGGCCTTTTTGTGGTCTTTTCCAGCTCCGCGATTTCGGCTTTCACCTTGGGGATCGTCTCCCCATGAGCCGCTGGATCAGCGTGTTCCAGGAACTTACGGAATTGATCTATTGCAGCCTGAGCTTGCCCCGCCTGTTCAGCGAGCAATCCAAGGTTCATATAGGGTTCGGCTCGATTCGGATCAGCCTGGATCGCCTTTTCAAAATAGCGACGCGCCTGCGCTCCATCCCCTTTTCTGATGGCGATCAAGCCTGCCACGTTGTTGCCTTCGGCATGGAGGTCATCTTGCGTAAGGATCGCCCTGGCGGTGCGTTCTGCTTCCGGAAGCCGGTCCAGCTGAAGGTATAGCGTGGCAAGATTGGAGAGGTTTTGAAGATTGGCGAGATTCAATCCCGCCGCCTTTTCCATGGCATTAAGGGCCGGCTGGATTTGGCCGATGCGCAGCAGATTGTTCCCGAGCTGCGAATAAATCAGGTCTGTTCCCACCTCGTGCTGGACTGCCTGCTGGAAGAGCGCTGCCGCCTTATCATACCGCCGGAGACGCTGATAACACATCCCGAGATGTTGATAAATTAAAGGATTGCCGGGATCCTCTCGGAGAGAGGTTTCCAGAATGGTGACGGCCGGGCGGTACTGGTCATGGTTCATCAAGTGGGCGGCATCTTCCAAAGCTTTGATGATTCGTGTCCGCGATTTAGGATCGGGACCGGACATGTCGAGACGCAATTGGCGGCTGACTCCGGCGCTGGCATAGCCCAGCGACTGCAGCTCGCGCATGGTCTGCTCGCTCACCTGCTGTCGCTCCAGGGTCAAGGGGGCTGAAGCCCCGGCGATGGTCAGCGCGATTTTCCTGAGTTTGTCCGCTTCGGTCGGGAATTGCGCGATGACATTCCGGGTTTCCGCCGGATCTTGGTCCAATTGATAGAATTCGGGAACCGGGGCCACCACTGCTTTTTGCGAGTTGGTCCTCACCGCCCTTAATTCCGACCATCCCATTTGAGTTTTTGGGTAGAGCGTTTCGCAAAACGCATAACGATCAGGAACTCCGCCCCTGCCTTGCAGCAAAGGGAGCAGGCTGCCCCCCTGCACTTGCGGGCCGGGGGAAATTCCCAGGTAATCGGCGATCGTGGGCATGACGTCGATACTGCGAACTTGATCCTTTATGACCTTTCCTGAAGGGATTCCCGGGCCGGCCATCAGGAAAGGCACATGCGTTGTGGCATCGTAAAGAAAAATTCCATGCGTGTATTCACCATGATCGCCCAGCCCTTCCCCGTGGTCGCCCAACATCACCACCAGAGTCTTATCGAGAAGACCGAGATCTTCGAGTCCCTTAAGGAATTCTCCCACCTTGGCATCCACATAGGCAACTTCTCCGGCATATAAATCGCGGGTATATTGCTGGCGATATGGGGGAGGTGGATCATAGGGGAAATGGGCATCGTAATAATGGAGCCAGAGCAGGAAATTTCCCCCCGGCTTTCCACTCGCTTGCTGGTTCCACTTCCTGATCCAATCGAGGCCGCGGCGCGTCACAACCTCGGCGCGCACTTCGGCCACCACGCCCGGTAGAAGGTCCGGCCCTGTATTCACATTCATCTCATCCGAATATTGTTGAAAACCCCGGTTCATGCCATAGAAATGATTGAGAACCGCCGCTCCTACGATGGCGGAAGTCGCCATGCCTGCCTGCTCACAAATTGAAGCCAGCGTTGGAATTTTGGGATCGAGCACGAATCCTCCGTTATCGCGGACCTTGTGGATGGGAGGATATGCGCCCGTCAGAATCGAGGCGTGAGCTGGAGTAGTTAAGGGGACGGAAGTGAATGCAGACTCAAAGCGAGTCCCGCGGGCGGCCACCGCGTCCAGGTGGGGAGTTTGCACTTTCCGGCTGCCATTGCAGGAAAGATAGTCATAGCGGAGGGTGTCCAGAGTGATCAACAGCACATTATGAGGGTTGCGGGGAGAGGCAGCCGCGGGAGCCGCCGAGTCTGGGCTTTTGCGCTGACAACTTGTGGCGATGCAGAGTGTCGCCAGGCAGGAAATCAGTGCGAATAAATTCAAGGTATTTCTACCGGCATAATTTCCCCTTAGTACGCTTAAATAGGTTGCCAGTACGAAATGAGCAAAAGGGATTGGCCGCGAGTGTTTAAGGCAGGAAAAGTGCCCTCTCCCAGCTTCGCGGGGCGAGAGCAGGGGGCTTTCGTTTTCTTGATCCAAGTGTTTATTCCCGTTTCATTTTAATTGTCAGAATGACCACTAATATATTTACAGATTCTCAGCGCCTGCGTCATCGGCATCCTAAATGAATTTTAACCGGAGTTTATGCTCTCTCCGCCGGCTTGATTTACAATTCTCTTTCGAGACAGTATTATACCGTTGACCCGTAATCTTGGACCACAAAAAATCCATGGTTTGGAATCGCCTCTTGAATTTCCTCATCCATATTTTCCGAATTCTTTGTGTCTTGATTTATTTCTGGCTGATGGTCCTTTCGCTTTCTGCCCAGAAATCCCCCATCCTTCAAAGTCAGGAGTTGATTTCCGGCGGCGAATTCCTCAAAGCATTCGAATTGCTTGAGCCCTATGTGCAAACGCATCCGGATGAGCCGGAAGCGCATGCTTTGTTAGGCTGGGCTTGTCTAAATCTCCAACGACAGCCGGAAGCGCTCGTCCATCTCAAAAAAGCCTGGGAGTTGGCCCCCCGGAACACGTCTATCCTGAAGATGTTGGCCAAAGCTTATATTGCCGCAAAACAAAACCAAAGTGCGGAACCTTGTTTGATTCGGTTAAAGGAGCTGGTCCCGAGGGACCCAGAAGCATGGTCGTTGCTCGGGCGCTTATACCAGGATGACAACCGGTTTACCCTGGCGCTCCCGGTCTTGCGGGAGGCTCTCCGACTCAATCCGGAGGATGTGCAGGCTGAGTCCGCTTTGGCCTTCACTCTGCTCGGATTGGGCAAGCTTGATGAGGCATTATCCGCCTACCGAAAGGCGATTGACTTGAATGGCCGGAGAACTCATCCTCTCGCGGGTCCTCATGCCTCCTTTGCCATCTTCTTGCTGCGGCTCAACCGGATTGAAGAGGCCAGGCAACAAATCCGCTTGGCGGAAGCTATCGATCCGCACTATGAATTAGTCAAAAAGGCCCGACTAATCTTGGATGCAAGAAATGGCCAATCCTTGCCTTCCGCGGGGAAAAGGTCGATTCTCCCCCCCCCACAATTTCGGAATGTAGCAGAAGACGCCGGGGTCCATTTCGTACTGGAGAATTCTCCTACTCCCGCCAAGCATCAGATTGAGACAATGCCGGGGGGAGTCGCGGTTCTTGATTTTGACCGGGACGGGTGGATGGATCTCTATTTCACCAATGGCGCTTTGAGCCCTTCACTCCAGCGGGATGGAGACCGGTTCTGGAACCGGCTCTATCGGAATAGGGGAGACGGCACCTTTGAAGATGTCACCGCCAAGGCCGGTGTGCAGGGAGAAGGTTTCATGATGGCTGCCGCGGCGGCGGATTACGATAACGACGGCTATCCGGATCTTTTCGTGACCGGCGTCGACCGTAACATTCTCTACCACAATAACCGCGATGGCACTTTTACCGCCACTACCGCCAAATCCGGACTGGATCGGCCCCACCCGCAATATGGAAGGATGTGGGGCATTCATGCCCTCTGGACTGATTATGATCGGGATGGTTGGCTGGACCTCTTGGTGGTGAATTATTGCCGCTGGGACCCGCGGATTGAGCCGTTTTGCGGGGATCCTCGCAATCAGCTGCGCACTTATTGTCATCCGCGGTTTTACGACCCCTTGCCCAACCAGCTTTTTCACAACAACCGGGACGGCACCTTTTCAGATGCTTCGGCTGAATCCGGTATTGGTGCTCATTTGGGAAAAGGGATGGGCGCAGCCGTGGCCGATGTCGACGGAGATGGTTGGCCCGACATCTTTGTGGCCAACGACACGGAACCCAATTTTCTCTTTCGCAACCAGGGGAATGGACAATTTGAAGAAGTGGCGATGAAATGGGGAGTGGCCTTGAACCAATTCGGTTCGCCAGTTTCTTCGATGGGAGTTGACTTTCGGGATATCGACAATGATGGGAGGCCTGATCTATTTATTACCGATTTGACCAATGAGGGCTGGATGCTGTTTCGCAATGCCGGCAGCCATTTTGAAGATATTGCCGATTCTTCCCGGATTGGCCTCCTCAGCCTGCGCTTCGGCGGATGGAGCAACGTCATCGCAGATTTCAACAACGATGGCTGGAAAGATCTCTTTGCCGCGGCAGGTCATGCCATGGATAACCTTGCCTCCGCGGAAAAAGGCGATTATGCTCAGCCGAACCAGCTCTTCCTGAACCAGGGGAATAGAACATTCACCGATGCCACTCCAAAAGAGGGCCATGGAATCAGCCAGCCTGGTCCGCATCGGGGTGCGGCAGTTGTGGATTTCGACAATGACGGTCGGCTCGATCTGGTGGTAACCGCCCTTGGCGAAAAAGCCCGCCTCTTTCAAAATATAACTCCGGATCCTGGCCACTGGCTGATCGTGAATCTGAAAGGGACATCTTCCAACCGGGATGGGCTGGGAGCAATTTTAAGGTTAGAGACTCCCGAGGGGCGGATTCAATGGAACCAAGCCACTCAGTCAGTAGGGTTTGCTTCTTCCAGCGATCCCCGGATTCACTTCGGACTGGGCAGGGAAAGTCAGATCCGCCGGTTGGATATCCATTGGCCGAGTGGGAAAAAACAGCTATTGGAAAATCTGAGCTGCGATAGGATCCTGGTCGTCGAAGAACCATGAAGCTTGCCTTATGGATTCAAATTCGGATTCTCTTTAAATAAACTTCAGGTACCTCGGGGATTAGAAGGAGCATATAATCCGGATCCTTGTCAGACTCGGGCTAGAAAACGCTCGAAGAAAATTATGCTTTTTACCTAAAGGTATCAAGCTTCCCCGTAAATTATGTACAGGTTATTTCTTGTGGATTTTTTTTCGGGGGAAAGAATTGAGAGTGCGCTAGCTTTAATGGCGATCAGGGCGGTTATCAAATCCAGATCTGATAAATTCAAGGGGGGGTGTCCTAAATTCCCTTGCCAAACGTTGTACATTTATGGAAAAGTCCTGGTAGATCAGTAGATCACTGGATCCCGTGAACCCAAAAGAACGCGACACACAAATTGAACAATTTTTCCGGGAGGAATACAAAAACCTCTATCGATACGTGTATCAATTTGCGGGGAACGTTGACGATGCCATGGAAGTGGTACAAGATACTTTTTTGGATTTTTATCGTCATTCATGTAAAGAATCATCCTGCCAATGCGATCGAGCCTTGTTATTTTTCATGGCGAAAAATCATGCCATTGATGTGCTGAGGCGGGCTCGAACGCGGTTGACTTATCAGCAAGAGATGTCAGCGGGGAAGTTGGTGCCATTGAACTCTTCTTCTCCTCGGACTCCGGAAGATCTCCTGATGGAACAGGAGCGAAAAAGGCGCGTGCAACAGGCACTTGACCAGTTGAGCAAGAAGGAACAGGAATGTCTGGCGTTGCGGCGGTGGGGCTTATCCTATCAAGAAGTAGCCCAGACCATGCACATGAACTCGCAATCGGTCGGGCAAGTCATCACACGGGCGCTCAGAAAGTTTCGAGGTATTTATGCTCAGATTAGGGAAGATGAAAACGCGGCGGCAAAGACCCGAGCTGCCGGACGACGTTGAACTGCTCTCTTACCTGGATGGACAGCTGTCGTCGGAACGTTGTGCGGAAATCGAGAAACTATTGGCGGACTCTTGGGAGCTTCGGCTGCGGCTGTCTGAGTTGAGCTGTGACATTGAGGCCTATACCGAAGCAACCTCACATCTGGTCCCGCCGGAGGTTCCTCCTTTTGAGCAGGTTTGGAAGGGCGCCCCCGCAAATGTTGTTGCGGCGCCAATGAAGATGAAGGTCCTTCCCGGCCACTTGCGGAAACCGCAAAGCCCCCGATGGTTTTTCGTTCCTCACTGGCTGAGGTGGCCGGAGAGTATCGCCTTCCCATCCCCGAAGCTTGCGGGGGCTCTAGCCCTGCTGGCCATTGTCGTGATTGGCATCTGGATTCGAATGGGCACTGCTCCCACGGTTTCCGCCCAGGAACTCTTGAAACGCACGATCAGTGCCGAGGAACTGACCCTGAGCAAGGTTTCCAAGCCGGTCATCTATCAAAAATTGCAGGTGCGCCGCCGCTCCGTCCTGCCGACGCGCAACGAATTAGCATCCTGGGAAATCTGGAACGATTCCACCCGGAATCGCTGCCGACAACGCGGGGGGAACGATTCCAACGCGCAGGAGAGCATCAATGAGGGATCGCTAGAATATCCTCAGGTTCTCTCCGAGTTGCAGGCCGTTTACAGAACGAATCGGATGAACCAACATCGGCCACTTTCCCCGGCCGCTTTTGCCTCCTGGCAGGCCCTCTATCTCGACCGGAAAGACAAGGTGTCCCAACGGAATCTACCGGATGGACGGGAAGCTTTTGTGCTAACCACGGAAATATCCGGGTCCGCGGCTCCCAACAAAATTCTGCAGGGAGAGTTGGTGGTGCGGGCTAACGATTGGCATCCAGTCGAGCAGCACCTCAAAGTTCAAGGCAGCGACGGGATCGAAGAATATCAAGTGACCGAATCGGATTTTCAAGTGCTGGCTTTAAATACTCTCGGTTCCACTTTTTTTGCCGAAACTCCTTTGCCGTTTGTTCCCGCGGCCGCGGCGACGGCGCCCGCCGTTTCCTCCGTGGTTATGCCCACTTCCGCCGAATTGCTGGCCGCGGAGATTCAAGCCTTTTATGGGATACATCGCGCCAAGGCTTGCCTGGGCGAATCGATTGAAGTGGTCCGCACTCCCAAGGGGAGGATTGACATCCGCGGATTGGCTGCATCCGCGGAGCAAAAGGAAGAACTGCTGGATGAACTGCAAAGGGTTCCATATGTGGATTTGAGCATTCAGACAATAGAGGAGGCGGTTAATTCTGGGGAGTCCAGGTCCAGGGCTTTCAGCCAGGCACAGGCGGCAAGTGAGAGTGTGGCCAAACCCAACATCATTGTGCCACCGGCTCACGTGCCAATTCAAAAAGAGCTGGAAAAGTATTTCTCAAAAACCGAAATTGGCTCGGTTGAGAATCAGAATGTGAACCTCAAAATTGCCGAGCTTTCCACGGAGGCTCTCTCTTTCGCGAGGGAAACACTCTCCAATGCCTGGGCGTTGCAGCGGTTGGCGGAAAGGTTGAGTTCCGTCAAAATTGACCAATTGCCCTTGCAGTCCAAATGGTTGCTGGAGACCATGATCCGGGACCACCTGAGTGACGTTCAATCCGGTTGTGCCCGTTCTCGTCGATTGCTTTCTCCGATCATCGCCTCTATTCTGACGGGGGATGGTTCCTCGGCGGCACATCCGACGTTTGATTCATCCGAGCAATCCAAACGGGAAGGATCTAGCTGGATAGCTCAAGTACATTTCCTGTTTGAAAGAATTCAAAAAATGGACCGTTTAACCAACGGACTTTTGGCAGGCGTGGAGTTGCCGGTTGGAGGCGAAAACCGTGCTGCTCAAGAACTGATCTCCCTGTTTGAGGACTTAAGCAGGAGTTTTCCCAATTTAGAGCAAGAGATTGTCCAGGAATTTTCAGGCCACCCAACTCGAATGGAATCGAAGAAATAACGTAATTACTCGGGCCCGGGCACCTTCTCTTTGGCTTCCAAGGAAATTTGACCGCATGGTTTTGTTCCGCCGTCGTGATTGCCCGCTGATGCTTCGCGTTATTTTGGCTTTGCTTGGTTGCTTCGTTTTATCAAGCCAAAAAAAACGGCGTGCCGGCGAACAATCAGCTCCGCTTCTCCCGCATCGGTCGGCAATTCCCAGGCTGCCACCCTCGATACTCTCCCAGACTTTGTGCCTCTTGAACCGATCACTTGGCAGCGGAGAGCCGAGTAATCGCGAAATGACGAAGTTATGCCTCAGACCGGTGGGACCCTCGAACGGATTTACCGATGGCAGTCACCCCGGTCGGAAGGTAAAAATACAAAAGGAAAATTTATCATGAAAAATCTGATCCAACGTCGATCGTTTGTTAAAAACGCCATGCTGGCCAGTGCCGCCCTGATGTCCCCAGCTCACAGAATATTGGGCGCCAACGATTCCCTCCGAATTGCGGTTGTCGGTATGCGATGGAAGGGCGGGGAGCATGTCGATCTGTTTCGCAAGACGGAGGGTGTCCGCGTTGCCGCCCTTTGCGATGTGGACCAGCTGATCCTGGATCGGGAGACCAAGAAATTCACTGATGACAACGAGAAGGTGGAACAATATCGGGATGTCCGCAAGTTGCTCGAGGACAAATCGATCGATGCGATTGTGATTGCCACTCCCAACCACTGGCACTCCTTGTTGACTGTCTGGGCTTGCCAGGCGGGCAAAGATGTCTACGTGGAAAAGCCCGTCTCGCACGACATCTGGGAAGGGCGCCGGATGGTGGAGGCGGCCCGCAAATATAGCCGGATCGTCCAATCAGGGACGATGTATAGGTCCGATGAAGGGTTGAAACAGATTTTCGATTTTGTTCATCAAGGCAACCTGGGGAAGATTTTGTACGTTCGCGGCCTTTGCTATAATCCCCGTCCCAGCATCGGGAAAGTAGACGGGCCACAGCCGGTTCCTCCGACGGTCGATTATGATCTCTGGTCCGGACCAGCCCCGGTGGCGCCGATCATGCGCAAGCAGTTTCACTACGACTGGCATTGGCAATGGAATTATGGCAATGGCGATATCGGCAACCAGGGAATCCATCAGTTGGACATTTGCCGCTGGATGTTGGATCAGCGGGGATTGCCTCCCCGAGTTATGAGTTTTGGCGGGCGTTTGGGTTACCTCGATGATGGGGAGACTCCCAACACCGTGGTGGCCTTTTTTGACTATAAACCGGCCCCCATCATTTTCGAGGTCCGTGGCTTGCCGAGAAATGTGACGGAGCATCAGGGGGATAAGGGAGTCATGGATACCTATCGGGGTATTCGTGTGGGTGAGGTCATCCAATGTGAGGGAGGATTTGTCGCGGGCAGTTTTGCCTATGACAATCAGGGCAAAAAAATCCGCGAATTTGAGCGGGATGGCGGCGGAAAACATCATCTCAATTTTCTCAAAGCCATCCGAAGCCGCAAATCCGCCGACTTAAATGCCGACATCGAAACGGGGCACCTCTCCAGCGCCTTGCCCCACATGGCAAATATTTCCTTCCGTCTAGGACAGCCTTCCGATGGGAAGACCATACTTCAATCGTTGGAGAACAATGCCATCCTTGTCGATGCCTTTGAGCGATTCCAGGAACATTTGCTGGTAAATGAAGTCAGCCTCAACAAAACCCCCCGATTCTTGGGGCCCTGGTTAAGCATGGATAGCCAAACGGAGAAGTTTGCCGGCGAACATGGCGAAAAGGCCAATGCTTTTCTGCGTCGTGAATATCGATCCCCTTTTATAGTGCCCGAGAAAGTTTGATTTTCCCGGCGGCTTGAATTCCTGCATGGCTCAGAGGATGGTTCATCAAAGTAGTGAATTTTGATCGATGATGAAGCCTGTGGCGCAGATGGGTGACTCCAACGAGTCCGCTGCTTTTGCCTGGATTACAAGCCGCGGAGCCGATGGGAAATGCGAGTCTGCGCTTCGGTCTATCGGCCCTTGGCTAGTGAGTACACGTTTTGGAATCATTGAAAGTGACAGGAACCAACCTCTATTATAGAATTGCGCCATCTGACCTCGGGGTCGCGACCATATGGGAGAAGTGGGTTGGGTTTGGAGGCGCACGATGAAAATGGGGGGACGAGGGGGCTTGTCACTTGCAGGTTTCCTATTCCTTGTTCTTCCAGGATTTCTTTCCGCCCAATCCAATACTGCGCAATTGATCGGCCGGATATCCGACGGCAGCGGTGGAATCATTGCCGGGGCTGAGGTTGTTGTCGCCAATGAATTGCAGGGATTCCAGCGTTCAGTGCGTTCGAATGACAATGGATATTATTTCTGCCCGATATTGCCGGAGGGAATTTATCGGATTAGTGTGTCGGTGGCCGGCTTTCAACCCAATGTGCGGTCGGGTATCCGGCTGGGGGCACAACAGACGGTTCGCGTGGATTTCATTCTCGACTTGGGCAAAGTCAGCCAAGTAGTCGAAGTTGTCGAACTACCGATCCGGTTGAATACTGAAAATGGGCAATTGAGCGACGTCCACCCCCGCGACGATTTGCTTAACCTGCCGGTCAATGACCGCAGTGCCATCAAGTTTTTTTTTCTGGCCTCGTTTAACTATCAAGGAAGCGGATCCAGTTTTTCCCTGGGGGGCTTGAGAGGGATCAATACCAATTTCACGATCGACGGTGTCAGCACGAACTCGGCTCTCTTTGGGGGGCAGGTTGGTCCCATGACGGAAAGTTCCCTGGAATCGGTGCGGGAGTTGAAAGTTTTCAGCAGCAATAATTCGGCCGAATTCCCGGGCGTCGGGACGGTCATGCTTTCGACACGCGCGGGGGAGAGTCAACTTCACGGCAGTGCCTTCTTCCTGACGAGCAATAATGCGCTGAACGCCCGCAATCCGTTTTCCCCTGACAAGCCGGAAGGCCCCCTTTCCCATGAGTTCGGGGGAAGCTTGGGAGGCCCCGTCGTTCTTCCTACTCTTTATGATGGTCGCAAAAAGACGTTCTTTTATTTTACCTGGGAACAACAGGTGCATCCGGGATCTCTTCTAAAGACCGCCAATGTCCCCACTATCAAAATGCGCCAGGGCGATTTTTCGGAACTCCTGCCACGAACCATAATCCTTGATCCTGCCACGGGCCTGCCTTTTCCCGGCAATATTATCCCTGCTGGCAGGATCAATCCGGTCTCCCTGAATATTCAATCCTTTGCCTTTTTGCCCCCCAACTATGGTCCGGCCAATGAGTTTTCAGCCAATTGGCGCAGCACCCTGCCGGCTTCTGAATACAACAACCGGTATGTCATCCGGGTGGATCACCAGATAAGCCCATCGGACTTGCTCTCCACTCGATCGAGCATCCGTTCTATTCCGTTGCCAGTGAACTACGATGCCGATTTGCCCACTTTTCAACACGAACAACGGCGGCAGACAATAAATGTCTACCTCTCCGAGACCCATGCGTTTTCCACGAAATTGCTGAATGAAGTTCGATTCGCTTTTTCGCGGGATTACTCCTGGACGGCGGGAATCCATGACGGCACAACGCTGGTTCGCCAATTCGGCTTGCGGGGCATTCCCTTAGCGGGCAAAGAGAATCTGACGGGAGTGCCGAACCTGCAGTTCGTCAATTTTTCCATGATGAATGAATACCCGAGTTCCTACTGGATGTCCGAAACCTATGAGTTTCTCGATGATGTTCATTTCTCTCGAGGGAAACACAACCTTTCCATGGGATTTCTTTTGCAGCGCAACCGCGGGAATATTACCTCCTGTTGTAACAGTGATTTTGGAACCTTTTCCTTCGATGGATTTGCCTCAGGCTTCGATTATGCAGACTTCCTGTTAGGGGTGCCGCAAACCAGCAGCCGGCATGATCGATCTCAACCTCGCTATGATCGATATTCTCAAGCGGGCCTCTATGTTCACGATGATTATCAGCTGATGCCCCGTCTCACGATCAATATGGGCCTCCGGTATGATTATTTTCCACCGCCAATAGACAAGTATGACATGAGATTTACTTTTGACCCCAATACGGGAGGTCTGATTCTTGCCAGTGCTCAATCAGAACGGCTGATCAAGCCCAATTTCCCCTCCACCATTCCGTTGGCTACCGCCGCGGAAGCGGGTTACCCACTTCGTACTCTCTTGGATCGCCACTATGCAAATTTTGGCCCCCGCTTGGGTTTCGCCGGCTCTTTTCAGCACACGGTTTTGCGTGGCGGCTACGGAGTTTACTATACGCGACTGGCCACCACTTTGATGGAACGGTTCAGCGGCGGTCCATTTCAAATCAATGAAGAATATCAGAACCAAATTTCGGAAGGTGTGCCTCAATTTCAGTTTCCCAACCCTTTCCCGGAGGGGAATCTTGCTCAGCGCCAGAGCATTTCCCCCGCCTCCAGGAATATTCCCGCACCCTATACGCAGCAGTGGAACCTGACGTTGGAACATGAATTCCCATTCTCCATCCTGGCCCGAGCCTCCTACAGGGGATTCTTTACCGCGAGAATCCCCTATGTTGGCGACATCAATAAACCTTTTCCCAGCGACAATCCGGATGCCCGGGACGATTATCGCTACCCCAATTTCTCCGCGGTGAACCTGGCTCAGGAAGGCGGCATCCAGAAGATGAACGCGATGGATATTTCCGTGGAGCGGAAGTTCATGAATGGCTTGACGTTTCAATCCGGATGGACTTGGGCCAAGAACCTGACGGATGTTGGTGACGATGATGAGACCGCGGCAATCGAGAATGCTTATGACCGCCGCCGTGAAATGGCCAATATTTTTTGGACTCCCCGCCATCGCTTCGTAAGCCAGGCCTTGTACGCGCTTCCCCTCACCAGGCAAGCGATGCCGGATCGCGGTCTGCGTGGTCTCACCCGTCAGTTGCTGGAGCACTGGCAAATTTCATCGATTTTCGTGGTGCAAACCGGTCAGTTTTTGACGCCAACCTTCAGCGGTTCAGATCCCTCGAATACGCGCACACAGGGCGGACGGCCAGACCACGTCGGCAACCCTGAGCTCTCCAATCCAACCGCTTCTTTGTGGTTCAATCCAGCCGCTTTTATGGTGCCGCCCAACGGACGTTTCGGCAACAGTGCCCGTGGAGTTATTGTAGGACCGGGCTTAGTCAACCTCGACTTTGGCTTGTATCGCCATTTATATATCAAAGAAAAGATGCGGCTCCAATTGCGGGTGACCGCCACCAATATAGTCAATCACCCCAACTATGGGAATCCTAATCTTGACATTTCCAGTTTGAATGTCGGCAAAATTACCAGCCTTCAGGGGGATCGGCGCGACACTTTGGGCGCCGGCCCCCGGACTCTTCAATTGGGAATCCGTTTTGACTTTTAGTTTAATCGTAGCAGTGTTTTTTCACGTCCCCCCGTGCCTTGAATAGGTCCTTCCTCTTAGCATTTCTATGGTATGGTTCACCCTTGCTAATAAGATTTCCACTCCTGCCTAGTTTTCCTCAAGCTCAACCGTACAGTCATTTTTCGGGGACGGACCAACCCAAGACTCCCCCTTGCGCCAATTCTTAAAAAAAATTCCTGTTTCTTTTTTTTCGTGTCCCAAAATGCATCACCAAACGTTATTCCAATTAAAAGCAAGAAGGAGATGTTGCCACCTTGTCGCCGATGGCGCATCAGCCTCATGGAAAATCTGTCTAAAATTCTTCTATCCGCGGGAACACTACGTCATTGAGTTTTTCCCGCATGTCCCGTTTTTCAACCGGCAATGAAATTCTTGTGTAAAGGAGACGTGTATGCGAAGTTTTTCCAAACTGACCTGGGTAGGTCTAATTTTGGCTTTACTCGCGGGATGGGCCTTTGGGCAGTCGTTCACGGGCACCATCACGGGCGATGTAGTGGATTCGTCCGGCGCCGTGGTGCCGAATGCCAAGGTGGAACTGACCGAGATGGCCACCAATGTAAAGCGCACCGCCACCACCAATGCCGAGGGGCGCTATATGTTTCCCTCCTTGACTCCCGGCACGTATATTGTGACCGTAGAGAAGGATGGATTCAAAGATGTCAAGAGCGGTTCCATTATTTTGACCTCGCAGCAGAACTCGCGGTTTGATGCTACCTTGGAAGTGGGCACGGGAGTGCAAACCATCGAGGTGAATGCCACGCCGCCGACACTCAACACCGAGAACGCCACCCTCAGCAACATTACGCCTCGTGAAGACTTGGTAAACATGCCTCTCGACCGGCGCAGCACCCTGGAATATCTTTTCCTCAGTTCTTCCAACACCAATGGCGACGGCTCCAGTTACATGATTGGAGGCCTGCGCGGCACTTATACCAATTTCACCATCGACGGAGTCTCGAGCAATGCTTCGCTCTGGGGCGGCCAATCCGGTCCCATGACCGAGGAATCCTTCGAGGCCATCAGCGACATGAAGGTGCTCTCGAGCAATAACTCGGCCGAGTTCCCGAGCGTCGCCACCATGATCATTTCCACCCGCTCTGGGCAGAATGCCCTTCATGGAAGCTTCCACGTTACCGAACACCAATATGTCACGGACGCCAAATGTTATTTCTGTGACTCCGGCTCGCACGGACCGGCGCGGCACGAACTGGGAGGCAGTTTCGGCGGTCCCATTTATTTGCCTAAGATTTATGATGGCCGGAACAAATCCTTCTTTTATTTCACCTGGGATGCCACCATCTTCCCGCCCGGCGGCGGCTTGTGGACCAGCCTGACCAGCGTTCCCACCGGGGCCTTCAAGCAGGGTGACTTCTCCAAACTGACGCAAAAGATCATCGATCCGACTACCGGCCAACCCTTCCCTGGCAACGTCATCCCATCCAATCGAATCAGCTCGGTCGCCCAGAAACTCCAACAGATCGGGTTTCTTGATCCGAACACAGGGTCTCCGGATAGTTACGTCAATAACTGGACGGGGCAAGAAGGAGAGCCGGAGAACCTGAACCGTTGGGTCATCCGCATTGACCATAGCATTAGCGACCGCGACAAGCTTACCGGCAGGCTGAGCCTCTTCAACGACAACATGAAACTCATCCACGATGGCAATCTCCCCATGTACAACCGCCATCAGACCCGGAATACTCGCCAGGGGTTTGTCCAGGAAACCCACACCTTCGGCACCAACCTGGTTAACGATTTTACGATCGGTTACAACCGTGATCGCTCCGTAATAGGTGGCGGGCACAACGGCACCCAAGTGGTGCAGGAGATCGGATTGCAAGGTCTCACAACCAATGGCACTAACCTCAAGGGGTTCCCAAAAGTGAATTTCACCAATTTTGCCCAAATGGGCGAGACTCCCACCTACATGTACATGAGCCAAGGTTGGGAAGTCTCTGACAACGTCACTTGGCAGAAAGGGAAACACAGCATCAAGAGCGGGGTTCTGCTCCGTGCCGCCATCCCGGCCATCTCGGACTGGCAGGACGATTTTGGAACCTTTACCTTCGATGGTTTTGCCACGGGCTTTGACTACGCCGATTTTTTGTTGGGGATTCCCCGAAACTCTGCCCGCGTTTCCCGGGCGCCCAACCGTTACAGCCGCTTCAAGAATTTGGGACTCTATGTGCAGGACTCTTGGATGGTGACTCCCAAGCTGACCTTGAACTTAGGATTGCGTTGGGAATATGCTCAGCCTCCTTATGAGAAGAATGATATGCGTTTCGCCTTCAATCCCGCGACCGGTGATCTGGTGGTGCCGAACGAGAAATCGCTCGCGCTGGTCAGTCCGATTTATCCAAAGGCTATTCCCATTGTCACGGCTCAATCTGCCGGATATCCGGGAGGCCGCTCGCTCGTAAATCCCGATTGGAAGAATTTCGGGCCGCGCGTTTCCTTTGCCTACCGGTTGACGAACAAGACCGTGGTTCGGGGCGGCTATGCGCTCTTCTTTGCCCCTTTGATCAGTCCGATGCTGGACCGCTTCTCCAGCGGACCTTATGGTACCCAGGAGAAATTCTACAACGATATAACCAATGGAGTTCCACGGCTTCAATTCCCGAATCCATTCTCGGGCAATCCGGATGATCTGCCGCAGGCCGGATCGCAGGTGGTGGGAGGGACGGACCCGAACATCAAGACCCCCCGCACCCAACAATGGAATTTCACAGTGGAACGCGAACTCGGACATTCCACGGTGGTGCGCGCCACCTACCGCGGTTCTATGTCAAATCAGATTCCGTATACTCGCGATTTAAACATCCCCATGGCCAGTACCAACTCCAGCAATATCGATTGGTACCGCTATCCCAATTTCTCCAGCGTCACCTGGAGTGAAGACGGCGGGATCCACAGATTGAATGCGCTGGATCTGGCACTCGAACGGAAGTTTACGAGCGGCCTCACCTTCCAGGCTGGCTACACGTTGACCAAAGCTCTCAGCGATGTGGGAGATGACGGAGAGGAAGCTTCGCCGGAAGATCCTTACAATCGCTCGCGCGACATGGGCAATGTGCAATTCACTCCCCGGCAGCGGTTCACCACGAATGCCCTCTGGGATATTCCCTTCGGCACCGGAAAGAGATTTGGAACGAACCTTTCCAAGACCGCCAATCTTCTTATCGGCGGTTGGCAGGTTTCCGCCGTCAATGTGACGCAGACTGGCCAGTTTCTGACCCCTTCTTTTAGCGGCGTCGACATTACCAACACTCGGGGTACCGCTACCAGGCCGGATTTAGTGGGAGATTGGCATGTATCCAACCCGTCTGTTACGAATTGGTTTAACGCTGGCGCCTTCGCGATTCCAGCGCCTGGAACATACGGCAACTGTCCCAGAGGGATAATCGTAGGTCCCGGGCTGGTCAATTTCGATTTTGGCTTGCACAAAATCTTCACGCTGAGAGAAGGAATGAGATTGCAGATTTTCGCCAGAGCGGCTAATGTTTTCAACCATCCGAACTTCGGCAACCCGGCACTGGATATTACTTCTGGAGGGGTGGCCCAAATCAGCTCGGTTCAAGGCGGCCGGTACGACACGCTGGGAGCTCGGTCCCGGTCTATCCGCTTCGGTTTCCGGCTCGATTTCTAACCGGGATAAATAATGATGGCTGAGTATGTGGGAGAAAAAAAGCAGTGGCCGGAATAAGCTGATCTTCAGTCCCGCATACTCGGCTAGATTAAATTTGGTTTAAGAAGAAGAGCCGCAAGCATTTTTAACCGTCCCCGTGAATGCCCCGGAGGCGCAAGCTTCCGGGGCATTTCCCGTTGGCTGGATGCACCCGGTTTTTTTATCGTGCTTGTTTCCGGCCCCCTCTGCATAATTCTCATGATTATTTAAGCAGTTTGGGCCTGAATAATGAAAATCCAGGCTTCAACTAGAACTGGCGCAAGCCGGCCAAATCTGCAATCCTGCGCTAGCCAGAAGATTGCGTCAACGCCAAAAGTTAAAATTATGCGTCGCCGGTTTTTTTTATCAGCGGTGTTGCCGATTTTATTCCTTGGTTATGCCATGGCCAATGCTGCCGAGAATAACCTCCGAACCGCTACCGTACTCTTGTTGGAAGATTCAATCCTGGATTGCCACGAGGGTGACGATCGTATAGAGGCGCATATGGTGCGCTTGTTAGAGCGTCAATCTCCTAAGACTCGCTGGAAAATTTATAATGAGGCCCATGGAGGGGAGTACATTGGTCCGCGGGAGGGAATGCCAGGCGGAGTTTCCGAACCTCTGCTTTTGACCGAGACAACCGGCCGTTATTTTGAAATTGTCGAAAAGCATCCACGGATTGAAGTCGTTTTCATCAATTACGCCGCCAACGACAGCAAAGTATACACACCTTCCATGTTTCGAAAGAAGTTGGAGTTCCTTGGTTCCCTTTTGGAAAAAACTTATCCCGGGGCAGTCCTTATCTTCTCTACCAGTATGTACCTGGATCCGAAGCATGCGGCCCCGTACCGTATCGACGAATTCAAAGTTCCCGGTTTTAAGCCCGGCAGTCTGCGGAACCAATACCTCGAACCTTACAACAGAGAAATTCGAAATTTCACCGCCGATCGTCATTACCGGTTGGCGGATATCTACAGGGAAATTGCCCATGAAACGTCAAAAGGCAACTGGGATTTGCGGCAGCGTGCAGAGGAAGGAGATCCCAAAGAGGATCCGAACCACGTGGGCGACAAGGCTTGGTTCGATAATATTCACCCCAATGGGAAGGGGACCGGATGCATCGCTAAACTGTATGTGAAAATCTTGATTAGTGCCCTGGATAAGAAACGATGATTGGCGTGGCCAAAATTAATTGCTCTGCTCATTCTTAAAGGGAGACCCTATGACGGCGCGGCCGTCTGCCAAGAGGATTCCCCCTTTGAAGGGGGATTTTCAAGCGAGTAGCTTTTTCGTGGAGGCAATTGTGAGAATGCGGGCGTCTGGAATCTTGTCTGGGATTTGGAAAATCGTTCTGTTCTTCCTCTTCGTCCCTGTTACCCCATGGGTGGAAGCTCAACCTCTGATTTTTCCTGAACCGCGCGAAATGGAGGTGCGAAAGGAGCGCTTCGCTTTGGATTCCTCCGTGCAAGTCCTCGTACCGAAGGAAGCATCGGAGAACGATCTGTTCCTGGCTCAGTTCCTGCAGGGGGAGTTAAGTGAAAAATATGGTGTAGCGCTAGAAATGCGAAGGGTCTCGATCCTACCTGCCCGTGGGCGTTTTATTCTGATGGGAGCAGTTGCCAATCCACTGGTGCGGAAGTATCTGTCGGGCCGGAATACTGAGAGCAAAGTGAATGCGCCGGAAGGCTACTGGCTCGACGTGAATGCCGCCGCAGTGGTGATTGCCGGAGCCGATGAAAATGGCGCTTTTTATGGATTGCAGTCACTCCGGCAGTTGATTGAGAGCCAGGGGCCGCATTTTTGGATCGAGGGAATCCGGGTGCGGGACTGGCCCGGAAAGCCATTTCGCGGCATCAAGCTCTATCTGCCTGGGCATGAAAACATCCCCTTTTTCAAGCGATTCGTGAAGGATTTCCTGGCCCTTTACAAGTTCAATCAAGTGGTTGTGGAAATCAATGCCGCCATGCGGTTCGAACGCCACCCCGAATTGAATGCGGGCTGGCTCGAATTTTGCCGGGATATGAACTTTACCCGGCGGGAGCGCTCCTGGGGACCCGGCCGCCAATTCCAGGATTCCGCCAATGCCGACACCGCAGATGGTGGAGTTCTGGAAAAAGAGGAAGTTGCCGACCTGGTTCGGTATGCCCGGCGGAACCATGTAGAAGTGATCCCGGAAGTTCCTTCTTTAACCCATAGCTATTATTTGTTGAGCCGGCACCGCGAATTGGCCGAAATTGCAGATGCCGAATGGCCTGACACCTATTGCCCATTGGCTCCCGGCGTCTACCCTCTCCTGTTCGATGTCTTGGACGAAACCATCGATGTCATGAAGCCGAAGATGGTGCACATTGGTCATGATGAATGGAGAATGCCGCTCGGGATCTGCCCAAGATGTAAAGGGAAGGATCCTGGGGAACTATACGCCAAGGATGTAAACAAGATCTATGACTACCTGCGCCAGAAAAAAATCCGGACGATCATTTATGGCGACCATCTGATTGAACCGCTCCGGGGTAAGAGAACCAAAAAGATCGACAATCCGGAAGGCACATCTTACGAAACGCCGGGAGCTTTGTCTCCTGAGCAAGTCAAGAACCTTATTCCCAAAGACATTTTGATTTTCAATTGGTTCTGGGATGATCGCGCGGAAGGCCAGGGAGAGGCGAACGACATCGCTTTGGAAAAGTGGGGATTTGAGCAGGTGTATAATAATCTGGAACCCGGCATCGCCAATTACCAGCGCAGGTCGGCGCGCCGCGGCGTGATCGGGGGTGTGCCCTCTTCCTGGGCGGCGACCAATGAATTCAATTTCGGCAAGGATCTGATGCTGGACTTCCTGGACGCCGCGCAACTCCTCTGGACGATGCGGTCGCTTTCCCCCGCCGAGCTTTCGGAAACCGTGCAAACCCTTTTGCCCGGCATTCGCCGGAATCTCAGGGTTGCCCCTTTTCCGGGCGACTACGAATCCGTGATTCCTTTGAATATCGCATCCTCGCTGACCTCAGAGGAAATGCCGGATGTCAACATGGACCTGTTTCGAAGTGGCCGGATCCTCTCCCGCCGCATGGTTTTCGAACTGGCGCCTCCCGGCGGCAAGCGCGTGATCTCTATCGAAAGCAAGAATACTGAATCCCCCGGAATCCCAATTGGCGAAGATGTAAGCAGCGTGATCTTTCTGCATGCTTCGGCAAAGCCGGCTCGAAACATTTTTGCTTATGCGGGAACCTGGAATTTTCCCGACACCGCGGATTTGCTCGGCTGGTACGAAGTAGTCTATACCGATGGGTTCATTCAGACCGTCCCGATTCGGTATGGCGTAAACATCCTGGAAGCTGGCTGGGGCAATGGTCATGTCCCGAGGAACCTGGCTTATGAAGCAGAGATCGTCGAATGTTCCCGGCAAGAGAAGGATCGAATTACCTTCTTTGCCTACGAGTGGGTCAATCCGCGGCTTGGAATTCCCATCCAGGAAATTCGCTTGCGGGGGAGTTCTAAATTCAAAAACGCTGCCGGGGAAACGGCCTCTCCGAATCGCGTTCTGCTGGCGGCAATCAGCGTAGTCAAGAAACGGAGCTCTCCTGAGCCGGGACAATTTCGCAGGGGCGAGTAAGCCCGTAGCGCGGATTCGTGTTTTTTAACGAGTCCGCGGTTTTTGACCCAGCACAATCCTGGCGCATAGCCGACCTAGGGAAATGCCGCAGAGTCAAAATGCGACTCTGCGCTCCGCCTTTCTGCGCACCACTTTTAATTGCATTCATCGAGGGAACCTTTCATTTGCTCTACAAGGGTTGGAGAGTATAATTAATCCCGCGTTGGGGGAAAAATCCATAGCGGGAAGTCGAATCATTCCAATCAGGGGGCATCGGCCAGTCTTCTCATTCCTGAAGGGAGATTTTGTGACGTTAAAAAAAATCTGGACCCTTTTGCTTTTTAGCTTTTTCTGCAGCGGATTTGCCCAATCTAAAACCATTACGGTGGATCACCGGATTTTCCCGGGTCTGGTGGAAATGGATGGGAACTGGGCGGCGCTTGCCGTGGCCAGCGATGGAAAAGTCTATGCCGGTTTGGCTTATCACGGCGGTGACGGCCACATGGTGTGCTACGATTCCAAAACCGATCGGATGATGGATGTGGGCAACCTCACCCGCTTGTCCGGCGAAGCCAACTTGCGCCGCGGTCCGCAATCCAAGATCCACGCCAAATTTGGGGAAGGGAAGGATGGCCGCATCTACTTTGGCACCCATGCGGGCTTCTGGTGGAATTACGCGCGTGTCGGCGCGAAGGAAGGTTATCCAGGTGCGCATTGGATGGCTTACGATCCAAGAACCGGCAAAGTGGAGGACTTCGGGATTGGCCCCAAGTTTGAGGGAGTCAACACAGGCGCCTATGATCCCAAATTCAACCGTATTTATGGTCTGACCCATCCTCGCGGACATTTTGTCTATTACGATGTGGCCAGCGGCAAAGCGGTGGACAAGGGACGGATGAACAACTTTGAATCCATCTGCCGCACCTTGGGGATCGATGACGAAGGCAATGTTTATGGCAATTTCGGGGCGGGACAGATTTACCGCTACAACCCTCGCACGGATGAAATCACGGAGCTCCCGTTGCACATTCCCATCCGGCCCAAAGGCATTTCGCTGGGGCGGGATTATAACAAGTCTGAAACACATTGGAGGACGGTTGTTTGGGATAACCAGGGGAAAAAGTTCTACGGTGTGGATGAAAGCGCCAGCCTTTTGTTTTCTTTTGATCCAAAGGCGGGGCAAAATGGCGAAGTGAAATTGCTGGGTCAACTCTCCACCCAAGCAATGAAAGAACGCCGGGATATTCCCTATGCCACTCTGACATTGGTTCTCGGGTTGGACCGCAAACTTTATTATGCAATCCCCGAGAAAGAATTTGATTATGGGGGCAGCAGCGGAGTGGGCGTCTCACACATGATCCGGTACGACTTGGCAAACGGAGGAACTGAAGACCTCGGGGAAATCCGACTCTCCGACGGCGCAGCGGTGATTGGCCTGAATTCCGCTGACACGGCCCCAGATGGCACACTCTATTTTGTGGGGGCCATTGAAGTGCGCGAAAAACCGGGCCAAAAAGTGGAGAGCGCCGGCAAGATCGGCGGTGTTCCTTATCGGCTGGCCTTGATTATTTACCATCCTGAACGGCAGACACGGTGACCAATCCCCATTTTTAGCGGGATACGTCAGCTCGAAGAGCATGGCGCAGCGGGAAAGGCCATAATCACGGCTTGATGCGTTACGCGCGGGTGACCGCCGTCGCCTCGCGCTAACGCATCCTACTCGAAGATTTATATTCGCTTTATGAGTCGGCTCTGCTGACTCTTCCAAAATCAAACTTTCCCGGCACTGCCGGAGAACGCGAATTCTTCCATTATGAAAATCCAACACTTGCACTTCTTGGCGATTTTCTTTCTGCTCAGTGTGAATGCCCCGGCACAGCGAACCCCGGATTACGACGCGCTAACGGTCCTTCAAAATCGGATCGATGCGCGCGATTTGGGTTACTCGCCACTCGACATCATCCCCAATGGCGAATCGGCGATCACTGCTCTCACGGTGGCCCCCAACGGCAATCTGTACGGAGCTACCAGCGGTGCCAGATCCCATCTTTTTGTCTTGAATCCACGGCATAGTTATATCCAGCCTTTGGGCTTCCTTCCTGATACGAAGAGTGTAAATCAGGCTTTGGCGGTTTCGGCGGCGGGCGATGTCTACATAGGCGCTTCGCCGGGCGGACATCTTCTGAAATACACGCCTCAAAACGAAGATCGTCAGCCCATCAAGATTAATGAAGCCTGCCTCGTGACGGATTTGGGCCAGCCGCTCAAGGGAGAAAGCGTTTATGCGTTGGCTGTTGACCGGCCAACCAACGCCATCTATGGCCTCACTTTTCCCAATGCGCATTTCTTTCAATTCTCCATAGAAAAGGGAGAATTCATGGACTTCGGAGTCGTGGCCCGGACCGCGCCGGAGGGAGAGAAATTTGAAACGGAAAAGATGATGTCACGGATGCTGGTGTTGGATGGGAAAGGAAACGTCTACTGTTCGGGTGAGAATGGAAGTCTCTTCAAATTTGACAAGGATCGGCAGAAGCTTGAAAAACTCGATCTGCATCTGCCGGCCATTCCCGGGCGAGAGCCCTGGACGCGGGTTGACAGCTTTCTTCCCGCGGATTCCGGCGCCATCTACGGGGGCACGTCGGATGGTTACCTTTTCCGCTTCGACCCCGAGAAACAGAAGATGGAAAACCTGGGCAAGCCTCTCCCGCAATATCGGATCACTGGACTCGTCGAAGGCGGGAATGGAAAGCTTTACGGGGTCGGCGGCGATGAAGAGGAAATGGCCCGAATGTTCTCCTACGATCCGGCGAGCGGTGTTTATGAGATCCTGGGGTTCATTGATGTCAACCGGCGTCCCTATTACAGCTGGCAGGCTTATGTCATTAAAGCCATGACCCGGGGCCTTGATGGGACGATCTATCTGGGCTCGAGTGAAAGAATATCCAAATTGTATCTTTTCCATCCATGGTAAAACGAAGCAACCCGGCAAAACCAATAAGCACGAAGCGTAAGCGAGTGATCCGCTCAGCTTTGCAGAGGGCCATGCAATGCTGGTACGGCTTGGCTGATCGCTCGTTATCACTTCGCGCTAGTGGCTTGGTAACGCGGACCAGGGAAACTAACCAGCACGAAGCGGTAGCGAGTGATCGGCTCAGGTTTACGGAGAGCCATGCAATGCCGGTATAGCAGGGCTGATCGCTCGTTATCACTTCGCGCTAGTGGCTTGGTAAAGCGGACCAGGGAAACTAACCAGCACGAAGCGTCAGCGAGTGATCAGCTCAGGTTTACAGAGAGCCATGCAATGCCGGTATAGCAGGGCTGATCGCTCGTTGTCACTTCGCGCTCCCTGCATGTTTTTCAGTGCGCCACTTTTGATTGCACCACCTTCGATCCTTGAGAATGAGAATCATCACCACCACTGCACGCCCTTCGTGGCCTCTGCGGTTAAAGGTTTTTTTCAGTTCTGGCTCAGCCAGGTTTGGAGAGAGAAGATGAGACGATGTATGCTCCTTTGCTTGCTGTTTGTATCTTTCGTGTTTGTACCATATGCCGGTTACACGCAAAAGCTGGACCCCTCCCCCTCAGTGCCTCTGCCGCATCCCCAATGGCTAAAGAATGGGCTCATCGATGCCGGTGGCAGCCACGAGCCGTACCTTTTTGTGGTGCGGCGCGGGGGACAGCGGCTGGATGCCTATAAAGAATATCAAGGCGATCAAAGCGAGGAATTGCTCAAGCGTTTGAAGGCCCAGGGTGTCGAAATTTTCCATACTCATCTTTATAAAGGGTTCGGCATGCAGGCTGAAAAGCCGGAAATGGAAGATGCCAGGAAGTCCGCGGAGATTGCACATCGCCTGGGCTTGAAGGTGGATTCCTACATCCAGTGGAATACGATGATGTACGAAGCATTTTTTGCCGAAGAACCGCGGGCACAGAACTGGATCCAGCGCGACGCCGAGGGGAAGCCGATTCTTTTGACTTATGGCTATCAGCAGTCTTACCGCTATCGGCCCTGCTTCGCCAATCAGGAATATCTGGACTACCTGAAGAAGATCGTCAAGTACGCGGTCGAAGAAGTGAAAACCGATTTCATTCATTTCGACAATTATGATTTGAATCCAGAGCCGGATTCCTGCCACTGTGCCGCCTGCGTGGCCGGCTTCCGCAATTTCCTGAAATCCAAGTACAGCGCGGAAAAGCGGAAAGAGCGTTTTGGTTTTGAAAATGTGGACTATGTCAACCCGCCTCAATGGAATGCCCCGAATCCCCCTCAGACGATGGAAATCATCTTTGATCCCGCCATCCAGGAATGGATCGATTTTCGTTGCCAGATGATGACTGATGCGCTGAGACAATTGGCTCTCTACGCCCGCTCGCTCAATCCGGAGGTGGCCATTGAAGTCAATCCCCACGGCATCACTGGAGGGAATCGCGCCTGGGAAGCTGGCCTTGACCACTCCCGATTCCTGAAGTATACCGACGTCTTTTGGACGGAGGAGGAAAACGAGCCGGGATATCTCTCCGATGGCCGCCTGATTTCCAGGATCCGCAGTCTCAAGCTGGCACGAACCTATGGGAATATTTTGCTCTCCTATATTGCGAATAATCCGGTGGCCATGGCGGAAAACTTGAGCTTCGACCAGACGTTGGGTTTTGTTGGCCAGGATCCCTTGTCCCCCGATATGTTGCGCTATATCGATTTCTACCGGAAGAACCGCGATCTGTACCGGGAAACCCGAGATGTTGCCACAGTGGCTGTTTTCAGATCTTATCCCTCCATTGCCTATCACAATGCTCACGCCCAATTGAGTGCCATCCTGGTGGAACAGGCTCTCATTCAAGCGCGGATTCCCTTCGATTTGATTTTCGACGAACATCTGGTCAACCTATCCAAATACAAAGCCGTCATTCTTCCCAATTCCGAATGCCTTTCGGATGGGCAAATCGCTTCCTTGCGAAAGTTTGTGGAGGGCGGCGGCGGCTTGGTGGTCACTGAGCAGACCGGCTTGTATGATGAATGGCGCCGGCTCCGCGTAAAGCCTGGATTGGCGGGTTTGGTGGAGTCCCAGCCCAAGGCGGAGGCCTATCAGGAAAGCGTAAGCAGGAGCAACTCCGTTGCAGCTCCTCCGGTGAAGAAAGACTATGGCAAGGGCCGTGTGGTTTACTTCCCCTCATTGATGTTCGATGGGCCGATGCCGGAAGCGGAGGCTTACTTCACGATCAGCAATCGTTACTGGAAGCGGCCCGCCAACTGGCAGGAGCTGTGCGAAGGGATCCGCTGGGCCGCCAACGGGCATTTGCCGCTGGAAATCAGCGCGCCTTCCTGGCTTGTGGCCAACCCGGTTTCTCAGCCTGAAAAACGGCGCATGAGCCTTCATCTGATCAATTATGCGGCCCGCCGAGGAGAAGCCGTCACTTCCACCGAGGTGAAAATGGAACTGCCAGAGGGAGCAACGATCCAGGGAATCAAGCTCCTCTCGCCGGATCAGGCGGAGATGACAATATCCAAGTATCGACAGGAAGGCCCAATCGTCTCTTTCCTTGTTCCGGAAATTAAAACGTATTCGGTGGCTGTCGTGACTTGGTGAGGCATGGATTCAAAAGCCGAGGAGGCTGGAGCCCGGGCGGAGGGAAGATGTGGTTAAAATTCTATGAACTCGGACATCTCGATTGCAGAGGTTTTTTATGGATAGAATTCCAGTGAAATTGCAGGTTGTTTTTTTCGGATTTCTGCTTTTCCCGAACTTATTTTTCTGCCAGGACAAATCGTCCCCGCGGGAACGATGGAATCTGAATGCGGGCTGGCTGTTTGAGCGGCAGGCGCATGGGACGGGGGACTTGGGATCCTTCGATCGTAAGACAGGGTTGGCCGCTCAAATTGAGCCACGTTTTTTAAAAGCAACTGAGCAGGGCTTTGACGATTCCGCTTGGCAGCCGGTGGATCTGCCCCACACCTGGAATGCCCATGATGTTAGCGATGAAAAGCCTGGCTATTGGCGGGGAATTGGCTGGTATCGAAAGCACTTTCAGCTTGGGAGGCAATTTTCCGGGAAACAAATATTCCTTGAGTTCGAAGGGGTGAACCAGGTTTCAGAATTCTGGCTGAACGGAAAAAAAATCGGAGACCACAAGGGAGGATACACTGGATTTGAATTTGACATTTCCGATTTGGCAAAAACCGGCGAACAGGAAAATGTTTTGGTCGTGAAAGTGGACAACCTTTTCCATCCGACGGTTCCACCCACCGTTAAAACCGACTACAGTTTTTATGGCGGGATTTATCGTGACGTTTGGGTGCGCGTATGCGATCCCATCTATATTTCCGAGGTTCGTTGGGCCACGCCCGAAGTCAGCGCAACTTCCGCGCATCTTCAGCTCACCTCCACGGTTGCCAACACTTCAGGGGGGTCCAAGAGCATCACTCTGCTCCAGGAAATTTTAGATCCCGGAGGCCGTTTAGTGAAAAGCCTTTCGGCCAGCCTTGTTTTGGAGGCGGGGAAGCAGGCCACCACCGTTAAAGCCGAAGCACAATTGGATGAGATCCTTCTTTGGTCGCCCGAGAAACCCAACGTCTATCAGATCCGATCGACCCTTCGGGAGCAGAGTCGCATAATCGATAAGGTGGAAGACCCCCTGGGTTTCCGCTGGTTCAAATTCGATCCGCAAAAAGGATTCTTCCTCAACGGGAAACGCGTCCAGATTCAAGGGACCAACTGGCACCAGTCCTACCCCGGCATGGGCAATGCGTTGCCAAACTCGCGGCACATCAAAGATATGGAAATGATCAAGGAGATGGGGGTGAATTTTTGGAGGACTTCACATTACCCCCATGATGTCGCCACGCTCGAGGCGTCTGACCGGCTGGGTCTCATGGTTTGGGACGAATTGCCGATCAACAAGGAGATAGGCAACCCCAACGAATATATTGCCAATGCCCTTCACATGGCGGAAGAGATGGTCCGCAGGGATCGCAATCATCCCTCCGTTATCGTATGGGGCATTGCTGGCGAGGTGAATGCACCGCACCAAGTCTCTCTTCGCGTGGTGCGGGAAGCAAGCCGCAAATACCGGGAACTGGATCCGACGCGCCCCGTGGGCATGCACGCCCCCCGAGGCGAGGATATCGAAGAGGTAGTGGATGTTGTAGGGCTTGGGGTGGAAAAGGAAACCGACGAAAAACATCTCAAATATCCCAACCGTAGTATCCTAACCGCCGAGTACAGTGCTTCGTTGATGGGCCGCGGCATTTATGGGATGGGCCCGAACAGCGAAGATTTAGCCTGTCAAAAGCATGAGGAATATCTCAGCCGCCTGAACCTGCGCCCCTGGATGGCCGGCGGCATGATTTGGCACCAGTCAGATTATGATGGCGAGACTTACGACACGGTCATCCCACATGTCGTGGCCTTTGGGATGACCGACGTTTGGCGGATACCTAAAGAAGTCTTCTATTTCTATCAGAGCCAATGGACTATTCCGCCGATGGTGCATATCGTGGGCCCCTGGACATGGGCGGGCGAAGAGGGAAAGACTAGAGCAGTCAAGGTGTACAGCAATTGCGAAGAAGTGGAATTGTTCCTGAACGGCCGCTCGCTCGGAAAGGCGGAGAATAAAGATTTCCCCGGATTAAAGCATCCACCTCGGATTTGGCAGGTGCCGTATCAGCCTGGAACTTTGAAAGCCGTGGCCAAGTCTCAGGGCAAGGAGTTTGTCCATGAAATCAGGACGGCTGGCGCCGCACATCATATTCTGCTGGAATCGGATGTACAACAGCTCAAGTCTGGCGACCTTGAGAGTCTGGCTTACCTTACGGCGTCAGTTGTGGATGCGGCGGGGACCGTGGTTCCGGATTCTCATCATCCCATCACCTTCACATCTTACGGGCCCGGGCAGTTGCTCCCTCAGACTTGGTTGGGATACCCGACCGGTCTGACTTGGAATGCCGTGGCTGGAAAGACTCGCATCGCTTTCCGCGCTACCTCGCGCAGCGGCCTGGCGGTGATCAGTGCCTATTCCCCCGGCCTCGGCATGGGACGGTTGGAGATGAACGTCAGCGGGACAGGTAAAGAAAATGAGATGGATTATCAGGAGAAATTCGAGGAAGATGAGTTGAAATGAGCATCTCATCTCGCAGGTGGGACGGGCGATCCCTCGCCCGTTCGCACTGCCAACTCGGGTAGCCGTGCAGCCCCGGAATCCGCGTGAGGGAGGGATCACCCGCTCCCGCCGCTGAGAATGAATCAGAGTGCCGGTGTAATACTTGGGGATTCATCACCTTGGATTCTTTTAACCCCTCCCAGTGAAATTTCCGTGTACAATATCCCTTTGCGTTTTTGACCCCGGGCTCTTACCAGCACATGCCTTGGAAGGGTGCGGTTTCCCGCCGGTATCAAATTCGTGAAATGGGGGAAGGATCTTTTGGATTAGATTAAGTGAGAAGCGGCGCTACGCTGCACCTCAGACAACGGATGTGGCCTATTGCGGATTTCTTCTCCTGGGAATGAGGCACCGCGCGGCGAATAAAAATTTATCGGCTCAAAGAATCCTGGCTGACTGTGAAGATTATAGGAAAAAGCGTTTGAAATTCCACAAAACGAGGGATGTGAATATGGTTTCAAAAGAGTATCGCCCTGAAGTGACGGTGGTTGGCGGAGGGATGATTACCGGAGTGCAGTTGCTCCCCACCCTGTACCATCTGCAGCATGAGGCGCTAATAGGATCGCTGCAAATCTGCGCTCTAACTGCCCGGCCCCTGGCCACGCTGCGGAGTGATCCCACGCTCAATCAGGGATTTCCAGGGCAATCGTTTATTCCATTGCCCGATCCCGGAAAGGTTCCCCTTGATGAGCCCTTTCCGGATGCTTACCGGCAGCTCATAGCCGCCATGCCTCCACGCAACATCGTGGTGGTGGCGGTTCCTGACCAAATGCATTTTGAGATCATTCGTTTTGCCTTGGAACATAATCAACATGTCCTGACGGTCAAGCCCTTGGTGCTGAAATACGCTGAGGCCATTGTTCTGGAAAAATTGGCCGATGAGCGCGGGCTGGTGGTGGGGGTTGAATATCACAAGCGATTTGACACAAGAGCGTTCCTGGCGCGGCAACAATACCGGGCTGGCCACTTCGGCGACTTCCGTGCCGGGCAGGCTCATCTGGTGGAATGTTGGTACTACCGGAATAGCAATTTTCAGAACTGGTGCACCGCTGAAAATTCGGACATGTTCACCTATATCGGTTGCCACTATGTGGACTTGGTGGCCTTCATCACCGGCTTGCGGCCCGTGAGCGTTTCACTTTATGGAATCAAAGAGAAATATCCCAATGGGAATGATGGGTATCTATGGACCGACGGCCGGGTGAAATGGGAAAACGGCGCATTTCTTTCGGTGCTCAACGGACTTGGTTACCCCGACGCAGGAGCGGGTAGCAATGCCCAAGGAATGACGATGTACTGCAATGGGGCCAAGGATGGCTGCCTGATCCGCCATAGCGACCAATACCGCGGCGTGGTGCACTCGTATACGCAGGCGGGGAGCGATCCCGGCGATACCGTCTATGTGGAACCCAACCCGGATTATTATCGACTGCTCGATCAAGGCAACGGCCGTCTGACTCCGGTTGGATATGGCCATCGCTCCGTCGAGTTCATCCTGAATGCCATCCGGAAAGTGGAATTGAATGCAGGCGACGATCTGACGGCCCGGCGGAGAATAATTCACGAAATGGATGAAGCAGGCATTATGGCTACACCGGCCAATAGCTCTTATAACGAACTAGTGATCGAGGCCGGGCGTCTTTCCCTAAGCCACGGCGGAAAGGAAGCCTGCATTGAGTATGAGCCTGCACCACGCGTATTTCTGAGCTGAGGCTTCTAGCTGTCATCTGTCAGCTATCAGCCATCAGCTCTTCGGCTGAAAAAAGAGGTCAGGTTCAAGGCGGATGTAAAGGGCCGATTCACTTTGCACCGATCAGCTATGATTTTTTCACATTGAACCTGTGAGCGTAGGACCGGTTCATCCGTCAGGTGACGGATTCACCGGACCCTCCGTCTGAGATTTGCCGGAATCGGGAGGGTGTGCTGATTAATTCTCTGGGCTTTGCAGTCCCGGTGCTTTTGGCTGGGACTTCGATAGCTCTAAAGTATCCCCCGAGGAAGTATGATTGTTGGTTCCAATCGAAATAAATAACAGGTCTTTCATAAAATGCTGCTTAACGCTGATCGTTGGCAGCTGAATGCTGACAGCTGATAGCTGACGGCTAAAAAAACTCATCTTTATGCAAACAAGGAGTCTTCATGGCCACTAAAGAATTTCCGCTTATTCCCGAAATCACACATCCTGTTGAATCCCCTTTCCGGCGAATCCGGACTATGATTCCGGTCCCCGAATCGGTGCCGATTCTTGAAAAGCTTCGCCAGCTGGAACCCCGCTCCATGGGAGGTCAGCCGCCTATTCTGTGGGACCGCGGCGAAGGGGTGAAAATATTTGACGCTTATGGGAATTGTTGGCTCGATTTTTCCGCCGGCGTGCTGGTGACTTCGAGCGGACATGGCCACCCGAAAATCAAGGCGGCCATCGCGGGCATTGCTCAACATGGTATGTATCATGCTTACTGCTTCCCGACCGCAATTCGTGCGGCCCTGGTTGAGAAGCTGACCAGGATGTTGCCACCGCCGCTCAAAAGAGTTTTTTTACTTACGACTGGAAGCGAAGCCACCGAATGCGCCATCAAACTGGCCCGGACTCAAGGGCTCAAGATTGGAGGGAAGGAAAAGAATATCCTGGTCAGTTTTCTGAACGGCTTTCATGGGCGCACCATGGGAGCACAATTAGCCGGAGGCGGGCCAGCCCTGAAGGCCTGGTTGGGCGGAGAGGATCCACGATTCATCCAGGTTCCTTTCCCGGACGGATTCCGGCAGAAGGATACCTCATTCCAAGTTTTCCTCGACTCGCTGGCAGCCCAAAAGGTGGATCCCGCTCGCGTCTGCGGCGTCATTGGCGAGACTTATCAGGGGGGGAATGCCTGCCTGATTCCGGCGGATTATGCCCGGCAGCTGCGAGCTTGGTGTGATCGCCAAGGGGCGGTTCTGATCCTCGACGAGATCCAGGCCGGATTTGGACGAACCGGAAAGCTTTTCGGTTTTCAACACATGGGCATTGTCCCGGACCTTGTCTGCTGCGGCAAGGGGATCTCAGGCGGGATGCCGCTTTCCGCCGTGCTGGGAACCGAAGAGCTGATGAACCTCTATGGCCCCGGCGAAATGACGAGCACCCACTCTGCTAATCCGGTCTGTGCGGCAGCGGCCCTGGCAAACCTGGAAGTGATCGAAGAAGAAAGGTTGGTGGAAAATGCCGCGGCCCTGTCGCCGCTGCTCGCCGAAGGGTGCCGCGCCATTCAAGCGGCATCTCGCGGAAAAATCACACACTGGGATGGCGCTGGCTTGGTGGGTGCCCTCCAATTCACTCACCCCGGCACGGTGGATCCCAACCCGGAAGTGGCTTGGCAATTTGTCTGGGAGGCTATCAAGCGTGGCATCATGCTCTTCGCGCCGGTAGGCGTGGGCGGCTCCGCTATCAAGCTCAACCCTCCCTTGATCATTCCAAGAGATGCGCTGGCGGAAGGATTGGCCGTGCTCGAGGAAGTTGCCAAAAGCCTGATTTAGTTTCTTTAAAGGGTGCAATAAGAAATAGCGTATCAGGATGGGATGGTGAGTAAGCCAAATGGGTGACTACAGTCCGCGACAACATTTCGGTATATTCTTGGGGGTGATTGATTTTCAAAACATGAATATTTCTTGTAGCGCAGACTCGTGTTGTTCAACGAGTCTGGGAATTCCATACACGAGGTGGTGCTTACTCCCAAACGCCAACGGCAGCGTTGATGCCGTCCACCAATTTGGGCGTCAGTTCGGCAAGATTACTAGCGTCCAGACTGCCCCCCGAGCGATGGAATTTGGAATAAAGTTCTATTGGTGATTGTTGAAACCGACCGATTTTTCGGATTCCGGTTGTTGGCGGAGGTATTGCCCAAGGTGGTCACAGCGGACAGTTTCGCACTATTCTCCGACATTTTGTTGAATCGATCGCCAATCGGGAAGCCTCTAATAGAGGAATCATTACTCCTGGAGAATCCGGACCAAAGCAAAGAATATCAGATTCCCCAAGGATGACCTTGAGGAGGTAGGGATTGGGCGCAAGGAGATTGACAAGAAGGAGACTTCTCAAACTTGGGACTTCAGCCTTGATTTTCCCGGTAGGACATGCGGAGACCCGGGATCTGGCCGGCTTGACGTCGAACCAGAATCCAAGACCCGGTGTGAGCATATGGCCAGTGACCGATCTCCCACATCAGACGATTGGTTTTGAGTTGTCAGAATTGCCCGGTGAAGAATTCAGGATTGTTATTCCAGAATTGATCTCGGACGATACAGAACCAATCTTTCCTTGGGAGCAACCGTCTCCCAGGTGGAACATAGGAAGCGGTGCCGCTCGATGTTCGATCGAAATCCAAGATAAGATTCATGTGGACGCTGAAGTCCTTTTCTGCAAAGAGCGAATCGTGACTCGGGTAGCGGCTACTAATCTTTCATGGCGTACATGGAAAAATGTGAATGCCTTCACGTGCTTCGCCTTTTATGCGGCCCCCTCATTCTACGATCCGGAATTGACAAGAACTTACTTTCCGGTCAAGGGAGAATGGAAGCCCGTTGGGGAACTGTTTAAGGAGCACTATCCGGGTGGCTCCCCTTACACTTTTTTCTCGGTTGCCGGAGGACCTCAACTCGAGGAACTTGTGGGTGTGCAGGAAAATTGCCCAGAATCATCCTCAAGTTTTATCCGAAGGCCGTGCCTGCGTGATATCGACTGACAGGAACTGGATCGCAGGAATGACCACGGAATCCCCTGCTTACGTTTTTCACAACCGGCGAGAGCAATGCATTCACGCAGATCCATTCCTGGGAACAATCCCTCCTGGCACAACCGCTGAGGGCATTGCTACTTTGTTCATCTTTCGAGGAACGTTCACAGATTTCACAAGACAGTGTAATGCGAAGAAACCCTTCCCTTGCGAAAGTAGAGAACTGCTTAGAAAGTCAGGGGGCTAGGGAGAGTCACGCTACAAGGAAATTTTTTAGCCTAATGACTTTGGGTGTCTCTCTGGCGTATACGTCGAAGCTTATGGGAGGAAGGCGCGTTAGTGATCACGTTGGACAAAGGCCTTCGGGCGGTCCCTGACCTCCTTATTCCTAAAAAGGCCAAAACTCACTCGCAACTTCCTGTCACTTGCGAAAAGACCTGAAGAATTTTTCAATATTTCGTTCGACCGGTCCGCATTTCAGCAACTTCCCCCCGTTTTTCCCATCAATATCCGTCTTTTTGATTTCCAATGTCTCATGGGCGCAGGATTCATATATAATTTGACTGCGGATTGTTTCAATGATTATCGGAAAAAAAGGGAAAGGAAGAAAGGCTCTGTTGGTGGGGCTAATCTGGATGGCTAGATCGCTGTTGATGGTTTCTCCAATCGATTTCAATTCTTATCACATTTTCAACCGACGGAGTGGAATGTGGACATCATTCCGCCGGCATTTCCTCCGCTTTTCCCATGCCATCAGGTATAAGAGCGTGAAGATATGGTTTGTTTTACTACTCCCTTTTTGGATATCTGCCGAATACCTGGCTGCTCCCCGCCGAATGGATCTACAATCCACAAATAAGCCTGCTGCAATCTCTCCCGCCGTAAGCTCTTCCGATCAGGTGCCTCCCAGCCGCATCTTCCAGGTGGAAAACATTGCTGCAGCTGCCGGTTTAAATTTCAGACAGAACAATTTTGCCACGGAAAGCAAATTTCCATTTGAGACGATGGGCGGCGCCGTGGCAACCTTTGATTTTGATAATGACGGTTTGCTTGATCTCCTGTTCCTGAATGGCGCTCCATCTCCGGGCCATGTGCGGAGCGATCCGGCGTCATTCAACCGGCTGTTCAAGAATCTTGGAAATTGCCGATTCCGGGATGTGACTGAAGCCTCCGGATTGAGCGGCAAAGGGGTCAAGGGCTATCCGCAGGGAATAGCCGTGGGGGATTTTGATAACGATGGATACGAAGACGTCCTGATTACGAATTTTGGAGATACAGTCCTATATCGCAACAATGGGAACGGCACGTTTTCTGACGTGACGAGCCGCGCCGGAGTGTCCATGCCGGGAGCTCCGTTCAAAGCCAGCGCTGCTTGGGTTGATATCGATAATGACGGGTGGCTCGATCTGTTTGTGACCCGCTATTTTCAGTGGACGATGGAAGACAATCAATCCACTTATTGTGGCGAACACAAGCCCGGATTCCGGGCCTACTGCCGGCCGCAGACATTTCAGCCTCTACCCAACGCGCTGTTTCGCAACAACCACGATGGGACTTTTACCGATATTTCCGAATCCTCCGGCATCGGCCGCTATCTGGGAAAGGGAATGGGTGTTGCCGTGGCGGACTACGATAATGACGGTTGGATGGATATTTTTGTTACCAATGATGTCATGCCCAACTTCCTTTTTCACAATGAGCATGACGGGACCTTCAAGGAGGTTGCAGCCCAGGCTGGAGTTTACACCAATGAAAATGGCCTCCCGGTTTCCGGCATGGGGTGTGACTTCCGGGACTATAACAACGATGGGTTGCCCGATATTTTTTATACGGACTTGCACTCGGAGTCTTTTACCCTTTTCTTGAACATCGGGAAGGGCCTTTTTCAAGATCATACGTTTCCCTCGAATTTGGGCCAATTTTCTTCCCCACATAGCGGTTGGAGCACCCGGTTTATGGATTGGGACAATGATGGCTGGAAGGATATCCTGGCGGTTGGCTCCCATGTGCTCGATAACTCCGAACTCTATAATCCTGCTGCCCGCTATCAAGAGCCCTGTTTCTTTTATAGGAATTTGGGAAATGGAAAATTCCAGGATCTTTCTTCCCAACTTGGGAATGACTTTCAAGTTCAGGGAGCCAACCGAGGCTTGGCGGTGGGAGATTTTGACAATGACGGACAATTGGAAGCAGCGGTGAATCGGTTGAATAATTTGCCTCTCTTCTTCAGGGTACGCGGAAATTCTGGTGGAAATTGGCTCTCGATTCAGTTGCGGGGGACTCGCAGCAACCGGGATGCGATTGGAGCAAAGGTCCGGCTGATCCTGCCTTCGGGACTCAACCAATTCGATCATGTTTCCACAGCCAATGGAATCTACTCGGCCAGCGACAAGCGGCTGCATTTTGGTTTGGGGAAAGAGACGGAGGTCAAGGAACTGGATATCACTTGGCCAAGTGGAACTGTTCAAAGACTGTCGAGTGTCAAGGCCAATCGGATCCTGCAGGTTGTGGAACCGGAGGCGAAAAAAGGATGAAGGATGAGGGATGAGGGATGAATGACGAAGGATGAGGATTGAGGGGCGAGGGGTGAGGGACGAGGGATGAAGGATGAGGGATGAGGAGTGAAGGATGAGGAATATCGTGGTGCTAAGTCAGGAGTCTGGAAATATGAGCAAGAGGGGATGGGAAGGAGCTAAGCTTCAACGAATTTGGAATACTGTTTTGCTGGTGCCCTCCTGCCGTAGACGAAGAGGAATAGTGTTTTCTTGTTTATGGATTTTTATGCTTCTGCTTTGGTGCGATCCCTCTTTGCTCTATTCGCAATCCCCTTCCGTGGCAGCTCCTTCGCCCCGCCAAAAAGCAGAATTGGCCTTGAATGAAGGATCCCGGCTGTTTCAGGCTGGAAACCTGGAGGCGGCAATTGCAAAATTCCGCGAAGCTTATCTCATCCTGCCACAGCATCCGTTGGTTCGCCTCAACCTGGCTAATGCTCTTTATCAGAAAGACATGAAAAGCCGGGAAGGGCAGCAATTGATGGAGTCTGTCCTGGATCAGTTTCCTCAGGATGCGGAACTCTCTTTGCGTCTGCTGCACTCTTATCTGTCAAGCCAGGAAAGCTCGAAAGTTAAATCCCTGATTGAGCGGCTAAAGAGCCGGATGGAAAGCGACAGCCGGCTGGCCTTCAATGTGATTTACACCTTGATCCCGTTTGGACAAGTCGAGCTGGCGCGCACCTTGACCGGGCGGACTTCCGAGCTGTTGCAGGGGGAAGTCCTTTTTATTTCCGGTCTGCTGGCCGTGCAATCCGGGCAGAAACAACAAGCCCTGGAAATGTTCGAGCGCGCCGAAAGCCATCAATTTCCCCCTTCGGGCTCGCGCCACCAAGTCAATCTGGCAGAGAGTTATTTTGCCCTGCAAAACTTTGTCAAGGCTGGCCGGGCTTATGAGGATTATCTGGCCCATTACCCCGGCAATCAACACCGGTTTCGATTGGGACTTTGCTACTTTGCCACCGGCCAATATGCCAAAGCGGAAGAGCAATTCAAACAGGCCATGAAATTGAAGCCACTCCCCCCCGAAGCTAATTACCACATGGGCGCGACCTTGATTGAATTGAAAAGAAACGAAGAGGCGAGGCCTTATCTCGAAGCCGAACTCGGTCTGAATCCCTCCTCTTTTCGCGCTCAGACCAAACTGGCTTACCTGGATTACTTGAAGGGGGAAAACGAGAGTTGTCGCCAACGATTGGACAAGTCAACCGCGCTGGATGCCCGCTGGTTTGAAACTTTCCTGGTTCGAGGCATGTTACTGGCCCGCATGGGAGATTATCCGCAGGCCCTGCAAAGCCTGCAAACTGCCCTGCAGGAGGAACCCAACTATTGGAAAACTCATTTTCAGCTTTCCCAAGTTTATGATCGGTTGGGTAATCCGGAAAAAGCGAAGGAGTACTTGGCCAGTTATAACCGGCTGCTCAATGACATCACCAAAGGGGAATTGGAGAGCCGGAGAAAAACCACAATGCCCAGTTCCACGGAAACCACCTCCAAATAAAGTTGCTCCACTATGAAGAAGATAGTCCTACAACTGCCACTTGTCCTGCTTCTTCTGCCGATTCCAATTTCACCAAGCGATGACCCCCGCGGGTGGGGGGCTTCCGCCGCCGCAACTCAGTCTTCACCCTCAGTCATTTTGATTTCTATCGATACCTTACGGGCAGACCATCTGAGCTGTTATGGATTCCGAAAGCTGCGAACCCCCAACGTCGATTCCCTGGCCAGCGGCGGCACAGTTTTCACGCAAATCAGCTCCTTAGTCCCACTGACCTTGCCATCTCACGTTTCGCTGCTGACTTCCGCTTACCCCTTTTGCCATGATGTTCGAGACAATGGAGAACCGCTTCAGACTGGTGTTGTAACCCTGGCCTCTCTATTGAAGGCACGGGGATATAGGACTGCCGCCTTTGTGGGCAGTTATGTTCTGGACAAGCGATTCGGACTCAATTCCGGTTTTGATGTTTATGACAGCCCTTTCGGTCTTCATCGGACAAAAAAGATTGAGACGAGCGAAGTCCAGCGATACGGAGAAGCAGTAGTACAAGCGGCCACTCATTGGATCGAAGAGAACTCGCAAAACCCGCTGTTCGTCTTTCTCCACCTTTACGACCTCCATAAGCCTTATACTCTTCCACCTCCTCTTCGCAAACAATTTCCGGAGCCTAATTACGATACTCAGCTCGATTATGTGGATCAGGTGATCGGTGGGTTTTCTGATTTTCTGAAAAAGGTTCACTTGTGGGATCGGTCACTTATCGTCTTTACCTCTGACCATGGCGAAGGACTGGGTGACCATGGTGAGAGCACCCATGGTTATTTTATTTATCAAAGCACACTCCGAGTCCCGCTGATCCTGCACTGGCCGCTTGGCCCGAGTTCCCGCCCCACCCGAATCGACCAGCCTGCCAGCCTGCTCGATGTTGCCCCCACCATACTGCAATTCCTGGGAGTGCAACGGCCACCGGAGTTTCAAGGCCGGGGCCTTATGGCCTTGCTCAATCCGAAAGGCGCTCATGAGGACAAGGAGATCTACAGTGAAAGTTTTTTCGCCCACAATCATTTCGGCTGCAGTGCGCTGCGGAGCTTACGCCTGGGGCAATACAAAATGATTGATGCCCCTCAACCAGAACTATATGATCTGGAGAAGGACCCGGACGAAAAGCGCAATCTATACACTCGTGAGAGAGCCCTGGGACTGGCTTTGCGTCAGCGACTACAACGCCTTCAGCCCCGCCCCCAACCAGCACCCCGAACAAGCTCAAAGGTCTCCGATCCGGAAACAGCCGCCGCCCTCAACTCTCTCGGGTATGTGACGGCCGGCAGTGCCAACGGAATGCCTCCTACGGCGGGCCCCGATCCCAAGCAGCGAATCCGAGAGGAGGAGACTTATTACTCTGCGATGACGCTTGCCTTCTCTGGACACTGGGCCGAGTCGAACAGCTTGCTGGAGTCGTTGCGCGCCAAACTTCCAGAGGTTTCCGCCATTCCCAATGGAATAGGCTTGAATCGGCAAAAACTGGGCAGGCATACCGAAGCTGCCGCGGATTTCCGCGCGGCCTTGCAACTGGACCCCCTGAACGCCGAAATCCACTACAATTTGGCGGTCAGCTTGTTTGCGTTGAACCAGTTCGATAAAGCGGCCAGCGAAGCCCAAGCGGCTTTGAAGATTGCCCCCTACGACGCGGATGCGACGGTCTTGCTGGGAAATGCCTGGCTGCAAAAGAAGGATTATGCAAAGGCCAGAATCAGCTTCAACCAGTTGCTGCAAAATGCGCCTGATGACTATGCGGCTAATTACTATCTTGGTCTGTTGTCTGCATTGGAAGGGAAATGGAGGGAAGCGGAACGCTTCTTAGAATCCGCCCTCAGGGTCGATCCAAACTCCGCCGAGGCCCACAATACACTGGGCAGCGTTTTCCATCGGCAGCTAAAGCTCGACCTTGCCGCGCGGCATTACCAGGAGGCTCTTCGATTGGATTCCCGCTTCGCCCGGGCGCACTACAATCTGGGGCTCCTTTACCAGGAACAAAAGAGAAATGAGGAGGCTGTGCAACAGTTCCGTCTGGCTCTTTCATCCGACCCTAATTTCCGCGAGGCCCGCGAGGCATTGAGGAAACTGGATGAATCTGGGCGCCAACCGTGAACGGAAAATAGTGACTTCATCCATCCTGCCGTAGCGCAGACTCGCGTGTCCCAGCGAGTCTGCGGCTTTTGGCCATGCAACATTCCGGCGCGTCGTCGACCCAGGATAAATGCCGCAGAGTCAAAAATCGACTCTGCGCTACGGCTAAGCCGACCTTCACGCTACAAAGAAACGATTCCTTTTCGGCGTTTCAACGACACGCTCTACAAGCCCGGCCTGTAGGGCGGTCCGTCAGGGGACGGATCTGTGATCGTACCAACCGCCTCTGGAGATTCAGCATTTTTCTACCGCAAAGCGGTAGAGGAAATTAGCCTGGGGTTTGCGGCGTTTCGCCGCCCACCCCAGGCTACAATCAGTTTCCACACCCGTTGCACCCTGGAGGGGTGCAGGAGTTTAGCTGCCGCGATAACATTGCTCAGGTCCTGTGTCCTCCGGATTCAGGGCATCGATCCGGCAAAAGTTCTCGATGGGTAAAAGGCTTCCCCTCCTGCACTCCGCTGGAGTGCCCGCCGATATTGATCCGATCCAACCTGGGGTAAAAGAGCAAGAGCGCTCTTTTACCCCAGGCTAATTTCCATTACCGCTCCGCGGTAAAAATGTTGAAACTACATGGGCGGTTCGTCAGGGGACGGATCTGTGATTGTACAAACCGCCTCCCAGCAGCAACGCCACGCGGAGGCGTTTTACCAAATCGCAGATCCGCTCCGCCGGAATGCCCTACAGGAGAGCAAAAAAAAGCCCCGGCAAAAAAACTGCCGGGGCTAAAACCTGCATCGATTTCACATTGAGTTTCTTAGTTAGAAGGTGATGCGGGCCCCCAACTGAATCACGCGTGAACCACCGCTTTTGCCGAATACCCTGCCGAATCGAGTCGGATCCCCAATGTCAGTCTCGGGATTGTTATAGCCGATCCGGTTAAACAGGTTCGTCACGTCCGACCGCAATTCAAAGGAAGCTCCCTCCCGGAAGGGAAGCGCGAACTTCTTCATCAGAGAAAAGTTCTCCCCATAGCGAGCCCAGCCTCGAATATTGGGCAAAACCGGCGGCGCATTCCCTAAATGCAGCGGAACATTGTTAGCGGATGTGCCAGGCACGGTCGCAAAAGCTAGTGGATTCAGATAAGGGGTGCCATTGGCTTCATCCACCGTTGTGGGTTTGCTGCCAATGATCTGCTGGTCACGGCCCAGGAGGACATCCGGGTAAATCCCTGCGGCGAAATAGGCTCCCGCGGAAGGACTTGAGGAAGAGTAGACTGAAAGGGGCGCACCTGAGACGTAGTGATGGATGGCACTCACCGTCCAGCCGCCTACAATATAGCCCAGAGCCCCCGTCTTGAGCCATTTGCCCTGTTTCCCAAATGGCAGATCGTAGATCCAGGTGATCTTCAGGTCCTGTGGCCGATTCAAAGATGTTACCCCATAATCGGCCTTCAGGTTATAGATGTTCTGCCCATAGAAATAATAGGCGCCAATGCCTGTTCCTGGTGTGCCCAACGATTTGGACCACGTGTAAGCCGCCAGGAAACTCAAACCCTTGCTGACCCGTTTGGTGAGGGTTGCCTGCAGAGAATGATAGTTGGACCAGCCCTCGTTCCGCCGATATTGAGAAACCCCATAATATTGGGGGAAAGGCCGCAAAGCCTGGGCTACCGTTCCCGTGAAGCTTGGGAAAGGCTTCGGGATCTCCGGATGGAGGCTGATGTCGTCCAGCAATTGATCGCCCAGGCTCAAAACCTTGGAGGGATCCGCTTGATTGAGCTGGCTGAGGTACGGGTCAAACATCCGGCTGCCATGGTTCCCGATATAGTTGGCTTCCAGGCGGGTTTGCCAGGGGAACTCGTACTGCACTCCGAAATTCCAGTTCTGCACCATTGGCATTGCGACGGAGTCAGGATATTTGTCAATGTTATCGTAATTCAATTGTGTCGGATCCGTGTTTGGCAATACCCCGGTGTAGGCTTTGTACGGAGTATCCCAATTGTAAGCGGGATCTTGTCCGCCGCCCGGCCGACCGGTCTTTGCCGGATAGTTGTTGGATCCATTAAAGCCGGTGAATAGGTTGTAATTCCAGCCATCCATCAACGGTGGCGAGTAATTGATCCCGTATCCTCCGCGGATGACCAGCTTGTTGCTCATCGCATAGGCAAAGCCGACGCGGGGAGAAAACTCCTTGTAATAGTAATCCCAAAACTTCGTCTTTCCGGTACACCCCGTGCAGTTGCCGAGGAAAGCCAGTGCGCCCAGATAGCCGTCTGCTCCGGGATTCGGCATCGTGGGATCCATGGCCGACATGGCATTCTTGCTGTCGGTGAATCCAGTGGGAATGTCCCAGCGAATCCCAAGGTTCAGTGTCAGCTTGTTGTTCACCTTCCAGTCATCCTGGAAATAAAACGCGGTAGTGCGAGATCGGAGCCCCTGGATAAACCGGACAATGCCATTACCAGCACTGTTGGCATCACCCAGGAAGAAACTGGCATAAGCAAACCCAGTAGAAGTTTGGAAATTGGAAAGAGCGGTCTGATCGCTGTTGAAGGAATAAGATCCCGGCGTATTTTTATATCGGGAATTGATATAGTAACGGCGATGTTCCACGCCAATCTTCAAACTGTGGGCGCCCTTGATCCAGGTGAAATCATCCAGCAACACCGTGCTGCCATTGGGTTCATTACCAGTCCCGGTATGTCCCATATACTTGTAACTTCCGGAGAGATCGACATTGGGGCCGCTGAAACCAATCTGCGGGAAAGTGGCACCGCCCGCTACTCCCTGGAAACCAAGCAGCGATGCGAAATCCTCGCCGGTGAAGGCCGTATTGGCTGCATTGAAGTTGCGGAAACGGTTGTAGCCGAGGCCAAAATGGTTCAGCTTGGTGGGGCTAATGGTCCAATCTTCCGCCAGACGGACTAGCCATCCAGGGGTTGCCTGGGTTTTATCGCCGGCCATGTAGGGTCCTGGCAATGGCCCGGGAATCCTATAACCCGTATTGCCGTAACCATCCCGAAGCCGGGAACGGTTGTTGTAGGTGTAAGATCCAGACAATTTATGCTTATCGTTAATGACATGGTCCCCCTTAATGCTGTAATTGTCAATTTTCATAATGGGGCAACAGTCGCTAAATCTTAGATAGTTCTGACGCAGAGTCTCCCCGTAAAGGCTGGCTAGGGGGAATTGGGGGTTTGGAATATCGTATTTCGGATCCAACAATTTGCCCGTTACCAAACTCTCCATGTTTTTCGGAATGACGTTGCCCGGGAAGGGATCCCGAACCCAGGTTCCATTGGCCAATTGCCGCGTGGTGGCCGGGTCGTAGATTTGGCCATAAAGAACTTGCCTTCCCAGAGCATCCAAGGTTGCCGGGTTGTCGGGCCCTATAGGCAGGGTCATGTCGGGCCGAATAATTTGTCCAGACTTGGTATCGCGCGTAAAAGCGGGATCCAGCAGCTTGGAGAAATCACCTTGCTTGAACGCGGCGATGGGGGCCGAATCATAGGAACCGGCGAGAGCCATCGTATTGGCCCGCAATACCTCGTAGGAGAAAAAGAAGAAGGTTTTGTTTTTGATAATGGGTCCGCCAAAAGTGGCGCCCCCATTATTGAGATGGTTCTTCGCCTTTACCGCCTTCCCAGTGGCTGCATCGTAAGTGTGCGCGTTGTTGCTCCAGCTGTTGGCGTTGAGGGCCGCATTCTGATGGAGCCAAAAAGCGGTGCCATGGTACTGATTTGTTCCTGATTTCAAACCAAAGTTGGTCAATCCAGTCTGGGTGTTCCCATACTGCGAGGAGAGCGACCCTGTCTGCAGCTTGAATTCGCTGACGGCATCGACGGTTGGGGTGAATTCGGAGGTGTTCCCTCCATTAATGTCAAAGCGGCCCACGGTAATCCCATCGATCAGGACTTCATGGGAAAAGGTCTGGGACCCATTGATGGACCCCGCCCAACTGCTTCCCTGGGTCCCTGGCATGCTGTTAAAAATAAAATCCTGCAGTTGCCGGGTTCCATCACTGACCATGCTGGGCCAGGTATGAACTTCTAATTCATTGGCGGCAGTTCCGATTTCTGAAGTGGAGGATTCCAGCAATGGAGACTCCGCCGAAACGTCGATGGTCTGGTTGATGTCGCCCACTTCCAAGATGAAATCGGCCGTCACGGTCTGCGTGATCAATACATCCACATTGTCCCTGACGCCGGTTTTGAATCCGCCTTTCGCGGCGGTAATCTTGTACTTTCCGGGGGGAACGTACGGCATGCGATAAAGACCCGCATCCGTTGTAACTGACTTGGTTTCCACCCCCGTTGCCAGATTAGTGGCCGTTACATCCGCAGCCGGAACCACGGAACCTGTGCTGTCTTTCACAAGGCCCGTGATGGTTCCACGACCGCTCTGAGGCCAACTGGGAATTGCCAAGGCCATCATCAAGCCGATGATTGCCAGAGCTCTGCTAAAAGCTGCCTTTTTCATTCAAGCCTCCTTTCAGAGATTAGGATTCCCAAATCGGATTAGGAATCCTCGTTACCGAAGATTTATACTTTCTTTTGCCCCGAGTCTTTTCCCACAACCACGGACTTTGAGCGATTCGAATGGGTATCTGCAAATGCTTCGGATTTTATAAGAGCAAAAAAATGGCCAACAAGAAAGATTAAGAAATAATTAGACAAAACACAGAGGAATCAAGTAGATAAGAAGCTACACCTAGTTTTGGGAGGGATGAATATTTTGAAAATATTCGAATTTTGGTATTTTTCAACTTCAGATTTTCGTAGATAATCAACAGTTGAGCGAAAATATCGCATAATGATTATATTGGTCTGGTTTTTATTTATTGTTATTTATTTGCTTTTATTTCTTATAATTTCTTACGGAAACGGTGTCAGCGGCCTAAAAGGCTCAAAAGTCATTTTGATGGATGTAACCGGTGGCTTCCAGCGCCCTCGAAAGACGGTCGCAGGATTGGGCCAACTGCGCGGACATTTTTTTCTCCAGTTTTGCGGAAAAGCGGGACTTCGGAATGCCGATGCTGATGCTCCCGCAAATCGAATGCCGGGAATCGAAGACTGGCCCCGCCAAAAAAATCCCTCCGACGAAGGACTCTTCATTATTTATGGCATAGCCCCGCCGGAAAATTTCCGCCCATTCCTTTTCCAGGCGAAGGCGCGAAGTAATGGTTTTTGCCGTCAGCGGCTCCAGATTCAGGGTAGCCAGCAGGAAGGCCTGCGGTTCCGGCGGCAGAAAAGCGGCAATGACTTTGCCTGCCGCGGTGGCGTGAAAGTGTACTTTGGCGCTCAATGGGCTCACCAGCCTCAAATCTTGCTGGGCTTCCTGGATATCGACAAAAAAGACTTGTCTCTTCCGCAGAATGGCCAAAAACGCAGTTTCGCTGAAGCCTTCCACCAACTCCACAAGGTAGCGTCGGCCCAATTGGAGCAAATTCCTTCCCTGGTTCACGCTTCGCGCCAAGATCAAAACCTCAAGCCCTAAACGATAAGGTCCGCCCACCATCGATTGCTCAACATAACCATGCTTTTTCAGGCTCTGGAGAATTCGATGAACAGAGCTTTTCACATAACCGCTGCGGGCCGCCAGTTCCCGCAAACTGAGTCCTTCGGGAGAATCCCGGAGGGTCTCCAGCAGAGTGATGGTTTTTCCAATAAGTTCGATGTAAGGATCGCTGGACACGAGCACTTCACCATCGTTGCATAAAATAGAATGGATTCTGAAGAACAGAATCTAACAGGCCAAACCGGTCATGTCAAAGAAAATTATTGAAATAAAAAAAAGAGAATGATAGGCAGCCAGGCCGCTGTCACGATTTGACGGAAGAACCGCTATTTGAGTCTGGGCTCGGGGGTACGATGGCGAAAGAACATGCGGAAAGAAGGGGCGACGGGTTTCGGTTGTTCGCGATCATTATAGAATGTCAATCGGGAGTGGCCAAAACGAAGCAGGCAGGAAAGGCATTAGCTGATCTGGATCCAATACGGCGCAGTCGTTGTGCCTCCGTGTCTCTTTTTTTCCCGGCATCCTGGCCCCATTATTCTTGGCGCAGGGCATCAACTGGACGCGAGTTCTTCAGTACCGTTGTTATTGTTTTGTATTCACCTCAAAAGGATCCTTTTCTCGAAGCATATTTGATAAAATACTCCTAAGAAGCTGCATCACGGAATCGTATGGAGCCCTTCAAGGAGATCAATGCCCCATTATAAGAAATACTCTCTCATCACTGCCTGCCTTGGGCTGTCAGGGCTGTTCCTGTTGTTAAATGGCTGTTCGCGAAGTTCAAAAGACGCCCCGCAGACGCAGGCCGCTTCGCCTGCCCGGGACGCTAATGTTCTGTTGATTACCGTGGACACTTTACGGGCCGATTATCTCTCCTGTTATGGAGGCAAAGCTGTTTCGACTCCGAATATGGATGCCTTGGCGGCGCGCGGAGTCCGGTTTTCCCAAGCCATTGCTCAAGTTCCTTTGACTGCTCCCTCCCATGCCTGCATATTGACCGGGACTTACCCGCCGGTGCACAAGCTCCGCGACAATGGCGGATTTATTCTGGATAGCGGTGTTCCCACACTGGCAACAATCACACAGCGGGCGGGATTCGAAACGGCTGCGTTTGTGGCGGCTGCCGTGCTTGATCATTATTATGGATTAAATCGCGGCTTCAACAGTTATGTGGATGAAATGACGACCAAGAGGGGGAAGGGCTCTTTGCCCGGCGTCGTCCCTGAAGTCCGGGCGGAGATCATGACCCGGCGCGCCCTGAATTGGCTGGACAGCCAATTACAGCAAGGGGGCGGGAAAATCCCCAAGCGAAATTTTTTCCTTTGGGTTCATTATTACGATCCGCATTTCCCTTACGATCCGCCGCAACCCTTCCGGACTCGCTATGGGAAGAACTTGTATGGAGGAGAGGTGGCCTACGCGGACTCCCAGGTGGGAGAGCTGCTGAAAGGGCTGGCGGATCGCGGATTGCGGGAAAAAACTCTTGTCGTGCTGGTGGGGGATCACGGAGAGAGCCTGGGTGAACATGGGGAATACACTCACGGGGTGTTTCTCTATGACTCCACGCTGCACGTCCCGATGATCATGGCGGGGCCTGGAATTCAAGCCAATCGAGTCGTCACTGAACAAGTCCGCACCATCGATATCATGCCGACCGTTTCGCAATGGTTGGGACTATCGGCTGGAGAGAAGGCGCAGGGAGCAAGCCTCGTGCCTGTTCTCGCCAAGGGCGAGAATGTGCCGGCAAATTATGCTTACAGCGAGACCATTTATCCCAAAACGAACCTGGGCTGGGCGGAGTTGCGTGCCGTCCGCACACCTGGCTACAAATGGATCCAGGCTCCCACTCCTGAGCTCTATCGGCTGGAGACCGATCCTACGGAAAGCCACAATGTAGAGAATCAGTATCCAAACGAAGTTGATCGGCTGCGGAAAAAAATCAGGGAGGTGGCCAGCGCGGAATCCAGTCAGGGCCTGATCGAGCGTCAGCCTATTTCCAGTGAGACGCTTCGCCAACTCCAATCTCTAGGCTATGCGACCGCGGGGGCCCGGCGCGACTTGCGCCTCGACATGTCCGGGCCCGATCCCAAAGAACGCGTCACAGTCTTGGGAATCATCGAGCGGACCTCGAAAATGATCAATCGGCATCAATATGCTCTCGCCCTGCCGCCACTTCAGGTGGCAGTGCGCCAAGACCCATCGAATCCCTTCCTTTACCACCTGCTGGGACTTTGCCACCAACAGTTGGGACAACATCAACAGGCGATCCTGGTCTTCCAGCAGGCGATCGCCAACAAAGTGGATACCGACCAAATGCAGGCGGAACTTGGCAACAGTTTTCTGCGTATGGGCAACCTGCAACGCGCGCTCGATGCCATGGAAACCGCCGCCTCGATGAATATGGCGAACCTGCAGAACTTGACCAACCTGGCAACGTTGTATTTGCAGATGGGGAGACCGGCCGATGCCGAACGGACCGTGCGCGCCATTCTGGCTCAGGATGACCGGTCCGCGGACGCTTATAATTTGATGGGAACGCTGGAAATCCAGCGCGGGCAGGCGGAGCTGGCGCGCGGTGATTTTGAGAAAGCGGTGGAATATAATCCCGATCTGGCTGAAGTATACGTGAATTTAGGATTGCTGGCCGAGAATGCGGGCAATCTCCCACAAACAGTGGCTTATTATAAAAAGTTCCTCGAGAAGGCCGACCCGGGGAAACATGGTCCGCTCATCCCCAAAATTAAAGCCGCCATTTCCGCCATCCAAGGCCGGCGATAGATGCGGCTTTGCGGCGCTGCCCTGATCACTCGCTCTCGCTTCGTGCTGGTCCGTTGGCAGGGCTGGTTCGTTTTGCCCTGATCACTCGCTATCGCGTCGTGCTGGTCCGTTTGCAGGGCTGTCACGTCATCGATACTATATTTTCGAGGCAAAAAAAAGGCTCCAGTTTAAAGACCGGAGCCATGGGAGTTGAAAAATTGAGAGTGCCCGTGAAACGGATCGGGCACTCTCAACAGGTCAGGTCACCAACTGAGCCGCGCTGAAAACTGCATAACCCGCGGACCGTTGACATCATAGTTGTTGGTATCGGTGTAAACGATTCCATAACTCGAAGGAGACCAATTGTTGTTGGGGTGGTTGAACAGGTTGAAGAAGTCGAGTTGAACCCTGAGTTTCAACCGTTCCTTGAGGGGGAAGTTCTTCACCAGCGAAGCATCCGTACTCCATAGCCGGGTGCTGGGAGTGTACTGGTTCATCAAGGGATGCATGATTTGATTACAACCCCACTGGCAAGTGTCGCCGGAACCGGTGTAGTCCACCTCCTGCCGGGTGCCATCCTTGAGGGTCACCCACACGGTGTTGCCCCCGTAATAGTTGTACATCGGATCCGTATCGGGATTGATATCGGGATAATTGGCCGGATAGGGATTGAGGGGGGCAACGTATGGTTTGTAATCCGTCGGCACTCCCATGATCCCGTCCGGCTTGTTGATCTGGTAAGCCGGAATATATCCATTATAGAGCAAATAGCCGGGAATGCAATCACCGCTGGTACAGTCTTGAATTGGATATTTGTGTCCATAATATTGGTACGGAGTCCCGGTCGGATAGAGGCCCTGGTTCAAGCCATAATGGTTGCCACGCAACATACCCATGCCGGTGATCTGCCAGCCGCCGGCGATTTGGTTCAGAACTCCGCCCCAATTCTTGCCTAGCCATTTGCCTTTTCCGAAAGGCAAATCGACGATCCAGTTCCAGCGGACCATGTGCTTGGGCGCCGAAGTGTCGCGGGCATAAAACAATTGTTTTATGCGGGCATGGAAATCGTCGGGGACCTGTCCGGGCAAGAAAGCAGCGGTCGGAGCAACAGCGGAATAAAAACCGTATCCACCTGCCATCATTGTGTTGCCGACGTTGTAAAACACTTGGAAACCAAAGCCTTTGCTGTAGCGGCGTTCAATCTCAAATTGGCCTCCACTGTAATTTCCCCAGCCCTCATTTCTCCATTCCTGGACATCGCCCCATAAGTTGTTGGACCAGGGGCGCAGTGCCGCTGTGGACAAATCGCCGGTCGGGAGAGGCTCCTGGCGGGTGACGTACCAGACGTAAGGGGGAATTGACAGGTTGTAATTATCGTAAAGTTCCTGATTGGAGGCATGGTTGCCAACCCAGGCGGCCCGCACCATGGTGTCCTTCATGATTTCTTTTTCCACGGTCAGGCTCCAATCATGGACCAACGGAGTAGGCTGTTTGGGAGCCCAGTAGGAGGCCTGGAAGGAATCGCCTCCAACTTCTATGCCTTGTGGAGAGTCGGCATGGATTGCGTCCTTGCTGTTCTGGCCGGCAATGATGGTAGGTATTGACCGCAGGCCATAATTGCCGATTCCATCGGGAGAGTAAGCGGCAGAAGAGTTATACCGGTTGTCGTAAGAGCCCACGAAGGGAGCGTTCATCCGCGTCCGGTCACTCCAGCCCGCGATTGGCAATGGGAAATAGCTCATGCTGTAACCGCCACGAATGACAAAGCTCTTGCGCCCATCCAATGCCCGGTAGGCAAATCCCACGTGCGGACTGAAGTCGCGATAGTTGTTATAGAACAATTTTTGAGGCAACCCGGCCTGTTCGGGAGTCTCAAACGTGGCGCCATACCCCTCGAGGGCCGACACCAGAGATCGAGTGGTAGCCCCCATCTGGTACATGTAATCCAAAGGCTGGCCTAACACCAGCGCCCGCTTTTGTTTGTCAAAACTGGAAAAAAGGTTGTACTTGTCTGTCGGGTAAGGAGAAAACTGCCAGCGTACTCCCAGGTTTAAGGTCAGGCGAGGAGTAAACTTGTAGTTGTCCTGCAAATAAAGAGCAGCTTCCTTCTGGCGAATGTAGTATTTCCCCTTGGCCATGCGGGAGGAATAATCCGCAAGCCCCAGGAAAGCACTGGCAATTCTCGCGCCCGTGTTGCCTAAGGATCCCGGGTTTTCGACTCCAGTCGCGGGATTATAAAGAGCGGTAGCATTGGCGACAAATTGCGTTGTTCCGGCGGTAAACTGCTGCTGGGGCAGATAGGTGTTCTGGTCCAAGCGCAGATGGAGCCCGAACTGCAGTTCGTGTTTGCCCTTGATCCAGGTGGCGTTGTCGTCAATGATGAAGTGGTTCATGGAACGGGCGGTGGCATTGACCGGTTGGAAGTAGTTGCCAGAGTCACCGATGCCAAGAGTGCCGATGACCGGGAATCCCACGTTGCCAAATGGATTGGGCAGGCCCAACTGATCGGCGTACTTGGTGTTCAAATCACCCGTCGCCAGGTAGCCCGATTCCCGGGAGGCACTCATCATCAATTCGTTGAACAGGGTCGGCGAAAAAGTCCGGCGATAACTGGCCACCCCACTCTTGTTCGGGTAATAATCGGTCCGGAAGTTCCCCACCTGGTCAAGCATGGGGATTCTGCTGGAGTTTCTTACGGTGTTGCTGATTCCTTGAGTATAACGGAAATAGACTTGATCGTTTGCGGTGATCTGATGGTCAAAACGCATGGAAATCGTATATTGGTCTTGCTTATTCGGACGAGTTCCAAACCAGTTGTTGGCGGCCAGAGGATTAGCACTTTTAGTCGGCATTGGCAAGACTGAACTGATGTACTTCCAGAGTGGGCTAATCTTGTCAGCGGGAATGATATTCCCCGGAAATTGTTGCCGCGCCCAGGTGACCGGGTCGGTAGTCCAGGGATCGTAAATTTTCTGCAGAGTGCCGGATTTGTCCCTTAAATTGCTGAAGTCACCATTGCGCATGGCCTCTGTCGGCACGCGGCCACTACCTTGACCCGCCGAGCGCTGTTTGTATCCCTCATACGAAAAGAACCAGAAAGTACGATCTTTCCCGTTATAGAGGTGGGGGATCCTGATTGGGCCACCCAGCGTGCCGCCATATTCATTGCGGTTCAAGGGATTAGGTTTGGAAGTGCCCGTCTCGCGCGCCCGAGCCACTCCATAAGCATTGTTGCGGTTGGTCCAGAAGAGGGTGCCATGAATTTCGTTGGTTCCGCTTTTAGTGGTGGCAATCACATTGGTCATTCGGGTGTATTTGGCCGAAGAGGTGTTGACTTCTACATGGAACTCTTGGATGGTGTCGAGCCCTGGCTGCCGGGAAACAATCCCCTCCCTGTATACGGGGTCGATCAGCGAAGCACCATCCAGTAAAAAGTCAGCAGCTCCTGTCCGCATCCCGTAAGCGCGGAGATTGCCACCGGCATCAAGACCTGGCACCGTGAGGAGCAGATTCGTCACAAACCGCCCATTGAGAGGCAATTGCTCGATGCGCTGCCGCTCCAAGGTTTGGCCGAGCGTAGAGCTATCGACAGTCAACAGGGGAGTTACGTCTTCAACACTAACCGCGATAGTCGTGGTGCCCGGCTTGAGTTCCACATCGACGACTTCCGATTTCTGAGTTTGAATTGTCAGCCTGGCTTCATACTTTGCCATGTTCGGCGCTTCAATTGTAAGTTTGTACGGTCCGGGATTAACAGCAGGGAAAACATAGATTCCCACATCATTCGTGATGGTTTTGGCTTCAATGTTGGTGTCGGTGTTGGTTAAAGTGACGTTGGCGTTCACAATGACCGCCTTGCTTTGGTCCTGCACAACTCCACGGACACTGCCGGTGCTGGATTGTGACCACCCAGGCACTCCCAACAGTGCCACCAGCCCCAAGATCAGGCCAAGTGCCTGCCAGGGACTCTGGATTTTTGTCGTTGCTCTCATACAACCTCCTTTATTAATAAAATCAATGAAAATGGAAGATGAAGATGATTTTGAACTCCCTCTTTCCCCAGTGAACTTCCTTAGATACATCCTTTTCTTTTAATAAACGAGAGACTGATTTTTCATCTCACGCTCCGCGGCTGCAAATCAGCGTTTTCGCAACGATATTTCCTCCTCCTTTTCAAAATAATCGCTATGGCGTTACAGCCATCTGGCCGGCACTAGACTCCTCGCTTTTCAACGTGTGCGCAGCAGTGGAATGCAATCCCAAGCCGTGATTGGTTCCTTGGTTATTCTCTTGTGAATTATGCCTTTCCCTCTATTCAAAACTGACATGCCCCCCGAAGGTTCGATTCGAATGCTGGACTGCTCCATTCAAAACACAACTCCGTCCAATAACCACGACTTTCCTCAAAAAGATGAAACTATGACTGGTTTTGGGCTCTACACGTTACCCTTTCCAGAAATAATCAAGATTTGAAGGTTGTATATTTTAGTAAACAGGATGAGTTGGGATTCCAGATTTTTTTAAGCAAAAGAATGACCAAAAATAAAATAAAAGGGAAAGGCAAATAACTTCTATTTTTTCATCTAGATAATAATAATGGTCCATTATGGGGCTAACAATAATTTATAGAATATACAATTTTTCGGAGTATTTATTCTAATTCTCGTATAAAAAGAAAATTTTCGTCTCTATAAAATATAAAAAATAAGAGTCATAATCCTTTCTTTATATTTCTATATATTTCTAATAGGCGATTGTGATTGTTGAACTCCTCCTGTGCCGTTCGATGATGAATATGGCTGACCTGCAAAAGTCGCGCAAACTGGCAACGTTTTATGTGTAAATGGGGAGCCCGGCCAAGGCTGAACGGACAGTGCGGCCATTCTGGCTAAGGTGGGTGATTGATTTGGCTTTGTGCCGCCATCCTGATCACTCGCTCTCGCTTCGTGCTGGTCCGTCTGCAAGGCTGCTTCGTTGTGCCGTGACAGAAGCGCGAAGTGCCAACGAGCGATCAGCCTGGTTTTGCTCAAGCTGCGCGGCTAGCCCGACTTCCGCTATTCGCGCAGGAAAAGCGCCAAAATCGATTTTTTTTAACGGGTAAAGCATTTGGAATGAGGTCGTGGGTTTCTGAAAAGCTCTGAGTGAAGACCTACCCCCTTGCAATTTATTTTAGGGTGGCGACAATAGGGACATGTTCTTGAGAGCCACCAACCGCAAGAAGAACGGGAAGGAACACTGGTACTGGAGCATTGTCGAAAATTACCGGACTGAAAAAGGTCGGGTCGTTCAACGACATGTTTTGTATTTAGGAGAGATCAACGATCATCAGAAAGAGTCGTGGTGGCGGACGATTGAAGTTTTGGAAGAGGGCGGGAAACAGGCGCGGCCGATGGTGCTGTTTGCCGCCGAGCGACCCGTTCCCTCGACGGAAGTGGAAACGGTCCAAGTCCGATTGAACCAGTTGGAACTGCGACGAGCCCGACAATGGGGGGGCTGCTGGCTGGCCTTGCAGCTATGGCAGGAGTTGCAGCTGGATGGGTTTTGGGAGGGCCGGTTGGAGAAGAGCCGCAAGGGGACGGATTGGTTGCAGGTTTTAAAAGCTCTGGTGAGTTATCGGCTGATTGATCCGGGCAGTGAGTGGCGGCTGCATCGGGAATGGTACCGCAGCAGCGGCTTGGGGGACTTGTTAAACGAAGAGCAAGACTTGGTGCAGGATGACACGCTGTATCGATGTCTGGACAAGATCCTGCCCCACAAAGAAGAGTTGTTTCTCTACTTGAGGAAACAGTGGGAGGATCTATTTAAAATCCGCTATGAAGTGCTGCTGTACGATTTGACCAGCACTTACTTCGAGTGTGATCCGCCGGAAGCGGGGAAGCGGAAATTTGGCTACAGCCGGGACAAGCGGTCGGATTGTGTGCAGGTAGTGATTGCGTTGGTTATCACGCCAGAGGGATTTCCGCTGGCTTATGAAGTAATGGAAGGGAATACCAGCGACAAAACCACCTTGGCGGGTTTTCTGCGAAAGATCGAGCAGCAGTATGGAAAAGCACAACGGATTTGGTTGATGGATCGGGGGATCCCCACTGAAGAAGTATTGGAGCAGATGAGGCAGGCGGACCCGCCGGTGTCTTATCTGGTGGGGACGCCGCGCGGACGACTCAATCAACTGGAGAAAGATTTTCTCAAGCGGAATTGGGAGCAGGTGCGCGAGCAAGTCGAGGTCAAACTACTTCCGCAAGCGCAAGAGATGTATGTGTTGGCGCGGAGCCGGGGACGGGTGGCCAAAGAACGGGGGATGCGGCGACGGCGTCTGAAAAAACTCTGGAAACGGCTGGGCGAGTTGCAACGGCAAAAAATGACACGGGATGTTTTACTGCTCAAGTTGGGAGCAGCTAAACAAGAGGCGGGACAAGCCTATCGGCTGGTAGAGATTCGGCTGCCCGGAAAGAATGAACCCGTCTCTGCGAACACATTCACCTTTGTTCTCAACCGGGAAAAGCTTCGCCAGGCGCGGCGCAGCGAAGGACAGTATCTGCTGCGCGCTTTCCAATGTGGAACCGAGGGCGGAAGGCTTTGGGATTTTTACATCCAGCTGACGGAGATTGAACAGGCTTTTAAAGATTTAAAAAACGATTTGGCGGTCCGGCCGGTTTTTCATCAAAAAGACCGAAGGATTGAAGCTCATATTTTCCTGGCCTTTCTGTCCTACTGTTTATTTGTGACGTTGAAACAAAAAGCTCGGAGTCTGGCGCCAGGGCTGACCTCACGGTCGATTCTGGAGAAATTCAAAACCATCCAGATGATCGATGTCCATCTGCCCACCATGGATGGGCGGGAGATTGTCCTGCCCCGCTACACGCAGCCAGACAAAGATTTGCAATTGTTGCTGCACCGCCTGCACCTGAGCTTGCCCAGTCAGCCCCCACCGCGCATCAAGCAAAATGGACAGGTGGAGATACCCCAGCGGCAATCCAGTTTGTAGTGAAGACCTTTGCTATGCCTTTGCTGAGAATAAACAACTTAGTCGATTTCCAACCCTCGAATAGCGGAAGTCGGGCTAGGTCCAATTGAGTTGATCACTCGCTCTCGCTTCGTGCTGGTCCGTCTGCAGGGCTGCTTCATTGTGCCGTGACAAAAGCGCGAAGTGTGCCAACGAGCGATCCGCGCAGCTTGCCAGACTCCGCACCGCATGGTCTGAGTGACCTGCCCTGATCACTCGCTCTCGCTTCGTGCTGGTCCGTCTGCAGGGCTGCTTCGTTGTGCCGTGACAGAAGCGCGAAGTGCCAACGAGCGATCAGCCTGGTTTTGCTCAAGCTGCGCGGCTAGGTCCAATTGAGTTGATCACTCGCTCTCGCTTTGTGCTGGTCCGTTTGCAGGGCTGCTTCATTGTGCCGTGACAAAAGCGCGAAGTGCCAACGAGCGATCAGCCTGGTTTTGCTCAAGCTGTGCGGCTAGGTCCAGCTGAGTTGATCACTCGCTCTCGCTTCGTGCTGGTGGGTTTGCAGGGCTGCCACGTCATCGATACCATATTTTCGTAGCAAAAAAAATGGCTCCGGAGAAAAAACCGGAGCCATGGGAGTTGAAGAATTAGGAGTGCCCGTAAAACAGATCGGGCACTCTCAGCAGTTCAGGTTACCAGTTGAGTCGTGCGGAGAACTGAATGACGCGCGGACCGTTGATATCAGTGTTGTTCGTATCGGTGTAGACGATTCCCGCGCTTGAAGGAGACCAATTGTTGTTGGGATGGTTGAACAGATTGAAGAAATCGAATTGGACCCTGAGTTTCAACTTCTCCTTGAGGGGGAAGTTCTTTACCAGCGCAGCATCCGTATTCCAAAGCATAGTGCTGGGCTTATATTGATTCATCAAGGGTTGGGTGATTTGTGAACAACCCCACTGGCAAGTGTCGCCGGAACCGGAGTAGTCCACCTCTTGCCGGGTGCCGTCCTTGAGGGTTACCCAGACGGTGTTCCCGCCATAATAGTTGTACATCGGATCCGTATCGGGATTAATACTGGGATAGTTGGCCGGATAGGGATTAAGGGGGGCAACGAATGGCTTGTAATCCGCCGGCACGCCCATGATCCCGTCAGGCTTATTGATCTGGTAAGCTGGGATGTATCCGTTAGTGAGCAAATAGCCGGGTATACAATCGCCGCTGGTACAGTCTTGAATGGGATATTTGTGTCCATAATATTGGTACGGATTCCCAGTCGGATAGAGACCGTTGTTGATGGACATATGGTTGCCGCGCAACATACCCATGCCGGTGACTTGCCAGCCGCCGACGATTTGGTTCAGCACTCCGCCCCAGTTCTTTCCAGACCAACTCTTGCCGATCCATCTGTCCTTACCGAAGGGCAAATCGACGATCCAGTTCCAGCGTACCATTTGCTGGGGAGCCGAGGTGTCGCGGGCATAAAGCAACTGTTTGGCGCGGGCATGGAAATCGTCGGGGACCTGTCCGGGCAAGAAAGCCGAGGTGGGAGCCACGCTGGAATACCAACCGTATCCGCCTGCCCTCAACGTGTTGCCGACGTTGTAATAGAGTTGGAAGCCAAACCCTTTGCTGTAGCGGCGTTCAACTTCAAATTGGGCGCCGTTGTAATTCCCCCAGCCCTCGTTTCTCCATTCCTGGAGATCGCCGTATAGGTTGTTGGACCAGGGATGCATGGCCGCGGTGGCCAAATCGCCGGTGGGGAAAGGCTCCTTGGTGGTGGCTAACCAGACGTAGCTGGGAATCGACAGGTTGTAATTATCGTAAAGTTCCTGATTGGAGGCATGGTTGCCCACATAGGCAGCCCGCACAATGGTGTCCTTCATGATTTCTTTTTCCACGGTCAAGTTCCAATCTTGGACCATGGGGGTGGGCTGTTTGGGAGCCCAGTAGGAAGCCTGGAAGGAATCGGCTCCAACTTCTATGCCGGTGGGAGAGTCCGCATGGATCGCGTCCGCGCTGTTCTGGCCGGCAATGATGGTGGGGATTGAACGCATGCCATAGTTGCCGATTCCATCCGGCGAGTAAGTGGCAGCGCTGTTGTACCGGTTTTCATAAGTGCCCACGAAAGGAGCATTCATCCTCATCCGGTCGCTCCAGCCCCACATCGGCAGCGGGAAATAGCTCATGCTGTATCCGCCGCGAATGACAAAGCTCTTGCGCCCATCCAAGGCCCGGTAAGCAAATCCCAGGTGAGGGGTGACATCTTTCCAGTTGTCGTAGATCAAGGCCTTGGGCAAACCGGCCTGATCGGCAGTCTCAAACTTAACCCCAAACCCTTCGAGAGCCGACACCAGAGCTGGAGTGGTAGCATTCATCCGGTACATGTAATCCAAAGGCTGGCCTAAGACAATTGCTTTATTTTGCTTGTCAAATCCAGAAATCAAGTTGTGCTTTTCCTTCGGATAGGGAGACAACTGCCAGCGCACTCCCAAGTTCAAAGTCAGCCGGGGAGTGAATTTGTAGTTGTCCTGGAAGTAGAAAGCGGCTTCCTTCTGACGGATGTAATAAGTTCCTTTGGCCATGCGGGCCGCGTAATCGTCTATCCCCAGGAAAGCGCTGGCCAGTAAATGCCCCGTGTTGCCCAGGGCGCCAGGGTTATTGCGTGAGGTGGCGGGATTGTAAAGAGCGGTGGCACTGCTGACCGCATTGTCCGAACCGGCCGTTCGCTGTTGCTGAGGCAGATAAGTCTGTTGGTCGAGGCGCAGGTGAACTCCGAATTGGAATTCGTGCTTGCCTTTGATCCAGGTGGCGTTGTCGTCAATGATGAAGTGGTTCAAAGAGCGGCCGGTGGCATTGACGGGCTGGAAGGTATTGCCACTGCCTATGCCGATGTTGCCGATGACCGGAAATCCGAAGCCGCCGAAAGGATTGGGAAGACCCAACTGGTCGGCATACTTGGTTTTCAGGTCACCCGTGGCCATATAGCCATATTCCCGGGAGGCACTCATCATCAATTCGTTGAATAGAGTTGGCGAAAAAGTCCGGCGGTAACTGGCCACCCCGCTCCGGTTCGGGTAGAAGTCATTCCGGAAGTTACCCACATCGTCAAGCATGGGGACTCCGCTGGAGTTCCGGTGGGTGTTGCTGACCCCCTGGGTATAGCGGAAAAAGACTTGATCGTTCGAAGTGAGCTGATGGTCAAAACGCATGGAAATCGTGTATTGGTCTTGCTTATTTGGACGAGTTCCAAACCAGTTGTTGGCGACCAGCGGATTGGCGCCGGTGGTCGGCGCTGGCATGACTGATTTGATGTACTTCCAGAGAGGGCTCATCTTATCCGCGGGAATGATGTTGCCCGGGAATTGTTGCCGCGCCCAGGTAGTCGGATCGGTGGTCCAAGGGTCATAAATCTTCTGCAGGGTTCCGGCGCCGGTCTTCAACTCGCTGAAGTCGCCGTTCATCATGGCCAGCGTCGGCACTCGGCCACTACCCTGACCCGCCGAACGCTGTTTGAATCCCTCATACGAAAAGAACCAGAAAGTGCGGTCTTTCCCGTTATAGAGGTGGGGTATCCGGATCGGGCCACCCAGGGTGCCGCCATATTCGTTCCTGTTCAGCGGAGCGGGTTTAGAGGTCCCGGTTTCCCTCGCCCTCGCCACTCCATAAGCGTTGTTGCGGTTGGTCCAGAAGAGCGTGCCATGAAGTTCGTTGGTTCCGCTTTTGGTGGTGGCAATTACATTGGTCATTCGGGTGAATTTCGCCGAAGAGGTGTTGACTTCCACATGGAACTCTTGAATCGTATCGAGACCCGGCTGCCGGGCGGTAATTCCATCCCCGTAAATGGGACTGGTCAGCGAAGCGCCGTCCAGCAGAAAGTCGTTGGCGCCTTGCCGCATGCCGTAAGCCCGGAGCGAATTGGGATCGAGGCCCGGGACGGTGGCGAGCAGATTGGTCAATTGCCGGCCATTAAGGGGCAACTGCTCGATGCGCTGCCGCTCCAAAGTGTGGCCCAGAGTAGAACTGTCAACGGTCAATAAAGGCGTGACGTCTTGAACGTTAACTTCCACGGAAGTGGCGCCTGGTTTGAGCACCACATCCACCACCGCCGATTGCTGGGTTTGAACGGTGATAGATCCGACAAATTTCTGCATGTTGGGGGCTTCCACCGAGAGCCGGTAAGGTCCGGTGTTGACGGCGGGAAAAACATAGATCCCCACATCGTTGGTGACGGTTTTAGATTCAATGTTGGTTTCTGTGTTGGTCAAAGTGACGTCGGCTTTTACAATGATTGCCTTGCTTTCGTCCTGCACAACTCCACGGACGCTGCCGGTGCTGGATTGTGACCACCCGGACACTCCCAGCAGCGCCACCAGTCCTAAAATCAGGCAAAGCGCCTGCAAGGAATTCTGGATTTTTGTTGTTTCTTTCATACAATCTCCTTATTAATAAAATCAACGAAGATGGAGCATATGGGTGATTCTGAACTCCATCTTTCCTTTGAAAATTTCCTTAGAAAAATCTACTTCTTTTCATAAACGAGAGACTGAATATTCATCTCAACGCTTCCCTGCCGCCGATCAACGTTTTCTGATCAATAATTTATCCTCCTCCCTTAGAAAATCGCTCTGGAGTCGCAACCATTTTGCCTGCATCAAACTTCTCGCTTTTGAACGCGTACATATCCTCAGAGAGCACACCAGAGCCATGAAACTATCCTTAGGCCATTCCTTTATGAATTTTGCCAATCCAACCATTCTGAATTGACGCAGCCTAGGAAGTTGTGATTCGAATGCTGGACCGATCCATTTCAAACACTACTCCATTTAGTGATTAGGATTTTCCTCTTAAAATGAAACCTTGATTGATTTTGGTAGGTAAGCATTACCTGTTGCAGGAACATTCAGGACAATAAGATTGCCTGTTCTAGGCGCCAGGATGACTTGGGTACCCAATTTTATTAATGCAAAAAGATGACCAAAAAGAAAATAAAAGGAATAAGTAAATAAATTGTTTTTTATCATATATATAAAAAAATAATTCTACTTTGTATGCAATGAAGATTCTCGTGAATATCCGATTTTTCGGAGTTTTTATTTTAATTATCGTATAAAAAGAAAATGTTAGTTGTAATAAAATATAAAAAACAATAGTCGTAATTCTTTCTTTTATATATCTATAAATTTCCAAATATTTTCTTTGGGTGCGCAACTCCTTTGGCATTTTTCAATGCAGGCCTTGGAATTGGCATTTCAATTGAAAAGATATGCATGAGGTCTACGTCATTACTTGGAAAGAAAAAAGGAAGGCAACCGAAGATTGCGGAAAAGGAGAGTCTGTTGCTCACACCTTGATCGGGAAGATCTAGCGAGGCTTCGTCTCGGACTATAGAGACTTACTGATTCCCATTCCAAAACTTGACTCAAAGTCGTCGACTTTTGCGGCTTAAGCAAGCTGGCGCGGACCCGCCGTGGCGGATCCGCAAAATGCGGCAGAGCGATAAATCGCAGAGCCATATGCGAGATTTTACCTTCATGGTGCACTCACCGAATCTATATTACTACCGCAGGGAGATAAGATCGCCGAAGGGGGCGAGCAGGTCGTATTTGTCCAGCCAGGTGGTGTAGAGGATTCCCACCGCGCCGGGGGTGGCATCCAGCGATTCCAGCCATGCCCTAGGATTATCTAAATTGTCGGCATCATAATACGCCCCTGCCATGGTTTTGAATCCCAAGCCTGAAAAATGCTTCAAGCTGGCTTCCCGCCGTTCGAAGTACCAGCACACCATGTTCAGATCTTTGGGAATGAATTTCCAGGAATCGGCAAAAGAGCCTTCAGTGAGGTAGTACCATTTGTGCTCGTGGCCCGCATTGTGGTTTGGATCGAACATGTCGGACCAGACGAATATTTCGGCCTGAGGATTCAGTCCGCGGATCATGCGGTACTGTCGTGTCACACAATCCGCCTGGATCTGGCCGAGAGTCATCCGGCTGTGCTTACAAGCTTGACAAGTGCCCAGGGCGCGATGTTCATCTGCATTCAAAAAATAGCAATGGGGAGCCACCGCGGCTTCAATCAATTTGATCTGTTCATTCCAAATCTCATAGGCTTTCGGTTCCGCCATGCAAACAGGCACCTGATCGTTATAAATGAAAACGCTGTGGTAGAAATTGACCCGAAGCCTTTCCCCCTCCCGAATCCTGCTGCCAGGCAGGATTTGGATGGCCGGGGAGGGGTGATCAAAGTGAAAATCCATCAATGGATCGGCCACATACCGGAAATCTCTTCCCTCTGCATACAACTTTCCGCTCTTTTCTCCTTTGACCGTCATCGGGGTCCCGGGCCGCCGCAGGACGTTGACAAGAGCGATTTCTTCAAGGCGCAAATCATCAATCCAGAATTGTCCTTTTCCGCCACCATTGACGACAGGTGAAATAATTACTTTGTCATAACCCCAGCTGTTGAATGCCACGGCTACCCGGTGCCAGTCATCATTCGGCTTCAGAGGGGGATTCTCGAATTGCAGGGGACGTTTTTCATCGCCACCCATCACTTCAAGCTGGAAGCCACTCTCCCCGAAAGGCTCGGAGGGTTTCAAATTGCGCGCTTTGATCTGGCAGCTGAGCCGGTATAGCCGATGGGGTTGGACCTTCACCCACTGGCTGAGCCGCACCGACTCGCCTGGTTGGCTTGCGAAATTCTCCAGGCGCAAGGAGACCCTGCCTTCCCGAAAATCAGATTGGTCTTGAAACGCCGTCTGTCCCAGGGTTCCGGAAAGCTCAAAATCCGTTAGCATTTTTCCGGCTGCATTCTCAAAGCCTCCGTTCCGCAAGGATACCGGAGGATCGGCGGCCAGCATCGCTTTTCCATTCTTGACGACAAAAAGGGCATTTTCAACTGGAAGGCCCTCGGCCAGATTCCGGTCGTGCTCCAGCAGTCCTCCACCATAACCTGGCGTGAAAATGGAGGGGATAATATTCAGTTTGTTTTCATCGCAGATATTTTTTACGGTGTGCAAACGGGCAAGATAATCTGGTAGAGCCAGATCAATCGCATCCAATCCGGCGCCCAGCAGAATCCCGTTCAAACCGTGATGAGATGCGGTTTCGGCAATGGCGCGGATTTTTTCCACATCGCCATCATTTCGCAAACTAGTTCGCACCATCACCCAGCGATGTGGCAGAATTTTCTTTTCCGCGCCATGGATGAATAGCTGTGGCAATAGTAATCCCAAGAGCAAAATCATTTTTTTTGCTGACATTCGAAGTCTCCCTTAAGAATCCCCTTCAAAGCGGGGGAAATTTTTCATCTTATTGGCAGTCGGCCGCACCATCATGTGTGGTTCTTCAAAAAATGGCATAAATGGAGACGGGGTACACACACCCCGCCTGAGTTTGCCAAGCGTGCTCAGAAAGCTCGAGGGCAGGCCGCCGCACTCATCCCATTTTCATCCCATTGTTGTGCCAGCCATGCTGGCCCGACTGGCTCCTCTAAAAATCCTTACCGTGAGTTGATCGACGGTAGGGTGCTTGCGTGACTACCGTCACCACCGAAAGCGCCATCTTGACTCTCACGGTCGGACGGTTCGGCGAGTTTGCCAGTTGGCGGATGAACCGTCCATACTTTTGGGCTGCGTTGAAGGCAAAATCCCTGGGCTCTCAGTGCAACTCCGCGGATTTTAGCGAGGGTTCAAGCCGCTTCAAATCCGGTCCTCTTCACCTGGAAATCGTCGATTGCTTTTGTCAGGGCCTTTTGGAATTTGTGGAGCTTTCTTTGTTTGCCCGTTATTCGAGATATTCCGCCGTTATCAGGGCGGAAATCTTTTCTGCCCAGGCCAAAGGGACATATAGGTTTATGGAGACCTTTTCTTTTTTGGCCAATTCCTGCGCCTGATCATGCAGTGAATTGGATAACCGGACGCTAATTGTACTCGTGGTATTTCTCCGGTAATCTTCAAAAAGTTCCGGGGAGTGATGGCGCCATTCCAAAACGGAAGCCCGGCAACCGGAACATGGGAGTCCATCATGATTCCCGGTTTCTTCATGTTGATATTATAAATGATACCAGAAGACAGGCAAGAGTCCGTCGGCGGCAAACCGTCGAACATGGATGACTCTCTCGAAAATCAGCGAAAGTGATGCGCAGAGCAGACTCGCGCTTTCCCTCGAGTCTGCGGTTCTAGGCCAAACACCATCCGGGCGTATCGTCGGCCCGGGGAAAAGCCGCAGAGTCAAAAATCACCTCCGCATTACGGCGAAGGTTCACGGGCTGAGGTGCTGTTCTGCGCAAAAAAAAAGCCCCGGCAAAAAAACGCCGAGGCCGAAAACCGCATTAGAGATTCAATTGAAATTCCAAGTTAGAGGTAATCCGCGCTCCCACCTGGATAGTACGCGGACCGCCGGATTTGCCAAAGACCCTGCCGAATCGGGTAGTATCCCCGATGTCGGTTTCAGGATTGGACTAGCCAATCCTGTCAAACAAGTTCCTCACATCTCTCCGGATTTCCAAGTTCATTCCTTGCCTGAATTTCAGTGAAGTTTTTTTCATAAGTGAAAAACTTTCTCCACAAGAAGCCCATTACCGGATGTTGGGTAGATTGGGTGACGTATTCCCCAGTGGAGGGGAACATTGTTCGCTTCAGTGCCAGGAACAGTCCCAAAGGCAGCGGGATTTAGATGCGGCGCGCCATTGGTTTCATCCACGACCGTAGGCTTGCCTCCAATAATCTGTTGATCGCGGCCCAGAAGAACGTCAGGGTAAATGCCCACAGCAAAAATGGCACCTGCGTCGGGGCTGGAAGGGGAATAGATCGATAGCGGACTGCCGGAGCTATACCGTTGGGATGGCGCTCATCGTCCAACCGCCCGCAACTCGTCCAGGATCAGCTCGTGCAGGCAATTCCGCCGGCTTTCCAACCTCATGAGGTTTTCCCTACCAGAAGCAATGTTAAGATCTCTGGGCATATACAACTCCTCAGGCTGTTCTTAATACCAGAATTTATTCTGTTGAGCAGAACATATCTCTGCGGCTAACTCTGTCAATTGAAGGTTATTGAAATAAAAACAAGGGAAAAGTGGGAGATATCGAAATTTTGGATAACATTTGGCGGGATTGGGGGAAGAGAAGCGGTTCACAAATAAGGTGCGCAGAGTCACCGGGGCGACTCTGCGCAAGCTGGTCCTAGTCCGGCAAATTTCTGGCCAAGGATTCCAGTTCCGGCTCACCAGGTTCGAGAGGCAGCCGGATTTTGCCGCGTTGAACCACCGAACGGCAAATGGCCATCATGATCTCGAATCCTTTATAAGCACTTTCGCCGTTGCAAGAGTGGACTTTGGCGGGATCGTCCAGCCATTCGGCAATTTCCTGGATGTAAGGAGGCATGTCGTGGGCATAATCCATGGCGCCTGGGCCGGAAATGACGCCGGCGTCGCGCGTTACCGCACGCCAGCCGCCCTTGGTCAGGACTTCGGCAAAGCCTTCGGTTCCCTGAGCGCCCATTCGACACTTGCCCCACCAGTTTTCAACCTCGGGGACATCGGGTGCGCCGTCGCCGCTTTCCAGAATCCCTCGAACTCCGTTGGAATACTGAACAATGCCAGCGATATAATCGGGGGAGGGATGATTGTCGCTGAATTTGCCCTTTCCTGAAGCCTGTCCGACCACCCATTCCGCCTCGGCATTGTCGTTGAACCAGCGGGTGTAATCGATCAAGTGAGTAAACATGTGCATCATCCAGCCGGTGGCCGTCCCGTAAACCGTGTGGACGCGGCCAATGGCGCCGCTCCCGATAATTTCCTTCACTTTTTTATAGTGATCTCCATAGCGGTGCTGGTGGCTGACCACGGTTTTTACTCCAGCCTGGCGCACGAGCTTCATCATTTCCAGCGCTTCGTTGGTCGAGGTGGCGACGGGCTTTTCATAAGCGATCAGGCTCGAACCATTTTCCACTCCCAGTCGAATCATTTCCAGCCGCAACGAAGGCAAGGTGCAAAAGCAAAAAACATCCGGCTTGATATCGCGCAACAGCGGTGCGATTTCCTGACTCGTCGCGGGATTGCCGAATTGTTTGGCGGCTGCCGCCAGACGCTCCGCATTGATATCGCATAGCCCCACAAGATCGAACCGGCCATTCTTCACAAAGGCGTCGGCGTGGTGAAGTCCCCGCTTGCCGCAGCCGGCGACTACGACAGTGTATTTCTTGTTTTGTGTCATATCAGTGTGCTCCTAAGAAAATGGCGTGGATGGAGGCGGGATGCCCCGTCTGAGTTTGCCAAACTTGCTCAGACGGCCTGAGGGCAGGCCGCCTCCATCATCCTTTTTTTTTCTGTATCCCCAACCTGGCATGGCCAGAACCAAAAGAAAAAACATTAACGACAGAGGTCACAGAGAAAAATGAGGAGGAAAATCTTTCAACTCGATTCACGTCAAAATCAGGTAAGGTTGAAAAAGTCCCAATTCCCTCAAGACCCCAGCTCTGTGCGGCAGCCACGCAAAATGCATTTTATGAGGCGTGGAACCTGGCCACCAAGCCAAAAGCCCACGGCTTCCGCCTGAAGCGGACTCACCGTGGCTGCCCTATACACGAGAATCTGAGCCGTTCCCTTTCCAATTGTGAGTCCCCGAAAAGCCGGGAAGAAGTCCCGTTAACGGTTCGCCTTGTCCCAAGCGAGGATTGCGTCGATGGTGATCGACACTTCCTGATCGGTCAATTCAGGATACATGGGAAGCGAAAGAACCTGAGCAGCGGATTTCTCGGTTTGGGCTAGAGAACCGCTGATGCGAGCGCCGCAACCCCATGGATAGCCCTCTTGTTGGTGAATGGCAATGGGATAATGAGTCAATGCAATAATGTCCCTCGCCTTAAGGTAAGCCTGCAAGTCATCCCGTTTTGGAGTCTCTACCACATAGAGGTGATAAACGTGCCGGTAACCAGGCAGGGCGGCAGGCAATTTGAGGGAAGTACCATTCAAAGCTTCATCATACATTTTGGCGATTTCCCGGCGTCGATCGCTCCATTGGTCCAGTTGTTTCAATTTGATACTCAGTACCGCGGCATGAATGTCGTCCAACCGGCTGTTATAACCAATGCTGTGATGGGACCGCTTGAGGGATCCATGGCCCCGCAATTTGCGCACTTGAGTAGCCAATTCTAAATCGTTGGTGATCAATGCGCCTCCGTCTCCGAAACATCCCAGGTTCTTCTGGATGATGAAGCTGGTTGCCACTGCATTGCTCAATTCGCCAATCGCGAAATCGTTCCCTCGGGCGCCGAGAGCTTGGGCATTGTCTTCCAATACCAGAAGATTATGCGCCTTGGCAATCTTGGCAACTTCGCGCATTTGGGCGCATTGTCCGTACAGATGAACGGGAATGATTGCTTTGGTTTTGGGAGAAATGGCGGCTTCGATCAAATTTACGTCGATGTTGCGAGTGTCAGGATCACAGTCCACAAAGACCGGCGTGGCGCCGACAAACCAAATGGCTTCAGCGGTGGCAAAAAAAGTATTGGAAGTGGTAATGACCTCATCTCCCGGACCAATTCCCCAGGCATCCAGGGCCAGCCAGAGTGCGTCCGTACCGGAGTTGACTCCTACGGAATCCTTGGTGCCGCAATAGGCGGCTAATTCTTTTTCGAATTGGGGAACCTTAGGGCCAAGTACATAAGAGCCACTTTCCAGGACTTCCAGGATAGCCTGATCGATTTCCTTTTTAAGATTGTGGTACTGACGGACATGTCCATAAAATCCGATTTTTGTTGTTGCCATGAAATTGCCTCCATTAATTTTTAAAATATAAGTTTTACTTCATTTCGAGCTTCAAACTGGCTTGAGGTTTTCTGCTTCGACGCCGTCCGGACCTCTCCTCGATTTTGCGATCTCACCCTTGTTGAAATTCACCGCGAAACGATGATGGAAATAAGCCGGGGATTCGCGGTGTTTTTTTGTCGAATGCCCCAAACGTCAACCCGTACTCACATTGTTGCGCCTTCAGCCGCGGCAATTGGAAAGCTCGCTACCGGATGCCGGGGATTACAGCTCAAAGGAACCGTCACTCTCTTTAATTGGAACTGCCAGATCCACAAGCCTCAATCCGCCGGAGATTGGTGGCCTACCGTCTGGCGGGTGGGGTCTGGGTTGCCGGGGATTTATCCCGCTGGAGCCGAGTGTAGCACTTCAAGAAACTCAAAGAGGAAGAGTCACCTTTTGAAGTGAACGTGGTTTATCTGGATCCAATCCCTTAATCTCCGCGAGTAAAGAAGCAAACATTTGGGCGGGAACGATGTAAGGGATCGGAGTGTAGATTTCCGGCAATGAATCCGGCATCCGCAAACAGCGCATTCCGGAGGCAGACGCCATTTCCTCCGGCCCGAAAACCAAAATTTCAGCTCCAAGCCGGCTGAGCTGGCGAGTCAGTTTTTTCAACTCCGCGGCGGTTTTGCCGGGAGGCATGAAGACAAACGCGGGGGATCCCCCTTCAATCATGGCGATGGGACCATACAGAAAATCGGCGGCCGAAAAAGGTTCCGCCGCCACTCGGCAGGTTTCCATCAATTTTTGAGCCATCTCCAGGGCATTCGCGAAGTTCAATCCCCGAGCCACAATGACGCACTGCCGCATGTAGCGATAACGGGAGACCATGGAACGCAAAGTCTCTTCCAACTTCAAAATTTCGGCCACCTGGTCTGGGATTTCACTGATTCTTTCCAAGGCCACATGAGATCCGAGCGCTGAAGCCAGCAAGTACATGACCAACAACTGGCCAGTGTAGCTCTTCGTGGCGGTGACGGTTTGTTGTTTACCGCCACGCACCAGAAAGACCTCGTCGGCGAATTGAGTGATGGGAGAATCCTCTTCGCTGGTGATGCCCATGGTGACGGCGCCGCGCCGCCGGGCCAGCTCCAGAACAAGATTAGTGTCAGCTCCAATCCCCGATTGGGAAATTCCCACCACCAGAGTCTGGCGAAAATCCAAGGGGGCGCGATAAACCGTGTGCACTGAGGATGCGCATAAAGATACGGGGATTCCAGTGGTGACTTCCAACAGGTAGCGGCCGAACAAGGCGGCGTTGGCTGAGGTTCCCCGCGCTGCCAGGACAATCAAGCGAAATTTATGTTTGGCGGCGAATTTCTGGAAACCCAGCGCGTGCTTGCTTTCAGCCTTGAGCGTACGGCGCAAGACTTGAGGCTGTTGATGGATTTCCTGCATCATCCTCGACATAGATCACCTCAAAAAACTGTCAGTTTATAGAAAATCTGCCAAGATTTCAAATGTGAAATAAAACGAAAGTGGGAATAATAACGTGCTCTGTTTTCATGTTTCGATTTTCGGAGGACCGGGGGTGGCGAATCATGGGCGCAGCTTCACTCGATCGACTTGCTGCCGATCTTGTAGCGCAGACTCGCGCTTTTCAACGAGTCTGCGGCTTTTGGCTGAGCACCATCCTAGTACATCGTCAACCAAGGAAAAAGCTGCAGAGTCAAACAACGACTGCGCTACGGCCTCGCTCGTGCAAAAGTCAAAACGGGTGGAGCGGGAGCACGTGACCGCGGTCACCCGGTGCACGCTCGCCTAGGGGGCAGAGTCCGAGCCATATGTGAGTGGCCGCGCATTCCATCGACGTAAGACAAAAAGCACGAATCGCTAGCGATTGATCAGGGGGAGATACAACAACCAAGCGATGCAAAGCCAGTAAAACTGTGTTGATCGCTCGTTTCACTTCGCGCTTGTGGATTGGCATGACGGAGCAACGACGGTTCTCAACGACAGGAGGCATTCAAATCGCAACTTTCTCACAAGCTCCAGTCCGGGCGGAGCGATAAATAGCTTCCACGATTTCAAGAGCCTTCAAACCGTCATCTCCCGTGAATGAAGGGGGTTCCCGGCGGCGGATGGAGAGAGCCAATGCTTTCAAATAGTCAAGGCCGGCTATTCCCCCATATCCCGGTTGCAAAGGCAAATCAAAAACCAGCCGCTGATTATCGGGATGAGAATGCGGCCCTTCATTGCCGCAAACAAAAAGAGATTCATGGGTTCCTTCAAAGGAAGGGCTCCAAGTCAAAACCCCCGTGGTGCCACGCAAAGAAAGATACAGATCCCGTCCATTAGGGAAGGAATCAGGGACGGTGTAACTGATATCCAGGTTGAGCAGCGCTCCTTTGGAAAATTGCACCATGGCCAGGGAATGATCTTCAATATCGTATTCCTGATTCACTTGCAGGGTGCGGCCGAGAACTTCAACCGCTTCATCCTCCAGGACCCAGCGGAACAGATCGATCCAGTGGACGCCGAGGTTGTGCATCGGTCCTCCCCCGCTGCGCGCCTTGGAAAGCATCCAGCCCGCGTTTCCCTCGATGTAGCGGTGCAGGCGACCCGCCGCGCAACGGCCCGTACAGGCGACTATCTCTCCCAGAAGGCCCTGCTGGATCAGTTCCTTCATCTTTCTGGCAACCGGATGATGCCGCCAAACGTAAGGAGCCGAAATTATCACTCCCGCCTTTTGAGCAGCCTTCAACATTTCCCGAATGCCATCCGCCGTCGCCGACATCGGCTTTTCGACGGCCACGTGAATCCCGCGCTCACAGCAGGCCATGGCGGCTGGGGGACAATCCGCGTGCGGCAGAAAAATCAATGCAAGATCGATTTTTTCCCGGCGAATCAACTCCCGCCAATCCGCAAAGCCGGCGAGGGAAAAATCTCTCCGGAAGTTCTCCAGCAGTTCGGGATTGTATTCCGCTACCGCGGTTACCCGATATTCCGGCAAAGCTTGAAAAAGCGGCATGTAACTGCGCGGGTGCAGGTGGGCCAGTCCGATGATTGCGACCGATAAAGGTTGTGTTGGCATTAAATCATCCCCCAACTCGCGAACAGTAGTCAGTGGTGAGTGATCAGTGGCTAAAATCCGCAAATATATTGATGACGGCAACTACTCAGGCCAGTTCGGGAGGAGAGATTCCGGACCTTTTATTTCCAGCGGAGTTTTACCCACAATTTTTTGACACCATGCCGCAACCCTGCACGGCAGGCGTCCCGCAGCGTGGCGGACTTTCAGCGTGAAAACGCTCTTTTTGTTTGTCGAATCTTGCCCTATCTCCAATGTCAAAATTCCGTGGATAAAACTCAGCCTTTCCAGGCGGGGAGTCGCGGACCCATGCTCCGTAACAAAATAGACCTGAGCAGTTACTAATAGCGAATCTTATTCCTCTGCGAAGCGCTGAAATTTTTGGCCTCAAAAGCGGCCGTTGGAAACTTCAAATTTGGTCGGCTTGCCCAGATTGCGTCCCCCTTGCTCCACCCATTGGCCAGTCCATTCGAGTAATTGTTGGGCCGAGATTCGAGGTTTTTCAAGAAGTGAATAGCAGCGGGAGGCATTGCTGAGCAATGCCTGGCCGCAGCTTTCTCCCTCGTATTGCACTTCACAACCCCATCGTTTGGCAAAGAACTCCGTCGCTTCACGGAGGGTGATTTTTTCCGGCCCGGTGACATTGAGCGGAAATGGGGGAGATTGGCAAAGAGCGAGGGAGCGCAATGCATAAGAGTCGGCATCACCTTGCCAGATGGTGTTGAATGACTCCACACTCAGGTTGACCGGCTTCCCGCCACGGACTTTCCAGGCAATATCCGCCAGAACGCCATAACGCAGGTCAGTGGCGTAATTCAATCGGTAAAAGAGGCAGCGGGTCCTGTTTTCATGGGAATAATATTCAAACACTCTCTCTCTGCCGAGGCAGGATTGCGCATATTCCCCGACGGGATTCAAAGCATCCGTTTCCACCGAACCGGTGGAGGAAATCGGCAACGGCGGATAAAGATTTCCCGTGGAGAAGGCGACAATCCGGCTGGCGGCAAAGGTTTTGGCTACCTGGGCGGGAACCAGCGTATTGCTGACCCAGGTAAGGTCCGGCCGTTCGCTGCTTCCAAATTTCCGCCCCGCCAGGTAAATGACGTTTTCAAAACGAGGCAGAGCGCGGATCTGGTTTTGGTCTAGCAAGTCACAGGCTCTGGCCTCAATGCCACGTTGTTCAAACCATTCCTTGGAACCGGGAGAAGAAAAACGTGAGACAGCCAGGACCCTGCAAGAAGAGCAGGCTTTTTGCTCGCTGCGATGAATTCTCCAAGTCAGGGACGCTCCCATTTTTCCGCCGGCCCCCAGGATGAGAATGTCCCCTTTCAGCGATTTGAGGAATTCAATGTCGCTTTCATACGGCTGGGAGAGGAAATTTTCCAGCTCTTCTTCGCTGGATATTGTCTCCGGGAATTTGAATTCAGTCATTGCTTATCTTTCCTTTGAATGAAAAATCTCAAATCTCAAATGGCAGATGGCAGACGGCAGATGGCAGACGGCAAATGGCAAACGGCAGGCAGCAAACTGCATTTGAAGAATGCAGTGTCAGCGGCAAAACATCGGGAAGTGCCCCTCTCTCATCTGCTGAGAGACTCGCTGCACCATCTGTCTTTAAAAAATCGCAACGGCCCAAATCCTCGTGTCATTGGTAGCCACGGTGATCGCTTTTCCTCGCGCCGTGGGCTTGTGGCTAGGCGGCCAGGCTCCACGCCTCGAACAATGCACTCAGCGTGGCTACCGCTCAGAGGCGTAGCGAGCAAGCACCTGCATTTTATGTGCCTGGCCATGTTGAGACGAAATCCCGCCCCATCATTCAACCCATGCCCCTCCGGGCAAGAGGAATTGAATGGGCCATTGTTCCTGTTTATCCATAACCAGTCTGGACCACGTCACACCGCCAGGAGCGGAATCCGGGTGAAGCTTAATATCCTGGAAAACTTCATGGATTGCCCGGGCCAGGGGAGCGGCTTCTCCTCCCGCGCAAATCCATAGTTCGCCGGGCTTCAGTTGGACCTCGACGAAGCGGCGCACAATTTCCGTATCTTCGAGCATCTCGAGAAAATAGGGCCGGCCGATGAGCAAAGAGTTGTAAACGTAATCGGCCAGCACACTATTGAGCGGGTCGTCGTACTTGATCATTCCAGCGGAACCTCCGGAAGCCGCATCCACTCCAGTGGTGGAGTACGCCATGGAATCTTCCCCCTGCCCCCGGAAGTCATAACTAACCACCTCCATCCCTTTTTGCAGAAGGGAGAGAATTGCCGGCCAATCTTGCGAGTTTGCTTTCCCGTTTTCTTTGATCCAAAAAACCAGGCGTCCCTTTCCTCCATTTCGAGCGTGGATATGGACCAGCGGTATCCTCAACCTTGTGCTATGCCGCAGTTGATACTGATCCCATTGCCAGACGCCGCTCTCCACATTGCCGATTTTCTTCCAGCAGATTTTTTGTGATGAAGAGTCCCCTTCATCCGGAATGACCGGCCAATTCTGGATTCCCGGGTACAGGCCGCTTCGATACAGGGTGGCGATTTTTATTCTTTCCTTGCCTTGATTCTCTTCAAAACGCCGCCGAATAAAATCGGTCATCGGCCGGGCATCGGAAAATTCCAGGCTGACCTGGCCTGAGCGTGTGCAGAGCAGTTCTTTTTCCGGAAGAGGAGCGACAGCGGGCAAGGAGGATACGGATGGCTGGCCGCTGAATCTGTCCAAGAAATTGATTACGGCAAGCTGGTTCTCGTCGGAGAACCGGTGAGGATGGTACCCTTCCACCAATTCAATTCTGGCGCCCAGTCCAAAACGCCGATAGAGAGCGGCAATTTCCCGAAAACTGCGGCGTGCCCCTTCGATCGGGAAAAAATCTTCGACGGCAGCTGCGAGAATCAGCGGGCGAGGATAAATCAGCAGCATCAGTCCTGGATGGTCGATTCCCGACTCCACCATGCGGTATATGTCCTGTTCCGGGTCACTGTCGGGGTCTTTGAAAATCCGGTTGGCCATGCGCATGGGCAGAGAGCTGATATAACAGGAAGGGGCAACCGCCTGGATGCGTTCATCCAAGGCGGCAATGTGGGCAACTTGAAATCCGCCGCCACTCGTGCCGGTGATGCTGATCCGCTTCGAATCGACTTCCGGACGCGTTAAGAGATAATCCAGCGCCCGCATGCCATCCCAAATTTCCCAGCGGGCCAGGTTGGCCCCCGCCAAATAAGCAAGGTTGCCGAGGACCGCATGTTCGCCGCAGACCAGGTTGTACCTGGATTTTCCTACGGTGGAGTCCCAGAACTGGCTCCGCTCCCCCTGTCCCACGGGGTCCCAACAAATCACCACATATCCTTGTTTGGCCAGGCGCTGACAGAGCAACTGATAATAAATCTTCCCGTTTTGAGAATGGCCGCATGGTACCAGAACCGCGGGAGATGGCCCCGCGATTTTCTCAGGCAGATAAAGGAGAGCTGTCACATAGAAGTGCGGCAGGCTCTCGAAGATTATCTTTTCGATGCGGAAGCCGTCTCCCGCCACTTGCCCGGTAATTTTTGGATTCAGAGGTGTCTTGACGTTTGGCAGCCCGCCCAATAAATCCAGAAGTTTCCCGCGGGTCTGCTGCTGCAAGGTCCCCAATTCCATTTTGGTGCGGATGGATGCCCACTGTTGGAGCCGTTTTTCATCCTGTTGCCAGGCTCGGTCCAGTTGATATCGCAGGTATGAGGTAATGCGAGGACCGGACACAACGGGATCGCGGTAAACCTGGAAAGCGCTGGCAGGCGGCAGTTCTTCGGAGTAACAACAAAACTGGCACACGGAAAAGAAATGAAATCCTAGAAGGGTCAACAGAGCAAGAAGAGGATAGAATCTTCCTTTACGGCTTCGCCCGGGGGAATGGATCCCCCACTTTTTTGACTTCCGTGATATATGAATTCCCTGCGGTTTATTCTTCATTCGCAAGAACTCCCCAGAATATCCTAGCTAAACAAAGGTGGAGCGGGCGCGAGTGACCGCCGTCACCGGTGCATGCTGGCTCGGCAGGCGAGGCTGGCCAGGCGACGCACGACGGGTGACTTCGTCACACTCGCGCGTCCCACCTTGATGTCTATTTTCATTTTCTTGTTGAGCCAGCCGCGCTGGCATGTTTAGCTCCTGGGAAAATATCCCTATGAAAAGGGATTGATTGAAGACGCGCCAAGGAATAAAGTTCCCGTTAACACAGGCGCTTCGAAGTCATCAGCTTTTTCCAATTCCAAATTTAAACTAGCATAAAAAAAATGATGGTGCAATAAAACACAAAGTATGGAAAATAATGACAAGCGAATCGAAAGGAATTGTTCGATTAAAGCAGAGATTTCATTACCCAGGAGATCTTCGATGTTGAAAGGTTTATCAGTTCGAGGCGATGCAATCCGGTGGATGGGAATTTTCATCGTCATGTTGATGGGTGGGTTTGAAGCCATTGCCAGTGATTTATTTCAAGTTTGGAATGCTGGCGCGGAGATGAGAATCACTCCGTCCAGTTACAGCCGGGATCTCAGCTCCTCCGCGGATGCTGAAACTTTCCGAAATGAGATTGTCGACTTGCAATTTGCCGCCCGCAGTGAATCCTCTCTTCAGGGATTTGCCGTCACTCGAGTGAAGGAAACAGAGACGAGTGCGTCACTTCCGGATGGTTGGGTCCGGATTTATTATCCGGGGTACCTTTTGGCTGATGAGATTGGGGGCTACACTTCCGATCCATTAATGGAGAAGTCTCCAGGTTCTTTAAAAGCCGGATGGACCCAAGCGGTTTGGATTCAGGTTCGAGTTCCCGCGGAGGCCCGGGCCGGGAGATATGTTGCCACCTTCGCTTTTCAGGCCGGAGGAGAAGAAAAACGAATTCAAGTTCGGTTGAACGTGCTCGATTTCGTCCTGCCTAATTTGACGGACGGGAAGTTTTATCTGAACATCTGGCAGGACCCTGGTTCCGTGGCTCGCTGGGCCAAAGTCCCGCTCTGGTCGGAACGGCACTGGAAATTGTTGGACGCCTATGCCAGGGACATGGCGTCTCACGGACAGCGTTCCATCACTACCAGCATCCTTTATGATCCATGGCACAGCCAGGCCGGCCACATTTATCCTTCAATGGTGGAATGGCAATATCTTGGCGTGTGGCAAGGGAAAGACACTACGCAGTTCCGCTTCGATTATTCCGCTTTCGATCGTTATGTCGAATTGATGATGCGCGCTGGCGTCAAGGAATCCATCCTCTGTGTTTCCATGGTGGATGGTCCGGGGCACTCTCCCGATTGCGACATCGGCTACAAGGATACGGCGAGTGGACTCTTTCGCATTCGGCACACGGAAGTGGGCGATCCGCTCTATCGGCAGGCTTGGAATGTTTTTCTGCCTGCCTTCGTAAAGCACCTCAAGGAAAAAGGATGGCTGGGCAAAACATTCATCGCTTTTGATGAAAAGCCTCAGGAGATCATGAACACCATCCTGGAGGTGCTGAAGGGAAGCGCTCCGGAATTGAAGATTTCCCTTTCAGGCGGAAGTTCGAGCCAGCGATCGGCGAGTGCCGAAGAGCTCACCGTATATGTGGATGATCTGGCCAATCGGGAATCCCTGGCCAAGCTTTTGGCGCAACGGCGCAAGGTGGGGCCGACCATGTACTATACCGCCTGCGCACCGGCTCTCCCGAATACCTTTCTCTATTCTCCGCTTTATGAATCGCGGATGCTTCCTTGGATTGCCTGGGATCATGGCTTGAACGGTTATCTGCGCTGGGCTTATCAATCCTGGCCCGACAGAGTCTGGCAACAACCGCTTTACCGCTGGCATTCCGGGGACATGTACTTTGTCTATCCCGGAGAAAATGGCCCCATTACGACCACTCGTTGGGAAATGATGCGCCAGGGAGTGCAGGATTACGAGGCGCTGAAAATGCTGGAAGCGCAAATTGACCGCATTCGCGAGGATCGGGCCAAAGCACCCCTGGCGGAAAAAATGACAAAAGAGCTCCACGACATTGTCGCGGATGCGGTCGAGCTTCACCGCTGCGAAGGTGTCGCGTCGCCAGGTGTGGCCCGCCACAAGATCAATCAACTTCTACTTCAATCGACAGGAAAAGCCATGAACACTCCCTCTCCTTACACCAGCAATTTGAGCATGGATGCCAAGTTTTCACCCGAAGGATTCGTGCCGGACGGGAATTTGGACAAGGAAGTTTGGAAGAAGGCCACTCGCATGAAATTCGACCATGACTGGAGCGGGAAACATCACTTCCCCGAAGCTGAGACCGAAGTGGCCAGCTTTTGGACGGCCACCCACGTCTACTTTGCCTTCTGGTGCAAATATCAGAAGCTGAATATTTATGAGGGAGAGGAGCCAGCCAAGGAGCGGTGGGAACTGTGGGAACGGGATGTGGTGGAAGTATTCGCCAATCCCCAGCCGGAGAGAGTCCCCCATTATTATGAATTTGAAGTTGCGCCCAATAATCAATGGATCGACTTGGAAATTGACAAGGAGAAGGCCCCCTTCAACGATGCGGGCTGGGATTCCCACTTCGATCATGCCACGCGAGTGGATTCGGATCAGAAGATCTGGACCTGCGAGATGCGCATCCCGGTGAGTATCATGAATTCCCCGGTCATGCGGGCGGGCGCGGAATGGAGAATCAATTTCTTCCGTGCTGACGGTTTTGGGGGAGACAACGACCGGCGTTTTCTGGCCTGGAGCCCCATTGGAGGGACCAATCCCAGCTTCCACGCGCCGGAACGGTTCGGATTGATTCGCTTTGTGAAATAGTTGTGAATAGGTTTGAGGTGCGAGGTGCAGGTGGAGGAAAATTGGGGGAAGCACAATTAAGAGGTCTTCTGGACAGCGAATGACCAAACCTTTTAATCGAAGATCATTTTGATCCTCCTCCTGGCCGATTTCGATCCTGGTTCAGCATCATGCTTGCCTGCACGCCGATTGCCCCCCGGTACCCGGCGCCTCACACCTCGCACCTCACACCTCGCACCTCACACCTCGCACCTAAATCAGTCCTTCCTTGCTCATTCGCGTGTGTTTGTCAGCTTTGCGCTGGCCAGCCGGTTCAAACTAATTCCCGCCTCGGCGGCCTGCATAGCCAAACGTCGGTGCACTTCGGGTGGGATGCGGATCATGAATTTTCCGCTAAAGTGCCTGGTAGAAATTGGCTCAGGAAGAGTCTCCTTGTTCTTGACCATATCCGCCTTTACCTGTGCGACAACTTTGCGGATTCCTGAAAGCGCAGCCTCGGGAGAGCTGTCCAGCCAGCTAAGGCTGGGGAACTCGGCACAGAGTCCCACATATTCCTGGTCTTCATCGGACCAAGTTACTCTGTAAGTATATTTGTCATTTTGCCTTGCCATGCTCGGCTTGAATCCTTTCTATGGCCTTGAGGACCTGCCTCACCTGATAAGCTTTGGCAAATCCATTGCGATTTTGAATATTGACTCGCGGATCCCCCTGCCAAGGTGTTTTGTAGACTCGATGACTGCCCCCTTTTTGTCGCGGCGTTCCAAAGAAACGATCGCAGAGGCTGCAGAGCCTGGCATAGCGAATCCCGCCGGGATTCACTGACATTTCAGCCAAAATGTCACCCACGGCCATCACAGCCAAATGGTACCAATAATGATATCACCTGTCAATCAAGCAAAATGACAGACTTGTGCTGAATTCCTCAGCTTAATTAGAGTCCATTTATAAAGTGAGAAAAATCGTTTTTGTAGGATGGGTTAGCGCGGTAGCGCGTAACCCATCAGGCTCTGGATGCGGCTTCCCCGATGCGTTACGCTCTTAGAGCTAACGCATCCTACAAAAAAGGGACTTTATACAAAGACTCTAATTAGAGTCCTTGTATAAAGTCGGTTTTTTATGAAAACGCTTGTCCGGCGCGGAAGACAGCGCATTATGAATGGCAGGCCTTGGCGCGAAGACCGTTGTTTGTCTCTTGTATGTCACGGCTGAAGCCATTTTGATAAACACTGATCCCACTTCTTTATGTCCTTCCTTCTGCTGATCTGCTGTCTGCTGTTACGCGGTGATCTGCCGCAAGGCCACCCGCGTCATCACCCGGAAGTTGTAGGCCAGCAGGCTCCACAGCACCTTGGCCTCAAAATGCACGCGCCCCTTCCATTCACAGCGGAACATTTGAAAGCCCCGCTTCCAATTGGAAATCACGGCCTCGATCCCGCTGCGCCACTTTTTCAGCCGCCTCTCCACGCTGGCACTGCTGACCAAGTTCTTCAGCGAGCCCACGATCTTATTGAAGACAATATTGGCGACTCCATGTTTTTTCGCCAGCTGCAGGTTGTCCAGACTGGCATATCCGCCATCGGTAGCCACGTCTTGGGGAATGACCCCGTAATTTCTTTTCAGTTGCTGAAGCATTTCCGGATAGAACGAATGGTCGGAGGGATTTCCTTCCGCCACCTGGCAGACCAGAATCATCCCATTGCGCCCCACCGCCAGATCCACCTTGTGCCCGAACTGCACTTCGCGGGATCCTTTGATAATGATGTCGGTGTGATCCTCAAAAATCGAGAACAGCTTCTCTTCCTTGGGAACCTGCTGGCCAAACAGTTCCTTGCGGCTGGCCATCGAATAGACTTTTGTCATCTTGGGCAACAACTCTTCCAGCCGCTGGCACAGCTTCCTGGTCTTGCGGTTCCCTTTTTTCCCGTCCCCGTGCAGTTTCTTCAAGGCCTTGGCGGTCTGCTCGATGCAGCGCTTCAGGGTATTCAATTGCTGAGCCAACAACGGTTCCCGCTCCTCAGCTTTTTTGCTGACATTGATCTGGTAAAAATTCTTCTTGGCCCGGGAGACGCTCACACCCTCTTCCAACGATTGTTCAATCTTCCGCAGCTTGCCCAAAATCCGTTGGCTGACACGGATGCAGTCCCAGACCAAGGCGTTGTTGGTAGGATAATGGATGTTGGTCTCCACCACCGTGCTGTCTTCTCGCACGCCGCTGGCGTCCTCCAAGTTTTCTGCCAGCGCCAGCTTATTGATCTCCACCATCAGCTTCTGCAACGACTCCGGCCGGATGGCCGCAATATATTTGTGCAACACTTCGTAGGAGAAGGGATCCCGAACTCCCAGCTTGATGAACAGGGGGCAGATGCGGGAATCGATTTGCGCGTATTCCAGTTCCTGATAATTCAGCCCTTTCAACTCCTTGTACAGGGCGGCCCGAACCACCTGCTCCACGGCGGGTCCATCCTGGCGTCCCATTTCATTGTTCTTGCCCAAGGCCTGAATATCGGTCGAGACGATTTGATAAAGTTCCGGGTGTAAATTCAATACAATATCGATCATGGCCAGCTCGGGGTCATAGGCCCACAGCGGATCGTCAAATTGAAGTTCGAGTTCTTTGAGAAGTTTCATGGAGCTGAATCCTTGTCCGTTCAGGGTGTTTCCTTCGAAGACCCTGATTCTATCACGGTTTTAGCGGATTTGCACTATATATATTTGTTTATATTCCCTGATAAAGCACGGCTGATCAGCGTCTTCACGGACGGGCTTTTCAGGTTAAAATGGAGCAGTCCGGCAGCTGCGAAAACCATGCCTTCCGAAAAATAGGCATAACTCGTGATATTGCTAAAGGTTACGAGTTTATAAATGGACACTAAATAGGCCGGCGATGCGCGGCTTTGCCGAGGCGGCCTGAGTTGGCAAGGTGGTGGGTCGCGCGATCCTTCGCGCGACGCTCGGCATTTCATTGTCAGCCATGGGGGCAGAGCGAACGCGCGCCAGGTGGCTTCGTCACGCGCGCGTTCCACATTTGAGCCGTTACCGCCTGTCGATTATTATAAATATCCGAGTTGGATTTTCATCATCAGGACCTAAATATCTTTTTTCATATTCTTGAAATTCTAAGGAGCCCTTATGAATCTGATGAAAACCGCTGTCATAGGAACCGGTTTTATCGGCCCTTCGCACATCGAAGCCTTGCGCAGGCTGGGAACGGTGGAGGTAGTGGCCTTGGCCGATATTGACCAGGAAACCGCCAGCAAGAAGGCGGCGCAGCTCGGCATTGCCAACGCTTATGGCGACTACCGCAGAATCCTGGCCGATCCTGCCATTCAGGTAGTGCATATCTGCACGCCCAACCATTTGCATTATCCGATGTGCAAGGAAGTGTTGGCCTCCGGCAAACACGTGGTCTGCGAGAAGCCGTTGGCCATGAATTCCAAGGAAGCTCGGGAATTGGTGGAGCTGGCTGAAAAATCCGGATTGGTGAATGCCATCCATTTCAACATCCGCTATTATCCCCTGGCCCGGGAGGCCCGGTCCCTTGTTGCCAAAGGGGAGTTGGGAAGAATCTTTGCCATTCACGGTTCCTATCTTCAAGACTGGCTTTTCTTTGAAACCGATTACAATTGGCGTCTGGAGCCGGAATTCAGCGGAGAGTCAAGGGCTGTGGCCGATATCGGTTCCCACTGGCTGGATTTGATCGAATACATCACCCAAACGCGGGTGACGGCGGTTTGCGCCGATTTTGCCACCTTTCATCCCATCCGGAAAAAGCCGCTCAAGCCCATCGAAACTTATGCCGGCAAACTGCTCTCCGCCGAAGATTACGCCGACAAAAGGATTGTCACTGAAGATTATGCCACCGTGATGCTGCGGTTTGACACTGGCGCCCATGGAGTACTGACGGTCAGCCAGGCCGCCGCCGGCCGCAAGAACCGGCTCTATTTTGAAATTGACGGTTCGCGCAGCGCGCTTTCCTGGGATTCAGAGCGGCCCAATGAGATGTGGATAGGCCGCCGGGATGGCCGCAACGAAACCCTCCTGAAAGACCCTTCACTTCTGGGCCCGGAGGCCCGCTCCATTGTCAGTTTCCCCGGCGGACACAACGAAGGGTATCCCGACACTTCGAAACAGATGTTCCGGGATATCTACGGTTACATTGCCTCCGAAGCCTGGAAGGATAAGGTGCCTCCCACATTCCCCACTTTTGCCGATGGCTTGCGCGAGATGGCGCTCTGCGACAAGATTGTCGAAAGCGCCCGGAAATCTGCCTGGGTGGAAGTTTAGCTCTGAATTATGAATCGGGGATGCTCCTCCGCCATGAGTAGCGGCGGGGAGAAATCATCCTCAGTATTGATCGATGAATCAGAGGATGAGTATGGTTCGGTTCACAACGGGGTTTTTGATAGCGGGCCTCCTCTTCGGTTTGAGTATTCTCCCCTTTTGCCAGGATACGTCTCTTCCCGACTGGGAAAATCCCGCGGTCTTTAGCCGCAATCAGGAAGAGATTCATGTCTCCCTGGTCCCCTACCGCAACACCGCGGAGGCTCTGCGGTATGACTGGACGGTTTGTCCCTATTTTCAACTACTGAATGGAACCTGGAAATTCCACTGGGTGGATGTGCCGGAAAAAGCTCCGGTGGATTTCTTCAAGCCGGAATATCGGGATGAAACCTGGGCGGAAATAAAAGTCCCGTCCAACTGGCAAATGGAGGGATTCGGCCACCTGCTATTCCGAAACGTCACGCAGCCTTTCAAGCCTAATCCTCCTCATGTTCCCAAAGATTACAATCCGGTGGGATCTTATCGAAAGAGCTTTGTCATTCCTAATTCCTGGCAAGGCCGGGAGGTTTTCCTTCATTTCGATGGAGTACACTCGGCTTCCTACGTTTGGATCAATGGCCGGGAAGTGGGCTACCACGAAGGGGGAATGGAGCCGTCGGAATATGACGTCACCCCCTTCCTCCAGAGCGGCCCAAACACCCTCGCAGTAAAGGTTTTTACTTACTCTGACGGAACTTATCTCGAAGATCAGGACATGTGGCGGCTTTCCGGGATTTTCCGCGATGTGTATCTTTTTGCGACTCCTCGGATGCACATGCGGGATTATGCGGTGCGGACTTCATTTGACGCCAATTATTCTGATGCGACGCTGGATCTGGAGGTTCAACTCAGAAATTACGATGCGGCTGAGCAAAAGGGATTTATCCTGAAGGCCATTCTTTTCGATGTCAACCGGCGCCCTCTTTTCAAGGAACCTTTTCGCTCAAATCCGCAGCAAGTCGAGGGGCATGCCACCAATTTGGTGACTTTCAAAATTGCGGTGAAACGGCCGCGGCCCTGGTCAGCGGAAGATCCTTACCTCTATCATCTGACCCTGGAATTGCTGAGTCCAGAAGGGGAAACGTTGGAAGTTTTGAGCAGCCATGTCGGGTTCCGCCAGGTGGAAATCAAGGATCGCGCGATCTTGATTAATGGAGCGCCCATCAAATTCAACGGTGTAAACAGCCACATGCAGCATCCCCTTTTGGGACACGCCATGGACCGGCAGACCATCATCAAAGATCTGACTTTGATGAAACAGTTCAACATTAATTGTGTGCGCACTTCCCATTATCCTCCGGAACCAATGTACTTGGAACTCGCCGACTCTCTGGGCATGTACATTGTCGATGAAACGGGCGACGAAGCCCATGCAACTCCGGAACTTTCCAGCGATCCAGCTTGGCGGGAAGCTTTTCTCAATCGCGGCCGCCGGCTTGTACAGCGGGACAAGAACCATCCCAGCGTCGTGATTTGGAGCGCGGGAAATGAAGCTGGTCCTGGAGACAATATCGCGGCCATCATTGCCCAGGGACACAAGATGGACCCAACGCGTCCCTGGCTTTATGGCGGCAACGAAGAACCCACGCCCTGGGAAGACATCATAGGGCCCCGCTATCCCACTCCCGAAGCCCTGGAAAAACTGGCGCTGGAACCCGCCTCTGTCGATGCCCGCCCCTCGTTTATGGATGAATATTGCGCTGCCACCGGCAACAGCCTGGGGGATTTCCAGGCATTCTGGGATCTGATTTTCAAGTATCGCCGATTGACCGGAGGCGCCGTCTGGGATTGGCCCAGCCCGGGAATCCTACGCAAGCTGTACTTCACCGGCGACCAATCTCCCCGGCATATTCAGGCTGCTTTCATGGGGCAACCCACTTTGGTACAGGGGAAATTTGGAAAAGCCGTGGCTTTGAGCGGGCTGGATGATTGGGTGGAGGTTTATCAAGATCCGGAGTTAGATATTATCGGGCAACGGTTGACGCTGGCCGCCTGGATTCTACCCCATCGGTGGAACGGATTTGGACCGCTGATTACCAAGGGAGACAAGCAATTTGGCCTGCAGCAGTTAAACGAAAAAGAGCTGGAATTCTGGATCTTCGACCGGGAGCGGATCTCCCTCAAAGCACCGTTGCCGGAACGCTGGGTAAATCAATGGCATCATCTGGCGGCCACCTATGACGGTTCAATTCTCCGTCTTTATTGCGATGGCGCGGGGCTGGGAAGCCGGGAATACACCGGCCAGATCCGGAACAATCCGCATCCCGTCAACATTGGCCGCAATGCGGAATTGCACGGGCAGGAACATCCCGGGCAGCTCTCCAACGCCACGATGGATGAAGTGAGAATTTACCGGAAAGCGCTCTCTGACACCGAAATTGCAGCTTGCATGGCTGGTCCAGCCCATGCTCCCACGGAAGGGCTCACACTATATCTCCCCTTTGAGAACGTGGAACCAGGGGGCGAATTTTATTCTCTTGGCATTGGCGGCCGTTCTTATGGGGTTGTCTGGCCCGACCGAACTGTTCAGCCCGAGTTGTACCAGATGAAAAAGTCCGCACAACCGGTGCAAATGGAGGCCGTGGATCTAGCGCACGGCATTGTGAAGATCACCAATCGCTTTGCCTTTACCAACCTGAATAAACTGCGATTTAGCTGGACTCTTCAGGGCGACGAGCAAAACCTGCAGCAGGCTTCTTATGTTGTCGACCTTGCGCCGCGACAATCCAAAACCCTGCGGATTCTTTATCGTCGCCCCACCCTCAAGCCCGGTGTCGAATATCGCCTCCTGCTCAGCTTCACGCTTCAGGAGGCCGCACCTTGGGCCGTCGCGGGCCACGAAGTCGCCTTTGAACAATTCGATCTGCCCTTCCCGCACCCGCCGCGCCTTGCTCCTAAAAGCATTCCAGCCCCGCCGTTGCTGGTAGAAGAGAAAAATGACTCGATTTTTATCAGCGGTCCGGAGTTTCAATACCAACTGAGCCGGAAGACTGGCAGTCTGATTTCGATCAAATACCTTGGAGAAGAGCTGCTTCTGGAAGGACCTCGATTCAATGTCTGGCGTGCTCCGCTGGTGAACGAGGTGGATCCGTGGGGGGCACAAATCTCAAAACAATGGTACGACGCCGGATTAGACCACCTGCGCCCCCAGGTGGAGTCAGTCACGGTGGGAAAAAAGGATTCACGGGAAATCCAGATTCGCGTCCGGACACTCGCGGCAGCCTCCGAATCTTCGGCGGAGTTTCATTGCGAATCCCTCTATCAAATTCAGGGAAACGGAGAACTTACCATATCGCTCTCCATCCAGCCGCGCGGGAAAATGCCTGAGTGGCTCCCCAAAATGGGACTGCAATTTGTGATGCCCGAATCCTTCAACCGTTTCAGCTGGTACGGGCGCGGGCCGATGGAGACCTATCCCGACCGGAAAACCTGCGGCAAACTCGGGCTCTATTCCGGAACCGTGAAAGAACAATATTCGCCCTATCTTGTGCCTCAGGATTACGGCAATAAAACGGACGTGCGTTGGGCCGCGCTTTTAAATGAGAAGGGGATTGGGTTGTTGGCTGTCCCTTCGGTTCCACTCAATGTCAGCGCTCAAAATTACCGGACCGACAACCTGACTCGCGCCCGGTACCGATTTCAATTGATTCCAGGCCAGGGAATCACTCTAAACCTGGATCCCCGCGTGACGGGCGTCGGTGAAACGCCTATCCCCACGAGGCCGCGCTACCGCACAATGCCGGAACCACTTTCTTTCACGGTGCGGTTCGTTCCCTTTGATTCCAACAAAATTTTGGCGATGGATTTGAGCAAATCAATGGGTGGAATCTAGAGTTGAAGCAACTATTTGCAAAAGCTCATCGGGAGTAAAAGGCTTGGGAAGGAAGGCAATCTCCGCCTCCAACACTCCGTGGGGGATAATGATGTTGTCTGTGTATCCGGACATATAAAGGATTTTCATGTCCGGCCGCATTCCGGAGAGTTTGTCGGCCAAGGCTCTCCCGCTCAAGTGAGGCATAATCACATCCGTCAAAAGCAAATGAATCTTTTCCGGATGTTGTTCGCAAATCAAGAGCGCTTCCCCGCCGTTGGCGGCTTCCAAGACATGATATCCCTTGCGGCGCAAGGCATGGGCCGCCAGAGCGCGAACCATTTCATCATCTTCCACCAATAGAATGGTCTCTGAGCGGGACTTCAATTCCATCTGGATCTTCGTCTGCAATGATTCAGCCGGAACCTCCACCAGCGGGAGATAAATCCGAAAAGTAGTCCCTTTCCCCAAACGGCTCTCCACTTCAATGTTCCCTTCACTTTGTTTCACAATTCCGTAGACGGTCGAAAGGCCAAGACCCGTTCCTTTGCCTCGTTCCTTGGTCGTAAAGAACGGTTCGAAGATATGTTCCAGAACATCCTCGGACATTCCGCCGCCGGTGTCACTGACGAGCAACTGCACATAAGCTCCTGGTTTAGTGTCGAGATGCGTTCGCGTATAGTTCTCGTCCAGAGTGGCATTCGTGGTTTCGATGGTGAGCTTGCCCCCATCCGGCATGGCATCCCGGGCATTGACCGCCAGGTTCAATATGACCTGCGTGAATTGAGTGGGATCTGCTTTGACCTTTCCCAGCGCGGGATCCAGGAAAGTCATTAATTCGATATCTTCACCGATCAAGCGCTGCAGCATCTTGGAACTTTCCATGATGATTCCATTCAGATCAAAGATTCGGGGTTGCAGGACCTGTTTTCGGCTGAAGGCCAGCAACTGGCGGGTCAGGTCAGCGGCGCGCTGTCCGGCTTTGCGGATCTGGTCCAGGCTGCTGCGCAACGGGTCCTCTTTTTTAACCTCCATGGCCATTAGGTCGGCATATCCGATGATAACCGAAAGCAGGTTGTTGAAATCGTGGGCCACTCCGCCCGCAAGGCTTCCAATGGCCTCCATTTTCTGGGATTGGCGGAACTGCTCTTCCGTCTGCTCTAAAATTTCCTCTTGATGTTTGCGGCCGGAGATGTCTTCGTAAATTGCCAGGAAATTTGTGGTCACGCCATCCGAATTAGTGATGGGTGAAATGGAAGCCGCCACCCAATAGAGCTCCCCATTCTTCTTAAGGTTTTGGAATTCACCCCGCCATTCTCCGCCGCCCAGAATAGTTTGCCAGAGACGGCTGTACTCCTCAGCCGGCATGCCCCCGGATTTTTGGAAGCGTGGATTCAATCCGATCACATCCTCGAACAGATACCCGGAGATTTGTTGGAATTTTGGGTTGACATATTCGATGCAACCTTGCGCGTCGGTAATCATAATGGCCGTATGGCTCTGTTCCACGGCGCGGGAGAGCTTTCGCAACTGGTCCTCCGAACGCTTCATCTCCGTAACGTCCTGGACCATGGCTAGAAGGCTGTGGAAATTACCCTCCTTATCGATGAGCGGCGTGTTGAACCACTCACAAATGATGGTTTTTCCATCTCTAGTCAAGTTTTCGGTGGTTCCGTGGGCCGACATGTCCCCGCTGATGGCCCGTTGGAAGAGTCTTTTGGCATGGGGTTCGGAAGATTCCGAAAATATCAGGCCCCACGGCGCTTTGTTGTAGATTTCTTCCAAGGAATAACAGAATATTTTTTCGGCGGCGGGATTGAGATAGGTGAATCGGAAATTTTCATCCGCCAGTATGCATCCGATGGGCATCCGGTCGATCTGCAATTGCAGACGATTGAGCAGTTGATCGCGTTGTTGCTGGAGCCACTTCTGTTCCTCCCGCTGAGTTTGCAGCTCCGCCAACTGGTTCCGCAAATCGCCCTGAAGCGTGAGAATTCTTTCGCCTGCTCTCAGCCGGGTTCGCAGTTCCGCTTTATTGAAGGGCTTGGTAAGGTAGTCGCTGGCGCCTGCTTCCAAGCCTTCGACGATATCACTGGGATTGTCTCGTGCGGTGACCAGGATAACATATGAAAGCTCGTAGCCTTCTTTCTGACTCAAGCGCTTGCAGATTTCGACGCCGGTCATGCCCGGCATCATCCAATCCATTACCATTAGCCTGGGCGCGTCAGGTTGCTCCAAAATTTGCCAAGCCTTCAGCCCATCACTAGCCGCAACGGTTTCATAGCCCCATTTTTCCAGCAACGACTGGATCCGACGGAGCGTCACCCGGTCATCTTCAGCGATTAATACTTTCACTTCGGGATCCCTCTCGTGGTGAGGTCGCCAACACAAAGAGCCTGGCGTATCGGGCACTCCACAATCAAAACGCGATGCAGCGCCTTCTGTGAGCCAACAGATCCTACAATAAAAATCGAGCTATAAAAAGACTCCAGCGGCAGATCAGAACCAAAGAATTCACCCCTTGGATCCAAGAAAATCTGACGGCATGGTTTTTGTGCCGCCCCCGTGATCACTCGTGTTTCCGCTTGTGATTTTTCGCAGGGCAGCCGCAGTTCCACTTTGCCCCGCCAAAAGCAAGAAGCGCCAAAAAGCGATCGACACAGCTTTATCTCTAGTGTCTTGCGATCCTCGCGCTTCTACCCTCGATACCCACTTATGCTTTGTGCTGCTGTGCGATTTGCAACTTGGCGGCGGAGGTCTGATCAGTTACAGATTCTATTTATAATAGCGTCCAATATAGGCCACCACGGCCTTTTTCAATTTTAGAGCATTTATTTCTCCCATTTGCCGATGGAGAATTTTACCTCCAGGCGCCACAAGAACGGTGTAGGGAAATCCGCCCGGCCATTCTTTGTCGAGGGCGTTGCTTAAGGCGTCTTTATCGCTGGAATTGAAAAGATAATTCCGGGTGGAGGCCTTTCTCTCCTGAAGTGCCTTGAGAACTTTGGCGCGCTTATCGGCGTCATCCGCGCTGATGGTGATGACTTCCACATCCCGCTGGCGGTACATTTGGTTTATCTTGACCAGCTCGGGAATCTCCACCAGGCAGGGGGCGCACCAAGTAGCCCACACATTGATCAGGCGCAACTTTTGGGTTTGGTTCTTTGCGAGCAGGCCCACCCCCGCCACATCAATCGATTCCAGCTTCACCGGCTCAGAGGCCAGTTCCTCCGCATATTTCCTGACGCCACCCTCCTTGTCGGACCATTTAACCGAGCATCCAAAAGTCTTGGTGTTTTCAACCGGAACCGGGGCTCCCTTGAGCAACGCCTCGATGGCATTGCGCGCATCGTGTTGGGTGGCTGTTCTGATCTTTTCGGAGTTGTCAATCCGCCCCTGATAGCGCAGCTTCCTCTCTTGATCGAAAATGAATGCATGCGGAGTGGAGACCGGCCCATACAAGCGGGAGGTTTTTTCCGTCTCTCCATCATAAAGATAAGGGAAATTGAATCCCTTGTCTTTTGCCCTGATTTTCATGTCCTCCAGAGTGTCCCCCAAATCGGTATACCCCATTTCATCCAGCCGCAAAGACAATGGATCATTGGGAGCGATGGCTACAAACCCTACTCCTCTTTTCCGATAGTCATTTACCAACTGAAGGATTCGATCCTCATAGGCCTGTGCCGTAGGACAATGGTTGGCTGTAAAAACGATGAATAGAATCTTGAAGTCTTTGAAATCTTTCAGCGAGTAATTTTTCCCATCAACTCCGGGCAAATTGAAATCGGGAGCCACGGCTCCAATTTTCAAGGGGCGGATTAACTCGTCGGCAGACTGCATGGCCTGGGGAATCAGCAGCCCCAAGGATAGAACAAATACCGGCCAAATTCTGTAGGTCATCGGATCACTCCAAAAGATAAGGATCTGGAAATTTCTTCCAATCAAGATTTAATCAACTAGTGAACATCCGCGGTTCTTCTCACCTCTCATGTCATTGGGACAAATTCACAAAACACATACGGGGTCATATGTTCAGAAGATCTGGAATGTTGAAGTCTTGCGATCTGGCGATAAACCCGCCCGCCCCGCAACAAGGCCCTTCTAAGCCTGGCCACTTTTTCGGCCTTGAAGGTTGATGAACATCGATAGATAATAATCCCGCAATTTTCTTAAAGTGCAGGACATTGGTGTTGCTTTCTGAAGAGTGTTTTTCGTCATCCTATCAGCCCATGGGAGAAAGCACAATTTCTGGTGCTTGAACAACTTCATTCCTGTACGAGGCAAGAGGATATTTTTATTGCTTTAGCGCCGCTTGAAGACATGAGACGCGACAAAAGAAATTCTCTCTTTGATTGGATCGTTTTGCAATCACTTCTTTTTGAGTTTGAAATGAGCTGGATTCCCCCAATCTTGGATTGACACGCTAAAAGAAAGGCATGGCCATGTCTGAGATCCCACTGAGGCGAAGGAATTTTTTATGCAAGACCGGTAAATTGCTCATGGGGAGCCTCACTTTCCCGCAAATCGTATCTGCTTCCATCTTAGGCAGGAATGGCTCCACGGCCGCCAGTGACCGAATTGTGATGGGTTGTATCGGCGTCGGCGGACAAGGGACGAGAGGCATGGCTGGCGGGATTTGGGCTCCCGAGGGAGGATTCATCGGGCGCGACGAAATTCAAGTGGTTGCCGTTTGTGATGTCAACCGGCTCAACCGGGAGAATGCCCGTGATATCGTCAACCAAAAATATGGCAATCGGGATTGTGCCGCCACTGGTGATTATCGTGAATTGCTGGCCCGCCCGGACATTGATGCTGTTCTCATTGCCACCGGAGAACGTTGGCATCCTTTGATCAGCATTGCGGCGGCCAAATCCGGGAAGGACATTTATTGTGAAAAGCCGCTTTCCGTCACTATTGCGGAGGCCAAAGCCGTGCGCCAGGCTATCCATGCTTCCGGCTCAATTTATCAATTGGGGACACAACAACGCTCCAGTTGGGCGTTTCGTTTTGCCTGTGAACTGGTGCAAAATGGGTACATCGGAGATATTAAGACGGTAACGGTGGCGGTGGGCGGTCCGATCACGCGGGAGCCCAGCTTGCCCGCTCAATCGGTTCCCGATTATTTGGATTATGACAGGTGGCTGGGTCCCATCCCCTGGCGCCCATACAATGAGAAATTTGTGACGGGCTGGATGGATTTCCGGGATTGCGCGGGGGAGAGATGACCAACTGGGGCGCGCATCACTTCGACATTGCCCAGTGGGGATTGGGAATGGATGAGAGTGGCCCGCTGGAGATTATTCCACCCGACGGAAAGGAATATTCCACCGTCACTTATTTGTATGCTACCGGCGCCCGTGTCATCCGCGATCCGCAAAAAATGTTGCGTGAAGCCGGCCAGGACAATGGTGTGATGTTTGAAGGAACTCAAGGAAAAATTGCGGTTTGGCGCTATGATCTGCGCACCTGGCCGGCCAACCTGCGGCGAAAAAAGCTCGGCCCCAATGACCTGCGGCTGCATGAGTGCGACAACCATCACACCGATTTTTTGAATTCCGTGCGCACCCGTTCCCGGCCCGGCAGCAACATCGATGTAGGCTCTCGCTCAATCACAGTCTGCCACTTAGGAAATATGGCCTACGAATTGGGAAGGCCTTTAAAGTGGGATCCCGTTCGGGAAGATTTCGTCAACGATCCGGAAGCCTCTCGGCGGCTCTCCCGCCCCATGCGCAGCCCTTGGCATCTATAAATGAAAGCTCGCACTGGGAAAAATATCAGAGAGCAGCCGATAAGAAACCATTTAGAGATTGCCCTGCGACAAGCTAGACGTCACGATTAAATTATCAGCGCCGCTGGAGCGTGCTCTTCCGTGTCTGCTGGCTTGGAAGCGCGCGCGAGGCAATTTCGTTACGCAGAAACGTTCCACCCTGCTTTGCTTTGCCAACGGGTGGGTCGCGCGATAACTCACGCGACTCTCTCCAACCCACATTGCGTGCCGAGTCGGCTCATCGAACGCGCGGTGGGTGACTTCGCCAGGCTCGCCCGAACCGCCTTTACCGCAAATTTTCATTTTCCTGTGCGGACAAACTTGCCGTCAAATTTGGCCTCCGGGAAATTTCCTCTAAATTAATCCTTCGCCAAATCTTTGTCCAGGCCGGCAAGCCCGGCTTCCTGCTTTAGGGTGATTCCTTCCGAAGTCCGAAGATCTGAGCTTTGTGATCATCGAACTCCCCTTCCAGCTCGCAACCACCAAGGTGGCCGGCAGTTTCCTCCCTGAACGGTTACTAACGCACAGACCGCGACTAGCCATGCCAGCTTTTGTGTTTTTTCTCTAGGATTCAGATTAGGTCGGTTCGCAAATATTTAGATTTCCGCGCCAAGTGATCGAATCAAGAAACATCAAGCCTAAGAAAGAGTTGAGAGCGTCAGGGCAAGACCGAGCAGCCGGGCCAGCCAACCAGCACGAAGCGATAGCGAGTGATCAACTCAGCTGAAACAATCCACGCAGATTGAGTAAAGCTAGGCTGATTGCTCGTTGTCACTTCGCGCTGGCGACCGGGCAAAACCGAGCAGCCGGGCCAGACCAACCAGCACGAAGCGTAGCGAGTGATGAGGGCGGTGGAATAAAACCATGCTGTTAAATTCTCTTGAAAGCCAAAGCGAAAGTGCCCGAGCTTGGGTAATTACGCCAATACTAATTTCTCGCTTGCCCTGGATGCGGCAGCATTGCCTTATATAAGGCATAAAGAAGAATTTTTGACTTTTCAAAAAAAGTGTCATGAACGATTTGACCATGATGAGGAATGAAATTTAATTTGGTATTTTATAGATAATACGACAATGGGGCGTAATTCAAAAAAAATCCCTTTTTTTGGCGGCCTGTTTGCTAATTAAAGGTGGGGAGTAATGGCTGGCATACCCAGGGAAGTCCGGCCTGATTGATGAGCCATTGATGAAAATCAAAACATGACATAGGCACCAGAATGGGGTGAGGTTTTCAGGAGGAGTTGAAATGATCTTGCGAATGGGAACAATTGCCCGGACTCTCGTGGGGGTTCCGTTTGTTTTTCTATTGGTTCATAGCCTTCTCGCGGGAGCTGGCACTAACAACTCTCAGGAAGAATTCGGGATAACGGCGAGTATTCCGGCAAATGAATCCTGGAATGGCCGAGATGTAATCAAGCTGGAAGAGCTTATACAAGAGCTTCGCAAAGCCAATCCAGACCTGGGGAGCGCAAGAAAAAGATTTGAAGCAGCCCTGACTCGCCCGGCCCAGGAAGGTGCGCTTCCTGATCCAAGGATCACTGCCGGATGGGTCAGCAATGGTTACCCGTGGCCTGGAGCCGGACTGGGGACAGAGGCCACCAGCAATATTGGATTTCAAGTGGCCCAAGAATTCCCTTATCCGGGGAAGCTAGCGCTCAAGAGTGGGATGTCGCGAAAAGACGCGGACAGTGAAGCCCAAATGTACCGGGCCAAAGAACTGAATCTCATCGCGGAACTCAAGGACCGGTTCCATGAATTGAGATTCTCTTATGAAGCGATTGGATTGCTGCGGCGCAATCAGCAATTGCTCCAACAGCTGGCCCAAGTGGCCAATGCCCGATATGCGGCGGGAAGAGCCATGCAACAGGATGTGGTCAAAGCGGAGATTGAGGTATCCATCCTGGATGCCAGGCTCGTTGTACTTGAGCAGAAGAAACAGACTTTGTCTTCCGAAATCAATTCCATGCTCAACCGGCCTGTCGATAGTCCGCTGGGGCGGCCCGAGCCGGTCGTAGATATCCCTTCTCTGGAACCGATTTCTTCGCTTCAGGCCATAGCCAATCAAGCTTCTCCCCTATTGCGATCTCAACAATCGTTGATCGACACCCGCCAACTCGGCGTACAAGCGGCGCGTAAGGAATACTATCCCGATTTTGACGTCATGAGCGGGTATTACAACCAGGGAGCCATGAAGCCCATGTGGGAATTCAAGGTGCAAGTAAAAATACCTCTCTATTACTGGCGAAAGCAACGCTATGGGCTCGAAGAGGCCAGTTTGCGGCTTAATGAAGCGCAACGGGCCTATCGATCCATCCAACAGGACTTGAGTTATCGGATTCGTGATCGATACCTGAAGGCTGAAGCGGCGCGGAAATTACTGGAGCTTTATTCGAAGCGGATTGTCCCGCAATCCGAACTGGCGCTGGAATCTTCATTGGCCAGTTATGAAACGGGCGGTGTTGACTTTCTCACCGTACTCGCCAACTTCAGCACTATCCGTGAATACCAGATGAGTTACTACGAGCAACAGACCGAGTACTTGAAAGCTTTGGCGGGTCTGGAAGAGTTGACTGCCTCACAGCCATTTGAGGCAAAGCGGAGATAATTCATTGAGTCACCACATCAGCGGGAATGAGGAAAAAAGATGAAGAACTTTGTTCTAGGTTTCTTATTGGCGGCCCTCGTGTTTGCGGGCGGCTATTGGATGGTTTCACGACATGCTCCCAAGGCGCCTTCTCCATCGATGGAAAAAACCTCCGCTAAGTACCATTGCCCTATGCACCCTTCCTATGTCTCCGACAAACCGGGGGATTGTCCGATTTGTGGCATGAAGCTGGTGCCGATTGAGAACGCTGATGCACATGAGAAGGCAGCTCAGGAAAGCCATGCGGGGCATCAGGAATCCACCTCGGGAGAAAAAAAAGAACGCAAGATCCTCTATTATTTCGATGCCATGAATCCCAGCCATCATTCAGATAAGCCGAACAAGGCTCCGGATGGAATGGACTTGGTCCCCGTTTATGAGGAAGAAACTCCCCCTTCCGGTGAGAGTTCTCCTTCTGGATATGTGCCGGTGAAAATCACCGCGGAACGTCAGCAGATGATGGGGATTCTCACCGAAGAGGCCAAGGTCATGGATCTGGAACAGAGCATCCGGACTGTGGGCCTGGTGACGGCAGATGAGACTCGTTTGCATCATGTTCACACCAAGTTCGAGGGATACATCGAACAGATCTATGTCGGTTTCGTTGGGCAATATGTAAAAAAGGGCGACCCTTTGTTCACGGTTTACTCCCCTGAGTTGTTGGCCAGTCAGCGGGAGTTTTTGCTGGCATTAAAAGCGAAGGAACAGATGGCTGGATCTGATCCGGAATTGAGATTACCCGGGATTGATCTGGCGGAATCTGCTCGTCAGCGGTTATCGCTTTGGGATATAGGTAATGAACAAATAGCACAACTGGAAAAAAACCGCGAACCGATCAAGGCTTTGTTGATTCGTTCTCCCGTGAGCGGTTTTGTTAGCGCCAAAACCGCGCTACAGGGGATGAAAGTCATGCCCTCGGACACCCTTTACGACATCACGGATCTCTCCTCTGTTTGGGTTCAGGCGGATGTTTATGAAGTCAATCTCCCCTTTGTTAAAGTAGGTTCACCCGCCGTCATTGAATTGCCCTATCAGTCGGGGAAGACCTTGCGGGGACGGGTGACTTTTATCAACCCCACGCTGGAGGAGAAAACCAGGACGGTGAAAGCTCGTCTCGAGTTTTCCAATCCCAGCGGGAAGTTAAAGCCGGATATGTATGTGAATGTCGTTTTCGGCGGATCCATGGGAAGGGGAGTAGCGGTGCCGGAGAGCGCTGTTATCTCGACGGGAGAACGGATGGTGGTATTTATTGCCAAGGGGGACGGAGTCTTCGAACCGCGCGAAGTGGTCACGGGCGTTAAAGTTCGCGGATTTTATGAGATTAAAAAAGGGATTGGCGCTGGAGAGAAAGTGGTCACCGGGGCCAATTTCCTGTTGGATTCCGAATCGAAGCTGAAAGCGTCAATGGCGGGGAAGTGAGGACGGCAGACGGCAGATGGCAAACGGCAGACGGGAGACAGCAAACGGCAGACGGGAGACAGCAAACGGCAGACGGGAGACAGCAAACGGCAGACGGGAGACAGCAAACGGCAGACGGGAGACAGCAAACGGCAGACGGGAGACAGCAAACGGCAGACGGGAGACAGCAAACGGCAGAGGGCAAATGGAATCCAATATAATAATTATACAGCAAAGCTCAATTCACTTCGTCTCACGTTTCACATCTGCCGTTTGCCGTTCTCACACACCTTGTCTTACGTCTCACCTCTCACGTCTGCCGTTTGCCCTTTGCCGTCTGCCGTCTCACGTCTGACGTTTATCTAGTTTTCTCAATGAGCTTTGAGAGTGCGGCAAAAAGGTGATTGAGTTGTTCAGTAATCTGTGGATTTTCCGAAGGAGGAAGATAGTTCAATCGATGGCAAATCTCCAGTTGTGTATCTATTTCAACGAGCGAAGATCGCGCAATCGTATAAAAGCGTTTGCGGTCAACTGAAGTAGGGCGAGAAGCGCCTTCAGCAATGTTTGAAGGAACCGATACTGCAGCACGCCGCAACTGATTAGAAAGTCCATAGATTTCATTTTTGGGGAATTGATCGGTCAACTTATAAATACTCGTTACAAACTCGATGCTCAGTTTCCAACATTCCAGCTGTTTATGTCCGAGTTCCAACACGGTTATTCTCCGGCGACACATAGATGGGGGAATGATCTTTTTTATTATAAGCGTTATTTCGGAATTGTGGAGCATGACTTTTCTTGAGACGGGAAACGGCAAACAGCAGACGGCAGATGGCAGACGTGAGACGGCAGACGTGAGAAAGAAGATGGCAGGCGAGAGATGCGATATGCGAAGTAATTTGTGCTCTTATTCTCATCGACCTCCATTTGCCGTTTGCCGTCTGGCGTCTCACGTTTGCCATCTGCCGTCTCCCGTCTGCCGTTTGCCATTGAAAGGATCACCATGGTTGAAAAGCTAATTGAATTCTCCGCCAGAGAGAAATACATCGTTCTAATGTTTACCGCTGCTATCGTCGTTTTTGGCATCTGGACGCTTTATAACCAACCGGTAGACGCTATCCCGGACCTTTCGGATACTCAGGTCATTGTTTATTCGCGCTGGGACCGTTCACCTGACATTATCGAAGACCAGGTCACTTATCCCATTATCACGGCACTCTTGGGTGCTCCCAAAGTCAAAGCCATCCGGGGCTTTTCCGATTTTGGTTTTTCCTATGTCTACATTGTCTTCGAAGACGGGACGGATATTTACTGGGCCAGAAGCCGCGTGCTTGAATATTTAAATAAGGTCACCTCTTCATTGCCACAGGGAGTAAAGACGGAAATCGGACCGGACGCGACAGGCGTGGGCTGGATTTTTCAGTATGCGCTAGTGGATAAGAGCGGCACGCATTCTCTCGCGGATCTGCGCTCTTTTCAAGATTGGAACTTGCGCTATGCGCTGCAATCAGTCCCTGGAGTAGCTGAGGTTGCCACGGTGGGAGGCTTCCAGAGCCAATATCAGATTACGGTGGACAGGGACAGGTTGGCGGCCTACAACATCCCGCTCATGCTGGTGACGGATGCCGTTCGCAACGCCAATGTGGAGGTGGGAGGCCGCTTGATTGAATTTTCCGGAGCGGAATACATGGTGCGCGGCCATGGCTATGTGAAGAAGGTGGAAGATCTGGAACAAATCGTTGTCAAAACTAATGATCGGGGCACGCCGGTTTTGTTGCGCGACATTGCCAGAGTCGAGCGGGGACCGGAAATGCGCCGTGGCATTGCCGATTTGGATGGCAAAGGAGACGTGGTGGGTGGCATTGTCGTGATGCGGCACAGCGAAAACGCCGACAAGGTGATCCGCCGGGTCAAAGAGAAATTGAAGGAACTGGAGCCCTCGCTTCCCAAGGGGGTAAAAGTTGTCACCACTTATGATCGGTCAGAGTTGATCGAACGGTCCATCGACAACCTTAAAGAAGAGCTGATCATGGAAATAGCGATCGTCAGCTTTGTGATTCTCATCTTCTTGTGGCATATCCCTTCCGCCATTATTCCCATTGTGACCATCCCTGTTTCGGTTTTGCTGGCCTTCATCCCCATGCGTTTGCTGGGGATCAACTCCAATATCATGTCGATGGCGGGAATTGCTATTTCCATCGGGGTTCTGGTGGATGGCGCCATTGTGGAAGTGGAGAATGCCTATAAGAAATTGGAGCTCTGGATTGAGGGGGGGCGGAAAGGAGATTTTCATGTGATCCGGTTGGAGGCTCTCAAAGAGGTGGGACCCTCCGTTTTCTTTTCTTTGCTGGTTATCGCCGTGGCCTTTCTGCCGGTGTTTACCTTGGTGGACCAGGAAGGGCGGCTGTTCCGTCCCTTGGCGTTCACTAAGAATTTTGCCATGGCCATTGCCGCTATTTTAGCGGTAACGCTGGATCCCGCCATGCGGATGCTTTTTGCCCGCATGGACTATTTCACTTTCCGTCCCCGTTGGCTGGCCTGGATGACTAACCAAGTGGCAGTCGGAAAATATTACAGGGAAGAAAAACATCCCATCAGCCGGATTCTCTTCAAGCTCTATGAAGCTCCGGCCCGGCTGGTCCTCCAGCATCCCAAAACCACGATTGCGATTGCCTTGCTGTTGGTAGCCACCACTGTTCCAATATACATGCGGCTTGGCAGTGAATTCATGCCGCCACTCAACGAGGGGACGATTCTTTACATGCCCACAACCTTGCCGGGGCTTTCTGTTTCTCAAGCTCAAGCGATCCTGCAGCACCAGGACGAAATGATCATGGGCTTTCCTGAAGTGGAGCGGGTATTTGGCAAAGCTGGACGAGCGGAAACCTCGACGGACCCCGCCCCATTTTCCATGATGGAAACCACCATTCTGCTCAAACCTCAATCGGAATGGAGATTCAAAAAGCAGTGGTATTCCAGCTGGGCGCCGGATTGGCTTAAGAACCTGGTGTTTCGGCGGATTTCCTCGGAACATATTTCCTGGGAAGAATTGATCAACGAGATGGACCAAACCATAAAGATTCCGGGTGTAACCAATGCCTGGACCATGCCCATCAAAGCGCGTATCGATATGCTGACCACGGGAGTCAGGACGCCGATGGGTATCAAGGTGTTTGGTGCCGATCTCGGGGAAATTGAAAAAATCGGCGGGAAACTGGAGGCACTGCTCAAGGAACTGCCAGGGACCCGTTCTGTTTTTGCCGAGCGGGTGGCCGGAGGTTACTTCGTGGATTTCAATTTGAAGCGGGACCAGTTGGCGCGTTATGGGCTCTCGGTGGCGGATGCTCAAAACATCATCATGTCGGCGATTGGCGGGGAATCGATCACCACCACTATTGAAGGTAGAGCTCGTTATTCCGTCAATGTCCGTTATCCCCGGGAGTTGCGCGACAACCTGGAGCGGCTCTCTCAAGTGCTGGTTCCCACTCCCATGGGCGCGCAGATTCCCATCGCCCAAATCGCGGAGATCCGCAGAACCACCGGCCCTTCCATGATCCGTGACGAAAACGGAATGCTCGCGGGATATGTCTTTGTGGATATGTCATCCAGCGACATCGGCGGGTATGTTGAGAAAGCCAAAGAATTAGTTCGGCAAAAACTGCAGTTGCCTCCCGGCTATTCCTTGGTCTGGAGTGGGCAATACGAAAACATGCTGCGCGTGCGGGAACGGCTCAAGATCGTCATTCCGGTAACGCTAGTCTTGATTTTCGCCCTGCTCTATATGAACACAAAATCGGTTTTCAAGGCTTCTGTTGTGATGATGGCCGTGCCCTTCTCCCTGATTGGCGCGGTTTGGCTGATGTACGCCTTGGGTTACAACATTTCGATTGCCGCCTGGGTGGGGATGATTGCCTTGATGGGGCTCGATGCGGAAACAGGTGTCTTTATGTTGCTCTTCCTGGATCTTTCCTATGAAGAGGCCAAGCGTCAGGGAATACTGAAAGACAAGGGGGAACTAGTGGAAGCGATTATCCACGGGGCAGTGAAACGGATCAGGCCAAAAGCCATGACGGTCATGGCTGCATTCATGGGGCTCATGCCCATCATGTGGTCAATCAAGACTGGGGCCGACATGATGAAACGAGTTGCCGCACCGATGGTGGGCGGTCTGGCCACCTCATTCCTTTTGGAGTTACTAGTCTATCCCGCCATTTATTTTCTGTGGAAATGGCATTCGGAAGTCAAGAACCAGACATTTGGACCGCCCCTGATGATCAAGGGGCATTGAAAACGGCCAGCCGCGGGCTGAAGTTAAAATGAGAGATGATGGGATTGAATTGAAATACTGGAGAGCTGGAGCAGATCAGGAGGTCATATGGCGGAAGCCGGCGTTTCCTTCAGAAATAAGAAAATCGGAACTCTTGTGCAATTGGCCATTTTCGCTTTGCTGGGTGTGGGAGGATATCTGATCTGGACTGGCAAGGTTTTCCAAGGCACTCCCCTCTGTGCAGTTTGCAATAGGCAACTGCATCAGGGAGCAGCCTTCTGGTTGACGGCAGCCGATGGGACCAAGCGGTTGACTTGTTGCCCGCGGTGCGGATTGCACTTTATCCGCAATCAAGGGGGCCAGGCCGATCGAGCCACGGATTTCAATTCAGGCAAAAACATCCCCGCTGATGCGGCCATCTATCTGGAAGGCTCCGATATCATGGAATGTTGTTCCACTTCGGGAATGCGAACGGATGAGGGGACTATCCAAGATGTTCACTATGACCGATGCATGCCAAGTCTGATCGCCTTTTCAAAAAGGGATGATGCTGAATCCATTCGCCAAAAGCACGGAGGCCGGATCATTACCTTTGATGAGGCAAAGCAGAGCGTTGCCAAAGAATAAAGTGGAGGCGAAGGAAAGCCGGAATCTTCTGGCGGGAGCTGGCAATCAGCTCAATGCTTGAAAAATAGGCACGCATCAGGTTGCCTAAGGTGCGGCATGCGTTTTAAAGAGTTCTGCACAATGAGCGAGGTCTTATGAAAAAGCATTGGTTCTATTTGATATTGGCAATGATGACGATCTTCATTTCCTTAGCGCAGGCGGAGGAAATCCGTTTCCCAGTTGAGCATAAACATGCCCTGCGGAGTTGCAAGGGAGAATTGGTTTTCAAAGAGGACATGGTTGAATATGCCACGCCACATAAGGATCATGCACGCATTTGGAAATACCAGGACATCCAACAACTTGGGCTGCTTGGCCCCAAGGATATAACTGTCCTGACCTACGAAGATCAAAAAATCAAGTTCGGAAAAGACCGGGGATTTCATTTCAAAGTCACCGCGGGAGAAATCACCCCATCATTATGGGCATATCTTGAAACCAAAGTCACCAAGCCCTTGGTCTCGGCGGTACTCCCGGCACAAATCACTCCCCGATTTCAGATTTCCGTCAAACACCTACGCGGCTGGGGCGGAAATCAAGGAGTCTTGGAGATCTCCGATCAGCACGTCATTTACCGAACGGATGCGAAAAATGATTCCCGCGTCTGGCGCTATGAGAATATCAGCTCCCTGGGCAGCACCGGTCCTTTTCAATTGCGGCTAACCACCATGGAGCGAGTCAATGGGGAATATGGTGGAGAGAAGAATTTCGTTTTCGACTTAAAAGAGCGCCTCAATGAGGAGGCCTATGATTTTGTTTGGTGGAAGCTGAATGGTCCAAGGATTTCGACCACTCTGAAGTAGTACCTGTGGCAAACGGCAGACGGCAGACGGCAGACGGCAGACGTGAGAGGGCGGACATGAGACGGCAGTAGTCAGAAGAGAGGTGATTTGTATTCTTCCTGTGTCGAATTCTATTTGCAGTTTTCCATTTCCCGTCTGCCGTCTGCCGTCTGCCGTTTGCCGTCTCATGTTTCACGTCTCACTTTTACCGTCTGCCGTTTGCCGTATCCCGTGTTTTTCCATGCGATACAGAAAAGTCTTGCGGCTTAGATCGAGCAAAGCGGCGGCGTGAGTCTGATTCCACTCACTTTTCTTCAACGCCCACAAAATCAGTTCTTTTTCGATTCTCTCCAGGCTGACGCCACCCGGGAGCAGCTCAATCGACTCCGTTTCGTGAAGCGGCTTTTCGTGCCGCAAAAATTCGGGGAGGTCGGCGGCGCCGATTTCGGGGCCTCGCGCCAGGACCACCATTCGCTCCACCACATTTTCCAATTCGCGGATATTGCCCGGCCAGCGGTAGTGACTGAAATAGGGAAGAAGAAATTGCGGGAGAATCAAATCGTCACGATGATGCTTCTTCTTATTCTCAATGAAGAAATGCTGAACCAGTGCCGAAATATCATCCGTCCGATCTCTCAGCGCCGGTAATTCCAGAGGAATGACGGCCAAGCGGTAATACAGGTCTTCGCGAAAGGCGCCATCTTCCACCATAGCCAGCAAATTGCGATGCGTAGCCGCCAGGATGCGCACATCGACTTTTTCGGTTTGTGTTGAACCGATTTTTTCGATTTCTCCTTGTTGAATCAACCGCAGAAGCTTGACCTGCAAATCGAGGGGGAGTTCCCCAATTTCATCCAGAAAAAGCGTCCCGCCATGGGCCATTTCCACTTTCCCTTTTTTGTGTGCCAGTGCGCCAGTGAAAGCGCCCTTCACATGGCCAAAAAGCTCGGATTCGATCAAGTCCCTGGGAATGGCGCCACAATTTATGGTGACAAACGGTTTGTCTTTGCGGGCACTGTTAAAATGAATCGCCTTGGCAACCAGTTCTTTGCCGGTCCCTGTTTCTCCGTGAATGATAACCGTGGCCGTGGATTGGGCCGCGCGGGAAGCCAGGTCCAGCACATAGATAAGAGATCCGGCATTGCCAATGATGTTTTCGAATCCGAATTTCTCGTCAAGACTTCCTCGCAAAGACCGGACTTCTTCCAGCAAATACTGATGCGCCAGAGCGCGATGGCAGATGAGCAGCAACTCTTCATGGTTTACGGGCTTGGTGATGTAGTCATAGGCTCCTGCTTTCATGGCTTCCACGGCCGATTCGATGGTGCCAAAAGCAGTCATAATAATAATGGCAATCTCGGAGTAGTCGGCCCGGATCGCTTTCAAGAGTTCCAATCCTGAAATGCTGGGCATGTTGAGGTCCGTGATGACCAGATCGACGGGAGCTTTTTCCAGAAAAGCCAACGCCTGTTTTCCTCCTTCGGCCGTTCCAACCTGGTGCCCCGCTTGTTGTAGTTGAAATTGAGTGACCCGCCGAAGACTGTCATCATCATCCACAACTAATATGCGGCCACTGCTCATGAATTCAACTCCATTTGACCGGGAAGGATGATTGAAAAAGTCATGCCCCTATCCCGGTTTTTCGTAGGTGTTAAAGTCCCACCCCATTGATTGACAATCTGAAAGGCCACCGCTAATCCTAAACCCGTCCCCGTTTCTTTCGTAGTAAAAAAAGGATCAAAAACTCTGTCCATGTCTTCGGCCTTGATCCCGCAGCCCTGATCGACAACTTGAATCGAAAGGTTCTTGCCCCGGGGCTTGGCTTCGAGAATTATTTCGCCGCCATCGGGCATGGCCTGGATTGCATTCAAGACCAGGTTCAATATGACCTGCTTCAGCTGTTCACTATCGCAATCCCAGCTAATCCCCTCGGCAGGGAACTTTTTGTGTATCGCAATTTTGTTTTTAGTGGCTGTATGCGAAGTCAAGGCAATCACCGAATCGATTAATCTGCCAACATTTAGTTTTTCGCTTTTGGGCAGTCGCGGCCGGGCAAAATCCAACAAATTGCCGAGAAGCCGGTTCAGCCGCTGGCATTCTTTCTTGATGATGGAAAAGAACTCCATGCGCTGTTCTTCGTTGACTTTCCCCTGCTCTAGTATGGCCGCTGCCCCTTCAATGCTTGCCAGCGGATTCCGGATCTCATGCGCCAGTCCCGCGGACAGATGTCCGATAGCCGCCAGCCGGTCAGAACGCTTCAAGTGCTCGAAGCTTTCTTGTAATTCTCCGTAGACTTTGGATAGCTGAGTGGCCGTCTTTTCAAGTTCATTTTTCTGCTTGCGTTCCCGGTCGGCCAAAAATCCGGTGATCAGCCCCACTAGAAAAAAAACGACGATCTCAGCATACTGGTTAAAAACATATCCGGGGAATTCCCTCCAGGCCATGATGATATGGGGGATATAGCAGATGGCGGTGAAGAAGGCGGCCAAAAATCCTCCTAGCCATCCAAACGAAATCGCGGCAAAAATGATTGGAATATAATATAGGCGCTGAAATATGTTGTGCCACAAGATCATATTGCTGGGAATAAAATAATGAGCCAGGGTTGTTCCCATTATTCCCGCGATAATAAAAATAATGGAAAGCGTTTCTCTTTGTTTGTCGGAAAACCGCATAACACCTCTACCCATCGCCTATATATAGGTAGCATTAACTGAGATGGGTCAAACTCGGATCCATTATAATAGTCGTCTCACCTTCCATCCTAATGAAAACAAGTCCTCACAGCCGCCTTTTGCCTTTGGACAGGGAGCCGCCGTGACGATGGTTGCCTATCATTTAACGTTTTCGGCCTATCAATCGATCAAACCAAGAAAATCTAGTCAGCTCTTTTTGGTTTGAAGAATGGCATGGCATAATTTCTTCCGTTGAAAGTTTCTGCATTTGTCAGTCATGGATTATAATGTCGTAGCCCAAGGCATCATGAGATGGTGCCCATTGAGGAGTCTGAATGAAATTAGCCATAGGATCCGATCACGCCGGTTTTATACTCAAGGAGAAAATAAAAGCGCAGCTTCTGTCGGATGGGCACGAACTTGTTGATCTTGGCTGCCATTCGACCGATTCCGCTGACTACCCCGATTATGGGTATGCGGTCTCTCATGCAGTGGCTCGCGGAGAATGCGAGAAAGGCATTCTGGTCTGTTCCACCGGCATTGGCATGTCGATGGCCGCCAACAAGGTGGCTGGCATTCGCGCAGCTTTGTGCCACGATCTTTTCACGGCGGAAATGAGCCGGAAGCATAACGACGCCAATGTGCTGGCTCTTGGCGCCAAATGCGTTGGCGAAAAGCTCGGAGTTGAAATTGCCGAGACTTGGCTGGCCACTCCATTTGAAGGCGGCCGGCATCAACGGCGAGTGGACAAGATCATGGCGGGAGAGTGCTGATCCTCTCCGCGAGTGCACCCACTTTGTCCAGTTGGTTGGTTTGTCATGTCGCCGGAGCGGAGGCTTATTTCCTTCATTGCGGGAATTTTCAAGGGATTGCTGTTCGATGATCTAATTCATAAAAAGGAATTCTGATATGCCCATCACTTCGTTTACTTCCAGAACACTTCGCGAAATTGATCCGGCGATTGTGGCCGCCATCAACAATGAAACCCATCGCCAGGCTTCCGGTCTGGAGCTGATCGCTTCCGAAAACTTCGTCAGCGAAGCCGTATTGGAAGCCATGGGAAGTGTGTTCACCAACAAGTATGCCGAAGGTTATCCGGCCAAACGGTATTACGGCGGTTGTGAATTTACTGACGTTGTCGAAACGCTGGCCATCGAACGCGCCCGGCAAATTTTTGGCGCGGACCATGTCAATGTCCAGCCCCATTCGGGAACCCAAGCCAATGTGGCGGTTTACATGACCGTGCTGATTCCCGGCGACACGATTTTGGGCATGAATCTTTCTCATGGGGGCCACTTAACCCACGGACATCCTTTGAACTTTTCCGGAAAGATGTACAAAGTTATTCCTTATGGCGTCCGGAAAGAAGATGAAACCATTGACTATGAAGAGATCGAACGGTTAGCCTTGGAGAATAAGCCCAAACTGATTGTCGTGGGAGCTAGCGCCTACCCGCGGGTAATCGATTTTGAACGAATTGGCGCCATCGCCAAAAAAGCCGGAACCCTGGTGATGGCCGACATCGCCCACGTTGCGGGCCTGGTAGCCGTGGGCGAACATCCAAGTCCCGTTCCCCACTGCGACTTCGTGACCACGACCACGCATAAAACTCTTCGCGGGCCGCGAGGCGGCTTGGTCATGTGCAAGGCTCCATTCGCCAAAGATCTCGACAGGGCGGTGTTTCCGGGCACGCAGGGGGGGCCGTTGGTTCATATTATTGCCGCCAAGGCGGTCTGTTTCCAGGAAGCGCTCCAACCGGAATTCAAAACCTACATTCAGCAGGTCAAGAAAAATGCCCAGGTGCTGGCGAAAACTATTCAGGATCGTGGCTACCGCATCGTCTCCGGAGGAACGGACAACCATCTGATGCTCGTGGATGTCTTTTCCAAAAAAGTCACCGGCAAGCAAGCTCAGGCTGCTCTGGAAAATGCCGGCATTACGGTGAATAAAAATACCATTCCTTTCGACACCAATTCCCCCATGGTCACTAGCGGTATCCGGATTGGCACTCCCGCAGTCACTACGCGCGGAATGGGCGAAGCGGAAATGCAGCTGGTTGGCGAGCTGATCTGCGACGTTCTGGCACAAATCGACAATCCGGAGATTCAAGCCCAGGTGAAAGCGAAGGTGCAAGAATTGTGTAGCCAGTTTCCGCTGTATGCTTCGCGACTAAATTAGAATATGGTCACTACTCAGTTTTCCGCTGGTAAGAGATCAAATCAAAAGGCACAAAGCCAGAGAGAGTATAGAGAGTAGCCGCTTGTGAATCGCGGATCAATGCAGGTGAGGCTGAGCTGATCGCTCGTTGGCACTTCGCGCTTTTGGCATGGAAACACGAAACAACCAGACCAAGCGAAAAAGCTCAAAGTGTCCGCGTGTGATCAGTCAGGGTGGCACTACAAGACTCTGCTAAGGAGATTCTATGAAGGGTATTCCGGTACTGCATGTGGAAGGGGACTCCATTGCTCGGGCCTGGGAAAATTCATTGATTGAACTGCATCAAAAAGGATGCAATTTGCATACCCAATATGACAAGGCCGGGGACCCTCCCAGCAAAGACGCCACCATGATCATCATGATCTCGGATCCTTTAAACGAACCAATGATTCATCGGGATTTTCCAGGCGGTTTCGAAGATTTGCAAGAATACACCATGGAGGTTTGCGAAGGGATCAAGGATCATCTTGTCCGCAAGGCAGACGACGCGGAGGACACGCGTTGGGAATACACCTATCACCAGCGCCTCTTTGGCTATGAAGTACCCTCGCTGGCGCCTTTCGACCAGATTGAGATGCTTTGCCGGAAACTGGCCGAGACTTCTTACACACGCCGGGCGCAGGCCACGACCTGGAAAGTCTGGGAAGATAATAGTTGTTACGATCCCGCCTGTTTGCAGAGTATCTGGTGCCGGATCACCGAAGAGGCCGGTGAACGGATCTTGAGCATGAATGTGCGCTTCCGCTCCAACGATGCCTACAAAGCGGCGTTCATGAATATTTTTGCGCTGGTCCAATTACAGCAGCGGATTGCGGCCCGCATTGCCGAACTCTCCGGCCTGCCGGTTCGGTTGGGACGTTATTGCCACATGGCGGACAGCTATCACATCTATGGCTCTTATTTTCGCGAGTTCGAGGGAAGATTCCTGGGCGCCCTGGATAAACGAACCTTTGAGCAGCGCACGCTCCGCTATGAAGATGTGCGGGATATGATGGAGGAGGCCCGCCCGGCAATTCTGGAAAAAGCCCGGAAGATGGGAACTCAAGAATGAGGGAGATTGTGCTTCCCGAAAGTGATGAAAAACTCCTAGACGAATGCGACCAGCAGAGCTTCCGTTCCAGCGGCAAGGGGGGGCAACATGTCAACACCACCAACAGCGCCATTCGACTGATTCACCGTCCCACCGGGATCCGCGTCAGTTGCCAGCAAGAACGAAGCCAGCATCTGAATCGGGCCATCTGCCTATGCCGGTTGCGGGAAAAGGCAGCCAAGCTGAATTTTTGCCAAGCACCCCGGATTCCCACTAAAAAAGGGGCGGCTGCTTTCGCCAGAGCACGGCAGGAAAAAAAACAACATTCTCAAAAAAAGCGGATGAGAGTCAAACCGTCCCCCGCGAGCGAGTGATCGAATTCCCGGCCAGGCTGTGATATCCTTATGGCCCGAAATTTGACGAAGGAGCCATTCATGCCAGCGTGGCTGGCTCAACAAGAGGATGAGGATGGGATGATGGAGGCGGCCTGCCCTCAGGCCGTCTCAGCAAGCTTAGAGAACTCAGGCGGGATAGAGGCACCCCGCCTTCATCCACGCTATTTTTTTAGGAGGAACCATGGCGCTTTGTCCATGCGGAACCGGGAAAGAATATGAAGAGTGTTGTCTTCCGATCATAAAAGGGGAGGGGAAAGCCGCCACGGCTGAGGCTTTGATGCGCTCCCGCTATTCGGCCTATGCCAACGCGGAGGTGGAATTTTTGATCCATTCGGTCCACCCGCGCAAACGGCATTCCATGGAAGAAAAAAACATCCGCGATTGGTCGGAAAAATCCAAGTGGCATGGATTGGAGATCATCTCCACGGAAAAAGGCGGCCCGGAGGACAGCGAAGGAACCGTCGAATTCATTGCGCACTATTCACAAGGCGAAAATAAGGTGGATCACCACGAGACTGCCGCCTTTAAAAAGGAGGATGATACCTGGTTTTTCGTCGATGGAAAAATTGCCGGACGAGAACCGTTTGTCCGCCCCGAACCGAAAATCGGCCGCAATGATCCCTGCCCTTGCGGCAGCGGGAAAAAATATAAAAAGTGCTGCGCAAATTCGATGCGAACTGAAGCCAGCACAATTCAATAATACCCTGGCTGCCAGAACTCCTTATTGACGCGCCTCCGTACTTTGCCGCCCTTCCCAAGCGGACCCTCTGCCCTCCTCCTAGAAAATTTCTGCTGTGTGTTTGACTAAAACAGAGAAATTGAATTGATTGGCTGGGATTGTAGCGCGGAGTCGCCTTACAGACTCCGCGGCTTTTTGCTAAGCTAAATGCCGCAGATCCGCCAGGGCAGATCTTCGTTGCGGGTCTGCGCTACAGGCCAGTTCTTTGCTGCAAAGATCAAAGTTCGAAACTATGCGGTTGCAACAAGACCTGCCATTCTCATCCTCTTGCTGTGCCTGCGGTTTTGGCATGTGCGGTCCCTCTGAATTTTAACCGAGGCTGCGCTTGTGTTTGACAGCGGCCGGAATCCTCCGGTAAGCTCTTCTTGAAGGCAAAAAGGGCAATGTGCAACTTAGAGTCTTATTTTTCCCGGAGTGAAGAATGGCAGGAGTTTCCACCGAAATTAGCTTGATCCCGCGAGAACTATGGCCGTTGACTGAAAAAATTTGGGAAGGCCGAAGGCTCACCTTCGAGGACGGAGTCCTGTTGTTTCAAACCCCCGATATGCTTGCAGTCGGGCTTCTGGCCAATCATGTCCGGGAGAAGTTTAATGGCAATGCCGGTTATTATAATCTGAATCGGCATCTGAATCCCACCAATGTCTGCGTCGCCAGTTGCAATCTGTGCGGTTTTGCGCGCAAGCCGAACCGGGATGGATATACGCTCTCGCTCGACCAGGTGTTCGAGGAGGCTGCCCGGGGATATTCAGAAGCTGTCACCGAATTCCACATCGTAGGGGGATTGCACCCTTACCTGGAATTTTCCTACTACACCGATTTGTTGCGCGGCCTCAAAACCCGCTTCCCCAAAGTCCACCTGAAGGCATTCACTATGGTGGAGATCGACTTTATTGCCCACCGGGCGAGGCTTCCTGTCGAAGAAACCATCGAACGATTGAAGGAAGCCGGCATGGACAGTTGTCCCGGCGGGGGCGCCGAAATATTTGCCGATCGGGCCCGCGGCCTGATCTGCGATCACAAGGTGGACGGCGAACGGTGGCTGCAAGTCGCCCGGATGGTCCATCGTTCCGGACTGAAATCCAATGCCACCATGCTCTATGGACACGTGGAAACCATCGAAGAGCGCGTGGATCATCTTTTGCGCTTGCGCGAACTGCAGGATGAAACTGGGGGATTCCAGTGTTTTATCCCTTTGGCCTTTCATCCTGAAAATACCCAACTCAGCCATCTGCCCGTTCCCACGGCGGTGCTTGATCTTCGAGTCCTCGCGGTTTCCCGTCTCTTGCTCGACAACTTCCCGCACATCAAGTCGTACTGGGTGATGATCGGCCAGAAAACCGCGCAACTTGGGCTCAACTTCGGGGCCGACGATCTGGATGGCACCGTGGTGGAAGAGAAGATTGTCCATATGGCCGGAGCCAAAACTCCGCTGGGAATGACGCGGAGTGAAATCGAGCACCTGATCCGCGAAGCCGGCCGCGACCCGGTGGAACGCGACACCCTCTATCATCCCATCAAACCTATTCCAGTCCGATAATCTCCTAGGGCCAGAACCGATAAGCAAGGGGAGCTCTGAGATGGCTCTTGTTTGGCAAGTGCCCCCCTCCATGCGCAGCTGTCTTAAAAGGATTGACCCTGCAGGAATGGATTGTTTTCCCTCTCATGCAGGAGAGTCGATTCGGGACCATGCCCCGGAGAAACGACCATGTCATCCGGCAAGGGGAGGATTTTATGCACCAATGAATTCAGAAGGGAATCGTAAGAGCCGCCCCAGAGATCAGTGCGGCCAATGCTCTCCCGGAACAATGTATCTCCGGAAAAAAGGCGGGGGATATTGTCGGTCATAATAAAACAGCAGCTGCCTGGAGAGTGGCCGGGAGTGTGCATGATCTGTCCGTTCAGTTCGCCAAACTGGAGGACTTCATTCCCGCTGAGTTTCCGGTCAATTTTGGTTTTTCGGGGAGCGGGTAATCCTATCCAGGCTGCCTGCATGGCCAAATCTTCATAAAGAGGAAAATCATCCGCGTGTAACAAGGCCTTGGCTCCCGTCAGCTGCTTCAACTCCGCCAATCCAGACACATGGTCATAATGTGCATGCGTGCAAAATATCAGCTCCAGTCTGAGATCCAACTGTTTTAGCTTGGCATGAATTCTAGGAGCTTCATCGCCGGGGTCAATCACCATCGCTTGGTGGGTCGATTCACAACCGACGATATAACAGTTGGATTGCAGCGGGCCTACGGAAAGGATTTCGAGGATCATGACCCCCCAATGGGTTTGATAGAATATGCTGCATAAGCCAACAAACAGAGAGCTACTATAAAGCACGTTTCACATCTCTATGGAGCCAGCCCGCTGTTTGAGACATTGTACTCGCGCAAGTCCCGTGCGATCGTCTGCAAGCGGCAGGACTAATGAAGTTGCTTTATAATAAGACCTCAAAAATTGTTGCGGCAGTGGATGTGTCCCGGGGGGAGAAGAGACAAATCTTCTCTTCTCCCCGTCCAAGATGGGCCGCTCTATTTCCTGATCTGCTTGACAGTCAGCGGTTGAGTCAGTTTGAAGGTGAGACGGGATTCGCTGGGTATTTTAGCAGGATCGCCCGCCGTGGCCAAAACCGTGGCCGTGCCGGCTCCGCCCCCAACTCCCGCTCCAATCGCAGCACCTTTTCCGCCGCCGGCAATGGCTCCGATGGCTGCTCCAATACCTGCTCCTATCCCGACCTTGAAGGCATCCTTTTTCATGGACTTACCGGCCTGCACCACAATGGGTTCCGTGGCCACCTCGATGGAGCGCCCATCCGCCAATTCAATGCTCGTGAGCGCCACGGTCAGCGAGGCCACCCCTTTTACCTTGCCCCCGGGGTCCGATTTGGATATTACCCCTTTGGCCAGCGCATTCTTTTCAACCACGACCCAGCCTCCATCCGTGATGGCATTACTCAATGTAGTTTCAAAGGCGTCCCCAGTCTTATTAGTTTTAGAGGAGAGCGGCCCGGTGGTCAAAACAACAATTTCAGATCCCGCCGGCAGGGTGAATTGCCGGGGAGGTGGCTGCGGAGCTTCCGTCTTGGCAAGTTCCTTTCCCATCGGCATATTTCGTTGCGCCACTCCCGCAGGTTTCACGGTTCCTTTTCCGGAAGGCATGCTCCCTTGTCCTCCGGCGACGGGTTTGGCGGGGGATTGAGCCGATTCTCCCCCTTGACTCTGTTGTGGGTTGGATGGAGTTTGGGGTTCATTTTGTGTCGAAGGCCCGCTCTGCGTCGGGGTTTCTTCTTTCTTTTTGCATCCAGTCAGCATGAGAAGTCCACATAGCAGCAGCGGGATGATCCACCCAGAATAAATAAAATTTCGGTTTGCCATAATATTTTTTCCTCCAGTTTTTCAATTTTGAATTTGGAGTTTGACATTAAAAATAGCATACCTTGTTCCTCTCTCCAAATCAATGACGCCATCGTGTTCGGATGCACGCAAAAGGGAGAGAAAAGTCAAGCGGGTGAGGGTATTCACGCGTGCGGCTCCCATATTTCAAAGATGTTTCCTCTCCCCTGGTGCTAAAGATCCATTCATTTTTCTCTCCTTATTTTAATTGCCACATCAAATCTGTTTAATGGATGGGGGGACATTCAATATTTCCCTGGCCTGTTCACGCAATTATTGTATCATTGTCGGTCTTGCGATTTATGGGCGGACCGATACTAGCCAAAATGAGGATGATCGGGAAGAAGAGAAAGTCCGATAACTCTATGCTTCCATCGTCCATCCTCGCCGTAAACGGGATCTGGCGGCATATACAGAGGTGTATTAGAAAGATATATGAAGATCAGATCCAAGCCACTCGTTGACTCTTCGAGTGATGTGATACTTTTGCCCAGGAACAATTCTATGGCTGGAATCTAGGAGGCTGACATGACCGTCATTCTTGAAGAAGATCTTCGGATGGAGAATTTAAGACAAGTGGCCAAATTGATGCTGGCAGCTGCTCGTACGGCTCCCAAAGGCCGCGGGGAAGACAATACAGTGCTGGCCATGGTGGAACAGCCTGAAATTCAGAGGATTTCAAATCGGATGAAAGAAATGGTCGCACGGTTGGGCCTTTCTGGCGCCTTTCCCCGCGACGCTGAAAATATTCTAAAAGCCCCGGTGATTCTGCTGCTGGGGACTCGGATCAAGCCAATGCGGCTGGCCAAGTGTGGCATGTGCGGCTTCGCCAACTGTGACGCCAAAAATGAGCATCCCAACATCCCCTGCGTTTTTAATACGGGGGATCTGGGCATTGCCATTGGCTCCGCGGTCAGCATCGCAACGGAACACCGCATTGACAATCGAATCATGTATACGGTTGGACAGGCCGTGCTCGAAATGGAATTATTGGGGCCAGAGGTGAAGATTGCTTATGCAATTCCCCTGAGCATTAGCTCTAAAAATCCATTTTTCGACCGTGGATGAACGACTTAAATCGAGCCCGCCAGCTTCTTTGTGCGCTGAAATCGGCTGTTTTGAGGAACCGCTCTGCCAGCGTGGTTGGCTCAACAAGACAATGAAAATCTTCAAACCTCACAGGTCTTCAAGACCTGTGAGGTCTCTGGCACCGGGATTTTCTAAGGAGTGATCGCAAAACTTCAAAAAAGTGACCAGAAGCAACCATGTGTCTCTTTCCCCATCTTGGCCGGCGCCTGCCGTCACAACCCAAATCCTCGATGGACCAGTCACTCCCGCAAAGCCCATCAAACCGGTCCGATGCCATCGCGGAAGCGCCAAAACCCAAACCTTGAGAGGACTAATCCAGCGGCGTTTTCAACAAAATCCCCTTTCGATAAAACTCGCTACCTGGCAGTGGGAGCGACTTGGCGGAGAGTCAGGTACATCTGCTGGATTTTTTGCCGGTTGTCTTCTTTGTTTTCAGCTCCTTTGGCTTCAAACTTGAAAAGCTTGAGAGGAAATTTGAGCTTGAGCTTATCTCCGGATTCAAGCTGCTGAATATCGGCGACTCTCTCAATGAATCCATCCTTTGAATCTCCGCTGGGAACATAAGTGACCACAATGCTATTGACCCGCAATTTGCCGGAACAATTCCCCACGATGGTATGATTATGATTCACCGCAAAAGATTTGAATTCGACCTTTTCCGCTTCGCTCTTAATCTGAGAAACATCAAAGGGGAAATGGTTCTCGTTAGCGGCTAAGCTGAGGATCGCGGAGAAGAGCGAAGTTGCATCGTCAAACTTCCAGCGGACCACATCATCCCTTGCCAAAGCCAAAGCCTTAGCCAAGCTATCCTTCTTAATCGCCAGCATTCGCTGGTTTTGTGGGTCGGAATTTAAGACCCGGTTGGCGAGAGTTACCGCATTTTCATTGGCGGGGATCACATAATGGCCAGTTGAATAAGCCGTTTCAGCCAATCTGATGAAGCTGGATTTCTGCTCGAGCTGTTTGCTTTCTTCATTCCGCAGGGTATCCCGCAGGTTGCGGAATTCAGCGGATTCCACAAAGAAGGATTGATATTGACGCAGCATTCCACGGGCCTCTTCCAGCGACTTGGCTTGAATCTTCCGTGAAACCTGCGCCAGCCATTCCCGCTGGATCTGCTCGGTGGCTTCTTTGACCAATGCGTCCCCAGGCTCAAGGGATGCCAATTGATGAATGGCGTCCAGCGCGTTTTCAGAGGCGGGCGGCAAGTAATTCCCCTGGCGCAGAGCCGTTTGAATCTGTTCGCGCATGGTCTGTATTCTTGCCTGTGTTGTGGCCGCGGAATTTTTTGTGGTATCTGCTTCTTTTTTTTGCCGTGACCGGGTTTCTCTTAACTGCCGCTGTATATCTGGATCGGAGGGAAAGAGCTGAAACAATTTCTCCCAGGCGGAACGGGCTTCATCCCAATGGCTGGCAGCCATGGCCTTATTGGCCTGAGCCATCAATCGTTTTCGGATTTCCTGTTGAATTTGCAATACTTCAGCTTGGCCGGGATTCTTCGCCAAGAGAGCCGCCGCAATCCGTCCGGCTTGAACCAGTTGTCCTTTGTTCAGCAGAGACTGGACATTTTCGAGATTGAGTTCAGTGCTGGAAAAAGTTTGAACCGGCTGTAGATGAACCGTGAACTGAATGGATTGGCCGGGAAGAACATCGAGTTGCTGGGTGAGCGTCTGATAGCCTTCTTTTTCGAAATGAACGAGGTAGTGTCCTTGGGAGATGTTTCCCATATGAAAAGGAGTTTGGGCGGTCATCAGTTCATCAATGGTGACCTTTACTCCGTCGGGCTCGGAATGTATGGTAATACTGCTGTCTTGGACGGATGGTCTAACGAATATCCACAGAACGCTTCCAAGAATGGCGATCATGAAAATCGCAATTGCGACGCCGATTCTAATTCTGCGCCAGTCAAGCTCTTCTGGCGGTTTCTCCGGCAACGAAGGTCGAGGCTGAGTGAATGAGGGAGATGAAGCCGGTGCGCCTGGTTGAGCATTCGGAAGCTTCGGTTTGGAAGGATCTATTAGGGCTGGATCAGCGGATACAGAGGAGTTTTCAGCAGCGGTTGGAATGACTGGAGATGGTGTCTGGAGAAACGATTTGAAAAAATCATCCGACAGTGGTTGGTAGACCACCTTTGTGTCGGCGCGCGAGGCGCCTGGAATTCGTTTTTCCGCTGGAAGAGAGAGTGAAGATATACCGGCCTGCTTGTTTTTTTCAAAATCCTCAATACTTGGGGGAATGTGGGAGGATGGCGGCTTGGCCGCTTCACGAGCCGCCTTTGATTTCTGGATCTCCTCTTCACAAAGTGCTGCCAGCCGGGCATAATCCTTATTTGCGGCATCGGCTTGGCTAAGCGCCCGGAATTTAGAGAGAGATTCCTCGAATTGTTTCTTTTCCAAAAGGCTGAATGCTTCCCGCCGCATGTTCTGCAGATATAGCAGCCATTCCCGTTGTTGCTTTTGCTCTTCCCACTTGGCTTGCACTTCATTGAGGAGGCAGTACGCCTCGGAATTGGCGGGGTCGGCCGCTACAATCTGGTTGAGGATCTGAACACATTCCTCGTAATTTTCTTCTTCTTGAAAACCTTTGGCCTTCCATAGCGCTTCCTTCACGCCAGGGATCCGAGCGCCTTCCGGCCGCGGCGGCTCGTGGGCATCCGCGGGAGAGTCTATGGTGTTTTCGACCTTGTCCTTTTCCAATTTTACGTTAGGACATTCAGTATGCAAAGAAACTGTGGAGTTATCGGCAAAACGGGGAGAAGGCTCTGGATTGGCATGATTGGGGGGGAGGGAACCGATTCCTTGATCATCCGTAGGCCTCAAGATATTGGCCGCACCCTCAAAATCAAATCGCCCTCCTTTTTTGTGTACAGGGAGGCTCTCTTCTTCATCCCAGCATACTGGCTTCTGCTGTTTTATGCATAAATCCAGCTCTTCCGGATGGTGATCCCGTGGATCCTGATCTTCCGCTCCCGGCATTTCTCCTCCACCCAATTGTCCAGCAGCAGGCAAATTGCGAGCAGCTTCTTCCGATTACCTGGCCTGGACGAGCCAGAACCAAAAAGTTCAACCAGTGGCAATTTCTACCAAGATGGCCACTAAATCGGAGTTCCCAATGACATGAAAAAATATTCTGCTCTTCTAAACGCAGAATTTGTCAGATCTCCCTCAGCCATACTGAGAACAAAGAGTTCCTCGCTAATTTTGATATCGTCAAAATTGACGGATTCTTAAATGATTTTTCAGGAAAATAAGATGGGAATAAATTAATTACACGGTATTTTGATTTTTCCCGATTTGAATAAAATCCAATTTGCGGCGGGACCAGTTGCCTTGTATCAACTATGACAGCCTATGCTCGTTCGAATTGCCGGCAGTGTAAATTCCGTGTCATTCCAACGGCGTGTTCATTTGTCCGATGAAGAATCGCTCCAAATGCTTATGCGGCGCTGGATTTAAGGTTTTCCACCATGGCGCGGATAGGGCCTTTTCTGAAAACGCCCATCCGACAAGCATCTTCACGGATTGCCCCCGCGGCTTAAACATCGATTCGGATAAATCGATAATAAACAAATAACGCTGGAATAGCCGTGGCATAAACTTTATATAAAAACCCTGGCGGCAATCCTCGTCCAAACACTCAAAACACCGCCGCAAAACCGGAGAAACTTTTCAAAGAAAGCAACATCAAATCCCGCGCCAGCGGAACCGTCCCCATGACGCTTGGCCTCTTTCGTCATTATTGCCATTTGCTTTTGTTGAGCCAATCGCGGACAGCTTCCCAGGTCGTTTCATCCACGCTGCTGAAGTGCCAAAAGCCAAAACCGGGAATCCTGGATTCTTCCACGATTTCCAGCAATGCCCGAGTGCTGTCGGCATCGCTTGAATAGAAGAGGTGCGGCTTCCCACTCCGGTCATCGTACAAATAAACCGAAAGCCGCTCATACCAAAGCCACGCTTTTTGAATTGAAGAGTCTGCGGTCACTTCTGGCCGGGCAGCAGAGATCTGGTTCCCTCTCCCCCCCTTGGATAGATCGTAATCGTTGGAATAGGCAGGCAATCCCATGATGAGCTTTTCGCGTGCGACCTGCTTCAACCAGAAGGCCATTGCCTGCCTCGCCCACGGGAAATTGGAAGTGGGGCCGATCCCCTGAGTGTCCGGACGGTCCAGCATTTGCGGGTCCCCACGGCCGGGAGCATAATACAAGTCATAACACATGACTCGAACCAAATCGCAGGTTTCCCCCACGATTTTCGGGTCATAAAAAATTTTGCGGGGAGGATTTTGCTCCATGCCCGGATAAAAACCGACACAGTGGCTCAGCTTTTTTTTGGCCTGGTGGATCGCGGCTGAAACCTTGCGGAGAAAACTGGAATACTGATCCTGAAAGGCAGGGTTGAGATTTTCAAAGTCCAGATCGATTCCATCGTAGCCTTGCAGCACGCAGGCTTCCACGTATTGCTTTATGGTTGCCTCAGCCCGGGCCGGTTGGTCGAAAGCAGAGGCGTTCCCCGAAACACCCTTGTAGACCTCAATTCCCAGGGAATGACACTCTTTGATAAATTCCCGCGAGGGTTCCCCAAACACGCTGAGAGAAGCCAGCAAGTCGGCGTTCCGCCGAATTCGCTCGAATCCTTTTTCCTGATCGAGCACGAGCCAGGTGGCAATGGGTTTCCTCTTTGATGAAGCCTGCGTCTGCTTGGTTTGGCCCAATGAATAACCGGAGGCCAACAAACATAACAAACAAATGGCACCGGCGAATGGCGCATGATTCTTAGTCATCATTCTCCTCCAATTTTCCGTGATTTCTATCCGAATTTCTGGCGCGACAAAACCGGTCTCGCCCAGCCTGAATCCTGCGGACTGTCAGTTCCTTCATCGGGCCGCTACTGCAATGAAAATCCGCGGGACTTCGCCCGGGGCCCCGCGGTGTGCGGATAATGAGAGCGGCTGGCCCAAAGTCTTTGTCTTTGGCTGCACACTAGTACCAGTGGAGAATTTCTACTCCACTTGCGGTCATTGCGTCAATAGGCGTGATCGCAAATGGGCACCAATGGAAGTGAGCGACTCTGCAATGAATGATAATGAAGCTGGCTTTGCGCAACCTGGCGGTTCTTTTTTCTTGTTTCCCGGAACGTTTCAATTTATGCTCTGCCTGATTCTGCCCATAGGTCTATATTAGAATCCGTTACGCATCTTGCCAAATGTCCTCTCACATTAGGCATCAGGATGCATTGCCCTTTCTTCCGAAAACATCAAAAAGTCAGGCTGTGATTTTAGACTGTCCATTTAGGGTGTCGGGGATCCCTTTCCCCCGAAATTATATCAGATCATGGTGGGCGCGCTGGTCCTTCAGAACTACTTAGAGGGATCAGGCATTCATTGGGCATGGCTTCTTTGAGCCAACCTGCAAAGCCACAACATTTCTTGACAAGGAGAGAATATGGCAGAATCCTCACGTTCCAACTCAAGCGGTTGGGTAGTAGCTTTTTGCGGCATGGGCATCAATCTGATTCTGGGGACTCTTTATGCTTGGGGAGTTATGGGAAAAGCGCTCGCCGTCCAATGGCAATGGAGCAAAGCCCAAGCGGCGCTGCCCTTTGCCATCTCCACGGCTGCCTTTGCCTTGATGATGGTGTTTGCCGGACGGATGCAGGACAAGTTTGGCCCACGATGGGTGGCAATGGCCGGGGGCTGCATGTTTGGACTCGGACTGGCCAGCTCTTCATTGGCCCATTCCCCCTGGGTCATGATGATTACATTCGGGATTATCGGAGGCATCGGCTTGGGTCTGGCTTATTCGGCTACCACCCCAGCGGCCGTCAAGTGGTTTCCGGCCTCTCGCAAAGGGCTAATCACGGGGATCGTGGTGAGTGGCGTGGGTTTGGCAGCCGTCTTCATGTCCCCCCTGACACAGTTGCTGTTGGGAAGAACCAGCATCTCTCAAACATTCCTGATCCTGGGCATTGGCGCCACTGTCATCATTGTCATTCTCGCCCAACAGCTGAACAATCCGCCAGCCGGGTATCAGCCAGCGGCTGCCGGTATGGCGGTGAAGGCAGCGGCCAAACCCGCACTGGCGGCAAGAATCGAAATGGACTGGCCGGCCATGCTGCGGACTCCACAGTTTTACCTCTTATGGATAATGTATGTCTTAACCGCATCGGCGGGCCTGATGCTGATTTCCAATGTTCCCATCATTGCCAAAGAGCAGGCCGCCTGGGAGGCGGGTTTCATTCCCGTGATGATGCTTGCGGCATTCAACACCCTGGGCCGTTTTTTGAGCGGACCTCTTTCCGATCATATGGGGCGAAGCAATACCATGATGGCGGCTTTTCTGCTCCAGGCCATGAATATGTTTCTTTTTGCTCAATACCACAGTCCGCTGGCCATTTCCCTGGGGGCGGCTCTAACAGGGCTGTGCTACGGCGCAATTTTCACGCTCATGCCCGCGGCCACCGCCGATTTTTACGGCTTGCGCCATCTGGGAGTGAATTACGGGTTCGTCTTTACAGGCTTTGGAGTGGCCGGGGTGCTGGGTTCCCTGTTGGGAGGGAGAATCCGCGACCTGTTTGGCTCTTACTCCATTGCTTATATCATCTGCGCGGCCATGTTGCTGGCAGCCACGGCCTTGGCCTTCACAATCCGGGCTCCACGTGCCTTAGTGCCGGAAGTGGAGACTGCTTCTACCCCGCAGTCTTGATATGAGCTGGCAATAAGCTCTCTTGCCAAAGGTATTCATATGGAGGCCAGGGGTGGATGGAAAAACTAAACCCAAATCCCTAAACTAAAACACTGTAGGGCCGAACTCCGCGAGGCGAAAGAGGCGTGGACTCCATCGACCTCGCGGAGTTACGGTGATCACCCACTCAATCCTCCAAGCCACGCGACAATACTATCGGCCAATCCGGCGGCGTCAATTCCATTTCAGGCTTGGTTTGGAAGTGATTTTATTTCTCCACCTTTTGATTTCAGACCATAGACATTCCGGAAGGGCCCGGAAGCACTGGCCGGTTTGCTTCTCCCGTATGCTTGCGTTAAAAATACTCTTAAGCTGCAGTTATGATTAAAAGCTAATGGCCGGTTCTGTCAGGGGAAATGCCTCTCTATATTAAGATATTAAGGGCGCGTAAAGAAATATCCGTTTCGAAACTCCGTCCCGCGGATCAAGACAGGATGGTCATCCACTGCTTTTTTCTTAACAAGCATGTGGATTTGCGGGGAATATTCCATTTATTCAATACCAATGGATAAATGGGAGTCGGGATTTTGGGAGGTAGACTGCCATGAAAATTGCGGTCCCAAAGGAATCACTCTCGAACGAACATCGGGTGGCATTGGCTCCGGAAACGGGTAAAAAGCTGGTTCAGGCAGGGTATACTATTTCCATCGAGAGTGGAGCGGGAGTATCCGCCTTCTATTCGGATGCCGCCTATCTTGAAGCCGGTTGTGGCGTGGAAGAAGATCCGGCGGGAATGATTGGCTCCGCTGACATCGTGCTCAAAGTCAATCCTCCGATGGTCGATCCAGCCCAAAGAGATGAGGTCCGCTGGATGCGGCCAGGGACGATCCTGCTGGCATCGCTTATGCCATTACGTCATCTCGAAGCGGTCCGGAGATTAGCGGCAGGCAAAATCACCGCTTTTTCCACCGACGCCATTCCCAGAACAACGCGAGCTCAGGCCATGGATACACTCTCTTCGATGGCCAACATTTCTGGATATAAAGGTGTATTGCTCGCCGCTACAGAGTTCAGCAAATACTTTCCCATGTTCATGACCGCCGCCGGCACGGTTTTCCCCGCCAGAGTCTTTATCATTGGCGCCGCCGTGGCTGGATTGCAGGCCATTGCCACGGCCAGGCGGCTTGGCGCCAATGTGCTGGCCACCGATGTGCGGCCCGAGGTGAAGGAACAGATCGAAAGTCTGGGCGCCAAGTATGTAGGGGCGGAGCTTAAGGAAAGCGCTTCGGCTGGCGGAGGATATGCCAAGGAGCTTTCGGAAGAGGACAAGGTTCGACAGCGGGAGGTCCTTGCCGAGCAATGCGCGGCCGCCGACGTTGTGATCACCACCGCGCTCATCGGCGGGATATTCGCCCCAAGGCTGATCACTGCCGACATGGTCCGGCAAATGCGGCCCGGCTCCATTATTGTAGATCTGGGAGCTGACGGCGGCGGCAACTGTGAACTTTCCAAGCTGGGCGAAACCGTCGTGGAGAATGGCGTCAGGATCATGGCTCCCCTGAATCTTCCAGCCACGGTGCCAACACATGCCAGCCTGTTGTTCTCACGGAATCTGGCCGCATTCTTGACGGCTTTCACCAAGGACAAATCATTTCAGCTGGATCTTGCCGACGATATTCAAAAAGGCTGTCTCATTACTCACGGTGGAGAAGTCTTGCATCCGAGGACAAAAGAGGCTCTGCAAGCGGCTGATGCCGGCGCCCTTGGAAATTAAAAGATCATGAGCTGGATTCTTCCCACCCGGAATTGGCGGGTCATAGGAGAAAAAGAGAGTATGGATATACAAAGGACCTCAAGGGCGATAGTTCAGCTGATGATTTTAGTATTGGCCTTAGGATTTCTTTGGGATTGTGGAGGGTCAACATCCTTGCTGGCTGCCCCGGCGGCGGCTCAACAAGCCGGGATCCCCACATCAGAATCGCGGGAATTACAAGATGTCTCGGGCGGCCAGGGAACGGCTGAGCGCCAATCCCTGGATTACTGGTCCATGCTCTTTGTCTTCATGCTCGCCACTTTCATCGGCATTGGAGTAATCCGCAGGGTCTCCCGATTATTACACACTCCGCTGATGTCGCTGACCAATGCCATTTCAGCCATCGCGGTGGTGGGATCGATCATTGTCACTGGGTCTGAGCATCCCACCTATATTCGAATTCTGGGAGCCATTGCCTTGTTCGCCTCCATGACCAACATTGTGAGCGGATTTTTAATTACCGACCGCATGCTCAAGATGTTCAAGGGAGGGGGAGGACGATGATGTATGCGCTGACCCAACTCTCCTACGTTACGGCCACGGGGCTCTTCATCCTGGCTCTTCACTGGATGAATGACCCCAAGACCGCCCGTCGTGGCGTTTATGCCGGCGTGGGCGCCATGCTGATCGCCATACTCGCCACCTGGGCACAGCCTGGAATAATTGTCCACCACCTCTGGATTGTGCTGGCCATCGCCGCCGGTTTCCTGGTTGGCTGGCCGTTATCCCGGGTGCCTTTGACGGCAGTGCCTCAACGAACGGCCCTATCGCATGCCTTCGGCGGGCTCGCGGCCGGCCTAGTGGGCACCGCGGAATTCTTCCTTTGGTTGAACGAAGCGCAGGCCAACCTTACCCCTTTCCGGATGACGGCCATCATTGCCGAAATCATTCTCGGCTACCTCACCTTCACGGGAAGTCTGATGGCCGCGGGAAAACTGCAGGAGATCAAGTGGGTCCCCCAACGCCCCGTCACTTACCCTCTGCAAAACATCATCAACATTGGCTTGCTTCTGCTGGCCTTCATATTTGGTGTGGCGCTGGTCCTGCATCCCACGGCTGCCTGGTCAGGTCCGCTCTTCCTGGTTATCATCGCGCTAGCTCTCCTCTTTGGCGTCCTTCTTATCATTCCGATCGGAGGGGCGGACATGCCCACGGTAATCTCGATTTTGAACTCCTACGCAGGGTTGTCAGCGGTGGCGATGGGATTCGTCCTGGACAACAAACTGCTGATCACGGCTGGCGCCCTGGATGGTTCCAGCGGATTGATTCTCTCTATCATCATGTGCCGGGCCATGAATCGATCTTTTATCAATGTGCTGTTTGGCGCTTTCGGCCAGGTGGCCGCAGTCAAAACCACAGGGGAACAGAAAGTTTACAAGACTGAGACAATTGAAGGCGCTGCTCAGCTTCTCGAACAAGCGAACCTGGTCGTGATTGTTCCTGGGTATGGCATGGCTGTGGCTCAGGCTCAGCATAAAGTCCGCGAACTTTACGACCAGCTGAACAAACGCGGCATCACCACCAAGTTCGCCATACACCCGGTGGCGGGTCGGATGCCCGGGCACATGAATGTGCTGTTGGCCGAGGCGGACATCCCCTATACCGACCTGGTGGAGATGGATGAGATTAATTCCGACATGCCACAATGCGATGTTGCCCTGGTTCTGGGGGCCAATGACGTTGTGAATCCCGCGGCTCGATACGATAAAACCAGCCCCATTTACGGCATGCCCATCATCGACGCCGATAAGGCCCGGACCGTTTTTGCCGTCAAGCGCAGCAAGAATCCAGGCTTCGCCGGCATCGACAATGAGTTGTATTTCTCCGACAAGACTTGGATGTTATTTGGGGATGCCAAGGCGGTGGTGGGAGATCTGGTTAAACAGCTTTCGAGCGGAAGTGGCATGCATTAAATCGCGATTCTGCTTTAAGCGAGGCTGGAGGAACACCGGATGGCGTAAACAGCGCGGCCGCTGGTGGTCCTGAGCGGTAGATGTAATGAAAGGGGGAATAACGATGCGCCTTTCCACAATAGAGCTGGCTCCCCGGCTCTGGCCACAAATCGAAGTACTTTTCGGCAAAAGGGGGGCGTGCGGGGGATGTTGGTGTCAGGCGTGGCGCATCGAGAAGGGCGAGGATTGGAAGGATGTAAAGGGCGCGGTAGCAAAAGAAAGATTGCGCAAAGGAATACTCAACGGCACTACCCAGGGCATCCTTGCATTGGATGGCGAGATCCCCATTGGTTGGTGTACCTTTGGCCCCAGAGATTCGTTTCCTCGCTTGAATCGCGCTCGCACCCTTAAGTGCACCGACTCGTCACGGGTTTGGTCGCTGCCTTGTTTCTTTGTGCTCCGGGGTTACAGGGGGAAGGGTGTAGCCAAGGCGATGCTCAAGCATGCTCTTGAAGCCATGAGGGAAAAGGGAGTAGAAATCGCGGAAGGCTATCCATCGAAGCCCAACAAAGATGGCCAATACATTGCGGCCTTTTCTTGGACTGGCACCATTTCCCTATTTGAGAAGGCAGGTTTCACAACTGTGGGCAACGCTGAGGGAAGCAAAAGGAGAGTCATAAAGCAGGTCAATCCCTTAGCCACAGGCAAAGGGAACGACTAGAACATGTCTGACCTTAGCGACCAGTTTTGAGCCGACAGCGTTTCGCGGCTAGGGCGACAGGTCGGGCTGCCAATATCTAGGGTTGTCGCTTTACGATTGAGCAAGGTAATCTTGTTTTTTGGGGTCAAGCCTTTATTAGTTAAAATAGGGAAAGGATTGCGGGATTTTTTTGGAGCGCCATGTCGAGTTTGTTTTTTATCGCTCATCCAAAGCCTCTAAGACACTGGCTCGCGCGGAAACCTCATCGCGGCCCCAGTTGTTGCCCACTGCCGCTTAGCTTGTCCCGGCCTGCCCGGTCAACAGCTTCAGCACAGACCGGCGCAATGAGGCGTTTTTTTCAACCACTTATCCTTAAGCAGAAATGGTGGCACTTTTCATTCAATCAACTATAAGATGTGTAATCCGAATTACCCCCCCGAATTACTCCCCGTGTACAGCCCTCTTTAAAATCCATGAAGGATTCTTCGGGAAGACACATCGGCAGATCAGCGTTTTAGGCTCCCACTGACCAAGAATTGGCGCTCTATCGAAAATGCTACTCTCTTCGCGTTGACCAATCCATCCACTCACCTATTGGGCCGCCAAATGCCGCAGTGTGATCACAAAGATCGTTTTGGTTCTTACTTTTTCTGCCACTGTGAGCACCAGTAAAAAAAACATTGGTTGTATTCTCTTGGGATTTTTGTCGACTTATCTCTTTTTGGAAGAAGGTTATTGTGAGATATAAACAATAATATATGATAAAATAAATAAATATATAAAATAATTAATGATATAATCACATAATTCCGATAATGCTCTCCCAGAGACTGCTTCACCCACCAGAGGTGGTTGAAAGGAGAAAAGAATCCAATGAAACTAAAATTAAGGTTTTGCTATGTTCTTTCGGCTATTTGCTTATTTGCCACTTTTGGTTATGGGCAAATTAAAGCTAATGCTTTGGTACCCGCACCCCCAAAGAAGGCTCCCACTTTCGCTGACAAAGTAGATCGCTGGTTTGATGCTCAACAAATCCAATTGAGCACACGCTACCGGGTAATCGAAACCAGTAAAGATGTCATCTCCAACAATCAATGGCAACACAAAGAGAGCTTTAAGTTTCGTTTTAAATTGGACCCTAAGGCCAATTACACGGTGAATGTGGGGATATTCAGCGGTAATAGTTTTACCGGCAGTTGGAATACCACCGGGGTCGGCACTGGAAATTTTGTTTCCAATCTTTACCTCAAGCAGTTTTACTTTGAAGCCAAGCCATATAAAGGAATAGAGGGGCAATACGGCAGTCTTTACATCAACCGCGGAGAGGGGACAGAAGCGGTTTCCTATGACAATGATGGCTATATCACTGGTGAACGGCTCAGCTTGAAACGACCCAAGCAACTGTTTTTTGACGAAATCTCCGCTACCTATGGCCGTTTGGGCGATATTAAAGTGCCAGGATTTTTTAACCGATATCAAAGCCTGGGATTCTCACAGTGCATTTATCATCAATTCCTGGTCGACAAAAAAATCGGCAGCCGATTGGGAGTCTCCGCCGACTACATTTATCATGCTGGAGCTCGAACGCTGCGGCAGGCAATCAAAGTCAAAACCAAGGAATTGCATTTCGTAGATTCTTTGCTTTTCGAGAATTATGAGCGGACGAATTGGAATTCCGCCTATGGTTTCAACATCAATGGAGAAAAAGCGTTAAATAAACGGCTGACCATTACCCCTGGCATCGCGAGTGTCGACAGGTTCTACGGGACATTTAAAACCTACGGCGCACTCAACGGGGATTTCTACGCGACTGGCAACCGTGTCTATGTGCAGGCGACCATAAATCTTACTTCCGAATTCTCGATCGCAAGCCAAGTCACGCAAGCTTTCCACAATGACTATACCATTGCCAATCGGACGCGGTTCGATTTGGCTTTGAATTACAACATGTTGAAGACCTTACAGAAGGCGGGGTTGTTAAAGGCTCCCGCAAAAAGCAAAAATTAAGGGAGTTCCCCTGGCCATTTTTGTAGTTAAAGCATAATGGAGAGGTAATCCTCCCCACAATAATCTGATCAGGTTTGGATCGTCTTCAAGTTTGGAAGGGCCATTATTCTCAATTGCCTTGATTGGATTGGGGACATGGATCAAATCCTTATTTTGAAAGCCGCGGCAGCTTAACCATTGGGATTTGCTTTTGAGATGTATGCCAAAATAAAACATGATCGCTAATTTACTGGGGACTGGGATCCTGAAGGATCAGGGATGAGCTTGGGCAATTACCGAGTCCCTGAATGGATGGCTTAAAGCTGGCCGCTCTTAACACGGAGACCGGTTGGTTCTGACAATAATCACGATTTCATAATTATGGAACTCCCGCTTGAGAGGGTGCATTTGCATCGAATTCAAACGGGGATACCAAGTCACAATTAATCCAAAAAGGAGATGTACTATGAAGAGACTGCTAGCTGCAGGTTTGACGTTGATGTTCCTCCTGGTAACTTTGCCGATGATCTTTGCCGCGGACAAGGGCACGCCGGCTGAAGCTGAAGCCATGGTCAAAAAGGCCGTGGCCCTTTACAAAGCAAGCGGGAGAGCGGCAGCCTTTGCCGAGTTCAGCAATCCTAAGGGAAAATTCGTGGATCGCGATCTTTATATTCTTGTTTACGATCTCAACGGCAAGTGCCTAGCCCATGGCGCCAATCAGAAGATGATTGGTTTGGATCTTCTGGAAATGAAAGATCCTGATGGGAAGGCTTATGTGAAAGAAAGGGTCGAAATTGCCAAAACCAAAGGGAAAGGTTGGCAGGAATATAAATTTACCAATCCCGTAACCAAGAAGATAGAACCCAAAACGGCATATCTCGAAAAAGTAGACGACGTTATCATTGGCTGTGGCGCTTATAAATAATCGAAACAAATTCGTTGCAGGGTGGCTTGAAGCTCAGGAAGCCGCCCTGCGAACTGTTTCGACACAATTTGGGTGGGCCGAATTTATCCCGGCTGAGCTTTTCCTAGAGATATAGGCATACTCCCATCATTCTGTTCTTTTTCCGACTGGAAGGATAAAAAATGAAGAGATATTTTGAGAATCTCAACCTCTTTAAGAAATTGCTTTTGGCGCCATCGATTGTGATGCTTTTTCTCCTGATTCAGGGGGTCAATTCTTACTTAGGGCTGGCAAATTTGCAGGGGACAATGAAGGACATTGTCCTTAACCGGTTTGGGAACTATCAGACCAGCGCCAGAATTATGAGTGACCTCAGGCAGGTCCATGCCAGTGTATATAAGCTTATTAGCTGGGCCAATGCCAAATATGATGCCGCCAAACTTGACCAGCTCGGGAAAGAACAGATTAAAAGCCTGGAAGAAATAGGCACCGCCCTCGATCGCATGGGAAAACTCCCGGGGCTGGATGCAGGAGAGAAAAAACTCCTGGAAAAATCGAAAACGGATTTTGAGGCTTATCAAAAGACAGGTTCGTCCGCCATCACTCTCGCAGAGGCGGATTTGAACATGGCGACCATGTATATGGGGAGTACCGAGGACAAATTTCAGACTCTCAATCTGACCTTGACCGATCTGCTACAACTGGAACAAAAACTCAGCCAGGCCCGTTATGAATCCGCGCAAGCCAGTTACAGCCGGACGCTTCTTATCATATTCCTTTTTCTAGCCGCGGGCTTGATTGCTTCGCTCTATTGCAGTGTGGCGATTGCCCACTTTATTAATACGCCGGTAGCCGCCATGAACCAAGCCGCCCAGAAAATTGCAAAACAGGATCTATCTGAGCTGGTGATCATGGCAAACTCAATAGCTGCCGGGGATATCTCACACAAACTTGCCATTCAATCCAATGAGCTAAAGGTTTCCTCCCACGATGAGATAGGTGAACTGGCCATTGCATTCAACAGCATCATCCGTCGCCTGAATGACTCCGGCAACTCACTGGGGATCATGTGCGATACCTTGCGCGATCTGATTCAGGAAATTGAGAACCTATCGAAGCAGGCCGTGGCTGGCAATTTGGAGACCAGGGGGAATGCCGGAAAGTTCAAAGGGAGTTATCAGCAGATTGTAGAGGGTATCAATGCCACACTGGATGCTGTGATTGGGCCTATCAACGAAGCTTCCTCCGTGTTGGAAAGGGTGGCCCAGAAAGATCTGACTGCGAGAATGCATGGGAACTACCGCGGGGATCTGGCGCAAATTAAGGACGCCTTGAATGAAGCGGTACAAAATTTGGATGATGCTTTGGGACAAGTAACTTTCGGGGCTGAGCAAGTGTCGGCCGCTGCGGGCCAAATCAGCGATGGCAGCCAATCTTTGTCACATGGAGCTTCCCAACAAGCCAGTTCGTTGGAAGAAATTTCCAGCAGCCTGCAGGAGATGTCGTCCATGGCCAGACAAAATGCCGGCAATGCGCAGGAAGCCCGGGGCTTGGCAATAGAAACCCGGACGAGCACCGACAAGGGTCTCGAGAGTATGGAACGGCTTACTGATGCCATTCAAAAAATTAAAGCCTCGGCGGATGCCACTGCCAAAATCGTCAAGACTATCGATGAGATTGCCTTCCAAACCAACCTGCTGGCACTCAATGCCGCTGTTGAAGCTGCCCGGGCGGGGGATTCCGGCAAAGGTTTTGCCGTAGTCGCGGAAGAAGTGCGGAACTTGGCCATGCGGAGCGCTGAGGCGGCCAAGAACACCACTTCTCTAATCGAAGAATCTGTCCGAAATGCCGCCAGCGGAGTTGCCATCGATGCGGAGCTTATGGAAAAACTTCAGCAGATGAACCGGCAGGCCAACCGGGTGAGCGAAGTAATGGCCGAAATCGCTTCCTCTTCGGAACAGCAAAGTGAAGGAGTCAGCCAAATTAACAAAGCCATTGAACAGATGAATCAATTGACCCAGCAGAGTGCGGCCCATGCGGAGGAATCCGCCAGCACCGCCGAGGAACTTTCCTCCCAATCCGCGGAAATGCAGAGCATGGTCAGAGCTTTCACGATTAATCGGGATCAGAGGGTAGAATCTGCATCCCCGACGGCGTCTCTGATTAAAAAACCCGGGAAATCAACAAATCTTGCCCTGGCGTCTGAAAGACATCTTCCAGGAACATGTCTTAAGGCAATGAGCCGCCCAAATCACGCTAATTTTTCGCGGGAACGCCGCTCTTCTGCCACCGAGGACGAAAACACATTGACTGAATTTTAATTTCCGGTTTTACCCGGTCTAGTCATTCCCCCACAAATTCATCTTTACGCCGAACGGTTAAGATTCATTTACTCTCATCGAGAGGGTGAATCTTAACCAAAAGCTCCGAGCTTTTCCAATTCAATCAGCGAGAACTATTTGGCGTGGCGGACTCTATGCAAAACACGAGGCACGCGGCAAGGTTGGATTTCAATTTTTTCCAGACTCCGCCCATCTTCTAAGGTTCAATCTTCAACCACTCATTCAGTGCCGCACGATCTCTAAATCCCGATACCAGCTTTGATCCGATCATTTTGCCATTCTCATCCAGAAACGCAGCACCATATAGATGAATTTCCTGCTGGTGCAATGGTCAGATCAGCGCCAGATGGGACCGGCGGACCGCGAATCTTCGATTCTAAGTTTTCCCATCCTGGTTATTATGAGCTAACGTCAAAAATTGCACACTCTCCTACCAATGAACAATGATGGGGCTGCTTTTGAGGTATGACCCATTTCTCGGCAGATCCTTCCCGTTCAAGCCATCTCCTCCAATTTACACTTTATCGGGCACTACAAACGGTGCGCGGTAACTGCGCCGCAACATGCCGTTGGCTTGTGAATCGTTTTTGAATTGCATCGTTTGCGGATCAAACTCCAACGAGCGGCCCAGGCGATATGAAATGTTGGCAAAATGAACCAGGGCGCAAGTGTAAAAGCCTTCTTCGATATTCGTGGTCAGCTTGTTCCGATCGCCGGCCCGGATGGCGTCAATGAAATTCAGGTAATGATTTCCTTGGCCGCTGCCAGTGGGGCCGGGTTCACGGTTCTTTCCGAGAAATACTTGCCAACGGTCCACATCTTTGGCCATATATCCCTTGGAGCCATAGAAGAGATTGCCGACCACATTGACTTTGTCCATCATGTAGCCTTGGACGTCCGGATTTCCTTCCCCAATTCCACCTTCACGATTGCTGCACCAGCCACGGACTTCGAACTGCAGGATTTTCTTCCTGTCTCCTGTTCCGCCCGGGCTGGGGAATTCAAAGGTTGCCATCAAATAATTGGGAGTCACTTGATCGTCTTGAAAAAGGAAATGTCCCCCTACCGCATGGATTTTCATGGGAAGAGTCACGCCTAGCCCCCAGCGGGCAATATCCATTTCATGGACCCCCTGGTTGCCAATATCTCCATTGCCGTATTCCCAATTCCAGTGCCAGTTATAATGAAACCTGTTCTTGGAAAATGGCCGCTGTGAAGCGGGTCCCAGCCAGAGATCATAATGCACTCCGGGTGGGACCGGTTCGTCCGGGGTCTGGCCGATGGGTTCCCGCCATTTATAGCAGATCCCTTTTGCCATATAGACTTCGCCCAATCCACCGCTCTTGATGAATTCGACCGCGGAACGGGCGCAGGGATTGCTCCTCTGTTCCGCGCCATCCTGCACGATCAGGTTGGAATATTTCCGGGCCGCCTCGACCAGTTTCTGGCCTTCGAAAAAATCATGGCAGCACGGTTTTTCGATGGTGACATGTTTGCCTGCCTGCATGGACCAAAGACCCGCCAGAGCATGCCAATGGTTGGGAGTGACCACCGAGATAGCGTCGATGTCTTGGTCTTCCAGTAATTTTCGGATGTCAAAATAAGTCTTGGGCGCCGGTTTGCCCCGATCGGTCAGACAGCTTTTGATCACCCCCGCATAAAGATTTTCATCCACATCGCAGAGAGCGGCGAGTTCCACGTTGGGCAGGCTGGAAAATTCCCGAATGTGGTTTTGCCCCATGCCGTGAATGCCCACGACTGCGATTCTCACCCGGTCATTGGCCCCGGCCCAAGCCGCCCGATTTCCCCAGAGGTGCGAAGCGGCAGCCACGCCCACGGCCAATCGGGAGGTATCTTTCAAAAATACTCTACGCGAGTTCGGCATCATAATTGTCCTCCAGATGAGATTGATGAAGAATGGTGATAAATCCTCGGGCTTCTTGCCTAAGTGCCACGCACTATGGCAAAATTGCCAAAATATGCGGCGGCCCCAGCAATAAATGTAGCATTCCCGATGCATCAGACTCTTCGGCCTGGCCTATCCTTCAGCTAAGGACATCCCACTTCCCACAAAAGTCGCACATTACTTCTACTTGTCTCCGGGGGCAGGAGTGGAATCGTCTTTAGTAGCCGCTCCTACCACATTGGCCACTTCCGACCGCAAATATTTGCTGCTCCCCTTATCCTGAGGATGAACCCGGTTAGAAAGAATAATCAAATAAGTCTGGGAGGGAGGATCAATCCAGATGGAAGTTCCGGTATAGCCGGTGTGTCCAAAGGATTGCGGAGAAAAAAAGTCGCCGCGTGGAGAAGAATGCGGCGTCTGGATGTCCCAACCCAAACCCCGAAGATCTTTTTTCCCTTGAGGGGATTGTGGGGATGTCATGAGATGAACGGTCTCAGGTTGCAGGATCCGAATGCCTTCCAATTCCCCTCCGTTCAAAATCATTTGACAAAAGCGAGCCAAGTCATCTGCCTTGGAGAAAAGTCCCGCATGCCCCGCCACGCCGCCTAGAAGATAAGCTGTGGGATCGTGGACTTTGCCCAAGAGAATTTCCCCCCATGGTTTTTTTTCGGTGGCCGCCATATGGTTTCGCCATTGGGCGGGTGGGAGGAAACGCGTGGAATTCATTTTCAGCGGCGTGAAAATGAATTCTTGTGTGTATCGGTCCAGAGATTTGCCGGATACTCTTTCCACCAGTTTCCCCAAAATGATGAAACCAATATCACTGTACATCCACTTTTCGTCGGGAGCCGCTTCCGGCTTAATCCGCCAGATTTTTTTCCAAATGGTCCGCTTGGAAGGCCTGGACCTGTTGGTGTATTTCAGATCCTTATTGGGAAGATCTGGCGGGAGTCCGGAATAATGGGTGAGGCATTCACGGACGGTAATCCGGTTGTGCAGCGGATTGCGAAATGGGGGAAGGTATTTGGCCACCGGGTCTTCCAGGCTGATTTTCCCCTTTTCCACCAGTTGCATGACCGCGGTTGCGGTGGCCACGACTTTTGTCAGAGAGGCCATATCAAAGATGGTGTCCTCAGTCATCGTCCGCACGGCGGGCTCCAGACTGGAATTGCCGTAAGCTTTCCTGAAAATCAATTTCCCTTTGTGGCTCGAAAGCACGACTATCCCGGCGGCATTTTTCTCGGAAATGGTTTTTCCCGCGATGGCATCAATTTCGTTTCTGGAGTCGGGAGGAAAAACGAAATCTTCCGCATGGGCATTCCCTGCGGGAATAGCCAGGAACAAGGCGTAAAGAGGAATCAGTAATCTTGAGAGCATGGAATTGGAATAATTGAATAGTTCTGTTAAGAAAGGGAAAAAAGCTCAGGGTCAACCCCAAAAACCGATGTCGAATTTTCCTTTCCCGCCGTTCCAGGGGGAACTCCCGTCAGCGGATCGAAACATCCCCCTCACCTCATGAAAGCTAGGCCCAATGAGGCTTTTACTAAATTTAAATGTTGGAGCCTTGAAGTAAAATGGAGGCGCTGGAAACCGGAGAAAAACCCCTGCACACGGCAATCCACCAAAAAATTCTATTCTTCTTCCGCCTTGGCTGTCTTGGTGCTCTTCTTCCGCTTTGTTGCCGCCGCGGCTGGCTTTTTGTCCTCAAAGCTCTTCATCGCTTCACTCTCATCGGTAAAAATTTCAAAGATTTTGAGGAGATTCATGATCTTCAAAACATCCAGAATTTTGGGTTTCACATTCAACAACCGGAGCTGCCCCCCCTCCTGAGCCGCGGAGGTGTGGCTGCTGACCAGGAATCCAACCCCGGTGCTATCGATGTATGGAACTCCATCCATATCGATCAGCACCTTGCGGATCCCGGTCTCCAGGACGTTTTTGATTTTTTCACGAAGGAAAAAGCTATCGCCGCCCCCCATGAACTTCCCATCCAACTTCATCACACAAACATCACCAACAACCTTCAGAGTAAATTTCAAAGCAGCTACCTCCTGAACAACGGCAATCCTGAATTTTTTATTCAATTGATCAGCCAACGGGCGAACCAGATCCTATTGGAAAGGGTCAGCTGATCATGATGCATAAATCAAGAGTCAGGGTTGTTCCCTCTTATATTGAGGAATACTTTCTTCTTATGAATGCCCATTTATTCATGAGGCTCTCCTGAGGAGAAATGCCGATGGAAAGAGATCCTCATGCGATGGCATGCGCCCGGCAGTATTCTTCACGCGCGGGCACTCCCGCCTGGCTTGGGGCCAGGACTTTTGAAGAGTATGTTAATAATAGGTGTTTCCTATAATTTGGGCAAGAAATTTTATGGTTTGATTGAAAGCCGGGTCAAGAAAAAACATGCGGAAGAAAACGAGCGCTTTCTCTCCGCAGGGAAAAACCTGCATCCCGTCCCTGTTTATCGGAAAAAGCCGAACCTCAAGGAGAGCGCCCCCTCTTCAAAAAAAGATGGGGGCGCGGGTTTTTTCAAATTTCCGCCAGTGGCCAAATACAAAATCAGGCCCAATAAGCCACACCCGGCTTTTCGGATATGACCACCTGTTTCAAGAATTGAATTGCCTTCTTTAAGCCTTCCCGCGGGGACATCAAACTGTCTTCATGTTCAATGCTCATGACATGATCGTACCCCACCAAGCGCAAATTGCTGACAATATCGTTCCAAACCGCAAGATCGTGTCCGTAGCCAACCGTGCGGAAAATCCAGGAACGATGGAGTTCATCCGTGTACGGCTTCGCATCGAGCACTCCATTGACGCCAGCATTGATGGCATCGACCTTGCAGTCTTTGGCGTGGAAGTGGTAGATGGCATCCCCACAAGCGCGAATGGCGGCCCCCATATCGCAGCCCGGCCAGAAGAGATGGCTGGGATCGAAGTTGGCGCCAATCTCCGGTCCGACGGCATTGCGCAGTTTCAAGAGGGTCTCCACGTTATACACCACAAAGTTGGGATGCATTTCCAAAGCGATTTTGTTGACTCCGTTGTTCCGGCTGAATTTCACCATCTCTTTCCAGTAAGGAATCACAACTTCCTTCCATTGCCAATCCAGCGCTTGAGCAAAATCGGGAGGCCAGGGAGAGACGATCCAGGCCGGGACTTGCGAGGCCGGATCGGCGCCGGGGCAACCGCTGAAATTGATAACTCTTTCCACTTCCAATTTTTTGGCCAGTTTGATGGTATTTTCAAACGCCGTCTGATGCTCTTGGGCAATTTGCTTGTTGGGATGCAAAGGGTTGCCGTGCACACTCAGAGCGCTGATTTCCAGCCCGCGCGATTGGATGGCATTCTTGAAGGCCTTCAGCTTGGCATCATCGGCCAGCAATTCCGCCGGCTTGCAATGGGCATCCCCGGGATAGGCTCCACAGCCAATCTCCACAGCTTCCACTCCCTGATCCTTTATAAAATCCAGAGCTTCTTCCAAAGGCAGGTTGGAAAGCAATACCGCGAAAACACCGATTTTCATGATTCATCCTCCGCTCAAATTTTAAAGTGAAAGTAAAATCGTCCAAATCCATTTTGTGCTGATTGTCCGAAAATAAGGGTACACCGGGATTTTGGTTCGTCAAGATTTCTTGTCCTCAAGCAACTCAGCCGGTTGCTCCATTCCATGGCATAATACAGAAAGGGAACAGCTCAGTTTTTGTATAACAACAGCCTAAAGCGGGTCAAGAGAAAAGGGGATGAGACGTATTGCCTCTATTCCGAGAATGATCCGAGGCGGATTGGGCCATCCGCGTCCACAGGCAAAAGTCGTCGCCTTGCTCCGCGGGAATTTCCCGCGCTTTCAGTTGATTTCGGTTTCCAGTCATTCCAACCTTGAACACTCTCTCTCCAGAAAATATCTGCGCATCCTGTTTCTGACTGGCCGCAAAAAATGCGGGGCACTGGTCCCAACAGACAGCTCCCCGGAAGACTGCGATGGCATTTTGAGCCAGGCGATCATCTGGTTGAACTACCTCGAGAGTCTCAAGGCGCCCGTGCCCGACATCATTTATATGCTGCTTCCCGCCGGCAGTGAAATCGTGACGCAAAGCCGTTTCCACTGGATCCGGGGAGCCGGTCATCGTATTCAGCTGGCTCGTATGGATCTTGAGGAAAATCATCTGGAAATGCTGGACCCGGCGGATTCCGGCAACCTCGACACTCATCTGACCCAGATCCACCGCCGCCTTCCCCCTGAAAATTACCGAGAAGATCCACTCGTCGAACTAGTCAAAAAACTCTCTCCACCAAACATCGACGTGCTGTTTCTAGATTCCCTCGGCCGGATTTCATTCCAGATCCGCGGACTTGAATTTGCCCAGTGGCTCCCGGGCCACCCTTCGCGCATCAAGTATGGAGTCCCCTGCGACGCTCTTGTTTCGTGCCGCGAAGATTGGTTGCGAATGGCTCAGATGGTGGAAACCATTTTGGAGGAACGGCAAGGATCTTCCTCTCCTCCCCACCAGCCTTTCTACCGGATGCAGGGTGAGCGCTGGCTGGAAAGCCTGGTGTTGCGGGACATCCGCCAGATCGACCCCCTGCTGGATCCCGCTTATGTTTATCCTCAAGTGCCCATGTTCCTGGGCATTGACCGCGGAATCATTGACATCTTGAGCGTCACGCAAAAACGGCGATTGGCCGTGGTGGAATTGAAGATTCACGAGGAAATTGAACTTCCTTGCCAGGGCCTGGATTATTGGCTGCGCGTGCGCTGGCATCAAGCCCGGCGGGAATTTCAGGAAAACGGCTATTTCCAGGGAATTTCACTCGCTTCCAATCTTCCTCTGCTCTATTTTGTCTGCCCCCAGTTTAACTACCACAGCACATTTCCACAAATCGTCCGTCAATTTTCCGCCTCCGTTCCGCTGGTGCAAATTGGGCTGAATGAAGACTGGCGCAACGGGCTGCAAATCGTACTGCGGCGGCAATCTTTCAGTTTTGATTAACGTGGCCATGCGGAAAAATCAGATGCTGAGAAGTTTCGCTGGTGAAGAGGAGGCTCCCGCGCATGCTCGATCGGGACGTCAGGCTGGCGAGACAATGCGCGGCGGGTGACTTCGTCATACGGGCACGTTCCATATCCCAGAGATGCTTCTTCTCCTCTCTACCCAGACCGGTTCGGCGGGCGGAGTCCGCCTTAGAGGAAGCCTCACCCTCCCGGCTATTGCTCAATTCAGCCGATTGGCGCGGCCGGTTCACCCTGTCGCACTTTGAATTGCACCCCCCTCGCTAGCCTTAGGCTTGTTTCAATTCAAAAGTAGTGTAGACTCTGTGTTGGGATATTCCATCATGCCTGAAAGGACAAATTCGTGGCTGAAACAATAATCACCATAAATACCGATGGGTCCATCCGCGTCGAAGGGGAATTTGCCATCTACGATAAGGAAGGAAATCGGTTTGACCTGGGGGGACGCGTCAAAATTGGTTTGTGCCGATGCACGCATTCTCAAAATCAACCTTTTTGTGATGGCTCTCATCGCAAGGTTGGATTCCAGTCTGAAATCAAGGCCCGGGCGCTCCCTCCTCAAACCGAAAAAGTCTGACATTAAAAGGAATCAGAAGAGCACGGTTTACTCTCCCTAAATCGGACCAATGCCTTGAGTTCAGGCTCCTTTCATTCCAGCGAAGTTTTCCTAAACACAGTTTCTTTTCCGGATGCAATCCAATGTGTGACAGAATGAACCTGTCGCGCTGACCATCTGAACTGAGCAATAGCCGGGAGGGCGAGCCTCCCGTGTATTCCATCCTTTGGCACACGCTCGCTCCTGTCGTACCACGAATCTTTTCCAGCTCAGTTTATCTTTTGTCATCTTTCCGGTAGAATCTCTTTTCGCCTAAGGGCTGCGTTGCCGACAAGCTAGGGGAAGCCACGCGGAAGGAGAGGTTCAATTCCATGGATTCAATAACAAAGCCGGAGTATCTTTCAAAAATCAAGCCAGCTGTGCGCCAGGTTCAGGCTTATACTCTCCGGCACTTTGACGCCGCCATCAAAATAAATCAAAACGAGAATCCCTTCGATATGCCGGAGCCGGTCAAAGAAGCCGTCGCCAGAGCCATGGCTCAAAAACCCTGGTCTCGTTACCCTGATTTTGTCCCGACGGAATTGGCCCAAAAGTTAGCCGGCTTTAGTGGCTGGAAATCTGAAGGGATTCTGGTGGGCAACGGTTCCAATGAGTTGATTCAGGCCATCCTCGCCGTGATTGTCCAGCCTGGGACTTCAGTGGTTCTGCCGCAACCCACCTTCACGCTTTATAAGCTGCTGACCACGATCATGGGCGGAGATTGCCGTGAAGTCTTTCTGACCGCTGACTTGGAATTTGATGTTGATCGGTTGCTCCAGTCAAGCTCGCACGCCGACTTGACGATTATTTGTTCTCCAAACAATCCTACGGGATGCCTGTTGAGTCATGAAAAGCTTCGGCAAATTCTGAAATCCACGTCCGGCCTGGTGGTTCTCGATGAGGCTTACCACGAGTTCAGCGGCCAGACCGCGGTCCCATTGCTCGGAGAATTCGACAACTTAATTGTTTTGCGAACATTCTCGAAAGCCATGGCAATGGCGGGATTGCGCGTGGGATATTTGTTGGGGGCGCCGGAGATTGTCCGCGAAATCGGCAAGGCAAAACTTCCCTATAATCTCAATATCTTCTCGATGGCCGCGGCCCAAGCCGCCATTGAACATTTTGATCTTCTGAAACCGCAAATTGAATTGATAATCCGGGAACGTGATCGCGTTCATGCTATACTCCGGGAGATGGCGGGAGTGCGGGTTTATCCGTCGCAAGCCAATTTTTTGGCCCTGGAGACGGATATCCCTCCCGCGGAACTATTTGATCTGCTTTATCAGGAAGGTATTCTGGTTCGCGACATCAGCAAATATCCGATGTTAAGCCGTTTTCTACGAATCAGCATCGGTTCTCCCGCGGAAAACGATAAGTTTCTGGAATGTTTCAAGAAAATCTTGAGGTCGCGCGGGAAGTGATGCAGATGTTGAACTCCCCAGCCTTCCCCGGGGAAGCAGATTTTGACGGGGAGTAATACCGTCGACTCGACTGGTGAGCAGAGGGCCCTCTCGGCCTAGAGAGGTCGATGGTCGAATCATAAATGGAATACCGATGGAAAAAGTCGGCTCTTTCGACTCAAATGAGCTTTGAGAAAAGGGGGGGAATGTGATGCGTCAGGCGGAGGTCACTCGCAAAACCAAAGAGACGGATATTTCCGTGAAGCTGAATTTGGACGGAACCGGCGAATCCACGATTTCTACGGGCATTGGTTTTTTTGACCACATGCTGACCCTTTTTGCCCGGCATGGTCATTTCAATCTTCAGATCCAGTGCCAGGGCGATCTGGACGTGGATGGCCATCACACGGTGGAAGACGTCGGGCTGGCTTTGGGAGAAGCGATCACCCGGGCCGTCGGAACTAAAGAGGGAATTACACGCTTTGGAACCTTCTACGTTCCTATGGATGAAGCTCTCTGCCGGGTCGTTGTGGATCTGTCCGGGCGTCCCTTCCTGGTCTGCAAAGCTGAATTTCCGCGGGAGAATATGGGAGAAATGAATACGGAACTTGTGGAGGAATTCTTCCGCGCCCTGGCTACGCAGGGGCGAATGAATCTGCACATTGAGGTGCTCTATGGGAGGAATTGCCATCACATGGCGGAAGCGATGTTCAAAGCTGCCGCCAGGGCTCTGGCAGCCGCAGTTTCCCTCGACGGCAGGGTGAAAGGAATTCCTTCCACAAAAGGGATACTATAAATGATTACGATCATCGATTATGCCATCAACAATCTGCGCAGCGTCGAAAAAGCCCTGCAACATCTGGGAATCCCCGTGGAAGCCACTTCCTCGCCAGAGCGCATCCAGTCAGCCGAAAAGTTGATCCTGCCCGGTGTCGGCGCTTTTGCCGATGCGATGGCTAACCTGGAGGCAAAGCAGCTGAAAGGACTGATCATGAAGAAAGTCCGGGAAGGCACTCCTCTATTGGGAGTCTGTCTCGGCCTGCAATTGTTGTTCAGCGAAAGTGAAGAGTTTGGGCAACATGCCGGCCTGGATCTTTTCCCTGGGAAAGTCCGGCGCCTTCCCTCATCGGTTAAGGTTCCCCACATCGGCTGGAACCAGCTTCACATCAAGCAATCAGACCCATTGCTGCAAAATGTCCCGGATGGCTCTTTTGTTTACTTCGTCCATTCATATTATGCCGAGGCAGACCCCGCGCAAGTCCTGGCCACCACGGATTATGGGATGGAATTCCCCGCCATTACCCGCCGGGAAAATGTCTGGGCGACCCAGTTTCACCCGGAAAAGAGCCAGGATATCGGCCTGCAAATCCTGAAAAATTTTGCGGCTCTATAAAATTGAGAGCACAATCTCGCGGCTTTTCGGGATACATTTTTCGGAAAGCCGCCATATTTCCCGTGCCATTTCAAAGCCGATTGTGTTATATTGGCATCCTTATGATGCAGGCACTATTCAGACCCTTCAAAGAGCCTCACCACCCGTTGCTACCTTGGCATTGGGGGCCCACCCCCGCCTAATTTTTTATTTATCATAATTTCTTTTTTTTAAGCACCACACAATTCGTGGAGTTAGGTATGATCATTTATCCCGCCATTGATATGCGTCAAGGCAAATGTGTAAGATTGCTTCAAGGCGAGGCGAGCCGAGAAACCGTTTATTTCGATGATCCTGTCTCCGTAGCCCTCCGCTGGGAGGCGGAAGGCGCCCAATGGTTGCATCTGGTCGATCTCGATGGCGCGATGACCGCCGACCGGCAGAACCGCGCCCTAGCCAAACGGATCATCCGGACACTAAAAATCCCAGTCCAATTGGGTGGGGGATTGCGCCAGATGGAAGATCTGGAGGAAATTTTTTCGGCTGGAGTGTCGCGCGCTATTTTGGGAACCGCGGCCGTAAATGATCGAGATTTCTTAATGGCTGCCCTCGAACGGTTCGGTGGCAGGATCGGAGTTGGCATCGATGCCCGCAACGGGCAAGTGGCAACAAAGGGTTGGCAACAGCTCGAGTCTTTGAGTGCGCTTGACTTCGCCAAATCCCTGGGCGCACTGGGGGTGCGGCGGTTAGTGTACACGGACATTTCGCGGGATGGCATGCTCACTGGATCCAACGTAGCCGCTACCCGGCAAGTAGCTGAGGAAAGTGGTCTGACGGTAATTGCTTCTGGCGGTGTCAGCAGCCTGGTTGACCTGCGCCAACTCAAGAGTTTGGAAGTTTGCGGAGTGGAGGGAATCATCGTCGGGAAAGCCCTCTATGAGCGCAAATTCACCCTGGCGGAGGCATTGGCTGCGGTGAAGTAGAACGGAGGCCTTGGCCCATGCGCGGATGAGGATGAAGGGCCAGTCCGCCAGCCGATGGGCGCAGCAAGGAATTCGGCGACATCGCCGAGAATCCGCGGCTGGAGGAAAAACGCTTGCCGTGGCTACGACCGAGTGGTCCCGTTTTAAGTTCAAGAGGCTTGGTTCACCGCCAACCTTAGGATTGTCAGCTTTAACGGCCCCCGGCGCTGTTTCTGAAAGACGTTGTCAACTCTTCTGCCGTTCACTACAATGGAGGACTATGCTTGCTAAGCGGATTATTCCCTGTCTAGACGTCGACCGCGGACGCGTCGTAAAAGGGGTGAATTTCGTCGAGCTCATTGATGCGGGCGATCCTGTCGAATGTGGGCACCGTTATGACCTGGCGGGCGCGGATGAGTTGGTTTTTTTGGACATTACGGCCTCTTCGGATGCTCGGAACATCGTGCTGGACATGGTGCGCCGGGTTGCCGACACTGTATTCATCCCTTTCACGGTGGGTGGCGGTTTGCGAAATGTCGAAGATATCCGGGAGATTTTGCGGGCCGGGGCCGACAAGGTGTCCCTCAACACGGCGGCCATAAAGAATCCCACTGTGATTCGGGAGGGAGCGGAAACATTTGGCACGCAATGTATTGTTGTAGCAATCGATGCCAAGCAGCGTGCCACTCCAATGTCCGGAGGTCTTTCGGATTGGGAAGTATACATCCACGGGGGCCGCACCCCGACGGGGATTGACGCCGTGGAGTGGGCAGTCCGCGCGGAATCGCAAGGCGCGGGAGAAATTCTTCTCACCAGCATGGACCGGGATGGCACCAAGGACGGATACGACTTGCCTCTCTTAAAAGCCATCACTAGCCGGGTTCGAATACCCGTGATTGCCTCCGGCGGAGTGGGTAATCTGGACCATATCTATCAGGGGCTGACGGAAGGTGGGGCCAGTGCGGCCTTGGCGGCTTCTATTTTCCATTTTGGAACTTATACGATTCAGCAGGCCAAAGGGTATTTGCGCGGCCGTGGTGTCTTAGTTCGATGATGATTCCCTGGAGAGGCGCTTTCGCCTAATTTGTATCAGTTTAGCTCAATGAGTTGTTTCCTCTGTTGAATGAAATGAAATTGTGCAGGAGCCTCTGCGGCCAGTTTGATGTCCCGTTGTTTACGAAGCTTTTATGGGGAACGCTATAGTTAATTTTTTCGGGAGCTGCCCATGCCAGCGGGGCCGTTATACACGATGATGGGAATCCCCAGGCCACACAGGTCTCCAAGAACTGTGTGGCCTCTGGCCTCGGGATTTTTTCAGGAGATCAATTTCTCATGACGATAGAATCGACTTCAAAGGCATTGCTGGATAAACTAAAATTTAATGATCGTGGATTGATTCCCGCCATTGTGCAGGATGCTGCCACCTCCAGAGTTTTGATGGTGGCCTATATGACTCGACAGACGCTGGAACAATCGCTGGAAATCAAAGAAACCGTCTTTTGGAGCCGTAGCCGCCAAGAGGTATGGCATAAGGGCGCCACATCCGGAAACACGCAGCAAATTTGCCGGATTGAAACTGATTGCGACCTCGACACTCTTTTGATTTTTGTCGCCCCCCGAGGCCCCGCCTGCCATACGGGAGCGACGAGCTGCTTTTATAACCTGGTGTATTCTGAGGGAAAGGGGGATACCCATTGAGCAAGCAAAGGCCAAGCCCGCACGGCGCGCGGGATTTCCTGCTCTGGCTCATGGGCGCTTTCGCTTATGGTTCAACCCAGTTATGAGGAATTCATCCAATTGACCCAGGAAGGCAACATCATTCCTGTCTACAAAACGGTTTCGGCTGACCTTTTGACCCCCGTCCTGGCCTATTTAAAAATTGCGTCCGGCGCCAGTCACGCTTTTTTGTTGGAGAGTGTTGAGGGAGGCGAAAAAATTGCCCGCTATTCTTTCTTGGGGTGCAATCCTTTCCTAGTCATACGGGCGACTGGTGAGACTATCGAAATCCTGCGGCACGGACGAATCGCCAAGCGCCGGGGATCGCTCCCCGATGTCATTCAAAAAATCACGGAGCGATACAAAGCCGTGAAATTGCCGGGACTCCCTCCCTTTTCGGGTGGCGCCGTCGGCTATTTTGCCTACGATGCCATCCGCTGGGCCGAAGACATCCCTCATCATGGCCGCGACGAACTGCAGATGGACGATGGGATGCTGATGTTCTTTTCCAACCTGCTGGCCTTTGATCATGTCCGCCAACAAATCATGATCATTTCCAATGTCATTTTGGATGAGGAAAATGTCGATCTGGCCGCCAAATACCAGAAAGCCCTTAAGGATATTCAAATCCTCGAGGAGATGTTGGATGAACCCGCCGTCATCCCGGAGTTCGGTGTTGCGGAGAACCGGGCCTTGGATATCCGGTCCAACTTTTCCAAGCCGGATTATTTCAAGGCCGTCGACAAAGCCAAGGAACACATCCGGATCGGCGATATTTTTCAGGTGGTTCTCTCGCAGCGTTTTACCGCTCCCATCACGGCGGATCCTTTTAACATTTATCGGGCCTTGCGCATTGTGAATCCCTCCCCTTACATGTTCTTCCTGAAAATCCAGAATGGCACGGTCATCGGTTCTTCGCCCGAAATGCTGGTCCGGGTATCTGAAGGGACGGCCCAATATCGGCCCATTGCGGGCACGCGACCTCGCGGGGAAAACGATGCCGACGATGCCCTGCTGGAAGCCGAATTGAAAGCCGATGAAAAGGAAAAGGCAGAGCATGTAATGCTGGTGGATTTGGGACGCAACGATTTGGGCAGAGTCTGCGAGTATGGAAGCGTGGAAGTCGACAATCTAATGTTCATCGAAAAGTATTCTCACGTCATGCACCTGGTTTCCAGCCTCCACGGGAAGCTGCGTTCGGATGTCAATCGTTTTTCCGCCTTGATGAGTTGCTTCCCCGCTGGCACCGTGACTGGCGCCCCGAAGGTGCGCGCCATGCAAATCATCGACGAATTGGAACCGCACAAGCGGGGAGTTTACGCTGGCGCCATTCTCTACCTGGATTTTTCCGGAAATCTAGATTCCTGTATCGCAATCCGCACCCTGGTCACCAAAGATGGGAAAGCTTACATCCAGGCGGGGGGAGGCATTGTAGCCGACTCCGTTCCTGAAAATGAATATCAGGAGACCATTAACAAGTCCCGGGCTTTAATCAAAGCCGTAGAGATGGCTGAGCAGGGGTTTAAATGATGGCAAACGGCAGACGGCAGACGGCAAACGGCAGACGGCAAACGGCAGACGGCAAACGGCGAACGGCGAACGGCGAACGGCAAACGGCAAACGGCAAACGGGGCGGATTGCAGAGGGCGACAGCTGGTCTCTATCCAAGGATGGAAAGTGGCAGGGGGGATTAGTTCTGGCGTGACTTCGTCTCGGACTATAGGGACTTACTAATTCCCATTACAAAAATTGACTCAAAATCGTCGACATTTGTGGCTCAAGCGAATTGTCAGGATTGCGGCGAATCAGCGCGCGTAATTTCCCCGCGTTCTGAAATCTGAAACTTGAAACCTCTCATTGAAAAGGTGCAAGAAATCCATGATTTTAGTGATTGATAACTACGATTCCTTCACTTACAACCTGGTTCAATATCTGGGGGAAATGGGGCAGGAGCTTCAGGTTTTCCGCAATGATAAGATTGACGTCCCGGGAATCCGCAAGCTGAATCCCACACGAATTGTCATTTCCCCTGGGCCGGGACACCCGGATCAGGCAGGCATCACGTTAGAAGTCATCAAGTATTTCTCTGGAGAAGTCCCGATTCTGGGCGTCTGTCTGGGACATCAGGCCATTGCTCAAGCATTCGGCGGCAAAGTGATTCTCGCTCCGTACCTGATGCATGGGAAGACCAGCGAAATTTGCCATGACAACCGCACCATTTTCAAGGGATTGCCATACCGTTTTATTGCCACGCGGTATCACTCCCTGCTCGTGGATCGGAAAACACTGCCGGATTGCCTGGAAATTTCCGCGACTTCCACCGACGGTTTGATTATGGGTTTGCGGCATCGCAAATCACGGGTGGAGGGGGTCCAGTTCCATCCGGAATCCGTCCTCACCACTCATGGGAAACAACTGCTGGCCAATTTCCTGAGCCTGTAGTTTTGAAAATATTCCCGTCGCAAGACCTCAATTTTGGCCAGGAAACTTGTCATCATGATCGACGCATTTTATAAAGAAATCATCTCAAAACTTCACAAGCGAATCGACCTGGAAACTACCCAGGCGGAACAGCTGTCTGAGGAAATTCTCCAGGGCAGTTTTACTCCGATCCAGACCGCGGGTCTGCTGACGGCTTTATCCATGAAGGGGGAGTCGGGGGGAGAAATTGCCGGATTTGCCCGAAGCATGCGATGTCATGCCTTGCGGCTGGAACACTCCATGCCTCAAGCCATTGATATCGTGGGAACCGGCGGAGACGCCCGGGGGACTTTTAATATTTCCACCACGGCTGCCTTTGTCGTGGCTGGCGCCGGCATTCCGGTCGCAAAGCATGGCAACCGAGGAGTATCAAGTCCCTGTGGCAGCGCCGATGTCTTGAATCATCTGGGTGTTTGTATCGATGCTCCCTTCAAGGTTCTCAGAGGATGTCTTGAAGAGGGCGGGATCACTTTTTTATTTGCGCCGTTGTTTCACCCCGCCATGAAGAGGGTGGCCCCAATCCGCCAGGAGCTTGGACTGCGCACCATTTTCAACCATTTGGGCCCATTGTTGAATCCGGCGGGAGTCCGGCGGCAGGTGATCGGAGTCTTCTCATGTCATCTGACTCCAATTTTTGCCGATGCTTTGAACCAGCTGGATTGTGAAAGAGCCTGGATTTTCTCTTCGGAGGATGGCCTGGATGAAATCACGCTGACCGGTCCCACTCAGGTCACGGAATTGGAAGGCGGACGGACTCGCACTTTCTCCATCGAACCGGAATCTTATAATCTGGCGCGCTGTCCTTTGAGCGAGCTGACGGGAGGGGGACCGGTCGAGAATGCGGAGATTTTGCGGCAGATCCTGAATGGAAAGTTGGGAGGAGCGAAGCGCGACGTGGTGCTCTTAAACGCCGCCGCGGGAATTTATGTTTCTGGTCAAGCCTCTTCATTTGAGGAAGGACTGGCCCAAGCCAGGGAATCTTTGGAAAGCGGGGCCGCCTGGTCTAAATTGGAAGAGCTCTGCCGGCTGTCTCACCAGTCCGCATAGCCACCTAGAGGGAGATCCCCCGGCGAGGAATGGTTGGTTCCGCCTGAGGACCGCGAAAAGGCAGGACCTCCGGAGGCCGGAGTGAATTCGCCACGCCTTCATCCGCAGCTCCACGGATTTAGGCCGCGCCCGATTCGATTCCTTGCGAATATCGTTCCGGCCCTGAGCGATTGAGGGCCGGGGCATTTTTTTAAAAGATAATTCATCGATTTTTGTCGCTTGAGCAAGTTGGCCCATTCTCATTCAGCCAGATAGCGGGATGCATATGATAGAAAATTTTCTGAATCGCATTATTGATCACAAAAAAGTTCAATTAGAGCAGTCAAAAAAAATTGCTCCACTAAGCGAAGAGACCGTCAAAAAAAACTCGCCCCCTTCCCGGAACAGCTCCCGCTCTTTTCTGCATGCCTTAGACCGTCCAGACCGATTGAATATCATTGCGGAAATCAAACGCGCTTCCCCCTCCAAAGGGACTCTTCGCGAACAGTTGGATCCGATCGAAATTGGCTTGGATTATGAATCCTATGGCGCGGCGGCGATTTCGGTCCTGACTGAAGAGAACTTCTTCCTGGGAAGCTTGGAGGATTTGAGATATGTGAGCCAGCGTGTTTCCATCCCTACTCTGCGCAAGGATTTCCTTTTTGATCCCTACCAGATATATGAAGCCGCCCTGCAGGGAGCTAGCGCTTTGCTCCTGATTGCCGCCATTCTCAGCGAAGACGAGCTGCGCAATTTATTGGAACTCACCCACCGTCTCGATATGCATGCACTGGTGGAAGTGCATGATATTCCCGAATTGGAAAATGCGGTCGCGGCGGGCGCCAAAATCATCGGGGTCAATAATCGCAATTTGCGGACGTTCCAGGTTGACCTTCAAACTTCTTTTCAGCTGGCTTCCGTGGCGCCGGATTCTGTCTTGCTGGTCAGTGAAAGCGGCATCACCGCGCCCGATGATATCCGGCTGTTGCGGGATGCCGGCTTTGATGCTTTTTTGATCGGCGAGCTCTTTATGCGCTCTCCCCACCCGGGGAAGGCCTTGCGGGAATTGATTATTCGCAGTTTGAACTAAGGGTTGTGCGGCATGGTGAAACTGAAAATTTGCGGGATTACCAATCTGAACGATGCCCTGCTTGCCAGTGAATTGGGCGCCGACGCGGTGGGTTTCAATTTTTGCCGGAAGAGCCCCCGCTATATTGACCCCTCGCAAGCGAAGGCTATCATTGAAAAGTTGCCCCCGTTGATTCAAGCCGTGGGAATTTTCGTCGATGAATTCAGTCCTGAGCGGGTGGTGAAAATATCACAGGGCGTGGGAATTAATACCGTGCAATTGCATGGCGATGAATCTCCTTCTTATTTGAGGAAGATGAGCGAACTGAGGGTGATCAAGGCCTTTCGCGTTTCCGATGGTTTTTCCATTGATTTGCTCGATGAATATCCCGTCAGCACATTTTTGCTCGACGCTTACGTGCCCGACCGACCGGGCGGGACTGGCCGGACTTTTAATTGGGATATTGCCATCGCAGCCAAAAGGAAAGGGAGAATTATCCTGGCGGGAGGGTTGACGCCGGCCAATATCCATGAGGCCATTTTGACCGTGCAACCATTTGCGGTGGATATTTGCAGCGGAATCGAAAAATCTCCGGGGCGGAAGGATCCACACAAAATGGAAATGCTCCTTAAAGCAATCAATAAATCGCGGGTGGAATTGATGCATCAGTCCATCCGCCAAGGAAAGGAAGAATGACATTTACTCCGCATGCCTGGCCCGATTCCAGCGGGCATTACGGCCCTTATGGGGGGAAGTACGTTCCTGAAACACTCATGCATCCCCTGGAAGAGCTTGAATGCGCCTACCTCGCGGCGCGCGAAGATCCGGAATTCCAACGGGAGCTGGAATTTCTCTGGCACGAATACTCCGGACGCCCGACCCCGTTATTCCCAGCGGAACGGCTGACCCGGCATTGGGGAGGCGCGCGCATTTATCTGAAGCGGGAAGACCTGAACCATACCGGCGCGCACAAGATCAACAACTGCATCGGACAGGCCTTGCTCGCGCGGCGGATGGGGAAAAAGCGGATCATCGCGGAAACCGGAGCGGGTCAACACGGGGTCGCCACGGCCACGGTCTGCGCCCTTCTCGGGCTCGATTGCGTAGTGTATATGGGTGAGGAAGACATGCGGCGGCAGGCGCTCAATGTCTACCGGATGGAGTTGTTGGGGGCAAAAGTATGCGCGGTCTCCAGCGGCAGCAAAACATTAAAGGATGCCATCAATGAGGCCATCCGGGATTGGGTGACCAACGTGGAAAGCACTTATTACCTGCTCGGATCCGTGCTCAGTTCACATCCGTACCCTATGATGGTTCGAGATTTTCAGACGATCATCGGACGGGAAACCCGGCGACAGATCCTGCAAAAAGAGGGCCGCCTGCCGGACACCCTGATTGCCTGCGTGGGAGGGGGAAGCAACTCAATCGGTCTCTTTCACCCTTTTCTTGATGATCCGGGAGTGAGGATGGTGGGTGTGGAGGCGGGAGGGCGTGGGACTGCGCTGGGCGATCATGCCGCGCGCTTTCAGGGCGGAAAACCCGGGATTTTGCAGGGGACTTATTCTTATGTGCTCCAGAATGATGATGGCCAGATCAGCCTGACTCATTCCGTTTCCGCCGGATTAGACTATGCATCCGTGGGGCCGGAGCACGCCTACCTGCATGATTGCGGTCGGATCCAATACACCTCAGTCAACGACGAACAGGCTTTGGCCGCTTTTCACCTGTTGAGCCGGCTCGAAGGAATCATTCCCGCTCTGGAAAGCGCTCATGCCGTGGCCGAATCCGCCCGGCTGGCGCCTGCTTTGCCGCCAGACCACCTCATCGTCATTAACCTCTCTGGACGGGGGGATAAAGATGTACAGACGGTCTCCGCATTGAGCAAATAGAACAAAGGCTGAGAAGCGCAATTTGCATCCATGCCGCTTTTGGAGCGAACTTTGAATCGAAGTTTGGAATAGCCGAGTTGACTTGTGCCCAATGTTAAGCCAAAGACTTGTAGTGAAATTGTGGTGCTGTTCAGATTCCGGCTTGACTGGCAGCCACGGTGAGTGCGTTTCAAACGGAAGCCGTGGTCTTTTGGCAAGGTGGCTTGGCTCCATACTTCGTAAAATGCACTCAGCGTGGATGCCGCACGGGGGTGCTGAGTAGTTGCGAATTTGTTTTCATTTTCCGACTCTACGACTATGCATCAAATTATTTTTGTAATCGTTCAGGGGGAGAACTGAAACCTTTGGATTCTCCCCTGAACGATTACTCATTTTTTTTGACAAAGAATCGATGACTCCATGACTCGAATTCAAGAAAAGTTTGAACAACTGAAGAAGGAGAAGCGGAAAGCGTTCATCCCGTATATCACCCTGGGTGACCCCGACTTGAAAACCACGGGGGAATTGGTTTTGGCGCTGGAACAAGGAGGCGCTGACATCATCGAACTCGGAGTTCCATTTTCCGATCCGCTGGCGGATGGACCGGTCATTCAGAGGGCCGCGGAACGCTCTCTGGCCGGCGGTTTCACGCTACGCCGGGCCCTGCCCATCATCCAATCGTGGCGGGCCAAAACTCAGGCGCCCTTCCTGCTGTTTAGTTATTTCAATCCTTTGCATGCCTATGGATTCGAGCGGTTGGTCCAGGATGCCCGGGAAAGCGGCGTGGATGGATTTTTGATTACGGACCTTTCGGTGGAAGAGGCGGAAGAACCGTCGCGCCTTCTACGAAAAGCGGAACGGGACCTCATCTTTCTGGCGGCCCCTACCAGCACCGAGGAGCGCATTCAAAAAATCGCACGATATTCTTCGGGCTTTATTTACGCTGTTTCGCGCACCGGTGTCACCGGTGAACAGACGGCACTCTCTGCCTCGGTGACTCCGCTGCTCAACCGGATTCGCGCGCGCACGACCTTGCCTGTGGCTGTGGGGTTTGGCATCTCCAATCCGGATCAAGTGCGCCAGGTTCAAGATCTGGCCGATGGGGTTGTCGTGGGAAGCGCTCTGGTCCGTTTCATTGAGGAGCACCAGGCCTGCAAGGACTTGCCCGCCAGGGTGGAGGGGTACGTTCGCTGGCTGCTTGGGAAGAGTTAGCGGATCTTCGGGCCGGCCCATGGGGGTCAGCATCCGCGGCAATACAAAAGTTGACTCAAATTCATCAACCTTTGTGGCGCAAGGGAGCTTGGGGGAATATGGATATTTCAGACTGGCGAAAAAGAATTGATGCCATTGATGCTGAACTGGTGAGCCTTTTTTCTGAACGTTCCCAGTGCGCCATTGAGATAGGCAAAATCAAACGGGCACTGAATCTCCCGGTTTACGATCCCGGCCGGGAAAAGGAAATCATCACGCGAATTGTGGCCTCGAATCCCGGGCCCTTGGATGCCGATGCTCTGAAACGGCTTTTTGAACGCATCCTCGATGAGTCCCGCCGGATCGAACGTCTGACCTCAGGCGACCATTCCAGTCCTCTGACGGGCCAGGGGGAAAAGGGGATTTCCATATGATCGTAGTAATGCAGGAAAGGGCGACGGAGCTGCAAATTCAGAATGTCGTGGAAAAGCTGGTGGAATTGGGCTTTGACATCCACCGTTCGACGGGAGTCACGCGGAGCGTTTTGGGGGTTGTGGGAGGCAGAATCATCGACATCCGGGACATAGAATTGATGGAAGGAGTCGACAATGTCATCCGCGTCACGACAGCGTACAAGCTGGCCAGCCGACAATTCAATCCGGAGGGAACGAGGATCATTTTGGAGAATGTGCGGCGCCGATTGGAAATTGGAGGAGTACAACTGACTCTCATCGCCGGCCCTTGCAGCGTGGAGAGCCGGGAGCAGATGGAGGCCGTGGCCGAATCCGTGGCCGCAAACCAGGCTTCGATCCTGCGAGGCAGTGCCTTTCGCCCCGCTTCATCACCGTACAGTTTCCCGGGACTAGGCAAGGAAGGACTCCGCATTTTGCGTGAAGCCGCCGATGCCCAAGGCCTTTTTGTCGTCAGCGAACTTACCGATCGGGAACAGATTCCCCTTTTCCTGGAATATGTGGACATCATCCAGGTTGGGGCGCGCAATATGCAGAATTTTATTTTGCTCAGGGAACTGGGAAAAGTCAACAAACCGGTTCTTCTCAAGCGTGGCATCTCGGCCACCATCGAGGAATGGCTGCTATCCGCTGAACACATCATGGCGGGCGGGAACCGGCAGGTGATTCTGTGCGAGCGGGGGATCCGGACATTTGAAACCTACACCAGCACGACCCTGGACATTTCCGCAATCCCGGTAGTCAAGAAGCTTTCTCATCTTCCGATTTTAGTCGACCCTTCACATGGCACGGGCCGTCGTGATAAAGTTGCTCCCATGGCTCGGGCCGCCATAGCCGCTGGCGCCGATGGTTTGATGGTAGAAGTCCATCACCAGCCGGATCGGGCTTTGAATGATGGAGCCCAATCGCTCTACCCCCAGCAGTTCGCTCAACTGATTCGAGAAATATCCAGCATCGCCTCTGTCCTGGGACGCCGGGTTTAGCCGGGAAGACATATAGCAATAGGCGGGAATTCATTCCACTGAATGGAAGTAACCGTTCAGGGGAGGATTGAACCCGAAGGGTTCACAGCCATTATCCGGGGGTAAGGCCGATAGGCCGCCACCCCCGGATATAGGCAATAATAGAAACGACCCTGGTAGGGGTCGCAGCTTGCAAAGGGGCTGCGACCCTTTCAAAGTCGGATTGGTTCGCTCATCGCCGTGAACCCTTCGGGTCCCCCCCTGAATGGTTACGAATGGCGCTTATTCAAAGATCCCGAGGGAGAATTGTGCTGGCCGCGGCTCCTTCGATCAAAACATTCACTGGGGATGGACTGTCCGGGAGATGCCCAATGATCCAGTTTATAACAAACGCCGCGGAAGCAATTCATGACATTCCGGACGGCGCCACCCTTATGGTCGGTGGTTTTGGACTCTGTGGAATTCCGGAGAACCTGCTTGCCGCATTGGCTCAGTTTGGCACCAAAAACCTGACGCTCATCAGCAGCCATGCCGGGACTGAGAACCAAGGCATTGGCCTGCTCTTGGGAAATAAGCAGGTGCGAAAGCTCATCACCACTCATATCGGCGACAACCACTTATGCGAGAAGTTGGTCTTGGAGCGGGCTTTGGAAATCGAATTAAGCCCCCAGGGGACCTTCGCAGAGCGGATTCGAGCCGGTGGCGCCGGATTGGGAGGATTTTACACTCCCACCGGGGTGGGGACGATTATCGCCGAGGGCAAAGAAACCCGGTCCTGGAATGACCGTCTTTATGTGCTGGAAACCCCATTGCAGGCGGATTTTGCCCTGATTAAAGCCTGGAAGGGGGATCTCGCCGGAAATCTGATTTACCAACGGACGGCGCGGAACTTCAATCCGGTAATGGCCGCCGCGGCCAGGGTGACCATTGCCGAAGTTGAAGAAATGGTGACGGTGGGAGAAATGGATCCCAACTTCATCCATACTCCGGGGGTTTATATCCAAAAAATTTTGCATTGTTCATCCCAAGCTGACCGTGCGGAGTTGACATCATGAATTTCAGCGAAGAGATCCGTCATCAGATTGCCCGCCGGGCTGCCCGCGAAATTTTCCCCGGTGCCTATGTCAATCTGGGGATCGGAATCCCCGCGCTGATCACTCGTTACCTGGATCCGGACATGCCCGTCACGCTTATGTCTGAGACGGGTCTGTTGGGAATGGGTTCCCAGCCCCCACAGCCGGATCCTGACCTGATCAATGCCGCCAAGGAATGTGTTTCGATCCTTCCTGGGGGAGCCTTTTTTTCGAGCGATGAATCTTTCAGCATGATTCGGGGAGGTCATATTGATCTTTCCATCTTGGGGGCATTTGAGGTCGATGAACAGGGGAACTTGGCTAATTGGATGATCCCGGGGAAAATGGTTCCGGGAATGGGCGGCGCCATGGACCTGGCAGTCGGGGCCAAGCGGATCGTGGTGGCCATGAAACATACCGCATCGGACCATACTCCCAAAATTCTGAGGCGGTGCACCTTGCCTTTGACCGCGGTCGGGGTGGTGAACCGGATTATCACCGAAATGGCGGTGTTAGATATCACTCCGGGAGGATTGCTGTTGAAAGAAGTGGCTTCCCAAGTGAAAATCGAGGATGTGGCCCGCCTCACCGGAGCGGAGATCCGCGTGGATAAAGACTTGCAGATGATGAACTAAAAGCTGGGATAAAAGCTCAGCGCCTCAAAACTGAAGGAGGCACTCTCTCCTCCTTGAATGAGCTGCGTTTTACCCACAGAATATTGACACTCTGAAATTTGATATGCCATTATTTTTTTCATCCTGAAGCATTACAAATATCTCCGAACTGATTCAAAGCCCAATGTAATCTGGATCACCCCTATAGTTGTGGGTTGTAGGAATCGCGGGTGCAACAGCCTTCTGGGCTTCTCCGGGGACATCCATGCGGTGTCGAAAAAATGCGGGCAAGACTCGCTTGATTGAGGAGGAGCGGCTACAAGGGAGAAATAGAAAAGGGAATCAGGTTGGCAAAAAATTCAGGGTTTAATTTCAAATTCAAAAATGTATGAAAAGGCGGATCTGCCTGGCCGAGTGTATACTTTGCAGGATCGGTACCCATCAGGTATCTCGGAGCACTCATCACCTGTCGGAACGCAGATCCGTTATCGGGCAAAATCCGGAAGCGGAACACCGCGCAATAAGGTGGAAATCAAAAAACGCCAGACGTAGCGCGGCCGGAGATGGTAGGACACATAGGCCTTCTCGCGTAAGCGGTGCAGCTCCGCGGAGCTGATGCTGGGGTGTTTATAGACGTTGGTCCATCCGTTAAATTTTTCCCAATCGGTCTCGAAAATGCGGTGTTTGATGGAATCGTAAAAACGAGTGCCGGGATAGGGAGTGGTGACTGTAAATTGGATGGCAAAAGTATTTAATTTTTTTGCGTAGCCAATGGTTTGGTGAATCCCTTCCTCCGTGTCATTCGACAGACCCAAAATGTAATTGCCGATCACTCGGATCCCCAAGTGATGGCAGGCCGCCACCACTTTCTCCTGTTGAGCCTTCCCCGGCGCCTTGCGCAAATTATCCCGCAAAATTTTCTCATTGGCGGATTCAATCCCGATTTCCACGGAACGCAGACCCGCGCGGTAAAGAACTTTGAGCAGTTCGTCATCCAATTTATCGGTCCGGGCTTCAATGCCAAACCGGATATCTAATCCCCGGCGTAGAATCAGATCAGCGATTTCAAGGGCGCGCTTCCGGTCGAAAGTAAACACTGGATCGCGAAAAGTGATCCCCTTAATCCCATATTTTCGGATCAGATATTCAATTTCCTCGACTACATTTTCCGGAGAGCGGAAACGATATTTAGCGTTGACCAGGTAGGGGCAATATCCGCAAGTGTAAGGGCATCCCCGGCTGGCCAGCATGGGCAGCGTGATCCCCTTGGAGGTGACAATTGAATATTTGTATTTTTGGACGGGAAATTGATCCCAGTTTGGGAACGGCAATGAATCCAAATCCATGACAAAACCCGCGTCGGCCACTCCGTGGGGGATTTCCCCCATGGCCAGCCTGGGGGCGATGTTTTCGATTTCGCTTTTTAAAACAAAATCCGCGGTCTCCTCGTAAAATTCGGGCACTGTTGCCGCGAATGTCCCGAAATATCCGACTCGCGCGCCATATTTTTTCTTGATTTCCGCGCCTAGTTCCTTTTCGTAATTACAATCCACGATAGAGGAGGAAATTAGATATAGGTCGGCGGGTTCCAGTTCATTGTGCTTGATGACAACTTGAGCACCCGCTTTTTCGAGCAGAGAGTGCAGATAGGCGACACTGACGTTGGGAATGCTGGCAATTCGGCGCTTGGCAATCTCGAGGAGGCGGGCAAAAAAGGAATCACCGATCGTGAAAACGGTGCCGTACCCTCCTGCCACATCTTTGATCGTACAATTTTTATGCCGGGAGGCCGTGAGGACTACAATCTTCATTTAAAAAACTTACTCCCTTGGGTGGATTCAAAAGGAAAATGGGTGGCAGACATATAAACCGAGGATTCCTGGCGGGTACCACTCTAACGTGTCGTGTTGGTTAAACTGAAAAGCAACACGTTTTTCCATCTCTCAGACTACCTTTTTGGGACGTGAAAGTCAAACATTCAGCTATTTTAGGGGGCGATCAAAAGTGAGAGGACTCATTTGGAGCGCGGCGGCACGACGCCGTTTTCCCAGGCGCGATGTGCCCTTCAAAGCACGAAAAAGTCCGCGCACTTTTAAATGCGAAACGGCGGCATAACATGTGGAAGGCGCAGTTTCCCTTTCGGATTTGATCAGAGATTTCCATTTTCGGTTCTTGACTCTGCACGCACAAATCCCTTAGATTACGCGTATCGAGACATAATGCCTTGATCTTAACCGCGGGCGAAATTGCCCGAAGACCTCGCTAATTTGACCAGGTCAGGGCAAAATTGCCTGTCAATCATTAGCTACCCATTTAGCCACGGATGAACGCGGATGAAACGCGGAAAAAGACAAATCACGAATCCCATTTTATCCGCGCCAATCCGCGTTAATTCCGGCTAAAAATTCAACCACGAGAATTGGAGCTGACAACATTATCGGCGGCTACGGCGAGTCGGAACCAAATCCCAACCAGACGGCTCCAGGGGATCAGCCTGCGCTGGCAATCCGGCTGGCCGCAGAGCCTGGGCGCTGGCCAAAGTAATTAATCTCACAAAGAGGCGGAGACACCGAGGGAAAAGGGATTTGATGCTTCTGGCATCTTGAGGAAAGAAATCTTCCTCCGTGACATTGTGCCTTCCATGAGAATAAAGAACTCACGAGCCGTCTTCACATGGGCGCATAAGGCGCGCGGGCAGCTGCGCGGCAATGTTGGGATATCGAATAGACACGGATGAACGCAGACGGGCACTTATTTCTTATCCTGTCCAGATGACGGAAACATCAGCAGCCACCTGGATTTTTCGAGGTCGGGGAAAAGTTGGATTCTGACAAATCCAGATGCATTCTCAAACTGCTTGTATCCTCACTCTCTCAGGGGCACAATTCCTATGCAAAAGAAAATTCTCGCCGTTAGTACAATTCTCCTCAGTCTTCTCTTCCTGGCAGGGTCGCGGGCAATCGCTCAAAAGAACTTGAAAGAGTCGGAACAGAAATCCAAGGAAGAGCCCGAAAAATCATCTTCTTTCACCCTTAAGGTTCCCGTTGATGTCGTTGTCGTCAGTGCTACGGTCACTGACAAGAAAGGGAATCCGGTGAAAGACCTGACTGTGGATGATTTTAAGATCTATGAAGACGGCAAACTTCAGCCCATCCACACCTTTGCCTTGGAATCCTATCGGGCCAGGCAGGAACCGCCGGGGACGGCTCCGAAGAAGGAATCTATTGGAGAACCAAAGTCCGCGGAACCGCCGACATCGCCGCGCTATTTTAGTTTGGTGATTGATGATTTGAATTTTCCGCTCATGGACCAATTTTACCGGTCCATTGAAGCGATGAAGCAATTCGTCGCCAACCAGATCTTGCCTGAGGATCTGGTGATGATTTACGCGGTTTCCGGAAGAGCGGAACTCCCCTTCACCAGTGACAAACAGGCCTTGTTGCAATATCTCTCGGAACTATACAAGAAGCTGAACCTGGCCGGGAGCAACACTAATATATGTCCCCCGATGACGGATTTACAGGCCTACCACATTGCGATGGAGATTAATGATTCTGTATCTTTGGAAGTCGCCATGTCGGATTACTGTAATTGCATGCCCTGTGGTGTCCCGGGGGGGAGCGTCGAGCAAGAAGTGCGGTTCGCTGCGAGGCAACATTACGAGGAGGATCAGCACTATCGCCTAGTTGCCTTGGCCTCCTTGCGGCAACTGGTGCAGGCCCTGCGCCATTTCGAAGGCAAGAAGTCGGTCATACTTTTTTCACCCGGTTTTATCGCGCAAGACGTGGAGTTTGAGATTCAGGAAGTAGTGGACCGCTCCTTGCGGTCCGGGGTCGTATTCAATGTCATCGATGCCCGCGGCCTTTACACGGTGGGATTCGAAGCCTCGGATCGGGTAGGAGGGGCCGACCCGACCCTGCTAGGAAAGAAAATCTCCCTACTCGGCAGTTCAAAATCTGCTCAATCAGACTCGTTAGAACAAATGGCCTTGGAAACGGGCGGGGTCTTCTTCCACAACAACAATGATTTGTATGCAGGGATGAAGAAAATCGAGGAACGTCAAACCTATTCTTATGTGCTGACGTATGCATCACCCAAAATCCACAACGATGGAAGGTATCACAAAATAAAACTGGAAGTGTCCCGGCCGGGTGTGGAGGTATCTTCTCGCAAAGGATACTATGAGCCCAAAGAAGAGATCAGTTTTGAAAGCCGCATGAAGGAAGACATCCAGGAGGCCATGTGGGCGCCCGGAAATGTGAATCAAATTCCCATCCAATTGTCCCACAATTTTTACCAACTGGGCGACAACCGCTACCAGTTGAGCCTGCTGACGCGCGTAGACATGCGCAGGGTAAAGTTTCTGCATGAAGACGAACGCCACAAAAACCTTGTGAATCTGGTTGTGTTGGTTCTTGATGAAAATGATCATTATGTGGACGGGCTTCAAAAAAATGTTGAATTCAATCTCACCGATGCCGGTTATGACCACTTGGTAGACTATGGCATGACCGCGAAAATGGAAGTTGCCGTCCCCCCTGGCCGCTACAAAGTAAAAACCGTCGTACGTGAAGGGGTTCAGACGAAAATGGGCGCCCTGACGAGAATGATCGAAGTCCCTTAAGAGTAAACAGTATGCCCGGCGGATGGCCTGGGTAAACCGTTGCATATCTCAGGAAAATGGGGGAAATGCGCCGGAAATGGTGTCGCACTTAAGGTCATTCGGGTTTTCATATCGTTGAAAAACAGGTCGAGTTTTTGAGGTTCTGGGAATGCGGACTTCTGGATCCTGACCCCTGGCCACTGACCACTACGAGGCTGCACCTCAGACCAGGCGATGGACATGCCTCATCAATCAGAGGTGCAGCCTCTCTTTATATTTGTGCTTAAAAGGGAACAAGTTAATGAGGAAAATTGTCAAAAATATCTTTCTGGGCGCTTTGTTGATGACTGCTATTCCGGCGCCTGCTGCTGAACCGTACCAGAATTCCAGCCTACCCGTAGAGACCCGCGTTCGCGATCTTCTCACTCGAATGAGTCTCGATGAGAAGATTGATCAACTGATCCAGAAAAGCGCGGAAAATATCGCGATGGAAAGCGGGACGGCAGATGAGGGTTCGCTCCAAAAACTCTTCGGGGGCCGATGTGTTGGCGCCCTCTGTGTGAAGTTCGGCGATGACCTGCAGGAAAGCGCCCGACGGTTGGCGGCTGGACAGCATTACCTGCGCACTCGGACCCGGCTGGGCATTCCCGCCTTGACCATCAACGAGGGGCTGCATGGAGTGCTGGCCAAGGGCGCCACGATTTACCCGCAGTTCCTGGCCTTGGGATGCGCCTGGAACCCAGACCTGGCGGAGCGGATGGGTGCGCAGATTTCCAGCGAGTCCAGCGCCGCCGGCATCAACCAGTTGCTCACCCCCATGATCGAAGTGGTGCGGGATTCGCGCTGGGGCCGGGTGGAGGAGTGTATTGGCGAAAGTCCCTTTCTGGTGGGCCGTCTCACTGCCGCTTACACTCTCGGCATCCAGGGGGACCTGCGCTCGAAACCGCTTGCCCATGACAAGTCGCTTGCCATGCTGAAGACGGTGGCCGGATACAGCTCGCCCGTGAACGGCATCAACATTGCTCCTTCCGTTGTTGGAGAAAGAGAGTTGCGCTCAATCTACCTCCCGCCGGTGGAGAAGGTGATTCGCGAGACAGGGGTGCTGGCGGCAATGCCCTCTTACAATGAAGTGGATGGAGTCCCGTCTCACGCTAACCATTGGCTGCTGGAAAAGGTATTGCGCAACGAATGGGGATTTCGCGGGTACACCTATTCAGATTGGGGTGGTGTGGGCTTCAACTTCAACTTTCATCATGTGGCATCCAACGCGGCCGAAGCCGCTCGGATGGCCATCACGGCGGGCGTGGATCTAGAGGCGCCGGATCCAGAATGTTATCAGTACCTCGCGGACCTTGTCCGGAGCGGAAAACTTCCAGAGTCTGAGATCGACAAGGCGGCGGCTCGCGTCTTGCGGGTAAAGTTTCTGGCCGGCTTATTCGATGGACGTCCCGATGCCAATCCAGAAAAGCTGGCTCAAGTGGCACACAGTCCCGAACATGTGGCTCTCTCGCGGCAGGTTGCCGAAGAGTCCATAGTCCTGCTCAAAAACGAGAACCATTTGCTGCCACTCAATCTTGCGCGTCTCCGATCCATTGCGGTGATTGGGCCCAACGCCGATCAGGTGCAATTTGGCGATTATTGTTGGAGCAAGAACAACAAGGACGGGATCACCATATTGCGCGGCCTGCGCGAGCGGTTGGGCGCCGGAGTTCAAGTCCACTACGCCAAAGGCTGCGATCTCACCGGCAACTCCACGGCTGGATTTGCCGCGGCCGTCGAGGCCGCCAGGCAAAGCGATCTGGCCGTCGTCGTCCTAGGAGATACCAGCATGATCCTGAGCGGTGTGGGGTGGGATGACCCCTCCTTGCCCGCCTCCGGCACGGTGGGCGAAGGTTATGATGTCACCGATCCCGCGCCACCCGGCGTTCAGCAGGAATTGGTGCGGGCCATCCTCTTTACAGGCAAGCCCGTGGTAGTCATCTTTCTCAATGGACGCCCCTATAGCGTCCCCTGGATGAAAGAGCAAGTCCCCGCCATCGTCGAGGCCTTTTATCCGGGAGAGCAGCAGGGCTATACGGTGGCCGACATCCTGCTGGGAAAAGTCAACCCCTCCGGACGCTTATCGATGACCGTGCCGCAGAGTGCCGGACACATCCCAGCCGTTCATGATTACAAGCCGAGCGGACGCGGTTACTATCATCGGCCCGGTTCGCCGGATCGGCTCGGCCGGGATTACGTCTTCTCATCGCCGGACCCGCTTTGGCCCTTCGGTTATGGCCTGAGTTACACCCGCTTCGAATATTCCGGCTTGAAGGTGGAAACCCCAGCCATTGCATCCAATGGCGAAGTGCGTTTTAGCTTTGACTTGACAAATACAGGCACTCGTTCTGGCAAAGAAGTTGCGCAAATTTATGTTCGGGACGATGTTTCCTCTGTGACCACTCCGGTCATGCGGTTAGCGGGATTTGAAAAGGTAGAACTTCGTCCCGGCGAGATCCGGCGCATTGCTGTTACGATTCCGGCCATTGAACTGGCTCTTTGGAATGTGGATATGCAACGAGTGGTCGAACCGGGAACTTTTTCTCTAATGGTGGGCGCATCGGCTGAGGATATTCATCTGCGGGGCTCATTTGAGGTGATTCCGGCAAAATAGCGGTGGGACGAGCTACAGCTTAGGCATCGTAAATAGAATAACCGGCAGAAATTCCCCTCCTCGGACGAGGTTGCTAAATCCGCCTAGGCGGAAGGAGTGGCCGAGATGAAGTCGAGGCCAGAGTGGTGCGAAGATATGCTCGGCTACTAGGGATTGCATGAGTCGAGGCAGTGTAGAGAGTATTTTCGAGCTTCCCGAGGCAAGCGGAGGCTGCCCAGCTCCAACCACCCCCGTCCGTCTGCTGACGGACGACCCCTCCTTGACCAATGAGGGGAGTTTGCAACGCTGTTCCCCTCCTCCGGGCGAGGAGGGGTGCCCGAAGGGCGGGGTGGTGCGAAGGATTTGCGCGGCCACTGGGGATTGCATGAGTCGAGGCAGTGTAGAGAGAGTATTTTCGAGCTTCCCGAGGCAAGCGGAGGCTGCCCAGCTCCAACCACCCCCGTCCGTCTGCTGACGGACGACCCCTCCTTGAGTAAGGGAAACTTCGTTGGGCCGAACTTTTATCTGCAACGTCTTGTCCGCGAGTAGCGCAGACATTCGGTTCTGGTGTGTCTGCGGATTGGATCAAGAAGATGCCCCAGGAAGCTACTGTCTGCCGGATTCCAAGGGTGTGTGCACCGATCGCGAATTGCCCAACCAGAGCAGCACGCCGCCGACAAGCCCCAGGGCCAGGCTGGGAATCGGGAAGACGAAAGGCAGAGACAACATCAGGCCCTCCCGGAGGCCAGCTCAGGATACCGAGCAGAATCAATCCGGCGGATAATGCCACCATAATCCAGCCAAGTATTCGAGCCGCAAGTTTTATTTTCTATTCCCCCGGCGCCGTTCGTTGGTTTGGAATCACCTTGGATTAAGTCCTCTCCCGAAAATAAATCCAATAATTTAAGTGCGCACGGTTTTCCTTTCGGATTTGATCCGTTTCCATTTTCGATTCCTGGATCTGTATGCACAAATCCCTTAGATTACGCGCATCGAGACATAATGCCTTGATCCTAACAGTTGGTGAAATTGCCCGAAGACCTCTCCAAAATTGACCATATCAGGGCAAAATTGTATGTCAATCAATGGCTGATTAATTCGCCACGGATGATCTCGGATGAAACGCGGATAAAGACAAATCACGAATCCCATCTTATCCGCGCCAATCCGCGTTAATCCGCGGCTAAAAATTCCAACACGAGAATTGGAGCTGAAAACAGTAGCGGCGGCCACTGCAAATCGGATACAAATCCCCAACCGCGCGGCTCCAGCGGACCAGCTTACGTTGGCGCTTCGGCTGGTCGCTGAGCCTGGGCGTGTGTGCCGAGCATGTCTATTAGCTTGAGGGTGAATGCCCCTTTCACAAACCGCTAAGGCGGATGAAGCGATTGCGAAGCGCAAGGGCGAATCCGTGAGGAAACGTCTGAAAGGTGCGTGGAAACAAATGAGCGAGCCGATGTACAAAAACCGGATAGGAGCATGCGGTGTCGGACGAGTCGGCAGATCCGAAATGCGGATTTACACGGTATAATCCGCTTTGGCGGATCAAGGGCACTGTTGGTAAATCCGGCGGTTGTGCGCTGAAAGCGGTTAGGCCTACCTTGGGAGATCTGCTGCTCGTCTCGACGAGAGACTGACTCTGGAGTAATCCGTTTTTCTATCATTCTTGGCCTAGGTGCTGAGTAGTTACAATTTCCTGAAAAACGCCAAATCCATGGCATAATAAGAAGGGCATGTTCAGGTCGCGGCTTGATTCAGGGATGATGCAGGAGGTGGGCTGTGTGACGGGGCCTTCGTACAGTTATCGGGGGGCACTTTCCCACAGCATCAATCGCGGAAATCAGCGCAAGCCCATCTTTCGCGGGGATGAGGACTGTTGGAAGATGCTAGAAATTTTCATGTCTGGCACGCGAAGACTAACTGGAGATGTTTTCGGCCCTGTACACCTGCAGGACAAATTGTGGCGCCGTCGGAAAGCCTGGCGGTAAATAGAGAAGACAAACCTCAACCTGTAGGTCGGGAGAAACCGGCATACTCGACTCAATCAATTTCGCCATTCAGCGTTTTGGACCCATAATTTCCCCCTCCACATAAATCCCGAATGCGTATGGCAGATAACCAGGCCCCGCTCAATGGATGCATACGACTACCAAATAATCCGGCAATTGTTTGACGACTACGTGCGGATGTATTCATCGCGCGATGATCGGCTCACCACATATTTCAGCGAGGACTTTTCCGGCTTTACCGGAGGCGGGGATTTTCTGGTCAAAGACAAGGAAGAATGGGTCGCGATTACCCGCCAGGATTTCGCCCAGGTTAAAGATCCGCTCCGTATCGAACTCAAGGACCTGGCCATCCAGTCGCTGGCCGATACGATTGCCGTCGCGACCAGCTTTTTCAATATCCACCTGCCAATCAAAGACCACATCCTGTCACGAGAGACCGCTCGCCTGGTGCTGATTTTCCGCAAGGAATCCGCTGGCTGGAAAATTACGCACAGCAGCATTTCCATTCCCTACCACTTGGTGCGGGAGGGCGAAGTCTATCCGCTGAAGGAACTGGTGGACCGCAATCAATTCCTGGAAAAGCTGGTCGCCGAACGGACCGTTCAACTGTCCGAAGCGAACGACAAATTGCGCCTGGCCAATGAAGAACTGATGAGAGAGATTGCGGAGCGCAAGCAGACGGAAGACGCGCTCGAGAGGAGTGAGGGAAGGTATCGATCGATTATCACCGCGTCTCCTGACGACATCACGATCACGGATATGGAGTGCCGTGTCGTCATGGTTTCCCCCGCGGCCGTGACCATGTTCGGTTACGATCAGGAGGAGGAAGGGCGGGGACGATTGCTCACCGAATTCATCGTCCCCGAGGATCGGGTTCGCGCCGCGTCCCACATTGCCCGGAAACGCCAGGGTATCGTGACGGGCCCGAATGAGTACCGTGCGCTACGCCGCGATGGCCGCACCTTCGACATTGAGTCGAACAGTGAGTTCATCCGGGATGCGCAGGGTGCGCCCACCGGCATGGTCTTCATCATTCGCGACATCACCGAGCGCAAGCAGGCGGAAGCGGAACGGGAAAAACTGGAGGCCCAAAACCGGCAACTCCAAAAGGCCGAAAGCCTGGGTCGGATGGCCGGGGCCATTGCCCACCACTTCAACAACCAACTCCATGCGGCGATGATGAGCTTGGACATGCTCAAGAACGACCTGCCTCAAAATGCGGGACCCGTTGAGAGCCTGTCCATAGCCATGCAGGCCGTCCACAAGGCGGCGGAAGTGAGCAGCCAGATGCTGACTTACCTCGGCCAAACCGTGGCCAAACGTGAATCGCTGGATCTGTCCAAAGTTTGCCGCCAGAGCCTGTCCCTGTTGCGTGCGGTGCTGCCGCTGGGCGAGCTTTTGGAGACCGATTTACCCGTACCAGGTCCAGCCATCCACGCCGATGCGAACCAGATCCAACATGTTCTGACCAACCTGATCACCAACGCCTGGGAGGCTAGCCGAGAATCCCACGGAAGCATTCGCCTGACCATCAAGACGGTTCCCACGGCGGCAATTCCCACCAAGCACCGGTTTCCCATCGATTACCAGCCGCAAGACACGGCTTATGCCTGTCTGGAGGTGGCGGACGCGGGCTGCGGGATCCCGGACCAGGAGATCGAAAAGATCTTCGATCCGTTTTATTCCAGCAAGTTTCCCGGACGAGGCATGGGTTTAGCCGTAGTGCTTGGAATTGTCCGCACACTCAATGGGGCCATCACCGCAGAGAGCGAACCAAGCCGGGGAAGTGTCTTCCGGGTCTTCTTTCCATTGTCGACGTCAGCCGTTTCCTAGACGCCGGGCCAAGCGACCTGCATGGCAGCGCAGCGTGCCGTCTTTTCAGCGCCATTCTGGTCGGGGGCGCCAATCGGATCGCCGCCATTGCCAACCGCCAATCGGGTCAATTTGCAGAATAGAATACCAACAATTCAACTGCACCCGACGCGGCACTGCACAGGAAGCGCCAACAGCGAGCGCTGGTGAGCGGAAATGTTGGCCAAAATAATTAATCTCACGAAGACACGAAGACGCTGACGGAAAAAGGAATTTGGTGCTTCAAGCATCTTGAGGAAAGAAGTCTTCCTCCGTGACTTTGCGCCTCCGTGAGAATAAAAAACTAACCTGTCCACTTCACCTGGCCGGCGCATAAGGCGCGCCAGCACCTGAGCCGTAAAGGTTGGGCTAATCTATTAGCCACGGATGAAACGCGGATAAAGACAAATCGTGAATCCCATTTCATCCGCGCAAATCTGTGTTGATCCGCGGCTAAAAATTCAATCGCGAGAATTGGAGCTGAAAACATGATCGGCGGCCACGGCGAACCTGAAACAAATCCCATGGACTTTACTTGACCGCTTTCTACGATTGCGGCAGGTTGGGGCCTAATATGGGCGGCCCCCTTTGCCTGACAATGGGATCATTCGGGGAATCAAACTTTCAGGAAAATCTTCTTGCGGTGCATGAGCCAGATGGGCAAAAAAGAGACCAAAACGATCGTCAACGAGTAGAGCAGGGACGCCAGGCCGGGATTGGCGAAGTGGAGCAAAAAACCGCTCAAAGATGTAGTCGTGCCAGGTCATCGTCTGTCCGCCGGATTGGCAGTATAGAAAATAAACGCACACTTCAAAAATATAGGCAACCGTATAGGCGGCAATTGCATTGGCGCCAAAGATGAGGAAGGGCTTGGTCCAGGCTCCGCGCCACTGTTTGATATCGGTGGCCCAGTAGGAAACCGCCAGACAAACCAAGGCGAAACCCGCCGTGAAGAGCACATAAGAGCTGGTCCACAATTTTTTGTTAAGGGGAAACCAGACGCCCCAAACACCGCCGAGGATCAAACCCGCTGCTCCAAAAGCCAGCATACCCACGGCCTTTCTTTGCGCGCTGCTTTTCGAGCGCAACCACTCACCGGTAAAGACTCCCAGCAGGGCAGTCGCAATTGCCGGCAGCGTGCTCAGCAATCCTTCGGGATCGCGCGTCCCTTCATAAAGGTGGCCGGACATCAGAGTCCGATCGAGCCATGCCGTCAGGTTGGCATCCTTGTCGAGCAGGGGCACCTCCCGCCCAGGCAGTCCGGCGCCGGGGATCGGCAGGAAACAGATCAAAATCCAATAGCCCAGGAGTAATGCGATGGTTGCCACGGCTCGGCTCCGGCGATTCAGGTAGAGATAGAGGATTGCCGCGGCCAGGTAGCAGAGCGCAATTCGCTGCAAAACTCCGGGAATACGCAAGCGCGGGGGAACGAGCAGCAGTCCCGGCAGGTTCATGGCAAACCCGATGGCGAAAATGATGGCGCTGCGCCGGATGGTGTGCAGCAGGAGCGCCGATTTGGAATCTCCCCGCTTGAGCCGGGAAGCAAAAGAAAATACCAGCGAAACTCCAACGATAAAGAGAAAGAAAGGGAAGACCAGGTCCGTGGGAGTCCAGCCATTCCACTCGGCATGCTTCAAGGGCCAGTAGGCGGCATCTTCATTCCCCGGATTGTTTACCAGAATCATGCCGGCAATGGTAGCGCCGCGGAATAGATCGAGAGACACCAGCCGTCCCGACATATTTCGGGAGGAATTGAGACCTTCCGAGGTGGTTGTCGAATTTGACATGTACGCTCCGGTCTTTTGATTTGTTGATATGGGTAAGATGTTTGAGCCGGCACGATGAAGGCTTGGCGCCAACAGACAGAATTATACCCGGGGGAATTCGTTCCGCAATACTGAATTTGTCGGAAACCCAGAAACTAATTTCAACTGGAAGGCCGGTCCTGCCCAACCAGGTTGAGCCAGAACCAAAAGGAAAAAACACTAAGGGTCTCGTGAATTAATAACCGGTACAACCAAGCCCCCCCTCCTTTGACAAGAGGCGACTTGAGGTTCAACATTTTTTACCGCAAAGCGGTATAAAGATATTAGCTTGGGGTAAGAGCGCGATTGGTGTGCTCTTACCCCAAGTAGAGTAAACCTGAAATATGGATGCACTCTGAAAGAGTGCAGGAGCTAGGGAATGATCTCCTGCACCCGTTCCGGGTGCCACCAAGAGAAAAACGAATTAAGACCTGTGGTGCGCGGCACAAAACACCGCGAACCACAGGCTAATTTCCCGCACCGCTTTGCGGTGTCCGATGTAGCGTTGACTTAATTTTTGCAAACTCCAATCCCCTCCTTTTGCAAGGAGAAGAAAGCCCTTGGCACGGGAGGTCTGAGGTTTTGACTGTCGGGAATCGGCAGCATTTGCACCGCCCCGGCCTTGACTTCGTCTCGGCGACCCCTTCCGCCTAGGCGGATTTTCCAACCTCGTCCGAGGGGAATTTTGAACCAGTATTTTATTTATGAAAGCTAACCAAAGAGCCCATAGAGAAATATGAGAAAATAATCCATTAATCCGATTCATGCCAAAATCGGGCAAGGCTGAAAATGTGGTAATTCCCTCAAGAACCTGGCTCTGTTTGCCTCCTTGACCTTAGTGTTCTATATTCATGTCCCCATGGCATTGAAGGGAACGATTAAAAGACTAAAGCAGCGCAGCGAGATCTGTTTGAACATTTTTCAGGCAGGTCATGACACGGTTGGCGCGCCGGATCGACTGTAACTCTGGCTGCATTTTCCCAAATTCGGCGGCGAGCTTTTTGAGACTGGTGGCATAAGAAACCCTTTGTTCTTTGGAGAGCCGGTCGCGCAAATAAATGGGTGGCCCTACTTCATTGCTGACTAATGGCTCCAGAGATATCGTTCCGCAATCGCCGTTATTCGGCGATTGGAAATATGCGTCCTCTGCCGCCAAAAAAAACTCCACCAGCCCCTCTCTTACGCCGACAGTACGAGGCTGATAGAGCTCCTCGAGAGCAATGGCGAGTTGTTTTTCAAGCGATTCCCGAGGATTGGACAGGGTTCTTCCGGCAAGGTGGAAAGTCAGCTCGCTGCTGGGATTGGCCAGAATGTGGTAGAAAAATTCCACTGCCCGGCCACCCTGGGCTGAAAGCTCGATCAAGTGTTCATGGACATGGCGGCAGGTGGGCAGGAACCAACGATCCCGTGCCCAATGCTGTGGCGGCTCTACCACGAGTCCACCCGTAGTGCCAAACGGACAGGCCAGCGCCCGAATAAATTCCCGAGGGTATTCTTTCCCGCCCGCATGGACGCTGTTGTTTTGATCGATGAGGTAATCCAGCCTCTGACTCATCCTCGCGAAAGTTTCTTTATCGGAAGGATTGGAAAAAGAGACTCCCCAATTGCTCATCCCCACGATCTTCTGGGGCCATTTGGATCTTATGTAATCCGCAGTGCGGCTGATAAGAGCTGCATGGTAGGCAGCATCGCCGAAGCGCGCGCAACGAGTGCAGTTGCATCGCCCTTGATCCGCGGATTGCATCGAGACGCCATCGATGGGGAATCGTTCAAACTCGAAGTCCACAATCCGACGCATCCATTCGTGCGATTCAGGTTCGCTCGCGCACATGGCGTTGGGATTGCCGCCATTCAGCCGGGGATTGGCCAGGATGATCTCCCTAAATCCCCAACTGTAAGTGCCCAACCCGCTGATCACGTTTATTCCATGATCGTGCGCGCTCTTTATCAACCGCTCCACCAACCGGCCCCGCTCCAGGGTTACGGCGCTTTTCAATTCTCCGGGCCAGTTGTTGGAGACATACAACCCCCAGATCACAATTTCATTGAAGCCCAAGCGTTTCATCAGGGCAAAAGTCTCACGATAGTCGGCAAGCAATGACCCATCGAGCTGCATTGAGGGCCATTCGGCTTGCGGATCGGGGAGGCTGGCCAGATCAGTGATCCAGCCGTTATATGCCCGGTGGATAAAGCCATGTGAAGCAGAAGAAGGAGAGGATTCCAAACCACTGAAAGATGAAGATGTCATCGCCATCCCGGCAACCGAAAGAGATGTGGCTTGAAGAAACCGGCGGCGCGTCAGGATTGGCGAATCGGATTCTGGAGAAACCCCCTGCCGCATCTGGTCTAAGCAAATCGATGGACTTTTCACCTCTGCACCACCATCCGCCGTGAATTATTTATATTTCCGTTCAGTGGCAACTTATCTTCTCATAAAACAGGTTCTCGATGAAGGAAGTACTCCAATCAAGGGGGAATTGTGGACTTGGAACCGCTGGCCGGCCGAGTAGCCTTGTTGCGGCAAATCCAAGGTATTTGATCAAGCGCGGCAGCCCTTGACAGGAAGTCGTTGTAGCTGGACGCTATTCTTCGACTGATTCGGATCGTTGATATTTGATAAGATGACATGGTGGCATTTTTTTTCTCCTGGCGGAGCGGGTGACGTACACTTTTATGAGTAGTCTATATTTCTTTAAATGCAATTCAAGATTGAAAAAAAATATAAGAATCTTTTTCAAGCGCTGAAAGAACAGCAATCCGCTCTGGCGAACATATCCAGTTACCCCGTCAGTTTGTGCCTGGATGCCGCTTCAGCTTGTCCTCTCCATTGCCCGTATTGTATTCATGGGAAACTATCGTCGTCCAGACCCTTCAGTATTTTGAAATGGGAGCTGTTTGAGCCTCTCATTGATGAACTCGGACCTTACCTGTTCCAGGTCGATCTCTTTAATTGGGGGGAACCGCTCGTAAATCAAAATTTGTTGAAGATGATTGCCCTTTTGAAAAGCCATAAAGTCAGCATAAGGTTGAGCACAAGTTTGGCCCTCCCCCTTTCAAAGGATTTTCTTGAAGGATTAATCCTTAGCGGAATCGATTACCTTATTGTTTCCATTGATGGCATGAGTTCCAACACGTATGAGACATACCGGGTGGGGGGAGATTTTCATTTAGCGATGTCGAACTTGGAAGAGCTCGCGAAGTTGAAGCGCCGGTTGAAGGCCGACAAACCGCGGCTGGAGTGGCAATACCTTGTCTTTTCATTCAATGAACATGAATTGCCGCAGGCTTCGCGGCATGCCCGCAAAATTGGCGTGGAGTTTCGACCCGCGGCCCCTTACATCGATTTGAACCAGCATCCTGAATGGCTGTCGACTCAACGACGCTTTGTTCGTGAGCCCTACAGATCCATCGTGATTCCCGCGAAAAGCCCCTCCCAAAGTGCGACGGGGAGGGATAACCAGTCAAGTGGGAGCGATGAACCAACCGGTACATTGGATGTTGAAAATATGCAAAGGATTGCCGAGCCGGGAAGAATGGCTGAGGAAGGTTCTCCTCAACCTGTGTTGCGCCTAGCTTCGGCATACCATTTTCCCTGTGATTGGCTTTATTTGAAAGCTTGTGTCAACAGCGACGGGTCCCTTTCCCCTTGCTGCGGGCGGTCCCCGGGAGATCCAGATTGGGGTAAATTGGAAAGGGGTGCATTTTACAAGGTGTGGAACAATGCCAACTTCGAAAAGGCCCGGATAAGCCTTGCGGGATGCGCGGAAGAAAATGATTCGAGAATTATTTGTGCCCACTGCCCGCTTCCGGAAATACAGCAGGATTGCGGCTCGGTGATCCTCGATGCGCTGTTAGCTGCGCCTGATCAGTATCAAGAGTCCGCCAGGATGTTTCTCAACCGTTTCTCTCGCGGTGAGCGATTGAAGAGACAGGCATTTCGAATGGCGGGGAAGTTGTCTCGACGGCTTCCTTTTTACTGGCGCGATCGTCTGAAGCTTGGATTGCGGTCCGTGCAGCCGGAAGAATTCTTTCGTAAAGCGAAGCACCTCATTTTGAAAGATCGTTTGCGGAAAATTAAATAATGGTAACTACTCACTCCCCTGCCAATACGTTGACTGGAAATTTGAGTTTCATTCAGCTTTTTTTGCTGCCTTGCATTCCTGCAAAGCGGGTGTCCCGCCGTGTGGCGGACTTTCAGCTTGCCCGAAGATTTGCGTTTTGCGAGAATCCGTCCGTCAGCTGACGGACGGATTCTCGCAAAATGTTTTCTCAGGTTGGGCCATTTACCCTGGGTAAGAAAAGTGGCATTCCGCCTAGGGGCGGACCTGCGGCTTGCCACTTTTCTTACCCAGGGCTATTCATCTTGAACTCCGTTGGGGTTGTTTTTTGGAAGCGCGACATGAAATGTCCACCCGGACATTTCATTGTTCGCGCGACTTTTGATTTGCTTTGTCAGGGTGCTGAGTAGTTTCAAATAATGAAAAGATTGCTCCATTCCATCATCCACCAAACCATTACCCTTCTGCTTCGCCCGAATTGTTTCAAGCAGTTCTTGCGCCCATTGCCCCTAACCTTGGGTCTGGTGAGCCCTCCCTCCCCACTTCGTATAGGTCGTGCCGATGGCTTCGGAATCGCTGATGCAGCCCGGCATCTATCACGCATTCACTATGTGTTCACCGTTTGATGTTTTATGAGCTGGCGCATCAACGCATCCCGATAATCCTGCTAATTGACTTGGGACCGCCACTGTTTTTCTTTATCGCGCAAGTGAGCTGCATTGGGGGCTTCGGGATAATTCTGCAAATAGGCGTGCAATTCCTCAGCAGCCCGGCGGTACAGATGTTGGCCGGCAAAGGCGTCTGCCAGGTACATATGCGCTGAAGCGGCTTCGTTCGGATTGACTTTCAGCGCCTGCTCCAGGGCATCTTGGGCCTTCTGCCAACGGCTGAGGGCCAGGTTGGAAATCCCCAGAAACAATAGATTCTTAGCTTGGGTGGGATCAAGATGAAGAGCTTTTTCGAGGTGGGCAATCGATTGTTCGTACCTTCCCGAGGAAAGCAGGCAATATCCGGCTCCACTTAAGGCTGGCTCATAATCCGGAAAAATCTTCAGGGCGCTTTCAAAGTCATTCAACGCATCCCGGGGATGGCCCGATTGAATTTGCACCACCCCTTTCTCCGCGTAGGCCTGAAAATATTCCGGGAAGATCTCAATCGCTTTGTCTAATTCCTTCAATGCCGCTTCGCTTTTTTTCTGGTCCTTGAATTTTTGTGCTCTGGAAAGAGCCTTTTTTGCTTCCTTGGGAATCTGTAGACTCATTTCCCTGGAAGAAATCAGCGGGGCCGATCTTTGTTGATTAACGGGCGCCTGCAGCGGGTTGCGCAGGAATAGGTTGGCCGAGAAAATGGCGCCCATGCGAGTGGCATCCACCGAAACAGGATCGGCAAAATATTTCGCATCTTTCGGGGCGGTCACTGTCAAAGTCAGCTGGGCCTTGGGCATGCCTTCAAAGTGGAAGCTCCCCTGGTCATCCGTGGTTTTGCTGGCAAGCGGCCCGGTTTGAGAGGAGATATTCACCACTATTTGAGAGGCGGGTTGTCCATCTGGCAAAGATACCCTTCCGTTGATTTCAACGATATTTTTAGTTTGAGAATGAGCGGAAAGATAGAGCCCAAGGAATAAAATGATTATTCCCATCGTCAGTCTGGCGCGGATTGAAAGGGCTCTCATTTCGCATCTTCTCCGAAGGGTCTCTATCAAGAAGCTTAACAAAAAGAGCCCACTTCCCCCAATTGCTGGGTTTTACCCACAACTCATTCTCACCCTTTCCAATTCTACAATGCAGGCGTCCCGCCTTAAGGAGGACTTTCAGCCTGGCCGCGCGCTGGAGTTGTTTTGAATTAAGCGCGCGCTCCAAAGGAGTGCAGGAGGGGCAGCCTGACCGCGTGAATTTACATTTGAGGGCCCCATGCTTTAAGTCACTCTTCCCCTGGGCCCAGATTGGGAAGGAGATATCCATTCCAGCCGGAATGCTGTGTTAGCGCTGATGGTAATTGGGATATGCCGGGCGCTGGTAGACGGGCTGGGGATTCTTTTTGAGCAATTCCATGACAACCTCGACGGCCTTTTCCAGCTGAGGATCATGGCCCTCGCGCACCAATTTGGGATTCATTTCGACGTCAATGTCAGGCGGCACACCGTGATTTTCAACATCCCACTTGCCATCCGTCGTATAGAAAGCGAGGTTGGGGGTCCCGGTAAATCCGCCATCCAGCAGATCTCCCGGGTTGGTATAGTGGCCCACCAATCCCCCCCAGGTCCTTTTGCCCACCAGTGGCCCAATGCCGGTTTTACGGAACATCCATGGCATTGCGTCGCCGCCCGAGCCGGCCATTTCATTGATAATCATTACCTTGGGGCCGAAAATGGCTTCGATGGGGGTAGAAATATCCTTTCCTTCCCGCATCGTCCAAAAACTTAACAAAGGCCGCCTCAAGTAATCGATGACGTAATCCGCTATTAAGCCGCCTCCATTGAACCGTTCATCAATGATTGCGGCTTCTTTCCCGATTTGTGCAAAGAAGTAGCGGTTGAAGTTGGTGTACCCGCCACCCGCCGTGTCCGGCAAATAAATGTAAGCCACGCGGCCGCCGGTCATTTCGTCCACTCGGCGGCGGTTGCCTTCGATCCATGCCAAGCTGCGCAGCCCCATTTCATCATCAACGGGAACCACTGTCACTTCTCGCGCGCCGGACCCGTCGGGATTTGAACCGACTTTCAAGACTATTTGTTTTCCCGCGGTTTCTTCAAAAAAACTGTAGAGGTTGTCGGAACTCCTCAATTCGCGACCGTTTACGGAGAGCAGATATTCACCGGCCGCAACATTGACCCCCGGCTGAGTCAGAGGAGCGCGCAGCTTGGGATTCCAGTTTTCTCCGTCGAAAATGCGAGCGAACCGGTAGCGCCCATTTTCGATTTTGTAGTCGGCGCCGAGCAAGCCCACTTTGACCTTTTTTATTTCCGGCTTATCGCCGCCGCCAATGAACATATGCCCCACGGTCATTTCGCCGAGCATTTCTTCAAAGAGATAATTCAGATCGTCACGGCTGGAGAGGTTCTCGAGATAGGGCTCGTATTTTTTCTTGATAGACTCGAGGTTCAGGCCATGGAGTCCGGGATCATAAAAGAAATCGCGTTCGCCGCGCCACACCTGCTGGTACATGTGCTTCCATTCGGCGCGTGGATCGACGTATATTTGGACCGCATCGAGCTTCAGGGGTCCGCCCTCTCCTGGCTTGGGAGGGGCATCGCCCGGCTTTTGTGCGGCAACGATGAACCATTGATTCCCCTGGCGGTACAGCATTTTTTCTCCGTTAAAGGACAGGACAAAGGCATTCAAATTCTCCAATATTTTCTCGACTTTGCGCTTGCTCAAATCGAATTTATGCAGAATTAAAGAGGGGCCATCCCCTTCAAAGTCGATGGGAAACACCGTGGGGCCTTCCACCAGAAAAAGCTCTCCCGCCTTGCCAGCCGCCAACCCCTGATAATTCCGGGCGGGAATAGGCAGTGCCAGGATACGCTGGCCGATATTTTCGAAATCGATTTGAACCGTGACCGGCTTCTCTTCTTTTTCTTTTGCCGCGTCTCCTTTCTCTTTGTCTGCCTGCTTATCCTTATCCGCTTTTTGAGCTTCCTTGGGTTTCTCCTCGTCGCTTTCAGGCGCCAGTGGCGACGGTAAGTCCTTTTTCAGCACGGCAACGTAAACACTGCGCGAGATAGGGCGCTGGATGCTCGACATATCCAGCCATCCTGAACTTAAAGCTACGTCCGTGCTCGCCGTGAAATAGAGGGATTTGCCTTCTTTGTCGAAGCAGGCATATAGAGAGTCGCTCATCCCATCGGTTACTTGATAACTCTTGCCTTGTTCCAGCGAATAGATGAAAACAACGTGCAGGTAATTTCGTAGCTGCTTGGTGTAGGCCAGCCAGCGGCTGTCAGGTGACCAGGAGGGATTGAGTTGGGAAGAGGAAGCATAGGTGTCCATATCCACGCGGACGGGGTTTTTTTTCTCCAGGTCGATGTACCACACATTGAGCCGTTTGTCGGTGTAGGCAATCTTTTTTGAGTCGGGCGACCAAACGGGAGAGTAGTAAAACGTAGGAGGATTGCCGAGATCGAACTTGCGGATCTCACCAAGACCGTTTTGGTCGCGCACAAAAAGTGCGTACTCCCCTGATTCGTCTGAGAAATAAGCAATAGATTTTCCATCCGATGACCAGGCTGGATCACGTTCGACAACGTTTGTGCTGTTCGTGAGGTTGCGGATATCCCCTTTTTCAGCTGGCACCGTCAACACTTCACCTCGCACGCCAAACAGAGCCCGCGCGCCGGTAGGGGAGATGGCGGCTGTTTGGATGCGTCTGGGTTCGATTTTCTGGAAGTGGGGACGCATTTCCGTCAGGTCTCCGGCCACTCGAATCGCAAGCTTTTGACTCTTCCCCGAACTTACATTGAGCAGGTGAATTGTCCCAAATTGTTCGTAGGCAATGGTCCCAGCCATGGCGGAAGCTGATTTGATGTCCAAACCGTCGTTTTGGAGGATTTGTTTCACCTGTTTTGATTTCAGGTCATAGGCGAAAAGGGTCACCGGCCCGTTGCGGTCAGACAGGAAATAGACGGTGTCGCCCATCCACATCGGATTAAAATCATTCGAATTGTCGCGGGGGATCCTGGCTTCGACGTTTAAATCCGAGAGGTTGATGATCCAGATCGGTTTGGTTTGTCCACCCCGGTACCGTTTCCAGGCATTTTGCCATTGCACCATCGGCACATAGGCCAGGCGGGAGCCATCCGGGGAAAATGAAGCCTCGGTGGCAGTGGGAAGCCCGATTTCACTGGGATATCCGCCTCCCACGGGAACCGTGAAAAGTTGGGATATGGCGAAGGTGTGGGCTTTGCGTCCGGAGCGAAAAACCACATTCTTACCATCCCGGGTCCACCCAATGGCTTCGTCGGCCCCGGGATGATAAGTCAGACGGCGGGGAACGCCGCCCGCAGTGGATACGACATAAACATCGGTATTGCCGTCATACTCTCCCGTAAAGGCAATCATGGAGCCATCCGGCGAGAAAATCGGACCGGTTTCCGCTCCCACCCCAGCGGTTAATCGCCGCGCTTCCCCCCTTCGCGGCCAACCAGCCAAATGTCACCCGCAAAGGAAAAGGCAATCTGAGTCTGGCTCAAGCTCGGATTCCGCAGCAGCAAAGGTTTATCACTTTGAGCAATGGCAAAACCCACTAATACTAAGAAGAGTAGGAAAATAATTAGGCAAATTCGGCGCATCGATGTGATTCTCCTTTTTGAGATATTGATGGAATGTGTGATTTGGAGCAACAACCCGGCTTCACGAATCATTTGCCGATTCGAAATTCCCCCCGGATGCGGCTGGCACATCAAGATGATGAAAAGGGGAAGATGGAGGCGGCCTGCCCTCAGGCCGTCTCAGCACGCTTGGCCAACCCAGACGGGGGGGGCACCCCGCCTCCATCAGACCCGGTGAGACGCCGGAACTCAGATGGAAAAGGAGATTCACTTCTGCCTTTCAGCAATTCAACCTGAAGACAATTCGCCAACCTGATGATTCCAGCTGATTCACAAGAAATCCCGGACTTACCGAGTTGCCGTCACTGCAGCGGAACGGTTGCCATCCCCATCCACGGCGACAATCTCATAGCGACGATCAAGACCAGCCTCATTGCTGAAGTCGAAATAAAACGTTCCAATAGCCACATGATCGAGCAACTTCCCGTCACGCCAAACATGGTATTCTGCCAGCAACTTGTCATCCGTGGCGGGAGCCCATCGCAAGGCCACTCCAGTCCGCCCGCCATACGTCTCCCGTGTTATTGCCAGTTTTGTGGGAGCTGTCGGCGGGACGTGATCCGTTCCTCGCCCCGGCGCGCCAACGAGATTTAGCAAGATCATCTCCCTCGTGTCGCCCGATTTGATGCGGATTCCTTGTTGCATTAGTTCCTTCCCGGTGGCGTCGCGCACCTCCTTGCCAAAACGAAATGCCACGTTGTATGCGGCTTCGGGTGCCAGCTTTTTGGGATAAACGACGGCCTCCCCCTTCAATGGAGTGTCCAGGAAGATGACTGCCTTGGTGCGGGCGGCATTGGAAATCTCAAGAAAGGTGTGCGAGTCAGGCGCGCCTTCAGCCCGCGGATGGTACACGCGCATATAACGATCGAGCACTCCTTCATGGCGCAAATACCGGCGCAGGAAAACATCCTGCCGCTGCCTTTCTTGGACCGCCGCATCTTCCAGTTTGTCGGAATCTTCGCCTCCGAATTCCATCAGCTTGGCCACCGGCCAAAAATAAGTCAAATAGTACAGTTCGTCTGGACCGCCCCCATCCGACATCTGGTTGTTTTCGAGCAATTCGAGCTTGTCCCAATTGCACCATTCGCCGCCCGAGTTGCAGCCCTGCAAACCCATTTCCGGGTTGGCCTCCTTCACTTCCCGCAGCATTTGCAGGAAGTGCCGGTATTGTTGAGGATGAGGCTGTCCCGCGGGATGATCGTGATTGGCGGCCCAGCAGGGGGCCTGCACCCACCCGTCCAAGCGGTAATAGTAATCGCCGTACCGTTTTTCGCGGTCGAGCATGAACTTCCGCATGTAATCATGAGCTCCCTGTGCGGCTGCGCAGAAGCCAAGACCGTACCAGCCGGTGATGCCGTCGGGAACCTTGGGCGCCAAAGCCCAATCGGGATGCTCCACATCGGGAGGAGTACCGGGGGCAAAGTGCTGAGGCGGCATCCAGAGTCGGAAGAGAATTCCAGATTGTTTGAGATAATTCACCAAATCGGCCCAATCGATCCCTTCCCATACCCCGCGGCCTCTCGAGTCAAACCAGAAGTCATCTTCGTGGGCAATTTCGACGCCCGTGCTTCGGCAGAGATCCGCGATGCGCCACATCACCTGAGTGTGCAGGTCAATCCGCTGTTTGTGCTTGGGGTCGTTCCAATGAGTATTGTAAACACAAGTGGTCCAGAGGTATTTTTCGCGGGTCAAATCCCACTTGAAGGTGGCCTGCCAATCCTGCAGCTGTTCACCGGCGTTGTCGAGATCTCCTTGATAGACCCCAACAAAACTGTTCGGCGCTTCAAAAGCGGCGCCCGGCGCGAGGGGCTCCGTATGAAGCTCCATCTGCGAGCCCACCAGGAACCCATCGCGGCCGGGATATTCTCCGGAATTCCAGACCCGCATCGACCAGGGCCCCAGATAATTGAATCCCAGAAAGATCCCTTCATTGGCTTTGGGATCCTCCAGCACAAAATAGGGGTGAAAGCTGGCGCTGCCGCTGAAGACATCGTCAGTGCGGAATCCGGGAGCGCCGGAGAGGGAATAGAAAGTCCGGCTGCGCTGTTTTTCCAACGGTTCCGCCCTCAGCTCATTCGTGCCCTGGTCCGCCCCTCCCCCTTGCCAGTGATAGAGGGTTAGACGCGATGTCAAATCGTTCCTGAAGCGAAAATGATTCAGGCTGATTTCCGTGAGTGGCTGTGTTCGCTCCGTCCGATTGGTGACACAATACCATTTGCGAATCATCCCCAGCGGTGTGCGCGGCGTGGAGGCATAGAGGTCATAGTGCAGGCCGATCAGAAATTTCGGATGCTCCAAGTTGATCACCAGCGAGATTCCCGGCTCAATGCCCGGAGAAGCTTTGGGCACGGGCATCCGGACGATCTGATAATCCTTGAGGGTGTAATTGCCAGTGCGGCCGCTCTGTTCCTCACCCGCAAATAGGAAGCGGAACTCGTCGGAGTCAGCTCCGGCGGCGAACTCCGTTCCGGTCAACCGATTCTTCAAACTGGAAAGATGGAATTTCCCTTGAGAAAGCTTGAGATGCATCTCCACCAGGCTCGTTTGAGCGGCCCAGCTCGTGGTCGAAGGATCGAATTGCGCATATGCATCCCCGGAATGCAGGGATTCGGCTCCAAAGGCTGAAGCCGTCAGTGCCGCCAGAATCAAAAATACCTCGAAGAGACTCTTCATGGCTTTTGAATGTGCCCTCCTTCAATTTTTCCGGAGATGAGAAACCTATGATGAAGTTCAATTATGCTAGCACAGTCCGCGATAGCTCCAGAAGGCATTTTCGGTGCAGGCATGAATCAATGTGCGACAGATAAGACCGGTCGCGATGATCCGCCGAACTGAATCACAGCCGGGAGTTAGAGCCTCCTATCGAGCTCTTTCAGATGGAGCTGGCTTGGCCAGGCGGTTCGCCAGGCGGAGTCCGCCTAAGCGGGAGACTCGACCTACAGTGCATTGCATCCCTCGGCAGATATTCTCATTTGAGTGTGACTGGTTGAGGCTGCTCATTTGGGCAGGATGCGTCCGATGGAAGGCAATGGTTCGTTTGATTCAGTCGAAGTAAGTCCGTTCGGTATGAATGGAGTATTGGTGCAAACGCATCACATCGCGAACTTGCTCCAATATTTTGGGCATTTGATCTTGACTCTGCACAGACAAAAACTTTAGATTACCTTTACCGTGACTTTATGCCTTAATTTTGACGCAGGACGAACTTGCCTGTGAATCATGGTTAGGTGACAATGATGATCCATCCAGACACGATTTCCATGCTGCAGGAGTCTCTCCCCGAGTACATCCGGGTAGCGGAGTGGTGCGTACACTTCGAAAAGGATGCATTGTGGGGCCCGGGGCAGGCTGGAGGCCGTCTTGGCTTCCCTGCCGCTCTCATCTTGTTCTCCATCGTGGATGCGATTGGCTCCTTCCATCGCGGCAACCAGGATTTCACTGTTCTGCTGGACGGTCACTCCGCTTCCATACGTCGGCAGGGCTTCCAGCACTTCTACGTCCTAAACAGCGAATACTATGGCCTTGGTCTTTCGAAAGCCATGATAGAGCGCCTCTACGCCAACTTCCGGGATCTGCTAGTTCACAATGCGGCCCTGGCACCCGAACACTTCCTCATTTCGCTCCCGGACGTTGCCGAAGCCTTCCTTGAGAGCCACGATGGCCGTCTGCTCGTGAACATCAACGGTTTCCTTGGAATCACAGAATCCGCCGTCCGTCTCTTTTTGAAGCAGCTGCCCACCATTGTTCCGGGGAGTGAGCAGGAATCGAACATCAACAAGAAGGGATGAGGCACTTCACCTAACGAGCAGCTTTCAGCCAACCTCGCTTCGCTTGGCGGCTGAAGCTGAACGTTGGCACAAGAAAAAACAATCGCAGAGAATGGGCTTGCAATCTCGAAAGAGATGCCCCACGAAGAAAAGGGCCGGCAACCGCAATCGATCAGATGAAACGCGGACGCTAAAACGGAAAGTGGAGGGGAAAATTTGGTCAGAGCTGAATGGCGCTTACTTAAGGATTAAAAAGTCCCGGAGGGACGACGGAGAGTAGCCAGGGACAAGAGAACGAATCTCGCCGTCCCTGGAAAAAGGAGAAAAGAGTTAGCGCCCTGAAAGGGCGCGGGAGTGAATTGCCTGAGTTGCTTCCTCCACTTCCTCCACCGCCCCTGCCGGGGCGGATAATTCTTCTGAATCAGTAGCCAGGGGTGGCGCAAAAACCGCGCCACCCCTGGCTATTCTCCAATGTCCCTTCCGGGACAAAATTTGAACGGGTTATCGCCATGGGATCCTTAAGTCAGCGCCATTCGGGTTAGACCTTAAAAGTTGCTAAATTGTTAAATCGAAAACCAACTCGTAGTAAAAGTTGTTTATGGCGCGACCCATTAGAATCCATCATCCTGGGGCGATCTATCATGTCGCCAACCGGGGCTACGAGCGGAAGGAACTCTTACACCGCGGGTAGCAAAGGCTGGGGAATAGCGCGGTGGTAAGTCGGCAATTGAAAGGACTGTCCAATGAAGTCCAAGCTGACCATGCAGTGAGGCGGATTCTCGAAAAAGTTCGCAAGATAATCAGCGCCAAGCAGCCTCAATGAAGCTCAATTAGTAATAATAAAGGTCTGGCCCGAATGGCGCTCCGAATGGCGCTTCTTTAGGATAAGCAAATAAGCAAGAGCGGCACCGATTCCCGTGATCCAGTGACCTTGTAACTTTGCAAGTTTGGCCCCACATGGTTCTGCTTCAGGTCTGGTGGGAAATGGGGTCAGACCTTAATAGTTGCTAATTGGTTGAATCGAAAACAAACTCGTGGTAATAGTAGTTTTTGGCACGACCCATTAGAAACCATTATCCTGGGGCGATCTATCAAGTCACCACCCGGAGCTACGAGTAGAAGCAACTTTTACACGGCGACATTTGGGATGGTAGCAATGGTTGGGAAGTAGCGCGGCAATAAGCCGACAGTTGAAAGGATCGTCCAACGAAGTCCAGGCCGATCCTGCAGTGAGGCGGCTTCTCGAAAAAGTTCGCAAGCTAATCAACGCCAGGCAGTTTCCATAAATCTCAATTAGCAATAATTAAGGTCTGACCCCTAATACTCTACCCTAATACTCTACTAATACTCTACTCTTCCCCAATACCTTAATACCTGTTATTATTTAAAAATTTCCCTATATCTTTGGAAAGCGTGCTGACAAAAGTCAAGTCCGGCACTGATTCCCGCCTGTAGAGCGAACCGGAAGGGAATGTGCCGTCGTATATTGTCAACGATTGCGGAGGGGACTGTCGCGTGGGGAATTGCCATTGAGAGCGTCCGTAATCCAACCGCTTCCACTGGTCAGATAACTCCTTGGTGAAAGTTAAATATTGAGTACCATAAAGCTGACTTGGTTCGATATAGGCGTTTTCCCACCATTCGTTCCAGTTGTCGATAAGAATCCAGTCGGGGTTGGATAGCATGGCAGCGGAAAAGAGTGAACGATACAAAGCCCCATCCGCCCGATCATAAAATCGATTGGCGGACCAAGGCAAGAGACGGTCGTCAAAACCGGGTTCAGCTGTTGCCATCCATATTTTGGTAGATGGAGAGTCATCCAGTAGCGGGTAATAGTGGATTTGCTTGCTCCAAGTTTTTTCTGACTCCACCAAATTTGGAATTCCAAAGGAGCCGAGCTGATGAAGGCCATCAAAAACCGCAAGATCCGCCATGTCACTCCCCCAACCAATGTACTCAGCGTCCAGTCCCGCTGCCCTTAATCTGGTGAAAATATTGATCCAGGTCTCCCGCGGCAACATGGTTGAAACATAAATTATGATCAAAGGCTTGCCATCGACTTTGAAATAGGCTGGATAGTCGCGGTAGCTGCTAATTGCATAGGATAGGAATTTGAACACTGCCTCGTTTTTGTCCGAATAGTTCCCGAAATTCAAAAGGTTTCCGAGTTCGAAATAGATTGCTACCGGAAAAGATTTATCATTGGCTACATTCAAAAGCTTCTTGAAGTGGGAAAGTCCTAAACTTAGTTGAAAAAGGAGCATGACCTCACTTAAAACAGAGGTGTTTTACCGGCAAGTAAGACACTGAGATTAAGGAGATCATGCATGGGACAGAGAGTAATTGGAGCCGGAAAAAGAAGCAAGGGCAAAGAGAGAAGAAAAAAGAGACAACAAATCCAAGAAGAAGTTAGGACTTTGGACAGTCGGTTTGAACTGATCCAGATGTTGATCCCTCTAGGCTTGAAAGCAGTGGAAGAAGAATTACAGAAAGAGGTGGAACAGCTGGTTGGCCGCGGAGCCAGCCGGAGTCCGGAGAATCGACGCTGGGGAAGAAATCCAGGATCAGTCTACCTGGGAGATCAGAAAGTCAGAGTCGAAGTGCCGCGAGTACGAAATGTAGCGGTGCGCCAAGAAGTGCCTCTGGAGAGTTATCAAGCTTTTCGAAAAACGAAGGTGTTGGACCATCAGGTCCTGAATCGACTGATCTGTGGGATCAGCCAGAGGCAATATGAACAGGCGGCTCTCTGTGTGCCCGAGACGTTTGGGATCAAAAAGAGCAGTGTGTCGCGACACTTCATTCGAACCACGGCTCGGAAGTTGGAAACTTTTTTGAATCGGGATTTGAGCCAGCACGATCTTGTGGCGATCTTTATCGATGGGAAGCGGTTAGCAGAAACCGATATGATCGTGGCTTTGGGGATTACGCTCGAGGGTAAAAAGATCCTATTGGGATTTGTAGAAGCCAGCACAGAAAATCAACGAGTGGCTCAGGATTTTATCCAGCGACTGCTGGATCGAGGGTTAAGAACCGAACAGGAGATTCTCTTCATTATCGACGGAGCCAAAGGGCTGTATAAAGGGATCAAGGCGAGCCTGGCGGAGAAAGCCTTGATTCAAAGATGCCAATGGCACAAGCGGGAAAATGTAGTCAGTTATTTGAGCCGGGAACAAGCAAAACGATTCCGGCAGAAAATGCAGACGGCTTATCAGCAACCCAGTTATGAAAAGGCGAAAGAAGCCCTGGAGCGAATTGCTAAAGAGCTGCGATTGATCAATGGTTCTGCGGTGGAGAGCCTGAAAGAAGGGTTAGAAGAGACTCTGACTCTGCATCGTTTGGGATTGTTTGAAGAATTAGGCACCAGTTTTAAAACCACCAATTGCATTGAGAATGTGAATCGGCAATTGGAGCGGTTGACGCATCGAGTCAGTTACTGGAAGAACAGCGATCAGCGCCAGCGTTGGATAGCCACGTCGCTCCTGCAAATTGAGCCCGGGCTAAGAAAGGTGAAAGGCTTTCGTCATCTAAAAGCCCTTCGCAAAGCCATGAAAAAGGAAAGTCATCCAAAATCGGATCAAGCAGCCGCTTGAGGCTTATGCTCATTTTCAACTAAAAAAGGGCTTGACCCCTTGAAGTTTTGATCCGTGACAGAGTCGTCTGGACCTAACCAGGAGCAGAGGAAACCATCTACGCCTGCACTTTTCGCTTGATCAATTTGCCGTGCAATTGCCTTTAAATCACTGGAGACATAAGATTCTGCAGGGTGGTCTTTGAGATACTGGCTATTCGATGTCCACCAATTAGCGGTGTACCACTGGTAGTAAAGAGCCCAAAGCATTCGCTGGCAAGAAGTGCGATTCTGAACTTGTGGTGGGGATATGTTCATTAGCGAGCTGGTATCTAACTCGAAATCAACCACATTTGGATAATCGCTTACACAGCCATCGTGCCTAAATTCGCCTATTGACCGTACTTCCGATTCGGTAACCAGGGAGATCTTGACAGAAGTGCCATCTCCAGTGATACAACCCTTTCCAATACCAAATTGTAGACCGGATGAAACAGCATCAGCCGCAAAAGCCAAATCAAAAACCACCCCTACGCTCTCATTTGCAAGGGCATTCTCAAGGGGTTGAACGATTGTGATTTTATCCGCAGTTATTGAAACGCCGCTCGGCTGCCCTATGACTTCCATCTGCCTAATTGTATACACGGTGGCTGGATATTTGACGACAAAGCTTGTCCAGCCCGAATTGGTAGTGAGTTCAATGCGAAGACGATAAAAGGCAACGGTTGTTGCGGATGAAACACCCTGTCCATGAAGTGGAGCCTTCTGCACTGTCAACGATAGGATGCAAATCCCCAAGAGTCTCTTCCAACGGTAGTTACGCATAGTGAGCTCCACAAAAGGTAATAGATGGGGAAGATGATACCGCACCCGGTTTTTTTGACGTTCATGCCCGCGGAATTCGAATCGAAGATGATTGAAAACCTGTGTCAAATGGCAGTTCTATAAATCAGCCCAACCGTGGTTTGATGATGTCTGTATTTCTACGCTCTTGTCGGAGCTATCCATTCCATGCGTTCTGATTGCTCGGCCAGAATATTGTTTCAACATTATAACTTTGGAAAGGGCGCAGACAAAGAAAAAAACCAGTCCGGCACTGATTCCCGGAATGACCCAAATTGTGTATCAAATATCCAAGTCAGCCCCCTTGAATCCTGCTATGATGACTCTTCGACCTTTGAAGCGAAGTCAAATCGCAATCAGGAAACACTGCCCCGGCCATTGAGAACGGATGGGCTGAGAGTGCTTGGGTAATCCAGCCATCAATTGTGTTCCCCGCCCTTTCACTTCAGTGGAAATGCGGCCAACGCACGTTGGCAAGTCCCGGTGTGGGCCACAGAGAGGAGGAACAAGAGGAACGGCAGGAACGGTGCCTGGGTAGGAACGTGGAGGAACGGTGCCTGTCCTGAATATGTGAATATTTTCAAAAAAGGGGATATACTCGAATCAAACAGGGGCAATAGGCAAGGATCGTACGGGGGTAGGAGTTGGCTCATGGGCCGAGGCCGCCGCATTTGTTATCCAGGAGCATTTTTCCATTGCCTCAACCGGGGCAACCGACGAGAGAAGATTTTCCAGGATGATGAGGATTACCACCAGATGCTGGAATGCCTGGGGGGAGCCTGCGAACGGTATAGGGTGCTGATACACGGGTTTTGTCTGATGCCCAACCATTTCCATATTCTGCTGCAGCAAGAGGCGCGGCCGGTTTCCAGCGCGATGCGCTCGTTGGAGACGCGTTATGCAACCTACTTCAATAGGAAATACCGTCAAACCGGGCATGTCTTTCAGGGGCGATTCCGGGGCCTTTTATGTGATAAGCAGACCTACCTGCTGTCGCTGATTCGGTATATCCATCTCAATCCGGTGCGGGCGGAGCTGGTGCAGAAACCTCAAGAATGGCCATGGAGCAGTTTGTCAGCATACCTGGGGTTGAGCGCATGTGCCTGGCTATACAAGAAGGAGGTGATGGCCATGTTTGGGAGGCGGCCACGCCAGCGTTTGTTGGAATTTCTATCGCAAGCTCCCGGTTTAACTCGCGAACAGATCTATCCGGACGAAGGATTGTCCATCCTGGGGAGCCAGGAATTTATCGCGCAGGTGGCCAAGCAAGGTGAGCCACGACGGGTGCGGCAACGAGTGTACACGGGTGGGAAGTTGTCAATGCAAGAATTGAGCGAGCGGGTGTGCCGAGCGGCGGGGCTGACGGTTGCACAAATACGCAGGAAGGGGAAAGGGGCGCAACGGGAAACCGAAGTTCGAGAACGATTGATTCACACAGCGACCAGGGTGATGTTTTATAGGGTGGCAGAGGTGGCTCGCTATTTGGGCCTCACGACCTCAGCCATAACGCACGCGAACCACCGATTTGAGAGCCGATTGCGCCGCAACCCGGAACTGTCCGCTGAAATCCTCTCGACGCTCATGGATAAAAGCTAAATATTCACATATTCAGGACAGGCACCAGACTGTTTTGTTATACATGATAATCATATTTACATTTCGTCATTAAATGCGAAAAAAAACACCTTGGTATAAATTGGCTTTGCGACCACATGAACTTCGAGATTTCTCAATATATTGTGCAATCGGAGTATCGATAGCCACAAGCATCCCACTATGGCTATTTTATGCACTACCTCAATATAATGAGAATTCACGTTGGATTCTCCTTTTCTGGTGTACGCTATTCGTTTTTGGTGTGGCTATTTCCGCCTCCAGAGAATATTTCAAATTATTGCGTTTTTGGATTGCTGCTGTTTGTTTAATAGTTCTTCATTTTGCAGGAGCCATTACTTTATTCCTCAAACTCGATGATTGGAATTTGAAAGCACATGATATTGCCCTGGTTGTAATGCTCGAGATTCTGGCTCTAATCCTGATTTTTGAAGTCGTCGGAGAAAAGGACATTCGCATATTGTGGAATCCACTTGCGGTTTACGCAAAGAAATATAGACGAAAAGGAAATTCAACAAACACAGATTAAAATCCGGCAAAACCATCGAGTCCAGCCGATTGCTCCCTGCGGTCGAAAAGGCTGACTCTTGGCGGTGGCCAGGGCAAATTGATATGAAGCTCAGGGTGCCACGGGCAAAGACGAAAGCGGAAGACGAAGTCTTTGCCCGTGCCTTCGGATTTTCTGGAATGTGGTTTCTCAGGACACGAGAGACTATAAAGATGGCATCTTCGTTCCGGCAAATCTGCTTTTAATAATCAAATGAACGCGATACATGTATCTTGGCAATGGACCCCCTGCCCAGGGAGACACGGGCAAGCTTTCAGCTTTGCCCGTGGCACCCACAATTAGAGGGAGATACATGGCCTATTAGCTTATTGGCCGATTAAATAAAATTATCCCATCCACTTGGGACGGTAGCAAAGGCTGGGAAGTAGCGCGGTGGTAAGTCGGCAATTGAAAGGACTGTCCAATGAAGTCCAGGCCGACCTTGCAGTGCGGTGGCTTCTCGAAAAAATTCACAGGCTAATCAGCGCCAAGCAGCTTCAAAAAAACTCATTTAAAAATAATTGAGGTGACCGAATGGCGCTTCTTTAGGATAAGCAAATAATCAAGAGCGGCACCGATTTCGCCGATTTCCGTGATCCAGTGACCTTGTAGCTTTGCAAGTCTGGCCCCACATGGTTCTGCTTCAGATCTGTGAGATCATTGCTTCGGACCAGCATCTGAATTCGATGCCTGATTTAGCCAGAGATTCAATCTTGGGCGACACCATAGTGTCTCTTATCGGTTTCCCGGAGGGTGAATTATGACGTTTGACTTGAAAAAGCTTTTGGTCGATGTATTCGATCCGCAGCCAGAAGAAATTGTCGTGGTCGCGTGCGACGTACCCACTGCAGTTTCGCCGGACCAAACTCTTTGGTGTGACCGACGGGAGATGGCGCGTGAATGGCGTGAGGCCTTCGCCGAGCTTGGAGAAGAGCGCCACTTTATGACCCTGCCGCTCCTGACCTATGCGGCAACCGGCGCGAATGGAGCCGAACTGCCGCGCGATGCGCAATTGGGCAGTACCAAGGTCTCATTGGCGGAGACCTTGCGCGGATGCACCCTGGCGGCATTTCTGACCCAGTTTTCGGCCACCGCGCCACTCGACATCTTCTGCCGAAGCAAAGAGGATTTCCGTGCCGCATCTATGCCGGGCCTCGAACGGCGCATGGAAAACACTTCCCTCTCGGCCGATTACCGCGTGGTCGCACAACGCTGTCGCATTCTCGCTGAAGCATTGAGAGAGGCGCAGGGACTCCGGGTCCGCTTCTCAACCGGGCACTCCTGCTATTTCGATCTGCGCTTTCGCAAGGCTGAGGTTGACGATGGTTTTTTGCCACGTTTTAAGCCGGGCGACCGTATTATCAACCTGCCTTCGGGAGAAACATTTATCGTACCTTACGAGGGGGAAAAACCAGGAATAGTATCACAGACTGAAGGGATCCTACCGATCCGCGGGGGCGGTGAACTAGTGTTGCTCGAGGTGAGCGCAAACCGTATTACGCAGGTGGTGGGATCGGGGCCTGAAGCCCAACATCTGCGCGCCATGTTCACCGCGGATCCTGCGCGGGCAAATATTGCGGAAGTTGCGTTTGGCTGCAACGATTGGGCCCAGGTTACCGGCAATGTGCTCGAAGATGAGAAGGCCGGATTTCACTGGGCTTTCGGACGTTCCGATCACCTGGGAGGCGCAGTGGGAGTAAACGCATTTTCTCGACCGGATATGGTCGTCCACCAGGATATCGTCTATGCAAAGGGCAATCCAATTCAGGTTGTCGATGCGTCAGTAATAGGCTCCCAAACTGAGACACCCGTCATCAGTAATGGCGTTTATGCCTTGTTCTAGGAAGATCGAATGGTGCCACACCAGTCTGGAGCAAAGATTGGCTTGGGTAAAGAATTGCACAAAGACGCAATGAACGCAAAGGTGGCACGTAAATGAGGTCAGACTTGAATGGCGCTCACTTAAGGATAAAAAAATCCCGGAGGGACAACGGAGAGTAGCCAGGGAAAAGAGAACGAATCTCGCCGTCCCTGGAAACAGAAGAAAGGAGTTGGCGCCCTGAAAGAGCGCGGGAGTGAATGGTTTAAGCTGCTTCCTCCACCGCCCCTGCCGGGGCGGATGATTCTTCTGAAACAGTGGCCAGGCGTGGCGCAAAAACCGCGCTACCCCTGGCTATTCTCCAATGTCCCTGCCAGGACAAAATTTGAACAGATTTATCCGATGGGATCCTTAAATTAGCGACATTCAGGCTTCTCCACATATGCTGCCCCATCTACTGCCCGAAGCAGGACGGGAACGCGTGGCCACTCACCTGAAGCCGCCGGCGCCAAGGCGGCAGACATGCTCAGCGGAAGGCGAACACTGTCGCGGCAAACAACAGTCCCACCAGGAACGGCCAGAACAACAACTTCGAGATCAGGTTATTTCGGTATTGGATCAACCAGATGTTCGTTCCCCTCGCGAAAAGCACCGAGTTGATGGCGACCCAGAGCATCGTGACATAGATCAGGAAGTAGAAATACTCCAGGTAAAAGATTTCCTCGGCGGCGATCTTTCGCCGGATGTCGATGTGGGTGAATGCGATCACGAAGAACATCGCCACACAGATGTTCAAGACCCTTCCGGAGCCCGCCTGCATGAATCCCACAAGCCGTTCGTCATTGCTGGCAATCATCAATAGGGTAAACAGCAGAATGGTCACGATGATGACCGAGGTGAGGTTGGAGATGAATGCGTCGACGAAGACGCGTTGGATGACAACGTTGAAATACAAAGCAGGGAAATCTTCCCTGGCCAGGGATCGCTCGAGGCCGAAATTCGTGTCGTAACGTCGGTTGCGCAGTTCGAAGAAGCTGTGCGTCAATTTCCAGCCAGGCAGGAACACGGCCTTGTCCAGCCCGGGCAGCGAGGTCGGATTGACGATCTTGTAGGCCGCTAGGTCTGGGACCAGAACGACATTGTGATTAAGATCTTTGTGCAGGATCCGCAGGCCGATCTTTTCCCGGTCTAGCGGATACCTGGAGTAATCGAAGCGATGCCGGATTGTGGCGTTGAAATGCCAGCGGACCACTTCGGCGCCCTGCTCCCGCTGCCGGTAGGCCTCGGACACTGTAAGACTCGTCGCGTCGCTGATCACGAAACCGCGGGACAGTCCGTCGTGGGCCCCGATGATGTACTTCTGCCATACATAGCCGGTGGCCGATAGATCGTTGGTGGCATCGAAGGATGCGGATTCGATAAACACGCCGGTCGGAATATAAACGGGCGGCTCGGTGTGCCGCTCGTCGCACAAGCGCAGGTAGCTGTTCATCACCCTTTGCAGCGTCGCTTTGTCGCTGATCTGAACGCCTTCACCCCTCCCGCGCGAATCGTACGTGAGGGAGACACTCCATAAGTACCCGATGCCCCCCGCGAGCAGCACGGCGGCGATGATTGATGTAGCCCACAGCCTCGAGAGCTTTCCGGTGTGCGCCCGCAACAGGAGCGCCGCCGCGGAAATGGCGCCCATCAGCAGGGCGAGGGTGACCTGAAAAAGTCGACGCCGGATGAGATCGACATCCCAGGGCAGATCGTCCTTGATGACGGTATTCTGCAGCGACCAACCGGTGGCTGGGACAGGCGCGTAACTCAACCATGCGTTTAGTCCCGTCGTGAAGCTGCGGTGGTCGATGATGCCCGTCTCGTGTTTCTCGATCTTGCGCGCGAGAATCAACCGGTCGGGGTCGTTTTGTTCGGCGGCCACCTGCTGAATCGTTTTCTTCCCGCGAACCAGTTCGGTATCGGGGTGATAGAGGTACACGCCCTTCTCCGAAACCAGGGCGCCGAATCCCGACACTCCGAGATCCAGGGATTCGATGATCCGGCGTATCTCATCCATCGATATATCGACAGTGACCACTCCAAGAGCGGCGCGCGACTTCGAGGACGGATTCGTGCCGAAGAACGGCGCGGAATACGTCACCATAGAGGTCCGAGCCGCCTCATCGTAATAAGGCTGTGTCCACAGCGGTCCGCCCTCGAGGGCAGGACCGAACCAGTCATACTCCGGTGTCGTGTAGTCGTAGACGGTATCAAGCTGGACGTAATTGATCCGGCCGTCCTTCTTTGTGAGGTACGCTGAATACAGCCTCCGTTTCGGATCAAATCCAAACGGCTTATAGCTGATCGTGGACCCGTACGAGTGGGGGTGCTTCTCCAACTCCTCCCGGAGCCGCAGGAGCGCTGTGTCCTTGGTGAGCGTGCCCGCGGTCAACTCCCGCGCCACGGAATCCACTCCGCTCATAGCTTCGCGGAGAATCGCGTCGATCGAAACTACGGCCCGGGCCGTCACCTTGGCCAGATTCGACCTGGCCGACTCGGTGACGCCTCGCATATAGGTCAGGTGCGTGAAGATGGAGACTCCGCTCCAGACCAGGCCGAGTGCTGCCAGGACGAGCAGGATTCCGAACGAAGCACGTTGGTAGACTGTCTGTGCCGGATCTTGAAGATCGGCCTTTGGGGAGGTGGTGGTCATGAGTATCGTCGATCCGTGAAATGTGAGAAGCCCTAACACATCCTTACCGCACCATCCGGCCTCTCGCTTGGGGCTGTCTAGCGAATGGAGTCTTATCCCGAATGCATTCAGGGAAAAACGCCCGGATGCCAAAAAACGGCATTCGGGATAAAACTCTGTTGAACTGGACCGCGCCAAGACATTTGATAGTGCATGTGGATTGTAAAAAAGAGTTCGGGAAAAGGGAAGGATTTTGGATGGTCAGTGTTGGGAAAATGTGGAATTGAAGCCGGGGGTAAAAGGGATCAGACTTGAATGTCGCTGACTTGGAGTCCATTTATAAAGGGTATAAAGCCGGTTTTGTTGGATGGGTTAGCGCATGGTGACAGCGGCCACCCGCGCGTAACCCATCAGGAGCAGGATGCGGCATCCCCGATGCGTTACGCTCTTCGAGCTAACCCGCCTTTTGGCGGGCTAACGCATCCTACAAAAAATGCATTTCATACAAAGACTCTGCTTAAGGAGTATAAAGTCCCGGAGGGACAACGGAGCCTCTCCTGACTGTACAGCCGTCTACCAAGCTGATGGATGCACTTCTTTCAGCCCTTAGGGGAGACGGGTGAGGAACAACTGAGCAAAGACGCGCTGTCCCTGCCGCGACACAATTTGAAGAGTATTTGTCGCTATGGCGTCCATAAGCAAGGGCCATCCAGCTACAATGGCGGCCGGATTTCAATCATCGGCGTAACGCGAGAATTGGAAATTCCATATTTCAGATGAGAAAGTTCTTCGGTTCAGATACGATCGATTTCATAATGCCAGAACAGGGAGGAGGCATGAATAATCCATTTCGCATCCAATTGGGACATTCATCGGTGGCCGAGTGGAGTGGGTTTTCACGCCGAGATTTCGTTTTCCGAGCCCTGTGCCTGCCTGCGCTGTTCCTGGAGAGTGCGCGTCCCGCAAATCCTTCGCCAGCCGTTTCGGATGAAGCCTCCGGTTTAATTAGGATCAGGGTGATTGATGAAGAAACAGGCCGCTTGCTCCCATGTACAATCCAGGTAGTCAATAGCCAGGGAAAGATTATTACCGCCAGCGAAAGTTATTCGAACGGATTTCGATCAACGGGGGAAGCGAAACTACAACTGTGCGCCGGGTCGGCGAAGATCCTCGTCACGAGAGGGTTTGATTATTACGGGAGCCGCCGGGAGATCCAAATCTCCCCTGGCCAGGAGCTGGATTTGCAAATCACTCTGAAACGGCGAACTCCACTTCGAGAAAAAGGATGGTATTGTTCAGACCATCATGTCCATATGATCCATGGCGAAAGCAAGATCCTGGTTGCTTTTTCAGATATTGCCCTGGCCGCCCGCAGTGAAGCCCTCGATTGTCTGTCCGTGGCGCAGCAGTGGAATCTTCCCAACCGGAATCCGGATTTGCTGGAAAAAGCCTGCCAGTCGGCGAGCACACGGGACTTTCAAATGACTTGGAACCTGGAAGCGCCTAAAAACTACTATCGCGGCGATGCCTCTCGTTGTTTGGGTCACTGCTGGACGGTAGGAATGCGGGGATATGATGCGGAAGGCAAGAGCGTCATCGAGGAGCTTTTGAATCTGAGCGCTTGGGATTATGAAAGTGAGAAACCTCCCACGGCTAATTTTGAAAGCCATGCTTTGATCCATGCTCAGGCGGGGATTGCCTGCTATAGTCATCCTTGCCGCTGGTGGCGTGGCCGTTGGGGAGGGAAGGGGATTTACCCAGTTGAATCCGACAAGTTTATTTCCAATATGGCCGTGGAACTGCCTTTCGACGTCATCGCCGGTCCCACTTTCGATGGAGTGGACATTTTGATGCAACCCCAGGAGCGGGAGGCCAACCGCCAAGCTATGCAGCTCTGGTTTTTGCTTCTGAATCATGGTTATCGGATTGCAGCCACGGCTTCCTCGGATTCCACATTTGACAATCCCGGCGGCGGAGTTCCGGGCAAGGTTCGGATTTACACTCGGTTGGAGCGTGAATATTCTCTTTCCAAGCTGGCTGCCGCAATCAAGCAGGGACGAAGTTTTGTAACCAGTGGCCCGTTGCTGCATTTCCGAATGGATGATGCTGAGGTCGGTTCAATCTTGCATCTCGATGGGCCGAGGCGGTTGAAGGCTCACATAGAAGCCTGGGCGGCAGGATTCCCCGGCGAGCATCTCACTGTGGTCGAGCTGATCAAAAATGGAGAAGTGGTAAAAGGCTGGGATCTCCCCGCGCATCCTGAGTCAATCACACTGGAAACCGAAGTGGAGGAATCCGATACCTGCTGGTACATTGCCCGAGTCATGGGCTCCGACGAAAACCAGATTGCCATTACCAACCCAGTGTATTTGGAAGGCCACGGCTATCATCCTCCACCACCCACTTCAGCCCAAGTGACGCTTTCCATTCAAGAAGCTCGCACCGGCCGGTTGCTTTCAGGTATTTGCCGGATCGTAGAGAGGATTGGCCGTCAATCGCGGGTATTGCGGAGCGTAAAATTTGAAGACGGCAAGCTGCAATTGACTGCCCCGGCCACCTCTCGCTTGCGGATTGAAGCGGAAGGACACGAACCCGCCGAAAAGAGCATCTTCCTTGATTATCCTCCCCTCCTGGATTTCACCTTGAACCTGCGCGCCGAGGATTTGCTTGCCTGGAATACTTTTGAGCGCTCACGGTCGCTGCTAAATGATGAGCATCTTTCCTTTGAGCTTGAACCAGGTTGAAATCAGCCTGAATCCTCCGGATGGAATGCCGCTGACGAATCTGCACCAGGGGAGCCGCGGACCTATGCTCCGTGACAAAATAGACCTTAGTAGTTGCGCTATAATTCAAATTGCGCAAGGTTGCCGGGCGCTCCATTTTGATTGGTTTCCTCCCTTCGGGCCAGTTCCCGATGATTGGATGACGTGCTGTTTAAGCAATATTGATTTACAATTTTCCAAGGTTCGCACCCGCCATGGAAAGACATGTCGGAATACGGCAAATCCCTCTTTTTGGTAATTTACCCACTGGAATAAGCCGAAAACATAACAGGGTGAGAGGAATTGAGCCAGGATGAAAAAAAATTGCCAAATTCTTGTAACCACTCAAGACCCTGGGTTATTCATCTTGCATCCCTTCGGGATTATTTTTGAAAGCGCGATATGAAATGTCCCCCCGGACATTTCATTGTTCGCGCAACTTTTGATTTGCTCTGCCTGGGTGCTGAGTAGTTACAAATTCTTTTTTAAGACGTATGGACTGTGAACCAATTAAAGCTGAATAAACCAGGAAAGCTGCAACCGAGCGAGAGCGGATTTCTGCCTGACACTACCCGCGTGCTGAATTGGAGGATGAAAGAGCTGGCAATTGCTCCTCTCTTGTTCCTCCTTCTGATCTGTGCCGCCTGCCGCCAACAACCTTCCGCCCCCGGTGGTTTGCCCTTAACCCGCATAGATACAATTCGCGGCCTCACGGCGGAAATTGCCGCCAAGGGTCTGCCTGTAAAAATTCGGGCAATCGTTACCTATATCGATCCCGCCTCAAACCTTTTCTTTGTGCATGATAAAAGCCAGGGAATTTATGTTGAGATGTTGGGACGGGATCTTTCCTTGTCTTCCGGCAGCCTGATTGAATTGGAAGGGAAAACCGATCGCGGGACCATCACCCCGATCATTTTGGATCCGCAAGTCAAACAGTTGGGACAAAGTGAATTTCCGGCGGCTTCATTCATTCCCCTGGCGGAACTGCTCGATGGAAAACAAGAATGCCAGTGGATCGAAACCCAAGGGGTTGTGCGCAGCCTCAAGCGCGTGGGAGATCGCGTCCAACTCGAAGTGGCCGATTTGTCGGCCCAGTTGCAGGTTGTGGTCTATGATTATCCGGGAGCAAATGCCCGTGATTTGGTGGATGCCAGGATTCAGTTCCGTGGAGTGGTAGGGGTTCATGCCAACGCCAATCGGGAAATCGTAAAGGTTCAACTTTTTGTTCCGAGTCAGCGTGAAATCCACATTCTGGACCCCGCCCCGCAAGATCTCTTTTCTTTGCCCGTCCAATCCATATCGAAGATTCAACAGATGTCGCAATCGTCGCTTCAGCCCCATCGCGTGCGGGTACAAGGGGCGGCGATGCCCAGAGAACCTGGACAACCACTGATGGTTCAAGATTCCACGGGGAATGTGGAATTGATCAGCGATCAACCCAATCTGGTGAAACCGGGAGATCGTTTGGATGTGATTGGTTTTCTGTCGGTCAGAGAACACAAGCTGCTCCTCGAAAATGCTATTTTTGTTCCCTTCGCCCCTCCTCCTTCTCCCAGCATGGCCGCAAATTCATTGCCGGCGTTAACTGAGATTGCGAAGATCAGGAAACTAAGTGGCCGCGAGGCCCGAAAAAATTATCCGGTCAAAGTTCGTGGGGTTGTAACTTATGCCGATCCGGACCCTCCCATGATTTTTGTCCAGGATGCCTCCTGGGGAATTTATGTCAATACTTTGAGCCAGCCCCTCGACCTTAAGACGGGTCACTTAGTAGAAATAGAGGGCAACACGGAAGCTGGTGCAACCTATCCCGTGATTTTCACACGAAAAGTCAGAGACCTCGGGATGGCTCCCCTACCCGCCGCGAAGTCCGTAACTGTCGATCAATTTTTTTATGGCGAAGCCGATAGCCTCCGCGTTGAGTTGGAAGGCATTGTCCGGACTGTATCCGGAGATTCCGATCATGCTTTTCTGGAACTAGTGAGTGGAGGAATTCGTTTCCCGGTTATCATTCCGGGTTATCAGAACCGCCGGCTCCCCTTGGAATTGGTGGATAGCCGTATCCGCATCCGCGGCTCCGTGGGGATTCTGGTCAATTTGAAAAACCAAATCAACGGGTCCCGCCTTTATACTCCAGACATCCGGGACATAACCATCATTCAATCGGCGCCGGGGGACCCCTTCTCCATGCCGATTCGGCCGATTAATAGCCTGATGAATTTTTCCTCTGGAAATTTCTCCGGCCATAGGATTCGAATTCAAGGATCGATCCTGTACAACCAACTTGGCCGGTATTTCTATATTCGCGATGCCTCAGGTTCCACTTACGTCCAAACCCGCCAGGAGATTGGGGCTGTTCCGGGATCAGTCGTGGATGTAGTGGGATTTCCCACCTTGGGGAATCCCGTTAACACCCTGGAAGATGCCATTTTTAAAAATCAAGGGGACATTCGAGAGTTATCTGTCAAAGCCGTGAGCGCTGAACAGGCGTTGTCGGGCCAATATCATGGCGATTTAATCCGAATCGAAGCGGAGCTTCTCAGTCAGTCCAATACATCCACGGGACAAGCGCTGGTGTTGAAAGCCCGGAAGACCATTTTCGAGGCTGCACTCGACGATCAGAAATCGATGACCCCCGCGCTGACGGAAGGGAGCCATCTGGAACTTACAGGAATTTGCCTGCATAAAATGGAGCCCACTCAGGGTCCATCCTTTAAGTTGTTGTTGCGAACCAGCCGGGACATCCGAATCCTGAAAAATGCTCCATGGTGGACTCCCATTCACACCGCATGGATTTTGGGTATTTTCCTTTTGGCTATTCTCATTTCCTTTAGCTGGGGGATCACTCTCAAACAGCGCATTAAACAACAGACCCTTATCATCCGGCAGCGAATTGAGCACGAAGCCGTTTTGGAAAAAGAGTATCGTGAACTTTTTGAGAATTCGAACGATGTCGTTTTTGCCTTCGATTTGGATGGAATGTTGACCTCGTTCAATAAGGCAGGGGAAAGCCTGATAGGTTATACACACCAAGAATTGCTGCGGATGACCTTTGCCCAGATCCTGGCCCCCGGTCAAGCTCAGGCAGTCCAAGAAAGAATTCGGCAAAAAATTGCGGGCAGTCCATCCGTCCCCTTTGAAATCGAATTGCTGGCCAAAGATGGACATCGAATTTCGATGGAGGTAACCGCCGACTTGATTTATCGGGAAGGGAAACCCACGGGATTGCGAGGGATTGGCCGTGATGTCACCCAACGCAAGCAGGCGAATGCCGCGCTCAAGGCCAGCGAAGACCGCTTGCGCCAGGCACAGAAGCTTGAGTCGATTGGGACTCTGGCAGGCGGGATTGCTCATGACTTTAACAACATCCTGGGCGCCATTATTGGCTACGCGGAACTCTCCATTATCGATGCACGTAATCCGGAAGCGATCATCCCCAACCAGGAACAGATTCTGGCGGCCGGCAGACGAGCTCGCGATTTGATTCGGCAGATCCTCACCTTTAGCCGCAAACTGGAGCAGGAACGAAAGCCGATTCTGCTTCAAGACATTGTCGAAGAGACTTCGACGCTCCTGCGGGCCACCTTGCCCTCCACCATCGACATTCAGCTCAAAATCGATCCGGCTTGCAAACCAGTCTGGGCGGACCCTTCCCAGATGCATCAGATCGTCATGAATTTGGCCACAAATGCCGGCCACGCCATGCGCTCGGAGGGAGGCATCTTGACCCTGGGGGTCAGTGTGGTCAAATCCGGCCTTGAAGTTCCCGGCGTGTCTCTCCGAGATTGGGAAGGTGAGGGAGTCTGCTTATTCGTGAGTGACACCGGCCGCGGAATGCAGGCTGATACCGTCAAGCGAATCTTCGATCCCTATTTCACGACCAAGCCGGTGGGCGACGGCAGCGGCTTGGGATTGGCTGTGGTACATGGGATCGTCCAGAGTCACAAAGGAGCAATCCAGGTGGAAAGCCAGCCTGGCGAGGGGGCTGTCTTTCGCATTTATCTTCCCTGCAGTGAGGTTAAGGCCACGGAGCCAGTCGTGGAAAAAACCATGCAATTGCCCAGGGGTAAAGGGAACATCCTTTTCGTGGATGATGAAGAGGTCATTGTCGATTTGGAGGACAGGACTCTCCAAAGGCTGGGTTACAGCGTCACCGCGAAGAAAAACAGTCTGGAGGCCCTGGCTGCGTTTCAGGCTGCTCCTGACTCGTTTGACTTGGTGATCACCGACCAAACCATGCCCCATATGACGGGGCTACGCCTGGCGCGGGAATTGAAGAAGATCCGGCCGGAACTTCCCATCATTCTCTGCACCGGATTCAGCGAAGAGGCGTCTCCCGAGAAAGCCCTGCAGGCAGGCATCTCCATTCATCTTTTTAAGCCTGTGAGCACTCGGGACCTGGCCCAGGCCATCCAAAAAGCGATGGATAAAAAGACGCCAGACATGAAAAACTGAAAGTATTATAGGCACCCTTCCCGCACCCCGCGACTTCAGTGAGTTTTCAAAATCGCGGGCTTCAATGTCCAGGCTTGGAGACGCGCTTCTTCCATGATCTGGGGGGAATGAAATCCCTGAGGAAAGATCACCCACCCCCAGAGGCGCGGATCATCGCTGGCAATGTATTGATCAGCCGTGAATTTTCCCCTCCGCAAAAAGACAATTTCAGGCGGCCGGCCATTCGCTATCAAATCCGCCACCACCTTGCCCAGCGTGGCCAGGTAATCCTCGGGGGATAGAGGGTTTGCTCCCATCCAGATTTCCGCTGAAATTTGATGGCTCTTCTCTAAGCCATCCTGCACGTCCCGGCAGCTCGAGAAAAACTGTTTCCAGCCTATGGACACTAGTGACGCTGCTTCCTGGGTCCGTCTCGGAGGCCCATAATTGAATTCGAAATAACCTTGTTCGGGAATCTTTCCTTCCTTCAAAAACGCGGATAAAAAGCGGTTGAGCAGGGAAAAAACCTCAGCTGCTGAAAGGGCAAAATCGGCTCTACGCTGGAAATTAATCTCTTCCTGCATGGCTTGTGCCAGTTCCAGGATTTCCTGCTTCGAGAAGCTCCTCCGTAGGCTCTCGTCGGGATAGAGAGCCAGGAGTTCCCTGCCTGCGGCGAATTTTACTTCGGGCCGACTCTTCAGAAAAGTCATGAAATCCCGAAAATTTTTAAAACTCTCATCAATTGCGGCAGCCGTTTTGGTGGGAGGCAACTTCCACTGCCGTCGTGGTGGATTGGCCCCCCTCGCAAAATTGACGGCATCCCAGAATTCCTCATGAACAAATTCGCAAGGATGGTAGTAAATGCTGACGAGTCCTCCCCCTTGGGCCCGCAATCCGCTGGAAATTTCCTCAAATCTGGATCGAGCTGTCTCGAGATCCTCGGCTTGTCGCAGTTCCACTCGGATCACATTCTTGCCCAGATTCAGAACATTCAGAATCCCGCCATACCAGAATGGTTCCTGATTGAGGCCTAGATGACGGCTTTCATCCAAGTAAAGCCCCACACCCCATTGCCGCAAGACAGCGTAAGCTTGTGGGGTCCAGGAACTGCCGGGTTGGCCGTAGCAAACCGGCTCCTGTCCAAAAATGCGCCGCACATCTTCAAAGCCAGCCCGCTCGGAACGGTCAAACTCCCGCACTCCCTCCTCCCACCCCATTCGGGAGAGACGTTCAGCCGGTGTTGGATGGATACTGTGCCAGTTGGAATGGTATCCGATATCGTGCTGGCGAAGCGCCGCAATGACGTCCTGCCGGCCTCGTCGCTCCAAGGTCCGGGCTTTTTCACCAACGACTTTGAAGGTTGCCTTGATTCCATTCTCGTGCAGGAAACTTGCCAGCTGCATAGCCGCATCATCACTGGCGGGAAGGATAAAATCCTCGGTGTCAAACCATAAAGTGACATATACCGAGCCATCCCCTGACGTGGAAACGGGCTTCAAACCGGCGCCTGTAGCCGGATTGTCCAAACAGGAAATCGCGAGGCTGAGGATTAGCAAATTGAGCAAGCGAAATTTTCTGATCATTTTCTTTCCTTGAAAAAATCCTCTTCGGAAGGGCCGACTGTCCGGTATAGCTTGACTTGATTCCTATGGCCGCAAAATTAAGGTCCCGAAGCATCGACTGTGCCTCACGGGCAACCTCATGAGGGGAGAAAAGTATCTTTCCCTCATCTTAATCCGTCAGGGAAAATTCATGGGACTCAAAAGTAATATAGCGGACGGACGAGCCGGGACCCGCTTAAAAGTTCAGGCGCTTGTCCGGTCGATGGGCACTGTCAGACGCTTGCTGCGCAAGCGATACAATCTTTTATTGGCCCGTTTTTGCGGCCAAGGACTCAATACCCGCGTTCACCTTTTTCATCTGTTCAGTGAGCACTTCCCAGGGGGTATCGTCTATTTTGACGAGACCGTAGTTGCTGTTTTCCCCATCAAAACGCCCCTCCTTCGGTTCGTCACAATATTCAAACCAGTGGAAGCCAACAGAGCCGGGGAGGGCCGCCAAATCCTGAACATAATCGGTGAAATGGCTGGCGCGTTCTCCCTGGGTGGCGAGCGGCTTTCCGGCGCCTTTGGTGTTCGGAAGCCCGCTGTCCATGGCCTTGAAGCTGAATTCCGTGATCATGACAGGCTTTCCCGTCAGACTGGTTAATTTTGTGAGCATCTCCAGCGGCGCCTTGGCGGAATAGTTGTTGTAAGAAATAACATCCAGATAAGGGCCCAATCCCCGCAAAACCGGATCCGGAGCGTATCCACCGAACCGGCAGCCGATGACCATATGGTTGGGATCATGGCGCAGAATCGCCTCCCGGCAGAGACGTCCATATTCTGCTGCCAATTTTTGTTGAAAGTCCGCCTTGTCAGCCACCGACAGCTTCTCGCGGAAGCTTCCTCGTTCTTTCAAAAACTTCATAGCTTCGGCATTCCCCGGCGCACTTTCCGGCAATTTTAAATAACTCTCCAGAAGGCTTTCTTTGGACCGCCAATCCGGCCCCCAGCGCAACTCATTGTCAGTAAAGTAGCCCAATAACCAAGGGTCAGCTTTCAGTGCGGTGCATTTCGTCTTCGCGACATTATTCAGACCTTCTCGGAAGGAGGCATCGAACAGATCCGGGAATCCGCCCTTCAGCCAGAGATCTTCATTGGCCGAGGCTGCCATGTCCAAGATCATTGTATAAGCCAATCCCACGCCATTCATTTCGCCGGAAGACCAAGCTCCTACCGTGTTGAAATTCCAACCTCGCAAACGCTCAGCGGTGGCCTGCGCCCACTTCCCCGGAGTTCCGTACTTTTCCCGATTGGTTTTTTCATAAGGAGAATATTTCAAGCTGGGGATTACATCGGGAATAAAGGATATATTGCAGACTCCTTTGGAAAAGAAAACATTTCCTTCCGGAGAAACCAACCACCAGCGGTTGTTGATCTTTTCAGCATGGAAGAATCCGGTCCCGGTTCCTTTCAGTTTGGTCCAACCACCGTACGAGTCATACAAACCTGGTTCCGCCAGAGTTTGCAAGCACAGAGCGGCATTCATCAGGAGAAAACAAATTGCTTTTTTCATATTCCCTCACAGGCAGGAGAGTTGAAATGCCAATTTCCGATATTGTGAGACAAATCGAAACTTATGACAATTCATAATCATAAAAGCCGCACATCCCAGAACGGCAGGCAAAACAAGACAATGAAAATGGGATGATGGTGGCGGCCTGTCCTCAGGCCGTCTGAGCAAGCCTGGCAAACCTAGGCGGGGGGCATCCCGCCTCCATTCACGCTATTTTCTGAGGGCCGAGAAAAAAATGGCTGGTCTTCACCAAATCCTTTGACTACCTGGCTAGGCGCCTGTGTGGCAACTGTTACCGCCAAAAGCCCACGAATCAAGAGGAACCACTCGGCGTTTCCGCCTTGGCGGTTCACAATATCGAGTAATTTTAGAAAAAAGTTGCTCAACCATTGGAAGGATTGTGCGAAGATTAGACGTAAATATCAAGCAACAGGGATTTTCGGGATATGTCTTAGCGGGGAGAAAATCGGGTCATGTTCAACCGGCGAATATTTCTTAAACAATTTGGCGGATGTCTTGTGCTGTCGCGTCCCGGACCTTTGTTTTCCACTTCCCGAGCGGTTTTCAGAGAGGATGAAATCTGGGATGTGCATTGTCACATTTCTTCCGGTTCTGGTGGAACCCCCGAAGAGCGGATGGCACAGTTAGTCAAGTTTGCCGACCGCCTGGGAATCGAGCGGATGGTCATCTCCCTGGGATCCCCTCTGCGCCCCGATCCGGCTCCGGAAGAGCTCCGCGATGAAAACGACCAGGTGTTGCGAGCCATAAGCAGATTTCCAGATCGTGCCTTCGGATTTGTATATTTGAACCCCAACCATCTGGAATTCAGCCTACAAGAACTGGAGCGTTGTGTGCGCGATGGTCCGATGGTCGGCGTGAAATTGTGGGTGGCCCGGCGCTGCAATGCCCCGGAGTTGGATCCGATTGCTGAACGCGCCAGGGCATTGAACGCACCCATCCTTCAGCACACCTGGCTCAAAGTAGGAGGCAACAGCCCTGGAGAATCCACTCCTTATGATATTGTGGAATTGGCCAGCCGCCACCCGCAAGTTTCATTTATCTGTGCTCATGCCGGAGGAGACTGGGAGAAAGGGATTCGGATCGTTCGCGCGGCGGGGAATGTTTCCATCGATCTGGCTGGATTTGATCCCACCTCCGGGGTGGTGGAAATGGCGGTTCGTGAACTCGGCGCGGAGCGGGTAATCTTTGGCAGCGATAGTCCCGGCCGGAGTTTCGCCTCACAACTGGGAAAAGTTCTGGGGGCGGAAATCCCTGAATCCTCCAGAAAACAGATACAGGGCGGGAATCTGCGGCGTATCTTGACTCCAATTCTTAAAACGAAAGGGTACCTCGTGTGATCATTGACACCAATGTGAACCTTTCCCGCTGGCCTTTTCGCGGACTGGCGGGTGACGAACCATCGCACCTGGTCAAAAAACTGAAGCAACAAAACGTCGCACAAGCCTGGGCAGGCAGTTTCGACGGGATTTTGCACAAAGATATAGCCAGTGTAAATGCCCGTCTGGCAGAGGACTGCCGACTCCGCGGCGAGGGGATTCTGCGGCCTTTTGGTTCCATCAATTTGAGACTTCCCGATTGGCGCGAAGACTTGCGCCGCTGCCGGGAAGAGCACCAAATGTTGGGAATCCGCTTGCACCCCAACTACCATGGATACGACCTGAAAGATCGGGTCTTCGCGGATTTATTAGGACTGGCGGGCGTTCATAAGCTCATCGTGCAGGTCGCGTTGTGCATGGAGGATGAACGCACCCAGAGCCCGCTCCTGCATGTTCCCCCGGTGGATTTGGCGCCACTTCTCGATCTGGTCAAACAAGAGCCGAAGATCCCCGTGATGATTCTCAATTCTTATCCCGGGCTGGAGTTGAGACAATTGGGGAAGCTGTCGGCGGTCGGGGAGGTCTATTTTGATTTCTCCATGGTGGAGGGGGTTGGCGCCGTCGCCCGCCTGCTCGAAGAGGTCACTCTGCCGCGGGTCCTTTTTGGCTCCAATTATCCCTTGTTCTATTTCGAGTCTGCCCGCCTGAAAGTTCAAGAATCAGATTTGACGGAAACACAGAGGGAAGCCATATTGGCGGAAAACGCCAGAATGCTGAGTGCATCATGAGATTTGCCTCCGGCAATAAAATCCGAAAAGGGGATGCGATGGTGAACCGATCTTTGTCCGCTGGAATATTTTCGAAAGTGATTCTTAGAATATTGGTCTTCCTTCTTTTCTGCCCAGCTTCTTGTCTATTGTCACAAGAAGATGCTCAGGAACCGTTGGTTCGCTGGATGGATCGGATTGCGCAGCAGCAGCTACAGCAGCGTGAAAATGAAATCTCTTCGATAAGAACCACTGACGATGCCCGGCGTCGGAAAGAAACGGTGCGAGCAAAGCTTCTGGAAATAATTGGCGGTCTGCCTGACTATCATGGGCCGTTGAATCCTCGAGTTACCGGCAGCCTCAAAACGGAATCTTACACCATCGAAAAGGTCATTTTCGAAAGTTTGCCGGGCTTTTATGTCACGGCCAATTTGTACCGACCCAATCGGCCGGGCCGTTACCCCGCGGTTCTTTTGCCGCTCGGTCATTGGCAACAGGGGAAGCCGGCCATGCAGAGAATTGCGGCCAACCTGGCGTTGAAGGGTTTCGTTGCCATGGCTTACGACCCCATAGGGCAGGGCGAACGCGAGCAGGTACATGATCGGCGAATAGGAGGGACTCTGGCGGGCTGGTCGACCAACGAGCACATTCAGGCCGGCGCGCAGAATCTCTTAATTAACCAAAGCGTGGCGCGCTATTTCATCTGGGACGCCAAACGATCCTTGGACTATCTTCTTAGTCGTCCTGAAGTGGATGGCTCTAAAATAGGATGCACCGGCTGTTCGGGCGGAGGCACCCTCACGACATACATTTCCGCTCTTGACCCGCGGATTAAAGTGGCCGCTCCAGCCTGCTTTATAAATTCCTTTCGCCTGCTGTTTACGGGCGCCACGCCGGACAATGAAATGAGTCTCCCCCGTTTTCTCGCGGTGGGCTTGGACATGGCCGATTTTGTGGAATTGTCGGCCCCCAATCCCTGGCTGATCCTGTCCACCGAAAAGGATTTCTTCCCGCCGGAAGGGGCCCGGATTGTCTTTGAAGAGTCGCGGCGCTGGTATGGCCTTTATGGCTCGGAAGACAAGGTGAGCCTTTTTGTCGGGCCGGGCCCGCATGGGACTCCCCTGGAAAGCCGTGAAGTCCTTTACGAATGGATGATCCGCTGGCTCAAAAACGGCCAGGGTGATTCCCATGAACAGCCGGTCAAAATGTTCACCGACAATGAACTGCTGGTCACTCATAGCGGCCAGGTGGAGGATGAACCGGGCAGCCGGAAAGTCCATCAGTTGACTCTGGACGCGTATCGCGCCAAAAAAAAGGCGGGAACAATTCCTGAATTGATGGCGGAATTGCGCCGGTTAATCGCTCCCTCTGACGCAGGTGTTCCCGCGCTGAAAGTCTTGAGTGAATCCAAAGGTATGAATGGCCTGATTCAAAAAATCTCCTTCGAGACGGAACCTGGTCTGGAGATTGGAGGAAAGTTGTACGTCCCTGAAACTCCGGGTCGAAAACCGGCAGTGCTTTTAGTAGCCGGGGAAACAACGGCTTCGTTGGCGGAGCAGATGGTAAAGATGGGAGCCACCGTCTTCGAACTGGAAGTGCGTAATTCCCCCAAAAGCTACGATAACCGGCCTTACCTCGGCGATTGGAAATCCAATACGAGGGCCGGCCTGATTGGGCGCAACTTGCCGGCCATGCGGGCTTTTGACATTCTTCGCGGGATCGACATCCTCGCTGCGCGTCCCGACGTAGACTCGGCCCATATTCGGGCGGCAGCCCGTGATGTGAAAGGGATCTGGCTTTTGTTGGCCGCTGCCCTCGATCCCAGAATCAAGGGGATCTGGCTCGACCGGACTCCCTATAATTTGCGGTCCGCATTGGAAAGCCCCATCAACACTAATTTGCATGATGGGGTGGTCCCAGGATTCATTCTCCATTGGGATCTGGAAGATCTGGTCAAAGCGATGGGATCCCGTCACGTACTATGGACAGATCCTACGAACTGGATGACACGGGTTGTCCCCCTTGGCTCTCCTTTCCGATATCGTTATATGGATGAACCCGATGATCCATACATTGAGGAGTTCCTGCGCTGATGAGCGAATCATCGGTCTTTCCAAGCCAGTCATCACCTCTAATGTGTGGATTGGGGTTGATTATTGTGGTCCGGATATTGAATAATTCAGCAGCGGTATGTCTGATTTTTCTTTTGGAAGGGATGAATTCTGTATGTTGCGTGTCGGGTTTGTTGGATGGCGCGGTATGGTCGGCTCGGTCCTGATGGAGCGGATGTTGACTGAAGGAGACTTCAAGGGATATGAACCTTTGTTTTTTTCAACCTCTCAGATCGGAGGGAAAGCTCCCGAGGTGGGAATAGACTGCCCGCCTCTGGAAGACGCATTTAATCCGGCGAAGTTGAAGCCTTTGGACGTTATTGTGACCTGCCAAGGCGGCGACTATACCGGTGAAGTCTATGGGAAACTCCGGGAAGATGGATGGAAAGGCTACTGGATTGACGCGGCTTCCACGTTGCGGATGGCTGCCGATAGCATCATCATTCTTGATCCGGTAAACCGGAAGGTCATTGAGAATGGCCTCTCTTCCGGCATCAAGAATTATATTGGAGGCAATTGCACGGTTAGCTTGATGCTGATGGCGATGGCGGGCCTGTTCGATGCGGGGTTGGTGGAGTGGCTGAGTACCATGACCTACCAGGCGGCTTCCGGCGCCGGCGCCAAAAATATGCGCGAACTGGTGGCTCAGATGGCCCAGGTAGGCAGGTCTTGTGAGAGTTTGCTGGGGGATCCCGCTTCCGCCATTCTTGATATTGACCGGAAAGTGACCGCCACCCTTCGTGAGGAGTCTTTCCCCACGGCCAATTTTGGCGCTCCACTGGCGGGGAGCCTGATTCCCTGGATTGATAGACCCATGGAAAACGGCCAGACCCGGGAGGAGTGGAAGGGATTGGCGGAAACCAACAAGATCCTCGGCCTTGCTTCTCCTATCCCCGTTGATGGTATTTGTGTCCGCGTGAGTGCCATGCGCTGCCACAGCCAGGCCTTGACGGTCAAAATGAAAAAGGACGTTCCACTTGATGAGATTTGCCATTTGCTGGCGGGCGCCAATGATTGGGTCGAGGTCGTGCCTAACACCAAGGAGGCTACGCTGAAGGAGCTCTCTCCGGCGGCTATCAGCGGCACTCTCGCCGTGCCGATCGGCCGCATCCGGAAGATGAATCTGGGACCGGAATATCTGGCGGCTTTTACCGTTGGCGACCAGCTCTTGTGGGGAGCCGCGGAACCATTGCGGCGCATGCTGCTGATCCTGCTTGAGCACCTGCGGTAATTTTCTTTTGCCTCGCCTGCAAAATGGCTCCAAATTTGGAGCGAAGAGGATGGTAATCCCTTTCACTTCAGATAATCCCTGGTTGGTGATTTTTTCTCTCGCCTTAAAATCCCTGTCGAAAAACCAATCATACAGGTGATGCGGCCCCTTGTGGCTTCGTCAAGCGCGTGCATTCCACTTCACATAAGATCAGCGGCCGGTTTTGACATTGGTGACGCCGGTGTTCCCGCTCTTGTCCTGCATTCGAGTATCTGGCATGGAGAGAACCCGGCCATTTTCGTCATACTTGCCGCCAAGACGGCCTTCCTTCGTGAGTTGTTTTGACCGTTGCTGACTCCAGCTTTCGAATTCATCCTGCTCTTTTTTATTCAACTTCCTGTAATTCGAAGAAGCAGAGGCGTCGGCAGTCAGCAGATAATAACCGTCGTCTTTCAAGGTTTCCAAATCCCCGGATTTCTTATTCCAAACCATGCCCCCTTTGATCAACGATACCTTTACTCCTTCATCCTTTCCATCGAATCGATAGACACCTTTCTTTGTAATCTGGAAATTTCCCACGGATGTCTGAATTTCCAAATTGTGAATCTGAAGATCGAAGCTGGCCGCTTCGACGACCACGGAACCGCCCATCACCTTGAAAGTCATCTTCTTCAGTTCGGTCCCCCCCACTTCAAAATTACAGAAAGGACCAATCCGCAGGAAACTTCCCGGATTCAATTCTATTTCAACCCTATCTTTTTCACCCGTCTTGATCGAGTCCCCTGTTTGGAGCCGGTTTACGGTGGTTCCTCCCTTGGCCCGAGTGACCCTTGGCACCCCTTCTACCGCACTGATCAAACCGATCTGGACCAGAGATTCTGTCTGTGAGGAAATTGACAGTCCATCAAGTGAAGTGATTACCGAAGCAAAGAAGATGCAGCTTGAGATAATTTTAAGACAATCCATAAACCGCTCCTTTAATTTTTCGCGGCAAGCGCACCCAGAAGAGAGAAATTCAAAGCTATTGGGCAGGCGTAGATTTTCTCCATGACAAATCAAAATGATGTTTTGAGAGGATCCTGAATGTCAATTCATTTTTTGGTCAGAAAGGAGGTCCGCCTTCGTTTAATTGGATTTGGAGCGATCTGGAAATGATTACCCGCGGATCATCCAATGGCGCGTTCTCTTCTATGCTTGTTTACCCTTCGAACCTCATCTGCTCTTCGAGGAAATTTCTTTCACATAATGTGGAGCCTGGTTGAGCCGGTGGCAGGTTTTCCGGTCGTGTCCAGATGTTGAAATAGCAGTGTGAGTCTGCTATCGTTATTTGTATCGGCACAAGTGCCATGTTTTGCCTCTTCGATTCTATCGACACTCTGTAAAAGCATAATGCTGAACAGAATTCTTCGGAAATTTTGAATTGTACCAATATTTTGGATAATCCAAATTCTACGGAAAGTAAACTGGGACGTTCGTGATTTCATTTCAGGAGGATTTATCATGTCCGAACGGGAATCTGTTGCTGGAAAGCCGGTCAATCGGCGGGAATTTGTGCGGGAGAGTGCTCTGGCGGCTGTAGGCCTGACCCTGACCGCTCAATTGGTCAGGGCCGAGAACTCCGACAAGAATATCCTGAACTACAATGAGAAAATGGAGTATCGCCGTCTGGGACGCACCGGACTCATGGCATCGGCAGTTTGCCTCGGGGGGCACTGGAAACGAGTGGAGACCATGGTGACGGCGTTTTCCGATCAGCAGACTTGGGCAAAAGTGGGGATTGATCATCCCGATTTCGTCAAGAATCGTGAGGAGGTTGTCAGCCATTGCATCGATGTGGGGATCAACTACATTGATGCATGTTGTGGAAGTGAAGTCCTGGCGTATACGCGAGCCCTCAAAGGCCGTCGGGACAAAATGCATCTGGGATATTCCTGGTATGAAAAAGAAGCCCGATTCAAGGAATGGCGCACCACCGCCAAATTGATGCAGAGCCTGGATGAGGGAATGAAGGAAGCCAAGCTGGACTATGTGGACCTTTGGCGCATCACCTGCTTCGAACAGGGCGGGGAGCATACTTTCAATGAAGCGGAGGAAATTGCCGAAGCGCTCTATCAGGCAAAAAGGGAGGGCAAAGCTCGCTTCACGGGAGTCTCTTCCCACGATCGGCGCTGGCTGAAAATGATGATTGAAGAATTCCCGGGACAAATGGATGTCATTGTGACTCCATATACCGCCAAGAGCAAAGTTCTTCCCACGGACAGCCTTTTTGATGCAGTGAAAAAATATGATGTGGGAGTCTTCGGCATCAAGCCATTTGCCAGCAACTCTCTGTTCAGAGGAAATAGCGCCTTAAATAGTCCAGATGCCGAGGAAGACAATGAGCGGGCCCGGCTGGCCATTCGAAACATACTCAACAATCCTGCCATCACCGCTCCCATTCCTGGCCTGATCAATATCCAACAAGTCGATAATGTTGCTGTAGCCGTGCAGGAACGCCGCCAATTGGACGTGGCGGAAGCCTTACGCTTGGAAAAGGCCAATGAAGAGGCCTGGGCCAAATTACCTGAGGAATATCAATGGTTGAAAAATTGGGAGTATGTTTGAGTTGCCGGATGTTCGTGGCTTTCTCCAAAACAACTTCTGATAAAATCGGAGCCCCATGAAGGATCGATCAAAATTCCCGGGAGTACTCCTCCTGATTTTTCTTCTATGTCTTGGCGTCGCCAGCCTGGAGAGATGGGGCGCTTTCGCTGAACCACCACAGCGGCGGCCGGCCGACAACAGCCGCTGTTTTGTCTGCCACCTGAACTATGAGGATGAGTTGCTGGCTGCCAAGCATGCGGCCGGGGGCATCGGCTGTATTACCTGCCATGGAATTTCCTCTCCCCATGCTTCCGATGAAGACCATGCCACTGCGCCGGATACCATGTACCCTCGGGAAAATATCAACGCCGCTTGCCTCAAATGTCATGATGGGGAAAAATGGAAATTGCACCACCCGTCACTGGGAGAAGCAGCCGGCGGCAAAGGCAAGGTCTGCACGGATTGCCACGGGGAGCATCGGTTGAGGATTCGGTCCCGGCACTGGGACAAAACGAACGGCCGGCTTATTCCTAAAACGCCACCCCGGCAGGAGCGGGAGGCGGGCGAGTAATATTCTCGGGAAATATCCCGGAATTTTCATTCTGGACCTGTGGATTATGGAGAAGGACTGACGGCAATGTCAGTTAAGAGGGAGGAATCCATTATGAGAGCGAATCATCAAACGACAAAACTGCTTCTGGCAGGTATCATTTTTCTGTCGGCTAGCCTTGCGGATCTTCCGGGGCAGACAAAGTTGAAACCCGGCTTCAACCTGTTCTCTGCTGACCAGGATGTGGAAATTGGCAAGCAATCGGTGGTTGAGGTGGAAAAACAGATGCCCATCCTGAACGATAAAAATATGCAGGAGTACCTCACCAACATCGGACAACGGTTGGCCGCGGCCACACCCGGTCCAAAATTCCCATACCAGTTTAAAGTGGTGAATGTCTCGGATATCAACGCCTTCGCTTTGCCGGGCGGATTCATGTACGTCAACCGAGGCTTGATCGAGGCGGCCCGCAACGAGGGAGAATTGGCGGGAGTCATGGCTCACGAAATCTCTCACGTGGCTTTGAGGCATGGAACTAATCAAGCTACCAAGGCTTCTCTGGCCCAGATTGGGATAGGCTTGCTGGGAGAAAGCCAGGGGACCATTACCCAAATTATTGGGGCGGTGGGAGGATTTGGATTGAACAGCCTATTCCTCAAATTTAGCCGAGGCGCTGAGGAACAGGCTGATGTGATGGGCACTCAAATCATGACGAAAGCCGGGTACAATCCGCTGGACATGGTGAGCATGTTTGAAATGCTCCGCTCCACTTCCGGACATGATCCCACTTCCGTTGAGAAATTCTTCAGTGATCATCCAGCGCCGGCCGACCGTGCTGTGCGCATCAAAAAGGAAATCAGTTTGCTCGGTTCCAATCCTCAAACCGCGCCTGTCGCCAATTATGTTCAGATGAAATCCCGCCTCCTGCAAATGCCCAAAGCCAAGTCGTTGGCGGATCTTCAAAAGGATGCGCCGCAAAGTGGTGGAAAGAGCCAAGGAAGCAGCCAGCCCGCGGAGGCTTCCATTGAATTGCCATCGGCGAATTATCGGACCTATCAATCCCGTGACAATCTGTATCGAATTGATCTGCCCGATAATTGGCAGGTCACTGAAGAACCCCAAGGTGTGGGACTCACCATCGTGCCGAAAGGGGGAACGGTACAGGCACAGGATGGCTCACAAATAATCTCCGGGGCGATCATCAACCTTTTCGATCCAGCGCGGGAGAGCTCCGCCAACACCAGCACCGCTTTCCATGGAAGCAACTCGTTGGAGAAGTCCACCAATGCGCTGCTGGGGAGCCTGATGCAAAACAATCCGCACCTCAAGGTGGCGGCGAATTCCACCAAGCGCAGCCGGTTGGATGGAGCCAGTTCCTTGCAGCTGTTGTTGTCGGGAAAATCTCCCGTGACCGGGAAGACTGAAAAAGTTTCCGTTTACACGCGCGAAGTCCCGGCGGGAGAGTTGCTTTATCTTTTGTTCATCACTCAGGATGAACAGCCCACACAAATATCCGATGCACATGCCCGGATGCTGAAGAGCCTGAAAGTGAAGAAGTGAGGATTGTGAAAGGAGATTGCAGCATTCCATTCTAGGGACCCAGAAAATTCGGGCCATCGGATTTTCCATGCCAAAAAGCGCGGATTATTCTCATCATCCCCCGGAAAGCTTCATCCGGGGATGTTTTCAGCAAAGGTTAGCCGGCTTACCCCTTTTTGTTTACCACGAAGCTCAGGAAGAACTCAGGAAGAACACGAAGAGTGGTTTTGGATCAATGGGTAATTATTCCTATTCTTTGTGCGCTTCGTGGTGAATATGGTTCCGTCCCAGCCAGAGGGCGTTTATGTTTGGCTCCACGGGAATGTTTCGGCGCCTTCCAAACCGATCGAAAAAAAATCAAGACAGCGGAGGGACTTCCACCCAAGCTCGTTTCCGCCACGATTCCAGCCCTTTTTCAGCCAACTGAACTCCCTTGGCTCCTTCCAATAAGGTCCAGGGAAAAGGCTCACCGAGAACGATGTGCCGCAAAAAGAGCTCCCACTGGACTTTGAAGGCGTTTTCATAATTCTGCTGAGCCGGAACCTCCATCCAACCCTCCTGGAAATTGATGGGATTGTCGATGTCGGGATTCCAGGTAGGGCGAGGGGTTGCGCCGGCAGGCTGTATCCAGCATTGGCGCAGGCCCGCTACCGCCGATCCTTTGTCGCCATCCACTTGAAGAGTCAGCAAGTCGTCTCTGCGTACCCGGACTGTCCAAGAAGAATTGAAATGTGCGATGATGCCCTCTTCCAATTCAAAGGTGGCATAAGCCGAATCATCCGCTGTACATGGATAGGGGCGTCCCTTCTCGTCCCACCGTTGCGGGATGTGAGTCGCCCCCAGACAGGAAACCGCGCGAACCCGGCCGAATAAATTGTCGAGCACATAGCGCCAATGGCAAAGCATGTCGATGATAATCCCTCCGCCATCTTCTTTGCGATAATTCCAGGAGGGCCGCTGGGGAGGGACAATATCTCCTTCGAACACCCAATAGCCAAATTCCCCGCGGACGGAGAGGATTCGTCCAAAGAATCCGCTCTCCTTGAGGGCTTTTAGCTTGAGTAATCCCGGGAGCCAAAGTTTGTCTTGTACCACGCCATTTTTCAATCCAGCCTTTGCGGCCAGACGATAAAGCTCCAATCCGTCATCCGTGCTCAAAGCGGTGGGTTTTTCGCAATAGATGTGCTTGCCCGCGGCAATAGCTTTCTTGACGGCCGGGACCCGCTGATCGGTGGTCTGTGAGTCGAAATACACCGTATAGCGCGAATCCGCCAAAATTGAGTCGAGGTTTGTGCTCCATCGATCAAGCCCGGAGAGAGCCGCCAATTTTTCCAACTTTGCCGAATTTCTGCCGATTAGAACTGGATCTGGGATAATGCTCTCGGAGTCGTTGATGCGAACTCCCCCCTGTTGGCGAATAGCGACCAGGGAACGCATCAAGTGCTGATTCGTGCCCATCCGGCCCGTAACCCCATTCATGATAATGCCGACATTATGAATCTTCTGTTCGCTCATGTAGAACTCCTGTAAGTATTGATCCCCGGGGATTGGAATGATTAGAAATGAAAAGCACGCTCCTGTCGAGATCCTCTTCGGCCCCTGAGGAAACTCCGTCTCCAGCAATTGCCAAGAACTTTTGGCCATGACGCAAATCACCACATTTTATAGGGCTCTGCGCGGCCATGCTTCACTAATAGCCGGGGATATCGACACATTGTGGCTGGGCTCCCTCAGGCAGAGGTGGAGCTTCACGCCCGGCGCGGGGGAGAGTGCCTTCCAATTCCTGCTTCCAGTGAGCTACATCGCCGGCGGGCCCATAACAATAGAGCATCCGCAGAGGAGTGTCGCCAATATTCGTAAGCTGGTGGAAAATTCCGCTGGGGATATACATAGCTTGGCCGGAAGTCAACACTCGCCGCTCTTCCCCCAGGCAAGCTTCGCCGGTCCCCTCGAGTATAAAGTAGACCTCTTCCTGTTCTTGGTTGTGCCAGGGGACCTGTCCGCCATTGGCTTCCAGCGTGACCTGTCCGATGGAAAAATTATGAGCTTGAATGGGGGAGGCTCCGCCCACCAAGTTCTGAGTGCGGCGCCGGGCGGGGAAAGTCCTGCCTTGGATTTGGTTCAAATCAGCAATAATCATTATCATTTCTCCTGCTATTAATTGTCGGCTTTGGCATCCGGAAGCGGCCCAAAGAAAGTGAGATATGGTTTTCCTTCCGCAAAGCGTTGTAGATATAATGCCGCTTCGCGCAAATGATAATCCCCCCACATGCTGGATTCGCCGCAGGGGATTTTCTTCCCTGGCGGGATATAATCCCAACCATTCGGCCGGTGATAAACCGAATGTAATAACAATCCTTGATGATTCGTGTCTGTGCTAAGATAGGGTTGTTCCAGAAGAGTTTTCATTACCGTTAGACCGGCCTCCCAGTACTTTTTCCCGTCGTCCGCCATCCCTTTTTGTTGCAAGTAACGTCCAAGGCGCAACAGCCCTTGAGCGGCGATGGCGGCCGCGGAACTGTCCACGGGTTCGAATTCATTGGCAGGATCCGCCGGGCGGGAAAGATAATCACCCAGCCGGAAGAGCCTGGGGGCTCCCGTGTCCCAATATGGAATGCCGTCGGTTGGCGTATTGGACAGGTAAAAATCACAGCTGGCGCGGGCGGCTCTGAGCATAAGGCTTTCCACCTTCTCTCGATCGATTGCCGAGGGAGGCAGATGGTCGAGGAACTCCAGCTGCTCCGCGAAACCGCACATGATCCAGGCCAGCCCACGGGTCCAGGTGCTAAAGGGGGAAAAGCCCTGTTGAGAGTTGGGACAGCGGTAACTTCCATCGTTGATATTAAAAATGCTCTCGTGGGCGACGCGTCCCCAAACATCATACTGGTCGCGGCCTTCCCCATAATAAACCGCATACTGGGCCGTCGTGATGGCATGATCCACCATGCGTTCCAGCAGCGAAATCCTGCGGTCATTTTCTTCCATCAGCGTGTGGCCCAAAAGATGGGAGAGGGACAAGGCACGCAGAGAACGGATGGTGTCGGCAAAAAGAGAGTGGGGGCCATTGAAGGAGTAAATGAACCCGGAACCGTTGGCAATCCTCGTCCAGCGCCGTGCTTGAATCGCGCCAGAGCACTGCAGAGCCAGCTCGCAGTATTTTTTTTCACCCTCGGGAATCTCGCGGTCTCCTTCCACAGCCAGCCGCCAGAGATTTCCATAAGTGCTGACGTTGTTGAATCCGTGATCATGTACCCCCACATGGGTTAAATGGGGGGCCATGTACCGCCAAGTCTTCTCTTTGCCGAATTGGAGAAACTCCTTTTCCCTCGTGGCATCATACTGCAAAAGAGCGGAGCCGAATTGAAAGCCCTGAGTCCATTCCGTCCAGCCCCGGGCGGTATATTGTCCCTGCCTGGTAAAAACGGGAGAACCCTGAGCGGAGTCCCATTTATTTTCAATTTGGCGAATTTTCTCCGCGGAAAGAGACCACATTCTCTTGATGGAAGCCAATAAGCGATCGGGCCTGATCGAAGAGTCAATCAGGATCATGTGCAATCTCCTCTCTTGGGGGAATTTTTCATGCCAACTGACACCAGGATTATGGCTTATCGTGCGATTTTAAACCGCCATCAGCGCAATCTGCTTACGCCCCCCAAAGTCGGTTAGCTGGCTTGAGCCACTTAAATTGACGATTGTGAATCTATTTTCGCATGGCTCATCCCTCGATCCCCATAGGGCGGGACGAAGTCCGCTAGTCTATCAAAAAGAGAAATAGAAACAAAGTAGTTCGCCAATAAGGCGTCATTAGATGTGACGCGCACTCCAATGAATCGCGAGGAAGCCATTGCGGCTGGCACAACAAGAGGATTAAAACGGGATGATGGAGGCGGCCTGCCCTCAGGCCGTCTCAGCAGGCTTGGCAAACTCAGACGGGGTGGGGGCGCCCCGCCTCCCTCCACGCTATTTTCTTAGGGGGCTGTACTTTGTCAGTCGAATCTCATGGGATTTCTCATGCCAAGAACTCCTCCGGGAGTGGAGGGCTTTTGCATCCCCCCAGCGTTGTCTTCTGCTCACGGAAAAGAGGGATTATTTCGCAACTTTGCGGCTAAAAAAAAGGGGATGTAAATCCTGCTGGCGGGATTATCTCACGGATGAAAATGCCTGGAAATATTGTTGAAAAAGGATTCTCATCCGCCGATAACGGAAAAGAATCAAACCGCTTCAGCCTTGGTGAGCTCTTCAAAATATATTTTCAACAGATCACTGATTTGATGGAAAGCAAAGGGCTTGGGGATTACGGAAACGGGTGCATAATCCAAAATGGAGCGGAACAAATCATCATCGCCGCTTAAAGCCGTGACAATAACAAACACCAGATCGCGGTCCATTTCCTTCAAGGCTTTCAAGGTTTCCACCCCGTTCATCCTAGGCATGTTCAAATCGAGAAACACCATACGGAAGGATTCAGTTTTGGCTTTTTCCAGAGCCTCAAAGCCACTGGCTGCGGTAACCGCCGCGATGCCACATCGCTCCACCATGCTCTGCAGGGCTCCCCGAACCATTTCTTCATCATCAACAATCAGCACCTTTTGGCGGCTATTGTCGGATGAAGTGTTGAACCCGGCCCGTAACCAGGCATCGATTTGCGACTTGCGAAAACGCAAGCTGCCCCCGACTTTGAGAGATGGGATCTTATTCTGCCGCGCTAAAAGATACACCGTTTGTTCTTTTAGCTTGAGATAATCGGCCACTTCTTTAACGGTGATTAGAGAATCTTCCATAGACACCCACCACGCTAAATGTTGGCACGAAGTATAAACTTTATTATATTAACTTGTCACTTATAAAATTTTGACGACAAACAGTTTCCGTGCAGCGTACGAAACTGACGTGGATTGTCACTCTAAATTTACAATATTTTATCAAAATTTAACAAAACGATCATGTCCCTGAAGAGCGCAGGTGCACTACAAAGTGCTGCAAAGCCCAGAAGGACTGCGGAGAATAGCCGGGCACAAGTGATGAGTCCGCTGTCAGGCGGACAAGTCACGCCGTTCCTGGAAAGGAATTCAAAATAATTTCCACGTTGTTACGGCCAGGGGCGCGGGAGTTGAATTCCTTCAATCCTCCAGAGCCCTATTTTCATGTTATTTCTTTGACTCGCTTATCATCATATCTAACTCCTGAATCCTGTCTTCCTGAGTAACAACGCCTTCTCTGAAAAACTGCTGGAAGTGCATTGTGCGCGGTGGCAAGTCATCCAGAAGAGGCCAAATTTCATCAATTCCTTTCTGCCATGAGAAAATTGAAGTAAGCTGTTGAAGGTTTGCGGATGGTGCTATAATTCTAGGCAGCCTAAGCGGGACAATTACTAAGACTACTTCAAGCCGCTGGCAAAATGGCCTGGTGGCAGGTGGATGGGACTTGGAGCAAAAATGGATATCTTGAATGGCTTTGAGCGCCATTTTAAAATCCTGGTCGCGGATGATGAACCTCAGAATATAAAACTCATCGAGAGAATATTGCAGTCCAAAAAGTGCCAGCTGATCAAAGCTGTCACTGGCAAAGAGGCCTTCGAAAAGGCTCTTGAATTTGAACCTGACCTCGTCCTTCTCGATGTCATGATGCCTGAAATGGACGGTTTTGAGGTATGTCATAAACTCAAACAGGATCAGCGTCTCCAGTTGATCCCGGTGGTGATGATCACGGCCTTGCAGGAACCAGAGGCCAAAATCCGCGGGCTCGAAGTTGGCGCCGACGATTTTTTGAATAAGCCATTCAGCCCCTCGGAATTTATCGCGCGCGTGAGATCTTCGTTGCGGTTGAAGGCGATCACCGACGAATTAGAACGGGCTGAGGTTGTTCTTCACAGTTTGGCCCTCGGGGTGGAAGCCAAAGATCCCAGCACCAACGGGCATTGCGAAAGGCTCTCGATCTACTCACAAAAATTGGGGGAACGGTTGGGATTGAGCGCTGAAGAAATCAAAGCCCTGAAACGGGGCGGGATCCTGCATGACATTGGAAAGCTGGGAATTCCCGACGCTATTTTGCTCAAGCCTCTCGAACTAAGCGATCTTGAGTGGGACGTCATGAGACAACACACTCTGATTGGAGAACGGATTTGCCAGCCGCTTCGCTCCCTCCGCCAGGTTTTGCCCATTATCCGCAGCCATCATGAACGCTGGAATGGTAGCGGGTACCCGGATGGATTGAGCAAAGAAGAAATCCCCATTACCGCCAGGATACTGCAGACCGTCGATGTTTTCGATGCCCTCTGTTCCCTGCGGCCTTATAAGCCCCCTTTCCGCATCAACGAAGTTCAGAAGACCATGAATGAAGAGGTCAAAAAAGGTTGGCGGGACGGAGACTTGCTTTATGAGTTTTTCAAGCTGTTGGAGAGCCGGGAAATGAATGACTTGTTATGTGGAAATCCGGATGATTTAGCCTATCGATTTCAGGCGGGGGATGGGATTTAGGAGAGCAGGCCAGCAGCGGGAGTCGGCTCGATAGAGGGACAAAGAAACGATTTCTCCGGGCAATAAATTGGCTCCCGCCGATTTATTGCCCGGGGCTATTCTATTTGAACCCGCTGTCATTTTCTGGATGCGCGACACGAAAACTCCCCGGACGTTTCATTGTTCGCGCGCTTTTCTAACACTTTTAGCCTGGATTCTGAGCGGTTACCAAAGATCAGACTGATAAATTAATTGATTCTTCTTTTGGCCCATCGAACTTCCCCACCTTGACACGAGCCGGTCGAACCAAAACCTCTCCAATCCGATACCCCTTGCTGACCACCTCCATGACCGTGTGATCTTGCGTTTCGCGAGAAACCGGCGCCATCTCAATGGCTTCAGCGACTTTGGGGTCGAAGGGAAGCCCAAGAACCTTCAGCTCCTCAATTCCCAGATCGGAAAGTGCATTGTTGAACTGGCTGCAAATGAGACTAATCCCCTCCTGTAAGTTCGCGAGATTCTGGGTTTCTCTGGATGCAGCCATGGCTCGTTCCAAGTTTTCGAGCACCACCAGGAACTTTTGCGCCATCTCCGCATTCGCCTGCGCCCGCCGCCGATTGTGATCGGTTTGAATTCGCTGGCGGATTTTCTGCATGTCGGCCGTGGATTCCGCTTTGAATTGACGATAGGAAGCCAGAACTTCATCCAACTTCTTCTCTGATTCCTGGAGTTTCTTTTCCAGCTCTTCCACGTAAGCGGGCTTGATGGATGCAGCCAATTCCTCTTTGGAATCCGCGGGGGCGGATTCGGAAGCATCATCTTCTTTCACCCAAAAACGTTTATCGGTGACCCGCACCGGTTCCTCCTTCTCTTGGCCAACGTGTTTCACTTCGACCGGAATTCCTGGTTTTTCCTGGGACTCCGGGATTTCTTCTTGTGGTTTCAATTCTTCGGTCATTTCATCCTGGTCCTGCGCAAAATTTAGGGGCACATCATACGATATCCCATTTAAAAATTCAAATAGGCGAAATCCTTGGTTTGGCGGGAATCCGCCATGTCAAAATTAAATGCTGCAGGCCTGCTCACGCCACGCCTCGGCCCCTTTGCAAGTAGTGAACCCTTCGGGTTCAGTTCCCCCATCCCCTGCACGGTTACACTTTTTCAAACCGCATTTCCCCCCGGGCGGGATCTCCCTCGACCTGGACCCTATCACCGGGAAGGATCTCTCCTTCCAGCATTTTCATCGCCAGCGGATTTTGGATCAGCTGCTGGATCGCCCGCTTCAGAGGACGTGCGCCATAGGCGGGATCATACCCCGCCTTGAAAAGCAATTCTCTGGCTTGAGCCGTAAGTTGCAAGGATATTTTTTTCCCTTCCAGCAAAGACTGCAACCGCTTCAACTGAATATCCACAATTCGGCTGATCTCATCCCTGCCCAGAGAATTAAAGATGATGATGTCGTCGATACGATTGAGGAATTCCGGCCGGAAAGTGGCCTGAAGCGCCTCGCGCGCCTGCTTTTCCCGTGTGGCGCGCGCTTTTCCACTCCACTCTTGGCCTTGGAGGCTTCCGACGTTCGAGGTCATGATGATCACCGTATTTTTGAAATCCACGGTGCCA
>CAWDMN010000034.1:0-258986 GCA_963803155.1 uncultured Acidobacteriota bacterium
ATGGCGGACGTTTATCATGCGCTTGGGACTGCACATGCACCAGCCGCTGGGAAACCTGGTGGCGCTGCACAACTCCGACGAGAGCTGGGAGGCCAGGCAGATTCTCTGGTGCTACGACCGGCCCGTGCGGATGCTCGAGGGCTACGAGGACGTGGCGCGGCTGCACCTGAGCTTCTCCGGCACGCTCCTCAAGCAGCTCGAAGACCCGGGCGTGCGGCAGACCTTCGGGGACGTCGTCAACATCGAGGACTTCCTGAACCGGTATCGCCGCTCCAACATCGAGTTCCTGGGCAGCGGGCTTTATCACCCGGTGTACCCGCTGATCCCGCAGGCGGACTGGGACGCCCAGACGGAGTGGTGGCTGGGGCTGGGGCGGCATCTGCTGGGGCGGGAGAGCTTCCCGGGCTTCTGGCCGCCGGAGATGGGTTTCTGCATGGAGATGATCCCGATGCTGAAGCGCCACGGCTACAAGTACGTCCTGGTGGATTCCATTTATATCAAGCCGAAGCGCGAGATGCGCTGGGAGGAACTGCGCTACCGGCCCTACCGGGCGCGCTACGACGGGGCGGAGATCATCGTGGTGCCGCGGGACCGCGAGTTGTCCAACGCCCAGCTCTCGGGCCTGGACCCCGGCTGGTTCCAGCACGAGGTGCGGGAGCGGACCAAGCACTGCGATTTCCCCGCGCTGGTCACCACCTGGACGGACGGCGAGAACGGCGGCTGGTTCCGCACCACGAAGGTCGAGAGCGGCTTCTGGGGATTCTTCTACCGGCCCATCCTGGATCGGTTCCGGGCGGGCACGCTCGGCTTCACGCCCATCCACATCAGCCAATACCTGGAGAAGTATCCGCCCACGGAAGAGGTGGAGGTCCATCCCGGCGCGTGGAACACCGAGCACCACTGGGGCGGCGACTTCACCCAGTGGACCGGATCGCTCTTGCAGAAGAAGGGGTGGGACGAGGTGCGGCGCGCCAGCGAATATTACTGGCAGGTGAAGCGGGGGTTCGACCAGCGCCAGGCGGCGCTCGCCAACCCGGAGGAGGTGCGCCAACTGATCGTCCGCGCGTTCGATCATCTGCTGCAGGCCGAAACCAGTTGCAACTTCTACTGGGGCAGCCGATGGGTGTATCGCTCATTTGATGGCCTGGAGCAGGCTTATTACCTGCTGGATACGGCCATGAACCAGCTCCGCAAGGTGTAGGAGACCCGAATATGTATATCGTAATGATTGCTTCCGAGTGCGCCCCCGTGGCCAAGGTGGGGGGGCTGGGCGACGTCGTGTTCGGGCTGAGCCGGGAACTGGAGATTCGGGGGCACTCGGTGGAGATCATCCTGCCCAAATACGATTGCCTGCGGTATGACCAGATCTTCGACCTGCAGCTCGCGTTCAAAGACCTGTGGGTGCCGTGGTATGACCACGCCGTCCATTGCAGCGTCTATTTCGGCTTCGTGCACGGCCGCAAGTGCTTCTTCATCGAGCCGCATTCCGACCAGAACTTCTTCAACCGCCGCGCGTTCTACGGGCAGGCGGATGACGACCAGCGGTTCGCTTTCTTCTGCCGGGCCGCGCTGGAGTTCATGCTCAAGAGCAACAAGCACCCGGACATCATTCACTGCCACGACTGGCAGACCGGCCTGGTGCCGGTGTTGCTCTACGAGATGTACAAGCACCTGGGCATGACCCATCCGCGGGTCTGTTACACGCTGCACAACCTCCAGCATCAGGGCGTCACCCGGGAGCACATCCTGCGCGCGACCGGCCTCAACCGGCACGGCTACTTCTTTCACCAGGACCGCCTCCAGGACAATTTCAACCACGCCGCCATCAACCTGATGAAAGGCGGGCATCGTCTATTCCAATTTCGTCACCACGGTTTCGCCCCATTACGCCTGGGAGATCATGAACACGCCCCAGAACTTCGGGCTGGGCCATACCCTCCAGGTCCATCGCGCCAAGGTCGGCGGCATCCTCAATGGCATCGATTACGAGGTCTGGAACCCGGAAATCGACCGCCACATCCCGCGCCAATACGGCATCAACACCCTCGACGACAAGTACGAGAACAAGAAGGCGCTGCGGCAGCGGTTCTGGCTGCGGGATGTGCTCAAGCCCATCGTCTGCTACGTCGGCCGGCTGGATCAGCAGAAAGGCGTGCCGCTCATCACCCACGCCATCCATTACTGCCTGCAGCACGGCTGCCAATTCGTGCTGCTGGGAACCAGCCCGGACGGCCGCATCGGGCACCATTTCTGGCACCTCAAGCAGCATTACAACGACAACCCCGACTGTCACCTCGAGCTTAGCTTCAACGAGGAACTCTCCCACCTGGTCTATGCCGGGGCGGAAATGATCGTCGTCCCCAGCCTGTTCGAGCCGTGCGGCCTGACCCAGATGATCGCTCTCAAGTACGGCACCGTGCCCATCGTGCGCGCGACGGGCGGCCTGGCGGACACCGTGTTCGACGCCAACTACGCCGAGCGGCCCTATCACGAGCGCAACGGCTATGTCTTCAACGACTTCAACGCCCCGGGCATCGAGTCCGCCCTCCACCGCGCCATCGGCATGTGGTATTCCTACCCGCAATACTTCCGCGAACTGATGACCAACGGCATGCGCTACGATTATTCCTGGAACCACCCGGGCCAGCATTACCTGAACGTTTACGAGCTTCATCCGGGAGAAGTGACAGCGGATCATGCGCGCTGCCGGACCAGGCGGCTGGCTGACGCGTCCAGTCGCGCCGTCCGCCTCCCCAGGCGCAACTCGCGGCGCAGGCGAATCCGCGCCCACACGATGAGCGCCAGGTTCTTCGCCACGAAGAACAGCAGGGCAAGAATTACGGGTGGCATCCTGCCCCGCGACATGGCCGGGGACGACGGATGACCCGGCAGCCAGGCCCAGCCCCACATCAAGCGCGACCGACAGCGCCAGCGGGAGCAGTTGCACCAGCCCCACGGTCCCGGCCACGGCGGTAATCGCGTTGCGCCCGTGCAGCCCGAACCGCATGCCCACCCAGCAAAGCGCCACCGCCTCCAGGGCGAGGTTCACGGCGATCAGGAACGGCTGCAAGAGGGTCCAGAACTCCCGGTGGTAGCCGTTGGCGAAATCGTAGAGGAGGGAAATGCCCGCGGGCAGGGCCACCACCAGCACCACGCCGAGCGGCCACGCCAGCGCCCGGCGCAACACGCACCATTGGCCGCCCAGGATATGGCGGCTGCCCAGCGGCGTGGTGAGCAATAGTTCGAGATCCTGCTGCCGCCGGGTGTCCTGGAAGAAGCGCGCGCCGGCCCACGCGATCAGCCCGCCGGAAAAGAGGATCACCGCCATGCCGACAAACGACACCAGCCCCCAGGTGTCGGCGGGCCCGGCGCCGAAATTGAGGATCGAACCCAGCGTGCCGAATTGCGCGAGGAAGTTCAGAGCCACCGCCAGCCAAAGCAGGCCCTCCACCGAGCCCAGCCGCTCCACGCGCCAGCGGATGGGGTCGGCGTCCCAGGGCCGAGGGTCGGTCAGCCACGAAGCGCGCGCCAGGGCGGTTGCGGGTTCGGGCGTGGGCGCGGCTCCCTCCAGCCAGCGGCGGTGCCGGCGCCTGGCTCGGCCAGGCCTCGGCTGGTTCCGGTTCGCGGACTTGCTTGTGCGGCTGGTCCTGCCAGCTCGCCGCCAGGGTGGCGCCCGCGCGCCACAGGAAGAACCAGCCCAGCGGCGTTCATCACCATGAACCAAACCACAAACAGCAGCTTGAACAGAACCGGCATCTGCGCCGCAGTCATCCACCCTGCCAGGCCGAACAGGCGGAAGAAGGGCACCGCGCCTGCGCCAAAATAGGAGCCGCCCAGAACCTCCGGGCCAAAGGCCAGGGCTGCTACCAATCCCAGCGTTGCCGGCACGGCGTAACGCCGCTCACGAAACACCGTGGACATCCATAAGCCCGCCGCGAGAACAACGAAGAGCGTGTTTAGCAGGCCGAGCCCGGTCAGCGCGGCTTCGCTGCCGGTCACGCCGCCCGCCAGCACCGGAAACATGAGCGCCGGCAGTGCGCCGAGCAGCACGAGGAAGGTGGTCAGGCCGCACGACAGCATTTTCCCCCACACGATCTCTCCCGGCGTCAGGTCGGTCAGCAGCAGCAGGCCCAGCGTCCCCTCGCGCCGCTCGCGGGTGATGCTGTCGGCGCTTACCAGGCTCATCAGGAGGGTGGCCAGGAACAACAGCCACGACATTTGGTGGAGCAGCGTCGCGCCGGTGATGAAAGTGCCTGACGGCGCCGTCCAGGGCATGCCGGGGGCCGGAGGCGGGGCCATGACGAAGCGGTCCAGCAGTTCGTAGCCCTGGAAGCCCGCCGCGAGCGCCAGCAACCCCCGCAACCAATAGAACAACGGCCGCCGCGCGCCGGCGCGCAACTCCCGTTCGACGAGCGGCGGGAAGACCAGGCGCCGGAGTGCCGGAAGCCGGAAGTGGAAGTCACGGGCCATTGGAATCAGATCTGGACATCACGTTGCCCATCACGGGCGCTTCCTGTATGGAACGTGCTATGTAATTCACTCAATAAACACCGGAGCCGCGCGCTTTCGTATGTTGCCGTAAGAATAGGCTGTATGAGCGGCGGGAGCCAGCCGCATTCCGATCCATCGCGGGGAGACAGACAAGGCGTGAGTTTTAAGGTCGATTCCTTCGACGCCTTTAACTTATGCCAGGGGAATCCCGGAGCGGTGAGCGCGGTCTGAGCCACCCTCATGGCACCTGAAACCAAGGTTGCCGGCCCTGAGCAAGGGAGGAGCATGGGAGCCTCGCCATAGCCTCGCCGGATACTCGCCATAGCACCTCTGATTCAAATCAGAGGTGCTATGGCGAGTATCCGGCGAGGCTATGGCGAGGTCATGGAGGTAGCACGGAGGTGCTGCACAGGAACCCGCGTGCGGCCGGGGCGGGTAAGGCCTCTCCACCGAGCAGAGTAAAGAACCTTGTTTCTATTTGAAGAGGGGGAGGTTTGTCCTGTTTTTGGACACTGCGAGGAGACTTGTCGGTGACTGTTCGGGGCCTCATAGGAGCCTGGACGGCTTAGCAGTTCAGGCTCAGACAAGACACCCGTGGAGCCGTAGTCGCCCTTGTTCCTGCCGTTTTGCCAGAGGGTGAAGCCTTTGAGGATGGAGCCGCCAATGAACTCACGCAGGATCGAGTTGTCCGGGATAAGGCTTCCCGATGGGCAGAAACCATTGCAGGAAGGAGAGCAGGCGTTTGGACTCAAGGTATTCCGGGGTGCCGAGTCCGAAGGGCTCGATGACTATGGAGGGTTCCATTTGACAGAATCCATGACACCCGGTTACTCGCAATTGGATCCGGTCGGCCAATCCTTTGGAGAGCAACTCCCGCTTGACAATCCGTATCAAATCATTGGCCCCACTGGCCTGGCCGCACGTCCCGGCGGAGACGACGATGGTGGGAATCTCCTTCTTGGCGTCCGCGGTGATGAGTTCCCGCAGTGACTTGAAGTCCTCAATGGAGGTGAGTTTTTTCATAGGCGAATCTCTTTACGTCTACTCAGAAATTTGCGCCGTTTAAATCCAACATGTGTCCTTTGCAGCCTCGGCGGGAGCAAATCTGCACGATGCCGCCGCCTCGCACGATCATGGGGACCATGGGGGCGCCGCACTCCGGGCACTGGGAAGCGCCCGCCAACTCGGCATGGCAGTGGGGGCAGAAGAAATTCACCACCGTATCGATGGGAACTTCGTGTTCCCTTTCCACGGTATAACTGCCATACAGGCAGGAAAGCCTGAGCCAGCCGTGTTCGCGTCCGAACGACATCGTTACCTGGATCGAAGGATAACCATCCACCAAGTGGTTCTGATCCATCAGGCTGTGGTTGCAGCGCGAGCAGCTGACTTCAACCGGAAAGATCCGCTGATCACTTTGGACTTCCACCTTGTCCAAACCGGCGCGGGTCTTCTCAATAATTTCCCGAACCTTGACGGGACTTACATTGGAGAAATAATGGCCGTCAACCACCACAATCGGGCCCAGCGCGCAAGCGCCGAGGCAGTTCACCGTTTCGAGCGTGAACTCCCGGTCCCGAGTGGTCTGTCCGGGTGTGATCCCCAGGTGACGCGAGAATTCCTCCCCAATTACAGCCCCGCCTCGAACGTGGCAGGCAGTGCCCAGGCAAACAGAACAGAGATGCTTGCCGCGCATTTTCAAACTGAACGAGCGGTAGAAGGTGGCAACGCCGTAAATGTCCACTAGGGATCGGCCAGTTTGCTGGGCCACGGCCTTCAACGCTTCTTCCGGCAAATATCCATGTCTGGCCTGGATGGTCTCGAGAATGGCGATGAGGCCACCCTGATCAACACTTTTCGCGTCGATAATGCCTAAGACACTCGGTGTAACCATGATTGCCTCCCTCAGAGGGAAGATCCAACTGCAATCCTTGGACAAAGCAAGTAGCCACTGTCTGGCCTAAGACAAATTTGTGGAAATTCCATGAGGCGCCGGACCTGAAATGCCGAATAGTTTATTTTTCACAATCATAATGATATAGCATACTCCTTTCCGGGCATACTAATTTTCGGCTTTTCAGCTCGGGCGCCATCATGCGTTATACACCTAACGAGGCAAGCACGTGAGGAGATTTTGTCTGATTGCTTCCTGTATTGCTCATATAATTATATATGCCATATGACAGTCGGATCTGAGTGGGATTCCACCAAAAAAAACAACCTCAAAAAACATGGTATCGCCTTCAGAGAAGCCCGGTCCGTTTTCTTGAATGATGAGGCGCTTTTAATTGCTGATCCTGACTATTCACTTGATAAAGAGCGTTTCATATTGATTGGGCTCGGTCAATAAATCCGGCTTTTGTTGGTTTGCCACGGCTATAGAGAAAATGACCTGGTCATTCGGATCATATCGGCACGGAAAGCCGACCGAGAAGAGACAAGAGTATTTAACCAGAAGAGGCTAAAATGCGGAAACATTACGATTTTCAAATGCCATCAAGAATCCTCACGGCAAAAAACTGAAGACGCAGATTACAATAAGGATTGAATCTGAAGTTATCGAATACTTTAAAAATCTGGCACACCAAGAAGATATTTCCTATCAGAAACTGATCAATCTTTTTTTGCGCGATTGTGCTCAAAATCAAAAACGTCCTCTCATTAAATGGACGCCTGCCAAAACAGCTTCCTAACATGGCCATCCGATGTAGCCCTTTGTCAGGCCACGGGTGTATCATCCGGAATCTGCGGCGGCTTTGCTTTCGCCCTGAAAATACGCGGATGCATTCGGGCGGAAAAGAAGGCAAGCAACTACTGCGAATAGCAAACTGTGCACTGCCAACTCAAAGGGGGAGTGAAAGGCACTGATGACGACATGGTATGCAACCCAAATGACTAGAAGCCAGCGCGCCCAATTAAAGCCTCGGAGCATGAACACTCCGCCAAGAACAGCGAGCAGCCGAATGAAGCAGACCAATACCAACCAATATTCACGCGGATGTGGTGCCTTGAGTTCACTGATGTGATATAGAAATCCAATGATGCCAATGGCTATGAATAACCAGCTGATGATCGTGATTGCGACTGGGCGTTTGTTCATGGCATTCCCTTGATGAGGCCTGACGAATCCGTTCACCGGTCCGTCAGCTGCCGGGCCCGTTGCAGTGGAATGGCTGTGGGCCAATTCCTTAGAATACCTAAATTTTAAAGCATTGATGAATACTTCGCGGACAGTGCGCGATAAGAATCAAAAATGTCAATGCGGTCCATTCGGCATCTTTGGCGAGTATCCGCGATGACCGCCGCTAAATTCAGTAAATGAACGGAAAAAGCTTGCGCACACGCCGTTGGTACTCGCCATAAGCGGGATGTTTTTCCGTCAGCCATTTCTCTTCGCGCCTCGATTTCCGGTCGAGGAAGAGGAACAACGCAATTACATAACCCACGGTGAGCCAACTCTGAACGTACAGAGCCCAGCCCAGGCCAAGAACGAGCCCGCCGCTGTAAATCGGATGGCGGACGAGTGCGAACGGCCCGGTCTCGATAAGCCTTGCGCCTTCCTTTGGATACGGCAACGGCGTCAAGCCGGAGCCCAGCTTGACGAGCCCGGCCAGAAGCAGAACACCACCCCCGACCATCAGAAAGATACCGGCGATCGGACACACAGCGGCAAAAGGGAATGGCCATCTTGGTTGACCGAACAGTGTGCGTGGACCGAAGAACACCAGCGCGATCAGGGCCACTTGGGCGATAACCAGCCATTCGCCGCGCGCCCCCTTCCACCAAGGTTCATCATCGGCAGTCCTCATATCTCACCAACAGCTTAGGACCCCATTATAGGATTCAACGTCCAACTACAGCCCCGATCGGAACGAGGTCGGCTGAAAGCTGCCCTTTGTTCAGCTTTTATTGTAATCTCCCGTTTTACAAATGGGTGGAAGATAAATCCGACAAGAAACTGAGGGCCTGTCAGTAATATTCAAATATAAAGACGGGCGTTGCCTGGCTTATATTCCACGAACATCCGCGCCCATTGGCGGCCATTTTCTTTTTTTTAAACAACCAGATCTCAATGACTCCGCTGCCCGTCTGGCGCCGGAGGCCGAACCTTGTCAGGCGGATCTTTTCGATAGATCATTGATCCTTTTTATCCAGTCCCCATTTCACCCTGCCTCGACAGGCAATGTAGAGGAAAACAAAACAATAGAGGACGGCCAGCTCGCCTTGATTGATTGTGGGGAAGAACTTAGGTCCGATTTGGAACTTCCAGTGAAACTGGAAATAAGCTACCGCCATCTCACCGCTGCACAGAAAAGCCGCCGCTCGAGTGTTAAAACCCAGCATTATCAGCAGCCCTCCCGCGAGTTCGATGATCCCGCCGAACCAGAGTTGAGATCCTACTTGCGGGTGGAACTCGGAGAGCAGCCCCAGAATTTTCTGGGCGCCGTGGAACGACAACATGAATCCCGACATGATGCGCAACAGAGCATAAGCGTAGTCCGAGTACTTTTCGAGCCATTTCATAAACGCACTCTCCAATCATGGGATTTTGCGGCTTCTCTCAAGCCGTAATTTGCCGTGCAAATCCTTCCTCCGAATTGGCTCCCGCCGCCAAATGGGGAAGGGACCGGAAAACCATCTCCCCATGCCGCCCCTCGCTGGCCGCGGCTAGGGGAGGACGCAGTCCAACTTAAAAAAGGGCAAATGCAAATGGGCATATAGAATCCAGTTGTGCCAGAATCCAACAATGCCTGCCCTGACTATTTTAAAAATTTCCCTAATCCGCGGAATGGCCGCAATGAAAGCCAGAAGGCACAGGCAAAGACTTTGCCTCCCGCTTTCAGCATTGCCCGCGGCACCCTGGGACAAAAAAACGGTTTGCCCGGCCACTCGCCCGCCTTTTGCGCTGGCCAGGTGAAGCAAGCGAGTCAGTTGCCGCGCCTCTCTTCACCGACGGATATCCCCAGCCCATCGGGATCCAAGTACTGAGCGATCCGAGCGCCATAGATCGTTGTCGGTTCCTGAATGCAGGGAACTTTCATTTCAATCATCCTCTTGTGGAATACATCAAGATTCGGAACACTCAGGCCGGGGCGGCACCGTCCGGCTGGAACCTGGCGCGGATCGTCCTTTTCAGGATTAAGCCCTTCACTTGCATGGAGTGCCAGGGTTGCGCCATCGGTTGCGAACTCGGTCCACCCGGGAGACTCGAATCTTAGAGGCAGTTCAAGCACATCTCGATAGAACACTACAGCTCGTTTCATGTTGCTCACAAAAACAATCGCATAGTTCACTCGCATTTAAACACGTCCTTTTGTTCCAGAAAAGTAGCCTACAATCCCGCTCGGCGCTGTTGGGGCGTCCGGCGCAGCGAAATGGTTGGAGTTTTTATTTTCCGAATCGCGGTCGAAAAGTCAAGTGCGGCACCTTTTTGCGAATGCCTTGACTCTCTGGTCAGGAGGTAATGAGCACTTTGATGTCCTGAAAGGACAAAACATTCCAACCCTGGGTTTAAGGTGTTTAAGGTTTGCGGTTCCCAGCAAGGGGAACAACAATATCGCGCCGTCGGTTTTGTCTTTCACCTTCAGTGGACCACGATATCGGCATGTCATTTCCACAGCGTAGCCCGTCCGTCCGCAGACAGGCGGACAACCCGGGGTTGTTATGTTTTGCGTCTTCAGAGCAATTGCATTTCCAACGACAAAAGTCAGTGGCGCGCGTTAGCGCGTCCACTGCGCTGACTTGTTCAAGCGCAGATTATAGTATGCCACTTGCGGCGGCTTCCTCCAGCTTTGACTCAAGAAGATGCCATAATTCTTGGCTGCCATGCTTGATGCGGCTATTGAGTGAGAAAACCATTTCTTTGGCGATTCCATTCTTCTTCCAGGTGTGGCCCCCACCGCGCAGATTCTGTAGCAATGGAGGCACACGATCTATTGCCCTTGCATACTTTGAATCCGCGGTCTCACCGGCCTCGAATTCGTACCACAGAGTCATATATTCCGCCCTTCTGTCATGAGGAAGCAGACCCATAAGGCGCTCAACATCAGCCGCCTCCGCAGCCTTCAGTTCTGGCGCTTCGCTGTGATAGACAATCGTATCTCCTGCGTCAATTTCACCCAAGTCGTGTATTAGCAGCATTCTGATAACACGATCAATATCAATACAATCATCGGCATAATCCTTCAAGATTAGAGCAGACAAACACGCATGCCAACTGTGTTCTGCCGAGTTCTCGTATCGATCCAATCCGACTGGTACACTTTTGCGATGGACATCCTTAAGACGTTCGATTTCGATTATGAATTCAAGCATTTTCTCAAGGCCATTCACTGGGGGTCCTTTCGCGCCCAACGGGCCGGATGAGCGCGGCGCATCCGGCCCGTTGAGAATATTTCCCGGCGCTGTATATAGGTCTACTCTAATGAAAAATTCGGTTTTATTTCTTTATGGCACTAGTCCTCTCCAAATCACAGTCTATTGATGGCGGGCCAGTACTTCGGCGCAAGAATTCCCATCGCTTACCCAATTTTTACTCTTCATTGAGGATTTGAATAATTTGCCATTCTGCTTTTTAAAGGTGAAGATGAATCGGCCAAGTTCATCCGTTGACAAACACATTCTTGAGCCGCTTGGATGGGGCTCCACTTTCCAGTCGCCAAGCATTCCAACAAACACCTCCACTTTCTTCTCGTCCGGAGATTTGGGAGGATTGGCGAAATATTTCCTCATTTCTTTGATCACCTGCGGGCAGCGATATTCTCTGCAGCCTTTCCATGCTGCATCCGGTAATAGAACTCATCCTAAAGCTCCATTTCGGGAGAGAGGATTTTATGGCCCAGATCTTTCACCCCCTTCGGCAGGATTTGGATAGTCCAATCCGTCTCAGTTTCTGGACAGCCGTTATAAGAAAAGATGGTTCATAAATGCTCTTTTGTGCGAATCCGCAAAAAAGCCCCATCCAACCGTGTGCCTATTGGGAAGTCGATAAAATAACTGTAATAACCAAAAAGAGAGGCAATGCCTCTTTTCCATTCCCAAATACCAATAATCTGCGCCCCACAGTCGCCCCCATCGACGTTGCTATTGTGGCACCCACATATTTTTATCTTCACTCACAGGTAATTCACCCAGACGGGCATAAAGGGGACCAAAACCTTTTTTTCGACTCCAGTGCGTTTTCATGGCCGCACTTTGAGCGGCCCAGCATGCGATATCAATATTTGGTGCATACAATGAAGGGAGAGCGGTCCTTACGGCCCTGCGTATTTAGCCGCCCAGACCCCGGTTTTAGTTACGGTTACTTTGCGGGTTCGGAGGTCTTTTTCCGACTCAGTCCACTTGCCCTGCGTCAGGCTTTTGCCGTTGGCTGAGAGAATGGCAGTGTACGCCGCAGCGGTTCCCGTGCTGAATGAGACTTCCCGTTTGACCGGATCCCATACACAAGGTGTGTCGATCCCGTTCGACGAATCTTTGGATTCCACTTCCAAAATGAACATCGAATGATACTTGTCGGCGTCAAATCTGGTTGTGTCCAGTTCCTTGATCGTAAGAGTACCTGTCCAGACAACTCCCTTGTCGTCTTTCCCGTCGAACGTCCATTTGCCCAGAATAGGACCTTTGCTTTCGGCTGTCGGCTGTTGGCCGGCACAGGAACGGGCGCAGATGAAACCTGTGATGGTGTAAGCCATGGTTAGGATCAGGATGTTTACAATAATACGTTTCATAGGCATTGTCCTCTTTATTAATAGGTGGGATGTTGCCGCATATTATATTCAAATAACTATAATTCCCCCCGCGGACTGAGGATGAACCGACGGTTCGATGGAGCCAATCCTTGTTCGGAAGAACTCGCAAAGACCGCTTTCACCGCTTCGACATCCAGACCGGAACCGAAGATGCCGATACAGAATTCGCGGTGGCTGCCGTTCAGCGTCGCTCTGGTGTCCCCTTCTCGCAAGATGCACCCAATAATCCTCTCTGGGCTGAGGTTTCGCATGAAGATGCGCCACGCTTGTGATCCGTAGAACCCTCCGTCCAATGCATCAACATCGAAGACAACACCGATTCCTTTCATGAGCTTCTCCGTTCAGTCTGATCAACATTGCGGCTCACCTGCCAGCGCGCCTTCCACGCTGGGTGGAGTAGGCTTGTTAGATTTTATGTTTGTATACTTCTCGCCGATGCCCTATTCTGAGAATCAGGACATCCTTTCCCGTGACTGCATAAATCACTCGATATTCTCCAATGCGATATATGCGGAGTCCGGCAAATTGCCCCTTAAGAACTGGACACGACTCTGGCTTTCGAGACAGTTCGCGCTCGATCTGTCTAAGAATTCTGGCAGCTTCCGCTTTGGCGAGGTTCTTAAGGTCACGCTCAACAGATTTCTTGAAAATAATATTATAGATCAAGAGACTTCCTCAGTTCTTTGCCTGAAATAGTCGGGTCAGTTTTATTATGAAGTCGATCGAGAGCAATCTGCAGATCTGCATAGTCTTCGATGTAAGACTCTAGAGCTTTCTGAATGATAAATGAACGCGGCCGTTCGGTTTCTTCGGCAATGTGATCAAGCTGCTCGGCAAGCCCTTTAGGAAGCCGGACGGAAATTGCTGTATTCATCTGTCACCTCCTCATGCCATCGTATCACATTGTATGCAAAGGAATGCAACGGTCAAATGGGCAAATATAAATTGACCTAACACCTGAGCTAAGCAGCCATTTTGAGCGAAAGCATGAAATGGTCCGTTTGCGAGTGGTTAGGCGCCAGGTTGGATATCGCTTGGCGAGAGCCGCACCTTTGCTCCCTTGATGAGGAGCCAGAAGATGATCGGCACCTCTCCGAAATAGAGCGGCATCATGACCTGGGAAACAACGTGCCTGTAGGAAGGCAAGACGATGGATGTAACACTGCTAGTCAGATAAGCGAAACCCGCAACCATCAGCAAGAGGCCCAGGATTCGCGGAAAGAAGTCCGACTTGATGACAAGGAGGCCGAAAGGAAAGAGCCAAAGACCCCAGAATGCCGTGGCAACAATGACTCCATTGCTGTGTAATCTGAGAAAGCCCAGCGCCAGAGCGTCCAGTTGAGGTTTGGTGAACACCGACAAGTAGTCGGCGCCACTCAGCAGTACCAGCGGTGCAAACTTATTGAGCAGGTTGGCAAGTGCGATGGCGACGCCGATTGACACCAATAGCACCATGAGCATGGCGTGCCTCTTGTCGACGTCCTTGAGCAGGTTGTACAGGCTCACAACCAGGAAGGTAAAGATGATGAGAGTGACAAAGCCAGCCAGAATGCCAATGCGGTATGTAAGTTCGGCAGCGGTGATGTTTCGGGCCGTGGCTGCGGCGTCCCCAGGAACCATGAAGGCGGGGAAGAAGAACTCGCCGTAGATTGCCACTATCATAAACAGGAAGTACAGTACTCCTGCACGATGCGCTGCCGCTTTAGTTGAGTTCATGTCCTGCCTCCAAGTGCTCATTGACTCTCGGCCGCGACTTCATCTTGCCGGCCGCTATCGTTGAATGGCAGTTCCATCAAGTATAACCCAAGGCAAGCCCATTGTGCCACGCGCCTGTGAATCTCAGAGTTTCTGTGGCGCCTACCGCTTGCCGCTCAACAGCGCGCGCTGTATCCTCCTCAGGCTCAAGCAATGGTTAGATTGCTTTTCCTATTTCTCTTTTCTCTTTTATGCAATATTGCTTTACTCTTAACCAGCCATGAAATGCCAAATGATACAAGCATAACAGCTTCAATCTTCAGCATTATTTGCTTTTCTGCAATTATTGATGCATGGCCAAAGATAAATACGAGAAGAAGGGCAATCAATGATAAGTAAATTAGAAATCCACAAATTCTATAAACGACATTTCTTTTTTTCTTGTTTTTGGTCATCTTCTTGTTGTCATGTGTTTTGGTAAATATAAACATTGAATTATATGCCATTAATGCAAAATATGCAAATGCGCAAATTAAATGTATATAACCTGATATTTCAATTGGTATATGAAAGAATCCTACTTTTGTATTGATATAATCAGGACTATAACATGGAAATATCACAACTCCTAAACCAATTACGCCTGTTATGGTTGTAACTACATTATCCACTTTCCCATATCCTTTATAAGAAACCAAAAACATTGATATGCCAACAAGTATTCCTACAAAGCAATCACGAACATTCGTATAGTAGTAAATGCTGATCGATGTTTGAATTGATTCTTTTGTTATTAACATGCCCCCTAAGATACATACAAATGGTAATGCTATTGCCAAAATACCAATCAATATTCTCAAATTGATGTATGAAATAATCGCATTACTTTCATTTATATTCATCAATCCAGTCCTTCAATTTAGTTTATCTGCCTGGCGGTAATCATCGGCTTAAATCATAGCCAACAAAAAAAATCAGCGGGTGCCTCCTCTTCAGGCGATCCGCTGAATTGGAATGCCGTATTCCGTCCTGAAAGCGATGTTAGTTGATGCAAACACTCCAGCATGACACAATGCGGTAAAAATCGTCTCATGATTTCGGCTTTCTGAACGATAGGCAGTATAAGTCGCCGCCCGCAATGTCCTTGACTTGCACATCTTGCATGTCGGGCGGAAGCAGGTCGACAGGTGCAGAGATCACGGCTTTGCGATTTCCGTAAAATTCACCCGCTACTGGAAGCTTTTCATACTTATGGGCCAATGCTTCGTTCTCATCGCCGATGACAAACTTAGTGCCGGGTTTGGCGACACGGATCATCTCGCGAATGGCTGCTGCTTTGTCGTTGAAAAAGTTGATGCCCCCAAAATGAAACACCACGTCAAACACTTCGGCTTTGAAGGGCAGTCGCTCCGACGTTCCCAGAAAGAGCGTAGCATTGAGTTTCCATTTCGCCTTATTTCGTTGGCATTGCTTTAGCATCCCCCATGAGATGTCGAGTCCAATAAATTGTGCGCTGGGCGGCAAGAATTGCAAGTTGCGTCCCGTGCCCACTGAGACTTCCAGGACAAGGCTTTCCGCCGTGACTTCGAGTTCATCGAGATATTCACGCAAGCGGGCTTCGACGCTCATTCCTTTCCAGCGTGAATACAGCCAAGTCGAGAAATCATAGAACGGCGCGAAGCGATCATACATGGCCTGGTATTTTTTGTTCGATCCTGTTGCTTCGCCTTCGAGAAAAATTGGAATACCGTCGCGTATAGGAAAGCGCTGGCCAGTTCTTGGATTGACGAGTAATTCTTGAAGACGACCATCTGCGTCAGACTCAGTTTTGATTTCAAGCCCATCGCGAGTGGTTGGATCGCAGATCAGTGCGAGAATATCTGATTTCATTGCGGGTCCTTTAAATTTGTGGCGTCGATATAAGCCCTATGCTTGCTGAGAAAAGCGCTCTCATCAACATGACCGCAAACACGTGCTCAATGCACTTGTTCTCCGACATTATCGTTCCTTTTTCATTTCATCCGAAACAATGAAACCGAAGAATCCCTTTTTTCGGTTTGGTTTTGGAGCATCAATCAGTTCTCGAATTTCACGAACCAGTTCGATTAACATTCCATCGCGATCACTCACACGATTTTCCAGTCGTTCGATCATCCTCGATGATTTCTCATTTGCCAGGGCCATTTCACGGAGAAGAACAAAAGCCTTGACGATAAAAACGCTCATATTATTGGATTGTTGAGAATTCAGTACATTTGCCGCTTGCAAGGCCCCATGTTCAGTAAAAACCAAGGGTAGTTTTCACCGTCCACCCCAGCCGGCCCTTGATATCGCAATTTGCATTTCAAGTTGTCGGACTCCTCCTTGTTCAACTGGAACATAAATTATCCGGGGAATTATCAATGTTTCCTCGGACTTGTTCATTGAGTCGTCTAGTTTCAACTCCATATAGTTCTGCAAGGTCGGAATCCAATATGAGCTTTTGGCCGCGAATGATCATTATGGTTCATTAAATTCGTTCGTCGACAAGTTCATTTCGCCTGGCCGACATTACCTTCCCACCCTTTCTTTTATTTGAGAACGATAGCGCGTTCAGCAGCCGAGTTCGCTGCAACGCGAGGGCGGGCGACAATCGAGCATTCCCGCATCTCCTCTCGAGGCTCAATGCCGCCAAGGAGCGCACCCCGCCTACTGGGAGAGTTCGTGGCGTAGCGCGCCCTCCAAGTCCGGATAGTCAAAACGAAAGCCTGTCGCTAGCAGCTTCTCCGGTTTGAGCCGCGCATCGCCCGCGAGTATTGCGTCAGCGACCTCCCCCATGACGAAACGAAGGATGAAGGCCGGAAGCCTCACGAAGACAGGGCGATGGAGAACTCTTGCCAGTGTCTTGGCAAATTCCTCATTGGTCACAGGTTCCGGCGCAAGGAGATTAACAGGGCCGACGATTTGCTCGCACGCCATGATGTGCTCGATGGCTCGAATCAAGTCGTCGCGGGCGATGAAGCACATCAGCTGCCTTCCGCTTCCCAAGACAGGCCCGAGTCCACACTTGAAGAGCGGCAGGAATGCCGCCAAGATACTGTGGCCACTTGACGCCAAGACGGAGGGAATGCGTATCGAGACTACTCTGATCCCTGCCTGACGAGCCGGTTCAGTGGCCTGCTCCCACTCACGGCACATTTCCGCGACGTAGCCTTTTCCGGGGAGTCCTTCCGCTTCGCCGATCGGTGTTTCGCTATCGGCATAGTAGTCCGTTGCCGATGCGGAGATCAGCAAACGCGGCCGCATGGTCAATCGGGCGAGAGTCTTGCTGATCAGGGCAGTGCCTTTGACCCGACTTGTGTAGACAGCCTCCTTCACCTTCGGTGTCCAACGCTGCTCATCGAGAGGCTTGCCCGCAAGATGAATGACCACATCCACCCCTTCAAGCCGAGCGCCCTCAATCTCTCCCGTTTCGTAGTTCCAGTAGATCGTGGAAGGATCGTCAATCGACTTCGATCTTACCAGACGAAAAACCAAGTCTCCTCGTTCTTGAAATGATGTCGCCAGCTTTGAGCCAATCAAGCCGGACGCGCCGCTGATTGCGATTCGTTCATTCATGGTGGTCCCTCCACTCGTCCACTTGCGGTCCTGCGGGTTCGGAATACGCGCTCGATGGGCCGCTTCAGCTCGATTGCCGTCTGACGACTGCGCTCAGTCGCCGCGCCTATTGCGGTCGACTGGAGGCCGCCTGGTAGGCGGTGGCTGTTGTCACCGGTGCGGTTGGTAGGTTTCAAGGAATTTTCCGACGACATTGCCTTCCTCACTCCCATCCGGTTTCGAAATCGTCCAATCGAGCAGTTCGGTTTTGGAAATCCGGAACTCGTCACCCTCCTTGTACCCTGTTACCCTCATTGTCTCACTCGCAATAGAGCCCGTGATCTTTTAATGTACAATCCTTGTTACGCGCAAGAATGCGACCTCAAAATGACCCTGCGGGTCGGTCAGGCGCGCAGTCACAAAAAAGGTGTTGCCTATTGGTAAACCGGCGAGGTATCGTGCCTTTGCCTGCAGCCTCGTAATATATCTTTCCACCATTTACCTCGATGTAGCCAGATTCAACTGCAGGCGGTTCCCCCGCTTGGCCTTGCCGTTGCAGCTGGGGTGCGCGCGGGGCCTTAATCTCTTCAGGCCCCTGGTACAGTCTGAGATGAGTCATCACGCCTTTTGCGTCCTTTAGAAATTCAACCTGGGCATCAATTATTTTTGTGAAGAACTTCGTATCAGTCTTGGCAAATAAAGGGAACTTCTGCTGACCCATGGCCTGTGCAACCAGTTGATCACCTTCCAATGTGATTACAAGATCAAATCCCGGCCGCAGTTCATAGGTGCCAGGATTTTTGAAGACACAGTGATTTCATTCCGCACCAGCACCGTTTCGCTGGTTCGAGGCGCCTTCATATCACGCCCGTCCTGATGCAATATCAGGCCGGTAACGGTACCTTTCTCGTCCCTGGTAAATTCGATTTCGGCAGCCACTGCTTTGTAGAAAAATTTATCGTCGGAGCTGGCAAACAAAGGCAATTTGACCTGTCCTGACGCTTGCGCCATCAATTGGCCGTTTTCCAATGTGACCATAACGCCGAATTTAGGGCTCAATTGGTAGGTTCCAATATAGCCTTCCAGGATCTTCGGTAAAACCGTGATTTCCTTTCGGTCAGAATACAATGCGGGTTGACTCGCTGGAGGTATGATCCCATTCATGCGAAGGTACACGGCAAGCTGGCCGTAGTGATCCGATGCATGCCAGATCGCGAGCGTCGTAAGCCCTAGACGTGTGGACTTGCCGCCATACGGTCCGCCTGCCGGATCGAGTGCATTGGCCGGCGTCATCGTTCTGAGCACGCTTTGCCCATAGTCGAACGACTCGCGCAGGTACGTCATAATTTCGGCCTTCGTCTTTGCCGGACTTGGACCGCCAGTACGGCACCCGGGCGGGGGTTCCTTTTTCTCGATTTCGTTGAAGAAAGCAAAATTGCCGCACGCGACATGTTTGACTTGCTCTCCAAATGTCCGCGCGTCCTTGAACTCGCCGTTCGTCGGCTTAAATCCGTATTTCTCGGCTGGCATGGCATCGGCCAGACTGACAAACGATCTCTCGATCATCGAGAACCATTGCGCGACGGTGGCCGCCATGGGGTCGATGTGCTCCTGCGCAACCCCGCGAGCGGCAAACGGCTGAGACACCAGGACTACGAGCACTGAAATGAGGCATCGGCGAGCGTTCCTGCCTTCCCTGGAGTGATTCGCTTTCATTTTTTGGATCTCCTCTCAGAGAATTCTACATCTCCTCAACGTCACCACACTCTTAACCCACCGAACGACGCGTTGAGCCGCCGCAGTACAAGGTCGGCTCCGACGCTTGGTTGCCAGAGGCAATTGTCGATTGTGTTATAGCAATTGATCCTTAACGCGCCTTTTTGAGTTCTATGCGAATAGCGTGCAGTGGAAACGTATCCACATTTTCCAAGTAGTGCCCCTGTGCGATCGGAAGCCATCTGACACCTTTTGGGCGAACACCAAGATCACGGGAGCTTCCGTCCTGTAGATGTTCAATCAAGTGAGGAGAGGACTCGAGGTAGATCACAGAGGGGTAACGATGAACATGCAAACGTTCGCGAGTCCCTGGCGCAATGCTGACCTCGAGAACACGAACTTCCTCGTTTTCGAGGAGGACTTTGTGATTTTCCGGGGCCGCAACGGTTGCATCCAATTCTGGTCTCCACCAGCGGTCAAAGTTTCCGCCGGTTTGTTCGGCCAACTTTAATCCAGCCATAATCAGCACTGCGGCGACTGCGAAAAAGGTGATTCTGATGCGCATGGCATCCTCCCGAATCGAACCTGCGGCTGAACCAAACCGACAGTAGCTGGTAGCCGGAGGTTGTTTATGAGACCTAACGCTCAGCTTCATCCGCCGAGCGAAGCGAAGTCGATTGAAAACTGCTAGTCGGCAACCCTACGCGATCCTCCAATTCGCCTGAGCTGCCATACTGAATGCAGCACAATAAAAAGCAAGGTAGCCACAACAGCGCACGTGATGAGGAACGGCTGGTCGACGCCTGTCTCCGAGATTGGCCGTGCGGTGAAGTCGCCAGCGATGCCGGTCCACCAATAGGCAAACAGCCCCACATCCATCAATACGTGGCCGATCATGCTCGGAATGAGAGAGCGAGAGGACCAAGCGACAAGCCCGAGCAGCACCCCCGCGCCAAACACGATCGGCGCCATTTCAACCATCGCCCAGGTTTTGGTGAGATGCAAAAGCATGAAAGACATTGAGGAGACGAGAATGGCGATCGGCGCGCCATGACGTTCTTCAATCGGCTGTTGCATATAGCCACGAAACCCGGCCTCTTCGCAAATTCCCGCTGAAGCCGCCGACACTACTACGGCGATCCACCTCAGAGGAGGAGAAGGAATAAAGGACAAATTGTAACCGTGCCGGAACGCCTCAATCGGAAAAGGCGTGAAGCGGAATAGCAAAACGATCGTGGCGTGAATCGTGGCTGCGAAGGAGAGCGCGGCTAGGAGGCCCCAGAACCATTGTGCTGGCGACAATGTGCCACTCCGGAAAGCGGCACTGCGTGCTGTGTGCATGCTTCGCGGCGGACCGCCGCCGCGCGCCCACCAGACATAGAGCCCGAGGAACGCCATTTCGACGGTCGCGCCGAGCGGCACGCCGAGACTCAACAGCAATGGCGGCCACACATTGGCGGCGATAAGCGAAACGAGAACTCCGGAAATAACGGTCCGCGGTGAACCGTGCAATGTCGCCCAACGACCAGGTGGAACCTCTTGCGCTGTCATCGCCGTTGCCTTCTGCCGTCTAACGTTTCCGGCTCACCCGCGGCGGCCTGCACCTGGGTGACCTCGGAGTGATTGAACTGGAAATTGCCACTGCCGTTTAACGGGGCTCTCTGGTCCGTCAGCTGACGGATCGGGTGCAGGTGGTGGTTCAGCGGCGCCGCGAAATGGCGACCGCTAACAGCAACCTAATCGGCGCGGACCAGAGGCAACGAAACATGACCGCCAACCCGCCCCTACGGGATCGACGAACTCGGCGGAGGCCGAGGAACGGCCGCAAGACGCACTCAACTCCTAACCTAAGACCAGTCCATTATTCACTGTCTGTTAGAAAATGCCATTTAAACTGCTACTTCAGGCTGACAAGAAAGGCGCGCATTTCACGCAGCACGTCCGGTTCATTTGACAGGAATATGTGATGCATACCACGCAGCCGGATCACGCGCGCCTTACGCACACCATCTTCAAACGCCTTCGCTTGCTTTTCGGTTAAGGCATCGAGGGTTGTGAAATAAGCGTCAGCCGCCTTCCGCACCGCGGGATCTGAACTCTTGGTCATCCAGGTCTCTCGAACGTGGGGGATTGCGAAAATGACAAGCGCGGGCACCGGAATGTCCGCATACCTTCTCGTAGCCGTCATCATCGTCATAAGCGCCGACGACCCGGGAAAATTGCGGGCTTTCGCGGGTCGTCCATCGGGCGTCGGCTCCCAAGTCTGGCGGAACTCCGCCTCCGGCATTCGGAATCCATACTCTTGTGCATCCCAGCTCTGCAATGCGCTGAAGCTGACCAAATCGGAGTCACCCGGTATCGGAGGTTGAGGCCCGCTGATCTGAAACTCCTTCATCGTTGGCCCCTTGCCATTCTCGAATGCGTAAGGATATCCGGCCTCAAGATAGACCAGCCCCGCGACGCGATCCGGACGAGATGTAGCTGCCGAACTCAATTCCGCGCCAGCGACGGAGTGTCCCACCAAGACGGGTTTTTTGAGTTTAAGCGCGTCCAAGACGGCCAGCACGTCGTCACCCAGTCCATCCCCCCGCTCCGAAGCTGAAGAACTGGACGCGCCGAACCCGCGTCGGGTAATGCCGTAGACATGGCAATTGGACGTGAGCTTGGGTGCGAACTCATCAAATATATGTGCTGTGTTCCCGCCTCCGGCAAGCAAGACCACAGGCCTGCCAGAACCGCCCCAATCGAGCACTTCTAGCCGGACGTCTTTGTCAACGGTTACAAACTGAATGGTATGGGGCGATGGGTCCTGCCAAGAGTCACCCTGCCGTGAATAAAGCGGAGCCAGAAGGGCAATAAGCAATAGGGAACCGCCGAACTGACTTTGTCGTCGCACAGATTTCTTCATCCGCTTGAGCCATTGCACTATGTCGACCTCATTCTTCCCAGCCGCTGAACGCTGCGCCCCAGCCGCCGCGTTTTTTGCGGTCGGCTGGAGGCGGCTTGTTCGGCGTTCTGCGCGCAATTATACGTGAGCTGGACAATACCGCTCTTGAACGGCTTTGCTGCCACGAGACGTAGGGGGTCTGACTGCGACGAGTGTGGCGCGAATAGGGACACGCCCGAGGCGAGAAGAATCGGGAACACTGAGAGGATGTAACGCGAGAAGAGCCGCTCGCCGTGAAACGACGCTGCCAGCAACTCGACAATCTCACGTGGCGTCTGAGAAGTAAGCGTGATGCTAGGATGAAGTACTTGAAGATCACGTTGCGTGAAAACCCACGAGGGCTTCTCTGGCGAAAGCCAGTACCCCAGCTTCAGCGCAAACTCATACGTGTGGCTACCGAGCAGAAGTGCATCTACTGAAGCCTGCGGGTCGCCGACTCCGTGATCCTCTCCCGTCGTGCGGAAGCGCGAGAGCCAATCAACGCCGCCATCAGCTGTTGCAATGTATCCGTCCAAGCTCGCAGCGACGTGGTAAACGATCTCGGCCATGGCACGTCCTTTCGCGTAACGCCTGGCATCAGCGGGCGCACGCTTTTTCTGCGATCCGCTGATGCCATTAGTCCGCTTCGCCAACTTCTCTTGGCAGCTTCGTTATTGCCAGCTTGACAGAATTGCTCCCATGACGAGCAATGAGACAAGCCAGAACGAGTTGTCGAGGAGCCAGAGCTTCCAGGATCTCTTTTCGTAAATCACATTGGTCAGGGTTACGGGAGCAATGAATCCTATCCAACTAAAGAAACCTCCCATTAAGCCCCCGGAGATGCCACCCATCTTAACAAACGCATTTCCGAACACAATCGAATGTAGGAGAACGAAACTCATTATCAGCGATCCAATGAAGACTACCACGATGCTGACTGGTGATGGCTTCATATCAGGAATACCCGTGAGCTTTTTCCAGAGCTTACCGAAAATAACCGCGTACCAAACAGTGGCAATAAGGTAATTTGCCAGCGCAGCAACGAAAACCGCGAGATAGTTGACGTGTACTTCCATGACTGAATTTCCTTTGATTGTTTGAGTTTGTATATAAGTTTGTTGCTTTGATGTCGTTTCACCCCATCAGCATTTAGCAGTCCGAGGGTCTCGGCATCAGCTGCGGCGTGGAACGCCGGCAGCTGCATGCCGTTGTTAGTTGCTCGGAAGGTTAGCGTTGAGTAAAACTTACATGTCAGTGTGCTACGATACCCTTGGGATAACGATCCGCCACAAGATTCAGCCTGATGTTATGTTCGAGCAGTGCTTTCAGGCCCGCGAGTACCAGCGCAAATCCTTGAGTCGAGTCGGTCGCCTGTTTTACAAGTGCGTCTCCGTCGCCAGTGAAGCCAGCATTCGTGATGCTGACGAACGTTGTGCCATCCTCCCGGGACGCAAAGATCCATTCCACGGTGGTTGGATTGCCGTATCCCGGCCACTCGATGACAATGCGCTTATTCGGTTCAATGGCTTTCGCAGTCACCGGCATTGAGATCCCGTACATTTCCCATTCCCATTGAACCTGCTTGCCGACCTCGAGCCTTCCACTGCTTTTCGTGAACCAGAACTTCGCGGTGATGTCGGGATTTATGAATGCCTCGAACACTTCCGCGGCAGGCTTGCGGATGAGCATTCCGGTTTTTGCGATCGGCACTCGCTTAAGCTGCAGATTGTCCATTTTGTATCCTTTGATCAGCTAATGTGCTGATCAAAGGCGGCTATATGCCGTCCGGTGGATTAGCTGGTTAGAGCCCGCCACTAAAAGAATGGGGACTAATTAATCCTTCTTTTAGTAAATGGAATTAACATGGGTACTTCATGTTGATATTTGATATAAGGATCACCAAATTCCATAACAAGTTTATTTTCTTCAAGCCTTGTTCCAATAAGAATATAAAGCGTCAACACTGTATTTACAACTATATCCAATATTCTGAAAGTCTGGCTCCATAAATATATTATCAAAGCGAAATACATAGGATGCCTTATTATCCCTAATAACCCGTTTTTTCTAATAATCTTGGATTGATCTGTTTTCCTTTTTTCCCCAAAGTCCAGTATCTGGCGGATTCCAAAAAATGATAACGAATCATAATCGAAGAAAAAAGCCCAAAAAAACATGAGCAAAGAACCTGAAATAAGCACATACCGGACAATAGTAAGAGGAAATCCATAAGTTACAATTGCCTGATCATTGAATTGTGCGGTAAATTTGATTAATGGAACAAGTAAGATAAATGAAATCATCACGTAAGCAAGCCTGTAAAAGGCATAATAGTTCTTCGATAAGCGAGCCATTAGATTTGTGAATCTTATACTAATCAAGAAGCTATGAAGTGAACAGTATCCTGTCCACATTAATACAATTAATAAATATTTCATTTTATAAGTTTTTCCCGATGTGTATATTTTGTTTGCCGCAACACCGCTGCTCACCTGCCAGTGCGCCTTCCGGCGCCGGGGAACATCCCCGGCAAGCGCGTGCTTTACGCGCCGGTCCAGGTGGAGCGGCTTTGTGGGTGGCGACTGAAGTCTTATGGCGCTTCTCGCAACAGTACGTCCGAGATGCTGCCGGCCCATGCGCCGATGGCCTTCCAATCACGAAAGTCGCCAAGAGGTGCTTTGACGTTCTTGAGCATCCATTTCTCGATTAGGTTCAGTTTCTTCATATCCACTGCGCCATGAAAGACAGCGATGTCACGGGGGTGGATGCGATCGGCGATGGGTTGGGGAAGTTCCAGTCATGCAGCAATGCCACCATGTCGCCTTCGCCCGTGGGGCCGCTTGAAAACAGCCAAACCGGCCGCTTAACCAACACCTTCTCGTTGGCCTTCAAGAACGTCGCTGCTGCCTTGCGCCATTGGCCTATGTAAACCGCGCTTCCCAATACAACTGCCTTGTAAAGAGTCAGGTCTTTGACGCGATCCGCGGGCAGCACGTCGGTGCGCAGGTTTGCTTGGCGATGCACTTGACCAATCTTCTCGGCAATCTCTGCCGTCGCACCGTGCTTGGTGCCGTAGGCCACCAGAACTTGAATGTCCATTCATCCTCCATTTATTTGAGAGGTGGCTGTAATTGCCGCCCAACGCTGCGCCTTAGCCGCCGCGCTTTTTGCGGTTGGCTGAAGGAGGGTTGGGCCTCAAGGCCCTCACTTGGCGACTTGATACACCCGCGCCAGCCGGATGCGCCATCCCGAATCCGAGCGTATGCCAAGGCCGAACCCTTTGTAGTGGACAAGAGGCATTTGGGTGCTTCCCGTCTTGGAGTCCGCTCGTAGGATGTCGACTTCGAAGTCCACGGCAACCAGGTCTGGATTCATGATCTCGAAATCCCTTATGGTAGTTAGATGCCGTAGGTCGGGGGGCAACTTCGCGAACACCTTCCCGTAATGTCCGCTGATCTCAGCGCGTCCACGCAATGCGATCCCTTCACCGGGAAACCCAAAACTCCCATCTTCCGAGAATACGGCGCTAAACCGAGCGGGCTCACGCGCGTTCCAGGCCGCGTCCAGCTCTTGCACTACCGCTGCGATTGCCTCGCGGTTTGGCGGACTCGCACTCGGAGCCCGCCGTGCGAGAGCGCTGGCCCAAGGCAGAAGAATGGCAAGGCCGATAAGGATGCAGCGATACATTCGCTCGTGCATAAACTACCTCCGCAATAACTCCGGCATTGCCAGGGCTGGGTCGATCTTACGCCTTAGGGTTAAACAGTGACAACGGTACCCTGCGCGCTTCCCAACCCACACCGGCTACAAAATACGTTATGAGTGCGCCGTCGATCCAAGAGTCTTCCCTGGCAACACGTCCGTCACTGAGGCCCAACGACAATGCTCACCCGCCCGGAATGGCGCGTGCCAGCGCGCTATTCCGGGTTGGGCAGAGCAATTGGTTCGGAACGTTTGAGGGATTCCAGTGCTTCTACGTCGGCGATGTCTTTGGTTCTTCCAGAGGCCCGTTTGTTTCGAATTAGATCGTCGACAGAAGGAATATGCACTTCGATTCCTTCGAGGTTTATTGACAGCGACCGTTCAAACGTCTCACGAAACTGAAGCCCGGATGCAGCAGTGATAAGATCGATTCGTCGAGGGGCAACGCCGATCTGAAAGAGGGTTCCATCCTTCTGAAGGTCTTCCAGCGTCAGGTTGTGAATCGGTGCGCCGAAACGGCGTAATGCTCTTAAAACGGCCGCAGCGTTCTCAAGGGATGGCATGACCCAAATATCGATATCCATGGTGGCTCGGGGATAACCGTGGGCAGCCATTGCATAGGCTCCGACGAGAAGGAATTTAACTTGCTCGTCGGACAAGGCGTGTAATATGTCGCTGTAGTCTTCGTTTAGCATTATGCTTTTTACTGAGGGATGTAATCTCATATGTCAAAGGCCAGACGAGACTCAGACGGTCTACAGCCGTCCCGGGAACGAAGTCGTCATTCCGGGGCTCCGTCATTTGGTATTTTGCGGTTTGCTTTCGATTCATGTTTTCAAAATATCATTTTTTGCCAGTTATTTTCAATTTGATAGTTGTTCCGAACGCTTCAGGCTCACCGGTAGCCGCGTCTTTTGCGGCCGGGGTAGCCTGTGGTTATACCCTTGGATTTCCATGCAGATTTTCAGCCGCTTCCTTAAGAGCCCTGACGCCTTGGTCCAGTGCTTTTGCAAGAATCTTCCTCATGAGACCGGGAAATAACTTCACGATCAGCCCGTCGAAAGACTCTTCGGTATAGACATGTGTGCCGTCGTTTCTCTTCTCAAATTTCCAAACATGCACTGCCTTGATGCCAAATGTCTTTCCCGACCAAACGATTCTATTTGGGGCCTCTATTTCTTCCAGGCAGGAAACAATTTTTGAGCCACCTGCCACCCATACAAACGTAGTGCCCACATCGACCGGTCCATTCAATTGAATTCTCGAAACGCTTTTGTTCCAAGTTGGCCAGCCTTCAAAATCACTTAAAAGTTTCCATACCGTCGCGATCGGCGCATTGACTAAAATCTCCGCAAGACCAATCGCCGGTGCCACTTTGTTCACTTCAACATGGGCCAATGTCGTTCTCCATAAAGGCATAACGGGCTGGAGTTAACCTGCTGCGCCCGATTCACCGCGCCGCTCCGTCGTCCGGCACGAAGTGCGGGCGACGTCAGGTTGAACGACGTGTTAGCCGTTTGAATTGGATTTTGATTCAACCTTCCAAACTCCAATAGCCGAAGCTATTATTGTGAGCAACACATTTAATGCTCCAAATACCGACTCTTGCATATACGCGGCCTTATACTCTGGCTGAAGCTGGCCTTGTGACAGAGAGCGAAGTGCTATTTCGGTTGCTGAGGCTACCGCGGGAACGGTGAAACAATAAGCATTAATGACGACCAATATGACAATCAGTAGCTTGATCTGCATAAAGCGTTGCCTTAGATCATACCGTTTGTAACCCATCCATATTCCGGTAATAGCAAGCGCCCACATTCCAGGAAGCGTGAGGACATTGGTGCCAGCACTAATGATTTTTCTCCCAAAGGCAATCTGCTCCAAATTGGCACCCGCGATAGACGAAGAAATGACCACAAAGGCAAGAATGCTGCCCAGAAACATTATGAGCCCGATAAGGTGCGCCAGCTTCAATCCCCGAGTCATTGTTTTTCTCCTTATCAAAACGGCTAACACACCGCCCACCGGCGCGAGCTGCTGGCTCGTCCGGTGGAGTAAATGGTTGGCATGTCAGCCAAGCATGTCTGGCAATTTCAGCTCTCCTGTTTCACCATATAAATCAAGGTTCGATATGACCGTATGTCTTCAAGTGTTGCTCGGAGAGTGATCGTTGTACTTGGCCGTTACGATAGTCCAACAACCAAAGCTGGTCTTGTTCTCCGGTACACATTGGTCCATGCACATCCGTGTAATTATAATCAGTCCAATCTTCGCCGATAGCCAGAACCAAATGTTCATTATCTAAAAAGCCCAGGATGGCCGCTAATCGGATCTGGCAATTCTTGTGAAAGGTGGAGGAAAATATTCTATTTAAGTTGGGGAAATAGAATCGGCCCTTTTCCGCGTCATAGATCCAGAGTACGAATCCGCCACCGTCGGCTTCGTACTGGAATAGGAAGCACCTCAGGGCCAGAAAATGACACTGGGGAGACCAATCGATCATTTGCAGCCCATTGCCCAGTTCATAAGGATGCGGGAGCAGTTCCCGAACAACTCGGAAGGATGCATCTTTTGGACCTTTGACCCAAAGCTGGGTTCGGTTGGAGCATTGGCCGTTTTCATGTTTTGCCTGGGTAATCACATAAGCCTTATATAACCCATCAGCTGAGACTAGGACGGGACTCCGGACTTCCCGTGAGACAAACGGGGGAACCTCGCCACAATCGACGAAAAGTGTTTTATTCAAATCTTTATTGAAAGTATCCTCCCATCTGGTTCTTTGGCCCAATGAAATTAATGGGTTCACAGAAAAAGCAAGGAGTATTAGAAAAAGTCTGATCCGGAATATTGGAATGGTTTTTCTTTGCATCTCCTTTTCTCCAGACCCGATTATACCAATGCTGGGCGTCACCGGTGCCGCTTTTCGGCAGCCGGTGAACGCCATTGTTCGGAATTTTTGCCTATTTGATCCCCAGCTGTTTTTCGATCAATCGAACCAGGGAGTCTTTGATCTCAGGATGCCGGGGGACAGGAGCTCTGCGGCCATTTTTCGGATTAGCATAAATGTCGTGGCGGGATCCATGGTGGTGCAAGTAGCAACCACTGCGGACAAGTGAACGGACGAACTCGCTTCTTTTTACACCTCAACTCCGAACTCGAGGGTTCTTGAGTCGGTGTGTTCTGGCTCCGGTTCGGATTTGAGCATCATCCGATAAGCGTCCGCAATGTTTTCTTTGAGTTCCTCTAAGGTTTCGCCTTGACTAAATACTCCGGGGATTTCTCGCAGTTTACCCACGAACCACCCTTCATCTATCCAGTACTCCAAGGTAAAACATCGTTTCATGATTTCACCCTCAACTTCAGTCTAGCAGATACGCTAAATTCCCTCAATCTCCACCGTTCCGAACGCCCGCGCCTCGGCCGCCACGGCCGGAATGATGTTGAACCAAAGAATGCTTTTGAATATTCAACGTCCTTGAAAGAAGCCGCTGGTCCGTCAGCTGACGGATCGGCTGAAGGCCGCTTGTTGGGATTTCCTATTTTTAGCTTTTGTCTGTTCCCATTCTTATTTTGGCGTTCTCTTCTTTGAGATCGAAGCGCTTTTTGACCAACTTGATCGAACCAATGAAGGATTTAACCAACTCTTCAATATCGATGGATGCTGGCGATATCGCTAGAACATAAACACCGTCTTTAGACGCGACAGAAATCATGTAGAGATTCATGAATTGGCCAACATTTTCCCCGTATATATCGAGCTTGATGACCATGATGTCTTCTCTTGTGCCCCGAAGATCACTACGGTCCGTGTCATCGACCTTTCTGGCTTGCTTACGCCAATACTCGAGCTCCGACTGTCGATGTGCCTCAAGAAAGCTTTTTCCAGTACCTAAGCTACTTTTTTCGGCAAAGGTAATCATGAGACCGAGGTTCGGGTTCAACAAAACATGGTAGGCGTCTTGTAGCTTCACTTGGCTGCCTATAATCGAATATTCCAAGAATTCATCATTTCGAGCGTAGAATCCTTTCCAGCCATTATCAATTCGCATGTAAATTGGGTCACGAGGCAAAACAGTATCATCAGCAAAGGCAGGAAAACTAGGAAGAACGAGCATGCAGGCCAGCACCAAAGCAGAAAATGAATGTCTCATGTTCTTGTTTCCCATTTCCTTTTTGACAAATTGATTCCAACGCTGGGCATCAGCGGTCGCACGATTTTTGTGCGATCCACTGAATGCCTTTGTTGGCAATTAATTTGCATATTTAATCAGGTTCCAGCTGTCAAATATTTTTCTTGGCAGTTTTGTGATTTTCTTAATGATCGATAAATTCAGTACAAGATCCGTTTACAGAATCAGTATCAGCGCCCTTGAATTCAAAAGCAGACAGATTAGGATCAACTTGTCCAGAAATTGCCACAGCTCTCCAGCCAGCGCGCCTTTTGCACTGGGGGAGTTTGTTGGGAACCAATTATCCAGAATTCTAAAAGTTTTGAGTCAGGCACTCTGTGGCGCTTAGTGGCTCAGAGTAACTCAGTGGCCTCATTGGCTCCCAAACGGACTAGCGATTTTGGCGCGCCTCTCCGTATCTGCTCACCGGTGGTTCTTTCCCCCTAACAACGCTTTTAGCAAGGGTTCATTCCACTGCATCTTTTTAAGGTCAAATACCCCAAAGACTGAACAAAATTCCCAATACCCCCAAGATATTCCATGTTGGTTGGCTTGTTCGACCATGAATTGAGTCCAGCGTGTGCGGGAATTCGTATCCACAGTATTTAAGGCGCCGAATTCACCCAAAAACAATACGCGATGATGTTCTGTAGCCCAAGCCTGCGCCTGGTCGAAATCCTGCATAATTGCCTGCTTTTCTGCCGGGGTGCCCATCCATTTTGTTCCAATCCATTTCTCTGAGCCCTTTATCCAATTTGCACCTTGGTGTGTGAACTCTACGGGAGAAAAATAATAAAGCCGGACGATGGTGTTGGATTCATCCTTAGGCAAATCAAGTTGAGTTAATTCCCCCATATTTCCCCCGGATATCGGACAAACCATGACTGTACGATCCGGATTGGATTCGCGGATTATCGCCAAGACTTTGGAGGTGATTTGATTCCATTGTGAAGCGGTAAATGGGTAAGCTGGCTCATTGGATATTTCAAAAAAAACCTTTTCATTCGGCTGGTTTTTGAAATGGTTGGCGATCTGTTTCCAGATGGCGTAAAACCGTGGCATTTCATCTTCCGGATTGGAATGGAATATGCCCCCCCCATAATGATGTGGTCTAATAAGGACAGCTAGATGGTTCTTCAGACCCTGCGCAACCGCCCAATCGATCCGTCCGAGAAATTCAGGATCGATCTCATAAGGAGCTTTGTTGCTGGCATGTGCTGACCACCTTATGGGGATAACGACAGAATTGAACCCGGCCTGCTTAATAGCTGAAAAATACGATTCTTCAAGGGTGATTCCCCACTCCCCTTCACGAGGCGCATCCAGCGCACCGGCAAGATTGATTCCTCGGCCTAATTGCCTGCTTGCATTTATTGCCCGACTGTTGATTTCAGAACCCAAATTTAATGAGGAAATCATCCCCCCGAATATGTTGAACAGGATTAAACCCAAGGGAAAAGTAAGCCAGATTTTAAAGTTTAGGAATTTTTCGAGCGGTCTATTTGCCAAATTATTCCCCCTCTCTTGCATAGCCCCGCCTGTGGCTTTTGTTGGAAGATGATGGTCAGTTTGTACAACCCGCCTTTTTTCCCCCTGTCCACACCTGCATTGTCACACAGTGAATTTAGACTGCATTTTCAGTTTGCCAGTTATTCTTGTGGATCGAGATATATTCCAAGTGGGCAACTGAAACCTTGTCTCACGGAGTCATGGAGCCACGGAGAATTATTATTCATTTGAGGTATCTGACCAAGGGAGTTATTTTTTCGATCTCCTTGCCTTGGTGTTGCTCTCTGATACAATTGCGGCGCCAACGCCCGGCATCAGCCGCGGCGCTCGGCGCCGTCGGCTGCATGTCGTTGTTGGGCGGTGGCAACGGACCGATACTCGTGTTCCGCGACCGCCCGTCCCACAGCCGCAAATGTCAGGAGGGTCAAGCCTGTATACCAAGCACCGATGCTGAAACTGCTCGACCAGTACATCGCGATCATGAGCCCCCCACCGGTGAGGAGAGCCGCAAGCACGAGGAACATCCGCATGCCGTAAAGAAACGCAAAAGGAAGATAATGCGCGCCCAAGAGAACCATCATCCCCGGGTAAAACCACGTCAGCCGGTACATGCCAACGGGGACAAGCAGCGGCATTGAGAGCGGAAGGACGAAGGCGACCTGCATACCCAGGTTCCGGAGTGAGTTCGTTGCGCTCAATGAGGTTCGTGCACCTGCCACCTGGAGGAGCAGTTCGGTGACTGGGAATATGAAGAACCCTCCCAGCACCAGCGTGGTGATCGCAGAGCGAGGCCCGCTCCATTGGGCCAGACTGGCCGAAACAAGCCATAACAGTCCCGAGACAAGTTGTCCATAGAAACCTCCGACATACCGTGTTCGCATCTCCCACTGCGCATCTTCGATTCTCACGTTGACATTCTCCTATAGGCACGATCGATGTTTGCCCAACGGCACGCATAACCGGCTGGCAATGGTGCGTGGCGGAATTGCCAGTCCGAGTTGATGCGGTTGTTAGGATCCCATATTGAGTTCTGGATAAAGCAATTTTTCACACTTAGGGCAAATGCCGTGGCTGAAGTCAGCTGTGGGATGTTTGACAAGATAATGCTCAATAGGATTCCAATTGTCTTGATCGTCTCGGATGCTCTTGCAGTTTGCACAAATAGGTACCAGACCTCGAAGGGCCTGAATCTCCGTCAAATAATCCATCAGTTTTCTGTTCTTATCTCCGAGACTCTGATTCATATAGATCATTTCGAGATGCGACTCGATCAAGTGGCGGAATTTCGCCATGAGCTTCTCAATTGTTTCTGAATACTCATTTGCCTTGCTATCCAAGACACAAATGGTTCCAAAAGGCGTTTTGTCTGGCAAGAGAATGGGAAATCCCAAATAGGAAATCATATTCAGCTTGACGTCTGGGTTGTTTTTCCATTTTGCATCTGCCAAGGCGTCAGGAACGAGAAGCTTATTCTGTGTCTTGAGCACCATCTCGCAATACAGACCGGAGCCGAATAACATTTCCTTAACTCCGGGATGGTAAGGGTTGCCCTCGCTATTGCTCGAAACGAAAACCTCAACATGAGGGTCCAGAAACCGCATGATCAATGCAGCAGGAATCCTACATATTTCAGCCAAAATGTTGGCAATTTCCTGCCAATTGGCCAAAATGTCTGCGGGCACTTCAATCTTATCTTTTTCGTCTATCATTATTCTTGCTCCTAACGTCACGGCTGAGGCGCTGGCGCGCCTTTCAGCGCCACGTCCGGTGGAGTGGAATTGTTATGCGGTCTTTTCGTACCGTGACGCATACCGGTCGAGAACTTCTCGTATCATCTTCTGATAAGACGTCTTGTGTTTTTTGGCTTGTCTCTTGAAAAAATCGATACTAGATCTTTTCAGCGAGATAGTGATCTTTCGGTGGTCTTCATTCAAAATCAGCTGCTCGGGGGGAGGGAGGAAATCCTGCACTACCCTTAAATTACCCATCGGTTCTTCAGAATATTTTATTTTGGGTTTCATAAATCTTCCTTCCTTTCGCCAGTAGCCAGCCCCATAGATGCGAATGACTCCGTTACGATAAGTAAACCGGACGGTCAAAATGCCCTCATTCACCTGTCCCATACAATAATGGCGGTCTTCGTCAGAGCTATGGGATATATCTTCTGCAATAACGCGGTGCGGATCGAAAAATGCTTGTTGAGCTATAGTGAATGAGATGCCATGCTTTGATTGGTTTTCTCTGTCTTTCTCCTCATCCCATTCAAATTTCGTTTTTTCCACAGATATAAAATAACACTCTCAATCGATAATAGCAATACAATAATATGGTTATTTATATGGCTGTCCGATGCCCCGCATAACGATTGGCGTCACCGGCGCGCGCTGTTGGCGCGTCTGGTGGAGTGGAATCGTTAGGCCGGTTTGATGCCCATGCCTAAGACGATAGGAACGGCATAGTGCAGATCCGACCCAACCCAATGGGCGGAGATACCACATCGGTCTTCGCCCACATCTGCGCGCACCAGCGCGCGTATTCGTTCTGCCCCACCCGGCACTGGGAACGAGGCCGCTAGTTGCTGTTCGAGAGCCATCTCGACCTTGTACTCGCCAAACTGGACAGAGTGAAGACCGCTTATTTCAAACAGGTTTGCGAACTCATCGCGACTGAGGGCGTGGACATGTGATGGATCCCGAAGCAACTCGATTTCATCGTAACTAGCAGTTTTGTCGGCTGGTTGTGCCACGTCAGCGACCAACACACGACCACCAGGCCGACACACCCTCACCATTTCTGCGAGTACCACCTTTGGTTTCAGGAAGTGATGAAATGAATAGCGGGTGATTACGAGTGTGAACATGGCATCGGGGAATGGTAAAGGTTCGGCAGACCCAACAACCCAGTTCATTTTGGCAAGACCGCGCTCGAGTCGGGCCTGTTCTGCTTGGCGGATCATCTCAGGAGTGATATCGAGGCCTGTGATTTGGGCAACGAATGGCGCAAAATGGCAAGCCACTAAACCTGGTCCACAAGCGACATCCAATACACAATCCGAGGTGGATGGATTGGCGAGACTGACAAGCATATCGAGAGCAGAAGAGTGCCCTGGCAGCTTGGCAAAGGGAATCGCCTGCTTCGTGAATTGATCGATGGTTAAGGCTTGGTGAGATCTTGCATCCACGGTTGCTCCTGGTGAAGCGGCCTAACGCTGGGCGTCACCGGTGCGCGCTGTTGGCGCGTCCGGTGAACGCCATGGTTAGAAATTGTTTGGGGGGGCTTTTTTTGATGCCATAATCTCCCCATGCGAAGTTGAATCAATCATTGCACTCCAGTGTTACTCCTGGGATTCATTTGTCTGAATTGAGGCGGAATATTTTCTTCGTGAAATTCTAAGCAAGTGTTGGGCTGGGCTATTTTTTCTATTCGACCGATTGCTAATGTGAACCAAAGACGCATAAACCAATCTTTGCTGACATGGTCGCGCGGAAAATTGACAAGAATACTTTTGCCTGGAGCAATATGAACATATGAGATCAAGTCGTCTGAATAGCCTGGGGGTGGTGTAATCTGATTTGGGCGGCGTTCTTTCTCTTTCTGCGTCTCAGGTGGAGGAGCTATCCTGCCATCAACCAGAATTTTCGGCGCTATTAACTCCACTTCAGCTGACTCGGCTGTAATAATTAAGCCCCCCTCCTTGTATGGAACAACTTCATCAAAAACAAGGTCGGATTGATCACCCGAAAATTTCATAAACCGTAATGGAATCCTACAATTATTTACGATTCTTATCCAAATGCCAACATTTGGCTCCCATTGATAAAGTGGCTTTCGGGGACCAACGTGATCGAACTCAACATAGGCATAAGGTCGGGAGTTATCCAAAACAAAAACATTTTCACTATCTTGCGCGTGATAGATCCCATTAAAACTTAGGAAACTCAAAATGAATATATTTCTTAGTAGGCTTGATATCATTGTGGTCTTACCCTCATGCTAAGAGCGATTCGGCCCAACAGGATGTACTCTTAATTTGGGGTTAACTCTCTTTCATTTCTAACGGGGGCGGCGCTTGTGCCGTTGCCGTGAATTTTGTAAGCGCTACAGACCCTTGATGAAGCGAGGTGTCGGGGGGGGGGGGGGAGTGCCGCCCCTAAGCCTCAGCATTAAGCTTGGCATTTTTTCCACCGCCGCTTATTTCACACCAAAATGCCAAGCCGTGAAGGGATATTGTCTTGCCACCCCAAAAGATTCAATTTTTTAGGTGCGGCCCCGATACGGTCTTTGAAGTAGGGAAGAATCAAATTTGTGAATATGGTCACTGGGATTTGGAGACTTAGTCTAACCCCGACTTATCTTCAAACTCTGCTTCACACCGCTCCAGTGCATAAGAATCCTTAACTCGTAAGGTGCATCTATCCGCCTGCGCCCTTCTCTTTTGAGGGTGGTCTGCCATGTCGCCATTCTCCTAATGTCTTGTTCCTTAGCAGGAAGCTAGCGGTAGAAGCAATTACAGTCGCAGCCATCAATAGCCAGAAGGGGACCTTGAGATTCCACAAACAATCACCCCCACCACCAGAGGAGAAACTGAGGCCCAGGAACCTTATGTCGATATTCCGAATACAGCACCATCCAGCAAATAACAACTTGTTCTCATATCTGGAATCTTCTACAGCGGAAAAAATACTGCAATTTGACCAGTCGGCTTTACCGGGGCCAAGCGGGAGAAGGTTAAGCCACGCCGCCAAAACTAGCAGGAATAGGCCAAGAAAAAAGACTGATGTTGCAGTGAAAAACTTGCGCCTCCAAACTATTGCCTCAACCGGTCTCGATCGAGGCCAAATCACTCGCCGGAGCATCATCACGATGACCAGCGGGCTGATTAGGAGCCCCGAGAATAAGAACAAAGCATAATATGCTTGATCGGATTTATGTGTCGGAAGGCTGCCGAACATAATGAAATACCACCATGCAGAACCGATCAGTACAACAACCCCGCAGTGAAAGGCCCTCCTGGCATATCCGTCGAGCAGGTTGATGACAGTCACCACCATGCCGAATATAGGGAATGTCCCGCAGAAGAAGGCCAGAATGCGGCTGATCTCATTTGCTTCATCAGATTTTGCATATCTTTCGAGGGTGTCCATAGTCTCCTCCATCGGGGTTCAATTATTTAAGTGAAAGAGTTGTCAGTTTACGCATGAAAGTTAGGTTGGAAAAGCAGCCTCAGCATAGCCCACCATAGCATGGCCCGCACCCTATTACCAAGTCTACAAAGGACTATCTCTATCCAATGCCAAGCGCCTAACCATTGATCCACAGTCAAGCTTACCCTGCTAATATGATAATAAGGGCATTTTCAGGCAATTTTGACAAGGTCCAATATCAAGGTAAAATTCTCGATAAATCTTGTGCATTCCCCCAACGGATCCGGTGCCAGTGCATACGAATCCTCAACTCGTTGGACGGCGTCATCTCTTCCCTTGGAGAGGCCCGAAGGTGACAGACTTGACAAGCCAGGTCCTCTCCTTCCAGTCCGATAGCTCTTGGAACCAAATCAAGTCGTCCGTTGTTCTTCCGAATCCTCGTTCTACACGTTCGTCTTCAGAGAAGCGGCCGTCCGCCGCCTCGCCCGATCGCATTTGAAAGTGGATGCTATTATCCAGTCGGCGAGGGAATGTTATGCTCTCGATCTGCTCCAATTTGACGGGCACCTTGGATCTCCCAACCACCACGTCGAAGGGCTGGCCATAGAACTCGAAGGCTTTGGTGTAATTAATTGGTGGCTCCGAGTGTGATTGGTAGGTGAGACTGTCAACGACTGTGGCCTTGCCGGAGGTGTCTTTAACCTCATAGTGTGCCGACGATCCTTGGGCTACGATGCTCTGCAGATCGTCGACACCAATGCTAAAATCACCCTTGGCACCTAGCACAGATGTCTTGCCGCCGAACTCGAAGCTGTTGCATTCAAGCCAAGTCACATCACAGACCAAAGGAAGCCGACCGCTCTGTTGCTCACCCGAAGTGAGCACCAGGTTTACGCCTAGCCAATGTCGTTGTCGTGGATCGTGATTGGGTTGCCGTTCCAACACTTTGAGCTGTTCAAGTCGTACCAAGTGCCAAAATCGACCCACCTGAAGCCTCAACTCCTCTTTCCGCGACGACTTCCCGGCCGGGTAGAAAGAGTTGGGCGACTGATGCCCCGTACAAAAAGCAAAATCATGCAGCTCTACGGTCGAACCGTCGTTGAAGGCGATGGTCGCCTTGTTAGTGGCCTGATCGTGCGATTGATGGGTTTGTAGGGAGCTTGAGGGTGTCGACGCCGCATGCTGCTCCTCAACCGTTGGAGTTGAAGCCTCTTTGGGTCGCGAGGGTTGCGAACACCCCCCCATCCCAGCGATCGAAAGTATCCCGAAAATGATGATGAGCCTCATGATGAGCCTCCTTATTCAATCCGTCTACCGAACGTTTGGGGTTAGCCGCCACGGCCTGAATGGTGTTGAAACAAATAATGCTATTGAATTTAAAACTACCCTTGAAAGAAGCCGCTGGTCCGTCAGCTGACGGACCAGCGGCTGCACCCCATTGTTAGGTGGTGTTCCGTGACTCGTCGCGACGTCCTCGCACCTCGTAACGCAGTTCAACTATGCCGCTCTTATAGGCTTTGACCTCTGCCAGATGGAGGGAGATGTCTCTGTCGAGCTTCTCGAAGAACGGTATCCCATCGCCAATCAAGATCGGCAGGATCGAATAACGAACTTCGTCGGCTAGCCCGAGACGAAGGCATTCGCCGGAAACTGCACCGCCTCCCACAAACCAGATAGTACGGAACGTGGGCCGCAGGCGCCCATTCACGAACTGCGCGAGATCGCCTGAGTAAAACTCGACGGTATCGCGGATTCGCGGCAGATCGCGAGTAGTGAGGACGAAGGTAGGTTTGTTGCCATACGACCACCCCAATCCTTTGGCTTCAAAATTCAACGCGGTCTCATAGGTTCTTGACCCCATGACGTAGCAGTCAATCATCTTGAGGAAGGCCTCGACGAGTCCTGGGTCCATGGTGTCCCCGTCTGGGAATTCGTCTGAGGTTTCGAGCCAGTCGATGCGCCCGTCCTTTCGAGCGATGAAGCCGTCGAGGCTCGCCGCCATGTGGATAGTTATGTGAGAATCAGCGTTTGCCATGGTTTCCTCCCGACATCGAGCGCGACGGCCAGCAGCACTGCTCGGAGTTGCCTCCGCTTGAGACCGCCTAACGATTGGGGTTAGCCGCCGCGGCCAGAATAATTTCAAAAGAAAGAATGGTTTTGAATTTGTCAATTCCCTTGAGAGAAGCCGCTGGTCCGTCAGCTGACGGATCGGCGGCACCCCTTTGTTCGGTGGTACTTCAGTGTTAACGTACGAGCAACCCCACGAGTTGCCGCCACTGCGTCTCGCGCAGAATCTTCGCCATCGCGACGCAATCCCCCGGTTGGTTGCGCTCAAACTTCCTTGCCTCGAGCCAGCGGTTGACCGCGGTGACGCTGTCCACATACAGGATTTGCAGCTCGCTGCGCGGCACCCTGCCGCTCAGCAGGTCCGGGTTCCCCTGCACCAGCGGACGGCAGCCGGGCGTTCCGAGCGGAACCACGCGCCAGTCGCTTGTCGGGGATGGCCCGACACCCGGCACGATGCAGGCGGGGGCGGCGCGGCCCTGCGCATCGAGCGCGGCCAGCATGGTCCGTGCATTCTGGTAGATGTCGATCGAGCCGCGAAGCTTGGGGTTGTTCTCCGCTGACTCGGATTCCTTGCGCGCATCCTCCTCCCAGCGGCGCTGCATGATCTCGAGCTTGCGCGCATTGGCTTCTGCCCCCGCGGCACGCTGGGTCGCAACCTCGCGCTGTCGCTTCTCTTGCGCGGCGGGGCTCATGAATTCCGCGTAAGCCCTCTTATGGCCCTCGATGCCGGCGGCGGCTAAATCGGCGGCCCTCTTGTACTGCGGCATCAAGACCGTCAAAGCCCGTTCGATGCTGACCGGAATCCACAGCACCGCGCCGGGGCGCGCGATGACGAGCGTGTCGTTGTACACGGGGAGCCCGCCGATTTCGCCGGCGTTCTTTGGCTCGAGGAAATACGCGTCGTCACCGTCGAGGATGCGGTCATTCCCGGAACCGTCGTTGAACTCGGGTCTGCGGTTGACCGTGATTTCGTAGCGACAGAATACTTCGTCGGTAAGGCCCACGACCTTCGAAGTCGCCCCGGTTGACTTTGAGCGCCGCGACACTTCCATGTACGGTGATCCGCTGAAGCGTATCGCCCCGGGCAGCGGCAGGTGCGCGGCGACATAGCGTTCGCGTTCCTTGACGTCTTCGAAGCTGCCGAGGGTCGTCGAAACATCGAGCTCAAAGCCGACGGGAGGGTTCAGCACCGGCGCCTGGGTGAGCACGGCCATCACATTGCGCAGGTTGGCATCGAACGCCCTGAGCTCCGCATCCGTCGCGTGCATCTCGGCCTTGCTGTATTGGGCGTTGACGGACCATGGCCGCAGCTTGCCGGGCCGATCGCGCAGGTAAGGTATCTCCGGCTCGGCGCCTGGCTCGTGCGGCAGCGGCGGAAGCGGCTCGGGAATCAGGTCCGTCGAAATGCGGGGAATGTCGCGCGCCTTTGCCGCCGCGGCAATCTTGGCATCGAGCGCGGCGTGATCGTACGGCACCCGGTTGCTGACGGCGAGGCGCCGCCCGCGCTCGTAAGCCCGCACTGCGTCGCCGTACTCGCTGACAGCCGCCAGCCCGTCACCGTAGCGAATCCACGCGTTCGCATCCTCGGCACTCGTCGTGCCGGCAGCGGACTCGGGTGCGGCCGACGTCCTCGGCGCTGGCGAAGCGGTTGCCGCTGCCGGTGCTGGGGCAACCGCGGTCGACTTGCCGGCGTCGCGAGCGCTACGCGCCGCCGCGAGCTTGGCGTCCAGTGCCGCCTTGTCGATCGGAAGCTTGTTATTGTAGGCGACGCGACTGGCGCGTTCGTAAAGACGCACCGCCTCGAAAGCATCGCCTGCGGCGACCAACGCATCGGCCCGACGGATGGTCTCCTCGTAATCCTGCATCGCGGGGGCATTGCCGCCGGTCTGCGCATGCACCGTGCTGAACTGAAGAGCGCATGCAAGAACGGCCAGCGTCAAACGGCACCACATGACTGCTCGGAAACGCATTGTCACCTCCTCCCCGTGCGCATGCTGTAGGGCTGGGTGTGCCGCATGCTGGTGGATTGCAGAGTATCCGCATCCGGTGGCGCTGGTCAACCGGCTATCGAGACGGCGCTCCTAAGCGTCGATTGACTCGGGCGCAAGATCTGGAACGAAGCGCGGGCCACCCGGACTCTGGGCAACGGTATGACATCCCTCGCCAATGATCGAGTCGGTTGCTTGATTGTCTCGATTGAACACGAGTTCAACCTTGCTAATACAGCAGCGATTCCTAGACCTAGCCCAGAGTGTACTTCTTGTCGTTTATACCCATCTTTTTCGCCGAACGCTACGCCTCAGCCGCCACGGCCAGAATGATGTTGACACAAAAAATGCTTTCGAATTTATTACTGCCCTTGAAAGAAGCCGCTGGTCCGTCAGCTGACGGATCGGCTGGAGGCCGCTTGTTCGGTAACACTTTCTAAGTTTTCTGATGGCGGCCGACTTATGGCTTGCCGGAGCTGCTTAGGTACTCGGCGACCTTCTCGCGCTGAGCCTTGCTCAGCCGAGGCGCCGTCCTGTCCAAGACTTGCAGAAACGCCTCGATTTCTTGCTTGGTCGCGGGGAATCCGAAGTTACTCCCATCAGGCATTGCCTTCGAGTCTGCCAGCTTCTGGCCTTCGGCATCCAAAAACACGTAGTAGGGCAAAGCGGTGAACGGTTTGGTCCAGGAATTCATGGCGGCCTGCGCGCCCGGAGTCTCCAATGCTTTCTTCTCCGCCCTCTCCTGCACGGTCAGCTTCACAATTACATAGTTGTCCGCAATGATTTGGCGGACTGACTGCGCCTCCACGAACGCGTCGAAAGCTTTGCACCATTTACACCACGAAGCACCAAATGCAACCAGAACCACCTTCCCCTCGGCCTTCGCATTCTTTTGAGCAGTCTCCAAGAGCGACTGAGTATCCATTGGCCCCAAGGCATGAACGGTGTTCCCTGATGCTAATAGCAGGCTAGCCAAGCACATTCCCAACACCAGCCACCTCCGACAAATACAGGCGACCATCACGTGTTCCTCCATCTCTCAACAAGCTTGCCAAACGACTGGGGTTAGCCGCCACGGCCAGAATGATTTGTGAACAAAGAATGCTATTGAATCTGGCAACGCCCACGAAAGAAGCCGCTGGTCCGTCAGCTGACGGATCGGCTGGACCCCTGGGTTGGCGAGGCTTTTTTGGCTGGGTAGTAACTGCCAGCTCCGCCCGGGAATTGTTTTTTGCTTTGCGTTCAACAGGCACTTTCAAGTTGCCGGATGCAATCCTGTCTTAGCTTCTCTCTCTCACGGAGGCACGAAGACACGGAGAATATTTTTGTTTGCGGGCCCAATTATCCCTTTTTTGCGCTCTGTGCCTTGGTGTCTCCGTGTGATTAAATTGCTGCGCCAACAGTAAAGCTAACCGGCGCGCCGTTGTTTGGCGCGTCCGGTTGAGCGCCGGGTTAGGTGTGCAGTGGTTGCTGCAACGTCGATAAGTCCCCGCAATGCTTCGTTAACTGCCTTATCGTTTGGGAATATTTCGGCGACCTCGGGTTCAAGGACGACAACGTTGGTCTCGGCCTTAATTCGGGCGGCATACTTCCCGCGGACCAGCTGGCCAAAGTCCGAGCGTTTGTATTCGGATCGAAGCTCGTCAGGACCTTTTTGATTAGCCTTCTTCATAGATTTTCCGCTCCTGTCTCGTCACGGGACGAGCACTGATAATTCGGATTTTATCACCTTCTTGAGTATGGGATACCACCAAAAGCCGGTTCTGATTTGAATTGCCAAAGGTCACAAAACGATGCTCCTCCACGGAATGGTCTGGATCTGAGCCCGTAACAGAGAACACATCGCGGAAGACAGTGGATGCCTCCTCAAAGGAAACCGTATGTTTCCTTAGATTAGCTCCGGCTTTCTTTGGGTCCCAAGAAAATCTCATGCGATTATTCCTTTTACACCTAACAATTGGGGTTAGCCGCCGCGGCCAGAATAATGTTGAAACAAAGAATGCTTTTTAATTTACAACTGCCCTTGAAAGAAGCCGCTGGTCCGTCAGCTGACGGATCGGCTGGACCCCTGGGTTGGCGCGGCTTTTCCGGATATGATGGAACTGCCAGCCATCCTGGGATTTGTTTTTCGCTGTGCATTCAACCAGCACTTTCGAGTTGCCGGAATCTTTCCTGGCGTAGCTTTTATTTCTCACGGAGGCACAGAGTCACGGAGGATTGTATTTCATTTAAGGTTGCTGGCCAATGGGTTCCTTTTTTTCTCTCTCCGTGCCTTTGTGCCTCCGTGTGATCAAATTGCTGCGCCAACGCTGGGCGTCACCGGTGCCGCTTTTTGGCATCCGGTGAACGCCATTATTGGAAGATTATTTGTCGTGCGACGTACTTACTGAGATAGTTGGCAAGAGTCCACGAATCCGTATCTCATAAGGGGCAATGTAAACAGGATAAAGATCCTCTCCAACTGGGATAGCACTCACAAGTTCGAAATGAAATGTAAGAACGATTTCTTTGACATTCGTGCCTTTTCCATATTCCCAGAATAATGCAGCTTTCCGAGCGGCTTGGCAAAGAGATTCATAACCATATTGTGTCTCATTCTTCAAATCGGAAAAAGTGATGGCTTCGTCTTTATTGCCAATGGGAATCGCTTGGACAACCCGTCCTTCTGAATTTAAGGTAGCCTTTATACGCACTGTCCCCTGAACACGTTTTTCAATAGCGCATGCAGGATAAGTCGGAAACATTCCCTTTTTTAATATCGGGTCCGAGCTGCCAGTCGACATAGGAGCCACGAAAAGCATTGAAAGAAGGGAGATGGAGAATAGTCTCTTTAGCATGCGGATTAAGTTCCTTCCAACATTTCCGGCTCACCCGCGGCGGCCTGCCACAAAGTGAAACCGGAGTGATAAAACTGGAAATTGTCACTGCCGTTTAAAAGGGCCCACTGGCCGCTGTCGGCTGAAGCCGGTTGTTGGGCGGCGCGGCACGGTGCTGAGGCTAGGCTTGATTGCCGCGAGGCCGCCAAACTGGCATGACACGAGTGCCTTGGGGACAGGAATACTGGTTCGTCCAGTGCTGAATTGCTCTTAGCCGGTCGCTAGGCTCTCGCCCAGCATCACGCCGGACGTTTTCCGCGCATTGCTCAGCGTCGTTCTCGAAAAGATGAAACTCAACCGCGGCCTCACTCAGGGAGCTCGTAAGCGCGTCTCGCGCGCTGGCGCGGTAGGGCTCATGTATGACGCGAATGTCAGCCACAACGCAGGGTCGTCCTGATCGGAGATCCGTGATGAGCTCAGCGAAGCGTCTCGACTGGTCGAATTGAGGAGAGTCATTGATGGCATTTGCTTGAAAATCGTCGAAGATCTTCCAGCCCTTGTGCTCGAATTCTCCAAGAAGATACGACTTGCCGGAGCCGGGAAGACCGCCCACTAGAACGAGGCTCATGGATTCTCTCTCGATAGCTTGGGATAAATGATCGTCGTGTTTGCGCCCCCCAACGAATAGGCTCAGCGGCTGGCGCGTGCTTTTACGCGCCAGTCCGCTGCAGCCTGCTTGTTAAGGCTTTGTTCCCTTCAGTGTTACTTTAAGCTTCCTGCTTTTCGTAAAGCTGAAATCAATTGCTATTTCCACAGTGGCTTGTGCCTCAATATTCTGTATCGATGAATCTAATGGTTCAACGGTGACGCTAGGAAGTTCGCTTTCCGATTCTAAGGCGCCAGCCCCGTGCCCACATTGTGCATTGAAAATAGGGTCTGGTTGAATTTCAAGGTTGGTGCCGACACTCCAATCTGGATGAATGTTTGAAATTGATCGGATCGAAACATTGTTGAATCGGATTTGAACGGAGACTATTCTCTCACCCTTTTTTAACACTATTTGGGGATAAACCATCCGGTACAAGCTGGCGGCAAATATCCAATTTGCAGAAACGAATACGATCAGTGTGGCGAGTAGGATTGTATTCACTTTTCGCATAAACGGATTTGCCTTAACGACCGCGCCTCAGCCGCCACGGCCAGAATGAAGTTGAAACAAAGAATGCTTTTTAATCTGAAACTGCCCTTGAAAAAAGCCGCTGGCCGTGGTCGGCTGGAGGCCGCTTGTTCGGCAATTAATTTCACTGACTGTAGACGGTTTCCAGGATATCACTCTGGAAGACGTCTTGAGGGGAGATTACTGTTTCTTCAAGCGGGACTCCCTTGGGGTAGCGTTCCTTAAGTTTCATCTGCACCTCTGCGGATGATAGGTCGAAGTCTTTCAACTTACGGAGGCCACCTATCTGAATACTGAGTGCCCGATCATAAATCTTCCAGACTAATTCAGAACAATAAATCTTTTCGTCAGACCAGTTGAACACAAAATCATATGACTTGCCTTTGAAGGAGGATGCTATATGCTCCAGCTTTTCAAGATTCCCCTTTGTCAGAATATTCTCTGCATTCTTTAGCCTCTTCACAACGAAATGTCTGTTTGGATCCCTATCGATCCATGTATTTATCGAGGTAAACTTCACTGGACCGACAGCCTCATAGACCATAAGTGAGCCATTTTGGGCTAGAATAAGTCCCATATGGCTAAATTGAGAGTTGGTGGCCAATTTGATTGCTCTAGTTTGGGATGAAGAAAAACTCTGGAAGACAAGATCTCCCTCCCGTAATGGGTAATTATTGTGGCTTCGACAAGATGCACCACAGAATGTAAGGAAAACAACTGTAGAGATCAGGCGGGTTTTCATATGACTCTTTATATTGCCGAACGAATCCGCTCACCGGCGCGCGCTTCTTGCGCGTCCGGTGCAGTGGAATGGTTAGGCGTCAGAATCTATTCTTCGCAACCAAGTTGATCCGGAAGTCAGACCATGACTTCTTCAAGACATAGCGGACCACCCAGACCCCGACCGGGATGGCTGTTATGACGCCACTCCAATATGTCAAGGTCACGATCGATCGCGGTGATGCACCTGCGGCCCCCATGATGAACCCGATCACACCTCCCACAAGACCGCCTGCGATAACCCCGAAAAACACACTCCGCCACATGAGGCTCCACCAGATCTTGGCTGCGCGTCCCCAGGTGACTTCAACCTCGGGTCTAGACGCCTTGCCAGGAACTGGGTCATAGTCTGTTGTAATCAGATTAGTGTTCATCTCGGGCCTCCAATCTCGATGCCTAACGCCGCCGCTCACCTGCCAGCGCGCCTTCCGCGCTGGTCAGGTGAAGTGGGCTTGTTGGTGGTAGTTTTCCGGACATGACGGTAATGCCAGCTTTTGCCGGAGTTGTTTTTAACTTTGCATTTAAACAGCACTTTCGAGTTGCCGGATGTTTTCCTGGCTTCGTGTTTGTTTCCACCAACGAATAGGCTCAGCGGCTGGCGCGTGCTTTTACGCGCCAGTCCGCTGCAGCCTGCTTGTTAAGGCTTTGTTCCCTTCAGTGTTACTTTAAGCTTCCTGCTTTTCGTAAAGCTGAAATCAATTGCTATTTCCACAGTGGCTTGTGCCTCAATATTCTGTATCGATGAATCTAATGGTTCAACGGTGACGCTAGGAAGTTCGCTTTCCGATTCTAAGGCGCCAGCCCCGTGCCCACATTGTGCATTGAAAATAGGGTCTGGTTGAATTTCAAGGTTGGTGCCGACACTCCAATCTGGATGAATGTTTGAAATTGATCGGATCGAAACATTGTTGAATCGGATTTGAACGGAGACTATTCTCTCACCCTTTTTTAACACTATTTGGGGATAAACCATCCGGTACAAGCTGGCGGCAAATATCCAATTTGCAGAAACGAATACGATCAGTGTGGCGAGTAGGATTGTATTCACTTTTCGCATAAACGGATTTGCCTTAACGCCGCCGCTCACCTGCCAGCGCGCCTTCCGCGCTGGTCAGGTGAAGTGGGCTTGTTGGTGGTAGTTTTCCGGACATGACGGTAATGCCAGCTTTTGCCGGAGTTGTTTTTAACTTTGCATTTAAACAGCACTTTCGAGTTGCCGGATGTTTTCCTGGCTTCGTGTTTGTTTCCACCAACATTTCCGGCTCACCCGCGGCGGCCTGCCACAAAGTGAAACCGGAGTGATAAAACTGGAAATTGTCACTGCCGTTTAAAAGGGCCCACTGGCCGCTGTCGGCTGAAGCCGGTTGTTGGGCGGCGCGGCACGGTGCTGAGGCTAGGCTTGATTGCCGCGAGGCCGCCAAACTGGCATGACACGAGTGCCTTGGGGACAGGAATACTGGTTCGTCCAGTGCTGAATTGCTCTTAGCCGGTCGCTAGGCTCTCGCCCAGCATCACGCCGGACGTTTTCCGCGCATTGCTCAGCGTCGTTCTCGAAAAGATGAAACTCAACCGCGGCCTCACTCAGGGAGCTCGTAAGCGCGTCTCGCGCGCTGGCGCGGTAGGGCTCATGTATGACGCGAATGTCAGCCACAACGCAGGGTCGTCCTGATCGGAGATCCGTGATGAGCTCAGCGAAGCGTCTCGACTGGTCGAATTGAGGAGAGTCATTGATGGCATTTGCTTGAAAATCGTCGAAGATCTTCCAGCCCTTGTGCTCGAATTCTCCAAGAAGATACGACTTGCCGGAGCCGGGAAGACCGCCCACTAGAACGAGGCTCATGGATTCTCTCTCGATAGCTTGGGATAAATGATCGTCGTGTTTGCGCCCCCCAACAATTTATTCATGAGAATCGGGGTAAGTGAATATATATTGCTTACCCCGATTCCGAGTAAGTGCGTAATAGAGCTCTTTTTTGCGACTCAGTGGAGCAGGGAAGGCTCCTCTCCTTGAGCGGAGGCAAAAAAGGCTCTCCATGGATTTGTACAACTCGGATTTTCCACAAAACCAAGGAGCCGTTGAGTCTCTTATCCAGAAAACTTCTCCTTGAAAAAAAAGAATTCGGGATTATGATTAAAAATAATACTTATTACTGGAAAAAAGAGTCCGGACTTGAGAGGAGTATTTACCATGAGTGCCGGAGGTATGTCAATTCATGAGACGGCTCCGGGGACGGCAGCCGTCTGGGCGGCACCGCAACATCTGCTACCTCAAGTGCGGGAAATGTTGCGGGTCAAACACCTTTCCATAAGCACCGAAAGATCCTACTGCAACTGGATCCGCCGTTTTATCCTCTATCACAAGAAGAAGCATCCAGCCCAAATGGGACGCCCGGAAATTGAGGCTTTTCTGACCCACCTGGCTGTCGCAAAAAATGTAGCCGCTTCCACTCAAAACCAAGCCTTCAATGCGCTGCTGTTCCTCTATCGGGAAGTGCTGCACCGGGAGTTAGAGGGAATCGATGCGGTCCGGGCCAAGAAGCCGGTGCGGGTGCCCACTGTCCTTACTGTCGAGGAAGTGAAACGGGTGCTGGCGGGATTGGACGGCACAATTCTGTTGATCATTAAATTGCTCTATGGTTCCGGAATGAGAGTGATGGAAGGGGCGCGGCTGCGGGTGAAGGATCTGGATTTTGACCTGCTCCAGATTGCGGTTCGACAAGGGAAAGGGGATGTAGACCGTCTAACCCTGCTTCCTTCCAGTTTAAAGGAGCCGCTCCAGACACATCTGGAACGAGTCAAGAAGCTCCACGAAGCGGACCTGGCCCGAGGGTTTGGGCAGGTCTATCTGCCGCATGCCTTGGAACGAAAATATCCCACGGCCAGCCGGGAATGGGGTTGGCAATATGTCTTTCCCGCCCGCACGCTGAGTGTCGATCCACGGACTGGACGAACTGGCCGGCATCATGTCCATCCCAGCACACTGGGAAAGGCGGTTCATCGCGCTGTTCGCCTGGCCGGTATACACAAAAGCGTGGGTTGCCATACTTTTCGGCACAGCTTTGCCACAAGTTTGCTGGAAGCCGGATATGACATCCGCACCGTCCAGGAGTTGCTGGGACACAAAGATGTGCGGACCACCATGATTTATACTCATGTTCTCAAGCTGGGAGGCAAAGCGGTGCGCAGTCCGGTGGATGGGATTTGAAACTGAATGAAGCCCCTCATGCCAGCGAGGCTAGCACGGTAAGAGGATGAATGTTTCCCTCCATTGGAGGGAAGGCGTGAAAAAATCGCGAAAAGTCAAAAAAAGATTGACTAGCGATATCGCTAGGTGTATACTTTTTCCATCTTTGACGCGGAGAGTGCCGCATGGGTTATCAATCCAAAGTTCAAGTCATCGAGCGGGCCAAGGGGCAAAAGCAATTTTACCTGATCTGCCCGGCGCCGCTAGCCCAAGCCCTGGAGATGGAAAAGAGCGAGACCATCGAATGGATCCTGGAAGACAAGCACACGCTGGTCATCAAGCGCATCGAGGCAGCCGCGGCGGCCCGCAAGGGGGCCCATGGACGCTGCTAAGTCTTCCCCGCAAAACGCCCCGGTTCGTCCGATGAGCCGGGTGAAGACCGCCAACCGGGCCCAATTGGTCTTGCGGATGGTGGATGTCGAGAAGCTGATTCCCCTGCGCCATCCGGCCCGGATGATTTGGCAGATGGTCGGACAGTTGGACTTGAGCCCCTACGAGGCCAAGATTGAGGCCGTGGCCGGGCAAGCGGGCCGACCGGCCTGGGATCCCCAGTTGTTGATCTGTGTGTGGGTTTATGCCTACAGCAAAGGGATCAGCTCGGCGCGGGAAATCGAGCAACGCTGCAGCTACGATCCCGCCTTTCAGTGGCTGACCGGACTGGACGTAATCAACCATCACACGCTGTCGGACTTTCGCGGCAGCCGGGAGGCGGAACTGCGGGAGCTGTTTGCCCAGCTGTTGGGAGTGCTGAGCCGCCAGCAGCTGATTCGGCTGAAACGAGTGGCCCATGACGGCAGCAAAATCCGGGCCTTGGCCTCGGACAAGAGCTTCCGCCGGGGAGAGACGCTGGAGCGTCATTTGCAGCAGGCGCGGGAACTGGTCGGGCAGCTGAGCGAAGCCGGATCGGAAGAGCAGAGCGCCCGGCGCCAGCAGGCACGGCAGCGGGCCGCTCGCCAACGAGTCGAACGGCTGGAAGAGGCGCAACGGCAGCTGGCCCAGCTGCAACAGCGCAAACCAGACCCGTCGAGCCAACAACCGAGGGTCAGTGAGAGCGATCCGGAGGCTCGGATCATGCGGACGGGACATGACGGTTTTATTCCCGCTTACAACGTGCAATTGTCCACCGACGAACAGGCCGGGATGGTCGTGGGGGTGGCGGTCACCCAGGAGGCCGCCGCCGTGGCCCAACTGCAACCGGCGGTCGATCAGATCGTCAACAATCTGGAGCAAAAACCGGAACAGATGCTGGTCGACGGAGGGTATATCTCGCAGGCTAATGTGGTTTCCCTGGATCAGCAAGAGATTGACCTGATTGGCCCCTGGGTCGATCGGAAGGACACGGGACAACAGAATCTGAAACGGCGTCAACTGGATCCGGCCTTCTATCCCGAAGCGTTTCGGTATCAGCCGGGGTCGAACGCGTATCAATGTCCAGCCGGCCAACTGTTGAGTTACGAAGGAAGTGAAGACCGACCTTTTCAGACCCGGCATCGCTATCGAGCCACCGCCTCGACCTGCCGGACCTGTGCCCTGCAGTCGCACTGTTGCCCGAACACTCGAAAGGGGCGTTCGCTGGTCCAGATTGAGGCCGCCCCCGAAGTGAAGGCCTTTCAAGAGAAGATGCAGACCCCCCAAGCCCAGCAACTTTACAAGAAACGGGCCCCGCTGGCCGAATTCACCAATGCCTGGATCAAAGAGAAAATGAAATTGCGGCAATTCCGAGTGCGGGGGTTGAAAAAGGTCTCGCTGGAAATTTTGTGGGCCTGTTTGAGCTACAACATTCAGCAATGGATCCGCTGCTGTCGGCGAGGGCCCCTGATCCCAAGGCAAAGCCCGGCCTAAACCCAAGCGTCCAGAGTTTCGCGCTTTCAAAGGCGCTGGCGAGGGGGAAAAGAGTACTACGGTCCCAGGGATCTTCGGATTGGGAAGAGGGAATGACATGAAAATGTTCGCACCCGGTTGAATTTTTCTAATCGTCACAAAAAACAAGCCCGTCTAATCCCTAATTTTTTCACGCCTTCAGGGGATTTACTGAGGAGCTACTCATGCAGCGGGGCTGCCGCAACAAGAAGAGGAAACAAGGTGGGACGCGCGATCCTTCGCGCGTCGCCTAGTCAGCCTCGCCTGCTGAGCAGCGTGCACAGAGTGCCCGCTCCACCTTTGCCTTGCGCGGATTTTCTAGGGAGCCCCTCATGCCAGCGAGGCTGGCGCAACAAGATGATGAAAATTGGACATCAGGTGGGACGCGCGATCCTTCGCGCGTCGCCTAGTCAGCCTCGCCTGCTGAGCAGCGTGCACAGAGTGCCCGCTCCACCTTTGCCTTGCGCGGATTTTCTAGGGAGCCCCTCATGCCAGCGAGGCTGGCTCAACAAGATGATGAAAATAGTGGACGGGGAAGTGCCGAAGCGGAACCAAGCCCCTGCTGGGATCCACCACCCCGTCCGCCTAGGCGGACACCCCTCCTGTCCAGGAGGGGAACCGTATAACTGGGATTTTCAAGGGAGAGAAGGCTGCAGGTATGGTGTATTGAAGACAAAGCTGCCGCCGTTCTGCCGCAAGGCAAGGATTTTCAGAGAAGAGTTTGGGCCTGGCTTATTTTTCCTGGAGCAGATATTCATCGACGGTGGCGGCGGCCTGGCGTCCCTCCGAAATGGCCCAGACCACCAGCGATTGGCCGCGGCGCATGTCGCCGGCTGAAAAAATGCCTGGCAGGCTCGTCATATAACGGCCATTGGTTTCAACGTTGCCGCGCGCATCGAGTTTTACGCCCAACTGTTGAAGCATGCCGTCCTGTTCGGGATGGACAAAGCCGAGCGCCAACAAAACCAGGTCGGCGGGGATTTCGAATTCACTTCCCGGAACCTCTTTCATGCCGCGGCGTCCGCTGGCGTCGGGTTCGCTAAACTCCACTCGCACGGCCTGAATGGCTTTCACCTTGCCGTTTTCCCCTTCAAACCGTTTGGTGAGCACGCTCCAATCGCGGCTTCCTCCTTCCTCATGCGAGGAGGAGGTGCGCAGGATCATGGGCCAATAGGGCCATGGCGTGGCATCCGGGCGGTCCATCGGCGGTTGGGGAAGCAGTTCGACGGAATGGACAGAGACGGCGCCCTGCCGCAGGGAGGTCCCGTGACAATCGGAGCCAGTATCCCCCCCGCCTAGAACCACCACTCGTTTGCCCGTGGCGAGGATTTCCGGACCTTCTATCTTCTCACCCGCCACCCGGCGATTCTGCTGAGGCAGGAATTCCATGGCGAAATGAACCCCCTCCAAATCCCGCCCCGGGATGGGAAGATCTCGTGCCTGAGTAGATCCGCCGCAAAGAACGATGGCGTCAAACTCGCGACGCAAATCTTCGACGGAAATATTCACTCCCACATTGGAGTCGGTTTTGAACACGATTCCCTCAGCGGCCAGGAGGTCCAGCCTGCGCTGAACGATCCGCTTCTCCAACTTAAAATCCGGAATCCCGTAAGTGAGCAATCCCCCAATCCGGTCCGCCCGCTCGAAAACCGTGACGCTGTGGCCGAATTGATTGAGCTGGGCGGCGCAGGCCAAGCCGGCGGGACCTGAACCCACCACGGCCACTTTTTTCCCCGTCCGCAGGGCGGGCGGCCGCGGCTGAATCCAGCCTTCCTGAAAAGCATGGTGGATGATGGCGAGTTCGATCTGCTTGATGGTGACGGGATCCTGGTTGATACCCAGAACACAGGCGGCTTCACAAGGGGCAGGGCAGACCCAGCCGGTGAATTCGGGAAAGTTGTTGGTCTTGTGCAACATTTCCACGGCTTCCCGCCAACGGTTCTGATAGACCAGATCATTCCAGTTGGGGATGATATTGCCCAGCGGACAGCCGGAGTGGCAAAACGGAATCCCGCAATCCATGCAGCGGGCCCCCTGCTTCTGCAGCAGGCCATCGGGTGGATCGGTGTAAACCTGCTTCCAGTCTTTCACCCTCTCTTCCACAAGGCGGCGAGCTGCCATTTCACGTTGATACTCCAGGAATCCGGTAACTTTGCCCATCGTTGCTCCAAAAAGAAAGTGAACAGTGATTAGTGGATCGTGAATAGACAGCGGTTAGCAATCAGCTGCCAACTCAAAGTTTCATCCTTTATCATTCGACCCCCATCCACTCGAAATCAATGGAGGGTGGATAAAGCTTCCTGATGCGTTACGTCCTGAAAAGCGGACTAACGCATCCTACACTTTTCTGCGCCCGAACTTCCGACTCACGTCTGCCGTTTGCCGTCTGCCCTCTCTCCTCCCGCAGGAGGCTCACACGTTTGCCAGCACCGTTTGTGCCTCCGCTTCCTCTTTTTCCATCTGTTCGATCACGCGCCGGTAATCACGCGGATAAACCTTCACGAAGCGGGGCAGCATCTCCTCCCATTGTTCCAACAGCTTCCGGGCGGGCGTACTGCCGGTATGGCGCAGATGTTTTTCAATCAGAGAACGAAGAAGTTGCCGGTCTTTCTGGTGCACGACGGGCTCCAAATCAACCATCGACGTATTACAACGCTCCTGAAAATCGCCCCTCGCATCCAGGACATAGGCCACGCCTCCGCTCATGCCGGCCGCAAAATTCCGGCCGGTGTCACCCAAGACCACGACAACGCCCCCCGTCATGTACTCGCACCCGTGGTCGCCCACTCCTTCGACAACGGCCTGGGCCCCGCTGTTGCGCACCGCGAAGCGTTCGCCCGCCATTCCCCGGAAAAAGGCTTCTCCCCCGGTGGCGCCGTAAAGGACGGTATTGCCAATCAGGATGTTTTCTTCCGGCACGAAGGCCGAACGCGGGGGAGGATAAATAATCATCCGTCCGCCCGAAAGCCCTTTGCCGGTGTAGTCGTTGGCATCCCCTTCCAAGGTGAGAGTAATTCCATGCGCGAGAAAGGCCCCGAAGCTTTGGCCGGCCGAACCGGAAAACTTGATCTGGATGGTATCTTCCGGGAGTCCCGACAGCCCATAACGTTTGGCAATCTCCCCACTCAGGCGGGTGCAGACCGTCCGGTCGGTGTTGGAGATCGGCAAATCCAACTGGATCGGCTTTTGCAGCTCCAGAGCCGCCTGGCAGATGCGGATCAGTTGGACATCGAGAGTCTGGTCAATCCCATGATCTTGCGAAGAGACGCAGCGGACGGCAACCTGCCTCGGAACCTTGGGCATTTTCAAGATGGGCGTCAGATCCAAGCCGCTGGCTTTCCAATGGTCCAGGGCCTGCTGCACATCCAGAAGATCGGCCCGGCCAATCAGGTCGGCAAAGCGCCGGATGCCCAACTGCGCCATGATTTCGCGGACCTCTTCCGCCACGTAGAAGAAAAAGTTGATGACATGCTCCGGCTTGCCGGCAAAGCGCTGCCGCAAGACGGGATCCTGCGTGGCGATCCCGACCGGGCAGGTATTCAGATGACACTTGCGCATCATGATGCACCCCAGGGTAACCAGGGGCGCCGTGGCAAAGCCAAATTCTTCAGCGCCCAACAGGGCCGCAATCACCACGTCGCGGCCTGTCTTTAACTGCCCGTCGGTCTGCACGATGATGCGGCCGCGCAGGTCGTTGAGCAGCAGAACTTGATGAGTTTCGGCCAATCCCAGTTCCCAAGGGATGCCCGAATGTTTGATCGAGGTCAGCGGGGAGGCCCCCGTTCCGCCATCATGGCCGCTGATGAGCACCACGTCGGCATGAGCCTTGGCGACGCCGGCGGCCACGGTCCCGACTCCCACTTCCGCTACCAGCTTTACGGAAATCCGCGCCGCAGGGTTGGCATTCTTCAAGTCGAAAATCAGCTGGGCCAAATCCTCGATAGAGTAAATGTCGTGATGCGGAGGTGGCGAAATCAGACTGACACCCGGAGTGGAGTGGCGTGTTTTAGCGATGACCTTGTCCACTTTATGGCCGGGCAATTGGCCCCCTTCGCCGGGCTTGGCTCCCTGGGCCATTTTGATCTGCAGTTCATCGGCATTCACCAGGTATTCAATGGTCACGCCGAACCTTGCGGAAGCCACCTGCTTCACCGCGCTGCGGCGCGAATCCCCGTTGGGATCGGGCTTGAATCTTTCCGGGTCCTCCCCGCCTTCTCCGGTGTTGCTGCGGCCTCCCAGGCGGTTCATGGCAATGGCCAGACTCTCGTGGGCTTCCTTGCTGATGGAACCATACGACATGGCCCCGGTGGCGAAGCGGCGCACAATGGAAACCGCCGGTTCCACTTCCCGCAACGGGATGGGGCTCGAGGATTTAAAGCGAAAGAGTCCGCGCAGAGTGCAGAGGTTCCGGTTTTGATGGTTGATGATCTGGGCATATTCCTTGTAAGTGGAATAATTTCCCTGCCGCACCGACTGCTGCAGTTTGGCGATGGTTTCCGGATTAAAGAGGTGGTATTCGCCATTGTGGCGCCATTGGTATTGGCCTCCTTCTTCCAGCAGCGGGTCGAGATGATTCACGTCGGGGAATCCCCGCCGATGCCTCGCTAGGGTCTCCTGGGCAATCACCTCCAACCCGGCGCCTTGGATCCGCGAGGGAGTGCCGGTGAAATAGCGCTCCACAACTTCCGAGTTGAGGCCGATGGCTTCGAAAATTTGGGCTCCCCGGTAACTTTCCATGGTGGAGATGCCCATCTTGGCAATGATCTTCAAGAGAGCCTTGCCCACGGCCTTGACATAATTCTTGTGGACTTTCTCCACCGTCAATTCCGATGGCATCAAGCCTTCCTGAAGCATTTGCGTCAGCGTTTCATAAGCCAGGTAAGGGTTGATGGTGCTGGCTCCGTATCCCATCAGCAGGGCAAAATGCATGCTCTCCCGGGCTTCGCCGGATTCGATGATCAGGCCGGCCTCATTGCGGGAGCCTTCACGCACCAGGTGATGATGCACGGCGGAGGTGGCCAGCAGGTTGGGGATGGGGGCATAGTCCGCATTGACGCCACGGTCGGAAAGGATCAAAATGCTGGCTCCTTCCTGAATCGCCACGGATGCTTCTCGGCAGAGCCCTTCCAGAGCTTTGGCCAGACCGGCCTTTCCTTCCGCCACCGGAAATAACATGTCCAACGTCACCGTCTTGAAATCCGGGATCGTGTTATAGCGCAGCTTGGCCAGCTCCGCATTGGTCAAAATCGGTCCAGGCAGTTTAACCATGTGGCAATGGGCCGGAGTTTCCTCCATCAGGTTTCCTCCGGGCCCAATGTAGTCTTCCAGCGACATCACCATTTCTTCGCGAGTGGAATCGATGGGCGGGTTGGTCACCTGGGCAAAGAGCTGTTTGAAGTAGTTGTAAATGAGCTGCGGCCGGTTGGAAAGCACGGCCAGCGGGGTGTCGGTCCCCATGGATCCCACGGCTTCCTCGCCGTTTTGCCCCATCGGGAGCAGCAGAATCCGCAAGTCTTCCAAGGTGTATCCAAACACCTGCTGGCGCAGGAAGAGCGTGCCGGCATCGAAGCGGTACTGCCGTGGCGGATCGGGCAATTCCGACAATTCGATGCGGTTCTCGTCCACCCAGCGGCGATAAGGTTTTTGACGGATGACTTTCGATTTAATCTCTTCGTCATCCACAATGCGTTTTTCTTCCAGATCGATGAAGAACATTTTGCCTGGCTGCAGGCGCCCTTTTTTGATGATCTTCTCCGGGGGCACGTCCAGGACTCCGGTCTCCGAGGCCATGATGACTTGGTTGTCCTTGGTCACCATATAGCGGGCCGGGCGCAAGCCATTGCGGTCGAGCACGGCGCCAATTCGTTTGCCGTCGGTGAAGGCTACGGCAGCAGGGCCGTCCCAAGCTTCCATCAGGCAGGCATGATACTCATAAAATCCCAACTTGTCCGGGTCCATGCGGGTGTCGCGATTCCAGGCTTCCGGGATGAGCATCATCATGGCATGGGGCAGGGAACGTCCGCCCATGACCAAAAACTCCAAGGCGTTGTCCAGGGCGGCGCTGTCGCTGCCGGTTTCAGTCACGATGGGCAGCAAGTTCTTGATTTTTTCTCCGAAGAAAGGGGAACGCAGCCCTCGATTGCGGCTGCGCATCCAGTTGCGGTTGCCGCGCAACGTGTTGATTTCTCCGTTGTGCGCCAGGAAGCGGAAAGGATGCGCCAACTTCCAGGAAGGGAACGTGTTGGTGCTGAAGCGGGAATGAACCAGCACAAAGGCCGTCCGCATCAGGGGATCGCTCAGATCTTTGAAAAAGTGCGGCAATTGTTCGGCCATCAATTGTCCCTTATAGACGATCGTGCGAACGGAGAGGCTGCAGATATAAAAGTATTCGGCTTGGGCCATCCCGGTTTTTTCCACGGCGTTTTCCACGGTCCGTCGAATCAGAAAAAGCTTCCTCTCGAAATCTTCCTCATCACGGACGTTCTCTCCCTTGCCGATAAAAACCTGGCGGATCGCCGGCTGAGACAGCCGGGCAATACGCCCCACCGCCGAGGTTTCCACGGGGACATCGCGCCAGCCGATTAAGTCCTGCCCTTCCTCTCGCAGCACCTCCTCCAAAATAGATTCGCAATGCTGGCGCTGGCCGGCGTCGGTGGGCAGAAAAAGCATTCCGATGGCGTACTCCCCCGCCCGGGGCAATATCAATCCCAGCTTCAAACACTCATGGGCCAGGAATTCGTGCGGGACTTGCATCAACAGGCCGGCTCCATCGCCGGTTTCCGGATCGCATCCGCAGGCTCCGCGATGACGCAGGTTGAGAAGGACTTCGAGCCCCTGGCGGATGACCTGATTGGAGCGGGAGCCATCGATATTGGCGACAAAACCGACCCCGCAACTGTCTTTCTCAAATTGAGGGTCATACAATCCCTGGGGAGCGGGAAAACCAACTGATTCCTTCATGCGAAACCTCATTTCCAAATAAATCCATGGCGCGATTATCGTGGCCTATTTCCGGCGGGAGCATAACAGGATCGGTACACCATGTCATCCGATTGGCTCGTGTGACGGCCGCTTGAGGCAACTTGTGCGGGCATTTCATGCCGTGTCACGGCAGAGCATAGATGCATCCCCACGCTTCAAAAATCATCTTCGCAAAAGCAGCTGCTCTCATTTATTTTACCAATTGCGTCAATTTGTGCAGCCTGCGAGATTCAGGGAATACTGTAAGGGGAATCAGGAGGCTGCGCGCTTCTTGCCGGCGGCGGCCTCACTTCTTCTTGGGAGTGGTGCTCCTGCCGGAGGGTGAACCAGGATCGGCCGGTTTATTCCAATTGACAGCCACCGCTGGTTGGGCAGTTTCGGCAAAGTTGGTGGCTCTGAATTTGTAATCCAGCATAAGCCCGGCCTTATCGTGACATCAGCGAGCGGCAAGAGCCGCTCTTTTTTCATCCCTGCTATTTTATCCGAAAACTCCCCAACTCTTTCTTTATATTTTTTTATCTCATCCATAAATATATTTTATGGATTACGAAAAAGGAAAATGACGAAGAACTCAATCCTGGCGAGGGTTTTAGCGCAAACAGCTTAAGCCGTAAATCTGGGGAATGCAAGATTGTTTTTGGGCTTGTGCTACTGGAGTGAGCGACCGGCCGATTGCAAGTTAAGCGCCGAGTGTCGTATAGTTGAAAGCGCGGTCCACGTGCGGACATCCCGGAAGATACCTCCAGGGCGGCGGTTTGAGCCTGCCATTTCGTATTGCGGCAAAACTCCGCGGCCAGCCGGGAGGATCGAAGGGGGAATTTCCAGCGCATAATTTAATTTGAGCCTTTGTATCAAATTGAAGTTTTGAAAATTTGCATCTACGCAGGTCTATTTTGTCACGGAGTATAGGTCCGCGACTCCCCTCCTTGAGAAAGGAGGGGACAGACGCAGTCCGCACGAACGGACTGCGTTAGGGGTGGTTTGAAGCCCCAGGCTCGCGGCGAAGGGAAGCTACTGGCACCACCCCCCTCTCAACTGCGTCTCGAGGACCCCTCCTCATTTGAGGAGGGGAGCCAAAATCTCCCCTGAACTGGCCTGAGTGGTGCAAAAATTATTCATCTTCAATGAATCCGTGGGGCAGTGACTCCCGATGGACCAATGGCGGGGCGGACCTTCGATCTTCCAGTTCTGGCCTGCTCTACCGCGATAGGATGCCTGAGATGGGGAAGAAAAAATGAGCGGCGTAAGTGGAATATTTGCTTTAGATGAGTTGTTGCAGGGGATCCGTTTAGGTGACAATGTGGTCTGGCAGGTCGACACGCTGGAAGACTATCGTCATTTTGTGAGCCCCTTTGCCTCCGAAGCCCTGGCACAGGGGCGCCAGTTGGTCTATCTGCGCTTCGCCCAGTCTGACCCTGTCCTTGGCCCGATGCACGGATTAGAGATCTTAACGTTGGATCCTGCTTTGGGATTTGACAGTTTTACTCGCGAACTCCATCAGATCATAGAGGCTCATGGACGGCATGCTTTTTATGTTTTCGATAATCTCTCCGCCTTGGCCGTGGAATGGGCCACCGACGAATTGCTCGCCAATTTTTTTCAAGTAACCTGCCCGTATCTTTTCGAGCTCGAGACCGTGGCCTATTTTGCGTTGACCCGCGGCCGTCACTCGCATGGCGCCGTGGCGCGCATTCGCGACACGACTCAAATCCTGATTGATATTTATCAAGTGAAAGGGCAGCGTCACATTCACCCCATCAAGGTCTGGGATCGTTACTCACCGCAAATGTTCCTGCCTCATCTGGTTTCCGGTGAGTTTTATATCCCGCTGCATCAGAGTCAGGACGCCGCCGCCCTGCTTTCAGCGGCCCGGGAAAATCCGTTGGCTGGATTGAGCAGCCCGATTGCCCCCTGGGACAGCGTCTACCAAAAATTGATGCAACACCGGAACGCTCAAGACAAGTTCGATGAGTCGGACCCGGAAATGGCGGCGCTCAAACAGGAATTCTGCCGAATGCTGTTTGGCAGCCATCCCCATTTCACCCCCCTGGTTGAAAAGTTTTTCACGATTCCAGACTTGCTGAATATTCGAAATCGCCTGATCGGGTCTGGCCGCATCGGCGGAAAGGCCGCCGGTTTATTGCTCGCTCGAAAAATCTTGCAGACCGCAAGTCCCGAGGAGGGGCTGGATTTAGATCTGGCGCTGGAAAACCATGATTCTTTTTATATCGGCTCCGATGTTTTTTACTCCTTCCTGGTAAACAACGACCTTTTCCGCCTGCGTTTAGAGCTGACGCGCAATGTTGAAATCACCCAGGAAGAATTCAAAGAAGTGGAGCGCCGATTCCTGGAAGGGGAATTTTCTCCCGGCGTCATGGATCAATTTCGTGCTCTCTTGGATTACTATGGCCAGGCTCCCATCATTGTCCGCTCCAGCAGTTTTCTCGAAGACAGCCTGGGGAATGCCTTTGCCGGGAAATATCTCAGCCTGTTCCGTGCCAATCAGAGCAATCCGGAACAGCGGCTGGAATCCTTTTTGCGCGCGGTGAAGCTGGTTTATGCCAGTGCTCTGAATCCGGACGCGCTATCCTACCGGATCAAGCGGGGATTAACCGAAAGTGACGAACAGATGGCTATTCTGGTGCAACGGGTATCCGGCCAGTCCTCCCGGAAATATTTCTTCCCCAAACTTGCCGGCGTGGCTTTTTCTCGAAATTTGTATGTATGGAATAATCAAATCGATCCTCAAAAAGGGATAATCCGGCTGGTGCTTGGTTTGGGAACCCGGGCGGTGGAACGAGTGGGAGGCGATTACCCCCGCATGGTGGCGATCAGTCACCCTGAATTGCGTCCGGAGGGAGGCTCGAAGATTTCTCAATACTCCCAACGGCAGGCCGATGTGGTGGATCTGGCCGGCAACGAATTATGTTCCCTTTCGGTGTCCGAACTTCTGGAAGCTGAAGAGGACCCTGATTTGCATTTATGGGTATCGTTTCCGCGGGGAGAGGAATTGATCGATCCGCCTTCACCCTTTATCGATGCGCCCGCCAGCCGATGGATATTGACCTTCAATAATCTCATTCAGCAAACCAATTTCATCGAGGTGATGAACCGGATCCTGACGCGTCTCGAACAAGGCTATGGACATCCGGTGGAAATTGAGTTTACGGCTTCAATTCATGAACAAAAAAGGACCACCGTTAATGTGCTGCAATGCCGCCCCCTCTTTTTTCCCGGCACGGCTCATGCGGTGCAGGTTCCGCCTGCTCTGCCCTCCGAGAGGGTCCTCTTCCGCGCCCGCCGGATGATTTGCGGAGGCGATGTCTCCCGGATTCGCTATCTGCTCTATATCGATCCGAGAGAATATCATGCGCTTTCATCGGCGGAATTGAAAAAAGGGCTGGGAAGGTTGGTCGGGAAAATCAACCGCTATCCCGCTGTCCGCCATAGCCGCTTGCTTATGATGGGACCAGGCCGATGGGGGAGCGGCAATATCGACTTGGGCATCAACGTCGGCTATGCCGACATTGACAGTGCTTCCGTGCTGGTGGAATTGGGGATGGAGGAGGCGGGGCATCTTCCGGAAGTCTCCTATGGCACTCATTTTTTCCAAGATCTGGTGGAAGGACAGACGATTTACCTGCCTGTGTATCCAGATGATCCGGAAAGTTCTTTTAACGGAGACTTTTTCCGACAGGCTCCCAACATGTTATCCCAGCTTATGCCCGGCTACTCTGAGCTGGAAAATATCGTTCGCTTGATCGATGTCCCCTCCGCGGCGCAAGGCCTTTATGCCCGGGTAGTGGCGGATGTCCAAACCCAAACCGCCGTATGCTTCCTCGCTGAAGACGAAAAATGAGACCCTGCTCCTAAGAAAATCCCCCTTCAAAGGGGGAATACATTTTCATTGTCTTGTTGAGCCAGCCGCGCTGGCATGAGTGGCTCCTCAGAAAATCGGTGCAAGTAATTGAACAATCATGAGCGGCGTCATTCAAGCCAACAGCGCCTATAGGTAGGGCGTCTGTCACCTGACAGACGCCGCCTGTGCCAGCTTTGCTTTGCGCAGGCGGACGGCTCGGCGAGCTGTCCCTACCGGTCAAAGCCGATCTTCATCCTCTTGTTGTGCCCGCCAAGCTGGCATGAGTGGCTCCTCAGAAAATAACGCGGAGTGAGGAGGGGTGCCCTTACCCCGCCTGGGTTTGCCAAACCTGTTCAGACGGCCTGAGGGCAGGCCGCTTCCATCTGTGCCAACTCGCACTGAATGCTGGGAGGGTGAGGCTCCCGCCGGGCTATTCCAGATGGAGAGGTCCTGAAGGAGGGCTCGGCATCCCGCGAAGAGTTGTGTTCCTGCCAACACTCAGAGTTTGCAGGAGCTTCGAGAACTGGTATAGTGGGGCCAAAGGAAAACAGACTCGGGAAGCAGGATTCATCCTCCCGAGAGATTTTTGACAATCATTTTGTGGTCGCCATAATCCAGCAAAAGGAGCCTTCCATGGAAAATCCCAAGTTGCCAGGCCGCAGAGAAATGCTCAAAACTATGGCCGCGGGCGTGACCGGTGGTCTCATGTTGAATCAGTTTGCCGCGAATTCCGATCGGCAGTTATCTGCCGCGGAGGTGAGTACTCCCATAAAAGGGAATTTGAAACAATCGGTATCGCGTTGGTGTTTTAGCAAATGGTCCTTGGATGAACTTTGCAAGAACGCTCTGCGGATAGGATACAAAGGAATTGACCTGGTGGGTCCGCAGGAATGGCCCACCCTAAAGAGATATGGGCTGGCTTGCTCGATGAATATGAGCGCCGGCCCCATCCGAATTGACAGTGGTTTAAATCGCAAAGAAAATCATGCCACGATTGCCGCGGCCTTGAAAAAAGATATCGATCTGGCTGCCGATGCCGGAGTGCCTAACGTCATCTGTTTCTCGGGGAATCGGCAAGGTTTGTCCGATGAGGAAGGCCTGGAAAATTGCGTCATCGGGGCCAAATTGGTGGCCGGATATGCGGAGCAAAAAGGGATCACGGTCTGCATCGAACTCTTGAATTCCAAAGTCGATCACAAGGATTACATGTGCGATCACACCGCTTGGGGCGTGAAGTTGGTGAAGGCTGTAGGCTCTCCCCGCTTCAAGCTGCTCTATGACATTTACCACATGCAGATTATGGAAGGGGATGTCATCCGGACAATCAGCCAAAACATTGAATACATCGGTCACATGCACACGGCTGGCGTGCCGGGGCGGCATGAGATTGATGAAAGTCAGGAACTTTATTATCCCGCCATTTGCCGGGCCATTGTCAAGGCAGACTACAAGGGCTTCCTGGGACAGGAATTTGTGCCGACGCGCGATCCGCTGACCTCACTCGAGCAAGCTTTCAAGCTGTGTGATGTTTGAGTTAAAAGGATGAGGGATGAGGGATGAAGGATGAGGGATGAGGGATGAAGGATGAGGGATGAAGGATGAGGGATGAGGGATGAAGGATGAGGGATGAAGGATGAAGGATGAGGGATGAGGAAGAAAAGGTCCGAAAAAAAAGGGTGAGAATGGAGAAGCGCGAAGGAAAAGGGTCAGTATGGTAGATATCATTCCTTCACGTACATTTGCACCGATTATTGAATATTACTCGGTATCTTTGTTTTTCTCTTAGCCTTTACATTTTTTACGCATGTAATAAAGATGGCTATGAGTTCCTCGGCTTCACGGCTTAAAGGAGCGACCGATTCCACGCTGACCATGGATGACTCCTCAATGAGTTCCATCCAGTAGATGGATTCTTCCAATTCCTGAAGTGCACCTTCCAATTTGCTGATGAATTCCGCATCGGATCTGGCCCGCACTCCTTCCCGATAATGGGCTCCGACGGATGTCCCAGCACGCAATAATTGTCTGCCAAGGATTTGTGCCTCAGAAGATTTGGGTAGACATGAATAAAGATGGATAACACTCAATGCAAATTTCTTGCTACGCATTTTCAGATCCATCTCACACCATTCCTTTACATTGCCTTACCTTCCCCTATTCGCGCTAAATTATCCCCATTCCTTTGATCACTCGATTTTCATCCCTCATCCCTCATCCCTCATCCTTCATCCCTCATCCTTACCTTTTATGTGGTTCCTCAAGGTACGTGTATCCGTACAAACCTGATTCATAAAAGTTGAGGAAAAGAGCTGATTCTTCCAGCGTGATGCGCTTTTCGCGGACGGCCCGTTCCACATCGCGGCGCATGAGCGAGAGCAATTCGTCGCTGCTGTACTGCACGTAGTTGAGCACTTCGCGGACGGTGTCTCCTTTTATGACATGGTCGATGGAGACTTCCCCTTCCTCATCCATGCTGATGTGTACGGCGTTGGTATCGCCGAGCAGATTGTGCAAATCTCCCAGAATTTCCTGATAAGCGCCCACCAGGAAAGCCGCCAGATAATAATCCGTGCCGTCAAATGAGTGCAGCGGCAAGACTCGCTTCACATCATGCAGATCGATGAATCGATCCACCTTTCCGTCGGAGTCGCAGGTGATGTCGGCCAGAATGGCGCGGCGGGTTGGTTCTTCCGCCAGCCGATGAATGGGGAGGATGGGGAAGAGCTGGCGGATGGCCCAACTATCCGGCATGGATTGGAATATGGAGAAATTGCAGAAATAAGTGTCGGAGATGAGGCTCTCCAGATTCTTCAACTCGTCCGGGACATATTCCATATCGTTGACCATTTTGAGAATGTTGCTGCAGATCGTCCAGTAAAGACTCTCCGCCTCAGCCCGCTGATCGAGGGAAAGATAGCCCAGGTTAAAGAGATTCAGGGCATCCTCTCGCATCTGGACGGCGTCGTGATAGGACTCCACAAAGTTTTTGGTGTTGATGTTTTTGCTGATCCAGAAAAATCCAGCAGGGGTTGCGGTGAGTCTTCCGGCAAATTTTCCGGGATCTTGAAATCATCGAAGGCGGCAACTCCGAGAACATTGAAAATTAAAACACTATGATAGGCCACCGCCGCCCGCCCGGACTCGGAGATGATGGTGGGGTGCGGCACATCAGCATCGTCGCAAACCGTCTTGAGCCGGAACACTACGTCGTTGGCATATTCCTGGAGGGTGTAATTCACGGAAGATTCCCAGTTGGATTGGGACCCATCATAATCGATGCCCAATCCGCCGCCAACGTCCAGATATCTCAGGCCGGCTCCCGCTTTCACCAATTCCGAATACACGCGGCCCGCCTCCGTCATCGCTTCCTTGATTTTGCGGATATTGGTTACCTGGCTGCCCATGTGAAAATGCAGGAGCTGCAATGAATCGGCCAGTCCCTTTCCTTTGAGGAAGTTCAGCGCGGCCAGGATTTCCGACACCGTCAGCCCGAACTTGGAACGATATCCGGCCGAAGACTCCCAGCGGCCCGAGCCGCGGCTGGCCAACTTAATGCGGGCGCCGATGATAGGGGTAACCTGGTGGATTTCAGCATATTTGACGATCAGCTCCAGTTCCGTGAATTTTTCCACGACTGGAAAGATCCGTTTGCCAATTTTTTGGGCCAGGATGACCATTTCAATAAATTCATCATCCTTGAAACCGTTGCAGATAATGGGGACATCCATGCCGTTAGTGATGGCTAAAACGGCCAGCAGTTCCGGCTTGGAGCCGGCTTCCAAACCAAAGCGAAATTCCTTGCCGAAATCCAGGATTTCTTCGACCACATGGCGCTGCTGGTTCACTTTAATGGGGTAGACACAAGTGTACTCGCCCTGGTATTCGTACTCTTGGATGGCCGTTTTAAAAGCTTTTTGGATTTCACCCACTCGATGCCGAAGAATATCGGTGAAGCGAAGCAGGATGGGCAGATCGATGCCGCGCCTCTGCAGCTGATCGACCAGCTCTTTCAAGTCAATCGCATGATCCGGCCGTTTATCCGGGTGCACGGAAACATGTCCACTCTCATTAATCGAGAAGTAATCCTTGCCCCAGTTGTTGATGTTGTAACAATCGATCGAATCCTGAATGCTCCACTTTTCCATCCAGCCACCTCCCAGCCAAAATGATCGCCATCCGGCTCAAAAACAAACCTCCATTAAAAAACGGATTTCCCGCGACGGCAACAAAAAAGTTGTGGGGGGTGTTTATTTATCGGCGCCGCCACGTCCGGGGCTTTCTAACGGGAGGGCCCCGTCTGAGGGCTCTCCCGATTTACATGGCTGCCGTTACCAAGGGCGAGGCAGGAGCAACGGGCTAGTCCCTTTAGAATCCCGTTATGGCATGAGATGTGACGGCAGTGGTGATCATCATGGCGCCCACGATCATTCCTATGACGATGTAAATCACAAAAATGATCACGGCCGAGACGATCATGTAAACGATGACCTTGTCAGCCGGCGTCTTCATCAGGAGAGGCAGCCCCAGGTAGAATAGGTAAACGCCATAAAGGCCTCCCGCAATCACCACTAAAACCCCGAGGATCGGGATTAAATTGGCGATGCCGGCAATCCAGGAGGCTGTGGAGGCATAGGCGACCAGCTTTAACGCCTGCATGAAGTTGGATTGAGAATCGAAGGTGGGGGCCAGCTTGTCGATGATGAAAGCCGCCAGGTAGACTCCAACCAGAGAGAGCGCATACATCAAGATGGCGCCAATCACGCCGCGGACGATGGGGGTTCGGATCGTGGTGAATAACAGCGTCGTGCCGATAAGGGTGTTTTTAATGAGACTGGCAATAACCGGGAGGGCCGCCAGCAGGGCGATATAGCCGCTGTACAGAGCGGTAACGCTGGTTTGTTCCCGCTCAATAACCGGCCACTCATCTTTGGGCTTCATGAGTATGTTCTGCACCCGCGAAAATAAAGAAGGCGCAGTCTCGGCATAGGCATAGGATGCCGATGGGGCTGGCTCGAAAGGAGGCGGCGGAGGTGGAGCAGAGGGAGCGCTTCCCGTTGAAGCGCCACAACTGGGACAGTAAGCCGCGCCGTCATTCAATTGGGTTCCACATTTCGCACAGAAAGCCATAGGAGTTCTCCTTCGATTGGGGATGGGTCAAACATATTCGAATGGCATTCGAATTGGTCAAAAAAATATACACACTGGTCATGCGGATTCTTTCCGTCCTAGGTCGAAGCTATCGCCCAAATTGGCCTGTCGATATTGCAAAATTTCTTGATTTGTTGAGTGGGTTTGCAATTGGGCCGCGGATCAGACGGCCAGATCATTATCAAACTTCTGGCTTGCATCCTGAGTGTGGCTAATAAATATTTGCTAGATCCATTAGAATTTAAACACTTGGCGCGACAGAAAACAATTTATTTTACGGTTTTTATTAAAAAAAAGCCGGGGCGCCCCGCGAAAAGCAAATCTTCGCTGCGCTGAGATTTCGCGAAAATAGGATACCGCGACCCATCGGCTATCGAGAAGGTTCGTCCCCCCGTGACATTTCGCACTTCAGGGCTGATCTGTTGCGTCACGATTTGAAATCCCCCCCCCCATCATTGCCGGCTCTTCAGAAAATCGCGGCAAGTAATTGAAAATCTTGAGCGGCGTCATTCAAGCCAACTGCGTCTGCAGGTAGGGCGCTTTCGCCGAAAGCGCCAACTGCGCCAGCATTGCTTTGCGCAGGCGGACGGCTCGGCGAGCCGTCCCTACCGGTCAAAGCCGATCTTCATCCTCTTGTTGTGCGGCATTGCCGCATGCATAGCTCCCTAGAAAATCAAAATTAGGCAAAGGTGGAGCGGGCACGAGTGACCGCCGTCACCGGTGCACGCTCGCTCAGCAGGCAAGGTTGGCCAGACGACGCGCGAAGGGTGACTTCGTCACACTCGCGCGTCCCACCTTGTTTTCATCGTGCCAGCCTCGCTGGCATGAGGAGATCCCAAGAAAATAGCGTGGATGGAGGCGGGGTGCCCCCACCCCCGTCTGAGTTTGCCAAGCCTGCTGAGACGGCCTGAGGGCAGGCCGCCTCCATCATCCCATTTTCATTGTCTTGTTGTGCCAGCTGCACTGGTATGTTTAGCTTCTTTGAGAGATAATCGGAGAATCTATGCTGGGCCATTGATTTTCCACAAGGAGTCTTGACGATGCTTCGGGAAAGACCGGTGTTAGGCATTTCTTTGGGGGACGTGGCTGGAGTTGGGCCTGAAGTGGCGCTGCGTGCCCTCTCGAGTGATCAGGTTTGGGAAGTGAGCTCTCCCTTTTTGATTGGCGATCGGAGTGTGGTGGAAGCTTATCTCGAAAAAATTCTCCCGCTTGCCAAGTTGGAACTCATCGACCATCCAGGCGAATTGCCTGACCGGCAAGGGATTTTTCTTCTGGATCGGCACAATATTGATTTCACTAAAGTGCATGTCGGGCAAGTCTCCAAGGAATGTGGCGAGGCGGCCCTGGATTATATTCGCACGGGAGTGGAATTGTGTTTGCGGGGAGCTATGGATGCCATTGTCACCGCTCCGATTCACAAGGAAGCGGCCCAGTTGGCGGGTATTGGCGCTCCGGGGCATACAGAATTCCTGGCCCGTTTGTGTGGCGTCGAGGAGGTCAGGATGCTGCTGGTGGTTGGCCACTTGCGCGCCATGCATTTGACTACCCATCTGAGTTTGCGTAAGGCGATCGAGGCGGTCAAACGGGAGCGAATTCTCGACACCATCCAATATGCCGTCCAGGCCCTGGGGCAGTTGAAGATAAAGGGTGGACGGATTGCCTTGCCCGGACTGAATCCTCACGCGGGGGAAGCGGGAATGTTTGGGCGTGAGGAGATTGAAGAAATAGCTCCTGCCGTGGAAGAGGCGGTCCGGAGAGGATATTGTGTTACCGGCCCGATTCCCCCAGATACGGTATTTTACCGAATGGATCGTGGCGAATTTGATCTGGTGATTGCGCTATATCATGATCAAGGCCACATTCCCTTGAAGCTGATGGGATTCGACCGGGGTGTGAATATTACGATCGGTCTTCCCATCATCCGGACCTCCGTGGATCATGGCACCGCCTTCGATATTGCGGGGAAACTGCAGGCCAGCCCCGACAGCATGATTCAAGCTCTTCTGCTGGCCGCCCGAATGGCGTCCAAAACTTCCTGATCCGCTTGGAATGGGTGAATCCTTTCATCAGAAACGAAGCGCTTCATTGGCCCCAAGAGTCATTAACGCACCTCGCATTCCAACTCGCCATTTCTTGAACCATCGTTCTCTGAGCGGACTCACTCGGGAGCTCTGCAGGCAACGTGGTCGCACAACAAGAAAATGAAAATCTCCAGACGTCACAGGTCTCCAAGACCTGTGACGTCTCTGGCACTGCGATTTTCTGAGGAGCTCCCCATGCCAGCACGGCTGGCACAGCAAGATAATGAAAATGGGGTGCTGACTCTGATAAAGAACCGTTCGTCCTGAGCTTGTCGAAGGATGGACGGTTCTTTCGTGGCAAGCCGAGCCAACCAAGGGATTAGTTAGCTTAACATCAATGGGGAAACCTTGTTTTGCCCGTCCGCACACCCTTCGACAAGCTCAGGGTGAGCGGACTTAGAATTCATTGTTGCTATGCCAGGATTTTCTGAGGAGCTTCGCATGCTAGCACGGCTGGCACATTAAGAAGACGAAAATTCCCCTGAAGGCGTGAAAAAATTAGGGATTAGACGGGCTTGTTTTTTGTGACGATTAGAAAAATTCAACCGGGTGCGAACATTTTCATGTCATTCCCTCTTCCCAATCCGAAGATCCCTGGGACCGTAGTACTCTTTTCCCCCTCGCCAGCGCCTTTGAAAGCGCGAAACTCTGGACGCTTGGGTTTAGGCCGGGCTTTGCCTTGGGATCAGGGGCCCTCGCCGACAGCAGCGGATCCATTGCTGAATGTTGTAGCTCAAACAGGCCCACAAAATTTCCAGCGAGACCTTTTTCAACCCCCGCACTCGGAATTGCCGCAATTTCATTTTCTCTTTGATCCAGGCATTGGTGAATTCGGCCAGCGGGGCCCGTTTCTTGTAAAGTTGCTGGGCTTGGGGGGTCTGCATCTTCTCTTGAAAGGCCTTCACTTCGGGGGCGGCCTCAATCTGGACCAGCGAACGCCCCTTTCGAGTGTTCGGGCAACAGTGCGACTGCAGGGCACAGGTCCGGCAGGTCGAGGCGGTGGCTCGATAGCGATGCCGGGTCTGAAAAGGTCGGTCTTCACTTCCTTCGTAACTCAACAGTTGGCCGGCTGGACATTGATACGCGTTCGACCCCGGCTGATACCGAAACGCTTCGGGATAGAAGGCCGGATCCAGTTGACGCCGTTTCAGATTCTGTTGTCCCGTGTCCTTCCGATCGACCCAGGGGCCAATCAGGTCAATCTCTTGCTGATCCAGGGAAACCACATTAGCCTGCGAGATATACCCTCCGTCGACCAGCATCTGTTCCGGTTTTTGCTCCAGATTGTTGACGATCTGATCGACCGCCGGTTGCAGTTGGGCCACGTCGGCGGCCTCCTGGGTGACCGCCACCCCCACGACCATCCCGGCCTGTTCGTCGGTGGACAATTGCACGTTGTAAGCGGGAATAAAACCGTCATGTCCCGTCCGCATGATCCGAGCCTCCGGATCGCTCTCACTGACCCTCGGTTGTTGGCTCGACGGGTCTGGTTTGCGCTGTTGCAGCTGGGCCAGCTGCCGTTGCGCCTCTTCCAGCCGTTCGACTCGTTGGCGAGCGGCCCGCTGCCGTGCCTGCTGGCGCCGGGCGCTCTGCTCTTCCGATCCGGCTTCGCTCAGCTGCCCGACCAGTTCCCGCGCCTGCTGCAAATGACGCTCCAGCGTCTCTCCCCGGCGGAAGCTCTTGTCCGAGGCCAAGGCCCGGATTTTGCTGCCGTCATGGGCCACTCGTTTCAGCCGAATCAGCTGCTGGCGGCTCAGCACTCCCAACAGCTGGGCAAACAGCTCCCGCAGTTCCGCCTCCCGGCTGCCGCGAAAGTCCGACAGCGTGTGATGGTTGATTACGTCCAGTCCGGTCAGCCACTGAAAGGCGGGATCGTAGCTGCAGCGTTGCTCGATTTCCCGCGCCGAGCTGATCCCTTTGCTGTAGGCATAAACCCACACACAGATCAACAACTGGGGATCCCAGGCCGGTCGGCCCGCTTGCCCGGCCACGGCCTCAATCTTGGCCTCGTAGGGGCTCAAGTCCAACTGTCCGACCATCTGCCAAATCATCCGGGCCGGATGGCGCAGGGGAATCAGCTTCTCGACATCCACCATCCGCAAGACCAATTGGGCCCGGTTGGCGGTCTTCACCCGGCTCATCGGACGAACCGGGGCGTTTTGCGGGGAAGACTTAGCAGCGTCCATGGGCCCCCTTGCGGGCCGCCGCGGCTGCCTCGATGCGCTTGATGACCAGCGTGTGCTTGTCTTCCAGGATCCATTCGATGGTCTCGCTCTTTTCCATCTCCAGGGCTTGGGCTAGCGGCGCCGGGCAGATCAGGTAAAATTGCTTTTGCCCCTTGGCCCGCTCGATGACTTGAACTTTGGATTGATAACCCATGCGGCACTCTCCGCGTCAAAGATGGAAAAAGTATACACCTAGCGATATCGCTAGTCAATCTTTTTTTGACTTTTCGCGATTTTTTCACGCCTTCCCTCCAACGGAGGGGAAACCCGCCTTGCGGGTGGGGTGGGTCCAATTCAGGAAAGCTTTCTCACCTTGGAACCCACCCCCATCCGTCAGCTGACGGATGACCCCTCCGTCGGAGGGGATTTTCTAGGGAGAATATTATTTCGAAGGTGCAGTGCTTTGTGGCGAATTGGCGGAGTCTTCCCCAGCCGGAGAACTGCGCCGTCCGCCTGGGGTATTCCTCCTTTCATCGTTGAGGACTTCTCATGGGAGGAAACTTGTCGATGTTTTGCTCGAACGCCTGCCTTTCTTCTGGGGACAAACGCTGCCAAAAGGGCCAGCGGTTCAGCCTGTTTTCTCTTTGAGCGGGAGGAAACTGCTGAATCCTATTCCAACGTTCTGTCAGAAATTGCTGACGCAGGGGGGGGAGACGGTTCCAGCGGCGCAGAAAAAGGCGCGCGCGCTCCCGTTGTTCCGGAGTCATCTCCTGCAGGAGACGGTGGCGGCGCCGCAACTCCTGTTTTTGATCCTCGCTCAAATTCTCGAATCGCTGAAATCGGCGTCGCAGATCCTTCTTTTGTTCTTCGGTCAAGTTCTCAAATTGGCGGAGACGGCGGCGCAATTTTTGCTGCTCTTCTGGAGGAAGCCGTTTGAATTTTTCATAGCGCTCCCTCAAGCGTTGCTGTTGTTCAGGAGTCGGCGTCTGAGGCGGAAGTGCCCTGTCAGAGGTTTGGGCCTGCGTTTCAGAAAAAAACACGGGCGGATTCAAGTGAAGGATACCCCAAAGAGCAGCAAAAATTAGGAACAGAAGTGTCTTTCTCATGCATGCCTCATCGAGAACCAGGCGCTGATTCCTTTGGCGCCGCGATTGTCCCAGATTGCGCGGGATTCAACAAATCGAAGTCTTCCAGCAAATCGAGATTTTCCAGGAGAGCCAAATCTTCTGGAGAGATTTCTTCGCCGAAGGTTGTGGCCTGAACCGGGTCCGAGGTGTGGATCTGCCCTTTCGAATTATTCCCAACAACCCCGGCCTCCGCGGATTCCGCGCTCTGCTTGGAGGATGAAGTCAGGGGGTTGGCTTGATTTCCCCCCGAGCGCGAAGGTTCAACCGCGCGCCCCGGACGGTGGAGCATCACCCAGGAGCCCAGGCCCGCCACAATGAATAAGACAATCATGGCTGCCCATTGTGGCCGCGGCCAGGCCATGAGGGGAGGCCGCCGGCGCACTCCCTGATCTGTGTCCAACCGGGCCATGACTTTTTGTTCGAGCCAGGGGGAAGGCTCTATCTCCCTCCATCGATTCAACTCCGCATCCACAACGGAAAAAGCCTCGAATTGGCTATGACACGCTATGCACTCCCTGAGGTGCGCTTCCATATCCGCACGCACTTCCGGCTCCAGCCTGTCATTCCGGTAATCTGGAAAATTTTCCATTGTCTTTTGGCAATCCATGGTTGCAACTTTCCTTTTTCAAATCTCCGGCAAAGCGCCTCGGTTTCAAAAATGCCATATCCTCGACACTTCCCGTTCAGTTTTCCGCGAAGCCAGTCTTCAGCGGCTCAGGCCATTTCAGTGACGATCGGCGCCAGTTTTCCCCGCAGATTTGTATAGGCGCGGAAGATTAGCGATTTGACGGCCATGGGGGAACAATTCAGAACCGCCGCCGCATCTTTTAACGAAAGATTTTGGTACTTCGTCAAAACCAGCGCCAGCCTTTGATTTTCCGGCAAAGCGGCTACGGCGTTTCGGACACATCGAATCCGTTCTTCTTCCAGCAGCCTTTCTTCAGCTAAAGGCTGGGTATCCTGAATTTCCAGGAAATTTCCGCTATGCTCCTCCGAATCCTGATTCAGCGAGGTTAGCAAGCGGGGTTTATGATCGCGCAAATAATTCAACGTCACATTGGTGGCAATGCGATACAACCAGGTGGTAAATCCCGCTTGAGGTTCATATCGGGAGGCCGCCTGGAAAATTTTCATAAATACTTCCTGCGTCAAGTCTTCCGATTCTCCCGGATTGCCCGTGAAGCGGCAAATGAAATTGAGCAGAGGTTTTTGATGCCTTCCGATCAGCAGGCGGAAGGCTTCCCGGTCACCGCTTTTGACTCTGAGCATCAAATCCACATCCGCCGGTTCGTTCATCATGACCTCAAAAATCTAAACACAAAAAAAGAAAATAAGTTGCGGCCGATCCCGACATTGCACATAATTTTCATCCTATTCCGCCAATTATGTTAATGTTTTATCTTTTTGTGGGGAAGAGAAGCTTGTGGTTGTTTTATGCTCTTCCGTTTCATGGCCCGCTGCTGGCCGAATCAGGGCGCCAGCCACAAAATGTTAAAAATTCGGGGTAACTACTCAGATCCTTGTGAATGGTAGCCACGGTGAGGGTCTTTCAGCGAGCCGTGGGTATTGGGCCATGCGGTAAGGCTCCACGGCTCGTAAAATGCATTCAGCGTGGCTGCCACTTGAGGGGTACCGCGTGGTTATAATTTGGGAATGAATGGCAGGAATTGGACGAATTCGCGGGAGGAGTGGAACCTTGCCCAGGGAACAAATACTATAGTCCGGTCGTCGTCGCAAAAAGAACCAAAATATGCAATAAGGTGGAACAAGCGAGTGTTACGAAGTCACTCTTCGCGCGTTGCCCGCCACCCGAGCGAGCGTGCGCGGGAGCGCCGCTCCACGGGTAAAATTTGAAGTCTGGAGGATTATGAGTCAATTGATTGAAGTTGCCGTAGAAGCCGCCCGCGAAGCGGGGAAAATACTCGCGGATTATTATGGCCGCGAAAAGAAAATAGAATTCAAAGGGGAAATCGACCTCGTTACGGAGGTGGATAAAAAATCGGAAAAAACCATTGTCGAGATTCTGCGGAAGCATTTTCCGGATCACTCCATCCTGGCGGAAGAGGGGAGCAATCGCAGCGAAGACTCGGAATTTAAATGGGTGATTGACCCTCTGGATGGAACCACCAATTATGCGCACGATTACCCGTTCTTTTGTGTCTCAATCGGGTTGGAAAAGAGCGGCGAAATCGTGGGTGGCGTGGTTTGCCACCCAATTTGGGATGAGCTCTTTGTGGCGGAAAAGGGGAGTGGCGCTTTCTTGAACGGGCAAAAGATCAAAGTCTCCAAGGTAGATAATCTCCGCCGTGCGTTGATCACCACGGGATTTCCTTACGACTTGAATAAAATTCCGCCACAGGCCTTTGAATATTTTAAAAACTTCATCAATACTTCGCAGGCGGTCCGCCGGGATGGCTCCGCCGCTTTGGATATGTGCTACCTGGCCATGGGCAAGACGGACGGGTTTTGGGAAGAAGCCCTGAAACCCTGGGACACCGCGGCTGGATTGATCATCATCACCGAGGCCGGCGGAAAGGTGACTAATTTCCAGGGAGGAGACTATTCGATTTATGAAAAAAAGATCCTGGCCAGCAATGGATTGATTCATGAGCAAATGCGGCCGAATTTAATTGACAGGAATGGTCTGTAATTCTTCAAGACTCGCGGGCTCAGAATGCAGGATCAAGATGGAGTTTATTGTTGTTGCCGTTCGGGTTCAGTTCCTTCCCCCTGAACGGTGACAGTTTATTCTTGTTGAAATTCCGGCCCAATGAACTGAATATCTCTTTTCCAGATGGTGTTTCAAGGTAGACTCAGGAATTCTCTCCTTGAGATCGGTTCTGCTACTATCGTGGAGTGCGCTTGTTCTTTTCTCTCACTCTCCGTGCCTCCGAGTCTCCGTGGCCAAAGACTGGGATTTCCACGGAGTCACAGAGGCACGGAGAGTGGTTGGGCGGTTTGAAGGAATTCATCAAGGGATGATCAACAGCCCTCTTTATCTAAAATTTTGCAGATGTTTCAAGGACTGTTGGAGTTGATTATCATGATGAGGCACTTCAACTCCGCCGAAAGAGAATGCATTTCGGAGTGTCACAAATCCCTCCGTGTCTCGGTGCCTCCGTGGCTTTTGGGCATTGATACATCTGAATCATATTTGAGTCCCCCAAAATTAAAGCAGGGAATTCATCTTTCATTCTTTACGAAAGGATTTCCGATGAATAAATTTTCCCTTTCCACTTTGTGGTTGGCATTACTCCTTCAGACTAGCCTGCTCTTCGGGCAGATTGATGCCCGGATGTTGCGCCAGCCTAACGTTTCTCAAACCCAGATTGCCTTTGTTTATGCGGGCGACATCTGGGTTGTTGCCAAAAGCGGTGGAATTGCCCAGCGTCTCAGCTCTCCGCAGGGGGAAGAGTCATTCCCCAAATTTTCTCCCGATGGGTCGCTGATCGCCTTTAGCGCGAACTATGACGGCAACCAAGATATTTATGTGATTCCCGCCAACGGCGGCTTGCCCAGGCGCATCACCTATCACCCGGCAGGTGACCGCGTCCTGGGATGGTATCCGGATGGACGCTCGTTGCTTTTTGCCTCCTCCATGGAGTCTGGGCGCGACCGCTTCAACCAGTTGTTCAAAGCCTCTCTGGAAGGAGGACTGCCGGAAAAACTGCCGGTGCCTTATGGCGAATTTGGCGGTATTTCCCCCGACGGAAAAACACTTGCCTATATGCCGCAGAGCCAGGATTTCCGCACCTGGAAAAGGTATCGCGGCGGATGGGCTTCGAAGATCTGGCTTTTCGATTTGGAAAAGAAAACCTATAAAAATTTGAGCAACACAACCGCGAATGATGGTCATCCCATGTGGCACGGCCAGACCCTCTACTTCCTTTCCGATCGTGGGAGCAACCAGCGCAATAACATTTGGTCCTACGATCTGAAGGGCGGAAAGACGCGGCAGATCACCAATTTCAGCGATTACGATGTTCATTTCCCTTCCATCGGTCCCTCGGATATTGTGTTCGAAGCCGGAGGAAAACTCTATTTGCTGAATCTCTCCAATCTCGAAAGCAAAGAAGTCAAAATCCGAGTTGTCACGGATGAAGCCAGCTTAAAGCCCCGCTCGGAAAAAGTCAGCCGCAACCTGCAAAATTCCAGCATCTCCCCTTCCGGGAAACGGGCTGTCTTTGAAGCCCGCGGGGAACTTTTCTCCGTGCCGGCTGAGCATGGTCCGGTCTTTGATCTGACCAATAGTCCCGGAGCGGCGGAACGCTATCCCGCCTGGGCGCCGGATGGAAAGACTCTTGCCTATTGGAGTGACCGGTCGGGAGAGTATGAATTGACTTTCCGAGCCGCTGATGGAAGTGGCGCCGAAGAGAAGGCCACCAACTTGGGCCCGGGCTTTCGCTACCGGATTTTCTGGTCGCCGGATAGTAAGAAACTCGCCTTTATCGATCAAGCGATGAAAATTTATTTATTTGAAAGAGCATCGCGAAAGTTGACTTTTATTGACAAGGGGAAGGCGCTGTTCCACGGCGGCTTGGTCGAGTTTAAAGTGAGCTGGTCCGCCGACAGCCGTTGGATGGCTTTTGCGCGGGATCTCGACTCCCGTAGCAATGCCATTTTCCTTTACGACACGCAAAAAGGCGCCCTGCGTCAGGTAACCTCCGGCTATTATTCCAGCGATGAGCCCACTTTTGATCCGGAGGGGAAGTATCTCTACTTTTTTTCAAGCCGTTCCTTGCAGCCATCCTACAGCAATTTCGACAACACCTGGATTTATGCCAATTCCGTCAACGTAATGGCGGCGCCGCTGCGTCTGGATGTCCCATCTCCCTTGGCTCAACGCAACGATGAAGAAGGGGTGAAAGAAGAAAAATCCAGTTCCGAGAATGAGCCGGCGAAGTCGGCCGATAAAAAGGAAGGTGCTGCTGCCGGCGATGATAAGGCGGCGGCAATTAAGGATGAGAAGAAGGAGGATAAGAAAGACGACAAGAAGGATGAAAAGAAGGATGAAAAGAAGCCAATCAAGCCGGTAGAAATCGATCAGGACAATTTTGAAGCCAGGGCGGTGCCGCTGCCCATGGTTGCGGGAAACTACGATCAACTCGGGGCGGCTGAAGGGAAAGTGGTCTTCCTGCGGCGTCCGCGGACCGGTTCCCCCCCAATCAAAAAAGTCAATTGGTCTATTTCGATTTAAAGGAGAGGGAAGAGCAGCCTGTCCTCGAAGATGCCGATAGCTACGAGCTTTCCGCGGATGGCAAGAAGGCGTTGGTTCGACAGGGGACCTCTTTTTCTATCCTGGATCTGAAACCAAAGCAAAAGTTTGAAAAGAAACTCCGTTTGGAAGAGATGGAGATGCTGGTAGATCCCAAGGCGGAGTGGCGGCAAATCTTCAATGACGCCTGGCGGTTCGAACGGGACTATTTCTACGATCCCCACATGCATGGCGTGGATTGGAAGGCCATGCGGGAACAGTATGGGAAGCTTCTGGAGGACGCGGTCACCCGCTGGGATGTGAATTTCGTACTCGGTGAATTGATTGCGGAGTTGAATGCTTCCCATACGTATCGGGGGGGCGGGGATGTTCCATCTGAAACGCAGCTTGGTGTCGGCCTGTTGGGTATTAATTGGTCCCTGGAAAATGGCGCATATCGGATCAAAAGAATCATTAATGGAGGGGATTGGGATGCTCAATTGCGTTCTCCCCTGGCGGAACCGGGCCTAAAGGTGAAAGAGGGAGACTACATTCTGGAAGTCAATGGCCTAGCGCTTGACACGAAGCTGAATCCTTGGGCTGCGTTCCGGGGCTTGGCTGACAAGACCGTCCAGCTGACCGTGAATGATAAGCCAGTCAAGGAAGGTTCGAGGAAGATCCTGGTAAAAACGCTGGCCAGCGAGGATGCTTTGCGCCAGTTGGATTGGATTGAATCGAATCGGGCCTATGTCGAAAAGGCCACCAACGGTCGCATGGGGTACGTCTACGTTCCAAGCACGGGAATTGACGGGCAAACCGAGCTGTTGCGCCAATTCCGTGCCCAATACACCAAAGAGGCTTTGATCATCGATGAGCGGTTCAATAGCGGAGGCCAAATTCCGGACCGCTTTGTCGAATTGTTGAATCGTCCACCTCTCAGTTTCTGGGCCACTCGCGACGGGAAAGACTGGCAATGGCCGCCCGTGGCTCATTTTGGGCCCAAGGCCATGCTGATCAATGGCTGGAGCGGCTCGGGCGGCGATTGCTTCCCTTACTACTTTAAAAAGGCTGGAATCGGCCCACTCATCGGGACTAGGACATGGGGCGGATTGATCGGGATCAGCGGCAATCCGCCATTGGTGGATGGCGGAGGGGTCACCGTCCCAACTTTCCGGATGTTCGACACCGATGGGAAGTGGTTTGTGGAAGGTCATGGCGTGGAGCCGGACATTGAGGTATGGGATGATCCGGGAGCGATGGCCGCGGGGAAAGATCCTCAATTGGACCGGGCCATCCAAGAGCTCGAACGGCTGGTGAAAGAAAAGCCCGCCGTGGCGCCAAAACGGCCCGCCTACGAAGACAGGGCGAACCATGCGGGGCCAGCCAATTAGGGACAATCGGGATTGCCACACAGCGCGAAGTGATAACGAGCGATCAGCCGAGCTAGGCCGGCGCTGCGGCTTTTGCACGGCAGCCTTGATCACTCGCTGGCGGTTTGGGCTTTCCGCAGTGTGGGAAGCTTGGATTTGCGCTGTCTGGAGGAGAGCCACTTCATTGCCTCTGACCGCTTGAAAAACACCTTCACTTCTTTCCCTTCCCATCGATATGCTTCATAAATCAATTGGGTGATTTTCAGCATCAGGGGAGCAAAGGCAAGCAAGGCAAGGCGCGAGGCCGAAGAAAATGGCTCCTTGCGGGCGAGGCTTTTTGCCTCCCCGGCATCCACCTCAAAATTCAAAACACCCGTCAAGTCGATCAAGTGAGAGAATTTGGGATCGAAGTGTTTGTCATTCCTCAGGAGCCTTTGATGCAAGAATGTTTCCGCCAGAGTAAGCACGCCGGAGCCGACACTGATCACGATTTTCTTTTTTGGATTTATGGAATAAAAGATCGGCATAACTCCTTCTGTTCTTGTCAGCGTGGCCGTTAGAGATGCCATGCCTGACAGTTCCGCGGAGAAAGACGCTCCTGGCGATTTTCCACTTGTCTATGAATTTATAGTTTGATGCTGTCTCCCCAAACGTTGCAAAGCGCCAAGCCAGGCAAGCCCACGGAATTCTTTGGGCCTATGGCTGGCCGGCGCGGAGCAGCGATGGCCGAGAAACGCTATTTGCCGATTTTTGTTCCTATGACCTCTCCAGAGACAACGATTTCGACACGCCGGTTTTTCTGGCGCCCTTCCGCGGTGCTGTTATCGGCCACTGGTGCAGTCTTGCCAAACCCTTGGGCAGTGAGATTGCCTTCAGGCAAACCTTGCTCGATCAGATAATTCCGCACTGTTCCCGCTCGCTGTTCGGAGAGTTTCTGGTTAAATTCATCACTCCCGATACTATCCGTATGTCCTTCCACCTCCAAATTCAACCCTGGATGCGCTAAGACTATTCCGGATAATCTGGCCAGCTTTTCCCGCGCGATTTGGCGAAGATTATATTTGCCGGTGTCAAAGAGCACATCCCCCATATTTACCACCAATCCGCGCGGTGTGTCGCGCGTATCCAAAATCCGGTTGAATTGTTGCAGCAGTTGGGCGCGCAATGCTTCCGCGGCTTGACGAGCCCGTTCCGCCTCAGCCTTGGCGGCTTCCTCCTTGGCCTTCAGGGCCTCGGCTTCTGCTTTAGATTGGGCGGCAGCGGCCTCGGCTTCCGCTTTGGCTTTGGCTGCTGCAGCATCGGCTTCCGCCTTGGCTTTCACGGCAGCGGATTCGGCCTCCGCTTTCATCTGGGCTTCCCGTGCCGCCGATAGTTCCGCCTGCCTTTGAGCTTCTTCGTCGGCTCTTCGCTTGATTTCGGCGGCTTCCGCATCGGCTTTCCGCTTGGCTTCCGCGGCTTCAGCCTCCGCCTTAGCTTCCGCTTCCGCCTTGGCTTTGGCAGCGGCGGCTTCCCGCTCATGGGCTATCCGCTCCTCTTCCTGACGCTGAGAAGCCAGGGCGCGAGCATCTTCCGCAAATTGCACGGTCTGCCGGGCCGTGGAAACGATTTCTTTTTTGTTGGCCTTATTTGAGAGTGCCTCTTCGGCCAGTTTCAAGCTGGATTCCGCTTTGGTGAAAATTTCCTGGGCAAATTTATCGGCGCCACGCGATTTGGCGATTTCCACGGCATTGCGGGCTTCATACATTTCCAGGGGAACATTCTTGAGATCCAACGACAAGGCTAACGGGTTTCCCATTTTTTGGTACTGATCGCGCTTCATGAGCTTATAGTCGCTGACTTCGAAGAGCTTCCCCTTGGTGTCTTCACGGAATTCATTCTCCATCACAACCATTTCGCTGGGCTGACGCACCGCAAAATAGGGTTCGGCGGTGACAACTAAAGAGAAGACCTGCAGCTGTGTTGTGGCTTCCAGCTTACCTTCTCCCCTCTTATTAATAATAATTTCTCCAATACTGCTGGCACGCCCTTCTGGAGAGACTACCCACAAAACATAGGTCAGAAACTCAGTACCTAGTTTTGAGGGTTGGCCCAATCCTCCAACCTCCACTTGAATGTTGGTTATTCCCTTCTGTGCCTCCACTTTAGCCACGCCAAAAGCCTGCGGCATCGATCCAACGCCTTTGAGGTCGACCTTGGTAGATCCTCCACCAACTTGATAGCTAATGGCCTGCGCCGATTTGCTGACAAGATCGGAGGCGGGTGCGCCCTGTTGTGCTTGAGCCGGAGCGGTCACGATTAGCACATAGAAGGTGACAATAGACAACATTGTTGTAATGAGACGTTTCATTTTCTTCTCCTTTGAATGATGAGCCATATTAGGCGCCTGGAGTTTTTCTGCTTCATGGAGTTTGGTCAACCGGCGCTCCAGGTCTAGCGCCAATTATTGGGGACGAATAGATTTTATAAACTAGGTATTACATTAATCTGAGTAGAATCCCTGTTTTAATCAAAAGACAATTTGGAGAGAGAAATGTTACCACATTTTTCAACCGATGACATTCTGCCGTCTCCCCCACCAGAAATTGGAGTGTGCCAGCTCTTGAATGATTTCCTTTGAATGTTCGCAGATCAAGCACGGATCAATGCCGTCCATTTTTAAATCCGAACAGGAAAGTTCAAAAGTCAAAATAATTCCGGACTTTAATTGCATCCAACTTGGCTTATTTTAGATCAGTGGGGCTTTTTCACCTATCCCAGACCAAATGCAAATAATGCCAATTTTCAAGTCCGGCGCCTCCTCGATGTTATTTTCTCAGGCAGAGATCAGGCACTCCGCCATATTCTTTTGACCAGGCATACCCACTCTGATTTAGCTCAGGTTTGCCCATCATTTTTATTTTTATGGATGAGATAGTAATGGGGGGATAATAGGTGGCCAATGAAACGTGGCTTGGGGACAAAGCCCCTCACTCAAATGAGATATTTCATTGGCGAATTTGTGAATAAAAAATCCTTGCCCAGCACGATTATCCGTGCCATCCGTTGCGACAATACCAGTCCTAAGACCTAAGGGATCTGAAATGGTCAGTTGCGCCTTTTTAATGTTGGCCGATCCTCATCACTCGTCGATGATCCGTCAGGAGGAGCATCTTCAACATCTCCGCTGGTTCGCCTCTTTAGAGTAGGCCTGTTTGTCTTGTCCCCCGCGGCGGGCCGTTTGGCATTTTCCATTTCCACCAACCTTCCTTTGATATGATCAAACTCTGAAGTGTTTATGGCATATTGGTCGCGAGAAGGCAAAATCGAAGCAATTTCCGATTGAACTTTTTCGATGCGATCATCCGTGGGTGGATGAGTGGAAAACATTTTGGACAGCCTGCCCGGCTTCTTCTTCTCTTGGGCTTCTACTTTTTCAAAAAAGGAGACAAAAGCTGTAGGATCATATCCGGTTTTGTAAAGATATTCCAACCCAAGATAATCCGCTTCCGCCTCTGCCTTCCGGCTAAAATGGAGAAATTCCATGGGAATTAGAAATCCTGAGGCCTGATAAAGTCCGTAGCCCAACCCCCCTCCCATGAAAATTAATGGTATCGATGCGTAATTCAAGAGTGTGGCTTTTGTAAGCTGCTTGGTGGCGTGCCGGGCGGCAACGTGCGCAATTTCATGAGCCATCACTCCGGCCAATTCCGCTTCTTCATCGGCGGTTGTCAGAAGGCCGGAATTCACATATAAATAGCCGCCCGGAAGCGCAAATGCATTGATTTCGTCGGAATCGATCACTTTGATGGTAAATGGGACTTTTGCATCCGAATTCTTGACGATATTCTGACCCAGCCGGTTGACATATTCCGTTATCTCCGGGTCTTTGATCAATTTCGAGCTTTTCTCCACCTCTTGTGCTAATTGCTTCCCCAAGGCAATCTCTTTTTCCAAAGAGACAAGATTGATATTACCCAATCCCTTGTTAATGTCTCTCTCGCCGATGTTATCGATGTCGGAATTTTTAGGTTTATTCCCCGCGATCAAGGCATCATCAAAAAAAACCGCTGCCAGGGCCAACAGAATAAGAGTCTTTATTTTCAGTGTATTCATGGAATTCTTTCCTTCGATCACCTCTAATCAATTGTTTAGTCAAATTGTGATCCATCATTCAAGACTAAAATGCAATATCGTTCCTTCGATCCTACAAACTAGTTGGATGCAAAAAGAGGGAAAAAGGGAATGAAAAATAGGGGCAGCTCCGGATTCAAAACTCAAGGGAGTCAGCCTGAAACGGAAGCTGGGCCAAGACGGTGTAATGTTGGCAGGCCGGGTAAAGTACGAGTCAGATTATATTGTCAAAATGTCCAAGGAGTTCGATTGGGCTACAAATACCAAAATAGTTAACAAAGATCCCGCATTTGCCTGTGCATGCCCGACATCAGCAGGAGAAAATGAGACATTCCACTTCTGCCCTATTCGTGTGTATGGACCGGTTCAAAGATGAAAAAGAAGGCATCGGTGATCAGGTTAAATTCCGCACTTTTTCTAAAGCCTGCTTTCCGGGTCCAATCTAGAAGATCTTCGACGCTATACTTCATCGATTCATGCCCAGGTGGCCAGTTTGAATTGTAGTCGATAATGGCCAACCGTCCCTTCTCTTTAAGGCAAGAATAGAGCCGGCCCAGGTAAACCTGTCGATGTTCAATATGATGGAGCACATCACAGATAAAAACGAGATCCACGGTACCCTCAGCGAGCTTTGGATGGTCGTATTCTCCCAGGATGAATTCGACATTTTTTAAGTGGGCTTCCGCGATTCGGGCGCCGTTATATTTCAGAAGATCTTCATCGATGTCCACGGCAAACACTTTTCCTTCCGGCCCGACCGCCTCTGCCAATCTGCGCGTGAATACCCCAGAACCTGCGCCAACATCGGCTACAACATCTCCTCGCTTCAAATTGAGAAGTGAAATTACCTGGTCAGGCTTAAGCCGACTGACACGTTCGGGATTTTCCAGGATTGGGATATATTCGTGAGTCGATCTTCTCCCGAGTTGTCCACCGCCTTCAAGAAAAAGTGAGATGGCGAAGATGCCCGTTATCAGAGAACTCGAAATCCGTGTGATTTTATGGTTCAGAATGGACATTTGACTAACCTCTGAAGGTTTCATTTTCTTCATTGTCTTTTCGCGTGATTGGTTGCCTGGTTACTGAGGCGTTTCTGCCTGTCAATGATCAGAAATCCAGGCGGACGCCCACCTGGCCCACGCGGTTGCCGGAGTTCTCCTGGCTCTGCACGGAAGTGATCTTGCCAAAGCTGACCGGACGATTGACGTATAGATTGTCTGGGGACAAATAGAAATTCGGGTGGTTGGGCAGGTTCGTAAAGGTAACTTCCAGGCGCAACCGCAGTTTCTCGGTGAAGTGAAAGCTCTTGAACAGGCCGCCGGCCACGGCGATCGTGCCCGGCCCCCGCAAGATTCCCACGCCGGAATTCCCGAAGCGGCCCGCGCCCTTGGGAGTGGGGGTGAAGGCGGTGATGTCGTACCAGTGGTCGGGCGTGGGATTGGGAAGGTTGCCATCTCCGATCCGGTCCGACCGCCCAACGTCGTAATTGCCGGTAGCCTGGGTGTTGGATTGATTGAACTGCCCGCCAATCATGGGGGTTTGGAAAGGGCCAGTCTGCAAAAGCGAGATCGTGCTCAGATCCCATCCCCCCAGAATGGAGTTAGCGAATGGGCTCATTCGTCTCGCGAAAGCGCGCCCCTGGCCGAAGGGCAACTGGTAAATCGCGGTCAACAGGAACCTTTGGCGGCGTGATCCGGCCAACTCGCCGCGGTCCAGCCGCGTGTTATACATGTCGGTGATGAGTCTCTGGAACGCTTCTGTAGCAAACGCCTGGCCCAAACCGACACCACCAAACGGGCCTCCGGCGTTGCCAATGTTCTTGGAGAAGATGTAACTCGATTGAAAGAACAGCCCGCCCCCGAAGCGGTGGGTCGCTTCCGCCTGGAAACCATTGTAGCTGGCGAATCCGAGGTTCTCATAGGACCACACTTGGTCCCATGCCAGGTAAGGTCTGCGGCTGGCCGAGAAGGGGAGCGTGCTCGCGTGCTGTCGATTGAGGTCCACCATGAGGTTTAAACCCACGGATTCCGACCCGATATAACTGAGTCGCACAGCCGTATCCCGAGGCAGCTCATGCTCGATCGTGAGGCTCCATTGATAAGTCCGGGGATCTTTAAAGCCGAGATTGGTGGCGACCAAGAAGTCCTCCGTGCCGACGTCGGGAAGCGCCAACGGTCCGCCGGAAACCTGGGGCAACACATAAAGCGGCGGCGTGCCGGGCGCTTGAAAGTTGGTGTAGGTGCGCACATCGGAGGTGTGCACGCCGGTCGGCCCATACGCTGTCCATCCCTGAATTGTTTGAGTAAAAATGCCGAAGCCCGAGCGCACGACCGTTTTCTGATTAGAAAATGGCCGCCAGGCGAAACCTAGGCGCGGCGCCCAATTTCCATAATAGGTTCGCCTCAGTCCCTGTCCCAGGCCGGCCTGGCTGGCGCTGACGATATGAGTGCAGGGGATCGCGGTGGTAGTCCCCGGACACGCGTTAGTCGCCGCGAGAAAGCCCGGTGCGGTCGGAAGCGTATGGTCGGGTACGATGACATTGCCAGTGCGTGGATCAAAATTCGTGATGTTTCCAGCGTCCTCGGTCATGGGGGGATGCAACGACCAGCGCAGGCCAAAGCTCACGGTGAGTTGGCGGTTGACGCGCCATTCGTCTTGGGCGTAGAGGTGCGTGTGAGTGGCGCGCTCGTTGATATTGGGTCCGACGATCCCGTAGTCGTCATACGTGGGCAGGCCGAGCAGGAAATCGGCGAAAGCGTTGCCGCTGAACGATCCTTGGTTGAAAAAAAACGCGCCGAATTCGCCGTTATCGCCGAAGGACGTAATGTATTGGTACCCAATCCGCCGCAGATCGGCCCCGAATTTCATGGTATGCCTGCCGAGAATCCAGCTCAAGTTGTCGGTGTACTGCCAGCTCCTGGATTGGAAGGGCCCGTCCCTGCCACGGCCGATGGGAGAAAAGGCGGTCCCATCGGAGAAGTCAAAATAAGGAAAGCCGCCCATGCCTTGCGAATTGCTCAGATCAAGACCCTGGAGGTCCAGGGTGGCGACCGCGTCGGTACCCAGAATCGGGAAATGCTCGCGGCGGAGTAATAGACTCAAGCCAAAACGGAATTCGTTGAAGAGGTTAGGGCGGATAGAAATGTTGTGGGAAACGACCAGGTTCCGATTGAATATTTCCCAGTTGCTGGTAGGTAAAAAGCCGTTGCTCGAAAGCACTGAGATCTTCTTCCAGCTCCAACGCCCGTAAGTCTGCTGGCGGGAGCTCAGAATGTGATCGATGCGCACGTCATAGCCGTTCGTATCGTAGAAAGAAGGAAACAGCCGCCAGTAATTGTTGTAGGTCGTGCCGCCAGTATCATAGTTCGGCAGCGGGTAGAATTTATCGACCAGCTTGCTGGCGACGGGATTGATGCGCGTCGCGGGGATCACGTTGCCGGGAAACGGAGCGCCGGTGAGGGGATCTACGGCCAGGCCGCCAGGGACGCCGTTCAGATCTCCGGCCCGCATGGCAGCCGTCGGAACTGAATACTGTTCCAGAGACGAGCTCGGCTGGCGGTTGGCCTCGAAATCGAAAAAGAAAAACGTCCGATCATGCCCGCGGAAAATTCCAGGCAGATAGACCGGACCGCTGAGGCTGCCGCCAAAGGTATTGAAGACCTTCGCCTGCTTTTCGGGCGAGCCGTAAATGGTGGCGTCGAGCGCGGCATTCTGGTGATACCACAGCGCGCTGCCACGCAGCCGATTGGCCCCGCCGCGCGTGATCACGGTCACATCCCCCATCTGACCAAACTCCGCGTTGTTGTTCACGGAAGTCACTTTGAATTCGCTCAACATTTCCGTCGAGGGATACATATTGGGATTGGGGCCTTGAAATGAGCTGTGGGTGGAGATCCCATCCACGGTGTACTCGATTTGAGCGGGAAGCCCGCCGCCAAGAGAGGGGGTGTTATAGGCGTCGTGCTGCACGCCCGGCACGATCATGGTTGCGATCAGAGGGCTGGTGGTGACGCCGCGGTAGTTAAGCGGCAACTGGGTGATCTGTTCGAACGTCTTCGTGTCCGCAATAATTGGATTTTCGGTGTCGATGAGCGGGACTCTGCTGGTGACCACGACGGCTTGTTCCAGCGGCGCGACCTCCAACTTCAGATCGACGCGGAGGGTACCCCGCGCCTCCAGGCGCGCTTCCGCAACTCTTGCCGTAGAGAATCCCCCCTTGGCGGCTGTGATTTCATAACGGCCCGGCTTCAGGTTGAGAACCTCGTAAAGTCCTTCCCCGTCCGATTTGGAGGAGCGAACTGTGTTGGAGTCGATTTCCCGGGCGGAAATCACGGCGGCCGCAATGGCCGCGCCCGAGGCATCTCTCACCGAACCCACGATGCTTCCGAACGTGGATTGAGCGAACAGGCGGGAGGCGCCCGTCTGCATGGCCAATGACAGGGCGAAGGCGGCAAACAAGCGCGGCATAAACTCCTTCGTCATATGTTCTCCCTAGAAAATCCTAGTTGTAGGGCGTTTTTGCAAAACGCCCCAGAGCAACGTTGATAGGAGGCGGTTGACACAACCGCCCTACAACTGGCCAGCTGTGCTGGCATCAAGGGGGGGGAAACGCCGTTGGTGGGCTTCGACCAAAAGCATTTCGTCCACACCGGCTTGATTGAGCTTTTCCAAGGTATCCTCAAAAAAAAACACGCCCGTCTATCACAAATTCCTTGGACAGGGCACTTAATCGTCAAAGAGGGAAGAATCCAAATGGCGATTGGGAGATTCACTTATGAAGATAACACAAAGCGGTCTGGCCTCAAACCAGACGGCATCAAGACCGCTCGAAACGGCGGCCTCTCTATACCTGGTAGCTCGTGCGTTAACGGCTAAAGGTTGCCGTTTCGTGCCGTCCAGGGAAGGTGCGAATCGACCGCGTTATGATCCGTCCCGACGTTCAAGAAACACGTATCGAGTACGAGGTCGTAAATGCCATACGGATAGGCGCGGGGAAAATCAAGAGAAGGAAAGTCGTGCCCGTTTGGGTTAACCGGCTTCTTTGTGGGAAGCCATTGTTTGCCGCCATTGTCGAAGTTCCCAAGCAGTTCCTTCTTTTTGGTGTCCTCCGAGATTGCCGGCATCCCCGTTGCCAAGGCACGTTTCACCTCTACGTTGATATGGCGGAATTGCGCGCCGTGGTCGGGATGATCCGCACCTTCCTCCGTTATCCGGTTGCTTCTCAGGCTTGGCTTTGTTCAGGCAATTGATTGACTTCAATCGACGGCGAAAAATCGATTGCGACACCGATTCCGGGGAAAAAATATCTCGAGAAGTCACGGCATTTTTTATGTTGGACTGCGACGGGCCAAGAATCAGCAAAAGGCGGGGTGTGTGGCAGAAAGCCGCTCACCCCGCCTTTGGTGGCGAGTTGTTGTTAAGCGGGGCCTATCTTAATAAAGCGCTTACCACCACGATTTTTGCCTCGGGATGGAGCGCGACTTTCATGGGGCCGATCTCATTTTTGTCGAACTTTGTCTTAGAATTTGCCAGCGTCCTCACTTCACTTCTTTCATAAATTTTCGACAGCTGATACCCCTCTTCCAATTGAGAAAAAATGAGCTTGCAGCCATTAGTCTTTGTATTGCGTTCGGTGGCACCCAACGTCACGAAGATTACCTTGCTTCCGTCGGTTTTTTGCAGGATTCTCGTACCCGCAGGGTTCGTAAGGGACAAGGGTTTGACCGTATACTCCCCGGCGGGCATGAGGGTGTTTCCCACCAGAAATTCAAAGGGGATGTTATACCTCGTGGCAGCCACCGTTTGGGCAAAAAAACCCATAGCCGAAAAAAATAATCCCGCACAAACCACCAAACTCCACACCATTAAATTCTTCTTCATAATCGTCCCTCCTTTTTTGGCGTCTAAGCCATGCTAATTTTCGATAAATCTTTGCTGATTTTTCAGCTTGCCCTCACGACTTTGAACTCCTTGGCCGGCGTCTCAGTGACAATTTTCAACTGCCTTCATCTGGTAATGCGCAAACCCCCGCGCAAATCCGCAAAAATAAAGAACGAACATCAGAAAAAGCAGGACTGAATTGGTGGGAGGCCGCTGTTGCATTCACGGGAGAGAAAATTCCGTGATTTAGATCAAAGAGATCAGGATCTCTCTCGGACCGATGAGGCCAGTGTTATAATTAAGGGTACTTTTATCCATTTCGAGGAAAGAACCAATGAATGGCTCTCCCCCGTCCGAGCAAGTGACTCAGTTGCTGCATTCCTGGAGCGAAGGGGACCGGGCAGCATTGGAGAAATTGATTCCCCTGGTTTATGCGGAACTGCACCGGCTGGCGCGCGGCTATATGCGGCGCGAACGGGAAGGGCACACCTTGCAGACCACCGCATTGATCAACGAGGCCTTTCTGAAACTGGTGGACTGGAAGAATGCCAAGTGGCAGAGCCGGGCGCATTTTTTCGGGATCTCGGCCCGGCTGATGCGGCAGATCCTGGTCAGCTTTGCCAGAGCCCGTCAAAGTGCCAAGAGGGGGGGAGAAGAGACTGTAGTGGAACTGAACGAAGAGATAGTCCATGGCAACGGCGGACACGACATCGTGGCCGTCGACGACGCTTTGAAGTGTCTGGAAGCCCAAGACCCCAGAAAAGCCCGGGTCGTAGAACTGCGGTTTTTCGGGGGACTCAGCGTCACGGAAACCGCGGAAGTCATGAAGATTTCCACTCGCACGGTGGAGATGGAATGGAGCCTGGCAAAGGCGTGGCTCTTGCGGGAGTTGAGCCCCTCGGCGGCGAAAGTGAAATCAATCGGGAATTGAGATGAAGCGCACGGATGAGATGCGGATTTAATTCCCCCCTTGAGGGGGGGTAGGGGGATGTCCATTGTCTTCCATTGAGGGGAGCGATAGGGATGTCCTTACGGGGTAACCAAGAACATGCTTCATCATGATCGCAAGCTGAAACCGCTTTCCCAAGAGTTCAGGAAAAAGAGCACCCTGGCTTAGGTGCTTCTTTGGAATCAATTGAAGGGCAGCAAAATGCTGGGTTTTGGCTTCTTAAGACAGAAACCAATCCATAAATTCATCGTCGATTTTTATTGCCCAAAATTGAAGCTGGTTATTGAAATCGATGGAGAGAGCCATCGCGAGAAGTACGCGAGTGATCAAAACAGAGAGAATGATTTGAAAGCTTTGGGATTACATATCCTGAGATTTTCGGATTGAAATATAAAAAGGGACGTGTCGAATGTCTTGTGGGGCATTCAGTGTTGGATCGAGCAACATTTGAAGAGGGACATCCCCCTAACCCCCCTCAAGGGGGGAATGAATGTAGGAATGACCCACTCTGACTCCATTCAAACGGGAAGGGACATCCCCCTTATCCTCCCTCAAGGGAGGAATAATAATCACTAATCACTGGCTCCCATGGACCAAGAGCATTGGGAACAAGTCAACCGGTTTTATCATGCTGCCCTGGCGCTGGAGATAGCAGAACGGCCGCGGTTTCTCGAAGAATCCTGCCCGGGGGATTCGGGAATTCGCGTGGAAGTGGAGACGCTGCTCGCCATGCATGAAGGGGCGGATGAATTCCTGGCGAACCCGGCCATCGAGGATTTGGCGCGGCAAGTCGCGGAGGAGCCTCTCTCGCTGGTGGGGCGGCGGCTGGGACCTTATCAAATCCTGGAGCTGCTGGGCGCCGGCGGGATGGGTGAAGTCTACCAAGCCCGCGACACCCGGCTGGACCGCATGGCTGCCCTGAAGATTCTCCCGGTTGAAGTGGCGGCTGATCCCGGCCGACTGCGCCGTTTTTTGGGGGAAGCTAAAGCAGCGTCTGCTCTGAACCATCCCAATATCGCCACCATTTATGAAATCGGAGAATCCGACGGCATTCACTGGATAGCCATGGAGCCGGTCGAAGGGCAGACGCTGGCTAAGCGGATCAAGGAAGATCCGTTGGAAATGGATGAAATCCTGGGCATTGGCATCCAGACGGCGGAGGGATTGGAGGCGGCTCACAAGAAGGGGATCATTCACCGCGACATCAAGCCCGCCAATCTAATGCTGACTCCGGAAGGGCGGGTGAAGATTCTGGACTTCGGCTTGGCCAAGGTAATTGAAGCCGAAGTTCCCGTTGCGAGCATGACCGCGGCGGACACCGTCACCGCAAGCACCGAAGCCGGCCTGGTACTTGGGACATTAGGCTATATGAGTCCGGAGCAAATGCGCGGTCTCCGCGTCGATCACCGGACAGACCTCTTCTCGTTTGGCATCGTTCTCTACGAGATGGTCAGCGGGCAGCGGCCCTTTGCCGGAAGCTCTTCCGTCGCCCTCGCCGACGCAATCCTGCACGCGCAACCTCGCGACCTCGGTGACAGACCGGTGCCAGGACCGCTCAAGTCCTTGATCTGGAAGCTTCTCGAGAAGGATCCGGCGAATAGATGCGGAAGCGCCGAAGAGGTGCACAGAGCGCTGAAAGCATTGGAAGCTTCTCTGGCGCCGGCGCGGCGGGCGAGGATGTCGAGGAATGCCTGGATCGCCATTGGGGCCGCGGCCGTTCTGGCTGGTGTCCTTGCGGGTTGGTTCTGGCGCGGGTTTTCACGCAAACAGTGGGCCCTCGAGACGGCGACGCCCGAGATCGCGCGGCTGGTCGACGCGGCGGAGTATGCCAAGGCAGCGGCGCTAACCCGGGAGGCGCGCGCCGTGCTCCCGAAGAACCCGACGATCGAGAAGTTCTGGGCGCAAACGACGGGAGAGGTCTGGATTGCCAGCGTGCCTTCTGAAGCCGATGTTTCAATACGGCCCTATGGCGGCGATCCGAATGTCTGGGAAACACTCGGGAAGACGCCGCTCAAGAAGGTCCGCGTCGCCAGGGCTGCTTACGTCTGGCGAATCGTCAAGCCCGGATTCGCTCCCGTGTTCTTTATTGGCGAGCCACCTGGCAAGCCTCTCCTTGGTATGCGTAGTTACATCAATGTGGCGGTGAATCTTCGTCCCGAGTGGAGCGTTCCGCCCGGGATGCTGGTCGTGCCCGGTGACACGGTCAGCCTCCAGCACCCCATGACCCAGGCTCCGGAAGTCACGATCGAGGATTTCCTCATCGATAGACATGAGGTCACCAACGAGGAGTACAAGAAGTTCGTCGACGCCGGGGGCTACCAGAAGCGCGAATTCTGGAAGCAGCCGTTCGTCAAGGACGGGAAAACGATATCATGGGAAGAGGCGGTGGCTTCCTTCCGTGATGAGACGGGGCGTCCCGGCCCGGCGACGTGGGAGGCCGGCAGTTACCCGAAAGGCATGGAGCAACATCCGGTGGCCGGCGTCAGCTGGTACGAGGCCGCGGCGTACGCCGAGTCTGCGAGCAAGAGCCTTCCCACCGCGTACCACTGGACGTGCGCGTCGCAAACGGATGAATACACCACAGTGATCGCCCCCGGCAGCAACTTCCGGGGCAAAGGAACCCAGCCGGTGGGAAGCGGCAGCGCCCTGAGCGGCTCCGGCACCACGGATATGGCGGGCAACGTGAAGGAGTGGTGCCTCAATGAGGGGCGTGAGGGCATGCGCTTTATCCTCGGCGGGGGCTTCGGCGAGCCCGCATACATGTTCAATCTCACCGACGAGCAGCCCCCATGGGATCGCCGGTCGAACTTCGGTTTTCGCTGCGTCAAACTCGATTCGCCACCCGCCGCCGGCGCGGCATCGCGCATCATAGAGGTCACACCCCCACCCCCTCGCGACTTCCCGAAAGACAAACCTGTCTCAGACGATGTCTTCAAGGCCTACCTGGCATTGTACGCTTACGACAAAGGGAAAATGAACGCGCGGGTAGAAGAGAAGGAGACAACGAAAAGCTGGACGCGGGAGAAGGTCAGCTTCGACGCGGCCTACGGTCAAGAGCGCGTTTTCGCTCAACTCTTTCTGCCGGGACACGGCACGCCGCCATTCCAGACCGTCGTGTACTTTCCAGGTGCGTATGCCTTTATGGACGATAAGCTCGATCTGGCGGACGCCGAATCGTCGGATCCCGTTGACTTCGTGCTGAAAAGCGGCCGTGCGCTGATCATTCCGACCTACAAGGGGACCTATGAACGGCGGGATGGCTACTTGGCCGGCCGCAATCCGCCGGCCTTTTTCCGAGATCACGTGATCGCGTGGTCGAAAGACCTGGGCCGATCGCTCGATTACCTCGAGACGCGAAAGGACATCGACGCCACAAAGGTGGCTTACTGCGGCTTGAGCTTGGGAGGGACCGAAGGGTTTCTGCTGGCGGCGGTCGAGAAGCGCATAAAAACGATGATCCTAGTGTCGGGAGGTTTTCCGCTCAGTCGCCCTCTTGCCGAGGCCGACCCGTCCAACTTCGCGTCGCACGTGACCATTTCCGTGCTGATGATTAACGGACGGTCCGATGAGACTCTTCCATTGGCGTCGTCGCAGCTGCCGGCCTTCCGCGACATCGGAACGCCGGCCAAGGATAAGAAGCACCTCATCTATGAGGGGGGGCACGGAGTCTTTCCCCATCCAGATGCGGTTCGCGAGTGCCTCGATTGGCTCGAAAAGTATCTGGGACCAGCCCGGCACTAGCCGTCTTAAACAGAGCCCAGCGCCAGACCGTCGAATTTTGAAGGCTTGTTTTATTTTGAAGGCAGCTCCGGTAGAACAATTTGAGACGAGTGCTGAGCGGAAAGGTGGATCATGTTCCGCTCAATCTGTCCTATTGTCTCGTCAAAATTATTGCCCCCTGTATTCAAATTTCGCTCGAGGCACGGGAAGGTGCTGCTCGATACCTCGACGCGGTATTTACATCCCAGCCCAATGCAGAGCGTTGAAAAGCAACTTGAAGGTCCCTTCCGTCTGGGCCCGGTGCTGGACGCGGAAGCCGAGCAAAACAATTTTTCCCTTCCCGAGTGTCAGCGCCACCGCAGCCGATTTTCTCTCCAGCTTTTCGGCTCCCTGAATCCAGCCAGAGAGGAGGATGTCTTCTGCCTGATCAGGATAGCTGGCCAGCACATGGCGCGTGACTTCCGGACCCGGAAGAGTGGTTTGCAGCGCCATTGCTTCATCCAAAAAAGCGGCCGCATCCCGCGGCATTCCATAGGTGACCGGGTGATGGTTATCCACATGAATTCTCAGAAGAGTGCCGGGGCAATTGAAATCACCCTCACGGGCTATGGAGAGCGCATTGGAGACAGGAATGTTGAACTCATTCATTAGCAATTCGCAGGATGAAGCCAGCGCAACCAAGGTTCCGCCCTCTTCCACAAATTTTTTCAGGCTGTCAACGCCCTCTTTTCCGATTCCTCCCGTGTATTCTGGGGGCAATTCAGGAAGATATCGGCTTTCCCCCTCCTCCCGTTTGTATTTCCCTTCCACGATGACATCTCGTGGGACATCCGGAAGAAGGATGGCATCGAAATCATTTTTCAAGTTGCCTGCCTTGGCGGCTTTATTGTCGAAATTTTTCAAGTCGAAGGCGTACTGTTCCAACACCCAGCGGGTCCACCCTTCATCCGTGGAAGCCACCCAAGGCCTATAGAGTCCTACCCGGACATTTCTCAATGGTGTCATAGGAATAGCCGGAAGGGCGGTTAATCCCTGGGCCTGCAGTCGCAGCTCTTTGAGTAACGATTCCAATTGGGCCGTGGGTTCAATCAACAAAGTCCCGGCAGGAAAGCTCAGATCACCCGATTTGAAGGGCTCGCAAGCCAAGTTCACCTTGGCGTTGTTTTTCAGCAGCAGATTGAGCAATTTGCTCGCGTTGTTGGATGAATGGGAAATGGCAAAGAGGGAGGCTCCTTTCCCGGCAATTTCACCCAAGGGTAAATCACTCTCCTTTATTGGTCGCAGAGCCGACTGTTCGGAGGCAGTCAGATTCCGCTTTTCGACTTTGACTCCCATCATCGGAGGAAGCGACCAAGTGGTGACGTCATAGGGGGTGAGAATATTGGTCCCAGGAGCGGACCGCACTTTGGGATAGCGCTGCGGTTCCAGCATTTCCACGATGAAATTGCCCAAAGGCTGAGCCGTTGCGATGTAAAAGGCCTCTTCTTTAGGATTGAAATCGACTGTTGCGCCATTCTCTTTCATCAGGTGGGCGAGGTGAGCGGATGCGGCCGGATCGAATTGATGAATTGGAATTCTGTAGTATTCCCCTGGTTTGCCAGAGTGGATCGCGGAAAGCGACATTTCCAGTTTGCCGCGCAACAAGTCTTCCCGGTATTTGGAACAGGTTTCCAGCAGGGCGTCGGAAGCGATTCGCTCATAATCCATGATGTCGCGTATCCGCCAGGTGCCACCTGGCCAAGGATTGGGGAAATTGGTCTGCTGCCGGTAATCGATCAACCCTTTGCTACCGCCGCTCAGTTCGCTGGGTTCCACTTCGATGGGTGTGGCCAATCGAACGGAAGCAACTTCCGTTAAAAGCCCAAATATGTTTTTCCACCATGCCGTATTTTTGGTGCCGCCCGGCCAATAAGCATCAAAGAGGTAACTGTAAATTACCCCAGATTTCTTCTGCTGTTCCAGACGCCACGACATCATGGTTCCCATGTGATCCACCGCTCGCCAAAGCAAGGGATAAAGCTTTTCAGCGACAGGATTGGTATAAGGAGGAACAAACATCCGTGGGCCGGTATAGCCCATCTGATGCTCATCGAGCCAGACCTGAGGGAACCACTCAAAATAGACAGAGTGGTTGACCACCTTGCTTTCTTTCTGGGTCAGCATGATCCAGTCGCGGTTGTTGTCATGTCCAACGTAGGGGTGATAAAGCCAGGGCATCCGGCCCCCTTCGAAGGGAGTGCCCAGGTATTTCCGATACCACTCCACTTCCATGAGCTGGCCATCCGGATTCAAAGAGGGGATCACTAGCAGAATCACATCCTCCAGTCGCTTCTTGGTTTCCTTGTCCTGCGCGGTAATGAGTGCGTGGGCCCATTCCATTACCATCTGGGTCGAGCCAATTTCACTGGCATGAATATTGCACGAGATTAGCAGGATGACTTTCCCCTGCCGGATGAGTTCCTGGCTTTCAGATTCGGAAATCCCGCGAGGGTCGGCCAATTTGCGGGCAATATCCTGATATTTTGATTTGTTCCTGAGGTTTTCCTCCGAAGAAATTACCGCTTGGATCAGTTCATTTCCCAGAGTGCTGGCACCAAGATTTTGAATCTCGATTCGCTTGGAGACCGCGGACAAAGCCTTGAAATAAGAAACGATTTGTTTGTAATCCGCGAGCTTCCGATCAGCCCCGACTTCGAATCCCAAAAATTCGGAAGGAGTGGGAATTTTAGAGGCTGGCTGGACGGCCAGTGACCAACTGCTGATGAAAGTAAAATAAATCAGCATTGCCAGAATTAAAAAGACTGCACGCTTTCGACGAGAGAAATCCATTCTTTCCCTCCGGGGAATGATTTAATGCATTCGTGGCAATCACCCTTTTGAGTAATCACAAGCGAGCGGTCCGCAGAATTGCGGGCAGGTGCGACGCACCATCCCTGCCAATCATGACTACGGGCAGGCACAGAAAGCACGAAGCGACAGCGAGTGATCAGGGATGCCATACAATAGCCGTACAATAGCCATACAATACAGGCAGAACTCAGCTGATCGCTCGTTAACACTTCGCGCTACCCGCAAATCTTCGCAACCCGGCTGTACCGAAAGCACGAAGCGACGGCGAGTGATCAGGGATGTCATACAATGGCCATGCAATACAGGCAGAACTCAGCTGATCGCTCGTTAACACTTCGCGCTACCCGCAAATCTTCGCAACCCGGCTGTACCGAAAGCACGAAGCGACAGCGAGTGATCAGGGATGCCATACAATAGCCATACAATACAGGCAGAACTCGGCTGATCGCTCGTTAACACTTCGCGCTACCTGCCATGCATGGCAACGGGCCTGCACGGAAAGCACGAAGCGACAGCGAGTGATAAGAGTGGCGGCAGGGGAAACAATTTCCCGCGAATCGTTAAGACCTCAGCCGAGGCTGGGAACCACATAAGGCGCCCGATATTCCCGGGTCAACAGCTTGTTAGCTTCCGGATCAGCCGTAAATTTTTCTCTGCTTCCCTCGAACTTCAGCTCCCGGCCCAGGCGGTAGGAGATGTTCCCCAGGTGTGGAAGCACGCTGGACCGGTGCCCCACTTCGATGTCACAATTCAAATCACTTTGTTTGCCGGAGCGAATGGATTGGATGAAGTTGCCGAAATGGCCGGAGATTCCGGACCCTACCGTGCTCAGCGTATTTGCGGCTTCTTCCGGGATATTTTTGGAATCGGGCCCCGGTTCACCTTTGCGGCCGAAGAAAGTTTTCCAATTCCCGTCAGCGTCGATTTCCAACCAGCCTTCACTTCCATAGAAGATATTTCCGATTTTGACCGATCCCTCGCTATTGGTCGTCAATCCCCGTGTGCAAAACTCGAAGACCGTCCCGTCAGCATATTCGTAGATGCTGGTTTGAGTGTTGGGAGTATTTTGGTCAGATCCAGAGTAAACATAGAGCCCTCCAAATGAGCGCACCCTGACTGGATACTCCTCTTTCCCCAGCCCCCAGCGGCCAACGTCGAACTGATGGGGACCTTGGTTGCCCGTGTCTCCATTGCCGTATTCCCATTGCCAGTGCCAGTTGTAGTGAAAACGGTTCCGGTTAAATGGCCTGGCTTTGGCGGGGCCAATCCATAGGTCATAGTGAATTTTTTCCAGGTAGGCCGCCGTATAAGAAGGCATCGGGCCGCCTTCCTTGGTCAGAGTGAATTTCTCGCCTGGAGCCATGGGACCGTCGGGATAATGGCCGATGTCGCCGCGCGGCTTGAAGCAGAGCCCGCGGGCCATGTAGATTTTGCCCAATTTCCCGCCGTGCAAAAGTTCAATGGCGGCCTGGGTGGTCCGGCGAGAGCGGTTCTGAAACCCGACCTGAACCAGCACTTTGTTTTTTCGCGCGGCATGAACCATCTGTCTTCCTTCCCAAACCGCCCAGCAGGAAGGCTTTTCGACGTAAACATGCTTGCCCGCCTGACAGGCCCAAATGGTAGCAAGAGCGTGCCAATGGTTGGGGATGGCAAAAGTGACCGCGTCGATTTCCTTGTCGTCAAAAACCTTGCGCATGTCCCATTCCGTCTGGGGAGCATAACCGTGAGCTTTCTCCACTCCTTGGACCCGTTCGGCAAAAAGGTTTTCGTCGAGGTCGCAAAGGGTTTTGATACGGACGTTAGGAATTTTGGCAAATCCATCAATGTGGCTGCTTCCCTGCCCATGAATGCCGATTATTGCCAGATTGATTCGGTCATTGGCCCCCAGGACTTTGCCCGTGGCTGGAGCTCCAGCCAACCGGCCGGGGAAAATCGCGCAGGTTGCCGCACTTGTCGCCGTGCTGGCAAGAAATGCCCTGCGGGTGATGCCTTCTTTTGCGGACATGAATCCTCCTCAATTTTAAATGACATATTTAAAGACGATCAGAAATACCGCTTCTTCAACTCCACTTCCCCTACACCCAACAATAAGCGGCCGGGTGCTGTCGCATATCGAAAGAAGACCTCCAGCTCTTCATATTCAGTTAAATTCGATCCAAATCGTTTTGATGAAAGCAGAGTTTTCGTTAAGCCCGAAAAATAATCGGGGGAGGCGCCGGGGAATCAGCTTTTTGACGCGGTCTTCCACGATATCTGCGTGAACGGAGTGTTAGATATTCAAACGATTCCGGCATTTCCGCAAGAATTTTATGTGAACTTGCCGGTGGGGGCAACAAAGAGTTTTTGCAACCGGGGGGGGAATCCTTCGGGTTCAGTTCCCCTGCCTGAAAGGTTGCGAGTTTTTGCGCTTATGCGGATCTCCGGCAAAAAGCATGAAGCGACAAGGAATGATCAGGGTGGCTGGGAGCAATTCCGCTTAGAAAGGAATCTCCAAGATTCCGAGACGAGTCAATCCACGATGGAATCCCCTCGGAATCTTGAGAAAAGCCAGGAAGATTCATTTGTATCCGGGGCGGGGAAACAGCACTACCGGACGTTTATTCCAGTGGCTGCCCATTCAGAATCCCACCGGTAAATTGGGAACTCGTCACTTGGGATGTGACTAATATCGGTTCTCCTTCCAGAGATTCCAGTTCGAGCGGGCCATAGCTATCGCCAAGGTTGAGATAGCCCAGAATGTCATTCGTGTTGAATTGCCCTCCCGCCGGCACGTTGACCAGGCGGGAAAGCAAAGATACACCATTAGTGTTGTAAGCAGTAATGAGGACCTGTGTGGGATGAATTCCCACATTGAAAATGGTCAAGTTCGACTGAAATTCTCCAGTCCTGGTCACGGAAGGGATCAAGAATCGGGGGTGGACTGAATACTGGCCAGAGGTGAAAAAACTCAAATCCCGCGTCCGATTGTCAATTTCGGAAATCCATCCGACGATGGGCTGAAAGGAACTAAGAGACAATGAGCCAATGCTATTGGTGAGGGAATCCCGATTGAGTAGGATTCGGTTGACATTGTCGAGTTGAACCATGCCGTGCGGAGGAATCGTTAAATTTCGACTACCCCGAACCGTTCCTTGCTCGTCCAACAAGGTGACGGTAACCATCGCGACAACAGAACCGGCATTGGAAATGCCCAGGTTGGCGCGGGAATCCAGAGTGTCAATCGTACGGGGAAACTTGATGATACCTCCGGCAAGTTGAGTTGAGACTCCTTCCAGATATCCCCCGGTTTTTTGAGGTGTATATATCCGCGCCCCGCCCAGGAGCTTCACTCCCGGCGTTGTCTCCACCACTAAAGGACCAAAAACGTTAAGAACGCCTGCCTTCTGATAAAAATCTTCAAAATGAATCCAGCCATTGGGGCCGATGGGAAGGTTTTCCAGTGTGGTTTGAATGTTTCCGGAAATGTCATAAGAGTGGATGGTTATCAATCCACTTTGGCTTGAAGTGTTGACAATCAAAAGAGCAGTTTTGTAGCCGGAGGAATCAGCAGAAGATGGAATGATGAATTTTTCATCTGCTTCGGCGGCGGGAATTGATCGGAAAATAACCGGGTCATTGCTGAAATTGTCGATGAAAGATGCCCAGGCTGTAATGGCATCTTCGGATTCCAAGACCAGATAACCTTCCCGGCCCGTCAACGTCTCCTGGCCCTCCATGAAACGAAGAACATGATTGATTTGAACCAATCCGTGGGCGGGAATTGTAACGCTTTTTTCAGACAGAATTTCTCCAATGGAATTGACTAGAAGGATATCAACGGTTGCTTGTTTATCCGAAGGATTGTTCACTCCGAGATTAGTGCGAAATTGAATAGTGTCGGCCGCCAGCGGGATCCAGAGTCGGGTGGCGGGCATGGCCTGCATACTCCAATGGTTGGCCAAGGTATTGAGATTTCTGAAATCATACGCCTTGGAAATCAGCTTTGTCCCGCAACAATCCTGAATGAGCAGATCGGCATCTCCAGGAGTGTGGCCGGGGGTTTGCGCATCGATCTGTCCTTGGTTCACAAACGTCAACTGCGTGAGGGGTTTTCCTCCTAATGAGAGTGAAAGCTGACTGTCAGAGAGAGCTTTCACGGTAGAGTCAACCGCGGGGATCATTTCCGGCTTGAATCCACTGCCGAAGAGGCTGATCTTTTCTTGGCCGCTTCCTGAACCGGAGACAGGTAGGATGCCCAGATAGGATGGATTGCCGGTGACTGGCACAATTGTGAAGGATTTTGTATCTGCCGCGGTTACCCCTTCCGAGCTGACCCCCACAAGAGCAGTGCCTGCCACGGCCAGATCGGCGGTTGAGATGGCGGCTTCAAGCTTTTGAGCACTGAGGAATCGGGTGACCCGGGGAGACCCATTCCAAAGGACCTGTGCTCCGCGGGTAAATTGATTTCCAAACACGAACAACGAAAAGGGCGCGTCGAAGGCAGTACGGGATGCCGGCTCGATATGGTCCAGGGTGGGAACTGAAGCGGTGTAGTCGAAAGCCGCAGGAAGAAGTGCCTGTCCGCCATCCGGATTTGTTAGAACGACATCGGCGTTGCCGGAATGGAGCGCTGCACCCGTTAGCGCGGTCACATGTTCTGGAGTGAGCTGAGTGATCGAAGCCGGAGTCCCGCCTATCAGCAGGGTTGCCCCTTCCTTGAATCCGGACCCTGACAGGGCAATGCTGGTGCCGCCGAATGCAGGTCCAGCGCCTGGTGTGATGGAAATCAGACTGAGGGCAGGAACTTTTTTGACGGTAATGGCCGCCGAAAACGAGGTGTGCCCGCCTCTATCGCGGGCCCGTGCCATCAAGGCGTGGTTGCCCACGGGCAACGCGCTAGACTTGACGACGACGGAATAAGGAGGATCGATAATTTCACTTCCGTAGGGGACTCCATCCAGGAAAAAAAGCACGCCAGAGACACTCACGTCATCGCGGGCAAAAGCACTGACGGTTACATCCGTGTAAACCTTGGCCCCGTCCGCTGGGGATATGATCTGCACTTGTGGCGGGGTGGCATCATCGCCCGGCGTATAGCCAACGGTCAGGAACTCCAGCCCATAAGTGGGTTCCAAGGGGTAGTCAAACCGCGGGACGGATTCGCTCGTAGCCGCGGGATAAAGCTGGGCCTGGATTACCGCCGTCCCCTTATAAACAGTGGACTCCAACAACAAAGAGGGCTGAATTGAAAAACTCTCCAGGGCTTGATCGCTGATTATCTGATCGTTTGAATGATATTCATAGAGGGCTTGATCCCCCAAGTCGGTCTGTTCGATTTTTATCAGACTTGATTTGGGTTCGTCGACTGAAGTTGGCCACACCAATTTAACTCCACCCGGGAGATTGGAGACTACCAGGCGGATTTGAGTGTTGCCCGTGGCGCCAAACGATGACCGCGGATTCAGAGGAGCGGGGGCATTTTGCACAAAACTAGCGATGAATCCCTCCTCGATAACGACTTTCGGAGCCGGACCCGTGAGTTGGCAACCAATGACGTAGCCGGGTTCAGCCGTCACGGACAACGAAGGGCTGACGATCCCCGTAGTGATGATTGTTGTATCAAAAGTGCTTGAGAAGGAAGAGATTTGTACCCTGGGTTCTGCTCCGACGGGTAAGCCGCTCACATCTATCCGGACTCCGTTTAGAGAAAGCCGGTCGCTGAGATTAATGGCCAGGCCAGGCGGGAAACGATATAGAGACGGAGTCTCCATCCGCGGAAGCTTCCATCGAAATAAAAACCGCGGCATTGCTCCACCCACCTTCCGTGCTGAGGGTAATCCCACCAGGGGCGGCAGCTAAACTCGTCGCGGGATTTACCGGTATGTTTCCAGAGAAGGGATTCGTAATCGCCAATCCGGAAAAATGAAATTGGATTGTGTCCGCGGAGCTGATTTCAGTCTCCTGGGCAGAGAGAGTAATCCCCCCGGACACTTCAGTTTTTCCCCGATAATTTATCGGAGTCACGGAACTGAAAACCCTGAAGCTGCTCCCCGCCAGGGCTTCCTGGTTAAAAAGGCCGAGTCCCAGTAACATCATTGCGATCATGATGCGGTTCATGGCAATTCCTCCGCACGGCAATTTGGAATTAAAAAAACCCGACACTGAAAACAATTCACAGGGCTGAGGGGAAATGCAAGAGAGAGCGGATCAGTTCATGAATGGTACATGTGCCGGGGCAACTGATCTTTCAATGGGCTCCGGCGGTCGGGACTTATCTTGAGTGTATTCCCTATTTATGTTTGTTGCATTTCGACAGGTTCAAATTCGAATTCGAACGGAAAATATTATAACTCTATTCTATATTCCTTGTCGTGATTAACATAAAAGTTTTGCGCCAACCCTGGGGCCAAGCAAAAAAACATGAAGCGCCAGCGAGTGATCAGCGATGTGGTACCAAGAACCGCGGAGCGAAGCAATTAAAGTTGGGCTAATCGCAGGTTGACACTATGTTTTACTCCAAGAGTCCTGAGCAACCAGGTTTTGAGAAAATTCGCGGCTAATAAGCATTTGCCATTATCGGTATCGACTAGGTGGGGATTAGATAGGCTTCAATCGGCATCGAAAATTTGATGGCGGCATGGATTCCGATGCCGATTCCGAAAAAAAAGGTTGTCCTAAGAAGTCATGAGAATCTTATTTTTCCTCCGGGATATGAAGTGCCACGAGTTGTCCTCTCAGCCACTGGAGGGATTTTTCGATCAAAGGCCCTCCCTGTCCTTCACACTCAATGCTTAAGACCCCGCGATAGCCGGCATCCCGCAAGATTGCCAGACAGCGGCTGATATTATCCGCATTTACTCCTTCTCCCAGCGAGCAATGGCTCACGGCAATACCAGTTTGGCCCCCCCGAACCGCCGCCGCGAGTGAAGGCGATACATCTTTGAGGTGAACGTGACTCACCTTGGGGAGAAACTGCTCTACGAAGGCCACCGGGTCCTGACCCGCAATAAATGTGTTACCAGTGTCCATGTTCATTCGTAGCCAGGGGCTGTCGACAAAGGCCAGCATGCGCTCCATATATTGAGGTTTGGTTGTGAAAAAGCCGTGAGGTTCGATGTTGACGATAATCCGGTACGCTTCCGCCGCCTCCAAAATCTGTTCGTAACAGCGGCACATCAGGCCCATGGCTTCTTCTAGATTGAGACCTTCGGGAGCATGAAGCCCATCAGTCGTATCCACGCAGGGGACACCGGCATGGGCCGCCCAACGGATGGCGTTGAGAACGTAGGGCACCCCCCGCACCAGTCCATCCTTTCCGGAGAGTGGATAGGCAGCGTCCACCTGCGAGAAGCGGACTCCGGATTTTTCCATCTTGCGGCTGAGCAGCAGCGGATCTTCATACATGGCCACGTGCGGCTGGTACCCCAAGCCATGTATCCAGCTGACCCCATCAATCAGGCCACATTCGATGTAGTGAATCTCATGTTGTTTTGCCCATTCAACGCAGCGGAAGAAACTGAAATAGGCACTGTTGAAAGCATCTGTATGAAAACCGATTTTCATGGAAAGATCTCCCTCTTCAGGAAAAAATGCGGAGGCTCTGGATCAGTGGCCCCAAGCAAGACTCTTTAAGGCAAAAATGAAGGAGCCTCCGAGAGGCAAAAAAGCCATTCCATCGACTATCCACTATCCACTATTCACTATTCACCCTTGCTTGCTCCCGTCAGCTTAATTTAGTTATCCCCGGAACGGCCACGGGGTAATTCCCCTTGTCATCCGCTTTGACGGGCGGTTCCGTGTTGAAATCACATTCGGCTGGACCGAAGCGGAAGTCAGATTTGGCGACATCATCCCAGCTCAGTTGCTTGCCGGTGTAACAAGCCAGTTGTCCAAGAATTACCATCATGGTGCTGTGTCCCATGTAACTGCCGCAATTGAGCGGATTGCCGGACCGGATGGCCGCAAAGAATTTTTGATGCTCAATTTCGTAAGGATTCTGAACCGGGCCGCGATATTGCCAGGGATTCTCCCCGGTAATTCGATTTTTTAAAACATCGCATCGTCCCTTGGTGCCGAAGACGACATCGGAAACCTCGCTGTGGCAGTTTACCTGGGTACGGCAAAAGGCATAGACTTTGGCGCCCTTATCGTAATCGTAAACCACCGAATGGTGGTCAAAAACGTCGCCATAAATTTCCCCGAAAGAGGCTGAGCGCCCGCCCAGCCCATGGGCTTTGGCGGGAGAAGCTTCGTGAAGAATCCAGCAAGCTTTATCCATATTGTGCACCAGCGATTGAATGACGTCATCTCCGGATAGCCAGGTAAAGTGGTACCAGTTGGCGTACTGATAGTCGATTTCCTTCTGTCCTGGAAGGCGCTCAATCAAGCGGTAGGGGGCGCGTAGGAAATTCCCTTCGATCGTCGTGACCTCTCCGATGGCGCCATCATGGATGCGTTGGACTGTCTCCTGGACGGCGGGATCAAAACGGTTGTGCAGGCCTGAAAGCACCGACAGCTTTTTTTGGCGGGCCAATTCACAGGCTTCGTCCACTACTCGAACCCCCACGGGATCGATCCCATGCGGTTTTTCGACGAAAACATGCTTGCCGGCTTTTATGGCCGCCTTAAGGTAGTAGGGATGGAATCGAGAAGAGCAGGCAATAAGCACTACGTCCGAACATTCGATGACATGTTTCCACCCATCGAAGCCGACGAAACAATGGGCATCGTCCACCAGCATTTGTTGTGGACGCTGATCTTTGAGCAAAGAACGCTTTTCCTGAATTCGAGAGGAAAAAAGGTCAGCCATCGCCACTAGACGAATTCCGGGATCGGCTTTCATGGCGTCCATGGTGGCTCCGGAACCCCGGTCGCCGGAGCCGATTAGTCCCACTTTGATGATGTCGCTGCCCGCGGCATAAGCAGAGCGGCTGATGGGCAAAGCCGCAGCCAGAGTGGAAGCCGCGGCAGTCTTGAGAAAATGTCGCCGGTTCGGTTCATGGATTGAGACAGGAGGTTGATTCTCTTGCATCGTGGAACTCCTTTTCATTGATTTGATTATTCGTTCAAAATCGACTTAATTTCCAACCTTCAAATAGTCTTAGTATGGTCGCAGAAAGCCGCCTTTTTGGCCGGAACGATTCTGGCCGGCAAAAGCAGGAGGATGGGTTTTGCCAGTCGAAGCGAAAGGATATTCCCCGGACTTCCAAAAATAGGCGCGGGGGAATTGCGAAACTATACCCATAAGTACGTTATCATTCACTTTTTCCTTTGAGCGGAACCCAACAAGATCTCCAGTAAATCGGCGATGATTTCTTTTTCCCCTTGAATCGAACAAAGGCTGGGCTCAAACAGTGCCCGCAATTTGATTCCCTCCATGGTGTCCAACATGAGATTCACCAGGTGCGTTGTGCCGCGGGAAGAAGGGGGGAGGTTCAAACGAGCGCCCGACACCAGGCCGACAAAAATCTCCCGCACGCTATCAAGAAACTGCCGCCAACTCCGCCGGATGGTTTCGTCATACAGGCTCAATGTAAATATTTCCAGGGAGAAAACACGATTCTCGCGGTCGAGCAGACAGCTTCGCACGGAAAAACGGAGAGCTTTTTCCATTCGTTTGACAGGGTCGGATACAAGGGCTAGCGCGGTTTGCATCCGACGATGGTAAGTCCGGTAATAGTGGCCGCAGGCGGCTTGAATAATTTCGTCTTTTGAATGGTAATGCCAGTAGAGGCTCCCCTTGGTCACACCTGTGTGCGCGGCAATCTGTTCCATGGTGACGGATTGGATGCCCTGGCGGGAAAAAAGTTCAAAAGCGCTGGCCGCCAATTTGGCTGGCATTTCTCGGGCATATCGAACCATGCGCGTTCAACTCCTGGGAAATGTCATCTAAACTATACCGAAGGGTATGTATGGTCAAGAAAAAACTGTAGAAAAAATTCGCTGACGGCGTTTGTTTCTTTGATGACAAGGGGAGGTCTCGGCAGAAAAACAAAAAAGGGTCTCGCTACGGAAAAGGCGAGACCCTTTGAAGAGAGATTCCCCTTTCAAGAGGCTTTAATCTTTTAATCCCTTGAGGAGGGGTTGCAGTCTAGCCTGGCTCTTCATCAGTTCAGCCCAGGTGATCTGGCGTCGTTCATAGGCGGCGGTCCGGCCGAGGATCGTAAGCAGATTGCTGCGGACGCTGGGCGCCACCGTTAGATTTTCGAATTTTCCGTTTTGGATGTTGGAGTGGAAAGAAGCGATATTATTCACCGCGCCCTCTTCGTAGATCCGGGGGGTCTGCCCGCCTCGATAGAAGTTGTCGCCGCGAATCAACACCTGGCCGCCGTATTCCGTTTCCAACACTCCTTTTGAACCGAACATCCGGTTGCGAATGCCTTCCGGACGGGTGCCATGGCCATTGAATTGCCGCGAGCTGAAAGTAACTCCCACCTGATTAGGGTACTGGAAGAGAATGGCGAAATGGTCCCAACAGCTGCCCAGTTTGCGGCGCGCGGTTAAGCCGCCGGTCCCCACGGCAAACACCGGTTCAGAATTCATGATCCAACTGGCCACATCCAGAGTGTGGATATTTTGTTCCGTGATAATATCGCCGGACAATTCGCGATCCAATCCCCAGGCTCGCAAGCGGTTTTCGGCGTTGTTGGGATCACTCTCCAGGTACTGGTATTTGTCGTTAAATGGATTATCCGCATGATAAGTGGATTCGCCAAAGGCGAAATCGCCGAGTGCGCCAGCATGAACTCTCTTGAGAGCCTCCAAATAAAATTCTTGAGCGCGGGTTTGAAAATCCGCCAGAAAACAGAGTTTCTTGCTGGTGGCCTTTTTCCCGCTTTCCTCAACGGTTTTACAGCCAGGCACATCCACTCCGATCGGTTTGGCCAGATAAACGTTTACCCCAGCATCCACGGCAGTGGCGGCTTGCTCGGGATGAAAATAAGGCGGGCTTTCGATGGCAACGGCATCGACATGGCTATCCAAGAGACGCTTGTAGCAGGAAAGCCCCGTATAACGCCGGTCTGATGGGACATTAAATTTCCCCCCCGCCTCATCCACTTTGTCTTTAAAATAGTCCGCCAGTGCAGTTAATTCATACCCCCCATGTTTCATGAATAGGTCGGCAATCCATGTTCCCCGGCCTCCACAGCCGATCAATCCCAGTTTGATTTTTTGATTGGAGGCGTAGCTCCTGACAGTTGAGACAGGCAGGACGGTCAGCGAGGCCAGCGCGCCGGCCTGGCGAATGAATTTGCGCCGGTTCAACGAAGAATCTCCAGATTGAGGAATTTCTTTGAAAGACATTGTTGGCCTGCTCCTTTGTGTGATATTTGTGAAAAAAGTCCGGAAGTTCATGGATGGAGATTTAATAACGACAGCAAAAAGATACCATTTAAGGCTATCAAAAGGAAATGTCCGGGTGCAATTAAAAGTGAGCGACAAAAGAATAGGGTGAATTGTTCATTGTAGGGAGCAGTGTGGCAGGGCGCTTGTGGGACCGCCGTCACCGCCGAAAGAGCCAACTCTGCCGCTCGCAGATGGACGGTTCGGCGAATTGCCCCGCCAGGATTATTAAAAAGAGAGCTTGTTCCGGATTTTTTTCTTTAAGCTTTTCTCCTTAGCATTGGGATAATAGAGGCATCTTCTGCTTGTTAGGCAGGGACCATTTCCCTGGCTCTTCTCGAAAAAGTTGGTTTTCATTTGGAATTCTTCCATGGTGAGGCTTATGAAAAAAAATAAGAGTCTACAGAAAAAAGTCGCGGAAATCCGCAGGTTTTGTGAATCCCATTCCGATCCCGCCCGGGCGCAAAAATATGCCCGGTATTTCGTGGAAGGATATGATGCCTACGGATTAGCCCGTCTTTGACAACTGGCGTCAAAAAAATCAGTAAGTCATTGATTTTGGGTTCGACGAAACAAAAAGTCGGCACTACAAAACAACGGCTTTCTCTGCTGGATGGCTGAGATCATCCGCAGTCAATTTGGGAGGTGGCTGACTGGGTAAAGTCAACTTCAGCTGATGGAGCAACAACTGTTGGTCTTTCTCTGGATGCGTATATCGAGTGAGGATCAGTTTCTTGCCGTCGGTCGTCGGCAAGTGAACATCCACCATTTGAATCTCCGCCAGTTTATCCAAAGCCTGCCGGGGTGTGAGGCCTGGCGCCAGGAGAGCCAGACGTTGCTTCAAAGTGACGTGCAGGCAATAAGCGAGAAAGGCCACAAAGATGTGCGCCTCAATGCGCTCGTCTTTTTGATGATAGATCGGGCGCAATCCGAGGTCGGACTTCAGATTTCGGAACACGGCTTCGATCTCGGTCAATTGAATATAGTAATCCCATAGGCTGGCCGTCTGCTCCACACCTAAATTGGATCGCAGCAGATAATTTCCTTCCGTCCGACGGACCTGCCGGAGTTTATTTCTGTTCAAGGCGAAAGTGAAGGTGGTCGCATCCACTTTTTCATCCGGACTGGGAATTCGGATCTCGACAATGGGATACGCATTTCCCGCCTCTTTTTTCGCGGCTCCCAGCTTCATCAACAACACATCCCGAGTGAGTTTTTGCCGCTGCAATTCCTGCAACCTTTTCCAGAAACGCTTCAACCGGCGTTGGCGCATCGCCCGTTCCTTGGCAAAGCGGCCTGCACTGCGCGCCAACACATATAACTCGTCCTCTTTTCGAAGCAGCTTCACCTGGACCGATTCCCGGACTTTCTCCCACGGCTGAGCCAGAAAATCTTGTTCGAGTTTGGTCAACTTCCCGCGAGGGGTCCCCACCAGATAATGGACCACAGGATCCGATTTCCTCATCTGCGCCAGTGTCTCTTCGGTCGGTATGCCCCGGTCCATGACCCACACCCGATTCGCTTTCCCATATTGAGCTTCGATCTTTTCCAAAAAACCAGACAAGGTGGTCTTGTCACTCGTGTTGCCGTCCATGACCTCATAAGCCAAGGGGAAACCTTCCGGGGTGACAATCAACCCAATGACCACCTGCACGCAATCGGGTCGCTTATCTCGACTATATCCGAATTTTCTCTTTCCTTCCCCGGGAGGATCACACTCAAAATAGGTACTGGTCAGGTCGTACAATAAGACTTCGAATCCCGCCTGAAACAGGTCCTCCCACCGTTCCCGCAAATAGGAAAACATCTCCGTCTTGTGCCTCAACAGCAGATCCAGACAGCGATAGGGATTCTGTTGGGGCAGGACCTCCGAGTCTTCGCCCAATAAATCTCCCATCGCGCTCTTCCCATACCAAACCCGATGCAGCTTCCATTCACTGCCGGGGTCGAGCAGACGATAGACCGTCAGCGTCTTCAGCACATTCAACCAGCGAGTCCCCTCTCGACTGGGCAATAGCCGCTCCGCCCAAAAATCATCCAACTTCAATTGATTCCAGATTCCCATGGCCAGCCAACAGGCACCCCATTGACGCGGCCGGTGCAGACTGAGTTGGTTCAACCGTATTTGCACGACTTCCGTTTTTATTTCGGGGGCAGGCCGATCCGCGGGAAACAGCGCCACTTGACGAGGGGACTCTCGGCCGTCTTCAAATAGTTCGATCGTTCGACACCAGGTTTCCTTTTGGGCGTCGTTGATTTCTCCCAGATATAAAACGTGCCGCTGAATCACCTGGCCTTTCTGGGTGCGACGATTTTCGACAATGCTCCAGTATCGGTGTTCTTTTCCGTCCTTTTTTCGGACCTTCGCTCGTAGAAACATCGTCCCATTGTCTATATTTTTTTGCCGAGGTCAATGGGGTAGGTCGGCACTACAGGCGATTTCCCGACGTTTTGCCGAAACTGTTATTGATAGGAAACAGCTTCTGAGTACAAAAAATCGCGCTTGGGTCAAAATCAGCTGCGAGTTGTCAAAGTCGGGTTAGAACGGAAGCTGATGGAGGAACAGCGGGAACTCTGGTTGCGAAAATACAGGAAGGAACTGGAATTTGAAGATTTTATTGCCTTGGGCAAACTCTTGCTCGAAAGCGGCAAATATGAAGAAGCAAGTTTTGCCATTTTATTTGTGGCCGCATTTTCTGAACAATATTCAGCTGCGACGTTGGAATTGCTGGGAGATTGGCCTGAGAGCGGTTTCAGGAATTGGGCCCACACCGATATCTTTTGCGGGATGGTCCTTAAGCAATTTTTTGTCAGAAAGATCGTGAAGCTGGATTCGTTTGCCACCTGGCGGGAGTCTCGAAGCAAGTGGAGACGCCGTACCGTCCCCGTGGCCTTCCTCGAAGCCTTGAAGGCCGGTTGGCCGATCCCGGAACTTCTTCGCTTCCTTCATCCCATGATGATGGATCCGGAAAAGGTCGTCCAGCAAGGGTTGGGTTGGTTTTTGCGCGAAGCCTGGAAACGCGATTCAGAGCGGGCGGAAAAATTCCTGCTCCAGTGGAAAGACCAGTGTCCCCGCCTCATCATACAGTACGCCACGGAAAAAATGGCGGAGGACGTAAAGCAAAGATTCAAAAGATTGCCCAACACGTCTAGGCCCAAATAATGAATCTCACAAAGACACGGAGACACTGAGGGGAAAAAGTATTTGATGCTTCTGGCATCTTGAGGAAAGAAATCTTCCTCCGTGATAAATAAAAAACCAACCAGCCGACTTCATCTGACCCTGCGAAGGTGCGCTGGTCAGGTGAAGTGGCGGCATGAAGTGTATGGCGTGGAAAAAATCCCTGAAGGTTTCCCAACCGCTTCGCAATAGCCAGTGGCAATGCTGACCTGAAACTGTTAAAACTCCAGAGGCCTCACAAGTCTCGAAGAGCAGCCGTTCAGGGGAGGGGACTGAACCCTGCGGGTTCCCCCTTGAACGTTTACATCGAAGACCCGTGAGGTCTTATTGTCAGGGTTTGGAAGCCCCCGCTTTCTTCATCGCTTCGCGCAATCGAGCCTCGGCCTCGCTGGACCAATATCCGCAGTCTAATTCTATAAATACGGAAGTGTACGGAAGCGTCAAATCCGTTTTGAAAACCAGAACGCGGAAATTTTTGGCGCTGGCATCCAGCTTCATGATCAAATCCATATGTGGGAGACGCGTGACACGGGATTCCTTAAGAATCGCGGCGGCTTTCTCTCGATACTCTCGCACTCCCGGGGCGTCTTTTTCCGGAATGTGCGCCAGTTCGGCATCCATATAAAACAGAGGCCGTACGTGGCGGCTGTTCTTTAATGCATCGAGAACGGTCTCCAGAACTTTGAAATGATCGGCCCTGGTGGCGATTACTTCAATGCCACCGCCCGTCTGGGCCGGATAAGCGGAATCTGCAATCACGATCCAATTTCGATGGCCCAATACAGGAAGTTCGTTTTCCAGTGTGGACTTCCAATCCGCGGCATGGCACATGAGTGTCTCCAACAAAAATAAAATCAAGACGATGAAAAAATTTACGGGAATGAGTCCAGCATATCCCTTTGGGGGACCAATGGATTTTCGCATGGGAAATTCTCCTGAGGTAGTTTGAACTGCTGGTCAACAAAAGTCACGCCGCTTGTACAAAAAAATACAACGATTCATCGTAACCATTCAGGGGAGAACCCGAAGGATTCACAGCGATTAGCCGCTGGTTGAGCGTGCGACGGTGGTCACACGCTCAACCACCGGTCAAAAGAGCGAATCCTTCGGGTTCATTCCCCCCCCCTGAACGATCACGATCCATCTTCTTAATCAATCTTAAGCCTTCTATTTGAGGCGGCATAAAAAAGAGAGAACTTATTTTCAAACCTATACGAACGAAGTGTGTGAATAACCGCCGTCAATTACTCAGTGAAGCCAAGATCGTGGCTCACACTCTTTGCCAATTTTTACGAATCAACGCCAACACTTCGGCTAAGGACTGTTCCTCATCGGGGGAGACGGTCCTGAGATCGAGCAGAACCTGATCGTTTTCAATTCGGCCGATGACCGGCAGAGCAGCCTGCCGCAATCTTCTTTCGATATCGTTGGCGGAGAGGGCTGAAGAGCGAAGAGCCAGAAGCCTGGTAGGGATGCCTTGTTCAGGAGTCGAACCACCGCCCAGCATGGATTCACCGTCAACAATGTCGAATTCAAAGAAGTGCTGCTCCGGATCCGCCAGTGACATCAGGATTTGGGCCCGGTTTTCGATTTGGGATGGAGTCCAGGCCAGCATCCGCAAAATGGGAATTTCCTCTTTTTCTCGGCAGGTAGTGTAGGCTTTCAGAGTGGCTTCCAGAGCGGCGAGCCTGAACCGGTCGAGGCGGAAGGCGCGAAAAAGAGGATTGCGGCGGATCTGTTCGACCAAATCCTGCCTGCCGGCGATGATGCCAGCCTGCGGACCTCCCATCAGTTTGTCTCCGCTGAAACAGATCAAATCAGCCCCGGCCGAAAGACTCGATTGGGCGGGAGGTTCGTCCCGAATTCCCAGAGATTCCATGTCGGTCAGGCAACCGCTTCCCAAATCTTCAATCAGGAGCACTTGATGTTTTCGGGCCAGATCGGCCAGGTCTGGCAATGCAGGCTTAGCCGAGAATCCCTGGATCCGAAAATTGCTCGGATGGACGCGCAGAATCATCCGGGTCTGGCTGGTGATTGCTTGCGTGTAATCTGCCAGGTGAGTGCAATTCGTAGTGCCGACTTCACGCAGCAAGGCTCCGCTTTTGTTTAGAATGTCAGGAATTCGAAATGAATCGCCGATTTCCACCAACTCTCCGCGGGAAATCAATACCTCTTGACCCGGTGCAAGAGAGTTGAGAGTCAGGAAAACAGCTGCCGCATTATTATTAACAACGAGAGATCTTTCGCATTTCAAGATCTGCCGCAAAAGAGGTTCGACATGAAGGTCACGTTTTCCGCGTCGCCCCTCCTCGAGGTCGAACTCCAGATTGGAATATCCCAGGCTGACCTCCTTCATCCGGCGCACGGCCTCAGCGCTGAGAGGAGCCCTGCCAAGGTTGGTGTGGAGGATAACCCCGGTTGCATTGATCATGCGCCGCAAGGAGGGAAGAGTCTTATGCTGAAAATCCCTCTGGATCCTGAAATATAAATCACGGATCAAATCCTGTTTCCCGGAAAATTGAACTGAATTTGATTTAATTTCCTGCCGATAGGAATGGAGAACACCGCGGATAATTCCCGTAACGAAAACGCGGCTGCTGCTCGTGACAAGCGGCTCAATCTCGGGGGAATTCAGGAGCCGGTCCATGGAAGGGATTTGCCTCAATAGAGGGAGTTGGGATTGGGGCATGGGATCCTCCTGAAAACTGACATGAGGCAGCCATTCGCGCCGGGATTTCGGTTTGACCCGTGCGATCTAGCGGAATCTGCCCAAAACGCTTTGCCTGACAGGATTCCACCACAGATGCAGGTCAACGTCAACTTTTTGGTTGACCCGGGGAGAGGGCAAATATAGTATCTCCACATTTCCATTCGTCAGAGGTTGCGGATCCGCGCCCACCTGCTGGTGAAGGCGAATGGGCATTGCGAATAAAAATAAAAAGACGGCACCATGTTTCTCCCGCTTTGCGCCATCGCTCCATCCTTAACGAAGAAAATGAAGTCCGTTGGCAGGTGGCGTTTGGGAAATTAAAAAACTCCGGTTATGATTTGTAGCGGGACGGGATTTCTGAATGACCATTGAAGAAGAACTCAATAATCTGGAAGATGGCATCCGGCGGTTGAAGATTGAATATGACCGTTTTTTCAATGGTGGATTGCCCCGGCTTCCCAATGATTTGCAATGGCGTGTCGAAACTCTCATCAAACGGTACTGCGACTCTAGTAACCTGACTTTCGCCCAGAGGTTCCGCTATAACTCACTGACGGCCAAATACCATTCATATAAAGAACTCTGGCAAAAAAATGTAAGAAACAAGGAAGAAGGGCGTCCGATTTACGGACCCTACGTGGTGGCTGAAGCCACGGCGGAGACAGAACCTTCTCCTATACCAGAATCAGCGGACACTCGGCTGATTTGTCAACTGATTTGCAGCAATCCTGAAAGCGAACAGGAAAAATTGCAGAATCTCTTCAAGAGTTTTGTCGAAGCCAAGCGGGAATGCGGGGAAAAGCCTGATACGGTTCAATTTGATTCCTTCCGAAAATTCCTGGCTGAAAAAACCTTGAAATTAAAAGATCAATTCAAATGCCAATCGGTATGCTATACCATCAGCGTAGAATCCGGCAAAGTGAAATTCACCGCCAAAGGGGTCAGCTGAATGGAGCCTTGTTTGCATGAGTTTATTGTATGTTTCGCAACGCCCAATTTTCGCCGATAATCCCCCACCAGGAATGAAACCGCATACAGTCCATCTTCTCCCATTGTCCCGTCTGCTCACATTGTTATTGTTGCTTAGTATGTTTTCAACCTCCCTTCAGAGCCAGTCTCATACGACCGCCGCTGCTCCAGCCCAAATTGTCTATCGGGCCTGTTACCTGATGCCGGATTCATTGCAGCGTCTGATGCGGCAGCGGGAGCAATATATTGCGGAAGGGATGAACCGGGTTTCCTTGTCAGTTTGGGATAAAGACGCGGATCGCACACGGGATGAAGAGCGGCTCATCGGCAAATTGGAAGGTCTGGTGAAGATGCTTCAGGGGCGGGCTAATTTTTTCCAGCTGTCCAAAGACTTCGGTGAAGTGGCGCAGCTGACTTTGAGAATATCGTTGCCGGAGGGAAAAAAATTTACCGCGAATGATCTGGAATTTTTCCTGAATTACATGGGGCGTCAAGGGGACGCTTTTGAATTGGTAGTCTACGACACTCCGGCCCAGGAAGCAGGCACACGGGTGCTCCAGAAAATGCTGGCTGATATCGGGCAACGGCGGGCACTTTACTCGGCACGGCTGCAATCTGCCTATTCTCGACCCTTCGACCATTATTCCCCGGAGGAGCTGAACGAGCGGTCTCCTTTTTATGGAGTGGCACAATTAGTTTATTCGCATGCCGTGATCGATATCGCCCGGCTTTGGCTCTGGACGTGGATCGAAGCCAATGGAGACCTGGAAGGTTCACGGCTGCTGGAGTCTTACCATTCACGAGGGGAAGAACAGCCGGCCTCCCCGCGGAATTGACCATCTTGGCCGATTTCATAAATCGGTTTGTTTTTTAATTTTTTGTCATTGCTCAAATCCTCATGTAACTGGTCACTGCGGGAAGTCCGCTAGCGGCGAAAGCCGCGGGCTTTTGGCTAGGTTGCCAGGTTCCACGCCTCGTAAAATGTAACCCTTCGGGTTCAGTTCCCCCCCCCTGAACGGTTACCGTAAAATGCTCTCAGCATGGCTACACGCGAGGGATGCTGCATGGTCGCTTTTTTCCTTTTCCTTCCACTTTTCTTCCGATGAAATTAAAGCTGCTCGCTTGAAATTGCTTTCGGAGAAATTCTCCGAATTTTCCTCAGTTTTGATAAGATGGGAAGGTCGAATCGTTTAATAATCCCTGCTTGATGGCGCTGCTCGCCAGCCAGTTGGGGGAAGCTGACCAACTGCCTCTCCAAAGGAGATAAGAAATTGAATTCAATTAAACGTGCTCTCATCAGTGTTTCAGACAAAACAGGCCTGGTGGGTCTTGTAAGAGGGTTGCATCAAATGAAGGTGGAAATCATTTCCACTGGAGGGACTGCCCGCACCATTCAGGAGGCTGGTGTGCCGGTCCAGGAAATTTCTTCGTTCACGGGCTTTCCCGAAATCATGAATGGCAGGGTTAAGACTCTTCACCCCAAAGTGCACGGAGGACTTCTGGGAATTCGCAATAATCCGGACCATCGGCGTCAAATGGCGGAAAATGGGATTGAGCCCATCGACATGGTGGTGGTGAACCTCTATCCATTCGAAGCCACCGCTTCCAAGGCAGGAGTCCTCTTTGAAGAAATCATCGAAAACATCGACATCGGCGGGCCATCGATGGTGCGTTCAGCCGCCAAGAATTTTCAGGATGTGGCGATTGTGGTTTCTCCGGCGGATTATGAAGAGATCTTGAGTGAAATGACAAACGGAGTGGGGCTTTCGATGTCGACCCGTTTCCGGCTGGCTCGGAAAGCGTTTGAATTGACGGCCAAGTACGACTCCGCGATTTCGGCCTGTCTCGCGCAAGTTCAGGCCAAGGATAATCATTTTGAATTAGTACGTGAAGGTTTCCCTCCCAAGCTTTTTTTGGCGCTGGATAAGATCAGTGATCTGCGCTACGGGGAAAATCCTCATCAAAAAGCTGCCTTCTATCGCGAAGCCTCCGCCTTTGATGCCGTATTGCCCGATGCTGTTCAGTTGCAGGGGAAAGAGCTCTCCTTTAACAATTTGATCGACCTCAACGCGGCCTATAATCTAGCCATTGATTTTGAAGTTCCCTGCGCGGTGATCATCAAGCATACGAATCCGTGTGGAGTGGCTCTCTCCGCCACTTCGCAAGTGGAAGCATATAGGAAGGCTCGGGAATGTGATCCAGTCTCCGCCTACGGATCGGTGTTAGGTTTTAACAAGCCGCTGGATGATGAGACGGCCCGGGAAATTGCCACCACCTTTGTGGAAGCCATCATCGCACCGGACTATGGCCAGGAAGCGCTGAAGCTGCTCTCTCCAAAGAAAAATCTGCGCCTGCTCAAAACGGGAGAATCCCGGAGGAATCTTCATCCGTGGGATTATAAAAGAGTGGAAGGGGGGGTGCTCATTCAAGATGCCGACCGGTTGGCCGCGGATGAGGCGAACTGGAAGGTTGTCAGTCAGCGAATCCCCTCCGAAGACGAAATGGCGGCATTGCGTTTCAGTTGGAGAGTGGTAAAGCACGTGAAATCCAACGCCATTGTGTATGCCAACCGATTTCAGACTGTGGGAGTGGGCGCCGGACAGATGAGCCGTGTGGATTCAGCTAAGATTGGCATCTCCAAAGCGCTTTTACCCATCCAAGGGTGTGTGATGGCATCGGACGCATTCTTTCCGTTTCGCGATGGCATTGATGTAGCCGCAGCGGCTGGAATAACGGCAGTGATACAACCCGGCGGATCGGTGCGCGACGCGGAAGTGGTTCAGGCTGCCGATGAACATGGCATGGCAATGGTAGTGACGGGGTTGAGACATTTTAAGCACTAGTGCGCCATTGGCCCGGACCAACATGAGGATCCCAGAATAAAGCAATTCAAAACATGATACAAAACCTGCGGCATTTGACGCTGAATCGAATTCCGCCATTTCAGTTCCAAAAGCGGCTCAGTATTTGTGAAGGCAGACCCTGTTCCAACAAAGGCCGAGCCGCTCGAACGCTCCACTGGACATTTTCTTGGCTAATCTCTCGCCAATAAATATGTTTATTCCAAGTCATTTCCTTGACCGCCGCGGAATGGCCGTGGGATAATAAAATGTTAATTTTTTGCCTTAGAAGGATTTTCTGGATGAAAATAGCAAGAAGTTTATTCACATCAAAAATTTCAGCCCTATTCATTGCTGGCGCAATGACGATTGGCCTGTCTGGATATTCGAGGGCCCTCTTTGCGGGCGTCAAGAAAAATTCCAAAAATCAATCCAATCAAGCGGACAAGGATGCCGAAGATAAATCGCGATCCGGGAACAAGACTGAAGCCTATTATCATTTCAGCTTGGGACGAATGTTGGAAGAAAGCGGCGACTCGCTAAAAGCTCAGGATGAATTTAAAAAGGCCCTGCAATTGGATGCACAATCTTCCGGCCTGCGATTGGAGATTGCAAATTTCCATTTGCGCCGGCGCAATTTGCGCGCCGCCGTGCAGGAGACGGAAACAGCCATCCAATTGGATCCCAAGAACATTGAAGCCCACCGTCTTTTAAGCAGCATTTATTTTAGCATCCTCAAAAATGAGGATCCCAACCATAGCACCACCGCGGGGGAGTATTTGAAAAAGGCGATTTTGGAATATGAGACTGTGATCCAGTTGGATCCAGCGGACGGGGAGTCGCTTTTGAGTTTGAGTGGACTTTACCGAGAGGATGGTCAGACTGAAAAAGCCATTGCAACCTTAAAGAAATATCTGGAGCAAGTGCCCTCCTCGGAACCGGGATTGACATACCTTTCGCAAATTTATTCCGAACAGAACAAATATCCGGAAGCCGTGGCCGCTTTAAAAAAGGCTTTGGAAAATAATCCCAATTCACCCGCCATTCTGGCTCAATTAGCTTTTATTTTTGAGCAGGCCAAAGATTTCAAGAGCGCCATTGAATATTACAAGCAGGCCATTGCCGTGGATGAAGACACATTAAACTTGCGGAAAGGCCTTGCCCAGGCTTTGTTGGATGACGATCAGGAAGAAGAAGCTGAGAAAGAATATTTGCGGGTGATCGCGGCGGATCCGGATGACGGAGTGGCCTATCTTCGCCTCGGGCAGATCGCGAGGCACCGCGGCGATTCGGATAAAGCCCTGGAGTACCTTAACAAAGCCAATGCCATATTGTTGGGGAATTACGAAGTCGCTTTCCATATTGCCTCGCTTTACGAGGAAATCGGCAAATATGAAAAAGCGGAAGAGGGGTTTAAGCAAATCCTCAAATTGACGGAAAAGCAGGGTGGAAATTATTCGGCTCCTGAAAAACAGAACCGTACGGTTTTTCTCTATCATGCCGGAATCATTGCTCAACAATTGGAGAAATATGCCCAGGCAGTTGATTTCTTCACGCAGATCAAGGCGCTGAGTCCTGAAGGAGATGTTCGGGCCGATATGAACATCATCGATACTTACCGAATGGCGCGCCAATTGGATAAAGCCTTGGAACAGTGTGACTCCAGAATCAAGGCTAATCCAGGGGAAAGAGATTTTAAAATCCTGCGGGCGGAGCTGCTCGCGGAGACAGGCAAGGGGAATGAAGCTATTCAAGCGCTGCAAAAACTGCTGACGCAGTCGGAAGAGGATTCCCGAATTTATTCCTCCATGGTCAATGTATATCAGAAGGACAAGAAATTCAAAGAGGCTGAGCAGTTGTTACTGGGTGCGGAAAAATATTATAAAAATAAAGAACAGTATTATTTCATTTTGGGCGCCACCCATGAACGCATGAAAGAATGGGATAAAGCGGAAAAAACATTCAAGAAGGTTTTGGAGTTGAATCCCAAAAGCGCGGCCAGCCTCAACTATTTGGGATACATGTGGGCCGATCAAAATGTGCATCTTGATGAGGCGCTGGATTACCTGAAAAAGGCTGTCAGCCTCGATCCCAACAATGGCGCCTATCTTGACAGTTTGGGTTGGGCCTATTTCCGGCTGAACCAATTGGATCAGGCGGAAATAAATTTGAAAAAGGCCTTGGACCGGGTTCGCAAAGATCCCACGGTGCACGAGCATTTGGGCGATCTCTATGAAAAAAGAGGCCAGCTGGAAAAAGCCCTATCGGCTTATGAACAGTCCATATTCCACAACCAGGATGAGGAAGAAAGAATCAAAGTCGAGAAGAAGCGGGATGAGCTGAAGATCAAAATTGCCTCAGCGCAAAAGACCAAATAAAATCATTCACAAGATGGGTGCATGAATGGGGGACCTCGAGAGCCGGTCCCCCATTGGTGTCAAGAGGTGGGAATGAACAATTTATAGAATTGGAGTGATTGTCACCTTCCGAAGCCAGATCCGCCCATGATCCCCTTGAATCATCAGGGGGCCCGGTTCCATCTCATTTCCATCCAAGCATCCGCCGGTGATTCCTTCGATCACCTGATTGTCATGCACTTTCTTTCCGTTTAGATGAACCGTAACCCGGTTGCCCACAACGACAGCCTCCATTAATTGCCATTCTCCGGCGGGTTTGCTGGCGTTAACCAAAGGTGGGGTTCTGCTATAGATGGCCATGTGGCCATGGACGTCAGCCGGTTTGCCAAAATCATCCAGGACTTGCAGCTCGTAACGGCCCCGCAGATAGATACCGCTATTGCTCTTCGGTTCCAGCTTATACTCAATTTGTATCTTGAAGTTGAAAAACTTGGGAATCGAGACCAGATTATCCGCGCTGGGTTGGTTCTGCAGAATCCCATCGGCCACCTTCCAGCCGGTGGGCTCCTTCTTATATTGAAATGCCCAATTCTTTAATGTTTTTCCATCAAAAAGCTCCAGAGAGGGACCATAATTGTGTTTGGCATTCGCGTCGAATTCTTTCCACTTGGGCGGCCGGACGCCGGTAAATGGAACGGTTTCTTTTTCGGTTTTGTAGGTTCCTATTAATTTGTCTCCACTAATGCGTGCATTGAAAGGTTGAGGTTGTTTCCCCTTGACCGTGAAACTCAGCACCCCTTTTTGAACCGCGGCATTGTCGGGCTTAAAGGGACTGCCTCCTCGATCGAGGAAAAGAATTTCCGGCTTGTCCCCGGAACTTTTAACTTCTAGCCAATAGATGTGATCGCTAAACTTGCCATCCCCCGCCATATTCCATTTGCCCAGGAATGGCTGAATTCCCTCTTGCGCTTGACATGCCAGAACCGACAAAATCATCCAACTTACGACCAACAAAATCCTCTTCATTTTTTCTCCTTTTCACTGAGCCGAAATAATCGGCAATTTGGGAACCATTTGTAGAATTGTTACAAAATCGGGTGCGGCCGCCTCGGAAGTACCTTTAACGTCATGAATTCTACAAAAACCGACGATTTGTCGAATGATCTTTTCAGGGGTGGGTGAAATTGTGTCTCGCACAAGGATCGCGCGAATTCCAACCATTGGCGACTACTCAACTCTCCGCTGCCCCGGGATCCAATCAAGAGGCACAAAGCCAAAGAGAGCCTTGAGCGTAGCGGCTTGTGAATCGCGGATCAAGGCAAGTCAAGCTGAGTTGATCGCTCGTTGACACTCCGCGTTTGGCATGATTAAGCCAAGCAATCCGGGAAGTCGAAAAAGCACGAAGCGTTAGCGAGTGATCAGCGTGGCACTACAAGACCAAGCCATTGAATTTTTTTCAATCCTAAAGAGAAAGTGCCTGGGCCTGAGCAGTCGCACGAATTAATTTAACTCTTTATGGACCCAATTTAACTTCAGCAGAAAATTCTAGCATTGGTTTTTTGAAATCAACAGGTTGAATTTGAAAGCGGGCTGTTGTAGTGTGAATATTTCCCCCTTGATTATTTGTAAAAAAGGGGAAGGACGCTTGTGGTGCAATTGAAAACGCTTGGCCCACAAGGTTTCGCGAACAATTGTCCAATTTAGAGAGGGACTATGCCCACTGCTCGAGCCATCGTGTTGCGCAGCTATGCCAAAATTAATTGGGGTCTTCATGTTCTGGGCAAACGCGAGGATGGATATCATGAATTGCGGACGCTCTTCCAGTCGATCGACTTTCATGACCGGATCGTCATTGAAAGGACTCGCCGGGAAGGAATCTCATTTCAATCGGACTGTCCTGCCATCGATCCGGAAGACAACCTGGTGGTGAAAGCCATTCGGGCAGTTTGTGACTTTTGTGGCATCAAGCCTCGAATGCATGTTCGATTGGAAAAAAGAATTCCGCTGGGCGCCGGTTTAGGTGGAGGGAGCAGCAACGCCGCCAGCACTTTGAGGGGGGTGGACCGGTTGCTGAATTTGCGGCTTTCCAACGCCGATCTGTTCGATCTTGGGGGAAGACTGGGTTCCGATGTCTGCTTCTTCTTTGTGGGAGGACTCGCTTTGGGAATTGGCCGGGGCTCGGAGGTTTATCCCCTGCCGGATCAGCCGAAGCGGCATCTGTTGCTGGCCATTCCAGAATTTCCGGTCTCTACGCCTCAGGCCTATGGGCGCTTGAGTTTGACGTTGACAAAGTTTCTCAAGGACAGTAAGATTCCAGTTTTCTGTTCTGATTGCTTGGACTATATGAGTCTGGGGAAGCAGATCAGAAATGATTTTGAGCAGGCGGTTTTCGAGGATTATCCTGCTCTGCGCCGACTTAAGACAATGCTTCAGAGCTCGGGCGCGGAGACAGCTGCGATGACTGGCAGCGGGTCGGTCATATTCGGATCTTTTGCCTCGCAAAAGGATCGAGACCGGGCACAAAACGCGCTACAATGGAAGACAGCCCGCCCGATTCCTACCCGAACCCTAACCCGCGCGGAGTGCCAGGCGGGTTGGGTGGAATCCCTGCGATAGCTTTGGGGCGTCGTCAAGCGGTAAGACACAGGTCTTTGGAACCTGCATTCGGAGGTTCGAATCCTCCCGCCCCAGCCACTTCCTTTTTGATTCCGCGGCCTCGACAGGGAAGGGTATTGCCTTGTCTTTTGTTTTTCGGCTGGATGGCCGTGTGAAAATCTTAATTCCCGGGAATAACCGGAGGAGTAATTCTCTTGTCCGACGAGATGAAAATATTTTCCGGCACGGCCAATCGCCCCTTGGCCGAGTCGATTTGCCGCTCCCTGGGGCTTCCACTTGGCAGTTCTTCTGTGTCCCGATTCAGCGATGGGGAAGTCTATTTTCAAATCCTGGAGAATGTCCGGGGCGAAGATGTCTTTATTATCCAGCCCACTTGCAGTCCGGTGGATACCACCTTGGTGGAACTTCTCATCATGGTTGATGCCTTCAAACGGGCTTCCGCTCGGCGCATTACCGCCGTGCTTCCCTATTTTGGCTATGCCCGGCAGGATCGCAAGGACAAACCCCGAGTGCCCATTTCCGCCAAGTTGGTGGCGGATGTGCTAACCACGGCTGGATGCGACCGAATTTTGACGATGGATTTGCATGTGCCGCAGATTCAAGGATTTTTCAATATCCCGGTCGATCATCTTTTTGCCTCCCCCGTGTTGGTGGATTACTTTCAGAAATTGGATCTGCCGGACTTGCTGGTGGTATCGCCAGATGCCGGAGGGACCGAGCGGGCCAGGGCTTACGCCAAACGGCTCAAGACCAACATGGCTATCATTGACAAACGGCGTGTGCAACCCAACGTGGCGGAAGTGGTCAATATTGTCGGCGAAGTGGAAGAACGGACGGCCTTGATCGTGGATGATTTAATCGATACGGCGGGAACTCTGGTTAAATCCGCCGAAGCGTTGATGTCCAAAGGCGCCAAAGCCGTTTATGCCTGCTGTTCCCATCCGGTTTTGTCGGGGCCGGCGGTGCAAAGAATTCAGAAGTCCTGTTTAACGGAAGTGGTTGTTACTGACTCTATTCCGCTTTCCTCCGACGCAGTCAATTGTCCGAAGATTCGGATGTTGAGTGTGGCTGATCTGTTAGGGAAAGCCATTAAATCGATTCATGAAGAAACATCAGTGAGTTCTCTGTTCATTTAAAAACGGACGACCCTGATGATAGGTTCGTTCACTGCCCACGGCAGAAGAACAACGGCGAACCGAAAGTAAGGAGAAAGCCATGCCCCAGTTTAATGTGGCGGCGGAAACCCGCCAGCAGTTTGGAAAGAACAGCTCCCGGCGTTTGCGTCAAGCCGGAAAAATCCCAGCCATCCTTTACGGAAACAAAGCCGATGCGCTTCCCGTAATCGTCAGCCCCAAAGATCTCATGGCCATTTTGCATTCCGCCTCCGGCCATAACACCATTTTTTCCCTGGAAATGTCTGGACAGACTCCCGTCAGCGCCATGTTGAAGGACTGGCAATTTGATCCTATCAAGGGAAGCCTCTTGCATGCGGACATCGTTCGAATTGCCATGGACAAAGTGCTGCAGGTCAAGGTTCCGATTTTGACCACGGGAGAAGCCAAGGGCGTAAAAGAAGAAGGTGGAATTTTCGAATTCGTGGTGCGTGAGGTGGAAGTCGAATGTTTGCCGGCGGACATTCCGGAACACGTCACCGTTGACATCTCAAATATGGCTTTGGGACAGAATCTCCGAGTATCGGATCTGCCCTTCGGGGATAAAGTCAAGGTCCTCTCGGACGCGGATTTGTTGGTGGCTCACGTGATTATGCCCAGAGCGGAAAAGGTTGCCACTCCAGCCGAGGAAGCACCGGTTGCGACTGCCGAGCCCGAAGTAATCAAGAAGGGCAAGGCGGAAGAGGAAGGGGCCGAAGCCAAGGGAGAAGAGAAGGAGAAGGAGAAGGAAAAGAAGAAGTGAGTTTTTGGGGTTTTCCAATCCGTTCCTATGGTTTGAAGAAGAGGAATGGCCGGTTGCCGGGAGAGATGAGTTTTGTGGCGTTGGAAATGGATTCCGGACTGGAGAGTCAGGAGCAAGCCGCCGGTCGAATCAGGCCGTTTGGAGCCTGCCAAGCTGGTGGCTGGACTGGGCAATCCCGGCCGCCGGTATCAGCAGACTCCGCATAATCTTGGATTTTGGATTGTGGATCAGCTGGCCCGGGAAACTCAGATTCGCTGGGAAGGGCCCGAAAAAGAAGCGTTGCTGGGTAAAGGAGTTGTGGAACGGGTTCCCCTGTTGCTCGTGAAGCCTCAAACCTTCATGAATTTGAGCGGGCGGGCCATTTCCGAGCTACTCCAATGCCATGGTCTTCAGCCCGGCGATCTGATTGTTCTTTGCGATGATTTAGCTTTGCCTCTGGGCCGGATACGAATTCGTGCGAGGGGAAGCTCCGGTGGCCACAAAGGGTTGGAATCGATCATCGATAATTTGCAGACCGAGCAGTTTACGCGAGTCCGGCTAGGAATTGCTCCGGATGAACCCTATGTGGATGCGGCGGAATATGTGCTATCGCCGATCCTTCCGGAATATCGCGAAAGGGCGGAGTGCATGGTTCAGTCAGGAATCGAAGCCCTCAAAATGATATTGTCGCGCGGCGTCGATGCCGCCATGAGCGAGTTTAACCGCTAATCGGGCCGGATTGGCCCGTGAAGAGGCGGCTCAGTTTTAGATTAGTGGCGGGGGTTCTGCCCCCCCCAACGAATGGAAGAGGAGCAATCCGTGATGAGAAGTTATGAATTGATGTACATTATGGTTCCCACCGTTACCGAGGAAGAAGTCGATAAGGTGGTGTCTCAGCTGGAAGGCGTAATTAAAGCTGACCAGGGGGAACTTTCCGAAATTGAAAAGATGGGCAAACGGAATTTGGCTTACCGCATAGGGAAATTCGGCGAGGGCTATTATGTGCTGCTCAAGCTGAAAGCCAAAGGTTCGCTTGTCAAGGAACTGGAACGGCGCTTGAAAGTGATCGACACGGTTCTTCGTCACATTTCGGTGCGGATGGATGAAAAATTGAAATCTTTCGAGAAATCCAAGGCCCGCCGGCTCAAGAAGGCGCAGCGTAAAGCGCCTGGAATTCAGCCCGAGGCGGCCACTTCCGCCCTTTGATTAAAATTGTAAGGAGAATGAATTTATGCCCATGATGCGAAAACCGGCCGGATCTTCGTCCGGTCCCAGAAAACAGTTTGCCCGGCGCCGGAAAGTCTGCAAGTTTTGCGTCGAAAAGATCGACTTCATCGACTACAAGGATGTGAAGCTGCTCAATCAATTTGTCCCCGAGCGGGGCAAGATCATCCCCCGCCGGATTTCCGGAGTCTGTGCCCCACACCAGAGGAAACTCTCCGAGATTATCAAGATTGCCCGGAACATCGCACTCTTGCCCTACACGTCCGACTAAATCTTTCGAGCCGCAAGGGCGGGAAAATGCTCGCTCTGTTCCGGCAGAGCATCAGGCGAGGGGAACCTCGAATTTTGTAAAGGGAAGGAAGCTTGGTTTTTATGGAAGTCATATTGAGAGAAAAAGTTGAAACGCTGGGGAATCGCGGGGAAGTGGTGAAGGTGAGTGAAGGTTATGCTCGCAATTTTCTGCTCCCGCGCAAATTGGCCCTGATTGCCACTCCAGCCAACATGAAGCAAATCGAGCAGGAGAAAGCCGCGGCCGTGCGCCGGGAAGCCAAGGAAAAAACCGAAGCGGAAGGATTGGCTCAACAGTTGGGCCAGGTTAAAATCCAGCTTTCCCGCAAGGTGGGAGAAAACGACGTGCTGTACGGCTCCGTCACGACCATGGATATCGCCGAGGCGCTTCAAGCTCATGGATTCACGATTGACCGTCGCAAGATCGAACTGGGCGAGGCCTTGAAATCTCTAGGCCAGCATTCCGTGGGGATTAAGATTCATCGCGAAGTGACCGCCACGGTCAATGTCGATATTCTGAAGGAAGAGTAGCAGGCTGCCGTCCCCCGCGGCTGTACCGATCATGCCCCCGGCCAGGAAGAGGTGTCTTTTCCCCGCCTTCCGGGCCGGCGGGAAGTTATCTTTTTTCTGTGTTTAAATTGATAATGCCATGGCTGCGGACATATCCCTCGAAAAAGGTCTCCCCCACAATCTAGATGCCGAGCGTTGCGTGCTGGGCGCCATCATCCTGGATAACTCTCTCATCGATCAAGCCGTTGAAATTGTCCGGCCCGACGATTTTTACCTGACTAATCACCGCCTTCTTTTTGATCAGATGCTGGCCTTGTCTGAAAAGTCGAAAGGCATCGATCTGGTGACGTTGTCGGAAATGCTCAACCAGGCGGGCCAGCTGGAAAACATTGGTGGCGCCTCCTTTATTTCATCCCTTGTCGATGGCGTGCCTCGGTTGTCCAACCTGGCCAATTACGCGCAAATCATCCGGGAAAAGTCCACTCTTCGCCAGCTGATCAAAAGTTCGACCAACATCATCACGGAATGTTATGAGCAGCAGCAGGATGTGGATTCAATTCTCGATTCGGCCGAAAAATCCATCTTCGATTTGGCTGAATCCAATATCCGAACCGGATTTGTCCCTTTTAACGACATTGCCAAATTGGGGCTGAAAAAAATCGAGGATGCCTCCAAGCGAAAGCAGATGATTACCGGCATTCCCACCGGCTTCAAGGTTCTGGATGAATTGACTTCTGGTCTGCAACCTTCGGATTTGATCATTTTGGCGGCACGGCCTTCCATGGGAAAAACCGCTCTTGCCCTGAATATTGCCACGAATGCCGCCATTCAAGCCCAAAAATGCGTGGGCGTTTTTAGCCTGGAAATGTCGGCCGACCAGCTGTTTATGCGTGTGCTTTGTTCCGAAGCCAGGATCGACGCACACAAACTGCGCACCGGCTATATTGGGCACGAAGACTGGAGGCACATTGCCAGGACATTGGAATCTCTCCACAAGGCAAAAATTTTCATCGACGACACTCCCGGACTCAGCTTGATGGAGATACGCGCCAAGGTGCGGCGGCTAAAAGCCAATTCAGGACTAGATTTGCTGGTGGTGGACTACCTGCAATTGATGTCGGGTGGCAGGGGTCGATTCGAGAACCGGCAGCAGGAAATTTCCAGCATTTCCCGAGGGCTGAAAGGATTGGCCAAGGAGATGAATGTCCCGATCGTCGCCCTCTCCCAGCTGAGCCGTGCGCCGGAAACGCGAACTGGCGAGTTTGGACACAAGCCCCAGTTATCCGATCTGCGCGAGTCTGGATCCATTGAGCAAGATGCCGATGTGGTACTGTTCATTTATCGGGATGAAGTCTACCACAGGACGGAAGAAAATGCCGGTTTGGCCGAAGTAATTATTGGAAAACAGCGCAATGGCCCGATCGGTTCCGTCCAAATGGCATTCCTCCGCGAATATACCCGGTTTGAGAACCTGTGGAAGGGGGATGGATCAGCCTGATTCGTGGGAATGAAGAGTTTGTGTTCTGTGCTTTTATTGTGGTTCATTCTTGAGATGCCCAAAGAAATGAGATGCGTCAGATCGAAGAGCTTGCCGCATCAGGAATCCTGCTACCATGACCAATTACTCCCCCCCGCCGCGCCCTACCTGGGCTGAGGTTAATCTTCGGAATTTACGACATAACTACCAAGCCTTGCGCAAATTCTTGCCGCCCGCGGTTCGCATCATTGCGGTGATCAAAGCCAATGCTTACGGACATGGCGCTCCCGCCGTTGCCCACTGTTTGGAAGAATGCGGCGTTGACTATTTGGCGGTGGCCTTTTTGGAAGAAGCCTTGGAACTGCGGGAAGCAGGGATAATAAAACCCATATTGCTTCTCAATGGTTACTGGGCGGGACAGGAGGATTTGGTCCTCCACCATAATCTCGTTCCGGTGGTTTTCAATTTGGCGGAGGTGCGGCGGTTGAGCAGGGCGGCAAGCCGTCTGCGGCGTCAGGCCCGGTTCCAGGTAAAGATTGATACGGGAATGATCCGGCTGGGAGTGGGCTGGGAGAAGGCAAAGGATTTCTTTGCTCAATTCCAGGAAGAAAAATATGTCACTTGTGAAGGTGTATTGACTCACTTGACCAGCGCCGAAAAGGCTCATGATCCCTGGGCGTTTGAGCAGATTCAGCGCGCACGACAGCTCTTCGACTGGCTTAGCCAATGCGGCACACTCGTCCCATGGGCTCATATCGTCAACAGCGCCGGAATTGTGAATTATCCGGAAGCCTGGCGGAATGCAGTACGGCCTGGATTGATGCTCTATGGCGTGAATCCGCTGGATTCCCCCTACCCGTTGGAATTAAAGCCGGTTCTGTCTCTGAAATCCAAAGTAATGCACCTGAATAAGATTGAAAAGGGGACAACCATTGGCTATGGCAGAACCTGCCAAGTGAACCGCCAGAGCCTGGTTGCCACTCTGCCCATTGGATACGCGGATGGGTTGAACCGGCTTTTGTCCAATCAAGGTTCCGTGCTAGTGCGCGGGCAGCGCGCTCCAATCGCCGGCCGCATCAGCATGGATCTGACTGCCATTGATGTGACTGGGATACCTGGGGTACAAATCGGGGATGAAGTCGTGTTCATCGGAAAGCAAGAAAATGATGAAATCCCCGCCACGGAGATGGCCCGTTTGGTGGGCAGCATTCCTTACGAAGTGTTGTGCCGCATTGGTTCTCGCGTGCCAAGGATTATGAAGGATGAAGGATGAAGGATGAAGGATGAGGGATGAGGGATGAGGGATGAAGGATGAAGGATGAGGGATGAGGGATGAGGGATGAGGGATGAGGGATGAAGGATGAAGGATGAGGGATGAAGGATGAAGGATGAGGGATGAAGGATGAAGGATGAGCGATGAAGGATGAGCGATGAAGGATGGGCGATGAAGGATGAAGGATCGAGGATGCTGGGTTAGGAATAAGGGGTAGGATGAGCAAGGCTAAAACTTCTTACGTCTGTCAGGGGTGCGGATATATTTCCGCCAAATGGTTGGGGAAATGTCCGGATTGCGGGGAATGGAATTCGATGGTCGAGGAAATGCTGACACCCGATCCGGAAGGAACCTCCCGGGGACTCAGGACCACCGCGGGTTCCACTCCGGTGGCCTTTGACGAGATCGAAACCCAGCTGGAAGCGCGCTTTTCTTCGGGAATAGCCGAGCTGGATCGTGTCTTGGGTGGCGGAGTAGTGCCAGGTTCTTTGGTGCTCATCGGCGGGGACCCCGGAATCGGCAAATCGACCCTCCTGCTTCAAGCTGCCAATCAACTGCAGGGTCCCGCCCGCAAAGTTCTTTATGTGTCAGGCGAAGAATCGGAACGCCAGATCCGGATGCGGGGCGAACGATTAGGAATTCATCCTCAACATCTTTTTTTGTTGACGGAGACCTGCCTGGAGAAAATCCTCGAACAGGTGGACAATCTTGCGCCTCAAGTTATCATTCTCGATTCCATCCAGACAGTCTTTTCCGAAAAGCTTTCCTCCGCTCCAGGCTCGGTCAGCCAAGTTCGCGAGGCGGCAACTCAGTTCCTTTTCCTCAGCAAGCAGCGGGGGATTCCCACCTTTTTGATAGGCCACATTACCAAGGAGGGAGCGCTGGCCGGGCCGAAGGTTTTGGAGCACGTGGTGGATACGGTCCTCTACTTTGAAGGGGAACGCTATCAGAGCCATCGCATCGTACGGACAGTGAAGAACCGCTTTGGCGCGGCCAATGAGTTGGGTGTATTTGAAATGACCAATGAAGGGCTGCTTCCTGTCGAGAACCCTTCCCGATTGTTTCTGGCCGAACGGCCTTTGGGGGCGGCAGGATCCACGGTTTTTTGTTGTGTGGAAGGTTCCCGGCCGATTTTGGTGGAAATACAAGCTCTGGTTTGCCAAACCAACTATCCTAGCGCCCGGCGGATGGCCGCGGGTGTCGATCCGAACCGCGTTTCCCTGCTGATTGCCATGCTGGAAAAGCGGTTGGGACTTCATCTGCTAACCACGGACGTGTATGTCAATGTTGCCGGGGGATTGAATGTGGATGAACCGGCAGCGGACCTGGCAATCGTGGCCGCGATTGTTTCCAGCTATCGCAATCGCGCCGTGGACCCTGGAATTGTCATATTGGGGGAAGTGGGATTAGCCGGAGAAGTGCGCGGGATCAGCCAGGTTCATCTGCGCTTAAGAGAAACCGCTTCCCTGGGATTCCAAAAATGCCTTGTCCCCCGAAATAGCCTTCCCAAGACAAATCCGGAAAATTTGGAAATCTTGGCCGCCCAGTCGGTGCAGGAAGCTTTTGAGATTTTATTTGGATAAGCTCCATAATCCGCAAGCATTGGCGCTTTTAGGGCGAATTCAGGAGAGATTCACCTATGGCGGGATCAACTCTTTGCCCAAAGAGAGTCACTTAAGAATCAATCCAAAACTCGACTCAAAATTGTCTGCTTTTATGGCTCATGCAACAAGGCACCGTGCCATCTCCCTAGAAAATCCCCCTTCATAGGGGGAATAAGTTTTCATCGTCTTGTTGTGACAGCCTCGCTGGCATGAGGAGCTCCCTAGAAAATCGCTCTATGTTATTGAATCTATGAGGTAGGGCGGTTTCGCCGAAACCGCCGTCTGCGCTAGCATAGGCGGCCGGTTCGGCGAACCGGCCCTACCTCTTAGCCGCCCAGCATGAATATTTTCATCATCTTGTTGAGCCAGCCGTGCTGGCATGAGTGGCTCCTCAGAAAATCAAATTTGGGCAAAGGTGGAGCGGGCACTCCGTGCACGCTGGCTCGGCTGGCGAGGTTAGCCCGACTTCCGCTATTCGCGCAGGAAAAGCGCCAAAATCGATTTTTTTTAACGGGTAAAGCATTTGGAATGAGGTCGTGGGTTTCTGAAAAGCTCTGAGTGAAGACCTACCCCCTTGCAATTTATTTTAGGGTGGCGACAATAGGGACATGTTCTTGAGAGCCACCAACCGCAAGAAGAACGGGAAGGAACACTGGTACTGGAGCATTGTCGAAAATTACCGGACTGAAAAAGGTCGGGTCGTTCAACGACATGTTTTGTATTTAGGAGAGATCAACGATCATCAGAAAGAGTCGTGGTGGCGGACGATTGAAGTTTTGGAAGAGGGCGGGAAACAGGCGCGGCCGATGGTGCTGTTTGCCGCCGAGCGACCCGTTCCCTCGACGGAAGTGGAAACGGTCCAAGTCCGATTGAACCAGTTGGAACTGCGACGAGCCCGACAATGGGGGGGCTGCTGGCTGGCCTTGCAGCTATGGCAGGAGTTGCAGCTGGATGGGTTTTGGGAGGGCCGGTTGGAGAAGAGCCGCAAGGGGACGGATTGGTTGCAGGTTTTAAAAGCTCTGGTGAGTTATCGGCTGATTGATCCGGGCAGTGAGTGGCGGCTGCATCGGGAATGGTACCGCAGCAGCGGCTTGGGGGACTTGTTAAACGAAGAGCAAGACTTGGTGCAGGATGACACGCTGTATCGATGTCTGGACAAGATCCTGCCCCACAAAGAAGAGTTGTTTCTCTACTTGAGGAAACAGTGGGAGGATCTATTTAAAATCCGCTATGAAGTGCTGCTGTACGATTTGACCAGCACTTACTTCGAGTGTGATCCGCCGGAAGCGGGGAAGCGGAAATTTGGCTACAGCCGGGACAAGCGGTCGGATTGTGTGCAGGTAGTGATTGCGTTGGTTATCACGCCAGAGGGATTTCCGCTGGCTTATGAAGTAATGGAAGGGAATACCAGCGACAAAACCACCTTGGCGGGTTTTCTGCGAAAGATCGAGCAGCAGTATGGAAAAGCACAACGGATTTGGTTGATGGATCGGGGGATCCCCACTGAAGAAGTATTGGAGCAGATGAGGCAGGCGGACCCGCCGGTGTCTTATCTGGTGGGGACGCCGCGCGGACGACTCAATCAACTGGAGAAAGATTTTCTCAAGCGGAATTGGGAGCAGGTGCGCGAGCAAGTCGAGGTCAAACTACTTCCGCAAGCGCAAGAGATGTATGTGTTGGCGCGGAGCCGGGGACGGGTGGCCAAAGAACGGGGGATGCGGCGACGGCGTCTGAAAAAACTCTGGAAACGGCTGGGCGAGTTGCAACGGCAAAAAATGACACGGGATGTTTTACTGCTCAAGTTGGGAGCAGCTAAACAAGAGGCGGGACAAGCCTATCGGCTGGTAGAGATTCGGCTGCCCGGAAAGAATGAACCCGTCTCTGCGAACACATTCACCTTTGTTCTCAACCGGGAAAAGCTTCGCCAGGCGCGGCGCAGCGAAGGACAGTATCTGCTGCGCGCTTTCCAATGTGGAACCGAGGGCGGAAGGCTTTGGGATTTTTACATCCAGCTGACGGAGATTGAACAGGCTTTTAAAGATTTAAAAAACGATTTGGCGGTCCGGCCGGTTTTTCATCAAAAAGACCGAAGGATTGAAGCTCATATTTTCCTGGCCTTTCTGTCCTACTGTTTATTTGTGACGTTGAAACAAAAAGCTCGGAGTCTGGCGCCAGGGCTGACCTCACGGTCGATTCTGGAGAAATTCAAAACCATCCAGATGATCGATGTCCATCTGCCCACCATGGATGGGCGGGAGATTGTCCTGCCCCGCTACACGCAGCCAGACAAAGATTTGCAATTGTTGCTGCACCGCCTGCACCTGAGCTTGCCCAGTCAGCCCCCACCGCGCATCAAGCAAAATGGACAGGTGGAGATACCCCAGCGGCAATCCAGTTTGTAGTGAAGACCTTTGCTATGCCTTTGCTGAGAATAAACAACTTAGTCGATTTCCAACCCTCGAATAGCGGAAGTCGGGTTAGCCAAGCGACGCGCGAAGGATCGCGCGTCCCATCTTCTTGTTGTGCCAGCCACGCTGGCATGTGCAGCTCCTAAGAAAATAGCGCGGATGGAGGCGGGGTGCCCCCACCCCGTCTGGGTTTGCCAAGCGTGCTGAGACGGCCTGAGGGCAGGCCGCCTCCATCCTCCCATTTTCATCCTCTTGTTGTGCAGGCCACGCTGGCATGAGTGGCCCTAAGGAAAATCAGATCGGAAGCTTCGGGGAAGAATGGTAATGACTCATTATATATTGCCTACCGCTTGCCGATGTTGTCATCCCCGCCATACTTTCCTTATCAACAACCGCAAAAGCCACATTCCCATCTAAAGTTTTTGCCCACATTGGTTCTGAATTTTGTGTTTTATTTTGCGTGGATTAGAAGCATTTATTTTTTTTGGTTACAATAGACATAGGAAGTGGAAGATGATCTTTTTGACTTCAGTGAAACTTCATCACGGACTGAAGCAATAATGAGATGAGATAACTCAAGACTGGAAGTGGCATTGTCGACTTTTGGCGCTCACTCGGATTAGCGTTCTGAGCCGTATTGATTGACGCTATGGTGTTGAGTTTTTATTGGGATGACTTGGAACCTTTCAGGCGGGGATGAAGTCCCGCCAGCTTTCTTAATTTGTGATTTCTTAGGTGGCATCCGCCATAGCCGGTAAGATTCGGCATCGGAATCGTTGCCGGCATCGACTATGCGAGAGTTTTTAAGGGCTGCAATCATAATCCCACTTTCGATTGCGATACCGATTCCGATGCCGAAGAATGCAGGATGACTTGCGTCGTTGCCTTATTTTTAAAACTCAAAGACTGGCATCATGAGAAGGGAGAACTGCCTTGTTTGAACTCATTTTTGTTCGATTTGTTTTAGCTTTGATTCTAGTGGCAACCGCTTTTTATTTCCGTCCGTTCGACTTGTCCGCCGGATTATCCATCGCACTGGGTTTGGTGGGAGCCACCGCCATCATTATTTTTGAATATCGCCTTCGCCGGGCCTCCCTGAAGCGTTTAATCGGAGCCGCCGTGGGTTCGATCCTGGGCATAGTCGGAGCCACATTGATTAGCAGCGTTCTTTCCCGGACCAGCATTGATCCCCGCTCGCTTTCCTTCGTGGAAGTTGGCCTATTTTTGCTGATGGCTTATATCGGGCTGGTTCTGGGGGCCAACAAAGGAGACTTGCTCAACCTGTCGGCGCTGGGAGGCATATTTGGCAATGAGCGTCAGTCACGCAAAACTCACAAGATTTTGGATACCAGCGTCATCATCGATGGACGAATTGCCGATATTTGCGAGACCGGTTTTCTGGACGGGGTTTTGGTCGTCCCCCAATTTGTCTTGCGAGAGCTGCAACAGGTGGCGGATTCAGCCGATTCCCTCAAGCGAAACCGGGGGAGGCGAGGATTGGATATCCTGCAAAGAATCCAGAAAATGGGGGGATTGGTGGTTCAAATTGTCGAAAACGATTATCCCGGCGTCCGAGAAGTAGATCTCAAGCTCATTGAATTGGCCAAAGAAACTGACGCCAAAATTGTGACCAACGATTTTAACTTGAATAAAGTGGCACAACTCCAAGGCGTGGAAGTTCTCAACATCAACGAACTGGCCAATTCGTTAAAACCGGTGGTTCTCCCCGGGGAGATCATGAGAGTCTTTATCTTGAAGGAGGGAAAAGAGTATAATCAGGGCGTAGCTTATCTGGACGATGGGACGATGGTGGTGGTGGACAACGCAAAAAAGATGATTGGGAAAACTATCGATACGTCGGTGACCAGTGTGTTGCAAACCACAGCGGGGAAAATGATTTTTGGCCGTTACGATGAAAAATTCAATAAGACAGAGACAATGAGCGCATGAAAACAATCGCCATTATTCCCGCCGCCGGTCTGGGGACCCGGATGCGTTCCCAGGATCCCAAGCAGTTCCTGAGCCTTGAAGGTGTGCCGATCATCATTCATACGTTGCGGAAGTTTGCCCAGTGTGATTTGGTTGACAAGATCATGGTCGCGGTCCGCGATTCCGATCGCCCGCGGTTGAAAGAGTTGATCAGCCAGGAAGGGCTTGAATCTCGCGTCCAGATGGTTCCCGGCGGCACTTATCGCCAGGATTCGGTTTTTAATGGATTTTGCGCCGCCGACTCAGACACTGACGTGGTGGTGGTCCACGACGCCGTCCGCCCCTTCGTGGAAGTGGATTTGATTTCCTCGGTCATTCGGGAAGCGTATGCTCATGGGAGCGCGATTTTGGCGGTTCCCTGTGTCGACACCGTCAAACAAGTCGAGAAGAATTTGGTGACGGCAACTTTGCCCCGCGAAAGAATAGTGCTGGTGCAGACGCCGCAGGCTTTTCGCCATGCCGTCCTGAAAGAAGCGTTTGAGAGAGCCAGAGCCGATCAATTCTTTGGGACGGATGAAGCCAGCTTGGTTGAACGGCTGGGCTATGAAGTACACGTGGTTCGTGGCAGTGAGCGGAATCTGAAAATCACCAAGCCCTCGGATATTCCTCTCGCGGAGTTGCTTTTTCAACTGGAAAAGTCCAAAAAATAATTTCGCTTCATTTTTCTCAAAGTTTATTTTGAGCGGTTCGGAGAACTGTTCTTCCTGAATGCCTCCCTTCGGAAGGCCTGAATCTCAAGGACTCGCCGGTGGTCAATCGGCCCCCGATTTCTATATTGATAAGTGTGTTTTGTGAACCTATGAACAACCGCGTTCGTTTTGCACCTAGCCCGACAGGGCACCTTCACATTGGAAATGCCCGGACCGCTCTTTTTAACTGGCTTTTGGCGCGGAAGACCGGCGGAGTTTTTATCTTGCGGATTGAAGATACCGATTTGGTCCGTTCGGAAGAAAGATTTGAAGAAATCATCTATGAGGATTTGAAATGGCTGGGATTATCCTGGGAGGAAGGACCAGATGTGGGTGGACCATGCGGCCCCTACCGTCAGAGTGATCGAGTTGATATCTACCGGGAAAAAGCCGAAGAATTAGTAGCCCGGGGGAGCGCCTATTATTGTTTTTGCGGCGAAGAGGATTTGGAAGCGCAGGCGGCCCATGCTAAGGAGGCGGGCATTAATTGGAAATATCCGGGCGCTTGCCGCGCCTTGACCGCGGAAGAGGTTCGGCGAAGATTGGCCGGCAACGTCCCGCATGTGATCCGGTTGAAGGTGAGGGATGGAATAATCCACTTTGCCGACATGGTACATGGCGAGATGGAATTCTCGAGCGAGGTGATCAGCGATTTGATTCTGATCCGCTCCAACGGTCTTCCCACTTACAATTATGCCGTGGTTGTGGATGACGCTTTGATGAAAATCACTCATGTCATTCGAGGAGATGATCATCTCTCCAACACTCCCAAGCAGGTGCTCATCTATGAAGCCTTCGGCTGGGCGCCGCCGGAGTTTGCGCATCTTTCCACCATTCTGGGTGGCGATCACACCCGGTTAAGCAAACGGCATGGAGCCACCTCCATTCAGCATTTTCAGGAAATGGGCATTTTGCCGGAAGCTCTTGTGAACTACATGGCTCTGCTGGGCTGGGCCCATGAGGATGGAAAGACTGAACTCTTGCAGCCCGCTGATTTGATCAAATATTTCGCGCTGGACCGGGTGTCAAAAAGTCCAGCCGTATTCGACATGGAGAAGCTTTTCTACGTCAACCGGCATTACATGAAGCTCGCCGGGCGAGAACGGCTCTTGGATTTGTCTATTCCTCTCTTGCAGCGGGCTGGAATGGTTGGGGAAATCACGGCGGAAGTCCGGGGGTGGATTGGACTGGTTTTGGATGCCGAGTTGAACTTATTGAATCATCTCTCGGAATTGCCGGAAAAGGTATCGCAAACCTGCCTTTTTGACGCGGCGGAAGCGCTCTCACAACCTGAGGTGGAAGAGGTACTCGCCAATAGCGGCGCGGGCGAGGTGATCCGACAACTCCTGGTTCAGCTCCAAAACTCGGAGCGGGATGTGGCGAGTGACTGGAAACCAATCCTGGCTAGTCTGAAGTCCTCCACGGGGAAAAAGGGGAAAGATCTGTTTCATCCCGTTAGAATGGCTTTGACCGGGCGCACCGCGGGTCGTGAATTGGATAAATTGGTTGCCATTTTCGAATTAGGGAGCCGGCTGTCATTGCCGATTCGAGTGAAGAATTGCCGGCAACGCGTGGCTGAGTTTGTAGATGCGGCGAGGTTGGCGGTAACATAGGCAGCGAGGTTCAAGCAAAGACGGTTATGAACCTTTGCAAAATAATCTGAAGCGATGGTTAGAATTGAAGCTCACGCAGAGATGCACTGACGCTGAGAAATGCCAAGAATGACCGAAAATGAAATTAAAGCCATTGCCTTTTGGAGAAGCGTTAAGGAATGACCTCATAACTCTCGCAGTCGATAGTTTTGAAGAATAATCCTCTGCGCCACGGCGTCTCCGCGCGAGAATCCTGGTAATTTGATTTAGATCCTTCGGCCAGTTGGCGATTCGATGAGCACCCGTAGGGGGGATATTGACCCCCGAATAGGCTGTTTTTGGACTTTATTTATGTACTTAATAAATTGTCATAATGGAGTGATTTGAATTCATGGATACCTTTGATGAGAAAGAACAGACCCAGTCTAATTTTATCCGGGAGATTGTTGACGCGGATCTGGCCGCGGGAAAAAATAGTGGCCAAGTGATCACCCGTTTTCCGCCCGAGCCGAATGGTTATCTGCACCTTGGGCACGCCAAATCCATATGTCTCAATTTCGGCCTGGCGCGGGATTACCAGGGGCGTTGCCATTTGCGTTTTGATGACACCAATCCGACCAAAGAGGAGGTCGAGTATATAGAATCGATCCAGGAAGATGTCCGCTGGCTCGGTTTCGATTGGGGGGAACATCTCTATTATGCGTCGGATTATTTCGACCAGCTTTATGAATTTGCGCTCGGCATGATCAAGGAAGGGAAAGCATATGTCTGCGATCTGACGGCCGAGGAAATGCGCGAGTATCGGGGAACATTGACAGAGCCCGGAAAAGACAGCCCTTACCGGAACCGATCAGTGGAAGAAAATCTGGCGCTCTTCGAACAGATGCGGCGCGGTGACTTCCCGGATGGGTCACGAACCCTGCGCGCCAAGATTGATATGGCTTCCCCCAATTTGAACATGAGAGATCCTGTCCTGTACCGGATTCTTCATGCCGAACACCATCGGACGGGGAATAAATGGTGCATCTATGCGATGTACGATTGGGCGCATGGCCAATCGGATATGATTGAAGGCATTACGCACTCCATATGCACCCTGGAGTTTGAGGATCACCGGCCTCTTTATGAGTGGTTCCTGGAGGCCATTCATGCTCTACACCGGCCGCGGCAGATCGAATTTGCCCGTCTGAACATTACCTTTACGCTCTTGAGCAAGCGGAAATTATTGCGGCTGGTGAATGAAGGGCGCGTCACCGGCTGGGACGATCCTCGCATGCCGACTCTGGCGGGCATCCGGCGCCGGGGCTTTCCCCCCGCCGCTCTCCGGGCCTTTGCGGACAGGATTGGCGTGGCCAAGCGGGACAGCATCGTGGACTGGGCTTTGTTGGAACATTATGTGCGGGAGGATTTAAATAAGCAAGCGCCCCGCTTGATGGCAGTCCTTCGCCCATTAAAAGTGGTTCTTCTCAATTATCCCGAAGGGCAAGTGGAAGAGTTGGAAGCTGTCAATAATCCTGAAGATCTCTCAGCCGGAACGCGGAAGATCCCGTTCTCCAGAATCCTTTACATCGAGCAGGAGGATTTCATGGAGAATCCGCCCAAAAAGTTCTTCCGCTTGGCGCCAGGCAGAGAAATCAGGTTGCGCTATGGGTATTTTATCAAGTGTGTCGATATCATCAAAGACCCTGCTACCGGGGAGATCAAGGAATTGCACTGCACGTATGATCCTGCCACCAGGGGCGGGAATGCACCCGATGGGAGAAAAGTCAAAGTCACCATGCACTGGGTGTCGGCGGACCAATCCATTCCCGCGGAAGTCCGGCTCTATGACAAGCTGTTCCTCAAGGAGAATCCCGACGATGTTCCCGAAGGATCGGACTTTACGGCCAACTTGAATGCCAGTTCCCTGGAAGTGCTGACCAAGTGTCGTTTGGAACCGGCTCTGCGACAAATCAAACCGGGGGAAAATGTCCAGTTTGAGAGAGTCGGGTATTTTTGCGCCGATTCGAAAGATTCTTCCCCTGATCATCAAGTCTTTAACCGGATAGTCACGCTCAGGGATGAATGGGCCAAAATTCAGAAACGGGAAGGGCAACAATAATTCATGCACTCAGGGCTTTGACTGTTTGATTGATCATGCGCCTGGCGGATTTTTAAATCCATCTAAGAATATAGGCAGAACAAGCCTTGGCCGACTCTTCACACCACATTCGGCTTCCGGCGTTTACATTGACACCAAGGGGGGGCTGTGGTATATATTTCCGGTTAATTGTTTTGTTTTTCGACAATTAACATGATGTCGCAAGGAGAAGAGTCTTTCCCTTGCGTGAATGGAATGCAGGAGTAAATCCGCGGCGGACAGGCTGTATTGTCGGACGGAACCCAGTACCCGGCGAAAGTGGCGGAATTGGCAGACGCGCTGGACTTAGGATCCAGTCCCGCAAGGGGTAGGGGTTCAACTCCCCTCTTTCGCACCATCTCTGCTGTTCGTGGTCCCCACCAGAGGACGATCTTGCCATCCTTGATCATCTGAAAGATTATTCATTTCAATATTAAGAGGTCAATCCGTTGAAAGTCGAAGTTATCTCTCTGAATCCTTGCAAACGAGAATTGGATGTTGAAGTGGCTGCCGAAGATTGGAAAGAAGAATATGTCGCGGTGTGCAACCAATTTCAGCGCAAGGCCCGAGTTCCCGGTTTCCGGCCCGGGCGGGCGCCACTGCCCCTAGTCAAGCAGCGCTACAAAGATTCGATCAAAGAGGAGTTTACTGAAAAGTCTTTGCGCAATTATCTCATCGAAGCCTTGCATGAAAAAAGTCTCTCCCCTTTGGATGCGCCAAAGGTAAAAGATTTTGAATTTGAGGAGGGACGGCCGTTGAAGTTCAAGGCGGAGTTTGAGATTCTTCCACCCCTAGAGATAGATAATTACAAAGGTGTTGAAATAGAGCAGGTCCTCGCGGAGTTCAAGCCGGAGGATGTCGATCAATCACTGCGGATGATGAGGGAACGGATGGCGGAGTATGTGCCCGTAGAAGATCGGGTGGTTCAAACCGGCGATTTTGCCGTGGTATCTTATAAGAGCCGTTTCGTTGGGAAAGATGAAGATGGGCCTCATGCCGAGGAAGTGTTCTATGAGGTGGGAGCAGCCAATTCTCTTCCTGAATTCACCGAAGCCTTAACGGGCATGAAATCTGAAGAGAGCAAAACCTTTCCTGTAAAGTACCCGGAGAATTTTCCGAATAAACAGTTAGCGGGCCAGGAACTGGAATATACATTGGCGCTCAAGAGCATCAAGATTAAAAAACTTCCAGAGTTAAACGATGAATTCGCCAAGGATAACGGCCACGCCAGCCTTGAAGAGCTGAAAGAGAAGACTCGCGAAAGAATTGTGGCGGGCCGGACGGAAGCCGCACAATCCGACATGAAGAACCGGGTGTTGGAACGGCTGGTGGAGACCAATGTGATTGATGTGCCCGAGGTCTTGATCAAAGAGCAAGTGGAGATCCGGTTCAACAATTACGCGCGAAGCCTGGCCGCTCGGGGGATTCATCCGCAAAGCCTGGATATCAATTGGACGGAATTCCAGGAACAGCAACACGAGCAGGCGGTTGTTGATGTGAAATCGGCCCTGATTTTGGATTATGTAGGCGAAAAGGAAAAGGTGGAGGTGAGCGACGAGGAAGTTGAGGCGGAAATCAGCCGGATCGCTCATGATTCGCACCAGACGCTGGAAGCGGCCCGCTCCCGTTTGACAAAGGATGGGGGGGCCGATAGAATCAAGGACAGAATTCGCAATCGCAAGACGTTGGATCTTTTGTTGGAATGGGCTACGATCAAGGAACCGCGGGGAACGATTAGCCAGCCATGAGAAAGTTCGTGGGAAAGCAGCGCGGATTTGCGGTAAAAAGCGAATGGGAAATCTCAAGGGCTGAATGGATGAGGATTTTCATCTCCCGGCTTGGAAATAGGCCGTACCGGCGTCTGGCCACCTTCGGTTGCGGCGGTCCAGGCAAATAAGGACGGATTCCAGTTCTATTTGAAGATCGACTCATTCGAATCGATCGAGAGTGAGGCAAGATAGCATGTTAGTTCCAATGGTCGTCGAACAGACAGCTCGAGGGGAGCGCGCCTACGATATTTACTCGCGGCTGCTCAAAGATAACATCATCTTCATCGGCACGCCCATTGACGACATGGTGGCCAACCTGGTGACGGCCCAGCTGCTTTTTCTGGAGGCGGAAGATCCTGAGAAAGACATCTCGCTGTATATCAATTCGCCCGGGGGGTCCATTACGGCGGGTTTGGCCATTTATGACACGATCCAATTCATTCGGCCGGATGTGATTACGATATGTGTGGGACAAGCCGCCAGCATGGGGGCGCTGCTCCTTGCCGCCGGCACCAAAGGGAAACGGTTTGCTTTGCCCAATTCCCGCATCCTGATTCACCAGCCTTCCATGGGCGGGCTTTCCGGACAGGCCACCGACATAGATATCCACGCTCGGGAGATCCTGAGACTTCGAGCTATTTGTAATAAAATTCTGGCTGACCATACCGGAAAGGGATTGGAAAAGATCGAGCACGATGTGGACCGCGACTACATTATGACCGCTGAGGAAGCCAAGAATTACGGCATTGTCGATCAGGTGATTTTGCGGCATACCTAGGATTCCTTTATGAAGCGCCCTTCATCGCGGGATGTGTTAGCCCGCGGAGCTTCACACTTAGGGATGATTCTTCCAGAGGAGAATGGATGATGCGCTAATACGCTGATCCATCCTACCATTGGGAGAATGACGAGCTTTTTTGATTTCGGTTTTTAACGATCAGGCATATCATTTTAGAGTAGGTTGATTTATCTGGAGCATGGAAAGGCCAGAATAGAGGATTGGAATGAAACGAAATAATGGGGAAGACACCTTGCGTTGTTCATTTTGCAATAAGAGCCAAAATGATGTGCGCAAATTAATAGCTGGTCCAACCGTGTTCATCTGTGACGAATGCGTGCGAGTTTGCAACGACATCATTGCGGACGATCAGCAAATAGATCAGGACATCCGCACGCAGCCGCCCCCCAAGCCGCAGGAGATTAAAGCTTTTTTGGATGAATATGTCATCGGCCAGGAGAAGGCCAAGAAAAAGCTGGCAGTGGCGGTTTACAACCATTACAAAAGGATTAACCTGAGCAAACAGCGCAGTGAGGTCGAGCTGACCAAGAGCAACATTCTTCTGATTGGCCCGACGGGAACGGGAAAGACGCTATTGGCCCAGACTTTGGCAAAACGGTTGAGTGTTCCCTTTGCTCTCGTGGATGCGACGACGCTGACGGAAGCCGGGTATGTTGGCGAAGATGTGGAAAACATCATTTTGAAGTTGTTGCAAGCCGCGGGAGGGGAAGTTGAAAGATGCCAGCAGGGAATCATCTACATTGACGAAATCGACAAGATTTGCCGCAAGGATGAAAATCCTTCCATCACACGGGATGTATCTGGAGAGGGCGTCCAACAAGCTCTTTTGAAAATTTTGGAAGGGACCGTGGCCAACGTTCCTCCTCAGGGCGGTCGGAAGCACCCCCACCAGGAATTCACGCAGGTCGACACCACCAATATTCTTTTTATTTGCGGTGGTGCTTTTGTTGGCCTCGAAAAATTGATTGAGCGCCGTGCGGGGAAAAAGACTCTGGGATTCCATCAGGATGCCAAAGATCTGCAATTGCGCCGCAATCTCGCGATTTTGGACCAGGTAGAACCTGTCGACTTGATTAAATACGGCTTGATCCCTGAGTTTGTGGGGCGTCTGCCCGTAGTGGGGACACTTGAAGATCTGGACAAGAGCGCATTGGTGGAAATTTTGACCAAGCCCAAGAATGCCCTGGTCAAACAATACCAGAAGCTTTTTGAATACGAAGGGGTCCGGCTCCTTTTTCAAGATGAAGCGATGGAAGCCATTGCTGAAATGGCCCAGCAGCGGAAAGTGGGAGCGCGCGGATTGCGCCTCATCATCGAAGACCTAATGCTCGATCTGATGTACGTTTTGCCTACACATCGGCAAGTCGCCGACTTTATGGTGACAAGGGAAATGGTGTTGGCCAACCGGATTGATCTTTCCTGGTTGGAAAAGGCGGGATAGACTAATTCCGAAATCGAATTTGGAGATTGCCAATACCGCTGGTAAAAATTTGGAAAGCTCTCGGGAGGAGGATAGGCTACCCAACCTTGCTCCGTTTTTTTTGACCTTCGATTGCCATCCACCACTCAAATTTCTCAGATCCACCTCCAATTTAGGACGGATAAAATAACAGGAGATTTACTATAAATGGACACTTATAGACACGCGGAGTGGTTTATTTAAGAGTCGTGTTGGCGAGAGTCTGTCAGTGTTTCAGAGTTTAAAATCTGAGTATGTTCAATAAAAGCCGTGAAAAACCCGATGCCTTAATTCTTCCCATGGTCCCGGTGAGGGACGTGGTGTTATTCCCTTACATGATGATCCCCTTCGTGATAGGACGCGCTCCTTCAGTTCGTGCCCTCGAGCTGGCTTTTAATGGAGATAAGCGGATCTTTTTGGCCACTCAACATGATGCCTCAGTGGATGACCCCAAACCCAACGATATTTATGCGGTGGGAACCGTGGCCAATATTGTTCAAAGCCTGCGCCTCCCCGATGGAAATATCAAGGTGTTAGTGGAAGGCGTGGAGCGTGCCAAAGCCCTGCGGGTGAGCCATGAGGACAATTGTCTCAAAGCTGAATTGCGAATTGTTCTTCAATCCGCGGTGCCGCCGGCCGCGCTGGAAATGTTAAGCAGCAAGTTGACTTCTCTTTTTGAACAGTATGTCAAATTGAGTCAAAACTTGAATTACGAAATGATGCTCTCCGCCATAAGGGTGGATGATGGAGCGCGGCTGGCCGATACGATAGCCGCTGCCTTGGTCATTAGCATTGAAGAGAAGCAGGAGTTGCTCGAAACCTTTAATCCCCTTGACCGGTTGAACCGGCTCGTGGATATTCTGGAAGTGGAGATCGAGAAGCTCAACATGGATCGCAGCATCAATACCCGCGTGAAGCGGCAGATGGAGAAGGCCCAGAAAGAGTACTATCTGAATGAAAAGATGAAAGCGATTCAAAAAGAATTGGGCCGGGGGGAAAAATCGGAATTTGATGAATTGAGAAAAAAGATCGAAGTGGCGGGGATGCCGGATGAGACAAGGGAAAAAGCGCTTCAGGAGCTGAAACGGCTGGAGATGATGCCGCCCATGTCGGCTGAATCCACGGTTTCACGCAACTATATCGATTGGCTCCTGGCCGTCCCGTGGAAAAAGCGCTCCAAGGGGATCAAGAATCTTAGCCACGCGGAAAGAATTCTGGAAGAAGACCACTATGGGCTGGAAAAAGTCAAGGAACGGATCATCGAATTTTTGGCGGTGCGGCAGTTGGTAAAGACTCCCAAGGGATCCATTCTTTGTTTTGTCGGCGCGCCAGGTGTCGGAAAGACTTCCCTGGCTACATCCATCGCCCGGGCCACCGGCCGCAAGTTTGTCCGTCTTTCCTTGGGAGGCGTGCGAGATGAAGCGGAAATACGCGGCCATCGCCGCACTTATATTGGCGCCCTGCCGGGACAGATCATCCAAATGATGAAGAAAGCCGGGGCAAAGAATCCGGTATTCTTGCTGGATGAAGTAGACAAAATGAGTGTGGATTTCCGGGGAGATCCATCCGCCGCTTTAATGGAGGTATTAGATCCAGAACAAAATCGCACCTTTGTGGATCATTATCTGGATGTAGAGTACGATCTTTCCCAGGTGATGTTTATTACCACGGCCAATGTAATTCACACGATTCCTCAGCCGCTGCAGGACCGCATGGAGATCCTGCGCATTTCCGGGTATACCGAAGAGGAGAAACTGGAGATTGCCAAACGTTACCTGGTGAAGAAGCTGCTGGCTCAAAACGGACTGACGGGGAAAAACGTCAAGTTCTCTGACGAGGCACTGCGAGGGATTATTCAGAATTACACACGGGAAGCTGGCGTCCGTAATCTGGAACGCGAAATTGCCTCCATCTGTCGGAAGATCGCGCGTAAAGTGGTTAAGGAAGGGAAGGACATTGCGGCGGAGGTGACGCGGGAAAATTTAAAGGATTATCTGGGGGTGTTAAAATTCCGCGACACCCGTTCCGAGGAAAAAGGCGAGATTGGTCTGGCGACTGGATTGGCCTGGACTGAAGTGGGGGGCGAGGTTCTGGCTACGGAAGCCAGCCTGATGGATGGCAAGGGACGCCTGATCCTGACCGGGAAATTGGGAGATGTCATGCAGGAATCCGCCCAGGCGGCCATGAGTTATGCGCGTTCGCGGAGCGGGGATTTAGGCCTCCCGCGTGATTTTTACCGACGTTTCGATATGCATGTGCACGTCCCCGAAGGGGCCATACCAAAAGATGGCCCTTCGGCGGGGATTACGATCGCGACCGCTTTGGTTTCCGCGCTGACCCGTATCGCCGTCCGGAGCGATGTAGCCATGACGGGTGAGATCACTTTGAGAGGGAAAGTCCTTCCCATTGGCGGAGTGAAGGAAAAACTGCTGGCGGCGCACCGGGCTGGAATCAAAATTATCCTTCTCCCCCGCGACAATGAAAAGGACCTCGCTGAAATCCCGGAGAACATCCAGTCCAGACTCTCCATTCATTTCGTCGAGACAATGGACGAGGTTTTAAAGCTTTCCTTGGAGAAGCCGCTCCCACAAGTGGAAACGAGTGAAGGAAAAATCGAGGAGTTCAATTCCAATCTTGCCCTGGATCTTCCGGAAGGATCGGTAACGCATTGAAAATCACCCATGCCGATTTTGTCGCCGGTGCCACGGCCTCCGCGCAATTCCCGCGCGAGGCCTTGCCGGAAGTGGCTTTCGCGGGCCGCTCTAACGTGGGGAAATCCAGTTTAATAAACGGTTTTTTGAAACGGCGGGGCCTGGCCCGGACCAGTTCCACTCCCGGCCGGACCCAACAGATTAATTTTTTTCGAATCAATCGCAAATTTTTGTTTGTAGATTTGCCCGGATACGGTTATGCTAGAGTCTCCCAAGAGGTGAAGGACTCTTGGATGGCTTTAATTCGGAGTTACTTGGAGCAACGGGATAAGTTGGTGCAAGTAATTCTGATTGTCGATTCCCGGATTGGCCCAACCCCCTTGGATCTGCAGTTGTTAGAATGGTTGCAATTCAATCGCCTCCCTTTTATTGTTGTTTCAACCAAAGCGGACAAGCTATCCAAAGGTGAATTACAAAAATCAATTCGACATACCGAATCGTTGTCTCAAGGCACCCGCGTGGTGCCTTACTCGGCTGTAAATAATCTTGGACATGAACAACTCTGGTCAATCTTGATTCCTCTGCTGGAAAAATATTCCGCGGCTTGATGGAAAGGCCACTCTTGAATTGAACGATGCCATTGTCAAGAGGAACCGAAATTTCCGCGAAGAAAATAGTAGAAACTCCAATTTTTTTCACCCCTTTCCCGTCCATTCCTCATTCAAGCTGGATGGGGAAGATAATCCAAAGGCAAAACCCAACCATTTTTATGTTTTCTCAAAAATCCTTGGACAAGTATGGAATTTGTAATAAGGACTTCGTCTCTGAATGAAAGTTGAATTGCGAAGAGGCGGAACAATGCCGGATGAGTGTCCTCTCTCGATCCGAAACCGAATCAATTTTTACCAGGATTCTTCCATTTTATTTTTGAAATCCGTCAGGATCGTCGCCTGGCGGGTGATATTAAGGAGTTTGTATGGACATTGCTGAATTGAAGGAGATGAACATTGCCGCCTTGACCCAAGTTGCCAAAGACTTGGGAGTGCAGGGTGCTACGGGAATGCGCAAACAGGAGCTGATTTTTAAAATCCTGCAAGCTCAGACGGAAAAGAATGGATTGATCTTTTCTGAAGGGGTGCTGGAAACCTTGCCTGATGGGTTTGGTTTTTTGCGTGCGCCCGACTACAATTACCTTCCGGGGCCTGACGACATCTATGTCTCTCCTTCGCAGATCCGAAAGTTTGACCTTCACACCGGGGATACCGTATCCGGGCAGATCCGCCCACCTAAAGATGGGGAGCGCTATTTCGCTTTAATCAAAGTGGAGGCCATCAACTTTGAGCACCCCGATGTGGTCAAGAATAAGATCTTCTTTGATAATTTGACGCCGCTCTATCCCAACCAAAGAATCCGGCTGGAAACCTCTTCCGACAACCTTTCCGCGCGGGTTCTGGACTTGATGTGTCCCATTGGCAAAGGCCAGCGCGGCCTGATCGTCTCTCCGCCCCGTACGGGCAAAACCATGCTTCTGCAAACTATTGCCAACTCCATTACCCAAAATCACCCGGAAATCATTCTAATTGTATTGCTCATCGATGAGCGGCCGGAAGAAGTGACTGATATGATGCGCTCGGTTCATGGAGAGGTGATCAGTTCCACTTTTGATGAGCCTGCCACCCGGCACGTTCAGGTGGCGGAGATGGTGATCGAAAAAGCCAAACGGTTGGTTGAGCACAAACGGGATGTGGTGATTTTGCTGGATTCCGTCACCCGCTTGGCTCGCGCGTACAATACCATCGTTCCACCCTCGGGCAAAGTGCTCTCCGGCGGCGTGGACTCCAACGCCCTGCAAAGGCCCAAGCGGTTCTTTGGAGCTGCCCGCAATATTGAAGAGGGTGGGAGCCTGACGATTATCGCTACGGCATTGATTGATACAGGCAGCCGCATGGATGATGTGATCTTCGAAGAATTCAAAGGAACGGGCAACCTGGAAGTCAACCTGGAGCGAAAACTCGTGGAGAAGCGCGTGTTCCCAGCCATTGATATTAACAAATCCGGGACCCGTAAGGAAGAACTCTTAATGCCCAAAGACGAGTTGAACCGGGTTTGGGTGCTGCGGAAAGTCCTGAATCCTTTATCCCCCGTGGAAAGCATGGAATTGCTGCTGGAAAAGCTCTCCAAAAAGAAGAGCAATAACGATTTCCTTGCCTCCATGAGCAACGGCGGTTGATCCTCTAAAATTCACTTCAGCCAAAGTACAAGCAAAATGGAAAATGCAAAAGGCGGGGATTTGCGCCCCGCCTTTTGCCTCCCCTCTTTATTCCCAGAATCATGACTTAAGTCCCCTTGCCCATGGCCCGGTGCAACTTCTGCTCAAGCAGCTTCACGTAGGAATCGTATTCCGCCTTTAATTGCATGATTTCTTGCTCTTTTTCCTGGTGGAGAAGTATGCGCAGTTCTTCTTCCCGATCTTTCCAAACTTCCGCCTGGCTTTCTTTTTCCTCTTTCACTCGCAGTTTCAAGCCCCGCATTTTGCCGCGCAAGGGCGCCGCAATGAGGAAATAAAAAACGATAAACAGGAAAAGATGATATGCGGCAATAGCACCGAAAATCCAAAGAAATTCAGGCGATCCGGCCACGGGAAGAAGGGATTTTAGTTTATCCAGCATTCAATACCTCCAGACGATTTAGCCGTTGAACAATATTGGGATATTTCGCAGCAGGCTACATGCCGCCTCTTCACAAAAATCCGCGGAAGCCAGCCATTTCCAGCCGGGCTTGAAATGGCTTGGGTAATCGATCACCCAGTGCCGGGATAATTTTCTCCCAAACTCAATGGCGATTGTAATGCCGCCATTCACGACTGGTCCTTTTTTATCGACAAGGCAACTCAATCGCCAACTCAGCTTGGACGGACAAAGTAGCTGTTGCATGAAGCGTCGATCAGCTCTTTACTCAATGCGGGCGGGACCTCCAGGTAGCGAGCTATATCGATGACCTGCTCAATAATGTCCCGTGGATGACAGAAACGCAATTCCATGTTGTATTTACGATAATACTCTGTGTGGATGTAATCCACGATGACCGGGTTATATACGATATTTTTGGCGCGGCAATAATTGCGGAAAGTCTCTTTGTACTCCTCCAGCGTAGGGTTCGCGAAATATATTTTGTAACGAATGCGCCGGAAGAAGGCCTCATCGACGAGATCCTGCGGGCGCAGGTTGGTGGAGAAAATGATCAAAACGTCGAAAGGAATTTCGAATTTTTTTCCAGTATGTAGAGTCAAATAATCCACACGCTTCTCTAGAGGCACGATCCAGCGGTTTAACAGGTCCTTGGGGCGGGCCAGTTGGCGTCCGAAGTCATCGATTAGAAACACGCCGCCATTGGCTTTTAACTGGAAGGGGGCCTCATAAAACTTGGCAATAGGATTAAAGGCGAGGTCCAGCATGTCGAGATTGAGTTCACCGCCGGCGAAGACAAAGGGGCGTTGGCATTTGACCCATCGTTGGTCGAAATTTTCCGTGTTGTTAAGCAAGGGGGAGCGGAATCCTTCCGCGTCGGGAATTTTTACCCCTCCACTGGCTCTATGGTTGATTGGATCATAAATTGTCACAATCATCCCATCGATGTCGATGGCATGCGGAATAAAAATCTCACCGCCCAACATTCTCCCCAAAGTCTCCGATACTATGGTCTTGCCGTTTCCGGGAGCGCCATAAACAAAAACAGATTTTCCCGAATTGACGGCAGGCCCAATCATGTCGAGCATTTGCTTGCTCAAGACCAGTTGCTGGAATTCCCGTGCGATCGTTTCCTGGGTAATGTAAGATCGCGCGGTCGCCATTTTCTTGACCAGTTCCGAGTACTGTTCCAAGGGGACGGGCGCGGGACCCGTGTACTGGTTTATTTCCAAGAATTCTCGGGCCCGATCGCGTCCCAGGGAGGTGATGGAATAACGGTAAGCTGGACGGCCGATTCCTGACATCCCCTTCACTTCGCAAAGCCGTTCATTTTTGATGAACTCGATAAATTCATCAATGATGGTATAAGGCAATCGCAGCCTGTTTGACAAGTAGGCCCCGGTGATTTCACCGGCAAAGTAAAGCACTTTGACCAAAAGATGAATGATCAAATCACGGTTCAGTCCGACTTCTTTAAGACTAAGGGGGACTGCCGGAACATATTCCACTGTTGATGGTTTGTCGGGAGGAAGCGGGGGGACTTCAGTAATGGATCCCATATTCACACCTGCCTTTGAAAATTTAGGTATATCGCCGCAAAGTGACGAGTGATAAGAAAAAAGCAATTAGTCGGCAACTACCAGCTGTACGCTGATCCAAACCACCCCGGACATTGACAAGTCGGCATTTTAAACCTGCTTTCTACCCTCATTAAATGCTTTTTTGCATTTCAATAGAATAATAAGCATTCCGCCTTCTTCACCTAATCTCAAATCGATAATTTGTCATTCTTCCACTCGCCATCGGTCATTATTCCCTCATCATCATTCTATGGTTTTGCCCGGTGATTATTGGAGCTTTGATTTCAATTTCGTTATCGCAGGAAGCATTTCCACTGTCAAGTGAATCTTCAGATCAACATTTAGGCCAATCTCGCCAGTTCGATATACCACCTGATTGTCAGAGATTTGATGGGCCAAAGCCATTGCTTCTTGGGCAAGGCCGGATCGATAAAAAATGGCAGGCCCCTCTTTCCCGTCCGCTTTCTGATTCATATTGATGGTCACCCGGTATTTCAACCGCGAAAGAATATTAGCCAAATCAAAAGCGGCCTCCTCCAATTGTGGAGGAGCAACAATTTCAATCCTGTTTTTCACAGTCGTTCCCTGAAGCCTGTCTTCATTTAGAAGTGCAGCAATAGCATCGTCGGAGGGCAGGATGATTGGCTCTTCCAGTTCTGGCCACATGGTGAATTTAATGAATGGGAATTCCACCAATCTCCGGAGAACTAGGCGAATCGCCTCCCAGAAAGCCGGATCTTTGGAATGTTCAACGGCATAGAGTTTTATGGCCCGCTCATTTTGCGCTTTTATATCACGCGCCCGGTTATAATTATTCGATCCGGAGGGATCCTCGGGATTTAATCTGGCGGCAGCCATAAACTGTTGCATGGCTTCGTCAAATCTCCCTTTTCCTAGATACACCAGGCCGAGGTTGTTCAACGCACTGGATGGGTTGGATGGTGAGGCTAGCTGGAAATGCCTCAAGGCGATAGCTGTGTTTCCGGCAAGGGCATAGGCAATGCCCAGATTGTTGTGCGCCACGGCAAAATCAGGGTTCAATTGAACCGCCTTTTCGCCGTGAACAATGGCTTGAGTCAAATCTCCCGTTTGAAGGTAACTGAAACAAAGATTGCTGTGGATAAAATCGGCGTTCGGATTGGCCTTGAGGGCCGTTTCGTAACATTCCTGGGCCTTTGGATAAAATCCAAAGCGCTCATATAGAGTGCCCAGAGTATTCCATGCTTCGATCATATTCGGCGATATTTCCACCGCCTTTTTGAGATATTCGATTCCAGCTTGCGGCTGGTTCCAATCTCTCATCAGACGGCCCGTCGCTTCCAAGCATTTCGCATTGGCAGGAGAAATCTTGAGAGCGTCCTGATAAGCGGCGAATGCTTTGTCGAAGAGAAGCTTGCCGTGATAATAAGCGCCTAGTTCGAGCAGAGCTTCGACATTGTCCGGATTTTGCCTCACCTTTTCCTGCAATTGGGCAGCAGCAGGATTTTGATCTTCCCAATTAGAAGCTTCGGCGATTTTCGAAACCGGTTTTGTTTTTCCAGAAGTTTGGTCCTTGAGCTTTTGGGGAATATCGGAGGAGAGATTTCTCTGGTTGGGTGCGGTGCTTGCTTTGTTTTGCTTCTTCTTTTTATTCTTAGCCGCGCCTTTGAGAACATAGAAATCGTCGTTTCCCACGTCTTTGCGGGAGCGACTGCAGGCTGGAAAGATGAGGAATAGGGCACAAAGGAGAATGGAAAAAATCGTATGATGCGGTCTCAGGGGCGGCGGGATGGTCAACTTGTCAAGTCCAATTTGTCCATATCGCATGGGTAAGCATCAAAAGAAAAGTTTAACAAACCCTTAGGTGTACGGAGAGAACGAGCGTTTTAGAGTGGAAAAGCCATTAACTCTCTTCTAGATTTTCGTCCCATCAAGGGGCATCGTGAAATTCAGTCCCCCCACCAATCTGACCTCTCAAAAGGGACTTGCGACAAAAAAACCCAAACTCAACCTGTCTGTTTTTATTTCCTCGCCGTATCTCAATGTCTCTTTGGCATTTTTTCAGTCAAGCTGAAATTCAGAGTTCATGATTCAGAATTCACAATTACAACAACGTCGCCCACCTTCGTTCCGCTCGCCACAATGGTCCCAACTGGCAATTCCAATACGCTGCGAGCTTTGGTCAAATGTCTGGATATCCGCCAAGGCTTCATGTTTTCGATGAGTTGAAGGACCTTTCCATTCCTATCCATAAATATCACATCGATGGGGAACCTCATCCCCATCGTATGGACGCTTTGGCATGGAATTAACAACAGGCCAGAGCCATTGGGAAGGTCCGGCTTTCCCATTAATCCAAGCAGGCTGGACCAGAAAGAATCCGCGATCGAGAGGAATTCCGCCAAGATGCGATTCTTGGTCAGATTGGATGCTTTATGTTCCATAAGAAAGTGAATACAAGATTCAAGGTTGGGGAGTGGGTCCCATTACAGGAAGGCTTTCCCGAATTGACCCCGCCCCTTCCCCATGGATTCCCCTCGTCAGAGGGGAATCGTCACATCACTCCATTTTCACAATCTTGTTGTGACGAATACACCGTTATGCGCGGCTCCTCTGAATCCCTGGCGGAATACTCGCATCCGTCTTGGATGGTGATCGATCACTTCGAGGTTCTTCGCTTGATTACAATTCCCAGCAACACAATAAAGAGAATGAACAAGATCAGTTTTACCCATCCAGTAACAGACATATTCAAGTCCTTTCCTTAAACTAAAGTGGCCCTGCAATAGCCGGTTTGAAGAGCGCTTTGCCTTAGTGAACGCCCTTAATCAAATTATTATAAATCGTAATGGCGCCTGGTCCCAATATTACGACAAACATCGAGGGGAAAATTAAAAAGACCAGAGGGAAAACCAGTTTGACGGAGACTTTGTGGGCGCGCTCTTCGGCCCGTTGGCGCCGTTTGGTTCTCAAAGCCTCGGAGTGGACTCGCAGCGATTGAGCGATGCTGGTTCCAAATTTGTCGGTTTGAATCAGCATGGAAACCAACCCTTGAATATCCTCCACGCCGGTTCGGTCGGCCAAATTCTTTAAGGCTTCGCGACGGGGTTTCCCAGCTCGGAGCTCGAGGTTGACGATTTGCAGTTCATCGCAGATGTCGGGGTGGGTGACCCGGAGTTCTTCGCTGGTCTTCAAGATGGCCTGATCCAATCCGAGCCCCGCTTCGACACAGACCACCAAAAGATCCAAAGCATCCGGCAAGGCAAGCTGAATCCGTTCTCTGCGCGCGGTCACGCGTCTGGAAAGAAAAAAATCAGGGATAATATACCCTCCGATGACTGCGGCCAGATAGAGGATAATGATGTTTTCGGTTGGCATGTTGCGCGTGATTCCACTCAGAAAAATCCCAGCCGGAAGCATTATGATAAGCAAGAGTTTGGAGCTTAAGAAAATGCTCAAAGCAGATCTCTGTTTATACCCGGCCTGCATCAGCTTCTTCCGGGAAGCTCCGACTTCCTTGGGCGATTTGGGGATGAGCTTGTTAATGGGGTCCAAGAGCCTTTCAATGGTGGATTTTCGTCTCTCCAAAGTCTCCCCCGCGTACGATCTTGCGGATGAATCCCGTTCCAGCTCGGCCAATCGCTCTGTCACTTTCCCCCCCCGGTTCACCACCGTATATAAAGCGGCAAAAACGAGGATGGCGACTAAAAAGAAAGTTAAAGCAGCAATGGCGATCAACATATTGACTCCCAAATTTTGAAACAATCTAAAGGTTCTTCAGTCTAGCAAAAAAATATGAATCCGGAACCGGCACATGGAGCGCTTGTATAAATTTCTTTTCAGGCTGGATGCGCCGGCTCAAAGAGAGCGGCGCATCGCGGATGCCGCATCCAAGGCTTAATTAGTTCCGCGTTGAGGCGCCAAGACCTCATGCGCAAAGGACCTTCAAGACTCTAAGAATGAACTCCATGGAACGTCTCCCAGGAGCCTGGCGGCTGAATTGATTCGGCCGAAAAAAAGTCCTCGCCTTGCAGGCCGGCAAGATCTTCGATCAAATTTTAATATTCACTATCTTGCGGATGCAGATATACCCAAGAATTTGCCCAAATGCTCCAATGGCGAGCAAATAATGTCCAGTCTCCGTGAAGAACAGGGGTTTGATGTATGACCAGTTCATCAGGCTGATAACGCATCCCATGCCAAGGGGAATTGCCGTCAAAATATATCCAGTGAGACGGCCTTGAGCGGAAAAAGTGCGAATTTCACCCTGGATTTTAAACCGTTCGCGGATTAAATGAGACAAATTGGTTAAAACCTCAGCCAGATTGCCTCCTGTTTCCTTCTGCATGAGAATGGCGGTGACGAAAAATTTAAGGTCCAAAAGTGGCATCCGGTCCAACATATTAAAGAGAGCTTGTTTTAGCGGCAGTCCAAAATTCTGTTCATCAAAAGTGATCCGGAATTCCTTCCCCAGCGGATTGGGCATTTCCTGAGCAATCATTTCAATCCCCGTATTGAAGGCATGTCCGGCTTTGACAGCTCGAGTCAGGAGATCCAATGCCTCCGGGAATAACGTTTCGAATTTCCTAAATCGCCTTTTCCGTTTGAACAGGATGAACAAGGTGGGCAAGATCGCCGTGGCAAAGCCCGCCAAAATATTCAAAATAAAAAAAACAATCAACCATCTTGAAAGGAGGTAACCTAAAGCAAAACAGACCAGGCTGATTAATACATAGGTTCCTACATTCAATTTAATATCGGCCTGTTGAATCAGCTTTTGGACTCGGCCAGTCTGTGAAAACTTAGGCAGGGTTTCCTGAAGGAAGGGAATAGCGCTGACTTGTTCTTTCTTGACAACTTCCAGTTCTTTTTTGACATCTTCCGCGGTTGCCCCAGAAAGTTCCATCAGCCGGTGTTTAATTTTATTGCGCTTTTCGGCTTCCGGAGCGATCGCCACGAGATAATACACTCCAATAACCAGGAACACCACAAACAAGAATACACCTAATGCTAGAATTAACGCTTCCATCTCTTTGTACCGCCGCCAAGAAGAGTCATAAAACATATGGTCAGCGATTAGTGGTCAGTGGCCTACAAATAGTGATCAGAAGAGAGCCGAAAGAATATAGTGCGAAGCAAAAATAGGGGGTTAAATCCATTTTCTGCACAAATTTATCCTTTGAAGCTCGCTTTCCGCCTGCCATCGAGCATTCGCCCATCCCACTCACATCTCACAATCGACGACTCAGAATGGACGACTCGCAATCCACAACCGATCACCAACCACTAACCGCTAACCAATCCCATTTACCTTCCCTTCATTTCACCTGATACATCAAACATGCTTGCGGGCAAATGAATGCCGGAATATTTCAGCCTTTCGGCAAATTTTGGGCGGATCCCAGTAGGCCGGAATCGTCCCAAGACTTTTCCTTTGTCACCGATGCCCACTCGTTCGAAAATAAATATGTCTTGCATGGTGACAATGTCGCCTTCCATCCCGACAACTTCGGAAATACTCATGATTTTTCGAGTCCCGTCGCTCAAGCGAGAAGCTTGGATCACGACGTCAATCGCCGAAGCGATTTGCTGGCGCATGGCTTTGTCCGGTAGGTTGAGATTAGCCATGGAGACCATGGTTTCGAGCCTGGCCAGAGCATCCCGGGGTGAGTTGGCGTGAATGGTAGTCAAGGATCCATCGTGGCCTGTATTCATGGCTTGGAGCATATCAAGAGCTTCCTCACCTCGGACCTCGCCCACCACAATCCGATCCGGCCGCATGCGCAAGGAGTTGATAACGAGCTGTCTTTGTCGGACGGCTCCCTTTCCTTCAATGTTCGGAGGGCGTGTCTCAAGCCGCACCACATGTTCCTGGTGCAATTGCAATTCCGCCGCGTCTTCGATGGTAACAATCCGTTCATCGTCCGGGATAAATCCCGAGAGGCAGTTGAGCAGCGTGGTTTTTCCCGAGCCGGTTCCACCGGAGATGAGACAATTTAAGCGGGATTTGACGACTCCTTTCAACAATTCCAGCATACCTGGAGTCATGCTGTTGTTGTTGATCAGATCATCCATGGTCAGGGGTGTTGAACCAAAACGGCGGATGGACAGTATAGGCCCATCCAAAGCAAGCGGAGGAATGATCGCATTGACGCGGGAGCCATCCGCCAACCGTGCGTCCACCATGGGGGAAGATTCATCCACACGCCGTCCGATGGCCGACACAATCTTATCGATGATCTGCATTAGGTGGGCATCGTCTTTAAAGACGACATCGGTCCTTTCCAGTTTGCCTCGCCGTTCGATGTAAACCACCTTGTGCGTGTTCACCAAAATATCAGAGATTGTAGGGTCTTTCAGAAGGGGTTCGAGTGGTCCGAGGCCCATCACCTCATCCATCACTTCATTGACCAAGCGTTCCCGCTCCATCAAGGAGAGAGGAGTCGTCTCCTCAGCCAGAAGCCCTTCCACCACCTTGCGAATTTCCGTGTTGAGAGTTTGTTTGCTCAAAGTGGCAAGTGCACCCAAATCGAGTTTGTCTAAGAGTTTTCGATGGATACTGTGCTTAAGGAACTGAAACTGATTGACATTTGTGACCATCGTGGGCCGGGTCAGCCGCTCAGCAATGCTGATCCGCTCCGGGGGAACAGCGGGAGCGTCTTTTGCAAATAATCTGGTATCACCCATATCTTTCACCATCAAAAATCTACAAAGTTATCAAAATCTCGATTTCAAATTCAAGACTCTAGTTTACTTGGGACGCAAAAGTCGACGACATTGAGTCAAGTTTTAGAATAAGAATCAGTAAGTCCCTATTGTCTGAGACGAAGTCTCAGTATACTTTAGAAGGACAAGGCCAGACGCCAGACATTAGCGCCGAACATCTCATGCCATACAAATGACTATTGATAACCGAAAGCTGCCAACTGACGACCGGCAACTGAAAATTAACGCCTCACAACTTACAACTGGCACCTGACAAGTCACGACTATTTTCCAAAAAGTCCCAGCAGTCCCTTCCTTCTCGAAACGGCTGGTGCAGCTGGCACTCCCAAAACCTGCTTGACAAAGAAAACAAAGGAGTCTCCAATTTCGGTTTTCTTGTGGATAGGCACTGGCACTCCGCTATTCAGTGCAGTTACTACCGTGGGCCAGTCGCTGGGGAACCACCAGTAAACTGGGAAATTCAGAGTTTCTTCAATGTCCTTGGAACGAATTGCGATACTTTTTGTATAACGATTGACCAGGAGCTTAATCCGCTCTTTTTTGTACCCCATTCGTTCAAAAATATTCAAAGAGCGTTGAGCATTGCGGAGCGAAGCCAGGTCGGTGTTACTGATCAGATATATCGTGCTGGCCAGATCCAGCGCCGCCACCGTGTAATCGTCGAAAGAGTTGGAAGTATCAATTACGATATACTCGTAAAGACTCCTTAAGTACTGAATGATCTGACTCACTTGGGTTGGAGTCACTCCCTCCACTTTTTCCAATGACTCTGGAGCGGTAATTACATCCAGGCCGGAAGAATGTTTTGTGATAAATCCCCGCAAGAGGATTGGATCCATACGATGAATATTATTGGCCACATCCACGATGGTAAATGCCGATTTGATAGCCAAGAAAAGTGAGATTTCCCCCATCTGCAAATCTAAATCGACCAGGATCGTTGGTTTTTTGCTTTGTTCTGCCAAGTTTACCGCAAAATTGGTGGAAATGACGGTTGAGCCCGTTCCGCCCTTGGCGCTGAAGAAAGTAAATACTTTTCCAGCTTGCTTTTTTTCTCTTGAGGCAGTGGAGTGGACTTTGCCAACTCTTTCGATGGCGGAGACCAATGCTTCCATTTCGATGGGAAGTGGCAGGTATTCCTTTGCTCCGGCACGCATGGAACGGAGAATGGAATCGGCGTCATCGGCGTTACCGGCGACGATCACGTTGGTCGTTTTGCAGACCTCGATCACCTTTTCAATCGTCGCAATCCCCAAGTCTTTGTCCCGTGAAATGTCGATGATCAAAATATCGGCATCCACAGCCTTGATCTGGTCAAGGATCCAGTTGTCGAGTTTTGAATAGTAGCTGTTGAGTTCTGCGCGGATTTCGATCTGATCCGATCCCTCCAGCAGATCCTGCATCCGCTCAGTAAAATCTTCCGATGGGCTGATCACAATGGCCGAAAGCATCTTTTTATGTATCCTAAATGAAGTTCCACTATCTGGTAAGAAGAGCCGTTTTAGGTGGAAGGTAGACAGTGAATAGCCATCGTCTGGGGGGAATTCGCTTTCAGTTTGTGGCTGTTGTCGGTGTCAGCCATTTGTCTCCCGCGGATCTACCCCCAACGCACAACCTACACCTACCGCATGCAACCATCTTATCACTCTTTACTCGTTGCTAGTTCCCAACTATCCACCACGAATCACTGATACAATAATTTTACAGCCTTACGGTTTTTGTGCCGTCGTCATCGCAGGCTTGGCCGAATCCACCGTCCCTGCCTTGCCATCAAATTTTTGAATATCCATAAAAGGCTTTGGCCCCGTTGGCAGGGGGGGCATCTGATCAGGATTTAGAGGCCGGACAATTTTCGGGGTGACCACCACCATGAGTTCGCTTTTTGATTTTTGCAGCGAGCGGCTCCGAAACAGATAGCCGATGATGGGGAGATCGCCCAATCCTGGGATCTTGTTGCCTATTTCCGTCACGCGATTATCAATCAATCCCGAGATTGCGAAGCTTTGGCCGTCGGCCAATTCGACTTCGGTTTCCGTTTTGCGCGTGCTTAAGGCCGGGACTGAAAATCCTTGAAGCGTGACGCCATTGGCAAAATCCAAGGAGCTGACTTCCGGCTTGACTTTTAAGTGGATTTTTCCGCTAGGGGTAATGGTTGGAGTAAAACCAAGACGTACACCGAACTCTCGCCATTGAAGCGTGACAGTACTAACCCCTTGGCCCGCCTGAACAACCGGGAAAGGAAATTCACCGCCAGCCAGGAAACTAGCCTCTTTGCCATTTGAGGCAATTAAGTTGGGTTCGGCAAGGATTTGTAGCAAATTCTTCGCTTGAAGTGCCTTGATGGTCATGCCGATATTGGCGTCGAAGCGAAAACCAAAAATGTTCAAGGCGTCGTTAATAGTCTGAGTTGCCGTGAATTCCCTGGAACCTGGATTGTGAGTATTCAAATTCCAATTTCCCAGGGGAGTGAACTGTTGTGTGCTAATGGAGCCCAATGTATTGCCCGCGCCTGTAGAAAAAATGTTAATGCCCAATGCTTCGGAAGCCAAGCGGTCAACGTCGGCGAATTTGACCTGGATTAAAATCTGCTCCGTATCCGGCGTGGGAGGGAGGTGCAAGAGGTTGACAACTTTCTGGCTATAATTGCCCGCAATTTCTACAGCCTTTTCCGCTACCTTGGGATCGCTGACGGTGCCGGAAAGGACCACAGCTCCTTTGGCTGAGGATACTTGAATAGTCTCGGTCGGAAACTGCTCTTCCAGTTGGCGCTGAACTAAGGAAGTGTCAAGTTCCACCACCAGATCATAGCTGGTGCTCTTGCCGCTCCGGTCCCAAAGGACTACGCTAGCAATTCCAGGGGCCTTCCCGTTGATAACGACTTGGTGGGGTGAAACAACCAGCACATCCCCCACATCCGGAGCACTAATCGCCACACGACCGATTGGGTCTTGGGTATTAATGACAATGGACTTGGAAGCAATCACGGTCAACTGTGGTACGTCGGCAATCGCCGCCTGTTTAGTCTGCTGACCAAAAGCCGTGAAAACCGGAAATGTCATCCCAACGATGCAAATAAATTCGATGAAGATGAGGGCTTTGTGATGGTTCCCTTTTTTAATATTCAACATGAAATCTCTCCTCCCTCTGAGAAACGTGAGACAGCTGTCAAAAGTAAATCTATGTTTATCCAACAAGCATCCAGCTTTTAGCTATCAGCTTTCAGCGCTCAACTTGCATTAGTCGTTCCAACTCCAAAGTCATTCCAACACCCATTATCTATCGTCCACTTCCAATATATAATCGTTACCAACCGACTTGTTTTTCGTCATTGGCCGGTGATTCCTGTTTTTAAAACTTCACCGACGATCTCTGTTCTCCCTTGATCACTTCCACGTTAAAAGCTGGCGGAGGCGGCGGAGCGGGAGCGGATACTTCAACTCTTTTCCTTCCACTGGAGGCTGTCCTTACAGCTTGTGGCGGAGGTGGAGTCCCTCCCCGGATCAATTGACTCAGTTGGATCCCGGTGGTTTTTTCTTCCTGCAGGTCCAAAGGATTCCGCAGCGCAAGTTGGAATTGTCCTTGGTTGCTGGCATTGGCCAGTTTTTCGGATTCCTGAGGCGTAACCATCAAAGTCACTACGGAAACCGTGACGGGTTTGCCCTCACTGTCTTTTTGGATAGTTTGTCCTGCAGTCAGTACCGTGACATTTTGCAGGACAATTTTGCTGATCGGTTCTTGTGCTCCTACCGGGGTGGCCGTTACTATGATATCCACGCGGGTTCCAGGTAAAACAAAACCAGCCACGCCAATAATCTCGCTGGTTCGGATGGAGACCGCCCTTTTGCCTTGGGGAATGAGCGGAGGCAATCCGGCCCCTGCTTCTTTGGGAGCCAGCTTGGACTCAAGGATCGGTTCATTTTCCACCACAGGCTGGATAAGTCCGCGTCCAATCAGCCCTTCTTTTTTGTCAAAATAGTTGGCGGGCAAATTAGTCGCCGGCCATGGGGCCAACCGCAGGTCTTCATCCTTTAAAAGATACCCTAAAGGTAAGGTTTTCGAAGCTACCACGATTTGTCTTTCCGGAGTCTGCTGAACCACGGTGGCGGGCTTTTTCTGCAGATAATCGTACACCGCGTAACTGAGAACTCCAGCAATCACGATAGCAAGCAACAAAAAAATGAGTATTTTCGACCTTTCCATGATCGGCTCCTTACTTTGAGTTCGAAACTCAGAAATCCTTTTCGGCGTCGAGCTTTCCGCCAGCAGCTATCAGCTTTTAGCCTGCAAAGAATGATCCAGAAAAATTAAGATTCCCAAAATTTACAAAAATGTAATCTACTCTTGCCTATGGTCCCCCACAATCTATCAACTGTCTCCTTCATACTCGTCACTTGTCATTTTCTTAACGGTCACCACAAGCCAAATCTCGGTATATCCCTCACCCAAACCGCCAAGATAGTTCCTAGAGCAATTGGCACTCCATACGGCAGCTTAATCAGTTTGGGATTATCCAAAGTGATATTTGCCTGGCGTGGAGAGGTCCCCATGCTCAGTGAAAGCAAAATAGTCTTCAAGTTCTGAGAAGTCTGCCGGAATGTCTTTCGCCACCCGATTAAAAGTAAGGCAAGCACTCCTCCCGCCAGCGCCGTCCAAATGAATGCCACAAAGATCAGCCATGGGCCCAGAAATGCTCCAATCGCGGCCATCAATTTTACGTCGCCGGCACCCATCCCGCCGACTAGATAAACGAAAAAAAGCAGAAGGAAACCGGCAATCGACCCAACTAGAGCTGAACCCAAACCCTGAAAACCGGAGAAGAAAAAATTGAGCAATAAACCCGTCAAAGCAGCCGAAAGGGACAGGCAATTCGGGATTTTCCTGAATCGCAAATCCGTCACTGCACTGATAACGGCTACTATTACGACGGCCATCGCGATATAAATATTCACGGATAGTCAACCCTCATTCGAATTCTATCGTCAATAAAATTATCGACCATGAAATCAAAATGATTACAAAATTGTTTTTCACAATTCGAAAGCGGCAATTTATGTTGGCGAGTTGGTCTTCAGTGCAATTCAATTTTTGCCAATTGAAGACAATTTTGCAAGCAGATATTGGATCCAAAAATCAGGGGTGTTTTCTATGTAGAACGATGGTTGGCCAAGGTTCTTTTCCGACAACCATGAAATTTGTGAATCGCGTGGAAACATCGGTTCCCGCCATTATTTGAAGGCGATGTCTTAGTTGATGTTAGAGCACAAATTAATCTGATGGCGCACTGAATAGATTTATTCTTAAGCGGTATCGGGGCAATACTAGCCATCCCCGGCACCCTTGGTGGCCAATAATTCCTTCCAAGCAACTATCCCTTCAATTATCGTGTTTATCGAGGGTTTCGTGGTTTTTCACGGTCTGCTCAAAACAATTTGCGCCTCATCTTTTCCTTTGAGACGCAGCGTCTGTGGCCCCTAATTCCTGGATTAACCTTACTCCTGGTACTCCGCATCGGTATTCACTTTCCAGACATCGAAATTTCCATCCATTGTATTCCGCGCGGCAAGAAGCCCTGTCATCATCGAGTGGTCCTGATTGTTATACTTGTGCATGCCATTACGGCCAATCACCTGGAAATTTTTAAGTCCCGCAATCGCACTTCGGAGAAGGCTAATATCGTCCCGATACCCCGGATAATAAACGGGGTAAGCTTTTTCCATCCGCACCACGCAACCATTGTCTACCTGGTTGGGATCTACAAGTCCCAGCTTGTATAATTCTAATTTTCCTAGATCAATTAGTTCTGAGTCCGGCATATTCCATAGTCCATCTCCGGCAAAACAGAAATACTCGAGCCCCAGGCAGGTTGTGTTGGCGCGCGGGACCATTTCCGCGCTCCAATTATTGAAGTTCTGAATGCGGCACAAGAGGACAGCGGGATCGTGCACATAAATCCAGTTGTCCGGAAAAAGCGAAGAGCCTTGGATTATGAGAGCCACCGTCAGGAAGTCCCGGTATTGCAGACGTGCTGCGGCCTCTCGAATTTCAGCAGGAAGGGCTGGAGTGACAGCCAGAATGCAATCGCGCAAGGGCATGGATGAAATAAATGCGTCCGCGGAATATTCCTGCTCTTTTCCGGCTTGGTCGCGGGTGAGCACCGATACAACTCGCCCCCGCTGGTGCTTGATAGAAACGACCCCCTCGCCCATTCGGATCCGCACCCCTTGCCGAATCAAGTCATCCCGGGTCTTTTCCCACATCATCCCTGGCCCGAGCCTGGGATACTGGAAAGAGTCGATTAATGTTTTAGCGACATCTTTCCCTTTCTTTTTGGGAGGGAGAAGAGCATTCAGTACCGCTTTGGAAAGCGAGAGACCCTTGATCCGCTGGGCCGCCCAATCGGCGCTGATTTGGTCACACGGCATCCCCCAGACTTTTTCAGTGTATGTTTTGAAAAAAATGTGGAACAGTTTTTGGCCAAATCGATTAGTCACCCAATCGGCAAAGGAACTTTCTGGTTGAATGGGAAATAATCGCGAGTGGAAATAGCTCAGCAGACAAAGAAAGCTCGTCCCGATTCCCAAGTTGAGCAAAGCATTGGAAGCGCGAAGAGGGTAATCGAAAAATTTTTTTTGATAAAAAATACGGGAAAGCCGTTTGACGGGGACAAAATCCTCCGGCAGCCGATCCTTCCACCACTGGGTGATTTCCGCGCTTTTGCTGAAGAAACGATGCCCGCCAATATCGAAACGATAGCCATTGTAATGGACAGTGCGGGCCAATCCGCCAACATAGTGGGGATCCTTCTCGATGATCGTGACAGCTTTTTCGTTATCGCACAATTCCGCCGCAGCGGTCAATCCTGCCGGACCTGCTCCCAATATGATAATTTTAGTTTCTTTTTCCATTCATAAATCCTTCAAGTTATTTAAGAGCCACGTATCAAATATAGATGATCAAATAATCAGTGAGATTTCTTGTATTCATTGGAGGCGAGAGCCCAAAATATGCCTGAATTTGAAAGGACTCAGACATACTTCATATTTGTCAATGCCAAAACGGTTAGAGAGCAAAATAGCGACAATCGCAAGGGCTATCCCCGCTGGAAGATCAATCAAATAGTGCCATCTCAACGCTATCGAATCGACGAAAATATAAAATGTGATCAGCACCATCGGAATAGATATGATTTTCATCCGAGTGATCGCATAGTATGAAAAGACTAAAGCATGGCTAATATGAAGAGATGGCATAGCAGCCAAAGGCGATACGAAATAATCGCCAGAATATTGCAGTCCTCCAGATTGAATCAAAAGTTGGCTCACCGTCAACATCGATGTTTGAATTTTACCCGTCAAATAATGAGGACTCGGAGAGAATATGAAGGGCCCTAAAGCGTGAAAGTCCTAAACTTAGTTGAAAAAGGAGCATGACCTCGCTTAAAACAGAGGTGAATTACCCGGCAAGGTAGACACCAAGAATAAGGAGATCATGCATGGGACAGAGAGTAATTCGGACCGGAAAAAGAATCAAGGGCAAAGAGGGCAGAAAAAAGAGACAACGAATTGAAGAAGAAGTTAGGATTTTGGACAGTCGGTTTGAACTGATCCAGATGTTGATCCCTCTGGGCTTGAAAGCTGTGGAAGAAGAATTGCAGCAAGAAGTAGAACAGCGGGTTGGCCGCGGAGCCAGCCGGAGTCCAGAGAATCGGCGCTGGGGAAGAAACCCAGGGTCGGTTTATTTGGGAGATCAGAAAGTTCGGCTCGAAGTGCCTCGGGTAAGAAATGTCGCGGTTCGACAAGAAGTTCCGTTGGAGAGTTATCAAGCCTTTCGAAAGACGAAGGTATTAGATCATCAGGTTTTGAACCGGGTGATCCGGGGGATTAGCCAGCGGCAATATGAGCAGGCAGCCCTCTGTGTGCCAGAAACGTTTGGGATCAAAAAGAGCAGTGTGTCCCGACATTTCATCCGAACGACGGCCCGAAAGCTGGAAACGTTTTTGACTCGGGATTTGAGCCAGCACGACATTGTGGCGATTTTCATCGACGGGAAGCGACTGGCAGAAACTGACATGATCGTGGCATTGGGGATTACGCTCGAAGGGCAAAAGATCCTGCTGGGTTTTGTGGAAGCCAGTACGGAAAACCAACGAGTGTCCCAAGACTTTATTCAGCAACTGCTGGACCGAGGACTGAAGACCGAACAGGAAATTCTGTTCATCATCGATGGAGCCAAAGGGCTGTATAAAGGGATCAAGGCAAAGCTGGCAGAGAAAGCCTTGATTCAACGCTGCCAATGGCACAAACGGGAAAATGTAGTCAGTTATTTGAGCCGGGAACAAGCAAAACGATTCCGGCAGAAAATGCAGACAGCCTATCAGCAGCCCAGTTATGAAAAGGCGAAAGAAGCCTTGGACCGAATCGCCAAAGAACTGCGACTGATCAATGGTTCCGCAGTGGATAGCCTGAAAGAAGGATTAGAAGAAACTTTGACTCTGCATCGGTTGGGATTATTTGAAGAATTAGGGACCAGTTTTAAAACCACCAATTGCATTGAGAATGTGAACCGGCAATTGGAGCGTTTGACGCATCGAGTCAGTTACTGGAAGAACAGCGATCAGCGTCAGCGTTGGATAGCCACGTCGTTGCTGGAAATTGAGCCCGGGCTAAGAAAGGTGAAAGGCTTTCGTCATTTAAAAGCCCTTCGCAGATCAATGAAAAAGGAAAACCTAACGAAATTGGTTCAGCCCGCAGCTTGAAGGTTATGCTCATTTTCAACTAAAAAAGGGATTGACCCCCTAAAGCCGGAAAGAAAGTGTAGCACAATCCGCCCAGCCCTAGAACTAGAGCAAGAGCAGTAATTAATTGAATCGAAATAGAGGCATCTTTTTTTAAAGCGGCGACAAATAACGAAACTAAGAACATCAGAACAAAAAGTTCATGATAGGCATTTTGACACACTGCAATTTTATCGAACCAACAAACATGATGAATGCCATTTATATCGCTGAGGGCAAAGCATACTTACATATGAAGAGCAAAAAAAAACCCGGCAAAATTGCCGGGCTTGAATTCATCCTCAAGAAACCAGTTTAGGATGCGCCTTGCAGTGCGCTGTTGGCCTTGCTAAACACATTGTTTACGCTGGAACCGACTTGGCCCAGCAACACCATGACTACCAGTGCGATGAATACCAGCAACAAAGCATACTCCACCAGATCTTGTCCTTCTTCTTCTCTCCAAAAACGAGTTAATAGATTCAACATTGCTCTCTCCCCCTTTTACGATTTGTTTAAAATTAACCTGCAATGAAAGTGCGTGTCAATACTCTCACTACAAATCTGATTCCAATTCAAGCGACCTCAATTCCCGTCTCTGTCTCAAATGATAAGCAATTTGAGATCCAGCATTATTGTTCGGCGACAAAAAAATATTCTTTAGTGAATATTATTTTCCGCATATTTATTCAAGGTCGTCTTCTTCCAGGCATTTTCTGTCAATGTGGCACGCTAAGTGATTTATAATTTGTTGTTTAAAAAATACATATTCGATATGTGATTTCAGAGAGGAGACAAAAAGGAGCAGCAAACCTAATGAGAGGGAAACATGAATAGAAAAATTGATTCAGTTGAGAAATTTCAAAGCTGAATTAGGCGAATACAAAAAATGTGCTACTAGGGAAAAAAATGGAAAGAAAGGTTCCACTCAGGATAATTTGTCCAATTCACGGTCTGGGATTTTACAAAAAAAAAATTAAACTCCAACAAAATGAAGTACTTGATTCCCGAGGAAATTTGAAGCTTTGCATCCGTGGCCCAGACTTTATCTTTTTTAAATCAATTAGTTGCGCTTGAAAATGATAGCCACGTGATCGTCATAAAGGATTTTCCATCCTGGATCCTCTTTTAACGCCGTGGCCAAAGAATCCCGCACAGGAAGAAGAAACCATCCAATTTTGTATTCCTCGATGACAGATTTCCAATCGTAGCTCAAGCCGGTTATTTTCTGATATCTTTTTAAAAAGGCTTCCCCATACATGTCACTGCGGCCATCGAAGAAGACTTTATATTGGGGGAAGAAGCGGTAAATCCAATATCCCCCCCATTGGTCGGTGGTGAAGAAATTCCCGGTTTGCGGGTGAGATTCAACGAAGCTGGCAGCTTTAACTGGGAAGATTTTCTGATCGAATTCCGCCCGCTGGATTGTCAGTCCAAGGAAATTCCCTTGATTGATTGCAATCCCGCTAAGTAAAAACAGGGCAAGAATGGGATAAATCCATCCTCTGAATTGTATTTCAAATTGGCTGAAACCTTTTGCGGTGGAATTGAATGCCTCCAGACATTTTGAGATTAAAGGCGATAATTGTTCCGCGGTTTTCGGGTTTTGCAGGAACTGGCTGGAATGACGGACCAGAATCGGCGTGACGGCCAAGGAGTATAGAGGGATATGTCGGGAGGAGAATAAGGCCATATGGGTCCAAAAAAGAATCAAGCCCGTTTCCACAAAGGTTAATCGTTTCCAAGAAAAAGCTAGAGTCACGATGCTGCAAATCAAGATGGCTTCAAAACATTTGACTGTGGGCCAATGAAAATTCGGCGAAACAAATTCGGCAATATTATCGACAAGATAGCTCGAGTGAAGATATGAGTTCAAGATGTGCTGATGAATTTTAAAGCCGTAAGGATTAGCCGCCGTGAGCAGAAAGCAGATCAGTAAGAGACGAAGAAAAATCCAGGAAATCTTTTTGCACATTTCGCGAACTTCCGGTTTAGACGAAACTATAAAAGACAGATAGTTCCCCAGGGAATAAATGCCGAGCATGATCAGCCCGGTGACGAAGCCACCATGCAGATTAGTCCAAATCAGCATGGTGGCCATGAAAAAGATCCAATATCGGGAGGGAATGGGATCGCCTCGTTCTGCTTTTTCTTGAACCGTTTCCAGTGCCATGATCCAACCAAAGAGAAAAACCATGGTGAAAAGATGAGGCCGGGCATGCCAATGGATCGTGGACGAAGTTGCGGCGAGCAATGAAAAAAAGGTGGCCAGCAGAATGTTGGCTCCCCGGCGGAGCAGCCAATGGAACAGAAGTGTGAATACAAAAGCAAAGGTTAGCGTAGCCCAAACCATGATCCCGTTCAATCCAGCGACGCCATGTATAAGTGCCATGATCACATCGGAGAGCCACTCCCAGGCGAACCAGGGTTTGCCATAACAGGTATAGGAAAAAAAATCCTGATGAGGGAATGAGAGTGTCGCAAGAATATGTTCTCCGCTGCGGATGTGCCAGCCTGTGTCGCTATCCCCCAGCACCGTCCAGTCGCTGGCCATATAGGGGGCCAGCAAAAAAGTTAAGAAAAGAACATCCTTGATTGAAGGGAAAAACCAGCCAACTAAGGGAGAGTATGATTTTTTTGTCGTCATTTTTTTGAGCTCAATGAGAACCGTCTTTTTTGCATTAAAATACTGACAATTGCACTACGGATTTCTGTTGCCCCAAAAACAAAACCGGGTTTGTGGAAGCAACTTAGGAAGTTCCTCAATATTGCCAAGACAGAGTTCAATCCCTGATTCAGTCTTGAATATTTTAAATCCTGGATTAATCTGTTTTGATTGGGAAGATAGATAGTTCATTAGAGCCAGTGGGATCATAAAATATTTTTGAGATGGCTGAATTGGCACTTGTCGAAGAAGCAGGGTCTTCTTCTCAGAGGCAGCGGTGACGAGTGGTTCTCCCGCATGCAGAGTAGGAAATGCAGAAATTGTATAATACTCAGGCAAATGAAAAGCAAAATCTCCATAACCTAACTGCATATAATCATAATTTACGAGGATCGTATGATGGGGATCGCAAGAAGACCGAATTAGATTGGTTACCTCGGAAACCTCTTTTTCATAGTTCCGAATCTCTTGGATAGAAACTTCCACATTGGTTCCAAAAAATACGATCATGTTGAATGAACATACAAAGATCATGAATAAAAAAGATAATTGAGAATTGCGTTTATCCGTGTCGGGAAGATCCATCTGAGGTTTAGATTCCTCTTTATTCCTGGAATTTACAAGGAAAGCAGATACCCGTTGGATCGAAGCGGCTACTAGAAGCACTAATGCAGGGAGGTAAATCAAGCTAAAACCGGTCTGGAATGAGTGGGAATGAATAAATACAAAAAAAACCAAGGCTGGAATAATCCACAATGCAAAGAAGAAAACCCGAGGGGTAAGCGATAAATTACGCCATCTCCCTGCTATCAATGGGAGGGCGCCAGCAAACAATATTAGGAATAAACCTGGACCGAGCCCGAGCAAGATGAAGCGATAGACAATCTGGACATTTTCCAGGAGCCACTTCCAGTGAATTCCCCGCCAAATGACATTCAACCAAACGTCTTGCAATGCTTGATGGTATTCCCTAATTCCTCCGGATAACCATGTCATTGGAAAATACCAAAGACTAATGCAAATTCCTAAAACAACCGATGATAAAAGTCGTCTTTTCCAGTTTGCCGGATAAAGGGAAAATAGCCACAATGGTAACAAGAATGCGATGGTGTTTTGCCTGATCCCGCCACTTATCCCCAGGAAAAAAGCGGCAAGATAATAGTATGCGCTCGGGCCTTTAAGGTTCATCCAGCAGAAATAAGCCACGGCACAAACAAACAGGCAATCTAGTGAATACGAAAGAGCCACTTCGTTTTGAAACCAAAAGGTGGGACTGGTGGAGAGCAGGATAGCGGCCATGAGGCCTATGTTGCGATCGAAAATGTTTTTCCCCAATAGGTAGATTACCCAAACTGCCAGAATGCTGGCAACGATGTTGAGCGCAATGAGACTCATGTTGGAATCTCGAAACGCCAATCGAAACAGACGGCCGAGCATGACGAATAGAAAGTAACCCGGGGGGTGCGGCTGATGCAGCCGGACATCGAAATGGTCCATAGCTAGCACGAATTGAACGGAATCGAGACCATAAGGAATTTTGGCAATAAAAGGAAGACGGCTGACCAGGGTGAAAAGGAGCACGGGCCACAGATAGCGGTCTGGAGATTTCATGAGTTGGTTCAACTTTTCAAGTACTGAAAATTGGCAATCACTTCAAAAGGCTGCTTGACAGCGGAAATCCGTTCACCCATTTGTTCAATTCGGGATTCTTCGAGGTTGCCCAGAGCTTCAGCGGCTGTCTTAAGATACGCCATCCGCTCGGGATCAAGGCCCGCGATCCGAGCGCATGTGGAATCGACTGCAACCATATCATCGCCAAAAACTAGCACCCCGCAATGTTTGGGCTTGCCTTGAATTGGCCCGTTCCCTTCCATGGCGACAATCCCGTCCACTATGGCGAAATGGGCCTGAATCGTGCTATTGATGTCCAGGATGCTGTTTTCGATCCCATGCCAATGCAGAAAATTCTTAGGCCAACCATATTTCATGCCGGGCACGATTCCAAAGAGATTCTTCATTGAAAGCGTCATCCCAGCCCAGTGGTGGGTTTTTAATTTGGGCATCGAGATGATAAGATCCGCGGTCAATACGGTAGTGGGAAGGAAGAGTGAATCCACCTTCATGAATCGGCTGAGAAGCTGGACTGGACGAAGATCATCCAGATTCAAATCGGAAAAAACAGTTCGGGTATCATTCAAATAAGGCAGCAAGCCCGATTCTTTTAATAATCCATCCGTGTCCCGGCGGTGGCCAGGGCCTTCTCCCACGATGACTTCCCGCGCGCCCAGCCGGTGGCAGGCTTCAATTGCGGCGCCGACCAACGCAGGGTGGGTATTGATGACGGTTTCTTTTTCATGCTCTACCAAGTTCGGCTTCAGCAAGACCCTCTTGCCGGTTATGGAAAGATTGAAGGCTTTAATTCCCGCCAGCACTTTTTCCAGTAAATTGATTTCATAGTTGGCTGCCTTCTCAATTAAAATCTTGGATTGGGTGCGCTTGCGATAGGCATGGCTCGCCCATTTAACCTCATTTTTGCAGGACGGGCATAACTGGAACGTACTGGCCAGGCCCACTGTTTGTAGAAATTTTCGTCGATTCATATTAGATATTTCTTTAATCGAATCAAATTTCAAACGCGGAAAGGATTTTCACCCTCGATGGAATGTGATGCAATTTGAATTAAGGCAGCCGTCTTGATGTTATTGAGGAAATCAGCGGGAGCTGAATTGGCTAATTGTTCGTTGGATATCTCTGCCCTTTCGCGATATAAATCCAAAGCAATGCGCCCCCAGGCAAGACTTAAATACGATTTCTCCGTTTGGGTGCTCTGCTTTAAATATTCGAGGCTCCGCCAGTTTTCCGGCTTCGTCTTGAAGTCTTGGAGCGCAATCAAGGCCAGGGCCGTGGTGAGAGGGTAAGGATGAAGTTCCTCGCCTAAAACATGGGAGTTCCCGTAATTCCATCCGCCCTGGCGGCAAATGCGGTCATAGAGCATCATCTCGGCTTCATGAACGATTCCAGTGAATCTCGGATTTTCAGGGAAATGGGAGCGAATGGCCTTGAGAAAAATCAAGGCGTAGCATGTGGGTTCCACCCATGGCGCCGTGCCGGGATTCCAACACCAGCCGCCCAATTTGGTGTTGAAGAGAGAACCTTTGGAACCAGAAACGAAATTTATAAGGCGGTCCAATTGGCCAAAAGGCATGCGCCCAAATGAGTTCAGAATAAACGCGGCCGCGAGTGGGATGGCCGGTTTCATCCCCTCAATTCGGAAAAGAGAAAAGGCCGCCAAGGCTGAAATCCAGGCCGCGGGCTCAGCATCGCTCCCGCAGATCGTCCACCCTCCGTCCGTCCGCTGTTGGGAGGCCAGAAAACGCAATCCCCGGTTAAGCGATCCGCCGGGCTTTCCCACTGAGTCCAGAGCCATCAGCACATATGCCGTGGACTCGATGGCGCTCTCTTTGCCAGGAAAATACCCCCAGCCGCCATCGGGATTTTGATTATTGAGAAGAAAATCTGCGTGACTGGTTTTCAAAATGGACCTTGAAAGAGAAAAAACATTCAATTAAAGTATAGCATAGCAAATGCTTCTCAATCCAAATTCAACGGAGGAATTCCGCATGAATATGTCAATGGAGACAGGTCTCTTGTTGATTGCTATTTTCGCCGGGATTTTTGCTGGATTTTATGCCCGGCGTGCTTATCTGACCGCCCAAAAAATTTTGGAGAAACTAGGGAAATAATTTGGATATGGCCTCCTTTGAGCCCGAATCAAAGATGCCAGCGACATATCCCTGGTCCCCAATCCCTCCCGCATGATTAGCTTCGATCCTCCAGGAAAAGAATTTTTCTTGGAGGATGCTTAAGCGATAAACATCGGGAAAATCCCTGCCCGTGAAAAATTCATATTCCGATGGCGCCGCTTATTAAGAATCCAATCATTAAGTTATCTTTATTCGTTATCGCCTCCTCTTTGTTATTTTGGCAATTGATTCATACGTCTTCCCGTGGCATTTTGCAGGCCGATGATTTTGTTTCTTATTGGGCTTCGACTAAATTGCTCCTGAGGGGAGAAAATCCCTATCCTGATGATGTTTTATTTTCGATGCAAAAGGCCGAGGGTTGGAAGCAAAATGCCCCCTTAATTGCCATGGGCCCTCCGTGGACGTTTGCCTTTTTATTGCCGTTCGGCGCCATGGAATATTGGCGGGGCAGGCTAGCTTGGTTTTTTATTAGTCTGGCGCTAATACTATTTTTCGTGGATTGGGCTTGGAGATATTATGGTGCTCCTTCCAATAAGCGCTGGATCAGTTGGATTGTCGGGATTTTTTTTTATCCCGTTTTATTTAATCTTAAAATTGGGCAAATAACTCCCCTTTTGCTCCTCAGCGTTATCGGTTTTCTTGGACTAGAGAAAAGGAGGATTTACTGGTGGACGGGCTTTGCGGTCGTATTGTTCACCATTAAACCTCAGGCTGTATTTCTTTTTTTTATGGTTTTTGTCTTTTGGGCGGTGAGCCATCGACTTTGGAGTTGCTTGTCGGGTTTATTCTCTTCACTCGGGATTGCTGCCGCTGTTCCTCTATTTTTTTATTCTTCGATTTACTCCTCCTATTGGCAACTAGGTAAAACGCACGTATTGAATCCAGGCAATCCGACTTGGGGGTCCCTTTTCCGGATCACTTGGGGGGCACAACATTTGTGGCTTCAGTTTGTGCCGAGTTTCCTAGGCCTTGTTTGGGTCGTATGGTATTGGTTCAAGAAGAGGAAAACTTGGAATTGGTCCCAAGAAACTCCCCTGTTACTTTTGGTTTCTCAACTAACCGCTAGTTATGGATGGGTTTATGATCAAGTTCTTGTCTTACCTGCCTTGATCCAATGTGTTGCCACTATTTATCGGCATCCGGAAAGACCTCGATGGTACCCGTTGGTGGTGCTTGTCTATATTGGTTTGAACCTGGTTGCAATGGTTCTGAATAGTCTGAATTTTACAGATATCTATTTCGTCTGGCTGGCCGCCGGTTGGTGGTTGTTATACTTGTATTGCAGAAAAGGGAATTTTAAGGATATTGCTATCTTATGATTTTATTGCTCCAGAAGCGCCCTGGTTTTATTCTCACTACCCCGTGTGTGGTCGGTTTCTGGAAGTGCAGCATGAAATGTAGATGGGACATTTCATGCTGTAAAAATTTTCAGTTCGGTCTGGTTGGGTGCTGAATGATTCCTTCTTTGAAGTATTGTTTGGCCCTCATGAGCACCATCAAAATAAATAACAAGGCCACTACACTGAGTTGAATTCGAGTATGCTTCCAAATGAAATGTGTCGACAATAGAACGGGGAAACCAAAGCAAGCAAACATGAAAAGAACAGATTTTGCAAAAGCTTTGTCTATCTCTTCCATTAGCATGAGCCGATATATAATCCAAACAGGCAATATCAAGAACGATAAATCGTGGAAGTTAAGATGAGGTGCGATTAAGAGGCTTAGAACAGATAAAACGGCAAATCCCAGATCAAATTGAGCGGTTTCAGTTTCCCACTTCCCTTTCCAGGTCGCCAAATACAAAACTAACAAGGTCAGGCTGATTGTGGCGGTAATGATCCAAATTCCTGTCGGACTCATAAAAGTCAACAAGGAAGAGATTTGCCCCCGGAGGCAATGAGCCTGGTCAGGGGAGACTCCATATTGATGGTTCCATTTCCCGATATTAATCGCCAAGTGCAGATATTTTATCATCCCCTCCCATCCCACTCCATAGGCTGAAATGATTAGGAGGAGACAGCTTCCGGCTAGAAATCCCGAAAGCACTTTCCATTTTCTTTTGATAAGGAGAAACAATAAAAAAGCGGGCAATAATTGGAATCGAATCAAAGCAGCCGAAAGGCAAAATCCAGCCCTGATTTCGTGTCCCCGCTTAAGAGCCAAAAAGGTCAAAATGAAAAAAAGCAGACCCAAAATGCTGGTCTGGCTCTGAATGAAGGTGGCACAAATGGGTGGGGAAAAAATACTCGCCAAAAAAACCAGGTCATGAAGATGCGATTTCTCTATTTTCCTGTGGGGGAAAAAGAGAAGAGCCACAATTAACAGGCAAATTAAACTGAAAAAATTAAAAAAATTCTTGGCGGTTTGATAGGAAAAATAGGCGAAGGGGAGATAAACCATTGCAGTAAAAGGGGGCTGTGTAAAGAGGATGAGCTCATCCCGATAAGGGCTCGATGGGGAATACAAATCTTTTTGTTCTGTTTGTATTTTTTTTTGAAAATCTATTTCATATAATCGGCTGGAATTATGCTCCTTTAATATGATTCCAGCCGTATATTGAGCGATGAAATCGCTGTTCTCTTTTAACATTCCAAAAGCAGGAAAAAACATGATCATTACCACAAAAACAGCACTGTTTTTAATGAATAAGGTTTTCATTTTTTCAATCGGATCAAAACCGGTGCAATCAAATTTCTCGTACAGTATAGCCCATCGGAATATTTATTTAGAAAATTAGACAAGGGCGATCATTTGCGGAAATAGATTTAAGTTCCGCTCGGTTTAAGCCGATTTCAAAATGGAACAAAAAGATTCCGGAACTTTTTTGCCGAGTTCTCTGCACAAGCTTGAGGCGGTTTTCCACATGAGCATTTTGATTTATGCTTCCACAATTTTTTGCAGCGCTTTCCTTCTATTTGCGGTTCAACCAGCGCTTGCCAAGGCGATACTCCCTTGGTTCGGCGGCTCTGCGTCGGTTTGGACTACCTGTCTGTTATTTTTTCAAACCGTGTTGCTGGCGGGGTATCTGTATGCGCACACATCCATTCGATATCTCAGTCAGAAAGCTCAAATCTATTTACACTTGGCGTTGTTGTTGATCAGCCTCTTCCTCCTGCCGATTATTCCGGCCGCCAGTTGGAAACCATCCGGGCAAGAGGACCCCATCTGGCGCATTCTGGCGCTGCTGACCACTACCGTTGGCTTGCCTTACTTTTTGCTCTCCACGACCGCTCCACTGGTGCAGGCCTGGGTTGCCAGGGTTCAGCGGATTATGCCATATCGTCTTTATGCACTTTCCAATCTGGGTTCCATGCTGGCATTGCTCAGTTTTCCCTTCTTGATTGAACCCTTTCTCAAAATAAAGCCGCAACTCATTTCGTGGTCCTGGGGGTATGGTGTCTTTGTGCTTCTCTGTAGTGTGGCGGCTTTGGGAAGCCGGCAGCCAAGAAGTCCTCTTCCTGGTGCGGATGACTCTTCAGCCAGGCTTTCGCGAGCATCAAAACCGGCTCTCCGATCCTTGTTCTTTTGGCTGGTTTTGTCGGCTCTGCCTTCGGCATTGCTGTTGGCGGTAACCAATCATCTCAGTCAAAATGTGGCCGCGATCCCTTTTTTATGGATTCTTCCTCTCTGTCTTTATTTGTTGAGTTTTATTATCTGTTTTGGTCGTCCACAATGGTACAACTCCAGCATTTATTATTGGGTCCTGGCTGCCGCTTTGGGAGCGATGACCTATGGGTTGTTGCGGATCGATGCTGTAGCTCGTCTTAGCCTCTTGATCTCAGTTTTCTCGGCCGGCTTCTTCGTCTGTTGTCTCTTCTTCAATGGCGAGCTGGTTTTGCGCAAGCCTTCCCCCGAACACTTGACCACCTTCTATTTGATGATTTCACTGGGGGGTGCGCTAGGTGCGCTTTTTGTTGGAGTAATTGCCCCCTATACTTTTCGGGGGTGCTTTGAGTTGCCGGTGATCATTGCTTCCTGCGGGCTTTTAGCACTTTTGACCATCTATCGGAAAAATATATTTACCGATATATTCTGGACGCTCATGGCCGTGGGACTTTTACTGGCGTCAGCCTCTGGGATATACTCTCTGGCTTCGTCGTCAAAGGTCATGTTGAGAAATTTCTATGGAGGGTTGCGGGTTCTCGATTCCGCGGGGAAAAATCCGGAGGAAGCCACGCGAATCCTGGTGCACGGTGTCATTAATCATGGGACCCAGTTCCTTTCTCCTCGCCGGAAAAATTGGCCAACCGCCTATTTCGGACCGGATTCAGGAGCTGGACGTGCCATTTTGCATGCCGGGAACACCCGGTTGTGTGTAGGCATTGTCGGTTTAGGGGCCGGGACTCTCGCCGTCTATGGCAGACCGGGAGACAGTTTTCGATTCTATGAGATCAATCCGTTAATCCTCCAGCTTGCTCAACGGGAATTTTCTTTTTTGCGGGATTGCCAGGCGAATGTCTCCGTGATCCTGGGAGATGCGAGATTGTCGTTGGAGCGGGAACCTAGCAACCAGTTCGACATTCTGGTGATTGACGCTTTTTCGGGAGATTCAATTCCAGTGCATCTTCTGACTCGTGAGGCATTCACGGTCTATTTCCGGCACTTGAAATCCGAGGGTATCCTGACCCTTCATCTTTCGAACCGTTACCTTGACCTGCCGCCAGTGGTCCGGGAAGTGAGCAATTCCTTGGGGAAACAGTCCAGATTGGTTATCACCAAAGACGATGTAAAAAACGGCCTTTCTTGGTCTGTCTGGATGATGGTTGCTAGCCACGCTGCAACTCTTCAGCGAGCCGGAGCACTGGAGGATGAATTGCCGGTCACATTCCGTCCCATAAGTCCGTGGACGGATAATTTCAGCAATCAATTTCAGGTTTTAAAATGAACCGCTGGATATGCTGTCTATGCCATTTCCCGGCCTGAAGATTTCACTATTCGTGACTACTCAGCATCCCATCGTGTGGAATGTGCTCAGCGTGGCTACCATTCACTTTAGGTTCGGAGAAGTCGCCGCAATTCATTACCAACCATCGAAAATCGTTCATCAGAATCTATTCATGTCATGAGTTGATGTTGGGAATGCCCATTGATGCGAATCGGCTTCTCATCCTGCATTGATTCCGCACCCAGAAATATAGCGCTCCCCAAACGGGGAATGTCCAGAAAGTCATATAGTCTCTTCCATTGCCCGCATATAAAACCGTGAAAAAATATAAGAGATTGATTACGACGAATTCCCCCAAAATACGCCGGCGAAAGGAGGTGTCGCAATTTTTCCCCGTTATGATAGCCACTTCAAAGACATTCACCAGCAGGACAATTTGATCGGCACTCCAAACATGAGGAGTGGTAATTACTGAAACCAACAGGAGAATGGGGAATATTTCTTTCCAGACCAATGGGGGCTTGTACCGCCATTGCCACCAGGTAATGGCGATGATCCCAAAAGTCAACGGTAAGTAATCCAGGAGAACAGAGTGTCTTCCCAATAAAAGCCCAAAAACCGTTCCCCAGGTAGGTTGCGAAAATCCGGCTTGCATATGGCCAGCAATGGATTGGCTTTGTCGAATATATTGGGGGAAAATAAGCGGATTCACCAGCCATGGGATTATGGTTGCGGCAAAAAGTGCCCAAAAAGAGTGTAGCCAGAGAGGCCACGACCGATTTTGGAATAGCCAAAGCAGAAAAAAAGGCCAGAATAAATAGACTAAATGGGGCTTAATGCTTAATAAAAGAATCGCTAGCCCGAGAGTCCAGGGCCGTCGCTCTTCCGTTGACTTCAGAAACAGTACCGCACCCATCAAAATCAGCGGGGTGATCTGTCCGAATTTTAGAACCAGCACCGTCGGGAAAAAAGAGCAGGCGAGAATCCAAATCATCGATTTTCTTTCTTGGCTCCCTCCCCCCAGAAACCATAATTCCCAGGATGAGAAGAAAATCGTCAGTGCATTGAATGCCATCCATACCAAATGAGCAAGAGGGAATTGGAGGAGACCGAGCGGCATGAGGAGAGTCAAAACCCAGGGGGGATTCCACAGAATAAGCGGAGAATCCCGTTGGGAACCTTGGGCTTTCTGCTCTTCCCGGTTGAGATCGAAGGAGTAGGGATTTTGACCTTGGACCAACAGGTGTGCGCTCGACCAATAGCTGATGAAATCATCCATCGGGTTCGCTTGCCAGCGCAGAAATGCAGGCCAATACTGAAAACAGAAAATAACGATTAGGCCGACCAGAAGAGTTCTTCTTATGACCCGCCGCCGTTTCGGGAGCATATCGAGTTCGGTCCTCCAGAAAGCAATTGAATACTAATTACACCATTTTTCTTTCAGCTCGAATTAATCCGATATTAAACAGATGTCCGGCATGCATTCGTGGTCAACCCTGTTACAGAAAATTATTGGACTGTCTGGCTTATTTCCCGAAGAATCAATCCTGCCATGATACAGAGCCCCAAAAAAGGTAAATACATCGAAATGAAAACGACCCAGATCGAACTCACTCCCAGCAGCGAATTCGAGTATTCGTCTATGCGATTCATCAATAAAAGGCTCACAATAAATAGCACAATTTTTATTGTGGAAGGGGATTTTCGAAGATGTAGGAATAGGACAGCGCAAGGGAATATTAAAAAAACAAAATAATGCCCCCAGTTGAGAGGAAGGGATAGAAGCATCATTGCGGTTAAGAGGCTGAATTCCAGGTCGCGATTTTTTCTTCGAAACCATAGGAAACCCAAAGTGATGAAGAATAACCCCAGCCCAATCTGATTTGTCGCGGGGGCCTTGGCCTGGATGGTGCTTACGGAAGGGATACCTCCTTTTGCCACAAAAAGAAGAGTATTGAGAAAAGAGGGAATCGAATAATTATAGGCCCCAGGACCAATAGTCGTCATCGAAACGGGGAGGCCATAATAAAAATAGTCTTTCCAAAGCCGGGGGCCGCTGAAAAGCATAATGGAAATCAGCAACAACAAGCTCGACAAAAGGCGGACCATCATGGTTTTCCAGGTACGCGCATCCCTCCAAATGAACCAGGGTAGCAAAGCCAAGGGGAAAATTTTCAGGGCTCCCACTGCTGTTGCCACTAGGCAAGCCATAATATTCCGCTCTTTCCTTTGAAGTGCAAATGCCCATAAAAGCAAAGCGGCGAGAGACAGCTGGATCTGAGAATAGAAAAAGTGGACGCTAGTCACATTCGAAATTAAGATAATGCCGAATAGAAAATAAAGAGTTCTCAGGGGCAGCTTTTTTTTCAGCAGGATATACGTCAATAGGAAGATAGCCAAAAAACTACACAGCTGGATGCTGACTAATATCCAAAAGGCTGTGGTGGATTGGAAAAGGCCCAATGGTGTCAAACTCCACATCAAGAACGGCGGATTTGTTTCAAACGGAAGGCCCGGTGAGATGGCAAAACGGGCATCTGGATTAAAAAGGGTTTGGGGAGTTGTATAGGGGTTGACTCCCTTTAATAACATGCGCGCCGAGATGTAATAATGATTGAAATCCCATTGATAGATGCGGCTAGGCAGGGATCCTCCAACTTCGAACAGATAAGATCCGACAATAATGGCTAAGGCAATGTCCCATAAACGATTTTGAGCTAATCTTTTTATTAATCCCCAAGAGGTCGTTTTCAAAATGTTCGGCATTGCCTGATATAGGTGTCTGAGTGATGTTGATAATCCCGCCGATTGTGAAGGATTGATCCGCGGGGGCTATTCATCCTTGAATTGGGAAAATCGCGCTTGGGATCAATATCCGTCGATTGAAGAAAACCGAAAGCAAAACTCTCCTTCAAGAAAAGCACCGTTACAAGCGGCGACTGCATTATAATCTTGGGTCGTTTATTACATGAGATATAGACAGGGGTCAAGGAGGAAAAACAGGAGGAAAAACAAGAAAAAAGGAAGAACAAATTCATGCCCGTCTCTTTGGGTTATTATTATGAATAAAAATCTTCGTCTCAGTTTGGAAATTGGCTCCGCTAGCAGTTTCCTGTGCTGGATGATTCACCGGTGCACATCGGTCCCCCGGCAGGATTTCTGGTGGGCAATCGCGATGGCTCAAAATCTTCTTGCGCGCCGCGATCCTTATTCGAATCACTTTGGCAACGAGGCCGTCCCCTATCCGTTGCCCGCAGCGCTCTGGGGATTGCCTTTTGTTCATCTTCCAATTTCAATCGGCAGTGTGCTCTTTTTTGGAGTCAGCACAGGGATTTTGGCCTATGGTTTGTTAAAAACTGGGCGATGGCGGCTCTCTCTTTTTTTGGCATTTCCATTTTTCGCGGCGATGTTTACCACTCAATGGAGTCCGCTGATTACCGCTGCCGCTTACTTCCCGGCTGTTTTCCCTGTAATATTGGCAAAGCCGAACATTGGAATACCGGTGGGATTGATCTATTGGTCGCGCAAGGGCCTTTGGTGCGCGGGCATTGTTGCGGTACTTAGTCTCTGCATCGAGCCTAATTGGCCTTTTCGTTGGTGGTCACAAATCGGAGGATACCAGGGTTTCATCCCGCTTTTCACCTTGCCGGGGCCGCTCCTGCTTTGTGCAATCCCGCGGATCAAGACAAAATCAGCTCAACTGCTGCTGTTGTCATCCCTCATGCCTCAGCGATGGTTTTATGATCCCCTGATTCTTTGGCTGATTCCCAAAACGATTGGGCAGATGCTGTGGGCTAGCCTGATCAGTTGGCTGGCCTTGGCGGGATGGTTATTATTGCCCCACACCGCGAAAATGGTTGGAGTGACGACTGTAGTTTTCGTCTATCTTCCCATGCTCGCGGTTGTTTTCTCGGATAAAATATTTTTTGTGTGGGGAGGTTTACTAAAAACCATTGAGAAAAGTCCTGTTCACGGAAAACCTAATCCGAAATAATCCCTCGTCTCTGAAAAAGTTAGGTTTTTTATTGCCTCGAATTTGTGCGTTCTTAATCCAAAATCTAGGCAATAGGATCAAAAGATAAGTGAGGACCAAAAACTAGTGCGAATTGTTCATTTGCGGGAACTATGTGACGGAGTACTCGTGTGGCCGGCGTCAACGCGGAATGTGCCGACTTGGCTGACTGTAGGTGGATGATCCGGGGAATCCACCGACGCTGACGAACCATCCGTGCCGGTGGAAGGGGCGCCAATGGCCGCTTGATGCCTGAATCTCTCGATTATGATTGCACTCATTGCATCACTCCTGCTTGTGCGAATCAGCCCGTCAATGATAAAGTCGTAATTTATGCCGGGACTTCGCTTCGTTCCGGGAACCTGCAGTCGATTTGGTTAAAAACCTAATGCGAAACCTAGAACTTTTGTGGCCCAAACAAATTCAATGCTTTCTTCCCAATTTTTCGCGCATTCTTCGGATTTTCTCAAGAGGTAGAGCTAATTGCCTCTTTGCACTTCTCTTTTTTCTCCCGCTTTTTTGTTTGCCCCTTATTTCCCAGACGCCGCAAAAACCCTCCGGCTATGTGAACGATTTTGCCAACGTCATTGACGGTGCGGCAAGTCGGCAAATTGAACAACTTTGTCAGGAGCTTTCGAGCAAGACTGGGGTCCAGCTGGCCGTGGTGACGGTTTCTTCCTTGGACGGTGAGCCCATTGAGAATTATGCTGAAAAAACTTTCAAACAGTGGGGCATCGGGCAAAAGGATCAGTCCAACGGATTGCTTATTCTTGTTTCCGTGGGCGACCATGCCTATCGAACTGAAGTTGGATACGGATTAGAACCACTCCTGACAGACGGCATTACCGGGGATGTCGGCCGCGGCATGGTTCCCTACTTTCGCGCCGGACGCTATGGGGAAGGGCTTTCCCTGGCGGCAAGAACCTATGCGGAACGCATTGCTCAAAACGCAGGAGTCTCTCTCTCGGGGCAGAAACCAGAACCGATGGAGCACCGCTCCTCTTCTGCCGCTAAGAAAAAGCTGATCTCCGCGGGTTTATTCGTCCTGATCTTTTTTATTCTCCCTTTCTTTTTGGGTGGGGGAGGGCTCTTCCGGTCGGGCCGGAGATCCTACAGAGGAGGTGGCTATTATGGAGGCTGGGGTGGTGGAGGTGGCTTTGGAGGATTTGGGGGATTTGGAGGCAGCGGCGGCGGTGGTTTTGGCGGATTCGGAGGGTTTGGAGGCGGGAGCAGCGGCGGAGGCGGCAGTTCTGGCAGTTGGTGAGAGTAGGGGGAGGGATGAGGAATGAAGGATGATGGGGGTGGTGAGTTGGAATTTGGAATTGTGAATTCTGGAAAGACAAGCACGCCACCAACACTGAGGTACTATGACTGACTTCGTCATGCTCGCCCGTTCGACCTTTTAGCCCTGATCACATCTATGAGATATCCAGGACAATAGTCTCATTTGGAGCCCGGCATGGAAAAAGTTTTAACGAAGCTTGTTTCTGATTTATGTGAGAGTTGTGGCGACAATCTTATTGCGGTTATTCTTTACGGCTCTTCGGCCAGTGGCGAATTTCAGCATAAGCATTCCGATTTGAATACTCTTTGTGTTCTGAGAGATCTCTCTCCGGAATATGTGTGCAAAGCCGGCAAAGCGATTGCTGGCTTTGTGAAACAAGGACAGCCCCCCCCGCTGCTGTTTAGCCACGATGAGATTGAAAATGCCAACGATGTTTTTCCGGTGGAATTCCTGGACATCCAAGTTAACCATCGCGTTCTTTATGGCGAAGATGTTTTTGCGGAGCTGCAAATTGGTCGGGAAAATCACCGGTTGGAAGTGGAGCACGAATTGCGTTCCAAATTGATTGGATTACGGCAGAATTTCTTGGCATCCACCCAAGATCCGAAAACTACGGAACAGTTGATGCTGCGTTCTCTTTCCAGCGTTTTGACCCTTTTCCGCCATATCCTCTTGTTAAGAGGCGAAGAGGTGTCGGTTCACAAGCGGGATATTGTCAAGACTGGATCTCAAAAATGCGGATTGGATGCATCGGTATTCTTGACTCTGCTTGATATCCGGGATAAACAGAAGAAGTTGGCACCAGCCGAAACAGAGACACTTTTTGCCGGGTATTGGCGGGAAATTGAGAAAATGATCGCAGTTGTGGACAAATTGCCGCTGTAAATCTTAAAAACAGATTAGGGCCAGGCCGACAATTGAGCGGACCAAATGATTGAGGATTTGAAGGTTCAACGCCTGTAAAAAAATGATCGGTCAAAATTTGCCTAGTTAAGGAGGGCTCTTGTCGAGCTTTCTCCCCTCGGGGAGTGGTGAAAGGAATAAGGAGCATGAGAAACCATACGTCGCATGCCCCCTTATCCGGCGCAAGCACCTGCCTTATCCCCGCCTGATGCAGGGCAAGGGCATTGATAATTCGAGTGCGATGGCGATTCCGATGCCGGTTCCGAAAAGACTAGCGGTCCTGAGTATGCCTCGTCCCGCAACCCACTTTTTTTCAAATTTGTAAATGGATTCTAATCAGGGAGAAATTGAATATGAAAAAATTGCTCGTTGTTTTGGCTGTGATTGTAGTTGTCGCTCTCATCGTTTTGTTGATGGTAGGTGGGTGGTTTATCAAGGCCCGCAATCAGATGGTGACGGAGCGGGAGAGCATGCGTGGGGCCTGGGCTCAGGTGGATAATGTGATTCAGCGCCGGGCCGATTTGATCCCCAACCTGGTGAACACCGTAAAGGGGTATGCTTCCCATGAGCAAAAGGTATTTGACGATATTGCTTCCGCCCGCGCCCAACTGGCGGGCGCCCGCGGGAATCCCTCCGCCACTATTACCGCCAATACTCAACTGGAAGGGGCGCTCAGCCGTTTGTTGATGGTGGTTGAAAATTATCCCAACCTTAAAGCCGATCAACAGTTCCTCCGGTTGCAGGATGAGCTAGCGGGCACGGAAAACCGGATTGCCGTCGAGCGGCGCCGCTACAATGAGGTGGTGCAAAAATACAACACGATGATTCAAGTCTTCCCGAACAGTTTGGTGGCTTCCATGTCCGGATTCCAGAGAGAAGACGCATATTTCAAGGCAGAAGGGGCGGCCCGGGAAGTGCCAAAGGTGGATTTTTCCAAATAAGCTTTGGCCGCTGTTTTCCATAATGACTTGGAATGATGCCGAGCTGAACCAAATGGAATCACGATGAAGGGATGAGGGATGAAGGATGAAGGATGAGGGATGAAGGATGAGGGATGAAGGATGAGGGATGAAGGATGAAGGATGAAGGATGAAGGATGAAGGATGAAGGACCCGAACCGCAGTTTAATTTCCGCTTTCGTTGAGGTTGCGCGCGGTCTTGATTCCACTCAAAGTTTGGGAGTAGTTGTTTATTCCAGACAGGAGGGCTTCAGCAATTTTTTGACGGTAGCTGGTGGAGCGGAGTAGTTTTTCGTCGGCGGGATTGCTGACAAAGGATACTTCTGACAGGATTGAAGGCATATTCGCGCCAATCAGCACAATGAATGGCGCCTGTTTGACTCCGCGGTTTCGGGCCTGCGGCAGGGATTTTAGCAGAGTGCTGCTCATGGCTTTCTGGATAGTTTGAGCAAACTCCTTTGATTCCTCCACTTTTTCTTTCAGGGCAATCTTCTGAATCAAATCCTGCAATTCGAAGATGGTCTTTTGTGAAGTAGCGTTTTCTCGCGCAGCCACTTCTTCCACATCCGCCGAAGTGGCAAAATTCAGGAAAAAAGTTTCAACGCCCCGGACCTTTTTGTTATGGCTCGAATTAGCATGGATGGAAATAAAAAGGTCCGCCTGATGCTGATTCGCAATCTCTGTGCGGTTTTCCAGAGGAATGAAAGTGTCATTCTCTCGGGTTAATACTACCTCACCCCCGATCTTCTCCTCGATGAGCTTCTTTAATTTCTTGGCAATATCGAGAACCAAATCTTTTTCGCGCAATCCTGAGGGTCCAATCGTCCCCGTATCGTGACCGCCGTGCCCAGGATCAATCACAATTTTGCCGATTTTCAATCCAAGCGTTCGGATTAATGAGCGTGTCCCGTCGCTCTTGGGGCTGGAGACATGTGAGTTTTCAGCAATCAACTCATCGGAAGACTGACTCTTGCGCGGGGCTTCGGTGGGGGCAGTCTTGCGGGGGGCATTAGATGGTTTTCCCCCGAGTGGAGCCATTTCAGAGGCCTCCTGAGGAAAGGAAGAGGGAGCCGATTTTTCGTTTTGAGAGGCAGTTTTTGGAACAGAATCCTCTTTTTTACTGGGACTCGTGCCGTGACCGCCATTTCCTCGACTGGGAGTATCTGTCTTGATGTCGGCTGGGGTAACCGCTTTTTCTCGTCCGTCTTCAGGAGCCGAGGACTTCTTTTCCACAACCTCAGCTTTTGCCAGATTGTTTTCGCCTATTGAATCGGAAGGGACTTGGCTTTTGACGATCATCGGGCCCAAGTTCTCTTTTTCATCGGGAAGGGATTTGCCCCGGCGGGACGAAATGTTCCGAGTATTCGACTGAGCGGCATTCTCCTTCAATTCGCCTTGGACATCAATCAAGATGCGAAATGGTTTTTGGAGCGTGGACACTCTATAGCCTTCTATTTTTTCTCCCTCCAAGACTATGCGAGTGCTATTGTTTGACTGGTTTCTTCCCCGGATTTTTTTCAAATGCCCATGGATTAATTCGAAAACCTGCTTGTCCAGTGCGGGGGCAAGCTGGGAACCGGCAAGGTCGATATAAACCCGGTCCGGATTCTCAGTAGTTCCCACCGAATATGAGGCTTCTCCGGACAAGATGACGACGACTCTCGTATAGTTCGGCGTGCTCCAATAACGAATATCCTGGATCAGCATGGAGCCTTCGGTTTTGGCGGTGGGGCTAGAGGCTTTTTTCCCTTCCGGGCTGGATGACTCCACGGGAAAGGCGGTATTTGAATCAAGATTGGACTTGGTTTTATTGGGAGGAATCTGTTTTGCCATTTCACTTCCGACCATTGCTGATTCGCTCCCGGATTTGACGTTGTTCTTTGGAGATTGTTTCATCTCAGTCTTTAGATCTCTTAGGCGAGCTTTGGCTTGGCGTGCATAAGGAGATTGGGGATATTTTTTCAACAAATCGGCGTAAGCCTCTTGTGCCGCGGGCAGGTCGTGGAGATTTTTCCGCAGGATTTCCGCCGCGGCAAATGCGGCCCTGGCACGCAAGGGACTACCTGGATACTCCTTCCTCAAAAGAGCACAGGTTTTGATTGCCGAAGAAAAATAAATATCATCCTTCAAATCCCGCGCCATGGACTGGTAGACTTCCACAATTGCGTACATGGAATCATCCGCCTTGGAAGAGGCGGGGGAAGTCCAGTAGACCGATCGGAATTCATTGATGACTTTCAGATATTCCTTGGCAGTCCTCAGACGAGCCGGCTTGGCCTCAAGGATTGTGCGCAGCCGCACTGCCTTTTCAAAATACTCCAGAGCAGTTTGCCTGGAGGCAGAAACCGCAGGGCAGAAACTATCGAAAAAAAACAGAGATGAGAAGATTGAAGCGAGAAGGAAAGACAAAAAAAGAAAAAAGAGCCTCATCCGCTTCCCGGATCGTCCGGCGGTGAGCCTCTTCATGTGTTTGTTATCCCCGGTCATTGGGCTGCTGGGGGAAAGGAGAAATCATCATGCGCTCAAAAGGAATTTTCCACATTGGTATATACTACCCGCCCTGAAGAGTCCATATACCGCATGATGCTCTTTTCCGATTCATTTTGGGCCGTCTCCACTGTTCCTTTCTTATTATACTTGGGTTGATACATTCTGGTTATTTTTCTGACGTAGCTTTGAGTTTCCGCGATGGGGGGAATGCCACCATGCTTAAGAACGGCATTCTCTCCCGCATTATAGGCCGCCAGAATATTCGACAGATTATCTGGAAACATGTCAGAGAGGAATTTTAAATATTTAACCCCACCCTCGATATTTTGTTTGGCATCGTAGACATTTTTCACGCCAAACCGTCTAGCAGTCCCCGGGATGAGCTGCATCAAGCCCTGCGCCCCTTTGTAGGAGACTGCAAGGGGGTTGTAATTCGATTCCACTTTGGCCACGGCCTTTACCAGATCGGGATCGACACCATGCTGTTCTGAAATTTGGCTGATCAATTTTTCGATGTGAGGAGGCGGTGAGCCGGCGGTATTTTTCCCGGAAGCTGTACCTGCCTTAAGAATGATCTCGTCCTGAACGATGGGGGCATCCATGTTGGTATAAAGAAGTCTTCCATCCGGCCCAGTAGTCAACATGATCTGCTGGCCCAATGCAGAGGAGAGCATTAGGGTCGAGAAGATCGGAATAAAGAGAGCAATCTGTTTATAGTGAAAGCGCAAGCGACAAATACCTCCCAAAGCTGATCAAGGGTAACAAGAAATAGAAGATGGCACAATCGAAATCCAGGCCCGGCCACTGATTTCCAGCCTATAAAAATAGACGATTTAAACTTCCCAAAAGTCTAATTAAGCCAAATGAATTTTCAAATTTCCATTTATGAATTGGCATCGATTTATAGGCGCACTTTACATCGCTAGCTGGACTATGGTCTGCCAGCGGAGATTTAACCTTATTGAATTAATGTTACTCCCGACTACCGCCGAGCAGTATAGGAATTAGCCCGTGGCGCGCAGTGTGTTGTGCCGAGCATCACAGGTCTCAAATGGTTTTCCCCTTCAGTCGCCTCCGGAACGGGTGTAGGAGATCATCCCCCCCTATCCTGCACTCCTTCGGAGTGCGTAAACATTTCAGATTTTATTGGCTTGCGGCAAAGGCGCACCAATCGCGCACTTACCCTCAGCCAATCTCCTTCACTGCTTCGCGGCACTAAATGTTGAAACTCCAGGAACCTTATCCATCCTGGACGCGCATTGAGTGTGGTCGAGCCTTGCCCATTACTCGTGTAAATCTTCCGCGAGTAAAACTCAGATTATTTGCCGAGGGCTTTGGAGACAATGTTGACCACGGCTCCCATCGCTTCGGGCAATCGGGAAGGCTCTTTGCCTCCCGCCTCTGCCATATCGGGCCTTCCGCCTCCGCTGCCACCCACCAATGCTGATATCTCCTTTACCAATTTTCCGGCATGGAGCTTCCTGGTCAGATCCGCGGTAATGGTGGCAACCAGGGAGACTTTCTGCTGGTCGGCTGTAGCCAGAACGATAACCGCGGTTCCAACCTTTGATTTCAACTCATCCGCCAGGTTGCGCAAGGCGCCCTTTTCAATCTCATCGACAACACCAGTAAAAATCTTTATCCCTTGGAACAAAACTGCCGATTTTTCTATCTCATCCAGCTTTTGCTTGGCGAGCCGATATTTGAGGCCTTCCACCTCTTTTTCAAGGGCTTTGATGTTGGATTGGTATTTCCCCACGGTGGCCTGCAAATCCTGACGGGTGGTTTGGGTTGATTCTTCCAATCCCAGAAGGAGTTCTTCATCTTCCTTGAAGAGGCTCAAAGCTCCCGAGCCAGTCACTGCCTCAATCCGGCGGACCCCTGCCGCGATCCCACCTTCGCCGATCACTTTAAACAGGCCGATTTCACCCGTGCTTTTAACGTGCGTTCCCCCGCAGAGTTCCCGGCTAAAATCGTCTACGCTGACGACGCGGACTTTGTCGCCGTACTTTTCGCCAAAAAGGGCCATGGCGCCTTCGGCGATAGCCGCATTCAAATCTCTTTCCGCGGTGTTCACGGCGCTATTTTTCATGATCGTGGAATTAACCAAGTCTTCGATTTCAGAAATCTCCTCAGGGGAGAGCCCGGCGTAATGGGTGAAATCGAAGCGCAGCCGGTCAGGCGCCACCAGGGATCCCGCCTGCTTGACATGAAAGCCGATCAGATTGCGAAGGGAGGCGTGCAATAAGTGAGTGGCCGTGTGGTTCTTGGCGATCGACTGGCGGCGATTCACATCCACGCTGGCTTTTACGAGGTCGCCAACTTGCAGTCGTCCATGGATGCATTTAGCCTCGTGGGCAGTGTAGCCTGGGATCAAGGGGAAAGTATTGTGGACCAATGCCTCTGAGTCTTCTCCTTCGATTTGTCCGGTGTCTCCCATCTGGCCGCCGGTTTCCGCGTAAAAGGGGGTTTTGTCGAGAAATAATTGACCGGTTTCTCCCGCCTCCAGGCAGGATACCGGCTGGCCTTCACGATGAATGGCCAAAATTTTGGCATCTTCCACCAAGGTAGTTTGGTAGCCTAGAAATGAGGTCTTTTCCCGAGTTGGCGCAATCATAGTCTGCGCCGGGCCCGAGGCAGAGTCTTTCCAGCTGGCTTTGCCGCGCTCCCGCTGAGCCTTCAATTTTTCATTGAAGCCATCATCATCTAATTGTACCTTGTGTTCTTCGGCAATTTCCTGCATCAGATCGAGGGGTAATCCAAAAGTATCATAGAATTTAAACATCACTTCGCCAGACAAGACGGCAGGGGTTGTCCCGCTGGATTTGATTTTTTCCAGCGAATCGCCCAATTGGTCAATGGCCACCCGGATGGTGGAAGAGAAGCGGATTTCCTCGTTTTTTACGACTTTGGCCACATATTCACGAGTCGTCAACAAATCTGGGTAGGCCGATTTCATAAGCTCCGCCACAAAACCGGTCATCTGATAAAGAAATGGGTTGTCGATCCCCACTAGAATGCCGTGGCGGATGGCCCGGCGCATGATTTTACGCAAAACATAACCTCTTCCTTCATTGGAAGGGATTACACCGTCACTGATCAGAAATGCGGTAGCCCTGGCATGGTCGGCAATGACTCTCATAGAGACGTCCGCCGAGGATTCTTCTCCATAATCCTTGCGGGCGATCTCAGCCGCATTCAAAATGAGAGGCTTGAGGAGATCAGTTTCAAAATTGCTTTTTTTCCCTTGTAGAACAGCGGAAATTCTTTCCAGACCCATACCAGTGTCGATGGAGGGTTTGGGCAGCGGAGTGAGTTTGCCGGCGGGATCCCGGTCAAATTGCATGAAGACTAGATTCCAGATTTCCACGTACCGGCCACAATCACAAGGGAAAGTACAATCTTGGTGGCCCCAATCGCTTGCAGCCGCACCCTGGTCAAAATGAATCTCGGAACAGGGGCCACAAGGGCCAGTGTCGCCCATTGCCCAGAAATTGTCTTTCTCCCCCAGACGGAAAATCCGGTCAGTGGGAACGCTCATTTTTTTATTCCAGATATCAAAGGCCTGATTGTCATCGCGATAAATGGTGACATAGAGGCTGGAAGGGTTGATTCCCATTTCTCTGGTGACTAGGTCCCAGGCAAAGGGGATGGCATCATCTTTAAAATAGTTTCCAAATGAAAAATTTCCGAGCATTTCAAAAAAAGTGTGGTGTCGGGCGGTCTTGCCGACATTTTCCAAGTCATTGTGCTTGCCGCCCGCCCGGACGCATTTTTGCGATGTGGTGGCCCGGACATATTCGCGCTTTTCCCGGCCGAGAAAGGTATCTTTAAATTGATTCATGCCGGCGTTGGTGAAAAGCAGGGTGGGGTCATTGGCCGGAACCAAAGAGGAACTTTTTATCACCCGGTGGCCGTGATTTTTGAAGTAGTCAAGAAACTGCTGACGAATTTGATTTCCAGTCAATCGAATACCCTCGCATTAGAAATTTGGTTTGAACCGGGTTGAAGCGTTGCGGGCGAGCGTCAATCCAGCTCGATATCACCGCGAAACTTTTTCCGCAAAGTCCGCTGAATTTTTTCCGGAGAGAATCCCAACCGGAAGAGATAATTATAAAGGCGGGCGAGTATTTTTGCATCAATTCCGATGGCGGGGTCGATCTTGGAGGAAAAGGAGCGATATTTTTTCTCCAGAGCACGTTCGAGAGTATTATCCTCCTCTTGCTTGGAATAGGAGGCATTCATGACCTCCTCAATTAATCCTGGCTCTATTCCCCTGATCGACAATTCCCGGGCTATCCGGCTCCTTCCCAAGGGCTTTTGTTCCCGTCGCGAAAGCAAAAAAGCTTCCGCATATTTTCGGTCATCCAGATAGTCGTAGGAACGCAGACGGCTGATGATGTTTTTAATTGATGCGTCCGAACCGCCGGCCCCTTCCAAACGGGAGGCCATTTCAGCGCATGAAAAAGCCCTGCGAGACAGTGCCCGCAGGGCCAAATCCATTAGATCTTTTTCAAGAGGCGCAACAGTATCGTTCTTCCCGCGAGGGAAGGACTTAAAACCGGGAGATTGATTTTTCCATTTCTTCTTTGGCAGCATCGGAGGCGGAACGGATACCTTCTACCCGGAGCCGGAATTCATCGGCATTCGTGGCCTGGCGCAAGGCTTCATCATATGTAATGAGCTTGGTGATGTAAAGATTATAGAGCGACTGATCAAAAGTTTGCATGCCATATTGAGATGTCCCCCCGGCGACGGCTTCGCGAATCAGCCGGGTTTTTTCCTGGTTGATGATGCAATCCCGGATGAACTCCGTGGTCACCAGGATTTCAACGGCGGGGACACGGCCGATGCCGTCGGCTTTGCGCACCAGCCGCATGGAAATGACGGCCCGAAGCACACTGGCCAATTGCAGGCGGATCTGCTTCTGCTGGTGCGGAGGGAACACGGAAATGATCCGATGGATGGTCTCGGTGGCATCCAGGGTATGAAGGGTGCTGAAAACCAAGTGTCCGGTTTCTGCCGCGACCAGAGCCGTGTGGATGGTTTCCAGGTCCCGCATTTCGCCCACCAGGATGACGTCCGGATCCTGCCGCAAGGCGCTGCGCAAAGCATCCCCGAAACTCTTGGTGTCCACTTCCACTTCGCGCTGGTTGACGAAGGCCTTTTTGTCGCGATGCAGGAATTCGATTGGGTCTTCAATGGTGATAATGTGCTCGGTCCGGCTGGAGTTAATCTGGTCGATCATGGAGGCCAGGGTCGTGGATTTGCCGCTTCCCGTGGTGCCGGTCACCAGGATCATGCCGCGCCGTTCGTCGCAGAGCTTTTCAATGACTTTGGGTAGATTCAAATCAGCGATGCTGAAAAGTTGAGTAGGAATGACCCGCAAAACTATGGCGATGCTGCCGCGCTGTTGAAAGAAGTTACAGCGGAACCGCCCCAATCCCATAACGCCATAAGCCATGTCCAACTCGGCATTATCCTTGAATTTCTGCTTCTGCCGGTTGGTCATCATGGAAAGGGCGATATTCAGCGTATCTTCCGCCGTGAGCCGCTTGGCTTCCAGGAGGGGCTGCAACTCGCCGTCCACGCGCAGGTAAGGGTAGTTGCCCACTTTTAAATGCAAATCGGAAGCGCTGCGCTCGCAGGCAATCTTCAGCAGATCGTTAATGTGAATCGTCATGAATGCTCCACTATTTGATGAGTTGTGCCATCAACATCGAATCTCTTCGCATGTTTTGCGGGAAACCGCTCATGGCGACAAAGACATCTCCATCTCCGGCAGAGGCAGTGATCGGTTTCGCGGTCCCAAAATTCATCCCTCATCAAAACTCCAAATTTGGGTTGTCCTGTCTCTTTAATTTAAGGTCAGATCCTATCACCCGTTTCCTTTTTTGATATCGGCACGGCAGAATCATATCTTTATTCTTTCCGGTAGACAGCAAATATTGATATTCATTAGACTTTGCCACTGCAGTTCCGGTCGAATCTCACGGATCTCGGAGACCTGTAAGATGAGGTTTGGCGCATTTTGTTTGAAACTTCAGGGCTGGAGCAATGCTTCAGTGTTTCTCAGCACTTTTTTTATTTCTGGTTTAGTTTAAAAGGACCCGGATATTCACCAATGGCGCCCAGACAAAAAAGGACTTCCTCTCCATCGCGAAAAGTGAAGCATTCATTCCACCGAAAAAAAAATCAGCAGGCCAGGAAAAAGGGATTCAGGCAAAAGCTCTGGCTACTAAGCATGGCCTTCTGCCTGATATGCTCGATCCTCCTATATTCTATCCTGCATGCGAGTGTTTTGGAAATTCGCCAGCAGAGAGGCCGTGAGATTGCATTGACGGTATTGGGCCAGGCCTCTCTCTCACGAGAAAATAGGGAGCGCTATGCCGATGCGATTTCCCGTGCTTCTCTCCTTCAGGGCTTAAATCCGGCGGTGGTGGCTGCCATCGTAGTAGTGGAAAGTTCCGGAAATCCGCTCACCGTTTCCGGGACGGGCGACTTGGGATTGATGCAGATCAACGTGAAGGTCCACGCCCACGATTTTGATTTTCAAAATCACAATCTGCTCAATCCGGAAGAAAACATCGAGGTTGGAGTCAGCATCTTGAAGACCATGTGGAAGCGGCATGGAGAAGCCAAGGCCATCGCTGCTTACAACGGCTTGCTGCCAGAAAAGCAAACCTATGCTGGAAAAGTTAAAGGTGTGCTCAGTCAGGCGGGAGTCCCGCCCGAAAGACAAACCGTGGCATATGCTGCTCCCGTGAGTGAAAGACTGAGTGACTGGTGGGAGGCTGCAAAGCGGTTGGGCCGTTTCAAATAAGAGGCTTCGTACAAATTTGAATTTTTTTTAAACGATCTTCATTGATGAATTCGTAGCGCGACGGCTCCCATTGAAAAAATAGTGGACCTTCGGTTTGCCAGTTTCGGTCCGCGCCAGCCCAGCGCCGGGACCCGAGCCCCCGGCAACCAACCGGCCTGGGGCCTGATCCACTTAAAGTGAACTTCAATGGACTTTAAATTGGGGAGCGAATATTCCGATTGAAAATGTATTGATTTTCAAGGATTCTATTTTCTCGCTCCATGCCCGTTTGAAGTCCTGCCCATGCCAAATTGGAAGCGAATGGACGGAAAATTATGGGAAGTGCCAGATGCGAGAAATTTTTTCGGCTTTCCATTTGGATTTGCACCGCCAATGTGATTCCCTTTGGGAGGAAAAAAATTGAGCTGGCTTGAGGTGCGACAATGAATTACCCGTATTGGGATGCCGGGATGGGGTACGGTTTTCTCATGGCCTTAATCTCCATCCTTCATGTTTTTATTTCCCACTTCGCGGTGGGGGGTGGATTTTATTTGGTCATCGTGGAGATGCTGGCGCGGAGACAAAATAATGCTCCATTCCTAGAGTATCTCCGGCGGTTGTCGAAATTTTTCATACTACTGACACTGGTGACCGGAGCGCTTACCGGCGTAGGCATCTGGTTCATCATCGGATTGCTCAATCCTGCCGCGACGGAAGCTCTCATCCACAATTTTGTTTGGGGATGGGCCACTGAATGGAGTTTTTTTGTCATTGAAATCGCCGCGGCCATTCTTTACTACTATGGGTGGGAGTGTCTTTCCCCGCGACGGCATTTGATCCTGGGCTGGATCTATTTTGGCGCGGCTTATGTTTCACTTTTCGTCATCAACGGCATTGTCAGTTTCATGCTGACGCCTGGCGCCTGGCTCCGGACAGGGAACTTCTGGGATGGCCTCTTCAATCCCACCTTCTGGCCCTCTCTTATTTTGCGGAGCGGGGTATCTATTTTATTGGCCGGGCTTTTTGCTCAAGTGGTAGCGCCGGGCGAGTGGGAGGCCAGACTAAAGAGCCGATTGGTTCGATTGAATGCCTCTTGGGGATTAGCGGGACTGCTGATCGCATTGCCTGCATTTTACTGGTATTGGCTTGCCATCCCGGCATCGGTAAGAGAGAAGGCAGTTCAGTTATTGCCTACTCCAATGCTGGCCATTCACCGATCTATCATTTTTGCCTCGCTGTTATTAGCTTTGCTCATTTTGATTGGGATGTTTCCGAAGCTATGTGGCCGGCCGGTTGCGCTATTCCTCCTCATCGTTGGCATGGGCTGGTTTGGATCCTTTGAATGGTTTCGGGAATCGATTCGCAAACCTTATGTCATTCACGGCTACATGTATGGGACTGGCATTGCAGTGGCCGAAGGGGCTGCCATAAAAGCAAAAGGGATTCTCGCGAACCTACCCTTCCGATCCGGAAATGACGGAAGGGACATTTTTCGGCGGGCCTGTGGGAGTTGTCATACCTTAAGGGGATACAAAGGACTCGGCCAGCATTTTGACGGGATGGACATTCCCTTCATTGCCAGTTTTATCAAGGGAGCGCATTCCGCCCTCGGGAATATGCCGGAGTTTTTGGGGACTGATCAAGAAAGACAGCAATTGGCGGAATATCTGGCCAGTGAGACTGACCGGCGAACCGTAGCCCAGATTTACCATTTAGAGGGGACTGCCCTGGGGCGGAAAGTCTTTGCTCTGCGCTGCGGAATATGTCATCAACTAGGCGGTTTTAGGGATCCCTCTGCCGCCTTTGCGGGGGCTGACTACGATTCGCTGAACGCCCTGCTCGATGCCGCGGAGTCTTTTAGCCCGCGAATGCCGGCCTTTACCGGAGACAGCGCCGAACGAAAAGCCTTGGTTGATTTTTTGCTCCAAAAAATCCGGAATGGGGGTGACCGATGAATTTGCCGGACTATCATTTTCTTTCCGCTCCACTCTGGATGATCACGGTTTTGCAGATTCTGGTGGTTACCCTTCATTTTGCGGCCATGAATCTGCTAGTGGGAGGGATTTTTTTTGTCGTCTTCAGCCGCTTGATGAAAAAACAGGATCTGCCCGTGGTTGGACTCTTTGTCAAAATCGCTCCCGCAGCCATGGCGGGAACTGTAACCTTGGGCGTGGCGGCTCTGCTATTCCTGCAAGTGGTTTTTCCCGGCCAATTTTATGCGGCGACCATCATCAGCGGCTGGTTCTGGCTTTTGGTCGTGGGGGCAGCCATAACGGGCTATTACCTGCTCTATGCCGCCGCTTTTGGCTTCTCCGAAAATCCAGGGCGGAAGGTGCTTATGCTTGGCTTGGCATTGGCCTGTTTCTTCTACATTTCTTTTATTTATAGCGCCACTTTTTCGCTGGCTGAAAAACCAGCGCTGTGCAAGGAGCTGTATCGTCAAGTCCAATCGGGTTGGATCTTGAATCCGGATTGGCCTCACTATTTGTTTCGTTGGCTCCACATGCTGACCGGAGCCATGATGGTGGGGGGGTATTGGATGGGGTGGTTGGGAAGGAACGATCGCGACAGCTTTAAATCGGCCCAATGGTTTACTCTGGGCGGATTGATCCTTGCTTCTCTGTTTGGGATGATTTATTTGGTCATTCTGGGGCCTGTGATTCCAGCGCTGATGCGGACTCCGGCTTCCTGGGTGCTGGTTTTGTCGATGCTGCTGTCGCTTGGCGCACTGCATTTCTTCTTCAAGCGCAAATTCCTTGCCTCCGGCTTGATGCTTTTTGTGTCGATGGCAGGGATGGTATTGATTCGCCATTACCTGCGCATGATCATGCTGCGTGGATATTATGACCCGGCGACCGTCCACGTTGCTCCGCAATGGTCCATTTTCCTGATTTTCCTGAGCAGTTTCCTGCTGGCCATTGGTTTGTTGGTTTATATGTTGAAGCTGTTCTTTGCGCCTCAGCGGACGGAATAGTCCTGGTTGTTTGGACCCCTTGTCATCACTCGAGAAAAGTTTGAATCTTTTGTCTTATGCGCGAATCTAATCAGGTAGCTGTCGCCAACGAACTGGTGAAGAAAGCTCAAGCCGGAGACATAGACGCTTTCGAATCCTTGGTGACCCTGTATGAGCGCAGAGTTTATAACATTGCCTACCGGCTGGTGGAAAATCAGGGCGAGGCTGAAGATGTTTTGCAGGAGACATTCCTGAAGGCATTTGAAAACCTTGCCCAATTCCGGGGAGAGTCCAGTTTTTACACCTGGATTGTGCAAATTGCCGTGAATACGGCACTGCAAAAGTTGAAAAAGCTGCAGAGAATTCCTACTGTTTCTTTGGACGAAAACTCGGAGGAGGAAGAGGATTACAGGCCCAAGGAAATTGCCATTTGGGAGGAGACCCCTGAAAGTCTTTACTCTAAGCGGCAAATTCAAGAAATTTTGGACCAGGCCATTGCCTCTTTGCCGTTGATTTATCGAAGTGTCTTTCTGCTTGCGGATGTGGAGGAGTTGCCCATGGTCCGTGTTGCGGAAATGGTGGGTACTTCATTGCCAGCCGCCAAATCGCGTCTCATCCGGGCCAGGCTGGAATTGCGCGATCGTTTGAGCCGCTACTTCAAGAAAAAGGGTGCTCCGGTCTTTACGGTGGAGCACGAACATGGAAAGAAGTGACGAGTGATGAGTGACAGGTAACTAGTGATTAGGGTTGGATATGCTCGCCACATCCAATTGACGACTTGCAGTGTGTCGCTTGCCATTCTTTACTTATCACTTTCCACAAAGCATATGGATTGCAAACGCCTGCTTGAACAAATGAATTTGCACATCGATGGTGAACTCGATCCGGAATTGTGCCGTCAGTTGGAGACGCACTTGAAAGGATGTGAACGCTGCCGGATTGTCTTGGATACTACTCGAAAGACCATTGATCTGTTTTGTGACAATGATCCGGTGGAATTGCCAAGGGAAGTCAGTTCCCGCCTGCATCAGGCCCTGCGCGACCGCTGGAAGAGACCTCTGTAAATCCTTTCCCTTGATTCCCTAACATTGTTGGCATCTCAAAGAACTTTGACAACTCCTGGATCACATGCTGGAGCACGACAGTGGACGGGTTCTGATTCGGGAGGGCGTAATTCAAAGTGCACCAGGGTAGAGAGCGTGCGGGAGATGGAATGCACGGGAGGCTCGCCCTCCCGGCTTTTGCCAGTTCAACCGATCAGCGCGACTGGTCCACCCCGTCGCATATCGAATTGCACCCGATCCGAGACGTGGAAAGTGACAACGGGCGATGGTTGCGGTTTTACGGGCTTTGCGTTGCCCCTGCAGGACCGTCGCGTTCACTCGCCATCGCTTCGAGTTAATCTCAACGAATCATTTATCGGAACGGGGTTAAGTGGCCGCAAAAATTCATTTCTGTTCTTTCCGGCTGGGGGTATAATTCAACCTGATTCGTCACAATAATTGCAATCTATTTTCTTCCGGCATAATCCCAGGCGCTAACACATTGCGAAATTTTGGGGCAGGCTGCAGAGGCGGCTCCAGCTGTGAGTCCAGATCATGGAGTCATAGGTTTTATTAGGGTCATGTGCAAGGGGGGAAATGCAAACGCAGTTGCCATTTGAAGTCATCCTGAGACTTTATGGATATTCAGCAGGCGCGCTGATCCAGTTCATCATGCTTGCACTGCTCAGACATTACTACCGGATTGGAGTGTTAGAACGCCGCCTGTTCCTCTTTTTTGGAACCATTTTTGTCTGGTTCTTTTCCAATTTTATGGCTCTCTCTCTGAGAGCCAACTTTGTTCTGAATCCAAAATGGTGGTACCTGAACGTCCTCTATCAGTTTTTCGAGTCCCTCAGCTTTTTGTCCATCGCACTTCTCCCCTCCCTGCTTCTGGCTTGTCATTTGCATTTGCAGGAGCGTTTGTTGTCAAAGCCTCCGATTAAGCTCGGGCGGAGCTGGGAGGCGGCATTATTTTTGCCGCTTCTGGGGGCTCCCTTGCCATACCTGGATTTGCTGGAGCTTTTCAAGGATGAATCGAATCCGGCCCGTGGATTTTCTTTTTATCCGGCCGCGGCACATCAAACTGAGTCTCAATTGTTCGGGACCTCCCTTTTTGCCTGTTCCTCTTATGTCCAGTATTTTGCCGCCTGGTCTATTTTAGTCTTGTCAGCTTGCGTGCTGATTGAGTGGAGAATCTCGAAGGAATTGACGCAGCCCTCTCCCCGAAAGATGTTTTTCGGGCTAATGTCGGTGTTTGCCTCTCTTGCCACAGCGCTGGCGGTGATTTACTTTTTGAGTCCATCCTACAACAATCTCTTGCTGGAGCGGCGTTGGCTGGAGGCTTGTTTGCGGCTATGGCCTATTCTGCCCGGAGGAATCACGGGCTATTACATCTTGCGCTACAATTTCCTGGGTTTTGCCATTCAACGCAGGCTTATATACTTGGTGGCTTTTTTTGTTGGGTTGCTTGTCTACCAACTCTTAAAGGATCATCTGGCCTATCGCTATTACATTTATCCATTCACTTTGGATTTTACCGCAATATTTCTGGTGCTGATTTTTTTTCGCCCAGTCAAGAAGGTTCTCGATCGACTTTCCAACTCGCTGTTTTCCGAGGAAATTGGCCGGATACAAAAGATTACCTCCCGGTTGGACGAAGCTTCTCGCGCCACCACGGAAATGGGGCAACTCCTCCATTTCATGGAAAATTTGTTGGAACGGGAGTTGGACATTTCGCAAATTTCCATCCATTTATTCGAGTCTCAGGCAGGACTCGCATCCAAGCTGGATTCCAGCCAAAGAGAAGGAAAGCATCAGCTAGGGCTCTACAAAGGAGAAGCGTTGATCGGGGAAATCCTAATGAAAAGTGACGCCAACCCTTCCGGAGCCCACAGACTAGAAGCCTTGCGGGCTCTCTCTTCTCCCATTGTCGCGGCAGTTGAAACTTGCAGATTGGCTGAAGAAAAAATCCGATTGGAAAAAGAGTTGGCTAAACAGGAGAAATTCGCGGCCCTGGGACAAATGGCAGCCACGGTGGCCCACAACATTAAGAATCCTTTAAGCTCCATCAAGACGCTCGTCCAATTATTGCAAGAGGACCCCGCGGTGGCCGGTCAGTACCATCGGGACCTGAATATGATGAACAGTGAAATTGACCGCCTTTCAGGGAGTGTTTCTCAGTTGCTGAGGTTCTCCAAGACGCCGGTCGTTGATCTGGTTCCATTGGACATCAGTGAGATCCTTGGTAGGATCGGAGATTTTTTTTCCCCTGAAGCTCAAAAACGGAGAATACGGCTGGAGCCGGACATTCTGGTCAAAGGTTTGATAGTGCGGGGCAACCGGGATATATTGCAGGAAATCCTCCAAAACCTGATGGTGAATGCCCTGGAGGCCATTTCAGGGGAGGGTGTAATCAAACTGAAGGCGGCGAGGCAGAAATCCGCCGGCCGGGATTGGGCGACCGTTTCGGTGGAGGATGATGGGAACGGCATTCCCGTGGAGCTTCAGTCAAATCTCTTTAAGCCTTTTTTTACCACCAAGCCGAAAGGGTCCGGTTTGGGATTAGCCATTGTCCAGCGCCGTGTCCTTGAGCTAGGCGGACGAATTGAATGCATCAGTCCGGCTTTTGATGGCCATGGGGCGCGGTTTGAAGTTTCTTTCCCTTCAATTCAGGGATAGCGGAAAGCAGGTCGGGGAAGAAATGATCGACTGCGGAATCCGGAGAAGTAAAATGCCGCGGAGAAATAAGTCAGGCGAGACGCGTGAAATGGCCCATCCTCCTTTTGTCAGCCCTTCCATGGGAACGCAGAGTTCGGCAAGCGTCCCAGCATGCGCTATTCGAGAATCGTGAAAAGGGAAACTGTTGCTCTTTTGCTTCCCGCCATTGTGAATGTGGTTTTTAAAATTCTAATGGGACTGCTAATTTGTCGTGCGTTGGGGCTGGGCCGAAGAACCTCAAATCTCCGTCCTCAACACAACTTTGTATAATCAATTGTAGGAGATTCCGATTATCAACCCCATGAGAAAAATTTTAATTGTGGACGATGAAGAAGCGGCGCGTTATGGCATCCGGCGGGCTTTGGAACAAAAAGAGATTGAAATATTCGAAGCGGAAAATGCCGGCGTGGCTCGGGAGATTATTGATGTTGAGCACCCCGGGCTGATGTTGGCGGATATCAACATGCCTGGAGAAGACGGGATCTCCCTTTTGCGCACTCTCCAGGGAAATCCGCAAGCGCCGAGAGTCATCATGATCACAGCTTACTCGACCGCCAAGATTGCGGTGGAGGCGATGAAAGCGGGGGCCTACGATTACATCACCAAGCCCTTTGACCTTGATGAACTGCGCCTGGTGGTCCAACGCGCTTTGAGCATGATTACGCTGGAGACCGAGAACCGGGAGCTCAAGAAACAAGTGCTGGGCGATGGCCAATTTGGAAAGATGATTGGCCGCAGCCAAGTGATGCGGCGGCTCTTCGACACCGCGGTTCAGGTGGCCGGCAATGATGTGACGGTGCTGATCACGGGGGAGAGCGGGACCGGCAAGGAAATGCTGGCGCAGGAGATTCATGCCCGCAGTTTGCGCGCCGCCGGACCGTTTGTGGCCGTCAATTGCGCGGCTCTCCCCGACACCTTGATTGAAAGCGAACTCTTCGGACACGAAAAAGGCGCTTTTACCGGTGCGGCATTGCAGCACAAGGGGAAGTTTGAACAGGCCCATCGGGGCACCCTTTTCCTGGATGAGGTCGGCGACATGAATCCTTTGACGCAAGCGAAAGTGTTGCGCGCTTTGGAGGAAAGGAAAATAGAGCGGTTGGGTGGCGCCGCACCCGTTCCGATCGATGTGCGCATCCTGAGCGCCACTCACAAAAATCTTGAGCTGGAGGCTCAGACTGAAAAATTCCGTCAAGATCTGTTGTATCGTTTGAAAGTGGTTTCCCTGGAACTTCCCCCGCTCCGGGAGCGGCGGGAGGACATCCCGCTGCTCGCGGAATCTTTTTGCCGGGTTTTTGCAGCCCGCCATCGAAAAGGAGATTTGGCCTTTGCTTCCGAATCGATGGACCGCCTCTGCAACTATACCTGGCCGGGAAATCTTCGCGAATTGCGCAATGTGGTGGAACGTTGCGTGGTCCTTCGCCAGGCCAGCACCATCCAAGTGTCGGATCTGCCCGCTGAATTGCGAGAACCGCCTGGATTCGCTGCTGGAGGAGGAAAATCTTCGGGCTCTCTCCCTCAATGGTTCTCACTTCCTTTCAAAGATGCCAGACGCCAATTTGAGATCGATTATCTGCGGGCCAAACTCCGGGAGAACCAGAATAATATCAGCCGCAGCGCTGCTCAGATTGGTTTGCATCGGCAGAGCTTGCAGCAAAAGCTGAAGGAGCTGGGTATTGAGCGTTGAGCCCGCAAAAAATAAACAGGTGTGGTGAAGAAATCTGTTTGTTTGCGGAATATATAGAATTTGCAGAGTCGTTTCATCGTTGCCCTTATCGACAAGGAATCCCGCTATGCGCTGGCGATTTTTTTTCTTTCTTCTTCTTCTCCTGTTCGAATTAGATGGATACTCCTCCGGTCTTTCAGCCCAGGCCAAATTTGAGATTACACCGGAAGTGGACGGGCTAATCCGAAAGGGAATGGCGGATATGTATAGTTACAACCTCCAGCCTGCTGGCGAGAAATTCGATCGGCTCATCCGCCTTTTTCCCGATCACCCCGCCGGGTACATGTATCGGGCCCAAATCGAGTGGTGGAAGGCGCTCCGGGATTTTACCAACAAAAGCTTTGCTTCCAGCTTCGACACTTATATCAATGCCGCCATTCAAAAAGGCGAAGCCTTGGTTGAAAAAGATCCGAGAGATTTTTATGCCCACCTTTTCCTTGCCAGCGCCTATGGGTGCCGGACCCGTTTTGCCGTCACCGTTAGCGGCCAGACGCTGACTGCCATTAGGGCTGGAAAGGCGGGGAATAAATATGTTCGTACCGCCAGGGAATTGCGGCCGGATTATGTCGATTGTCTGTTGGGTACTGGCGCCTGGGATTATTTTACCGGCGACCTCCCCGCGATTATCAAGCCACTGGTCTTTTTGTTGGGTATCCGGGGGGATAAGACGCGTGGAAAGGAGGCATTGGTGACGGTCGCGCAAAAAGGAGAATATGCCCAAATAGAAGCCCGGATTGTCCTTTTAGGGGTGGCGATAAATGAGAAGCGGTTCCAGGAATGGCTTGGTCAATTAGAAGAACTGATTTTGGAATATCCCTCCAATCCGGTCTTTTATAATTGGATGGGCAGCTATTTTTCTAAGGAGAAGAAGTGGGATGAAGGGATTCATCAATTTTTGGAACTCCAGAAGAAATTATCTGTCGGCGTGGGGAACAAGGGCAAACCGAGTGAAGGCGCTTTTATCCATTTCAATTTGGGGAATTTGGAACTAGGGAGGAAGAACCTTGATCCGGCTATTGTCAATTTTTCCCAGGCCATTTCATTGAGTCCGAATGATTATTTGTTGGCCGCTCCAGCGACTCTTTTGAGAGGGAGTTGTTATGAGTTGAAACACGAAAGAGACCGGGCCATTGCCGATTATCGCGCTGTGCTGAAGCTGCCACCAGTGGACAAAAGCCACCGAGAGGCTGAACGTGGGTTGAGAACATTCAATATCAAGGAGTAATTTTGGAGGAGCAGTCCCCCCGCCCAGGAGGGATGAAGGATGAGGGATGAAGGATGAAAGATGAAGGATGAGAGATGATGGGGTTTTTCTACTGGTATTGATTCCTCCAATAAATGAGTCTTTTACATTTATTCATGCCCAATTGATCCCTGCTGTCCCGTTATTGCAGTTGATGCCAGAAATTATTGCAGATCATTCCGGTTTATCCATTTCCAAATCCTCCATCAAGAAAAGCAGCTCGCCTAAAGGGCTGTTTTAGCGTCAGGATATTCTTCTCGAATAGCCCGCCAATATTGACGTTTAGAAAAAAATCCACCAGTTTTTCCGTGTTTTTCCCATCAAAAAATATTTTAGGTCGTTGGCTGGAAGATCTGGCCATCCAGTTGCTTTTCCAATGACAGAGCGCATTGAGAAGCCGCAGCAGGAAATAAATGGAATGTTTCCTCAGGGCATGAAGTTCCTTTGGATAATCTACGCCGCACAGATGGAGGATTTTATGAAAAGGACGTTGGCAATGGTTAGTTTGATGGTTCTTTTAAGCACGTTTTCTTATTCGCAATCTGAAAGAATTTCCCAAGGGACTGGTTACGTCCATTTCGCCCCGGGAATGCGCAGTTGTGACAGGATGGGCGGTATGAGCATTGGGGGAGGCGGCAATTTCCGCTCCTCCATGGGCTTGGGAGGAGGGGTTGACCTCAGCTATTTGGCGCCTTGGAGGGCCAAGGGCGATGGAATCGGAGCTTTATCTCCATATTTTTATTATAGCTATTTGAAAAAGGGGAGCAAAGTTGAGCCATTTTTGTCGGGAGGTTATACGCTCTTCTTCCGAGCCGGGACAGCCAATGGCATCAACTTTGGTGGAGGCGCCCATTACTGGTTTTCGAAGAAGGTGGGCCTAAAACTGGAGTTCAGGGATGATATGTTCCTTTACACCTCTCCACATTGTCACTATGTCAGCTTCCGCATTGGCGCGGCGTTTCGATGAAAATAGGCTAATGAGGGCGAGCGCGTGACCGTCGTCACCCAGCGAGCCCGAAAGCGAGGCATCCAGAAGCGGGTGGTCGGGAAACCTCAACCCTCCAATCCTAGCCAATTCGGACAATTGCCCTGTCGTAGGGCACCATACCACGGGGATTTTTATGAGAGGTATTTATGAAAATACATCCAATATTCACCGATTTCTTGATGGCAATGATCTTTTTGGTTTATGCCACAAATTCTTTTGCCGAGAATCAACCGCATCCTTGGAAATACCAGGCGGAAATTTTCGGCAGCGTGGGCTGGGGGAGTTTTTATCATGGAAACCACAAATATGGGGGTGGGTTCAATTGGAGTGGTGGTTTGGGGGTTCGCCCCTTTTCTGGTGCCTTGCGAGGATTGGGATTTGAAGGGGAAATCAATGGTCTTCATTTCGCGGGCAGGACCGGCACGGATTATGAGTCCAAGGGGGACCGCACCGTGCTGTCCGCGAATGTGCTCTACCACTTTGGCCGGGCCGGCACCCAATTCTTTCTGTTGGGCGGGATTGGCAGCCTCAAGGCACATTATCATTACCAGGTTCCCGGCTATCTATATCAGGATGAAGGACGCAAGATGAGCTTGAATTTAGGAGCAGGGGTCAAGATAAGACTTGCTTCTCACTTTTCGATTCGCCCTGAGTTCCGGCTATTCGATACAACCGTAGGCTCCGGGTACAACTGGTCAAGCCCGCAATTTTCTTGTGGAGTGAGCTATCACTGGTGAATCATCTAAGAAACTTTTCACCCCTCCTTGTTGATTGTTGAAATTCCGCTGTAATGATACTATTCAGGGCAGAATCACCTTGGGGGATTTCTTCACCGGAAATAAATTTGGAAGTAACTCAGGGATCATTTTCACCCATTTCAAACTAAGAAGGAGGCATTCATGAAGCAGTTGCTGATCGCCTCGGCTGGACTTTTATTGTCAATGACTGTTCTTTCTCAAACCCGGGAAGCGAATTCCAATTTTGATGGATTGAATTTGAGTTTGGGCAATCTTTCCCATCTATCGCGAGCCAAGACCCGCTCCATCAGCCCGGAAAATTTTACAGGCGAGAAAGGGAAGGGTGGAATGGCAACCCAAGGAACCGGTGCTGGTGCTTCACGTGAATTGGGGCAAGGATGGAAGGTGTCCCCTTCTGTCCAGATTCATTCAAAGCAGGTGTTTACCATAGCTGAAATTCAAGGCCCCGGCGCCATTCAGCATATCTGGATGACTCCCACCGGAAACTTTCGGTTCTCCATTTTCCGGATTTACTGGGATGGGGAAACAGAGCCATCTGTTGAAGTGCCTGTCGGCGATTTTTTTGCCTGTGGCTGGGGAAAATATGCGCAAATCTCCTCCTTGGCAGTTTGTGTCAATCCGGGCAGCGCTTTTAATTGCTACTGGGAAATGCCTTTTCGCAAATCGTGCCGGATCACGATGGAAAATTTGGACAGCAAGACAATGACATTGTATTACCAAGTGGACTACACCCTCACGGATATTCCCTCGGATGCCGGTTATTTCCATGCGCAGTTCCGCCGCGCTAATCCACTGCCGATGAAGACCGATTATGTGATTCTGGATGGGATCAAGGGATGGGGACATTATGTGGGGACCTATCTTGCCTGGGGAGTGCACAACAACGGTTGGTGGGGAGAAGGAGAGATCAAATTTTTCATGGATGGCGATGGAAAATTTCCCACGATTTGCGGGACGGGAACTGAAGACTATTTTTGCGGCTCCTATGATTTTGAAAACCCGGAGACTCATCGCTACCAGGAATTTTCAACTCCCTATTCAGGTCTGGCGCAGGTTCTCCGGCCAGATGGACTCTATCAATCGCAGCAGCGTTTTAGCCTCTACCGCTGGCACTTGATGGATCCCATTCGTTTTGAGAAAGATTTGAAGGTGACGATTCAGGCCCTGGGTTGGCGGTCTGATGGAAGGTATCTACCTTTGCAAGACGATATTTCTTCGGTGGGAATTTGGTACCAGGCCGAACCGCATGCCCCATTCCCCATACTCCCGGCCAAAGATTTTCTGGAGATCAACTGAAGAACCGAAGGAGAATTATGAATTCAGACTTCTGAACTCGAGCGAGATTGGCAGACTCATTTTAGACGAAATCCTGCCAATGGATTGCCGGATGCGTCAGCTCATCGAGATGACGCATCTTTTTTTCAGGCTGGAATAAAACCAAATTAAAATTCACCATTCAGAATTTCCGCCTTCAATTCCACCGGGGCAGCAGCTGAACTTCCTCGATGGGGACCTGCTCTGTTTCAAGCCCGGCCTTCTTCCATCCCCCAAATCCTCCGCGGATCACATGGGCCACAAACCCCTCCTCCTTCAAAACTTGCGCCACACGGGCGCTGGTGGCCTCATGTAGTCAAGTGCAGTAAAGATAGATTTCCTTCTCCTTGGGCAGGCGATGCATTTCCGCGAGGATGCGATTGGGTTCGATGCGAAGGGACCCCTTAATTCGCCGGGCCTTCGGGTCATAATAACCGTGGCTGCGAACGTCGACGAGCAAGTTATTATCCATCCAGTCGGGAGATTTCATCTTTTCCGCTAACTCTGCTGCCGCGATACGCGGCCACTTGCGGAAAAGACGAAATTTTCGATACTGCCGGATCCTGTAAAAAAAGTAGACAATTAATCCGGCAATCAGCAAGACGATGAAACCTTTCTTCAACGAATAAAAACCGTCGATGACGCTGGCGACCAAATGGCTGAAAACGTAACCGAAGCCAGAATAAAGGAGGATGTAGAGAAATGAACCCAATGAGTCCAGGGCGCAGAATTGCGCGGGAGGCATGTTCAAGCTCCCAGCCATTGGGACAGTCATTAAACCCATTCCAGGGAAAAATTTCGAAAACACTAATGCAGCTCGTCCGCGTTTGTAAAAAGACTCCGCCGATTTGAAGATGCAATTTTCCGGACTAGCGGATAATCGGCAAACCAATCCTAAAATAGCCCAACCAGTATAACGGCCAGCCATGAAAAGCAGGAAGTCGCCGGCTTGCATGCTGGTGAAGGCGGCCAGGATCATTGCAGGGAAATTCAAGATGCCAAAGTGGGCGGCCGCGCCGGCGGTGATCAAAATAGGGGCGGATGGGATGGGCAATCCCAGGGATTCAAGAAAAAAGCCTGAGAAAGTAGTGAGAAAGTAGGAAAGTAGGGAAAGTAGGGAAAGTGGTGCCTGTAAGGCCAGGAAAGTAGTGCCTGTCTTGAATATTTGAATATTTAAAGCTTTTCCCTGAGATGGGCGACCAATTCATCTGTAAGATGGGGATTGTGGCGCAACCGGGAGTCAAAACGGTGGTTGGCATGACTGATTGCGGAGGCGGTTATCCGTAAAAATCGCGCCACCTCCGCGGTGGGATAAAACATAATTCGGGTCGCCACATGAATCAACTGTTCGCGAACAGAAGTTTGTCTTCTCACCCCTTTTTCCCGAAAGCACAATTCCTCCAGGGACAAGCCCGCCGCTTGACACAGGATCTCAGCCAATTTTGGCAGCGGCGGTTTCCTACCCGTATATCCCCGACGCCGCCCCCGCCGGGGCTCACCCTCCTGGGTCACCTGCTTGACAAATTCTTGGCTCCCCAGAATTGATAATGCTTCGGCGGGATAGAGCTGATCGCAAGTCAAATCGGAAGCCTGCGAGAGAAATTCCAACAAGCGTTGGCGGGGCCTGTTCCCAAACAGTGCCAAAACATCGGCTTGGTGCAGCCATTCATTTTTGCTTACCCCTAAATAGACCGGCAAGCTGCTCCACGCCCACTCATGCGGCTGCTTCACCAGCCGGGCCCGCACCGGATTGAGATGGAGGTAGCGAATCAGAGCCAGAAGATAGGCCTGTTTGTCACAGAGTATGCCCCGGAATCGCCCTTGGAAAACATGCCCCACTTTGCGATATTTCTTGTTGAAATAGATGGCATACTGGGTTTCCAGTGAACGCATCGCACTGGATACCGGCTGTTCCTGTTGTTGGATCAGAATATGGAAATGGTTGGGAATTAGACAATATCCATGGACGAGCACACCGTATCGCTCGCAGGCGTCCCCTAGGCATTTCAGCATCTGCTGATAATCCTTCTCTTCGCAGAAGATCTTCTCCCGGCGATTGCCCCGGTTGATGCAGTGGAAAAATGCCCCTGGATAATATATTCGAAGGCCCCGTCCCATCTCCAGCTCCGACCCGGAACAACTTGTTCCTGATTTTCTTTGTATTGATTTAAGTCTATCCCCCTTCTTAAAAATATTCAAATATTCATGACAGGCACCACACTCCTACTTTCGCAACAAATATACCGCGGAGCTTATCAAAGTCAGCCCGCAAGCGACGTCACTCAAGATTATAGCTACGACCCACTGAATCGGCTGCAAACCGCGAGTGAAGTGCTCAGTGGAACTAACACTAATACATGGTATCCCATTGCCTATGGACTGGATGCTTTGGGCAACCGTTGGATTAATGCTGGAAGCTTCATTCAGCAATCGGATTTGACTCCTGCTGCGTCAACCGATTTTAACACCAGCACGAACCGGCTGCAGACCAGCCTGGGGTGGCAGTATGACTCTGCCGGGAACTTGACGCAGGACAAGCAAGGCAACCAAATGGCATATGACGCGGAAAACCACCTCAAGCAATTTACACTCGCAGGGGGAGGATCCACGACCACTTACTTTTATGATGGAGAGGGACGGCGGGTGCAAAAAACCACTGGCTCCAGCACGGTCACTTACGTGTATAATGCCGGTGGGCAATTGATCGCGGAATATGGAGGGACTCCCTCAAGCACGGGAGGCACCCAATATCCATCGGCAGATCACTTGGGAAGCACGCGGGTGGTTACCGACAGTTCTGGCACTGAGGTCAAGCGGTACGATTATCTCCTCTATGGGGAAGAAATCCTGGTGCGTGGATCGAATTATGGATCCCGATTCAGCTATTCGCACCCCTTGTATAATCAAGCTGGCGATCTGGCGATGGACCGTATGCACCAGAAGTTCACCGCGAAAGAACGCGATACCGAATCGGGACTCGATTACTTCCTCGCCCGGTACTACTCCGGTGCCCAGGGAAGGTTCATGACGCCCGATCCGTTGCTGAACAGTGGGCGTCCTCGCAATCCGCAAACTTGGAATCGTTACGCCTACACCCTCAACAATCCTCTGAAGTTCGTGGATCCCACTGGACTGTATGAATGGGCCGCCAATACCTGTGCGAGCGACGACAAAAGGTGCAACAAGCAGTACCAGCAGAACCAGCAAAAGTTTCGAGATGCGTTAGCAAATGTTGAGAAGGCTCGCGATTCATTTGAGCAAGGATCGAAGGAGTACAACCGACTTGATGCCGCATTGAAGGCTTACGGCAAGGAAGGAGAGGCCAACAACGTAAGTGTGGAGTTCGGCGCTGTGAAGAAGAACGGAGCAGCCGAAACCATACCGATGAACAACAATACATCTTGGTTGGTGCGATTCGATACTAGCAAGATCAGCGGTGGCTCAACGGATTGGGCTTCAGCTTCCGGACATGAAGGAACTCACGTGGGTGACTTTCGCATGCCGCTCGACACATTCATGAAGCAATCGCCGTTCTCGATGGAGTATCGCGGCTACGAGACCTCGGCATGGACGGCGCAGGGTCTAGGAGCGAGTCGTCTAAGTTTCAGCGGAAACGTCATCTGGAATAGCAGTTGGGCAGAGGCAGATCGGGCGACGCTTCGTGATAAAGCAATCACCAAAGAGGTTGTGGATCAATATCCTGACCACCCGGAGACACAGCCCCACAACCCATTACCGGATTAAGGAGGAGACCTGTGATGAAACTCCTTAACACCTCTACCGTTCTCTTGCTGTGCTCGGTGATGTTAGCGGGTCAAAACAAAACCGGAGTCGAGCAGCAAATGAGAGTTGCTCCGCCATCGGTCGCCGCAGCTGCAGTTCCCCTTTACCCGCCACTGGCACGTGTGGCGCGGATCGAAGGGGTCGTTCATGTGAAAGTTACAACGGATGGGCACAAAGTAATCGCCACACAGCCCGAGGACGGTCACAAGATTTTGGTAGCGGCGGCTGAGGCTAATGCCAAGACATGGGAGTTTGCAACCCATGAGCCGACCACGTTTACGGTTACGTATCATTACAAACTCGTCGCTGAGTCAAAAGAGAACCCCTACGGCCCAACGGTTATCCTGCGACTGCCGACCGAAGTGGAAGTGTCTACGACACCTATCCTCATAAGTGACCCTGCACCCGATCTCAGACCGGAAACGCGGAAGAAGTAGAAATCAGACAATGAGAAGCCGGGGCCTGATCTCGTTTTTCTGTGTTAGCCGGCAAAATCCTTACTGAATCGGCATCTTGAACGGTTTTCAATAAGGCTGCCGCCACGGCGAAGAAAGCGCGAAGACGTGGCGGCTCTTTTCTTTTAATCCCCCCGTGCCCGTTTTCCTATGCTAAACTGCCCATGTCTTTTTCTTTTTTAGCCGCCGAAACAACATATTCTTTCCGAAAATCGTGCTCAGATCTTTGACAATCGATTTATTGATATTGCTGGGGTTTGAAGAGGAATTACACGTTCTTAACCGCGAAAGAACGCGATACCGAATCCGGCCTCGATTACTTCGGGGCTAGATACTTCTCCGGAGCCCAGGGACGCTTCACCAGTCCGGATTGGTCAGATAAACCCGAAACAGTACCATATGCACATTTTGGTGATCCTCAGACTCTAAATTTGTATGCATATGTCAGGAATAATCCATGTGCACTGGTAGATCCAGATGGCCATGGCCTTTTGGATTGGCTATTTAATAAGATTAGCCTACCTCCCCTCCACCGCCTCCACCGCCAAATCCCGCACTTGACCCGGGTACTCCATCTTCTCCTCAGTTCCCACTCGTGAGTGCTCAAGACCAAGCGAGGACAAATCCAGAAAACCAACCTACCGCCGAAGCAACATATTGCAATATAGCAACAGCACAAACTGCGGATGCTCTTAATGCTCCCATGGGACCTCTAACAACTCAACTCCCGAACGGACAAAGTCGTACTGCTTTGGCTAATGAAATGAATAGTAATTTGTCCAATTCATCGCAATATCGTGAAGTGACTCCACAAGAAGCCCAACGATTGGCAAATGAGGGGAAAGTAGTAATCGCGGTTCAACCGGCAAAAGATCATGGCCATATTGCAACTGTACGACCGGATAATTTATTCTACGAGACGCCACCATCTCGGGGATCGGGACCTGTAATTAATAATGTTGGCCGCAATGTTGGAATCGTTAGGGCAAGTGCGACCAAGGCAGCTGATCGTGCATTTAGACCAGAACCGCTCCCGAAATACTACACTACAAAATAGGAGATTTACGTGCGAGTAATCTTTTTGTTGGTTTTGTTAGTGGAATTCGGATATGGTCAATCCACTTTAAACGGTCGTTGGTGGAAAAAGGCTGATGATGAAATTCGAAAAGGAGCCATTGATGGAATTGTTGATTGCCTAAAATGGGAAAGGGGCAAAGAATTGCCCTCGCTCAGCCTTTCAGCACTCAAAGAAAAAGTGAATGATTTTTATAGAAATGGTTCGTTGAAAAAACCCATTCAAGAAGTGCTTTTAAACTTATCCAATATTCCGAAAAGCTCTCGAACTGGTGGAGAGGATTATAGCAAGGAAAAGCATGGCATTTTCGATGGACAATATTGGGGCTCAGCCAGCGTCGAGCAACAAAATGGATTTGTGGAAGGATATCTTTCTTGTATCGAATGTTCTCTCTCTCATAGTGAATCAGCAGCAACTATAGTTGCAGGAGTCTCTCGATGGTACGAGACTCACACCAGCTCTTCTGCTTGGGATAAAAAAGTTGCTGACATTATCCAAAAAGTGGTTCAAAAAAAAGATGCAATTAATCCATTGATCAAAGTCAATTACATTTCCCAATGACGACAATTACACTTCCCGTTTTTTTGGGTTAAAAATCATCATCATCTCGTTTGTTTTTTCGTATTTGGTGGTTCCCTTTTTGCGCCACCAAAGAAAAGGGGCGGCGGCCATTGCCTCATTAAAAATTGAACCGTCCCGGGATAATGCCTCATCGAAAAATCGAACCCAAGAAAGTAAGATTTCCGATGAGGCAATGGGTGGTTTCCTCTCTTTCATTCAGTTGCTCAGTTAATCTCTGACTGCATTTTTGCCCACTGGGCTTCCAGCCTTTTTAACTGAATCTTCAGATGAGCTCGATGACTATCCGCCAACGGTTGATTTTGAATTTCTCCAATCAGCGGTTCAAAGTAAGCCAAACTTCCGATTGGAGCCGAAGCCGCGCCGTTCATCCAAGAAACATATTTGCGGCAAGCTCCCAGCAAAAAGGCGTCTTCGACCGTGGCCAGAGAGATGCCGCGGGTTTCCAGTTGCCGAGCCCGCCGGGATTCAGCTGGACTAAACTGGCCCATGCCGCACCCCAGAGAAAGATAAGCCTGACGAACCGACTCCACATAATTACTGCATCCGACCGTGGAAATCTCTGGTGGAGTCCGATCATAGGGCCAATAAGCATCCGTAATTTCAAAGCGGGTTACGGCAAACTGATTCGTACCTGATTCCACCCGGCAGACTTGTTTACTTTTTGACTCCTCCACATAACGGCCCAGAATGCGCCGGGACTTTCCTAGCGACCGGGCCAAACTGCGTTGACTCAGCTGGCAACCGCCCGTCTGACGGAATTTGGGTGCCTGTCTTGAATATTTGAATATTTTATAAAGTACCCATGAGCTTACTGCAGCAGAATATGAAAATAGCGGGCAGCAGACAAAAGCCGTGGATCAGGACCCCATACCGCTCGCAGGCTTCCCCCAGGCAATTCAGCATCTGGTGGTAATCGTCTTCATCCCAGAAAATCTTTTCCCGCCGATTTCCCCGGTTGATACAAGGGAAAAATGCCTCTGGATAACAGATTCGGCGGCCTCGGCCCATTTGCCTCCTCCTGCTCCGGTTCCGTGTTTGCTTATTTTCCTTTTTGTCTTGATCGTATCTTTGACTTCAAAAATATTCAAATATTCAGGACAGGCACCAGTAACTCGGAGAAAACAAACCTCACTCTTCAGTTCGGAAGCCTCCCGCCTACTCGACAGCGGCCCCATTATGGTCAGGCACCAATTTCCCCAATTTCCCTTTTGGAACATCCGCCTCAGTTACCCGCCGAGCTCATATGGTGTATTGGCTAACCTCCAGCGGCCATTTTCAAAAATAAACTCCAGCTCGATAACATCGGGAGCGTTCTTCGATCCTTCTCTTCGATGCGCTGTGACAAGTCCACCACAAAAGTCACCATTGGGAGCGTCAAGAAGCTCTCCTTCTATTGCCAACCATTGGCTTGTATTGAGCCACTCGGAGTATGAAATTTTCCACTTTGACAAAACCGGATCAGTCGAAAACAAAAGCGCATAATTGCTCGTCGAAATGCATTGTGTTGAAAACAACAGGCAATAGACTCCTTCTCGCTTCTCCAACTGATTTTTGATCTGTCCCACTGATTGGAAAGGTTGATCTACTCCAAATCCGGCACCTCGTCTCGAAAGAAGGCCAACGAAGCCAACAATATCTTTTTTCTTGATAACACGGAGCAATCGATTCGCCGTTTGGATTAGAAGAACTTTTTTGGCGTCTTGTTCTTTACTACCTTCTCCGCACGGGTTGCCTGCAATTGTAAAAATAGTAGACAAAGGGTTGCCTATTACCAAGACGAGAAAAAAAAATGACATCAGGCGTATCTTTATGCTTTTGTGGATCAGTGCATCTTTTCACTTCTCCTCCGATCTAACCATTTGCCTTGAACACATCGAAAACAGGGTTATGACCTTCGGGATTAACTGTCTCTTTATCAATAACCTTTTTAAGGCCACCCATACTTGCTAACCCATAGGTCCTTCGTTAAGTTGATGCGGCTCTCTCTGTTGCTCTTGTTGTTGCTGTTGTTGCTGTTGCTCTTCCCACCAATCCCAAAGCCGGTCAAAATCGCTGAACATCCCTGTCGGTTCATTCCATCTTTCGGATTTCCACTCCGGCTGGCCATTATTCTCAGTCCATGGCTACAAAATATCCTCGTGAACCTCCGCACCTGCTGCATCAGCCCGGTTGGCCCACTTGTCAATGTTGAGCAGGGGAAGTCCTAAACTTAGTTGAAAAAGGAGCATGACCTCACTTAAAACAGAGGTGTTTTACCGGCAAGTAAGACACTGAGATTAAGGAGATCATGCATGGGACAGAGAGTAATTGGAGCCGGAAAAAGAAGCAAGGGCAAAGAGAGAAGAAAAAAGAGACAACAAATCCAAGAAGAAGTTAGGACTTTGGACAGTCGGTTTGAACTGATCCAGATGTTGATTCCTCTAGGCTTGAAAGCAGTGGAAGAAGAATTACAGAAAGAGGTGGAACAGCTGGTGGGCCGCGGAGCCAGCCGGAGTCCGGAGAATCGACGCTGGGGAAGAAATCCAGGATCAGTCTACCTGGGAGATCAGAAAGTCAGAGTCGAAGTGCCGCGGGTGAGAAATGTGGCGGTGCGACAAGAAGTGCCTCTGGAGAGTTATCAAGCTTTTCGAAAAACGAAGGTGTTGGACCATCAGGTCCTGAATCGACTGATCTGCGGGATCAGCCAGCGGCAATATGAGCAGGCAGCCCTCTGTGTGCCCGAGACGTTTGGGATCAAAAAGAGCAGTGTGTCGCGACACTTCATTCGGAGCACGGCTCGGAAGTTGGAAACTTTTTTGAATCGGGATTTGAGCCAGCACGATCTTGTGGCGATCTTTATCGATGGGAAGCGGTTAGCAGAAACCGATATGATCGTGGCTTTGGGGATTACGCTCGAGGGTAAAAAGATCCTATGGGGATTTGTAGAAGCCCGCACAGAAAATCAACGAGTGGCTCAGGATTTTATCCAGCGACTGCTGGATCGAGGGTTAAGAACCGAACAGGAGATTCTCTTCATTATCGACGGAGCCAAAGGGCTGTATAAAGGGATCAAGGCGAGCCTGGCGGAGAAAGCCTTGATTCAAAGATGCCAATGGCACAAGCGGGAAAATGTAGTCAGTTATTTGAGCCGGGAACAAGCAAAACGATTCCGGCAGAAAATGCAGACGGCTTATCAGCAACCCCGTTATGAAAAGGAGAAAGAAGCCCTGGAGCGAATTGCTAAAGAGCTGCGATTGATCAATGGTTCTGCGGTGGAGAGCCTGAAAGAAGGGTTAGAAGAGACTCTGACTCTGCATCGTTTGGGATTGTTTGAAGAATTAGGCACCAGTTTTAAAACCACCAATTGCATTGAGAATGTGAATCGGCAATTGGAGCGGTTGACGCATCGAGTCAGTTACTGGAAGAACAGCGATCAGCGTCAGCGTTGGATCGCCACGTCGCTCCTGCAAATTGAGCCCGGGCTAAGAAAGGTGAAAGGCTTTCGTCATCTAAAAGCCCTTCGCAAAGCCATGAAAAAGGAAAGTCATCCAAAATCGGATCAAACAGCCGCTTGAGGCTTATGCTCATTTTCAACTAAAAAAGGGATTGACCCGGATTCAGGAACGTGTTTTGTTAGAAAATATTTTTATTCGTGTGAAAATAATTTGACGGGGGCGATTAAATAGGATGGGAAATAATTCGCTTCCGGGACATTTTTCTTTTGGAAATCGGAGGATTTATGGAGAGATGGCCGCGGCCAATGCTCTGCACTCGAAGGTGCTCTCAATTGAGCGGGAAATTCATTTTAAGAACATTTCCTGGCGGATGACATACGAAGGCCCGCCAAGCGATTTGACCAATCCACGGCCCATTCGATGGGCCTGCGCAGACTAATTTATTCGCCGGACTTTCCTCTTTGAATTTCCAATCATCAACAAATTTTGCGATGCTCGATCTTAATCACTTGGCCGATAAATCAACATGCATTAGATTATCGGGAGATAATCCTCAAAAGGTTGTTTTAAATCACAAAATGCGGATACCCCCAAATTTATAATTCACCATTCAGAATTTCCGCCTTCAATTCCACCGGGGCAGCAGCTGAACTTCCTCGATGGGGACCTGCTCTGTTTCAAGCCCGGCCTTCTTCCATCCCCCAAATCCTCCGCGGATCACATGGGCCACAAACCCCTCCTCCTTCAAAACTTGCGCCACACGGGCGCTGGTGGCCTCATGTAGTCAAGTGCAGTAAAGATAGATTTCCTTCTCCTTGGGCAGGCGATGCATTTCCGCGAGGATGCGATTGGGTTCGATGCGAAGGGACCCCTTAATTCGCCGGGCCTTCGGGTCATAATAACCGTGGCTGCGAACGTCGACGAGCAAGTTATTATCCATCCAGTCGGGAGATTTCATCTTTTCCGCTAACTCTGCTGCCGCGATACGCGGCCACTTGCGGAAAAGACGAAATTTTCGATACTGCCGGATCCTGTAAAAAAAGTAGACAATTAATCCGGCAATCAGCAAGACGATGAAACCTTTCTTCAACGAATAAAAACCGTCGATGACGCTGGCGACCAAATGGCTGAAAACGTAACCGAAGCCAGAATAAAGGAGGATGTAGAGAAATGAACCCAATGAGTCCAGGGCGCAGAATTGCGCGGGAGGCATGTTCAAGCTCCCAGCCATTGGGACAGTCATTAAACCCATTCCAGGGAAAAATTTCGAAAACACTAATGCAGCTCGTCCGCGTTTGTAAAAAGACTCCGCCGATTTGAAGATGCAATTTTCCGGACTAGCGGATAATCGGCAAACCAATCCTAAAATAGCCCAACCAGTATAACGGCCAGCCATGAAAAGCAGGAAGTCGCCGGCTTGCATGCTGGTGAAGGCGGCCAGGATCATTGCAGGGAAATTCAAGATGCCAAAGTGGGCAGCAGCGCCGGCGGTGATCAAAATGGGCGCGGATGGGATGGGCAATCCCAGGGATTCAAGAAAAATGCTAAAAAAAATCAACCAGTAACCATATTGTTGAAGAAGATGAAGAATTTCTTCCATGATTTTGCAGGTTTCGATTATTTAAAATGGAAAAGCCAAGAGTGAAAACGGCTGTGAGGAACCATGCCATCGGAGACGAAGAATCACGGCTTAGGCAGGCTTCCCTCATCTTCGGATTGCCAGATCAATCCCAAAGGTCGGCATGATTCAAAGGGGAGGTTGCTGGAGTCAGCAACTTTTCTAAGAGCAGCAGCGCCTTCCGCTCCAGATGTAGAAATTGCACCCCCATGGAATCTCCTTCTTGGACCCACGTCACCTTGGCTTGGGCTTCAAAAGGGTCAGTCTGGTCTGGAATCGGCATCTCTAAAACAAAGGTGGAATCTTTGGGGAAGGTTTGCGGAGAACGAATGCGGGCTCCACCAAAGCTGATGGAATCAATGATTCCCGTACCGTTGGCCGCCGGTCTTCCATAAAGCACTTTTATGGAGGTGTCCATGCGGCAGAAATTTCGTCGCTCATGGCCATATTCAGCCATAATTATTCTCCCCTTTTCAATTTGGGTTCAAGTCAATCTCGGGAAATGCGATCGGCGGGGAAGGAAAAATCATCCGGAGAACTTTTCTTCCGCCGGTTTCGCCAGAGACCGTTGATAAGCCTTCCATCCCGGGCACCAGCGGGTATGCCAGCGCCAGAGCTTTGCGATGAAGGATTCCGGTTTTCTTTCTGAATACCGTCGCAACTTACATTCTTCGCAGGCATATTTTTTCATTGCGTCCCCCTATTCACACCGGTCGAAAGTGAATTCATAGTATGCCAGCACTTCGGGAAATTCAAGAACAACCAGTCGGATACCTCGAGATGAATACCCCTTGCTTTTTCCCGGTCCAATTGTGTTATCGTTAGCCAGACGATGCACCTGCAGGTTCAGGTCGCATGAAGGGTGGAATCATGACGGGTATGCGAGATGTTGAGTTGCTACAAGCCTGCCGGACCTTATTTGGAGAGTCCGCCTCTCTTAATTCCTTGTTCTTGGATGCCCTGCAACTAACCGATTTAAAGAAAACCTTTCGGCGCAGATCGTTGGAGACTCATCCGGACCGTTACCTCCATTTGGGATTTGTGAATCAACGGGCGTACTCGGAACTTTTCCAGCAGGTTCGCGAAGCCTACGAAAAACTCTGCGGCTATCTCAGATTGCGCTCCGAAGAAATAAAAAATCAGAAGGCGTATGCGCCTTGGCCGCCGCCTCCCCCGCCGGCTTCCCGCGCGGCCGCTCATCCCATGGGATCCTCTTTCTCCGGCGGATTCAAAGACGCTGATCTCTTCGATCCTGTATCGTTCTACAAAGCACCCGGTCCCATGCCTCCCTGGCGGCTTCGGCTGGGGGAGTTCCTTTTTTATAATGGAGTAATCTCCTGGGACACGCTGATTTCCGCCCTCCTGTGGCAGGGAAGACAAAGAGAACGATTGGGTTCTATTGTCATGCGATGGGGATGGCTGAAGGAAGCCCAATTGACTGAATTATTGCACGAGCGTCGCATCGGCGAACAGTTGGGAAGCATACTGCTGCGCCGCCAGATCATCACTCCTTTCCAGTTGAAAATGCTTTTGATTCATCAGCGGCAAAAGCAGCCTCGCATCGGTGAGTTTTTTGTCGGACAAGGAATTATCCCTCCTTTTCATCTTCCCCCTTTGGTGGATTTTCTTCGCGAAAGAAACCGGAGATTTGAAAATGCAGGGAAGACTCTTCATCCCATCTTCTAAAAAAAACCTTCCCGCTCCAAAAGTTTGCGCTACAATCAATACAGGCAGATCAGAATCCCTATGTGATATTTCCAGTGGGTCGAAGCTTCAATCGCCGTCTTTTTAAAACGGGATTAATGGCATGAGGTCCGCGTCAAGAAAGCTTTCCGATACAATTCTGGGGCATCATGGAGAATTGTCTCCGGCACGGATAAGGCATTCTCATGTGTCGGTTCCGATTGGCGGATCCATTCAATCAATCAGTCAGGCAGGCAGATCATTCTCGGCTGGATGGTTAGGAAAGGAGGTCTTATGAAACAGACAGGAATGACCGTTGATTTGAAGACCGTAGTGATCCTTGTCATTTTGGTGAATGTCCCATTTTGGGTGCTGGCTATTTTCACTTTGGATCAAACGCGCGTCGCTTTAAATGATGAGTTGGCTTCCGATTTCCGAGCCATTGCACGGCGCAATGCAATAACCATTAATTATGGCGTAAATCATCTTGTCATGGAAGTGGGGACATTGGCCATTAATTCCATGGTCAAAGATGCGGTGCGGCAGCAAAATGCCTCTTATCCCAACCAGGGTGAAGCCATCCAGAAAAAAGTCCAGGGCACGGACAAAATCTGGCTAACCCCGCAGGTCAATTCCCTGGTGGCACAAATTCTGGGATCTCCCGCCTCTCGCTATTTGCGCCAGTTCATGGAGGTGAACAGAAGTTTTAAGCGAATCACGGTGACTGACCGCTTCGGTGCAGTGGCCGCTGCCAGCATGAAAACCATCAATTATGACCAGGCGGAGGAGAGCTGGTGGCAGCAGGGTTTCAAGGACGGCATCATGGGCAGAGTCATCATTGAAGATGTGACGCTGGATCCCATCACCAAATTCAATGCCCTGCATATTGTCGTTCCCATTCAGGAAGAGGGGAAGGATATGGTGCTCGGATTAATCGGAGCCCTGGTGGATGTGAGTGATCTTTTTCCTTTGGCTTCCGGCGTGAAGATTGGAAGCACCGGTGAAACACTTTTGGTCAAGGATGACGGGACCCTGCTGGCTGGCTCAGAGGGGAACATTTCTCCCGGCCAGAAGATCCCTTACATGGATGATATTCACGCAGCTTCGCAGATGGCTACTCGGCCCGATTTTATCCAAGGGGTCATCCCCGGGGGAAAAAAGAAGACAGTGTCATTCCAAGATACCGGCTTGGCGACAGCATATCCAGACTTGAAATGGTGGGCCGTAGTCTCCCAGGATTCCACCGAGGCGAATGGAGCCATCGATAGGATGACCCGCAAATTCTTGTGGGCAGCCCTTGTGGTGCTGGTTCTCATCACCGTATTGGCGCTTTATTTTTCCACTCACCGGCGACTGCAATTTACCGATTTAGAGGAAATAGAGACGGAATGAATGTGTTTCATCCGTTCCGATTTCTGCCATGGTCTGATCCTCTCGATCGTGCATCGGCCGGCAAAAGAGTAAATGATGGAAAAAGCTTGAAGATGGAGGTTGAAAGGTGTCCGAAGCTTAAAGCTTGCGAACATGGTTTTCGAATTTTTTGGGAATGCGTCCCTTTAGAATCGGTGACTAGGTTAACGGTTGTTCTGATAATTGGCACGAGACGGGAATAGATACTTCGATCAAGAAAATGAAAGCCCGCCACCTTCTCCCTGCACGAGGGGAGAAGGTTTTTCCCCATTCCGAACACTTGCGCCAATCCCTTCTGCTCATATCGCAAGGATATTCTATTTGTGCGAACTTGCCGCTTCATCCACCTCCCTAGAAAATCGCTCTATGTTATTGAATCTATGAGGTAGGGCGGTTTCGCCGAAAGCGCCGTCTGCGCTAGCATAGGCGGCCGGTTCGGCGAACCGGCCCTACCTCTTAGCCGCCCAGCATGAATATTTTCATCATCTTGTTGAGCCAGCCGTGCTGGCATGAGTGGCTCCTAAGAAAATAGCGTGGATGGAGGCGGGTGCCCTCACCCCGTTTCGGTTTGCTAAGCTTGCTGAGACGGCCAGAGAGCAAGCTGCCTCCATCATCCCATGACGGTCCAGCACTCCTGGACAAATCGATTGGGCAAAGATGCATGAAATGCAAGGCAGTGCCAAGCCACGAAGCACGAAGCGAAAACGAACGATCTTTGGGTGGCAACGGGGATAGCCAAATTTCGCGATGCTGCGTCACTCGCTCGTTGCCACTTCGCGTCTATTTGAGCAGAGACTATTGCGATTTGGGCATTTCAAAAATAGCGTCGTCGAAGGCGGTGTTGGTTTTGACTTCGGCGATTTTGATTTCGATATTCAGCGTGGGCATATTCTGCCGGATGAGAAAGGGAGTCTTCACTCCGGACACGTCTCGATAGTCCTCAAAATACATTTCCACGAGGGCTTTCCCTTGGGGCGAAACTCTTTCCGCATCCTGCCGCAGCAACAATCCGCTGCTGGCGCTAAAATAAAACTTCTCCGCCGCTCCTTCCGCGGGAGTGGCTTCGATCACGAAAGCCTCCTGGTCCCCCACTTTGCTCTTTTCCTTTACCACCAACTTGGAATAGACCTCTTTCATTTTATAGTTGCGCATCATGTCGGCATCGCGCTTTATGGAAGCCAGCATCTCGGGCGACATTTCAGAAATCCCCGCCTGCGGATCCTCCGTCCATCCTTTGGTTCCGTTGAATCCCGATTTTACGGAGCCATATCCTTGGACTTCAGCCACCGTGAGATACTTATTGGGGGACTTGGCATAAATTTCCATGGCGCCGGTGGCCCCGAAATTTGGGATATCCAAGCTGCCCTTCAAAACTTGACTGGTGATTTTCCCCGCCGCTTCCTTGCCACCCACGGCTTTAACAAACTTGTCCAGAATCTGATCCACGGTAGGCAGGGCTTCCGCCACTTTGGTTTCATCCGGCTTTGTGGCATTTTGGGCTGGTTCCTGGGCCTGCAAGGGAAGAGTCCAAAAGGTCCCGGCTAAGATGAAAGAGCACAGAATTTTCATGTTGATATCCTTTCATGAAAAAGGGATTGAAAGATAATTGATACCATTAAATTAGTAATTTGCTCCTTCCTCTGGGAAAAATCAAGCTGCCAATAAAGAGACAAGGAGGAAGCAAAAATCAGCCGCCCCGAAGAAAAGGTCGTCCCCCTGATTATTTGAGCCCGGCATGTCGGGATTCCTCTGGGGAGAAAGGAGATTCGAAGTCTGAATATGAAGTTGCTTGAATTGCATCTGAACTTGGGGAAACATTGACACTGCGGGAAAGCGCGGAATATACTCTTCGAGCGCGGAGCGACTTTGAGCCTGAAGGAGCGGAGGCTATGATGATTCTGGGATGGCAACTTTGAGACTCGATAGTTGATCGTTTTAAGAAAATGTTCGCAACGCTGCAATTGAAAGCGTCGTTGGGCTGGGATGATGCAGGGTCGGGAGCAAGAAAGAGATTTTAGAATCCAGGGTAAACTGTTATGAGGTGACTGGAGGAAAAATGGCTCGAATCCTCGGGCTGGATGTAGGGACGGTGCGAATCGGTTTGGCTGTCAGCGATGAGACTGGCTTGGTGGCCCGGGCATTGAAGACGATAACGCGCCAAAGCTGGAAAAAGGATTTGGACGCGATCGTCCTGCTGATTGAAGAATATCAGGTGGCTAAAATTGTGGTTGGCAATCCTTTCAACATGGATGGAAGCCGTGGCACTATGGGAGATCTGGTGGACGATTTTGTGAAGAGACTGCAAGCCTTGACCTCACTCCCATTCGAAATGTTTGACGAGCGTCTCTCCTCTTCCGCGGCTGAAAGGGTATTGATTGAGAGCGGTATGCAGCGCGCCCGCCGCAAGCAGGTGATTGATCAGCTGGCGGCCGTGGTGATACTGCAAAATTTCCTTGACCGTGAAAACACTCTGGCCTCCAGAGACCCGTTTGTTCAGGGGGGCCAAAACAGGGAGTAATGTTCCAAAAATCTTTCGCCTCAAAACTCAAGATCTTTTCTTTTCTCCTTCTGCTGGCGCTGCTTGTCCTGGGTGGATGGACAATTTTGGAATGGCGGCGTCCTTGCCGAAATTATTCCGAAAAAGAAAAATTCATAGATATCCCAAGAGGGACCGCTTCTTACCGGGTCGCGCGAATTCTTCAGCAGGAGGGAGTGATCCGGCATTGGATTTGGTTTGTTGCCTATGTCAAGTTAGCCGGGCGTCATCGATCGCTGCAGGCGGGGGAGTACCAGTTCAACGAACCTCTTACCATAGCCCAGGTGGCTGACAAGCTATTTCATGGTCGGATTTTCTATCATGAGATCACTATTCCGGAAGGATTCTCTTTATTTGAAATTGGCGATTTGCTGGCCCAACACAAGTTGATCTCCCCGCCGGATTTTTGGACTTTTTCCCGCCGGGTAGAATGGATAAAAGATTTGGTCCCGCAGGCCCGTTCTCTGGAAGGTTTTCTTTTCCCCGACACCTACCGATTCACGCGCAGGACCACGCCCGAACAAATCATCCGAACCATGGTGGAGCGATTCCGGAAAGTTTTCCAGGGACAATTGAGGGAGACCTTTCAGGTGTCTCCTCTTTCCCTGACGCATGTGGTGACTTTGGCGTCTCTAATCGAGAAAGAGACAGCCGTTGCCAATGAACGGAATCTGGTTTCCGCGGTTCTGCAGAACCGGCTACGGATTGGGATGCCTCTTCAGTGCGATCCCACGGTCATTTATGCCGCCAAGCTCAATGGGACTTACCAAGGTGAAATCAGCCACACTGCCTTGGCGGTTCCATCCTCGTATAATACTTATCAGCGAACAGGACTTCCTCCCGGCCCCATTGCCAATCCGGGGTTGGAGTCCCTTCAGGCAGCCCTGAGTCCGGCCAAGGTGGATTATCTCTATTTTGTCAGCAACAATCAGGGGGGGCATGTTTTTTCCAGAACACTGGAGGAACATAACCGGGCCGTGGCGGCTTATCGCCGTGGATCGCCCCAGTTGGAAACGAGTAAAAGAGGACAATTGTGATGCTTTGTTGTGATTTCACTTTAAGACATATGAAGAATAAGAGGCTGATTCTTGCGGCTCTGCTGCTGTTTTTGCCGTGGTCCTCTCCTCTTCCGTCATTCGTATTGGCTCAAGGCTCGCCAGCTGCCGCAACCGAGGAGACCGTCAGCACTCCCGTCAAAGAATTGCGATTGAACAATGGACTGAAAGTGCTGCTGCTAGAGAGTCACACCACGCCGTTGGTGTCGGTTTGGAGTTGGTACCGGGTGGGTTCGAAAGATGATCCTTTGGGTGAGACTGGCATCTCTCATTGGGTGGAGCATATGAATTTCAAGGGGACCCGCGGCCTTTCCAAGGCTCAAATGATGAGTTTGGTGGAAAAAGCGGGCGGGTGCTGGAATGGATACACTTCGCTCGATCAGACCTGTTATTTCTCAACCCTGGCCAGTTCTTCACTGGAAGAAGTGCTTCGAATGGAAGCTGAACGGATGTGGCTCAGCCAGTTTGCTCTAGAGGAGGTCCAGAGTGAACGCTCAGTGATCGTTTCAGAATTGCTGGGTGGAGAGAACGACTCCCGAACCCTGCTAGATATTGATGTGACGGCCGTGGCGTTTAAAATGCACCCTTACCGTTGGCCCACCATTGGCTGGAAAGCGGACCTCCAACAAATCTCGCGCCAGCAACTCTACAGACACTATTTGGATTTTTATAATCCCGGCAACGCAATCCTGGTGTTAGTGGGAGATTTTGATTCACAAAAGGCGGAACCTCTGCTGCGCGAGTATTTTGAATCCATTCCTTCCTCCGCGGAGCCGCCGCGTTATGCTCCGCTTGAACCCATGCAGGAAGGGGAGCGGCGGTTGAAACTTCTGAAGGAAGGAACCACTCCATATTTGGAAATTGCCTACCGGATTCCTGAAATTTTGAATGACGACTTTTTTTCCTGCCTGATTCTGGATGCCGCTCTCTGTGGCGCCAAGGGAATCAACCTGCTCTCCAGCCCTTTGGATGCCAATGCCGGCCGAAGTTCCCGCCTTTATAGAGCATTGGTTGATAAAAAATTGGCCACCCATATCAGCAGTAGCTTGCTGCCAACCCGATTTCCATTTCTATATAAAATTGTCCTCACTCTTCCCGATGCCGGCCAGTTCCAGTCCGCCGAAGAGGCTGTTTATGACGAACTGGAGAAAATTAAGACTCGTGGACTTTCGGATCGCGAACTTAACAAGGCCCGCAATCAACTGTTGGCGCGACATTACCTGGACCAGGATTCCATGACCTCCCGCGCCCACCAATTAGGTTTTTTTGAAAGCATTGCCAGTCATTCCCTGTTGGAACAGTTTGAATCCAAGCTGATGCGAGTCAGTCAGGATGATCTGCGCCGGGTGGCAATCCGTTATTTAAATGAAAAATCCCGAACCGTGGGTTGGTTCCTCCCCCAGGCCAAACAGCGCAAAGTGGAAGTTGAACAACTATCCAGGACGGAAAATCCAGATCGGAAGATACTTCCCGATTTGCATCGCCACTTGCATCCCGCCTTTGCCGCTGCTGGCGCTGCCGTCAAGGGAATCGAGAACATCTCATCCATCACAGTCCCGCGCATAACGCTGCAGCCTCAGCGCAAGGTTCTCTCTAATGGCGTCATTGTTGAAGTGAACTCCAATCCCGCCAGCCCCACTTTTTGTTTGAAAGCCGCCATGAAAGCAGGCGCCATGAGGGATGGCGGTTCCAAGGCCGGGTTGGCTTGGTTTACGGGCCAGATGCTGGAGGGCGGGACCAAGACCAAAACCTCCCAGCAGTTGGCGGATGCCGTTGAGTTTTTGGGCGCGGACCTGGAAATCAACACGGATTATTTGACGACGACCGCGAATATTCGTGGACTCAGCCGTGATTTTAATGTGCTGGCCGAAGCCGCCTCTGACATGATCCGTAATCCCGCATTTCCCGTGGCTGAAGTGGACAAAGCTCGCGCATCACAATTGTCGAACCTGCGCGAAGAATTGGATAATCCCGAGGCTGTGGCTGAAGCAACCCTTCGGGAGAGGATTTATCCGATGGGCCATCCCTTCCGCCAGAAAGCGAATGGGACGATCAGTGCCGTGGAATCAATCACAGCCGCTGATTTGGCCAATTTTCACCGGCGATATTATCGTCCCGATCAATTGATCGTCGTCGTGTCGGGCAATCTTAAGCCGGAAGAGGTGTTCCAGAAAATGGAGTCCCTGTTTGGAAATTGGAAGACGGAGGGGGCAGCCCAATCTTTTTACATAGCCGCGGCCCAGCCGGGTCTGGGATCGGGATCCCAGGTGGTCCCCATGGCAGCCAAATCTCAATGTGAAATTGTATTCGGCAGGACCGGCATCTCCATTCATCATCCGGATTATTACGCCATGTTGATCCTGAATTACATCATGGGTGAGGCCGGATTAGGGGGGCGGATTGGAAGCCGGGTCCGGGACCGGGAAGGTTTGGCCTATCATGTTTCCAGTTCGTTGGAGGCCAGCCTGGCAGAGGGGCCTTGGGCGATTTCCCTGGGAGTTGCCCCGGAAAAAGTGGATCGCGCCATGGAATTAGTCAGGGAGGAAATCCGCAAGATCAAATCGGATCAGATCACCGATCAGGAAATTCTGGCCGCCAAACAATATTTGATTTATTCCCTCCCCCGTCAATTGGAGTCCAATGCGGGAATTTGCGAACAACTCATGAATGTGGAAATTTTCCAATTGGGCGAGGGCTACCTCTCCAGGTATGGGGATTTGATCGCCGCCGTGCCCAAAGAAAAACTGGTGGATTGCTGGCGTACGGCTCTGAATTTCGACCAGGCGGCTTTGATCATTGCCGGCCCCTATCGGCCGGGTCCCCGCTAATTGGCTCTGGCAATGATTGCCAGAGTGGGGCTATTCTATTGGACGCGGTTCTTTGAGGTTTTTAAATTTGGACGCAGGAGCAAGAATCCATGATTTTTGGCCAGTTGAAGAATCGGGGTGTATTTATTACGGCGACGGACACAAGCGTCGGGAAAACCGCCCTGGCTGCTGGTTTGGCGGGGTATTGGAGAGGGCGGAATGTCAATGTCGGTGTTATGAAACCTGTTTCTACGGGGGCTATAGAGTGTGAATCGGGGAAGTTGATTTCGCAGGACGCCGATTTGTTGATTCGATTTTCCGGGGCGAATGACCCGCGGGAATGGATCAATCCCTATTGTCTGGCCACTTCCGCGGTTCCTTCGATCGCCGCTAAACGGGAAGGAGTGAGCTTTGACTTTGGTAAAATCCGGAATTGTTTTCTGAAATTGGCGGCCAGTCATGAGATGATAATTGTGGAAGGAGCTGGCGGTGTGATGACACCGCTCTTTGATGAACGTCTCATGGTAGACCTAATCCAATATCTCGATATTCCCGCTGTAGTTGTGACTCAGGCCAGCCGGGGAATTATCAATCATACCCTGTTGACCATCGAATGTCTCAAACGGCGGGGTGTGGCCGTAGCTGGTTTTTTTATTAATCGGTTCCCGCCGCGCCCCAATTTGTCTGAATCCACCAGCGCGGAGGTTATCTCTTCTTTCAGCGGCGTCCCATGCCTCGGACTAGTTCCCGAACTGGGAGAGTCCTTTAGTCCCGCCGATCTGTTGAAGGCATTTGCCGGATCGCTGAACTTGAGCATGTTCGACGAGGTGTTCTGTCACTGAGGTGCCGCACCTGCCAGCACGGCTGGCTCAACAAGAAGATGAAAACAAGGTGGTGGGACGCGCGATCTTTCGCGCGTCGCTTGGCTAACCTCGCCTGCGGAGCCAGCGCGCACGGAGTGCCCGCTCCACCTTTGCTTAGCTGGGATTTTCTAGGGAGAATTTGGAGACCTAGGCGCGCAGAGTTGGCGCCGCAATAAATCCAAAGTTGGATAAAAACAAGGACGAAGCGCCGGCAAGTGACGGTTAGAGCGGGCACGTGAGTGCCCGATCGCGCAGCACGCGAAGTTGGCAAAGCGATGCGCAAAGCGGAACTTCGTCACGCTCGCGCATCCCATTTGCAGCACTACCCCTTCGGGTTTTTGGCGTAACGTCGACAGTTATTGCATCCGCCCTCCCGACCAGCTAATGGCATTGTGTATCAGCAGTTTGTAGGAAGGATGAGCATAAGCCAGAGAGTCATGTCCCAATTGGATGTAAACCACCTTCGACTTGGCATATGGGCTGATCCAGGCTACAGGCCCGTCGCTGGTGGGATTATCCGTCTTCAGCAACACTTTTGCCTCAGGTGAAATCCACATTCCTTTGTAAGTCTCATCCCAGATGTGCATCGGATCGATCCCCCGCAAAATTGGATGCTGAGCCGTCGGGCGAACGAATAGTTCTTCATCGTGCTTATAGGTGGAGACGGGCATGTTGAGGTCGGGAGCGAGCAGATAACGGCCTCCCACCACTTCTTTATACCACCAGGGCCAATTCTGATAGTCAGCAATGGCATGATGCAACACCACAACTCCTTTGCCGCTCTCCAAAAAAGCCCGCAAGTTGCGTCTCCCCGATTCATCCAATTCCTGCGAGAAGTCATAAAGGACCAAAACGTCAAAATCATTCCGGAAGTCTTGCCGGAATGCAGTCTGGTTTGACGAAACATGATTCCAGGTGAAGTCTTTGGCTCCTTCGAAGATCGAGTAGAAAGAAGACTGGTAATCATGTCCGCCGGTCACCACCATGACTCGCAAGGCATCAGGGTTGGTCTGGAAAAATTTGAAATCCGCCGGGATGCTGACTTGTCCCGTGGCGGCCCACTCCGTTCCCCTTACCAAGCTCAGCATGAAGCCGGGCTCACGCATCGAGGCCAATTCGTGTCCGAAGGCAATATAAAAAGAGCGCCCCTGCCCGTACAGGTTGGTCACCAGCATTGGCTCGTCTTTTCCGCTTCCCCCGTTGGCGGGATCGTCATAAGCCGTGGCTAGCACGTTTGCTCCGGGCCGAAGCGTCATTCCATGATATAGCTCATCAGTCGCGACGAACGGATTAGGCATGCCCGTTACGATCGGGTGCTGTGGTTGGGTCAACTTGATTTTAAAAAAATGATAAGGGGCGTGATATTCATTGGCCGGCCGTCCAGTCCAGGAGATGCCGCCCATCTTGACATATTCCTCCCATGCGGGCTCTTTTAGGCCGGTCCCTACATGCCGGTCTTTCAAAACCTCTTGTCCCGTGAAACCATACATGGCGCCATGAACGATCACCATGCCTTTGCCGGATTTCACAAATGCTTCAATCGCCTTTTCCGTAACCGCGCCCAGACGGAGGCCGCAATAGTCATTGACAATGACATCGAAGGGCGCCAGGGTTTCCGCGGTAATTCCCATGGGCTCCTCTTCCACGCGCACGTCAAATTTCCCCGTTTCCAGCAAGAGTTGGCGCAGAAATGGAGTCGTAGCTCTCCAGTCATGATTGTTGTGGCCGGAAAGAATCAATACGCGAATCAAACCTGGCTTGAAAAAGGGTTCCATCGGCTTGGCTTGTGCCAGCCCAACCATTCCAACAGAAAATAGCGCCGATAAAAAAAACCACTTAGGCAGGCAGAGTAATGTGTCCATGCATGCTCCTCATTTTGAAAAGAATCGTCTGACGCAATAATAACCGCTGAACCGAGGTAATCCCTTTGGCCTCGCAAATCTCAAGCCAGGCGGAGCGGGCACTGGAGTGCACGCTCGCGCGGCAGGCGAAATTTGCGACGCGACGCGTAACGCATGGCTTTGCCCCGCTCGGACGTCCCACCACGTTCGATATGGTATGATGACGGCCGGTCTCTGATACTGCCGGAAATTAGTTCATTCTTCCCCTCGGTCAGCGTTGGTTATCCAATGACCGACACCAGACTCGCCAACTCTCTACTGCGGAGTCTGAGTTGGTTTTTCAGCCTGGTCGTAAAATTTATTCTGCAGTTCCAGCACTTTGGTGTCTCTCTTGACTTCGCCGATCATCTGGGCCAATTGGGCGGAGGTACTGTCCAAAATCAGCTCTCCCAGTTCGCGGCTGGCCGTGCTGCCATCACCCGCATAATGATTGGGGTATCGGGCGTACCACCAAATTCCGGTATAGGCATTGTGCAATTCGGAAAGGCGGTTTTGGTCTGCTCCGGATTGAGTCTTGGCTTGATCCAAATGAACCAGTTCCGGACGATGGCTGAGCATGGTGGCAGTTTCATTTTCATCCGCATGTCCGCCGAAGTCAGTTTTCCTCAATTTTTTGATTTTTTCCGCAACCATGGGATCGGGAGAAGGTTGAAAGAGATATACCGCATAGTCTTTCCTGGCGGCCAATTGAGCCTGGCCGAAGTATTGCAGAAAACTGGTGTTTCCCCCATGGCCATTGACTAGAATGATCTTCTTAATGCCGTTGCGAGCCAATTCGTCGCAAGTCTCTTGGAGAAATTGCCACATGAGCGGCTGACTGTAAGCTATCGTGCCAGGTTGATGTTTAGCTTCGAAGATCTGGCCGACGTAATAAGGAGGAAAAACCAAAGTGTATTCCTTGGCAGCCGCTCGCAGAGCGACTTCACGGGAGTCTATCATGTCCGTCCCGAGCGGGAGGTGAGGACCGTGCTTCTCCAAAATGCCCAGGGCAATCATGCAGGTACCCCCGGATTTTTCGATCGCTTTCAAAAAATCCACGGCCGTCAACTCTTCATACCGGATTGACAGTTTATTTCCCGTGGTGTTGCTTTGGGCGAACATTCCGACCGTCATCAAGATCAGCCCTAAACCCGGCAGCAGCCCTTGGATCCATCGTGTCTCCATTTGCCCCTCCATGATTTTGTGTGGAACAACCCTATTTTAAAAACTTGCGGATATCATAAACCTAAATGGAGGGTATGATAAACTGAAATAGCAATGGCGAGCTTTTGGGGATGAGGTCCGCCTAAAGTTCTTACATTTCAATCTTCGCAACTGCTCAGCGCCGCCGTGTGGCGGCCACCCTGCCAAAAGCCCACGGCTTCCGCCTAAAGCGGACTCACGGTGGCTGCCATTCACGCGAGGATCTGAGCAGTCACCAACTTTCATGGAGTGATCATGCCGCACAATTTGTTCAATACTCTGCAGAAATTTTCCTGGGGAACTTCACAAAAAGGATCTTTCTACTCTCTCCCGCAATTGGAAAAAGAAGGCTTAGGGCCAGTCTCGCGCCTTCCCTTCAGCTTGCGCATCGTGCTGGAGTCAATTTTGCGTAATTACGATGGGATCAGGATTCGTGAAAAAGACGTCCTGAACCTAGTCCGATGGCAGCCCGCGGCAGTCCGGACGGAAGAAATTCCCTTTATCGTCTCCCGCATTCTCTTGCAGGACTTCACGGGCGTTCCTTTGCTCGTGGATCTGGCTGCCATGCGCGCGGCGGTTGGGCGGATGGGAAAAAGTCCCCAGCTCATCGAACCGTTAGTGCCGGTGGACCTGGTCATCGATCACTCCGTGCAGGTTGATTTTGCCGGTCGTCCTGATGCCCTGGCGCTCAACATGGAGTGGGAATTTAGACGAAATCATCAGCGATATCAATTCCTCAAGTGGGGCATGCAAGCTTTTGAGACCTTCCGGGTAGTGCCGCCCGGGATCGGAATTGTGCATCAAGTGAATCTGGAATATCTGGCACGGGTGGTCGGCGGACGGGAGGGAATATTCTTCCCCGACACGTTGGTGGGTACGGATTCGCACACCACCATGATTAATGGACTGGGGATAGTGGCTTGGGGAGTGGGCGGGATCGAAGCCGAGGCGGGAATGTTGGGCCAACCGGTTTATTTTCTGACACCCGACGTCGTGGGGGTGCACCTCAGCGGCAGCCTGCCGGAAGGAGTTACGGCTACCGATGTGGTGCTGCACTGCACGGAGATGTTGCGTAAAGCCAAAGTAGTGGGGAAATTTGTCGAATATTTTGGCGAAGGAGCCGCCTCTTTGCCGGCCACGGATCGGGCCACCATAGCCAACATGGCGCCTGAATACGGCGCCACCATGGGCTTTTTCCCCGTGGATGAGGAGACTTGTTCCTACTTGAAAGCCACTGGCAGAACGGAAGAACAGATCCAGCTGGTGAAATCTTACTTTGAATCCCAGGGGATGTTCGGCATTCCGCGGGCAGGGGAAGTGGATTACAGCGCTGTCTTGGAATTGGACCTGAGCACGATAACGCCGAGTCTGGCCGGACCCAAAAGGCCGCAAGACCGTGTGGAACTCTCCGGAGTTGGAAAACGTTTTTTTGATTTGTTCCAGAAACCTCTGTCGGAGGGAGGTTACAACAAGAATGCAGATGAATTCTCCCGCCGAATTCCCATCTCAACCAGCGGCAATCCCGCGGAAGGAGCCACCGGCCTGGGCCATGGGGATGTATTGATTGCCGCGATCACCTCATGTACTAACACTTCCAACCCCAGCGTGATGCTGGCGGCCGGATTGTTGGCCAAAAAAGCGGTAGAAAGGGGATTGCGAAAAAAGTCTTTCGTGAAAGCTTCACTGGGGCCCGGATCTCGCGTTGTGACCCAGTACCTGCGGAAAGCTGGTTTGCAGCCTTATCTGGATGAATTGGGCTTTCATCTGGTGGGATATGGCTGCACCACTTGCATTGGCAATTCAGGCCCTCTGGACCCCGAGATTGAGAATGTAGTAGTTCAACAGGACTTGGTGGCTGCCAGTGTTTTAAGCGGCAATCGGAATTTTGAGGCGCGCGTTCACCAGAACATCAAGGCTAATTTTTTGGCCAGCCCTCCTCTGGTGGTGGCTTTTGCCCTGGCTGGCACAGTCAATATTGACCTTACCACGCAGCCTCTTGCCGCGGACCCCGAGAATGGGCCGGTCTTTCTGCGCGACATTTGGCCATCGCTGGAGGAAATCCGCGATCTTCTCAAGGTAGCTGCCGAACCCGAGGATTATCGCTCTCTCTACCGTTCTTTTGCGGATCAGAATCCGCTCTGGAATCGAATCCCCAGTCCGTCCGGAGATCTATATGCATGGGATCCGGAATCGACTTACATTCAGGATCCCCCCTTTTTCGCGGCGTTTGGCATGGCGGCTGAATCGATCAAAAACATCGTTGGAGCCAGGTCGCTCGCCATATTTGGAGATTCCGTCACGACGGATCACATCAGTCCCGCGGGTGCGATTAAAAAGAATTCTCCGGCGGGGCAATATTTGCTGGAGAAAGGAGTTGTAGCGGAAGAATTCAATAGCTATGGTTCTCGGCGGGGGAATGACCGCATCATGACCCGCGGCACTTTCGCCAATGTCCGGATCAAGAACCTGATGTTGCCTGGTGAGGAAGGAGGTATCACCCTTTATCAGCCGGGGGGAGAGCGGTTAAGCATCTATGAGGCTGCCATGAAATACCAGGAGGCGCAGGTCCCCCTAATGGTGTTTGCCGGTCAGGAATATGGAACGGGGAGTTCTCGCGATTGGGCGGCCAAAGGCACACGATTGTTGGGCGTTCGGGCCGTGATAGCCCAGAGTTTTGAGCGCATCCATCGGAGCAATCTGGTTGGCATGGGAGTTTTGCCCTGTCAATTCAAGGAAGGAGTAAACGCCCAGTCCTTGAAATTGGAGGGTTCTGAAGTATTCGATCTGTCAGGGCTCGGGGTCTCTCTTCAGCCACAACAAGATGTCACATTGATCATCCATCGCAAGACGGGAGAAAAAGAAAAAGTCCCGTTGACTTTGCGGATCGACACTCCGATTGAAGTGGAATACTACCGCAACGGCGGAATCTTGCCATATGTCTTACGCCAGTTGTTGGGGAATTGAAGGGCCGGGGACCGCATCATGGCGTGAGCGGTCCCGCTGAAAACACTCGGAGCAATGCGGGCAAACCTCAAAAATGAACGATGGAAATTCTATACTCCTCCATCGGTCTCCCAGGTTATCAAGGGAAGTTCAAAGGGGATCAAAGCATCTTCATGGAAAGGCAGGACTCGTATGGAAAATCCCAGAAGTCCACTTTCCCGGCAGGGGATTTCGCCGCGATAAAGATAGATTCCAGCTCCCAGGCTGTTTTCCAGCTTCATTTTGATGGTCTTCCCCGAACTGAGACGCAGTCCGGGATCCAGCAGTCCATAATAGATTTCAACGGACACTTCCTCGGGCAAAATTTCCTTCAAGCTTACCCGAGTAGTAATCTGAATGGCATGGCCCACCTTCACGGTTTCGGTGGCGGTAGATTCCACCTGGTCTATGCGAATCTGTTCCCAATCTCTCCAAATTTTGGAACGCCATTGCACCAGGTTGCAGGCCCGCCGGGAATTGTCTTCGGTGAGACGCTGATAACGGGTGGCAGCCGGCAAATAGAAACGTTCCGCATATTCAGCGACCATGCGATTCGTGTTGAAGATCGGGCAGAGTTTCTTCATGGAGCTTTTCATTTTGCTGGTCCAGCCGCGGGAGACTCCATCGATGGAGCGATCATAGTAGAGCGGCACGACATCGTTTTCCAACAGCGTATAGAGAGCGTTGCTTTCCACTCGGTCTTGATACTCAAAATCGGAATAATCCTCGCCGGACCCGATGGCCCACCCTACCTCGGACTCATATCCTTCATCCCACCAACCGTCCAGGATCGAGAGGTTCAAGCCACCGTTGGCCAGCACCTTCATCCCACTTGTTCCACTGGCCTCCAGCGGACGGCGCGGCGTGTTCAGCCAGATGTCGACCCCTTGGACCAGGTACCGGGCAATCGTGATGTCGTAATCTTCCAAAAAGACCACGCGGCGCCGTATTTCTTCGTCTTGGGCAAAGTGGACGATTTGACGGATGAACTCCTTTCCGGCGTCATCGCGGGGATGAGCTTTTCCGGCAAAAAGGATCTGCACTGGCTTTTTGGGATTGGTGAGGATTTCCTTCAAGCGCGGCATATTCCTCAGTAGCAGAGTGGCGCGTTTATAGGTGGCGAATCTTCGGGCGAAGCCAATGGTAAAGTGCTCTGAATTCAAGATGCTTCTTGCCGTAGCCAGTTCCGTTTCCGAGGTCCCGCGCCTTTTCAACTGGCTCACCAGCCGACGGCGAGCGAAAGCAATCAAGCGCTCCTTGCGCCTTTCGTGAGTTCGCCAAAGCTCCTCGTCAGGAATCTCTTCAATCCGATTCCATACATCGGTGTTGGAGGGATCTTCCTGCCAGCGGGGCCCCAGATACCGGTCCAGCAAATCCGACATTTCCTGGGAAATCCAGGAAGGTATGTGTACTCCATTGGTGACGTAACCAAAGGGGATCTCATCGTCCGGGAAGTTGGACCAAACCCGCTTGGCCATTTGGCGGGTGACTTTGCCATGCAGCCGGCTGACGCCGTTGGCGAAAGAACTATGTTTGCTGGCCAGCACGGCCATGTTGAAAGGTTCGTTGCCGTCTGACGGGACATAACGGCCAAAACCGATCAGATGTTCAAACTTGAGTCCAAGATTCGACGCATACTCATTGAAATACTTGTGCACCAGCCAGGGCTCAAAGAGGTCAAATCCGGCGGGAACCGGAGTATGCGTGGTGAAGACATTTCCGGCGCTGGTGGCCTGGCGAGATTCCCGATAGCCCAATCCACCCTTGAGCATATATTGACGGGCCCGCTCCAATGACAGGAAAGCGGAATGGCCTTCGTTCATATGACAGACTGTAGGATAGATGCCCATGGCGGCAAGCGCCCTGATCCCTCCAATTCCCAGGATGATCTCCTGCTGAATGCGCATTTCCCGGTCCCCGCCATACAGCGCATCCGTGATGTCCCGATCCGTGGGGGCATTCTCGGGGATATTCGTATCCAGGAGAAAGAGCGGCACACGGCCAACATCGGCTCGCCAAACTTTGGCATAAATTTTGCGGCCGGGAAAATCGACGTTGACGAGCAAGAATTGTTCTTCGCTATCGTAAACCGGACGGATGGGCAAATTATAAAAATCGTTTTGCGGATAAATCTCCTGCTGCCAGCCATCCACATTTAAATACTGCCGGAAATATCCCTGCTGATAGAGCAAGCCTACTCCGACCAGGGGAAGTCCCAGATCGCTGGTCGATTTCAGATGATCGCCAGCTAAGAGGCCCAGGCCGCCCGCATAAATGGGCAGACACTCGGTAATCCCAAACTCAGCAGAAAAATAGGCGATAGTAATCCCGTGATACTCCGGGAATTTCCTGGCAAACCAGCCGGGAGTGTTCATGTATTCGATGAAGTTTCGATAGACACGATCCAAGTGAGCCAGGAAAGCTTCATCACGGGCAGCTTCCTCCAGACGATCTTGAGGAATCAGACCAAGCATCAGGACGGGATTGTGCCCCGTGCTTTCCCAAAGATCCCGATCCAGCCGACGGAACAAATTCAGAGTCTCATGGTGCCATGACCAACGCAGATTATAGACCAGTTGAGTCAGGCATTCGATTCGCGCTGGGAAGCTGGGAATGACGTGAAATGAGTGAACCTTGGGCATGAATCTCTCTCCTCACTAAAAAAAAGTTCTACTAAAATCACGCGATAAGGCCATGACCGTCAAAGTAGCCCCATTATACACGGAATGAGATGGGGTGCTCTTCCAAAAAAAATCGTTTGTTCGGATAACAACCATTTTCGATTAGTCGGGGTGAGTTGCGCTCTTGGCAATTCAATACCAGGGCTCACAAGAGGAGACATCTGAACCGTCATCAACAATTAGAGTCCCCCCTTTGAACCGTTGAAAAAATTCTACTGAATTCCACGGAGTGAAGGTAGACTGCTTTTTTAAGGAGGCATGATTGCCAATCGAGAAGAAAATAACCGGGGGACGGATAGCTGTCTCAAAACTTAACTGCCGTAATAATGCCATGATCAGTGATGATTTTTTATCTGCAACAAATTCCTTCGGCTCTGTTGGTTCGTTTGTCCAGCCCCAAGATGGATACCGTTTTACTCAGGATACAGTTGCTTTGGCGAATTTTATCCGGATTTATCCTCATGAGACTCTATTGGATCTCTGTGCCGGGGTAGCAGCCATCCCCGTTCTAGTTTGGCGTCGGTGTCCCTTTGCTTATGGCATGGCGGTGGAGATTTTGGAGGAACCCGTCCGCCTGGCCCGGCAAAATCTTCAGTCCGCTAGTCTGGCGGAACATGTCCAAATCATACAAGAGGACGTCTGCCAACTCACCCTCCAACATTTCCGCCAGTTTTTTCATGGTAGATTCTGCTCGGGTTTTGATGTCGTTTCGGCTAATCCGCCGTTCCATAAGCGCCAAAGCGGGAGATTGAATCCCAATATGGATAAGGCCATCGCCCGGCACGAATTGCTCGTCACTCTTCCAGAACTCATCCACACCGCACACGGTTGTCTGAAACCAGGGGGCCGTTTTTGCTTGGTTCACCGCGCGGACCGTCGGCGGGATATCCGGGCTGCTCTGGCCGCCCATCAAATGAAAGTGGTGCGAGAGGAATTCCCAGAAGACGGCCGCCAACGGGTAAAGCTGATATTGCTGGAATCCGCGAAGTCAGCTTAATTCATTCGATCGCCATTGCTGGTGGATTCAATCAATATGAGAGAAAGATACTCCACTCTGAAAATACGCCTCCATTGGGATCGGAAGGGACAGGCCTCCGGTGCTGTTTTTTTCTGCGATGTAGTCAAAATTGGCGGATATAAATTTCTAGAAATTCCTATCTATAAAAGGATTCCAATGAGAGTCCAATCGCCACACGGATTATCTTCCTACTGTGCGAAATTTTCTTGTCTGCAAAAGCTCATGAAAACAGGATAATCCGGCGTGAGAAGACAGAACGGACGGCTTTCCACAAAGACCTCTGGCGGTGGTATTCAGCGTTAATTGATCCACTGTTGGAATAAACCTTTCAATTGTGCTTTTGGAGGTGACTATCATGATGAAAAAACCAATTTTGCTGTTCTCAATCCTTGGGTTGATCGCCATGATGATGTTTGTTACCACAAATACGAGCTTTGGGCAGAACAAAGTGCCACGATTCAAGGCTCTTGTGATGACGGAAATTGGCGGGCAGCACGGTCCATTTGTCAATGCCGCGAAAGTGTGGCTTGAAAAGTTGGCTGTGGATAAAGGATTCACCATTGACTACATTGAAAATACAGACAAGATCAATGATACTTTTTTAGCGGACCATCAAGTATTTATCCAACTGAATTTTCCTCCTTATGCCTGGAATGCCACCGCAATGACCGCTTTTGAAAAGTACATCATGGAGGGCAAAGGTGGAGGATGGGTCGGCTTTCATCATGCTTCGTTACTCGGCGATTTTGACGGATATAAAATGTGGCCTTGGTTTTCGACCTTTATGGGTGGCATCAAATTCAGCAACTACATTGCGGAACTTGCCACCGGCACGGTCGTTGTCGAGGATAAGAATCATCCGGCCCTGAAGGGTGTGCCTGTGTCGTTTCAGGTCACAAAGGATGAATGGTACACCTATGATAAGAGCCCTCGCCCCAAGGTGCATGTATTGGCGAGAGTAGATGAATCGAGCTATGAATCAAAAATCAAGATGGGCGACCATCCGGTGGTCTGGACCAATGACCATTATAAAGCGAGGAACATTTACATATTTATGGGTCACCATCCAGATTTATTCAAGAACAACGCTTTTACGACGTTGGTTCGCAACTCTATTTTTTGGGCGGCTAAGCAATGAGGGCATGAATGGAAGGTCTGGCCCCATCAACTTCGTGATTTTCTCCAGGCCGCCTTTCACGGAAAAGAATGAGAGAAGTTGCTCCTCTGAGCAGCGAAATCAGAATAGCTGATAGAGCCAGATGTACGATTTCCAAATCATACATAAATGATTCTTCTGCTGATTCCAAGGAGCGTTCAAGCTGAGACTAATGCATCCACAATTAAGGTGTGAAGTGCATACTCATCGCACCTGCCCCCGCTCGCACTTCGACAAGCTCAGTACGAGCGGGGATTGGAGTGCCGCTCATCCTGAGCTTGTCGAAGGATGAGCGAAATCAGTGGATGGACTCCTTGTTGTTCATCGCAGTAGTGAACTCATCATGAAAGCTCATTGGAAAGAGAAGGAGCGTCAAGTTTTAGAGGGATTCACATTCCCCCCCCAGTCGCTGAGTTTTGCCCACGGAATTTTGACGCAGGGGAGTGAAGGCAAAAAGCGCTTGGTCAGGCTGAAAGTGCGCCACAGAGCGAAACTCCAGCCAAGGGGCCTTGCAATGGGTGTTAAATAATTGTGGGTAAAACTCAGCCCCGGTCGAAGGAAACGGCAGAAGACTAGGGGGAAACATCCATGTGCGGCCAAAAGCTATTGACCTCATTTCGGAGGCCAACAAATTTGAAGGAGCAGACATGAAATCCATTTTGATGAAATTCTCATTGTTTTCCTTGATCGCATTATTTTCCATTCCAGCCTTCGCTCAATCTCAAGATGCCGTCACTCTTTGGCTAACCAATCCTGATAAATCCGCTTTATTTGAACGGCAAAAGCAGACTCTTTCTTTTGTCCAATCCAACAATCATGGCTATGGCATCGAAGTGGACGAGAAGCAGGAATTTCAGTCCATTGACGGCTTTGGATTTGCCTTGACCGGTGGCAGCGCGATGCACCTCATCCGGATGAATGCCGCCAGCCGGACCGCCCTTTTGAAGGAACTATTTTCGTGGGATGGGAATAATATCGGTATCAGCTATTTGCGGGTGAGCATTGGCGCCTCAGATTTGAACGATCATGTTTTTACTTACGACGATTTGGCTGAGGGAGAAACCGACCCGGATCTCGCCAAATTCAGCCTTGATCCAGACCGCAAGGATGTCATTCCCGTTTTAAAAGAAATCTTGGCCATCAATCCAAAAATCAAAATATTAGGATCGCCTTGGTCCGCCCCTGCCTGGATGAAAACCAACCACAATTCAAAAGCGGGGAAATTGAAGCCTGAGTACTATCAGACCTATGCGAATTTTTTCGTCAAGTATATTCAGGGCATGAAAGCGGAAGGGATCCCGATTGATGCCATAACCATTCAAAATGAGCCTCTCAACGATGGGAACACTCCCAGCATGCAAATGTTTGCTCCCGAGCAGACTGTGTTCATCAGGAAGTATCTGGGACCTGCCTTTCGGGCTGCTCAAATCAATACGAAGATTATTCTTTATGATCATAATTGCGATGTGCCTGAGTATCCTCTTGCCATCTTGAAAGACATGGAAGCCAATCGGTTCGTGGATGGTTCAGGTTTTCACTTATACGCGGGAAAGATGGAAGCCCTCTCTACGGTCCATCAAGCGTTCCCTGACAAAAACCTGTATTTCACGGAGCAAATGGTTACTGAATCCCCTGAAAAGCCAACCATAAATATCGGCATGCCGGTTCGGCGGCTGATTATCGGGGCAACTCGAAACTGGAGCCGAAATGTTATATTGTGGAATTTGGCGGCCGACCCGAATAACGATCCGCATACCGACAATGGGGGATGCTCCATGTGTCAGGGTGCGATTACGATTGATGGAAACAAAGCCTCCCGCAACCTGGCCTATTATGCCATGGCTCATATTTCCAAATTTGTTCGGCCCGGCTCTATTCGCATCGGATCCAATGATATGGACGAGCTTCCGAATGTGGCCTTTAAGACACCGGAGGGCAAGATCGTCCTAATTGTTTTGAATAATGGCTGGTCTTCTCAGACTGTTCACATCCGTTATCGTGGCAAAATTGTTTCTTCCGACTTGAAGGGAGGAGCGGTAGCCACCTTTGTCTGGTAGCCATGATTGAGTTTTGCCTTGAAGTTTTTTGAGTGATTGACAGGAATATTGAAATGATGCGCGATTCGATTACTGTGGGGAGTCTAGAAACTAAAAACGAGATTGAAGACCGGTCCGTCATCGAACTCGAGGGCCTTGTTCTTCAAGGGAAATTGCCGGGGAGACTGGATTGTTGAGGTTCCCCGAACTCTGAGCAATGGCGAATAAATTCGTATGAGGATAATCTTTATGCAACGGATAATCAGGAATTTCTTTTCTCTCTTGATGGCATATCTATGCCTCCTTGTCTCTATGACGAGTCCCTTGCAGGCTGCCCCTTTGAAAAGCAAATCGTTTTATCCGGGACGGCTGGATGATCCGGAAGCTGTCTATTTCACATCAGACAATTTCCACATCACCGGGGATGGCAAAACGGATGTTTCAAATGCTCTACAGGAGGCCATTAATACAGTAAAAACCGATCATAATTTTGGGATTTTTTTCATTCCTGAAGGGACCTATCTGATCAGCAAGACCATCTATATCCCACAAGCCGTGAGATTGATTGGATATGGCAAAGAGCGCCCGGTGTTTGTGCTTGCCAAGAATTCTCCGGGTTATCAAGCCATGGCTGTGTCCGATAAGACTCCGCCCAAGTATATGTTTTGGTTCGTCAGCCGATTGCCTCAAGACGGTCAACCCATTCAAGATGCCGGCGCCGGCACCTTCTACAGCGCCATGTCCAACATCGATCTGATAATCGATGAGGGAAATCCGGCGGCGGTGGCTCTTCGCACGCATTACGCTCAACACAGTTTTATTTCTCATGTCGACATTCACATTGGCAAGGGCAAAGCCGGCATTCATGATGTGGGGAATGAAATAGAAGATGTCCACTTTTTCGAGGGCGAATATGGGATTTACACCACCAAGCCGTCCCCGGGATGGCCTTTTATGATGGTGGATTGCCAGTTTGAAGAGCAACGCAAAGCCGCCATCAAAACCCAAGAGGCGGGATTGACCATTGTCCGGATGAGTGCCAGGAACGTTCCCACCGTTATCGACATGGATCCGGATTTTTCGGAAAAGTTATTCATGGAAGATTGCCAGTTTGAGAATATCAGCGGCGCCGCCATTATGATCAGCAATGAAAATAATGCCAACACCCAGATTAACCTTTGCCATATCGATTGCCGCAACGTGCCCATTCTGGCGGGTTATCGCCGGAGCGGCAAACAAACGCAAGGCCGAGGCGGCCTTTATAAAGTAAACCGCTTTGTGTACGGTCTGCAGATCGACAGTTTGGATGCCGAACCTGAATTCAAATCCACTCAAGATATTGAGAGGTTGAAGTCATTCCCAACCCCCGTCCTGAGCGACATCCCCCAATTCCCGGCCATCTCAACCTGGGTGAACCTGAAATCTTTGGGAGCGAAAGGTGACGGGGAAACTGACGACACTCAAGCCGTTCAGGCAGCCATCGACAAGTATCCAACCATTTATATCCCCCAGGGCTGGTACCGTGTGACACAAACCCTCAAACTTCGTCTGGATTCAGTTTTGATCGGATTGAATCCGATTGCCACCCAACTGGTTCTCCCCGACAATGCAGGCGCTTTTGGCGGTTTTGGAGGGCCGAAAGCATTGCTGGAAACCTCCGTGGGAGGTTCTAACATTGTCAGCGGAATTGGATTATCCACGGGATCTTTTAATTCCCGCGCTGTTGCCTGCAAATGGATGGCAGGCGCTCATTCATACATGAACGACGTAAAATTCGTTGGCGGTCATGGAGGCATGGCCAGAGGACCTCAACCGAAAGGCCGGCCCAACTATTATGGGGGTCAGGGAGATGATCCTGCTTGGGATACCCAGTACTGGAGCCTCTGGATCACTAATGGCGGCGGCGGGACGTTTAAAGACATCTGGAGCGCCAGCACCTTTGCGGCCTCCGGTGTCTATGTTTCCGATACCGCAACGGAAGGGCGCATCTATGCCATGTCGGTCGAACATCATGTGCGCAATGAAGTCCGTTTCAAAAATGTGGCCAATTGGAAAGTGTACGCGCTCCAACTCGAGGAAGAAAGCCGTGAAGGCTGGCATTGCCAGCCCATGGAACTGGAAGACAGCCGGAAAATGGTCTTCGCAAATCTCTATATGTTTCGAGTCATCCGGATCATCAATCCCTACCCCTATTCAATCCGAAGTTGGGATTGCAGCGATGTGGAATTGTTCAACGTGCACAATTATTCTCAGATCAAGTATACGACGAACCTGCCTTTATATGATGTCAACACCGATAGGGAAGTGCGTCCTTGGGAATTTGCCAGGTTGCATTTAGCGGAAGCCGCGCCGCGGCGAATTTTCCCGGAAGAAACTTCAGGGACGGTCCGTCTATTAGCCAAGGGCTTTGAATTTGCGGAGGGAATTTGCCGGGACGGCAAAGGGAATATTTACTTTAGCGAATCGCGCTGGAAGCGGATTTATAAATGGTCCGTTGAGACAAATTCTTTGCGTTTGATCGCTGATTTTCCCTGGGAACCCTTGTCGTTGGCTTGCGATCGGAACGATCAGTTGCTGGTGGTGTTCAAGTATGTCCCCAGGCCTGGATATCTGGTTAATGGGAAGCAGGAAGCATTCACGAATCCCGAGGATGCCGCGGGCACTTCTTTCAGCGGATGGGGGAATTCAGGATTCGGGGTTTTTGTCTACTCGATCGATCCCAACCGTCCGGAGGAGACGATTCGCCTCTTGGACAAGGTTTCGATGGGAAGCATAAAGAACATTCACAAGGCGCTATATCCGGCTAATCGGTGGAGGGATTACCATGATTTCGATACGATAACCACCAATAGGGCCAAGGAAAGTTGGATTGCGCCAGACGGAGTGACGATCGTTCCGGTCTGCTACGACCTGGCCAGGTCGAGTTCGCTCGTTGAGGCCTTTCCAGGCAAATTGCTTTACGCAACGGATGAATACATCAAACGGACAGTCCAATTGGATGTCAGCGCGGAAGGATATTTGTCGAATCTCAAATATTTTGTGGAAAAGGGAGAGTTCAGCTCCGCCGTCGATCATGCCGGGAATGTTTATGTGGCCGATGGGGAGATTTATGTCTTCGATAAGACTGGCAAGCAGATTGATGAAATCCATACGCCGGAACGTCCGGCCACCCTTGCCTTTGGTGGCAAGGATGGGAATACGCTGTTTATCACCGCGAGATCTTCGTTGTACAGTGTGCGTCCCAGACAACGCCCATAGCAGAGGAGCCGCTCATGCCAGCGTGGCTGTCACAACAAGATGATGAAAACAAGGTGGGATGCGCGAGTGTGACGAAGTCACCCGTCGCGCGTCGCTTGGCTAGCCTTGCCTTTCGAGCCAGCGTGCACGGAGTGCCCGCTCCACCTTTGCCTAGCTGGGATTTTCGAGGGAGCAAATAAACATGACATGGAAAAAATCCCTGGAGGAAGATCCTTTTTTGCTGCATTGGCGCATCTGGAAATGACCTATAATGATCCCTTTTTTGTAACTCCTTAGATAGACAGAATTCAGGAGTCAGAATCCAGAATGGTCTACGAGTAGGCCTCTAAAAGATTGCGCCAGAAACTTATGAGGCTTTTGCCACGCCATAAGGGCATCAAATCTCGTTGTTGGCGTCCTCATTCTGGCTCCTGAATACTGACTCCTGACTGCCTGTGTAGCCACAATCCACACAACCAATCGGAGGAAGAGTGAAAAATCGCCATACACTTTATTTGTCAATCGTCTTGATCATTATTTTGTCCGCATCCCTTTATGCACAAGCTGTAAACTCCAATGCCACCCCTGAAGCGCAAAAGCTTCTGACCTTTTTACGAGAAATCCAGGGGCACTACACCCTGGCAGGCCAACATAACTACCTGAACTCAGGATCGAAATACACCGACCTCGTCAAGGTAATCACCGGGAAGTCTCCCATCGTTTGGGGATCGGATTTCAGCTTCAGTTACGAGGGAAATGCGCCGCAAAAATTCCAACACTGCGGTCCCATTAATCTGACAAGTCCGGGGGAGCCTCTCTATTATTTGAAAGTGACTCCAGAAGAGGCGCGGCAGCAGATGGTAAAAACCGCCATCCGAAAATACCAGGAAGGATTCATCATCACGCTGATGTGGCATGCCTGCCCTCCCGGCGCTGCGGATACTTGCGATGGAGCAAAAATTTGGGCCATGGAGAACCGGCCCTCGCCGAAAGAATGGGAAGAATTGACCACGGATGGCACACCCAGGAATTCCGATTGGAAGAAGCAGGCGGATGTCATCGCTGGTTATTTGAGCCAATTGAAAGAAGCCAAAGTCCCCGTATTGTGGCGTCCTTATCACGAGATGAATGGGGTCTGGTTCTGGTGGTGTAATCAAAAAGGCGATAATGGATTCAAAAAACTCTGGATCATGATGTACGATTACTTCGTCAAGCATCACAAACTCGACAACCTGATCTGGGTGTGGGATACCAATGCTCCTCGCAACCGGCCAGGGGATGAGGCGTTTGCCTATGAAGACTTCTGGCCGGGCGATCAATATGTGGATGTTTTAGCGGCGGATGTGTATCGCCGGGATTGGAAACAGTCGCACCATGACGATCTCTGGAAACTGGGCATGGGCAAACCGATTGCGCTGGGCGAGGTGGGAGAACTCCCCACTCCGCAACTATTGGATTCCCAGCCGCGTTGGACCTGGTTTATGCCGTGGGGAAATTTTGTGCTGTGGGGAAATAATCCCGACCTTCTCCGCAAGGCATTTGCCGATAAGCGAGTATTAGCTAAGGAAGATGTCACCATCGACAAAGATGGCAACTACCAGGTGAAAGCACGGAACTAAATCAACGGCGCTCATTCGAGTGCGCGCCAGTGCAATCATGATTGAGAGAGAAGCTAGACTGGGGATCGCATAATGTGGGAGGCGGACTCCGTCCGGCGACCTCGGCAAGGCCGCGCATGTGAGGGCGGTCACACGCGAGCTTCCCACCTGCCGGAGATCCTCCTCCTGGCGGGGGCTTCCACCGGTTATGGGGGGCACCTTTTACATGCGGATGGGAGATTGGTTCGCGATGCTCAACCTCATCCTCACGGCTGGATTAATCATTTTGACCACCGCCAAACTCGAAAATTTCTGAGTCATTTCTTTTCCAGCCGGAACCAGACTTGTGCGTCATAGGGAAACCGCCCCGTAGCCATCGGTCCCTGATACAATGGGACCTCCCGAAGCCCTCCCACCAGCACCTTCTCTACTGACACTCCCACAATTCGATATCCGCTCGGAGCGGTGACTCCCTCGATTTCGGCCAGTATTTCCCCTTGAGATAATATCTTGGAAACATACCGGTTCAACTCTTGGGCTCGGGCTTTCCCTTGCCGGGAATCCCAGCCAGGATCTTTTTGGGCGGAAACCGCCAGATATTGCGATAGCCATGGGAAATCGATGAGGCGGCCAATAAATAAAGAGCTATATCCCTGCGCAGGATTTGAAGGATCGAGGTTTACAAAGGCGGACCCGATTGTGGACAACATCAAAGACTTATCAACTTTGCAGTCCTGGTATTGAGGATGATGCGCCCGCAGTCTTAAGGTGCGCCACTGCAGGTTGGATTCGACCGTCAATTGACATGCTCCCGCCTGGGAGGAGACCAGCACTCGGTCTTGGCCGATGGCATTAGGAATCAATGCGGAAAATACCGAAAGAACACAAAGAATAATCCGAAGAATTAGGAATCGCATCTTGAGTGCCTTTCACCTATACTTTCGATTTCGCTTTCAGGAAGAGCATCAGCACGAAGTTTGAGATTCTCAAACACTATGGGAATCCGCACTTCTGTGGCATGGGCTCACATTTTCATATCATAAATCCCAATCGACAATGTACCTGTCCTTCCTTGATGTTTCAATTCAGCGTTGAGGACCGATTGCTTTACGATAATAAAATGATAAACCAAATATTAAGGAGCTCCCCTTTTTCTTTTTCAATCGCTGCACTTGTCCCAACGCCACGACGATCATTTTCATGGGGAAGTTACGAGAGAAGGCTCCTCAGTTTCCATGGACACAATTCAAACCGGCGTAAAGTCAAGAAGGGGAAAGATAACGAAAGTGGGAGGCGGACTCCCTCCGGCGACCATTCTGATTCAAGCCAAAGAATGCGAGCTTAAGAATGATCGCCGCGCTGATGATGGTGGTCACGCTTGCGCCTCCCAATTTATCCGTCGGGAACCCACCCAGGGTCTACCCACATCAGACTCTTCATCTCCCTTTTTTCTTGTTCACTCCATGCACCAGTTCTAATTGCACCTCGTCAGAAAATCGCGTGGATGGAGGCGGGGTGCCCCCACCCCGCCTGAGTATGACAAACTTGCTCAGACGGCCTGAGGGCAGGCCGCCTCCATCAGCCCATTTACATCCTCTCGTTGTCCCAGCCGTGCTGGCAGGTTGAGCTCCTCTGATGGCAACGCTTGACCATTCGCCCCTGAAAAGGCTACTCTACAACCGTTGTTTTGATTTGATCTTTCTCGGTTTTCCCTCGTTCGCCCAAAAAAGGATTTTCCAGCTTCATCGGTATTCTTTCAGGCAAGCGTAAATCTAATTCTTGGGAGATTCCATGCATTTGGTTCTGACTAATAAACGTTTGTCCTCCAATGTCCACCGCTTGGAAGTCGCGGCGGCGCGGATTGCGGAAATTCACCAGCCCGGCCAATTTGTCATTGTGCGCAAAGGAGCGGGTGCGGAGCGGATTCCCCTGACCATCGCCGATTCCAACCGAGAAAAAGGCTCGATTACCTTGGTTATCCAAGCCGTAGGCAAAAGCACGCAAGAGTTGGTGGCCGTTCCGGCGGGAGAATCCCTTCAGGATATTGCGGGTCCCTTGGGGCATCCCACGGAGTTGGTGGAGTCTGGACATGCCGTCTGTGTGGGAGGCGGGGTGGGGACCGCCGTAGTTCACCCGATTGCCAAAAAATTGAAGCAGCTCGGAATAAAGGTGACCAGCGTCATTGGCGGCCGATCCCGCGAATGGGTCATTTTTGAGCAAGAACTCCGCGCGGTGAGCGAAGTCGTGGTCTGCACCGACGATGGAAGTTACGGGCGCAAAGGATTTGTGACGGAAGCTCTTCGAGATTTGCTGCAATCGGAGAAAATCTCGGCGGTTTATGCCGTAGGGCCAGTCCCCATGATGAAAGCGGTTTCTGATTTGACCCGCCCCTTTGGGGTTCATACTATTGTATCCTTGAACCCTATCATGATAGATGGCACCGGTATGTGTGGAGGGTGCCGGATCACTGTCGGCAATCAAATTAAATTCGCCTGTGTGGATGGACCGGAATTTGATGGACACCTTGTAGATTTTGAAGAATTGCGCGACCGGCTCAGCACCTACCGGATTTTTGAGCAGGAAGCCCTCGCTTCCCACTCGACTGGTTGTCGGCTGGAAAATATGAAGTGATAAAAGCAGTGGTCAGTGATCAGTGGTCAGAGGGCAGTGGTCAGCGATCAGCGGTCAGAGGGCAGTGAGTGGTAATGATCAGAGGTTGGTGATTTTTGGCCAGCGGGGAATGAGTAGTGGTTAGTGGGTGACAGGTATTGGCCAATGATCGTTGATGAGTGTTTGAGACGAGGATATTCTGGCGGAATAAAACGCAATAATGAGGATTCTAATAAATCTATGGCGGCAACGATAACTCCTAAAGAACGGATGCAAATTTCCCGGCAAAAAATGCTGGAGCAGGACCCATCTATCCGAAACCGGAATTTTAATGAAGTGAATTTGGGATTCACCGAACAATTGGCCATGCTGGAGGCGCGACGATGTCTGCAATGCAAAACTGCCAAGTGCATTCCCGGATGTCCAGTCATGGTGGATATTCCCAAGTTTGTCTCCTCAATAGCCGATGGAAATTTAGCAGCGGCTGCTTCTTCTCTGCTGGGGGACAATGCTCTTCCGGCAGTAACGGGAAGGGTGTGCCCGCAAGAAACTCAATGTGAAGAGGTCTGCGTCCGTGGAAATAAAGGGACGCCGGTAGCCATTGGGTACCTGGAGCGGTTTGTGGCCGATTGGGCATTCCAGCACAGCAACGGCATACAGATGCAGGCTCCTGCTCCACCCAGCGGGAAAAAGGTAGCCATCGTGGGCTCTGGCCCCGCTGGACTGACTGCGGCGGGGGAACTCGTGAAGCATGGACATGAGGTCACGATTTACGAGGCCTTTCACAAGCCGGGCGGCGTTTTGGTTTATGGTATTCCGGAGTTTCGCCTCCCCAAGGAAATTGTGCGGTTGGAAGTGGAACGGCTTCAGTCCAACGGAGTCAAAATCGAGTGCAACACGGTCATCGGAAAAACCTATACTCTAAATGAGCTTCGGGAGCGCTTTGATGCGATTTTTATCGCCAACGGCGCTGGATTGCCGGTCTTTATGAATGTGCCGGGGGAGAATTTAAAAGGGGTTTATTCCGCCAACGAGTATTTGACTCGAGTCAATCTGATGGCGGCTTGGGAATTTCCCAAAGTGGGAACTCCTGTGTTGAAAGGGCACAAAGTGGCGGTGGTCGGAGGCGGCAATGTCGCCATGGATTCGGTTCGGACGGCGAAACGGTTGGGCGCCGACGAGGCTACCATTGTCTATCGGCGGAGCAAAAAGGAGATGCCGGCCCGTATTGAAGAAATTCACCATGCGGAAGAAGAGGGAATCCGCTTTGATTTTTTGGTGGCGCCGACTGAAGTCATTGGCAATGCCCAGAAATGGGTGACCGGCCTGAAATGTATTCGCATGGAATTGGGAGAGCCGGATGCTTCGGGGCGGCGGCGACCAGTGCCGATCCCGGGATCTGAATTCATTGTTCCTTGTGACAATGTGGTGGTGGCCATTGGCACGCGCGCCAATCCTTTGTTGACGTCCACTTGTCCTGAATTGAAACTGAATAAATGGGGCAATATTGAGGCGGATGAAAAAGGGATGACCAATTTGCCCGGGGTCTTTGCCGGTGGCGACATCGTCCGCGGCGCCGCTACCGTCATCCTTGCCATGGGAGATGGGAAAACTTCCGCCAAAGCTATCGACGAATACTTGAAGGGATGAAGGATGAGGGATGAAGGCGGAAAAATGATAAAGCAGAATTCTGCAACTTCTCAAATCCTCATAGGATCCGTGGGTTCTTGGCTAGGTAGCTAAGCTCCACGCCTCATAAAATGCACTCAGCGTGGCTGCCAATCAGAGTGCTCCAAAGTAGTTGCCGAAATCTTTAAAACCTTGGCCATCCTAGTATGCTTGAGCCGCAAAAGCCGAAGGTTTTGAGTCGAGTTTTTATTGTGCCCATTAAGCAGGTCCCTATGTTCCGAGACGAAGTCTCGCTGGACAAAATAGTTCCTAGACTGAAAACATCGCGGCAAGGGTATGTAAGACTTGTGCCATAACGGCAGGATCCGCGGTTTGGCGCAGACGTTTTTGAAGGCGTTGTTTATCGACGGTGCGGATTTGATCGAGAACAACCAGTCCTTTTTTCCCCCCATAAGTGATGGAAATCCTGCTGGGAAGCACAAATCCCTTAGTGGTCATTGGCGCCACGATAACCGTATTGAGAAACTCATTCATTTCATCAGGAGAAACAATCAGGCAGGGACGGTTTTTTTTAACTTCGCTGCCGACGGTGGGATCCAATCCGACGAGATATACTTCTCCTCTATTTACCATTTCCACTCCTGGTCAGCCGCTGCCGATAATCCGGCGTCATTAACAAAAGAAAGGTCATCCACTTCTATCAAGGCCTTTGCCTTGCGAAACCGTTCAGCCCAGCCATCTCTTGGATGTTTCTTTTGTTTTATGACAATTTCTCCTTTTTTCGCCATAATTTCGACTTCACCATGAATGCCACTCTGCTTTAACAGGAGCTTCGGAATCCGGACCCCGTGGGAATTCCCGATTCGAATAATATTTGAGCTGGCTGTATTCATATCATTCTCCTTGACGTGATTACATTGTAATTCCTTCGGCAGCGGATTGCAATGTGGGAGATGACGGCAATTCACGGCGCGACAGAGTGAACCATTCACGCTGCTCGGCTGAAATGAGCAATAGCTGGGAGGGTGGGGGAGGATCCCGCCGAACCGGCTTGGATTGGAGATGGCACAGCTGGGTGGCCGCCAGGTGGAGTCCGCCTATGCGGGAGGCTCGCTCTCCCTTACATTCCATCCCTTGGCGCACTCTCTGTCCTGTCGCATTTTGAATTGCACTCGTAGAAAATTGAGTGAAAATGAGCATCCAAGCGCAGCGTGGCAAAACCCAAGAGCCGTAGCATGTAAAGTTGATGCGTTACGCTCTCTGAGCCGATGCAACCTACAGTTTTTCCGCTTCAGTTTTTTGACGGCGAAAATATTCCGGGTTGAATTGGTAATTGGAGAAGTGGCTGATCTTTCGTTCATGGGTTCCTTTGATCAGCAGGTTGGCTTTATAGGTGATAATCGTGAAGGTGGGAAACCAGAGTCCATTGCCGATATCTTCCTGTTCCAGTGTGACGGTGCTTCCCCTCTTGAGGCTTCCGAAAATTCCGACCCCGTAATCGACATCTTCCTCCAGCGTTCCTGCCAGGCGGATCAATTGGCTTTGATCCACGGCAATCCAAATTTTTCCAAATAAGCCTTTCAGCAGCCGCGATTCCCGATTTTGAGGCATGAAACCCGGCCGGGGGGAGAATTCCATAACCCAGGCATTGGAGCCATTGATGATTTCCCGCGCGAGTGGCTTAAAAACAAACGCTTCGGTGAGATTGCGAAAGAGGGCCGTCTCTTCCTCCCGATCCTGCCGGGCTTTAATGCGCATCTGGTTTTTCTCTGCTTCGGACTTGCGATCCTCTTCCAGCATGGTTTGGCGGATCTTATCATCCTGCAGTTTCCAATAGCTGGAGTCGTAAGCCGCGCCATTGAGGGTCAGCAGTTTTAGAAAACTATCGAATTCGGTGTGGCGCCAAGCGTATGTTTTGGTTTCACTCTTTTTTACTTTATCCTCTGCGCCCAATTCCTCTACGATCTCTTTTTCCGCATAGGTGTATTGATAGCGCCTTTCGCTGTTTTCGAGTTGGTGAGCCGCCGTCGCGCTTAATATTTTTTGCAGTTGATCCTGGGATAAGATTTCCGGGGACTCCGCGCGAAGCGAGAGATTCAACCCCAGCAAAATAATCATTCCCGTGAAATGAATCCGGGACCAGATTCGAATCAATGGAGGCTGGCTCATGAGTAAGAAGTTTTTTTAGCTTGTTTTTTTTGATGCCGCTCGATGGCGAGTTCGACCAAGCGGTCGATCAATTGCGCATAGGAAAGGCCGCTGGCTTCCCAAAGTTTGGGGTACATGCTGATGGAGGTGAAGCCCGGGATGGTATTAATTTCGTTGACCAAAACTTGTCCCGTTTCCCGCTCTAAGAAAAAATCCACTCGGGCCATCCCCGCGCATTCCGCGACGAGGAAAGTCTGAACAGCCAGATTCTGGATCAGCTTCATCTGTTCGGGGGTGACGGGAGCCGGAATCAAAAGCCTGGAACGGTCATCCCGGTATTTGGCGTCATAATCGTAAAATTCATGACAGGGGATGATCTCTCCGGCGATGGACGCCTGGGGTTCATCATTGCCGAGGACGGAACATTCAATTTCCCGCCCATCGATGAATCGCTCAACAATAATCTTGCGATCGTATTGGGACGCCAATTCGACGGCTTCCATCAACTGCCGGGGGTCTTTGGCTTTTGAAATGCCAACCGAAGAGCCCATATTGGCGGGTTTCACGAAACAGGGATATCCCAACCGCATCTCAATTTTTTGGCGGATTTCGGCGGCGTCGCGCACCCAATGGCTGTCCAGAAAAGCGACAAATGGGGGAGTGGGGAGGCCAGCTTGTAAAAGGAGGCGCTTCATCACGTCTTTATCCATCCCAACGGCAGATCCCAAAACCCCCGCGCCCACATAGGGAATCCCCGCCATTTCGAAAAGCCCTTGAATGGTTCCATCTTCTCCAAAAGTCCCATGCAGCACGGGGAATACCACGTCAATTTTTTCCGCGAGCTGTAGCGGCCGATTTCCGGCCTGGGAAAGCAACAACTGGTGATGGGCAGGTTCAACGGGAAGGAGCACCGATTCGCCATGATCTAAAATATTTTGGAATCCGGATTCCAAAAGACGAGTTCCAGTCTTCCATTGGCCTTGTTTGGTAATTCCGATGGGTATTGCATGATATTTTTCAGGATCGAGAGCTTTCAGGACTGAGGCGGCGGAAAGCAAAGAGACTTCATGCTCGCCGGATTTGCCTCCGAAAATCAATGCAACGTTGATGATGGCCATGATTATGATTTTTGTTCTTGCCGGCGAAGCCCGCCAGGATCCAACCTTTCGAAATAGGATGTAACTACTTAGGCAGCCAGGAGTCGGAATTCAGGAGTCAGAATGAAGACGCCAGCGACGAGATTTGAGAACTAGGTGGTGTGGCAAAAAAACCACCTGTTCGTGCCTGCGTCCTATCGTTTGTCTCGGACCTTCCCCCGCTCTGAAACCTATGGTCTGTCGTCTCAATTGCAGCGCGCTACGGTCTCCCTTGCCGCAAACACTGCGGAAGGATTCAAGAAACACGGAAAAGCAGGCAGACTCCGCTTTTACATCATCCCACAAGTTTCCGACGAAGAATTTCGAACCTATTTGATTCTCGCCCAGGATATTGAGTTCGGCGATGTTTCCGAGTTAAACCAGTTGCTGGAAGAGGTCAACAAGCTGTCAGAGGCCTATTCGCAGGTTATTCTGGATTCCGCCTCCTGAATCCTATCTTCCTGAGTATTAAAAATAGGATAAACAAAAAAAAATCTCAATCATCTTCAGAGAATTTTCTTTCCAAGTGCCGAAAGAATCAATTCCACCGCGAGATTGCCCGTGGCATTGATGTTGTCGAGCACCGGATTGATTTCCACCAGTTCCAACATCAACAATTTGTTGGTGTCGGCAATCATTTCCATGGCGAGGTGGGCCTCCCGGTAAGAGGCTCCTCCTCGAATGGGAGTGCCGACTCCAGGGGCATAGGCGGGGTCGATAAAATCCATGTCCCAGGAGAGGGCGAATCCAGCGGTCAGTTGTGTGGCAATGCGGATGGCTTCTTCCACCACGCTTCTCATGCCACGTTCATCGATATCCCGCATGGTGAAAACCCGGATGGCAGAGGATAGCAAGACCTCTTTTTCCGGCGTGTCGATATCCCGCACTCCTACTAATACGGTATTTTGAGGGCGGATCTTGGGCTGGAATCCGAAAATCTCCGTCAATTCAGGAGGCCCAAATCCCAGCGAAGCGGAGAGCGGCATGCCGTGGATATTGCCACTGGGAGACGACGCAGGAGTGTTGCAGTCCGCATGTGCATCAAACCAGATCAGGCCAATATTTTGTTTCTGCTGCTGAAAATAACGGGCCAACCCGGCCAGCGATCCCATGGCAATCGAATGATCGCCACCCAACACAATGGGCAGACGTCCCTGGGTGAGGGAATTTTCGACGAGCTGAGCCAGGTTTTCACAGACTTGAACAATCTCGGGAAGGAACTTGCAGCGTTGATCGCCGACCTCCTGGGTTTCCGGAATGGTAACCGGAATATTTCCTATATCGGTCACTTTATAGCCCAGTTGAGTCAGCCGTTTGTTCAAATCCGCCACCCGCACCGCGCTGGGTCCCATGTCCACGCCTCTTCGCCCGGCTCCCAGATCCAGCGGCACACCAATGATATTGACGTTTTTGTTTTGCATGGAATTGCCTTTGTCAGTGACATGTGACGAGCGACAAGCAGCCCTCAGCGTTCAGCTTTCAGCTATCAGTTCTTGAGATTCGACGCTTATAATCCTTACCTTGTCTCTTGTCCCTTGCTTGTCACTAAATTTGTCTCCTCGTTGTCCTCGCCCGGTTTGAGGCGAATAGAGACTGAGAAGAGGTAAATGATAAAAATATTAGCGCTTACCGGGAAAGCTGATAGCTATAAGCTGACTGCTGACAGCTATCCATTCGCTTGTCACTTTCTCTGTTCTTTCACTGCCATTACGGCCGCAACCGGTAAATGGTTCGCGGGAAGGGAATTGTTTCCCGGACATGTTCCAGACCGCAAATCCAGGTGACTGCCCGCTCAATCCCCATGCCGAATCCGGCGTGCGGGAAAGTCCCGAATTTCCGCAAGTCGAGATACCAATTAAAAGCTTCTGGCGGAAGATGGTGTTCCTCGATACGTTGCATCAACAGGTTCAAATCAGAGGCCCGCTGGCCGCCGCCAATGATTTCCCCATAACCTTCGGGCGCCAGGACATCCACGCAGAGAGCCAGTTCCTGTCGTTGTGAATCGGGTTCCATATAAAAGGCCTTCACCTTAGCGGGATAACGATGGACCATGACCGGTCGGTCATATTGCTCGGAAAGGATGGTTTCGTCCCCGCCGCCAAAATCTCCTCCCCATTCGATCAACGTCCCCTTTTCCCGGAGGAGCTGAATGGCATCGTCGTAAGCCAGGCGTGGAAAGGGAGGTTCGATCTTTTCCAGTTTAGAAACGTCGCGGCCCAGTATTTCTAGTTCGGCGCGGCGGTTTTTCAGGACGGATTTCACGATGTAAGTGATGAATTCTTCCGCCAGCCCCATAATGTCATCCAAGGTGGCAAAGGCGACCTCAGGTTCCACCATCCAAAATTCAGTCAGATGGCGGCGGGTTTTTGATTTTTCCGCCCGGAACGTCGGACCGAAACAATAAACCTTGCCAAAAGCCGCCGCGGTTGCCTCGTTGTAAAGCTGTCCCGATTGGGTCAAATATGCTTTCTCTTCGAAATAATCCACTTCAAATAACGTGCTGGTTCCCTCGCAGGCGGCGGGAGTGAAGATAGGAGTGTCCACCAGGGTGAAGCCATTGTCATCGAAGAAATTTCTCACGGCCCGGATAATTTCATGACGCACTCTCAGGATGGCATGCTGGCGGCTGGAGCGCAGCCAGAGGTGCCGCTGATCCATGAGAAATTCGATTCCATGCTCTTTGGGCGTAATAGGAAACGGTTGATCGACTGGGACCAGTTGAAGAATCTTCAGGTCTTTGATCTCCATTTCAACGCCACCCGGGGCGGTTTTTCCCTCGGGGACTTTGCGAATAATGCCGGTGGCTTCCAGGGAAGATTCCTGCGTGAGGTTTCGGGCGGCTTCGAAGATTTCAGGCGCAACGGCATTTTTTAAGAGAACGCATTGCAGTATTCCCGTCCCATCGCGAAGAATGGGGAAACAGATCTTTCCGCTGGAACGGATATTTTGAAGCCAACCCCTGATAGTAACTTCCTGGCCTTCCCTTTCGGGCAATTGATGAATGTAAGCAAATGGCATTACTCCCCCCTGTTATTTTCAACAATAATTTCCTCTTCCAATTGTCGCAACCGGTCCGTGGATTTCAAAGCCTGCAATAATTCGGTTAGGGGATCTCCCCCTCGCGATCGCAGTTCCAGCATAAAACATCCCAAATATCCCACTTCAGAAAAAGTTTCGAGGATCTCCTTCCAGTGGATTTCTCCTTCGAAAGGAAAAAGGTGATCGTCATTCTTTCCCTGATTGTCGTGCACATGAGTGCTTTGAAGGAGCGCCCCGCCGGTCCGGATCTCGTCCGTAACAGAAGCTTGCAAATATGAATGGCCCAGATCCAGACAAATCCCAACCTCTTTGAGCTGGCTCTCCGCGAGGAAACCGCACATTCTTTCGAGCAAAGACAGTTCATTGGGAATATTTTCCAGCAGCAATGTTACTCCCCGGCTCCGAGCAAATGGAATCAGAGATTCCAAGCTATCATAAATTGCATCCAGATGCCGGAGGGAGAAGGGATCGCCGGGAGCGCCCATGTGGGCAATGGCGTAGGGAACGCTCAAATTTTCGAAGCATTCCAGGCATCTCTTTATTTCATCCACCGCCGCCAATCGATGAACCTTCGCGGTGTGGGCCAGAGAAAGCATTTCGCCGTCGCGGAGAGCTTGATAGTCCCGGGAAAAAGGTGTATGAATAGAGTGCAGGAAAAGACCCTGGTCCAGGAACCAGTCATTCAGGCTTTTTTTGAGCGCGGTGTCGCTGTAATCGAAATGAGGTTTTAAGGCGAAAATTTCGGTTCGGTCAAATCCGGCGGCCCGGATCGATTGCAGCCGTTCCAGCGTTAGATTTTCTTCGAGAAAAAGATAAGTCGAGAGGCCTGTCAACATGGTTGAATGGGCATTTACTTCGCACCCAAGTGCCCGATACTACCATTTTTTCATCGTAATGTCTAAATTCCCACGCTGGTGAAGCGGGAGAAATATAAATGCGACAGGAAAGATTTCGTCCGAAAAAAAGATTCCGAGATGGAATTTCAGAGCGAATATTGAAAGGGCGGCAGGTTTCTGAGCAAACCGGGGCAGAGGTGCTCTACCTGACCAACTTAATTCGCAATAAAACTCCGGTGGGAGTCACTCTTCAGGATGGGCAGACGGTCTACGGTTGGATCGAATACTACGATAAGAATTTTGTCCGCCTAACCCGGGATAACCAGCCCAATTTGTTCATCTATAAAGACACTATTCAATATGTCGCTGAAACCAAGCCGGGAAGCTGAAGGTGGCTGATGTTCTCCAGTGGTCGGATCTCGAGAGCCGCCGGGTCGGAATTATTCTCCATCTTTGCGGCTGGTCAATTTTCGGTTTTGAGATCCTTACGATTGGCGAGCCTCCTGAATTTCTTCACGGACATATGAGTCTGCTTCGCGAAGCAGCCATTCCTCTAATTTAGCTCCGAGGAAATCCCCCTCAATTTTTCCGAGTGCCCAGGCGACATGGCCGCGCACCAGCGGAAGTGGATTAAAAGACTGACGAAGCAGAGCGGGAATTGCCTCCCGCAAACCGCCATTCCCCAGTGCTACGGCTACATTGCGCAGGAATCCAGCAAATTTGGCTCTCCAGACGGGACTGGAGCGAAAACGTTTCTGGAACTCCTCCTCGGAGATTTCCATCAATTCTATAAGATCGGGCGCGCCGCTTCCTGACATGGGATGGAAAGCCGATTCATTGCTGCGTTTGGCGAAGCGGTTCCAGGGGCAGACATCCTGGCAATCATCACAGCCAAAGATGCGACGTCCGATGAGGGAACGCAAAGGGCGCGGGATCGGACCTCGAAGCTCAATCGTCAAATAGGAAATACAGAGCCGCGCATCCACAAGGTAAGGTGCGACAATTGCTCCCGTCGGGCAAGCCTTCAAACACCGGTCACAACGCCCACAATAATTTGCTGACTCGGAATCATATTCCAATTCCTGGTTTAATAGGATTTCTCCCAAGAAAAACCAGGATCCGGCTTGCGGGATAATCAGATTGGAATGTTTCCCGATCCACCCAATTCCAGCGCGATGGGCCCAGATTTTGTCCATCAGGGGACCGGTGTCGCAGTAATAAGTCGCCCGGCTTTCGGGTGCCTCCCTCCTTATCCAAGAGCAGAACTGCTTTAATTTTTCCTCCATCAGGGGGTGGTAATCCTCCCCCCAGGCATAGCGGGAAACGATTCCATGACGGAGACTGCTGGGGTGAAGCTGGGAAGAATAATAATTAAGCGCGACTGAAACGACGGATTTGACTTCAGGCAAAATCTGGCGAGGATCCATACGCTTGGATGAGTTCCGCTCCATCCAGTGCATCTCCCCCTGAAAGCCGGCCTGCAGCCAGGATTGAAGGCCACTGCGCTCCTCCAGAGGCCGTGCGGGAGCTATGCCCACCGCGGAAAAACCCAACTCGAATGCTTTTTGCCGGAGCTTGTTGCGAGTAATGCTCATTGGTTTAAAGGATTTTGCCATCGAAGACCGGGAAAACGGGCGAAATCACTGTCACAGGAGCAGAGGATGAATCCATGCTCGATGGCCAAGGCCGCCAGATGAGCATCGGAAATGAGATTCCCTCGGATATTGGCGGCTTTTAATAAAGACCCCAATATTTCGTGGTGGCGTTCCGTTGGATGCGGCACTCGGACTTGGGGGGAATCCAGCCAGCTGAGAACTTGCGCCCATGCTTTAGATAGAGGAGCGGGGTGTTCAAACACACGAGGATTGGTCACCAGCCGGGAAAAGGTCAATAGGCTTGGCCAAGGCAACCCAACAATCGTCAAGCCATTTAATTGTGCGTCCAACCATTGTTTTGCCGGGCGATGCTGGGGGGTGGAAGAGGCAAAAGCATAAATGAGCAAATTGGCATCCACCAGGATCATCGGTAAGACTCCCCTTCCACAATTGCGAGAACTTCAGCGATATCGTCCAAGTTTCCCACCAAACAATGCCCAAGATCCAATGAGTGGGTGACGTAAGTCTTCTGCTGTTTCCGGGAAGAGGTCACCCGCTGTAAGCCGAGTCTCAGCGCCTCGTTCACTATTTCCTTGAATGTCTTCTTCTGTTCTCTCCGGAGCCGGGCCAGAAGGACCGCCACATCTTTTTCAAGCGTCACTGTCGTTCTCATGCATCAAATCATAAATAGATGATGCTTTGATGTCAATTCTTATCCACCACAATCCCTGGCTTGGGTCATTTGCTATGTGATTTCAGTGAAAAACAGGTCAATCTTTTATGATCTTTAGAAAGTAAACTTCTGGATCCTGAACACCGGCAACTGACCACTGCGAGGCTGCCTCAGACCGCGCCCCGGAACATGCCTTG
>CAWDMN010000035.1:0-17800 GCA_963803155.1 uncultured Acidobacteriota bacterium
GACGGATCAGTTGCTGGTCCAACGCCTGCTGGGATGCAAGTCCCGGCATGATGCCCAAAAGGCCTTGATCCTGGATGCCTCCTTGATTGTCCTGCAGTTTGGTTTTTTCCTCCTTCTGGGACTGTGCTTGTTTGCCTTTTATGGAGGCAGTACTCTCCAGCAGTTGGGCTTGAAGTCTTCCGACGAGATATTCCCAAAATACATTGTCGAAAATTTGCCCACAGGACTTGCCGGTCTAGTGGTAGCCGGAGTGCTGGCCTCAGCCATGGGGACCCTCTCTTCTTCGATCAGTTCCTTGGCTTCCGCCACTTATCTGGACCTTTTTAAATCTTCCGCCAAAACTCAGAATCTTTCCGCTCAAAGTGAAATATATTGGTCGCGCGGCTTCACTTTGTTTTGGGGATTGGTTTTGATTGGCGGGGCGCTTCTGTTCACGGATACGCGCAATCCAGTAGTTGAACTAGGGCTAAAGATTGCTTCGTTTACCTATGGCGGTTTGCTGGGAGTCTTCTTCCTCGGACTCTTGTTCCCTCGCGTCAAGCAAAGAGATGCCTATGCCGGTTTCGTCGCCGGGCTGGGAACCATGGTTGCCGTCATTCAGATGACGAAAATTGATTTTACCTGGCATACCTTGATCGGTTGCCTCGCCACTCTGCTGGTGGGCAATCTCTCGGCGGGATTGCGGGAATTGAGCGCCCATTAGCCATTGTGCCTTTGTTCTCAGGAGGATGATTGTGAAAACGAATTCCGTTGTGATCGTCAGCCTGCACAGTCCCAAGGAAAAAGTGTGGGGAATCCTCGATGAAATTATTGCGGCGGGCGTCACTGTCCGTGGGATCGATGTGAATGGCTTTGAAGAGTGGCTCCATCAGGCGGTTACGGAAGAGCCTATGGGCCTGGCGACCATTTTTTACCCGATGTGCCGGATTGAACGGATTGCCCTGGACGAGTCGATGGGGAACATTCCTTCACTTCTTCAAAACTTTGAAAAGCGCACCAATTTGAAACTTTTCGACTATTTGGACCAATTTCATCTCGAATAGAATAATTCTCTAGATTCATTGGAGAGTTGTAGCCCAGCTCCGTCCGGACTTGGAGGCGGGATGCCTTCATCCCGCTCTTGGAGTCCAACGTGGGCGGGATGCCTTCATCTCGCACGCAAGACACAAGCCGCGGAGTCACCCGCGGTTGTGGTACTCCGTGTTATTGCGCAATGGGTGCATCATGGGATCAAACAGACGCGGGTTGCCCCCCAGCCTCCGGCTTCAGGTGGAGCGTCCTGAAAGGAAGAGACCAGAGGGCTTTTTCGCAGCAAAGAGTGGACAATGGCACGCTGTGTCCCCGTTCCCCGGCCGTGAATAATCCGAACCTCCTGAAATCCTCTTTGCCGGCATTGGAACAAATACTCCTCTACCACAGCGGGAATATCCCGCGGTGCGAAGGAGTGCAAGTCAATAAAGTCTTCGATGGGCAGCTCTATCTGAAAGTCGTCTGGAAATTGTTGGTCGTCTTCATCCATTTTGACAAATCCCGCGCAATGTCATTTTAGAGCGTTTAAACGGACTTGTCGGCCAATTCCCAACCGGCAATGGTCTGAAGCTGCAAATGGGCCGGGTCCCGGACGACATGTTTGATTTTTTTACCGCGGATTAACGCGGATTTGCGCGGATAAAAAAGGAATTCGTGAATTTTTTTTATCTGCGTTTCATCTGCGTTCATCCATGGCTAAGCAATTACCTCAACGTGGGGTGAGGGCCGTGGGCTTTCGTTTTTTTGATCCGAGTGTTTATTCCCATTTCGTCGCAATGATCAGAAGGATAGGCAATATATTTACAGATTCTTCGCTTGCAGCGATTGAAGAGTTTTCCAAGCAGCGTCTATCTCTGATTCTTCAGGAGGGTCCGAGCTGAAGCGGGATTGATTGTAGTGCTGAGTCAAGAAGAGAACCTTCTCCGCCACATCCTGGCCGTCAATTGAATGGGCGAATTCCGTTGGAGTTTGACTGGGAGATTTCACCATCCCCTTCTTTCGAAGAAGGCGCAGCATTTCCAAGTAAAGCCGGGTCGCCTGTAAAGAAGCTGTTTTCCCTGCCTGATGAGACCGCATCCAATGCCATCGAATGACAGGGGCCACTTTGAGAAGGAGCCATGCACCGAGCATGACTCCTGGCAATGTCATCAGAAGAACAAGCTGGTTGCGGATGAACCAGCTTTCAAACCAATGGCGTAGATTCTCTTCCCAATTCTGGATCCACTTTTCCCGCGACTGAAGCACCTTCCGGCTTTGAGAGGTCCACCGAATGCTGAGTTGTTGAAAATCGTTGAACAGGGACGCCTGCAATGCGTCATCATAGGGTAGAATCCATTGCCCCCAGAAAAGTTCGATGGCATCCCAATAGTTGGAGAAGGCCTTGGAAAAAAAATTGTGTTCAGGGTTTGCCGTGGATGCGGGCGTGGGATCGTAAGGGGTCCACCCTTTGCCAGTGAGAAAGACCTCCACCCAGCTGTGGGCGTTAGATCCGCGCACGATGTAGTCTTCTCCCACTTCGTTATATTCTCCGCCCTGAAAACCGTTTACGATCCGGCAAGGGACTTGGAGCATCCGGAGCAGCACCACCATGGCTGTCGCAAAATACTCGCAATGGCCACTCTTGCGTTGAAACAGAAACGAGGCCAGGGGTTGTGGGGAACTGATGGCTGCCTGCTCCAGGGAATAGGAGTAATTTTGCTGAAGATATTTTTCCACCTGGTCCGCTTTCTGCTCGTGGGAATCATCTATGTCGGCAATTTGGCGCGCCAATTGGGAGATCCGCGGATCGAGAGTCGGAAGCTGCAAATAAGGTTTGAGATCGGGCAGTGGTGGGGCTGTGGCGATCGAGAATTGCTTGCGATTTTGCCGGAGATAGGATTCGGCGCGATAAGCCAGGCGCTGGTTGGGATGCAGCCGGGCTTGGATGGAATCGTCAAGAGGATCGAAGCTGAGGGGCGAAAGACGGCCTTCCAGGTTTAAGATTTGATCAAGGGTAAAAATAAACATCGTGCCGCTGGGCTCCATCAAAACCTGATAACTGAGCCTTTCTCCGGGGACTTCTGGATTCCGCAGATGAAAGTTCCTCGAGACGGGGAAATACCGCCGTTTTTCGGCTGTCTGTTTGGACCAATTTCTCCCGTCAAAATTGTCCAGGGCCACCCCGCGCCACTTCAAGCTTTCAACGCCTTTGAATGGATGGGCAAATTGGATTCGCATGACTACGGAAGAATCCAATTGGATTTTGCCGATGCCGCCGAGTTGAATCCGGTCGTTGAATCCGGTCAGCGTGGAGTAGCGGTTTTGCACGCGGCTGAAATACCCGGACCCAAACCGGGGGAGTCCAAAGAAAAATAGAGTTCCCCCGAGGACGATAGCCGCCAAAGCGCACGCGGAAAGGACGTAGACAGCTTTTATCAGCTGTTTTTGCCGTGATGGGTCAATAATGATTCTCGTTGGTTTGACCGAGGTGAGGGCGCCGGTCTTCTCCCGTTCCGCCGTCGACAGGGCCTGGGCACGCTTGATTTCGAAGCTGATCAGAGTGGCCAGACAACAGAGGAGAAAAGTCAGGAATCCGGCGAGAAACGAAAAATTGATGGTAAGGGAAGAGGCCGCCAGAACGAGGAGAAAGGAGAGCAGGATGATTTGATAATAATCCCGATCTTCTTTTTGCTGGAAAATCTTCAAGAGGAGCATCGCCAGAATCAGGTGCAACGTCGCTGGAATGAAGGAATGGGACCAGACAAATATATCCAGCAAAAACAAAGGCAAATAGAACCAGCTTGCGACGTTGACTTGGCGGGTCGTCAACCGTCGGAAACGATTCGTTTGCAATAGAATCGCAAGAACATAAGCAAGGGAGAAAATGAAGAATGGCAAAAGGGAGATCTGGCCGGCCAGAACCAGCATCCCGAAGGCAATTCCAACCAGCGCTTGTATCTGCCGGTCAAAAAAGGCATCAAACCAACTTGCCGCAATATGTTCTGAGATGCTCATTTTTTATCGATGGCCCATTCTTGCGCCGATGGCGCCAATTCCCGGATAAATACAACATGTGCGCTGTTCCATATCGGAGTGGGAATCACCCCCCGGGAACGGGCCGTGAAAATGATTTTGAAGGATTCCTCCAAAATGAGCTGGTCAGGGAAATTTTCCCCATTGCGGCCCGGTTCGATGGTTGCCAGGATTCTTAGAGCTTCGATCAGGCCGTGGTCATCGGCGGCAAAGCGCGTGGATGAGGCCGCTGTCCAAAGCCGGATTTCGCTATCCATTTCGTGGAAATGGCGGGCCGCATTGGCGCAAAGGCGCACCGCACCTTCAAAGGCCGTCCGATGCCGGCCCTCGTCGAAATCGGGGAAAAAGTTGTCAAAGACGAAACAGCATTTGCGCTCGTCTTCCCGTGTGAATTCCCGGATTTTCATTTGCCCGGTCTTCGCGGTGGCGCGCCAATCGATGAATCGCGCATTATCCCCCCCCGAGTAATCACGAATCGAGTAAAGGTCGGATCCCTCACCGCGTAGCCAGCTTTCAAAAGCGCCGGAAAGGAGTGGAAGAGTTTCATAGAATTCCTCCGGCGATTCGCGTTCTGGCAGCACGATAACTTCCTGCCGAGTTGCCGGGACTTTCGTGCGTTGCACGAAGCCAAAGGGAAAAGAGGAGAGTAGATGAATTTGGTTGAATTGGTAAAGGCCGCGCCGGGGGAAGGTCACATGGATTCGGTTGTGAATGCGACTCTTGGCCGGGAGATAAGGGAAATAGACCGGATGAAAAATTGCATGTGCCATCTCGTCATCACCCGGGGGGGATTTCGCCAGGATTGAAAAAACCGGAATCCATCGTTTCAAATTATGCAGGTGAATCAACAGCGGGACATCCTGCCGAGCGTCGATATTAGGGGGGAAATCCAAGTGGATGTCCAGAGCCGATAAATTCATTCGGGAAATCATCCCGGAGACCACCAGAGTTGCCAGAGCCGCGGAAAAAACGATGAAGAGCAGGTTGTTGTTGGTGTTGAAAGCGGCCAGTCCGACTATGATCAAAGTGATGAGATAACCCCAGCCTTCTCCGGTAATGTGGAATGAGAACCGCCGCACTTCCAAGCGAGCGCTCCGAAAAAGGGCGGGCACGACAGTAAATGCGGCGATAGCGGCCAGCAACAACGACAGTGCGGTCGATGCGACCGTCGTGCCCAATTGGCCCCGATGCGCGAAATAGGAGGATGCCATGGCCGCACCCAAGGCTGAGAACACCACCGCCGCGCCTAGCAAGGCATTGCGCACTTCCCGCCAAGTGAAGTTCCAAAGGAACCGGGGATTTAACGAAGAAGTATTCATTGAAGAAGAGTTCTCAGACCTCACAAGTCTTGCAGACCCATGAGGTCTCTTAGAGGGGTACTTCGACGGTGTCGAGTATTTCCCGCAAAATCATCTCAGCCTCGTAATTTCGCTTAAGCGTCGAGGCAAAGCGGTTGTTGATTACCAAGCGATGGGCCAAAACCGCGGATGTCATAAATTTAATATCGTCGGGAAGGCAATAATCGCGCCCCATAAGGCAGGCGCGAGCTTGCGCGGCCCGGATCAGGGCCAGATATCCGCGCGGACTGACTCCTAGCGTCAAAAGTTCGGATGTGCGGGTCTTCTCGACGATGCCGTGAGCATAATCCAATAGAGCTTCATCCACGCGAATAGACCTAACCACCTCCTGAATCCTGAGCACATCTTCGCCTTCCAAAACGGGACGGATCTTTTCAAGGGGATGCTGCTGGTTCTGACTATGGAAAATTTCTTTTTCCGCTTCAGCCTCGGGGTAGCCGATCCGGATCCGCAGCAGAAAACGGTCCAGCTGCGATTCCGGCAAAGGATAGGTGCCGTGATGCTCGATGGGATTTTGAGTGGCGAGGACCAAGAACGGCTTGGGCAGAGGATATGTTTCCTGGTCAACGGTTACGTGACCTTCACTCATGGCTTCCAGCAGAGCACTCTGGGTTTTGGGGGTGGTGCGGTTGATTTCATCCGCCAACAATACATTGGCAAACACCGGGCCGGGTTTGAATTCAAAATTTCCCTTGGACTGGTCATAAATAGTGACCCCGATGATGTCGGATGGGAGGAGATCGCTCGTGAATTGAATTCGATGAAATTGGCAATTCAATGCGAGGGCCAAGGCATGCGCGAGCGTGGTTTTGCCCACGCCGGGAACATCTTCCACCAGCAGATGACCGCCGGCGAACAGGGCCACCAGTGCCTGTTGAATGACTTCCGGTTTCCCTTTGATGGCCGTTTCAATGGCCTGCTGAAGGTGATGGATTCGATTGCTGTCTTCCTTCAGGAGCAAGTTAAACCTCATTTTTCAGGAGAATGGCGAGGGAGCCTTCGTCTTAATTCGTTTTAAACAGGGAAGATTCATCTGAACCATTCTCGATTAGCTTCATTTTTGATGATGAGTCTGCACCAAATTCGGCGGGCCACTCGAGCAAATCCGGGCTGCACGGTCTTGGCCCTTTGCCCCAATTATCATAGCACTCTTAAATTTCGGGTGTATTTCAAAAAACATTAGAGATTGAAATCCCCCAACTTCGGATTCACCCGGTTAATCCATCAAGCTCTTCTTTTACCACGAAGGCATCGAGGAGCAGGAAGAGGGAGCGGTTGTCTATCAAAAAAATCGCGACTACTCAGGACAACTTGTTTTTTGGAATCGGAATCGCAATTGAATTTTCGATGCCGATGGAAGCCAATCTGATCCCTCGCCTCATCGATACCGATTCCAAGCCCGATTCCGAATCTGGCCCAGGATGGAAAATCCCACCTGAGAAGTTACAAGATTTCTATTCTCCGTATTCTTCGTGCACTTCGTGGTGACTCATGTTTGGCTTTCGTACGGCAAGGGGGAGGTCCACTTTCCTCTTCTTCTATTTTCGGGGCGCGCACTCTTGAATGTTTGGTTTTTTGTTTTGTGGAATATCAAATAGGGTATAATTTCCGCGTCCAGAATTTTAAATTGCTGCTGAACACCAGTTTTGTCGTTCAAGTGGAATCAAGACCCAATCCAGATCAGGGCAGTTGATTAATCCGAATGGAGGAGAGAGACGAATGGCCTACACCTTCCACGAACTGAAGGAGAAGAACCTGGTTCAATTGCGCGAAATGGCGGCAGGGATTCAGCATGAAGCTCTTCAGGGTTACACACAATTAAACAAAGAGCATCTATTGGTGCAGTTGTGCAAAGCGCTGAATATTGACACGCACGAGCATCACAAAGTGGTCGGGATCGAAAAGACTACGGTAAAAAAACAGATCAGAGAGCTCAAATCAAAAAGGGATGAGGCTCTCGTGGCACACGATTCCCAGAAGCTGAAAGAAATCCGCCGAAAAATTCATGGGCTCAAGCGGCAGATCCATCGCGCCACGATTTGATGTTTTGACTCCACTCAGGAATTCGGCGGTTGAACAAGGTAATTGAACGCGCGAGTGTGACGAAGTCACCCGTCGCGCGTCGCCTGGCCAGCCTCGGGCCTACCGAGCCAGCGTGCACCGGTGACAGCGGTCACTCGTGCCCGCTCCACCTTTGCCTAGCTAGAGTCTATTTATAAAGTCATGTTTTTGATTTGCGGAGAACGATTTTCGCTGTAGGGCGTTTCTGCGAAACGCCGGGGAAGCAGCGCTGGCGGTTGACACAACCGCCCTACAAGGATTGGCCTCTTTCATCGGCCTTCGGATTATTCTTCGAAAAACGGCTTTATAAATAGACTCTAGCTAGGATTTTCTGAGGAGCGGATTTATGAGCAAAACGGGAACAATGCCATGAACTCCTTCGGCATCAATCTGGCGGGGAAAATGGTAGGCCTGGAGGGAATCGAACCCCCGACCTTCGGTTTAGGAAACCGCTGCTCTATCCTTCTGAGCTACAGGCCCGCAATTGCGACGTTATGAACTGAATGGAAGGATTGAATCTTATTAAGTGCGCTGAAAGTCAAATTCCAGTTCCTTCAAAGCTGCAGGCCCCGTGGACCTGCACAACGACGAATGATACGCCTCCAAACACCCAAGAACCAGAGAAAATAACTTGCGCCAGCAGACGAATGGCGCGGGCGATTCTGACTTTTGTCTACCGCAGGTGGCAAATCGTCGTACTACACCGTCTTCGACTTCATTTTGTCCCCCCGCTCTGAGTGAAAATTATGAATGGACAATTATTTACGAAGCCGTAAATTTGTCGATGTCTTTCTCCCCCTTTACGATGCCCCTCCATCTGTCTACCCCGGAAGATCTGCTGAATTATCCAACATCGAGGAGATCTAACGCAAGGCCGGAAAAGCGACAGATGCAACTAAAGGTGAGACACAAGACAGGCTGCTGAAGGCAAAAAGTGGGAGGCAAACTCCGCCCGGAGACCCCTGTGTCGCCGGACGGGTGACGGTGGTCACGCACGCGCCTCCCACATTCCGAAGGTTTTTCCTTTTCCCCAGTGTTAGAGGCTTAGTCCGTGTTCTCTCACTTTAAGCGACCATCATGTTCGCTTAAAGTGGCCGAGCATAATGGGGACGGCCCATGGCAAGACTCAAACGAGAACAGTTCGCCTCAAAAATGCCAGCAATGAATCAAGAAGCTATTGTTGACTTTGGGAGATTGGGACATAGGCGCCATCGCCTGTTCCCTGGCCGGGTTCCGCGCCATCATTAATGATTGCATAAGCAATGAAGGGATTTTTCCCATTCAACCTTTGAACGTGGGCGTAGCCCTGCAAAACAGTTGGGCAATACTTTTTCAGGATGCTGTCAATTTGGATCCATGCGTAAGGCTTCAATCCTAACACGGTAGTGGTTGCTGCCAATTTTCCGGTAGCTCCATCGAATAGATCGATCACCAAATCGTCGGCTGTGGCGTCCACTCCTCCCGTATTCACAAAGGCGAGATTGGTTCGGCTCTCGGTATCCTGTTGCAGGCCGATTAGCCATCCATCATTCGTCAGAGTCGATAGCGATGAAATGGCCGGATAGTACACGCCGAATTGACCGTCACTCATGGTGTCGGGGCTGGATGTCCTCGCTCCAACGTTCAAACCCCAGTTGTAACCTCCCGGGGTGGAAAGGGTCAGGCTGCCGGCCAAGGTAGTACCGCGAGGGGGAATCCCCAGGATTCCTTTGCCACGCCAGTATTGAATCACGTCAGGAATGATTTGCTGCTCCCCAGGGGCCAGAGTCATCGTAGGCTGAATGGTGTGATCCGCCGTTTGAATTCCATCCGCCATAAAACTCAAATGGAGAGTCCGCGACTCGGTAGACCAATTGGTAATCATCAGTTCACTGTTATAACGGGCACTCTCCACTAACACCGGAAGAGTGAAACCTAAAGTAGCGGTAAACCGGTCGAGAACCTTATCCAACTGGGGTGGCAGGAAGGAGCCATCCCCGTTGTGAGTGTCGTTAATGACTCCGTAGGCGTAATAGGGAGCCGTTCCCCCCACCGGTTCAATTCGCACATAGCCAGAGTCCAAGGCGAGGCCACTCGAATGCAAGATTTGAGTGATTTGTGTAAAAGCTCCCGGATTCAGGACAATATCGGGCAATACAGCGGCCTGGACACCCTTATCCGAAAAGATCGTCACTCGCAAGATGATGATCCCCTCTTGAGCGGTTCCAGCGTTCTGAAGGGCCAGATTGGAGCGATCCTGTTCAGTCTCTCTCAATCCGCAGATGTAGGAAGGGAATTCGAGAGCCCCGTTAAGAGGGATTCCGCCGTAAGCCAATCCGGCCCTCCCATCGGAGACGAGGGAGGATGTGCGCACCGCCACAGCGCCATCGCCTGGATGAGCCAGGCTGGAAAAATGCACTCGCAAAGTCCCCCCGCTATTGCCTTCGGCGATCGGCACACCTTGCTGTTTTAAGAAAGCAATTGCGTCCTTGGCAATGACTTGCTGGCCTGCCGGCACGGTTACATTGGCGGTCCCTCCCGGCTGGCCCGTTTGCAACGATTCCGTATAGGTTAGTTGTGCCGTGGCATTCCGGCCTCCGCGGTTGGTGAGAATGAACTCAGAAGTGTAGAACGATTCATTCAATCCCGCGGTGGAAACTATGACCGGCACGAAAAATTCAGCCTCGTCGGCGGTTTGAGTTACCGTAAATTTGATCGATTCAAAAGTGAAGGTGCCGGTGCGGGCCGGACCGTTATTTGGCGCCACTTTATAGCTAATTTGTTGCTTTCCGCTGGTGCAAGTAATCGTCACATTCGTGATCCAAGCCACATCACTGACGGCGGTCCAGGTGCCGCATCGGTTGCAGGGATTGATCACATCCACTTTGCCGGTCCCGCCACTGGAATCGAATCCCTGGCTAGTGGAACCGAGGGACAAACCAGGATTAACGATAAGAGTAAAATTTTGTTGGTAATCAGGCGAAACACCATTCGTTGCGAAGATGGTGAAGGTGTGCTTGCCGACGGTATCCCACCGTGGCGTTCCACTCAAAGTGCCCGTTGCTGAATCCCAAAAAATCCCAATAGGAATATTGTAAGTTTGTAATATGCCCAAAGTTGGCGCCGGGTTCCCGGTGAAGGTCAAAGTGAAGCTCCCGATGGAACAGGCACTGAAAGTAGCGGTGTCAGAACTAGTGATAACTGGCGCCGCAGGCGCATCCGACAACCCTTGGTTATAAGCGCCCCCAGCCAATAATAAAGTTATCAGCATCATGCACAATCGCCCGATATTCCACTTTCCGAAATCGTTTTTTCCCCTTAAATGTTTGTCCATGAATTTTTCCTCTTTGCAATTAGTGAAACCCTGCTTAAGGCAAAATCCTCTGCAAATTCTCCCCTAAAATGATTTTCTACTCTTATGCAAGGCATTTAAAAAAAATGCCATTACTCCCGTGAAATGGCGAAAATGTCCGTTGGGCCCATTCGTCCCTTTTAATTATTCTGATGAATCGTTTGCAGAATTCAAAAAACCCACTTATGCCATGAAAAAAGCGGCCATCCTTTTAGTCCCTATTCCCTTTTTTCACTGAATTAGTCCAACCTTAATAATATGCTGCCGCACGTGGGCGGGAAATTCCATGCTAATAATAGGAGCTCAAAGCCATGGAGGAAATCAATATTTTTGCAAATTGTGATCGAGTTTTCCACCTTTGTCAATTCTAATCTACCCCTTTCGATGAAACCCAAAATGCCGGGCAGAAAAAAATCAACAAAGCGGAGGTGCTGGGAACCGCAGAGCGGTTCCATTTGTCAGCCGAGAGTTAGCGCGTTTAGCGCCAACCCTCGGTGAAGAACCAATTGACCCACAACCCTGAATGGGTTGGATACGCAAGGCCAAGATCAGGGAAGGTTTTTGTCGAAACAGGTGTGCCGTTGAGATGGCAAAACGGTTTGTTTCTCCAACCCTTTCAGGGTTGTCCTCTTGTATAGTGAGCCGTGGGTTGGTCCGCCAACAGCGGCGGACCAACCCACGGCTGAAAAATGGAACCGCTTTGCGGTTCCTCACTGCCTGTCAATTCTGATTGCCCCCCCCACGGGAGAAAATCAAAGTGACGGGCAGATTTCCATTTTGGGAAATACACTGAAAGGTTCCCTCATAAAGTTCGGATGTCTTTTGCCGAGAAGAGGTGATGGAAATTGGCGCGGCACAAAAAATCGGTTTCGCTCGTTTATCCTGGATCAATCCGTTAGCCGATGCGCGTGAAGCTAAACGGATCGCTCGTTGACACTTCGCGCTTTTGGCATGGCGGAGCAACCAGGCAAAACGAAATAGCATGAAGCGTAAACGAGCGATCGGGGTGGCGGTACAAAACCATGCGGCTAAATTTCGTTGGAAGCCAAGAGAGCCTTCCTCGGCTTGAGTGTTTACGAAAAAAAACAGTGGCGGATGATACAAAGAGGGGGCAAGAAAGGCATACTCCATAGAAGCAGAAGATAGATCCTTCTTATTCTGCGCGCTTACCGTAATATAAGCGCTTGATTAAAAAGACCCTTAGATTTAGCAGATTGGCTTGTTTTGGACAAAATAATCTTGACAAGCCTAGTCCGTAATGATATCTATTCTCATTAAATCTTTAGTTAGGCGTCGAATTTTAGGTAATGTCATTTGAGATGATGATTTATTTTTATGTGTATTGAAAAGGGGGTGATGGTTTGGAGTTTTTCAACTGACTCGGAGTTGTCAGGGCAAAATTATTCATTTTTTCGAGCGACGACTCTTCGAGGGAATTGAAAGCTTCTACAAGAAATTTGATTGATTTTCCATTAGACACCGGAAATGCAGGTCGAGTCGAGGAACAGACACTTAACGATCGAACGAGTAAAAAAAACCACGGATCGAAAATCGAGTAAAACGCAAAATCCACTTTTAAGTGAGGAGAGAAGAATGAAAGCAAAAGTTATGTTGGTTGCCGCTCTGATGCTGGTGTGCTCCATGATTGCCAGCGCAGCGCCCGCGACGTGGAACACCTCTTACAACAACTACAGTGTTGTGTTGGGTGGGAGAACTGAATTGCTGGGGAATGTGACTTTAACGGCGGCCCTTGGTGTGACTACCGATGTTGCAAGTTCCATCCAGCTTGATTATGGACTTCCGATTGTTAATGCTACCGACAACTTTGCCGTTGTGGGGAATGTTTGGTCCAACGCTCATGGCGTTACTATTACGGTAATTCCGTTTGGCGCTTCTACGCTGACGGGTGCTGCGATCACATCAGTCAAACCCGTGGGCAGCACGGCAATTCGCATCACAATTGCCACAGCTACTGCCATTACTCAATATGACCGCATTTCCATCAATGGTCTTCGTGCTGATGTGGCATCCTTGGCCTCTGGCTCCACAGTTACAGCGACTATCAGTTCTGTTCCCGCTGAAGCTAACAGCTATTTCCCAAGTACTGTTCAAGTGGCAACCGTTGCCTCCAATTTTGTTGTAAAGAATATCACCAGCGCTTTGGGAAGCGTTTGCAAGACCGGGTCTCTCAGTGCGGCTGGTTTCGATATTCAGGAAGGTTTTTCTGGTGCGTTTGCTACTTACACGACAGCGGGTGCCAATGCAGCAGGTGGTGTTAAAGTGGTCCGTACCGCTTATGGTGGGACTGCCAATACTAATTTTACCATTCAAGTCTCCAATCTGCCGAAAGGCGTTAAGATTAACTGGCCCACTTATGTCCTTGCCGCTAGCACAGCCAATCTGACTAAGACTGATGACGGTAAAGATAACACGATGGCTGTTTACACCTTTTATGGCGTAGCGGGAAGCGACACTACTCAAGAAACCTTTACGTTCGCCCCCACTGGTGTTGCGGCTACGGATTTCTCCTTTACAATTGACGGTACCAAGGCGGAAATTGGCCAAGCTACTTTCACGGTAGCCATGGGGCCAGAGTATGACCCGGATACGGATTATTTCGACGAGATTGTCTCCTATACTATCCCGGCTTCTGATGCGAAGAACTTGATGGCTCTTAGTGGATGTGTCACTAACTTGATGTTCCCCTATGTAGTCAAAGGTTTTGGCGGATATGACACTGGTATTGCCGTGGCTAATACCAGCTACGACGCGAGTGCAATCCCGGATGGACAAGGGGCTGATCCGAAGGGTGGGACTGTCTCCTTCTTCTTCTATCCGAAGTTTGCTGCCGGTCAAACGGTTGCGGCTACTCCGGCATCCTTTACTACGGGTACGGTTGCGGCTGGCGACTCTTATGCCAACGTGGTTTCCGCCTTGTTGCCTGCTGGCGCTGGAGATTTCCAGGGCTATGTGCTGGCGGTTTGCAACTTCAAGTTCGCCCATGGCTATGCTTACGTGGCCTTTAATATGGGTCAGGCCAGTGGCATTGCCCAAGGGTACATTGCCAACGTGATGAACGATTTCAGCGGCGCATTTAACAGCCGTCAATCTTATGTCAATAATGCGGGTTCCGAATCTTTGGGTCAGTAATTCCAATAGGTTTTGGAAGAAAGGGTGGCTTAAAAAGCCACCCTTTTTTTTTGATGACTCGTAACCGCCCAGATCCTCGTTTGAATGATAGCCACGGTGAGTCCGCTTCAAGCGGAAGCCGTGGGCTTGTGGCCAGCCACGGGCTCCACGCCTCATAAAAGGCACTCAGCGTGGCTACCACTCGGAGGAGTATTCAATAGTCACAGTGAACCATCAATCACCATAAAAGCATTTGGATGCAATTAAAAGTGAGAGAAAAGCGATAGGTGTTGAACAGTTGAGGAGAGGAAACATTTCCGGAATGTGAGAGGCGGATTCCGTCCGGCGACTTCGCTGATGCCACACGGAGCGTGCCTCCCACCTCAGGCGATGGGTATCATTCAAAGTGGGAAAGGGTAAAGGGAGCAAGGGATGGAATACGTGGAGGGCGAGCCTCCCGCTCAGGCGGACTTCGCTTGGCGAGCCACTCGTGTGACATCTCCACCCAGACCGGTTCGGCGGGAGCCTTATCCTCCCGGCTATTGCTCATTTCAGCCGATCTACGCGACTGTCCCAACTTGTCGCATTTTGAATTGCGTCCACATGCAAGGATGAAAATCTTCTTGGTCGTCGAAGAGTAAAAGCATTGGGTCGGCGTTAGAGGATTTCTTACCTATCGCCGAACATCGATATTTTTCATCTAGGAGATCAAAAACAAATGGAAAGGTTGCCTTTGAAATGGAGGAATGGAAAGCAGTGGGCGAGCTTGGGCTTGATCCTGTTGGAAGTTGTCTGGTTGTGTCTGTTGCCGCTGCCAGCCAAAAATCCCGAGCCGCCAAACCAGGATAAAATCAAACAGCGTGCGGCGGATTTTTATACTTTTCTGCAGAAGCGTGATTTTAATCGGGCGGCCGAGCTTTGCATCAAAAGCGCTAGAAAAGGCTTTTTTAGCGCAGAAACAGGGGGAGTTCGCGAAGTTCAAAATGGGGGAAATCAAAATAGAGGAAGGGGGGAAATCGGCCATCGTCCAGATTTTGTTAAATACTCCAGTCCCCATGGGTGACCTGGAGATTTATATTCCAAGGCTGACTCGATGGAAACTCGAGTCAGGAAACTGGTTCTTGGACCCCAATGACGTGCCCGCCCCCATCGACAGTGAACTGGATCAAGCGCGCAAGAAAAATGATTTGCGGCAAAAAAAGGATCCCCAGGCGCCACCCGTGGTTATCCACTGGGAAAAGAGCGCTATCGAGTTGGGAAGGGTCTCCAAATCAAAACCAACCGTCGTCCATCTGCCCTTCACCAACCTGTCGCAGGAGCCCGTTTCCATCAAACGGAGTTTTTTTCAAGCGGAATTTGTGCGGATTTTAAATCCGGATCTGGTAGTGAAGCCTGGTGAAAAAGGGGAAGTTCAGGTGGAACTGCAAACGGATAAACTTGACTGGTATTTTGGTCTAACCGTGCAATTTCAGTTCTGGCCTGTTAATGAATTAGTTTCGGTTTTAATCCGGGGGGTTGCAAGATAAGGGCTCGCTAAAAAATACAGTTGCTGTTAAGCTTCCCTCTTTGGAAGGAGAAGACTGTTGTAAGGCAGGGTGCTTGTGTGACCGCTGTCACCGCCGAACGCGTCGACTGGGCTAGCGCAGGCGGACGGCTCGACGAATCCGTCAGTGGACAGACGAACCGTTCCTGCCAATCCTCGCTTGCTTTGAGGCGGGAATTTCTACCGGTTCTTTCTTGATGTTGCTGCGACAAATTTTTGCATCGCTTCGTTTGCCTTTTGATTTTGATTCAAGGCGCGGTAGTTTTGGCCCATTCCCAAATAAGCTTCTCCCGCCATATCTGGGGCCAGCGCCACCAGCTTTTCATAGGCCCGGATGGCCTGTTCATGCAGATTTAAGGAAGTGCATGCCTCCGCTAATCTGCGCCAGTTGCGAGGATTCAGCGGATCAATATCCAATGATCGAGACAGTTTTGCACGGGCTGAGGCATAATCCCTCAAGCTCCAATCCACTTCGGCGGCAGCGGCGTAGAGTGTCTCGTTCAATGGTTCCAATTGAAGGGCCTTGGCGTATTCCGACTGGGCGAGTTCAAACCGCTGATCCATGCTGTGAATGAGGGCCAAGTCTCCATAGGCGGCGGCATTGGGTCGGATGGAGAGCGAAGTTTCAAATGCTTTGCGAGCCTCCTCTTTTCTGCCCATATTCAAATAGGTGGTTCCCAAATCAGTCCAGGTACCATATGATCGAGGCGATTTTTTCACAGTGTCCTCGTAAAGAGTCAGATCGTCTCTCCAGTCGCGATTTCGAAGAATAGTCTGCCACCCTCCAACGAGAATAATAAGAACCGCGAATCCCCAGACTAATTGCCTGTTTTTTATGTAATAGTGATCCAAGATTAATGCCAGAGCCAAACACGAACCCAATGAAGCAGGATAAAGATATCGCTCGGTGAAGACATTTTCTCCAATTCGCTGGAACAGAAGAATTACAGGGGCCAAGGTCAGGAAAAACCAGGCGACACCCCAGATTGTCCATCGAGCCTGATCAGGAGGGAAGATGCGCCATAAGCGAATCGAAAAAAATCCAATGGCTACAAGACCGCCAAGGCTTCCCCACAGCCGCCAGTCGGAAATAACTGTGATCGGCTCGAAGGTATAAAAGGCATTCAATGGGCAAGGGGAGATAAATTTCAAAAAATATTTTGCGGAAAGCTGTATTTGGTTGAGCAGGACTTGCCAGTGGTTCAACTGGGTGTATCGGAATTGTGCGGTATATGTCACGCCGCCAATGGAATTGACTCGAAGTGCCAAATATCCCAAAGTGCAAAGAGCGAGTGGCAGATAAAATCGTTTCCACCTTTCCAACGAAAGAAGAGGCTGATGCCAGAGCACGGCAATCAGAACCAACAATGGCAATAGCATGATGCCGGTTTCTTTGGATAAAAGCCCCAGCAAAAAAAACAGGCAGACCATGGAAGGATTCAGCCAAGAAGGGCGCTCTTGATCCCTTAGGTAAAAGATAAGGGCTAACAATAGAAAGAAAGCACAAGAAACGTCGGTGATGCCCGAAATCCAGCTTACCGCTTCCGTATTGATGGGATGAACAGCAAATATTAACCCTGAGATCAGGGCAATTGGTTTGTGGCCGGTCAACCGTTTGAGCAGATAGGTGAGCAAAAGACAAACGCCAAGATGCTGCATCAACTTAAATAGATGAAAAGCCCAGGCATTGGCGCCGCCGAAATGGAAAATCAGGCCATAGGATAAATATTGCAGGGGGCGATAATAACTCGAACTAGCCGCTCTTCCAGCCTTCGAGAGAAAAGTCCATGCCGGAGTCGTGAAAAATGTGGGCCATTGATGCACGTCACGGACAGCTGGATTTTGCAGGATTTCAAAACTGTCATCGTGCACAAAATCGTTTCCCAGTGTGCCGGCATAGCAAATGATAACCGCCAATCCGACCCAGAAATATGGCATCATCTCTCGCCAAAATGAAGCCAGGCTGGGCGCGGAAATATGACTCACTTCTTTTGATCCCCGCAGTTTTGTTCTTCTCTTTTTCTTATGGCTCAATTCCTTCTCCAGCCGATCCCCCAAATTGCTTGGCACGAACAGAAAGGAGTTCCATATAGTTCAGAGTGCCATTAAAAGTGGGAGACAATAGTGCCTTAATCATTCGCTTCCGTGCAATGCGAAATGAAAATAGACCGCGGAGGCCACGAAGCAAATCGGGCAAAATCTCAATTCAGAAGAACACAATACAGCCCTCATATTATCACCGGGAACTCAGCCCGTCTTCTGAATCCCTGAAGCCTTCATTATACATGCGCTCCAACATGCACCAGGAGAAATATCTAATGGGAGTTATTGACTAAC
>CAWDMN010000036.1:0-282500 GCA_963803155.1 uncultured Acidobacteriota bacterium
GCAGGCGCACTGGGAAAAAGTGGACGATGCGGAATTCGATGCAGTGACTCGTCCCACGCCCCCCCTCGGTTTCAATTCCCTGAAATTCGACTGTCATTCGAAGGGGATCCAGCCGGGAACCTATCAGGTTTGCGTGCAAGTGCACATCAATGCCAGCTTCAATATTTTATATCGCGGCAAAATTGCCGTGGGAGGCGGTCCTTCAGAAGGTGCTGCGGAAGCCTTTTACAGCCCCAAGAAGCATCCTCTGGCCTCCGAGATTCTGAGCGACGTCCGGGCAAAGTATTTGCCCGGGAAGTAAAACAATCCATCATTCAAAAGGAAGAGCCATGACCAATTCTATTTCCCGTAGGTCTTTTTTGCGCCGATCGGGAATCGCTTTGTCTGCGTTTGCAGCCGCCGGCAATATCCCACTGGTTGCTGCTGAAAACAAAATGCCAATGCGTACGCTCGGCAAAACAGGTGTGAAGGTTTCGCTGCTCGGTTTTGGAGGGGGATCATTTTTCCTCCAAGCGAAAGACGGAGAGTGGGAGGCTATGCTGGAGCGAGCGGTCAGGTCAGGCGTAAACTATTTCGATACTTGTTCCGTGTATCAGTGGAAAAGCCCGAAATCGAGCGAAGAGCGATTTGGCGAGATCTTGCCGCACTATCGCAAGTCGATCTACGTTTCCACCAAGTTCGATTCGCGCGACCCTGAAAAAGCCCGGCAGGAGTTTGATCGAAGTTTAAAGCGCCTGAAGATGGACTATGTCGATTTTTTGCTGATCCACAGCATCGAGCCTACTGATGATATTGCCACAATTGAGAAGGGCGTCTACAAAATGTTGTGTAAGTTAAAGGAGGAAAAACTCACACGTTTTATCGGATTCAGCAGCATGGACAGTGCGGAGAGAGCCAGGGAAATGCTGGAGAAGCTCGAAGTGGACATGACCATCCTGGCCATCAATGCGACAAAGTATGGCAACTATGCCGGGGTAGCTTTGCCGGTGGCGCGCGAAAAAAACGTCGGCGTGGTCGCCATGAAGTTGATGCGCGATCTCGTTGTGGATGGTGTAAAGAAGGACGAACTTCTCCATTATGCCTGGACTCAACCCGGAGTAGCCTCCGGTGTCGTGGCTCATACGAACATGGCGGAGTTCGAGGAAAACCTCGGACACGCGCGTTCGTTCACTCCGGAAAAAGCGGCGGCTCTTGACCGGCAGGGATTGGAGATGAGGCTCGCGCATCTGGCGGGGCCGCACGCTTTGTGCTGGGCGCGCCCCGGTTATCGCGACGGGGGCTTCGCCTGAGGTCCGTGTGGGACTGGTCGATTCTTGTGTGGCCCTCGGCGCGGGAATCTTCTTTATTTAGAGGGACGGGTGGATTTCTGTGGCGCCGGTCACCGACCGGCGCCATGGAAACTCCCGGGTTGAAATCGCAATTTTGGGAACTTCGTTGAATTGTAAAATGGGCGCTGGTGGGCGGGAGCACTGACCGTTTCAGGATCCCCATCGCTGGTAAAAAGCTCTCCCTTATTACTCTCAAAGCAACGCAACCAATGTTGCAATTCACTTTCCACGGCCTGAATGCGGGGGAGGCGAGATGGGTCGAAATGGCTATGGAAAGGAGAAAATGCCGGTCCGCCCACTGCGCGAAATACGGCATCATGGTGATATCGAATCCTCTCAAATGTACCATCAATTGCGAGTCCTGCATCGGCTGGATAATTTCCCAATGGAAGGGCCAGGGCTCGCACTCGATAACCAGGCACCCGTTGTTGAATAGCTGCCACTCCCAGTGCTAGTTGTTTTTGAACAATTTCCCCGTTGTACTTCTTTAAATCCGCGTGCCAGAGTGTATGATTCCCAAGTTCAAAGCCCATCCGCACTAATTCCCGGAGCTTCAGGGTTTCGTATTCGGGTTGTCCGAATAGTTTGTGTGGCTGCGCAGCTTCAGGCAGGACAAAGAAAACAGCCCGCAACGCAAAGTCCGGGTGCATCGCATGAAAATTTCCCAGGATGCCCACTGCACAGTCCGGGTCAATCACAGGCTTTCCTTTTTGTATCAGATAGCGGAATTGTCCGGGGGATGAGTCGTCGAAAGTGATTAGCAATGGATGAGTGCCGCGCGCAATCGAAATTTTCCCATCAATGAATTCACTTAAGGCGACTGGACGATAGCCGCGCCGGTAAAAAGTCTCCAGATCTTTCCGAAAATTTTGAGCGGATCGGCTCCACCGGCTCTCTTTAGTTTCTATCTTGTGATACTCGAGAATCAGCACCTTTCCCAATTCGTTAGGAGGCGTCTCATTTTCTTGCTCTTCCGTTTCCATATGAGGAAAAAAACCAACGTTTCTCTTGTTCGCGAATTCTCCATTCCGGGGTGAGGCACACTGAAATTGGGCGCGGGCCAAAAGATTCATCGATTCAAGGAGCAGCCATAAAATCATGAGCGAACCCAGGACCAGGATTCCCCGTGCATCGTATTGACGACTGACATGTTTGCGTTTCATGGTCTGCAAATGATCGGCGGATTTCGGAATTTCTCAGTCACGAAATTTGAAGAACTGAGACCGAGTTGGGAAAAGCAATCCCTCTGTGGCGGGTACCAGCAAAAGTGGCGCAGAGAGTGCCTCTGGAATGCAATGACCATGTCACCACACTCTCAGGCGCGACGCGTCGCTCCAGAATAAAGCGTGGATACATCCGCGCACTCCAAAATGAGTCGTTTAGCGATTCCTTTTTTCTGAACGCACATTCAATTGCGCCGCTCTTTACTCCCTCCGTTGACTCAACTTGAGGAAAAAATCTATTCTGGCGGAATATATTCAGTTCGTGGCGCACTCTTATCAACGGGATTGCCTTCTGCTCTGGGAACTGCCTGCGCCATTTGCGGAGAATGGTTCAAAAGAGCCAAGGCGCCCAAGGTGTGCTGATAACGATTCGTTGGATCCCAAAGCAGCCAGCCGCTTGTTCCGGCATCCTCGCAGGCTTTGATTTGCTGCTGAATCTGAGGTCCGGCAAAAACGCGCCTATCAAAAGCATAATCTTTAAAATTCTGCAGCCAGGGACGGAGCTTTTTAGTTTGTCCCGGCAGCCGGTTCTTGGCTTTTTCCAAAGTCAGATAAACCACTTCACGAGGATTCTTCACGGGATCCCTATAGCCCGGGATCCCCAGATGAAAACCAGAAGGGTAGAGCATCAGACAGATGTAATCGAGAACGCCGGCCACTTCCGTGATTTTTTGCCCGATATTCGTATCGTCGAAATTCCACGGAACATAGCCAAAAATGTCCGCGGCAAAATACACATTGTAGGGCAACAATTCATGGTTGGCGGTTTCTAAGAACGCACGGATGGTCTTGGTCCTGTTTTCCATGGTATTTGGCCGTGAAAATTGAGTTGTTGAATTTTTTCCGCCTGCCGGGAAACGAACATAGTCAAATTGAATTTCGTCAAATCCCGCCCGCGCTGCCTCTATAGCCAGAGCAATGTTGTAATTCCAGACTTCCCGTTTGAAGGGATCTACCCAACCTAATCTTTCATTGTCCTGCCAAGGTTTGCCGGTTCGGCTGTCAATCACAGCCCATTCCGGGTGGGTGGCGGACAAAAGATCATCTTTGAAGACCACAATCCGGCCGATCACATAAATATTCTGCTCATGAAGCTGATCGATGAAGGCCTTGGCATCTCTGAGCGTGGGAATCCGATTGGCGCCAATTTCCCCGGCCAAAGGAATTTGAGATTTTGAACTCAAATAACCCCGGTCGCCCTTGACATCGATGACGAGAGCGTTCAATTTTCCTTCTCGAATAATCGACAACACTCCATCCCGCAATATTTTGGAACTGACGCCATAGTGGGTTAAATACAGACCCTTGGCTTGAAAGGGGATCAAACCGGCAGTTGCCTCCGCCTGATCCATTTTAAGAATTGAAGTCCGCTTATAGCCGGAAGCTTTGATAAAAATCGGCTCTTTCGGATTGTACGCGTTGATTTCAAATCGGCCGCCAGAATCGACTCTCCATACCCGGCCGTTGTGATATACCACCGCTTGATTGACCGGCTCGAGGTTTTGGGAATTAACCAGCTTTATGGCAATTTTGACGGGAGGTATTACCTCTGAAGTTTTGGCGGCTCTGTCTTGATCTCGTCCAAATGGAGTCGAAGGTCGGGAGTGCCCGACTGAAGAAATGGAGGGAGCGTCCCCGTTGAATTTCATCGAACTCGGAAGATACTCACATCCCGCGACGCCTCCAGCTATTCCAAGGAGCAGTCCCAGCGCGATTGTCTGCATGTTTTTCATTTTCGGCTATCCATAGGTGATAAAGCGTGAGGATTCATCTCCATGACATTTTCCATCCATCATTTCAAATCGGCACTCCCATTGGTTGAGATTAAAAATATTACTTACCTTTCCTCTGACGGAGCATTGTGGGAAGCATTTCTTTCCCACAATACTTACGATGCGCCAGGATCGTTCGACGTGTCGATTCGCGGCTGATTCAAAGAAGAGCAGTCGTCGCCGGAGAGTCGGAGGAGTTCCTCGCTGCCGGGGGCATTAAATCACTCGCAATCTTTGGTCATTGTCTGGCGTCCGGCGGAGGAATGGGATACATCGATATGCGGATCATCATCTTCCCGCTAATGGTGGAGGGCCATTTTGCCGATAATCGTTTTATGAATATTGCAGGTGTTGGCTCGACAAACGATTGGGTCGGAAAGAGTGGCGGCGGATCTCAGGATATCAATTCCGAGATGAGCATGCTGGTCATGAAAAAAGCCCAAACCAGCGCCAAAGAGCAAGGACAAGCTTTGGTGGAGATGGTCAACCAGGCATCTAACGTGATTACTCCCGATGGCCGGGTTGATTTATACGCATGACTTTCCACAATCCTATTCCCCATTTTTAATAGTCTCTAATTTTACTTCGTTAATTTACCTCCCCTTTCCTGATCCGTTGGTATTGTGACCGCCCTTGGAGCCACGGCAAAGGCGGACTCCGCCTGGCGAGCCATCATGCGGGCGGGATATTTGCCACGGCTCGGCAGGAGCCTCGCACTCCCGGTTGGCATAGACTAACGAAGCAGAACTAATCGCTCCTTCAATAAAGGAGTGTCCAGGCCATCGGAATTAATATTCCCTCGAAAACAAAAAGACAACGGAGCAGAAAACTAGATGCTGGCACACCGTGGCAAGGAGAAAGGATGAAAATCCCGAGGTTCAGTTTTCGACTTCTTTAATCCATGGCCGATTTCTGGAGGTTCAGGATCTTCCTCTCTCCCTCTTTGCTTTTCCCTCGAGATAAATGTCTAAATCCACCACCGCTTGATTTCGATCAATATGGAAATCCACATCCGCGGATGTCAATGGAGAAGGGGGACCAAGACTGTTCAATGCTTCCAATACGGCATGGAACGCCTTTTCTCCAAAGAGATCCCCCTTTTGCATGGGCAGGAACTCCCGAAGGAGGGATTCTTGAATGGCGGGCGTTCCCAACAACTGAATTCGCCCGACACGGTATTGGTTTCCTTCGTCGACCTTCACCAACAGATCGACCGTGTTTTTTCGGGGAAGAATATCCAGAGTGGAAGTAACATCGGCATCCAAATAGCCGAGGTTTAGATAAACATCCCTAACGGCGGCAATCCCGCTATCAATTTTGGTCACATTGACCAGTGTTTTAGGAGTCAGATTCAGCAACCCAAGAATTACGGCGGGAGCGAGAGCTTGCGCTCCGCTGATTTTGATTTCTCCCATCAAGTAGGCGTATTCCTCCGTGACATGAAAAATAACTTGGACCTGATTGTTGGCGGGAGTGGATCCATAGTCAAACTTTGGAGGGCTGATCGTGGCCTTGATAAATCCCCGGTTTCGATAGAATGCCAGCAGGGCATTCACGCCCAGATTAAGGCGCCGGTTGTCATAAAGGTTGTTTTCATTCGGCTTTGACGATCCCATGAGATTCCCCGCATTTTGAAAAATGCTTCTCAAATCCGACGAGCTAAGATTACGATTCCCCACAAAAAGGATATTTTCGGGCTTAATCCGAAACCCACCTAATTGCCCTTGCACTTGCGCCGACATCTTTGTTGGAGCGAGAACCGATCCCCAATATCCCAACAAGAGCATGCTGGATCCCAAGAATTGAAATCGGAAAGAACTCATAATCATCCCTCTTCGCCTCATAAAAACAAGTAATTACACATGTCCCCTCCGAGTGGCAGCCAGGCTGAGCGCATTTTATGAGGCGTGGAGTCTGTCCACCTGGCCAAAAGCCCACGGTTCGCCGGAAGACGCTCACCGTGGCTACCCTTCACACGAGGATTTAAATCATCACAAAAACAAAATGATGTTACTTGCTCTACCACTAGTTGCACCCAGCATTTGCTGAAGAAATCCGGGAAATTTTTGGAAGAACCGGCATCTTCCCGCGAGGGCTATGCTGGAGATCAGGCGCCTTGGCGCTCTCAGCCGGGTAGTTGGGCAACGGTATCGAATACTGACAAAATAAATATGCGGCGCATGTTTCCATCAGCGGGGGGAGCGGAACGAAAAGAATTTCCTATGCGCGGGGCTGGATTCCGCTGGATCGTCTTTGGCGCGGCATATCCAGCCCCTTTCAAATCGGAACCTGATCAAATGGATTTAGCCACCGAGAATTTAATAATTGTGGTGGATTGGTATTTATGTCCCGGCTTTAGGATTGTCGAGGGAAACTGTAACTTGTTGGGGGAATCCGGGAAGTGTTGAGTTTCAAGGCAAAGGCCGCTGCGTTGCCTGTAAACTTTTCCGCCTTTCCCTTTGATCGTTCCATCCAGAAAATTCCCGGTATAAAACTGAATTCCCGGTTCAGTGGAAGAGACTTCCATCAATCGGCCTGAAATAGGGCAAAAGACCTTGGCAGCCAAGGCAAGTTTCCCTCCGCCGCTGTTTAAAACAAAATTATGATCGTATCCCCCGCCAAAGATCATTTGTTGATCTTTACTTTGAATTCGTTCTCCAATAGCGTGAGGTGTCGTAAAATCCAGCGGTGTTCCCTTCACACTTTTAATCTCTCCCGTGGGGATTAATCCCTTATCAACTGGGGTGGTCCGGTCCGCGAAAATTTGAACCACATGATCCAAGATGGTCTCAGAACCGCTCAGGTTGAAATAAGAATGATTGGTCAAATTCACCACCGTAGTTTTATCGGTAGTCGCCAGGTATTCAATTTTCAATTCATTTTGCGGCGTTAAGGTGTAAACGACTGTAGAGGAGAGATTGCCCGGATAACCTTCTTCACCATCCCTGCTCAGATATGTCAACTTGACACCTACACCCGCGATTTCGTTGAATGGCTCTGCTTTCCAAACCACCTTATCAAATCCTTTGATTCCCCCATGCAAGTGGTTTCCATTGTTATTTTGGACCAAAGTGTAAGTGTGCCCCTCCAAACTGAACTTGCCATGGGCGATCCGGTTGCCATAGCGTCCGACCAAACTTCCAAAAAAGGGATTGTTCTTAACGTAACCATCCAGTTGGTCGTATCCCAATACAATATCCCCAAACTTTCCGTTTTTGTCCGGCACCATAATGGAAACAACAATACCGCCATAATTGGTGATCTTCACGATCATCCCAGAATCATTTTTGAGCGTAAAAAGCTCTACTGGAGTTCCATCCGCTACTTTTCCAAATGGTTCTCGTTTGAAGTTTTCTTTGGCCTCAGTAGTCATGCCACCCCCTAAAAGAATTAATGTGATCGCAAGCGTAAAATAACGTTTTCGCGCCTGATTCAATCCTCGCATACAGTCTCCTTTCCTCTCTAATCCTAGAATGTTATTGAGATTCTAATCTCATCAACGCAGAGCCAATGTCATAAAAGCCCTATGAACAGGAGGCCATCGCCGGGCGCCCTACCCATAGTGGCATTCTCTCGGAGCCAGAATCTTTGCAAATCATTTCAACCGCAAGTTCACGCTTGGCCCCGCCAATGGCAATTTCTAGCGGCAAAGTCGCTGTCGACAAACATCCTTAGAGCTATTTCGAAAGGAAGCATAGCACGATGCCGGAAATGCGGGCAAAAAAGATTCGGTGGGCTTAATCATTCTTGAAATCCCAAATAGTTTCAAATAGACTCCCATTTCTATTCTGTCCTTTTTCAAAGAGCAGAAAGCTGATCAATCCGAATCGAGGTGTCGAATTTGAAAATTCCTTGGACGCGGATTTTGTGCTTTTTCGGTTTTCTGGCGAGTTTCCTGGCTCCCTCTCTTGCCGCCGGCGATTTAGAGTTTGTAGCTTCCTCTGCTTTTCTTTCTCATTATATGTGGCGAGGCGAGCGGCTTGGCAAAGGCGGAGTATTTCAGCCCTCTTTGACGGTTGGATATAAGGGTTTTTCGGCTAATGCCTGGGGGAACTACTCCTTTGACCGAAATGGAAAAAATATAGACGAGCTGGATTTTACCGCATCCTATGCGGGAGAAAAAAACAAAATCAACTATGAAGTTGGCTTCATCCACTATGGCGTGTACAACGATGTCGACAGCGATGAAATTTACACGCGCATCGGTCATTCCAACTTTCTTAATCCCACGATCAAAGCTTACTTCGATGTGAATTACGGCAAAGGGGCATACCTGCAAGCTGGGTTGGAACCATCCATCCCGTTGGGGAAAGAAGCCTCGCTGAACTTCAAGACTTTCGGTGGATATGTAATCAAAAATCAATACATGGGCCTGAATGCTGCGGGGCGAGAATTCGCCAACTTATTCAACGCCGATTTCATTACTTCTTTGACCCTGCCACTCGGCAAAGGATTTAAGCTGGAGCCCATGATTGGATATTCCGCTCCGCTTAGCCAAAATGCCCGCCAGGCCATCAAAAGTGTAAGTGTCGGCTCCGCAGGCGAAACCTTATACGGCGGAGCTACTTTGACTTTCAGCTTCTAGGCTTTCGGAGGTAGAGGATTGACCGAGTTCCTGGTTTTTGAGAATGTATCCAAATATTTCGGGGCTACTCGTGCGGCAGACCAGATTTCGTTGTCAATCAAAAAGGGAGAATTTTTTTCATTGCTGGGCCCAAGTGGTTGCGGCAAAACTACTCTGCTGCGCATCTTGGCTGGTTTTGAAAACCCTGACACTGGCCGGGTGCTGCTGGATGGGCTAGACATCACATCACTCCCACCGCATCGGCGTCAAGTCAACACCATTTTCCAGAATTACGCTTTATTCCCGCATCTCACGGTTCGCGAAAATATTGCCTTTGGGCTCAGAATCGCCAAACGCCCCAAAGCCGAAATAGAGACTGAAGTGGATCGGATGCTCTCCTTGATCCAGATGGAAGACCAGGCTCACAAGCGTCCTGATCAGATCAGCGGCGGGCAAAAACAACGAGTCGCTATTGCCCGCGCTTTAGTTAACAAACCGCAGGTGCTGCTCCTCGATGAACCGCTAGCGGCCCTTGACCTTAAGCTGCGTCAAAGAATGTTGATTGAACTTGATTTGATCCATGACGAGGTGGGAATTACTTTTCTCTATGTGACTCATGACCAGGGAGAGGCCATGAGTTTGAGCGACCGGATTGCCGTGATGAACGACGGGAAGATTGAACAAATAGGAAGCCCCGCGGAAATTTATGAAGCCCCGCGAAGCAGCTTTGTGGCCGCTTTCATCGGGGACACCAATTTCTTCGAAGGAGAAGTCAACGAGTTGGTGGACAATGATTACAGCCGGGCTCAAAATCGATGGCTTCCCGGATGTGCTTTGCTTTAACGATAAACAGATCAGCCCTGGCAGCCCCGTCTTTTTGAGCATCCGTCCTGAAAAATTTCATATATCCAGGGAAGAACCCATGGTGGATGGCCTCCACAACAAGATGCGAGCCCATGTGGAAGATGTCATTTATCTAGGAACACACACGCGATATTGGGTGAGGATCCAGGAATACCGCTTGGCCATCTTCCGCCAACACAGCCGCTTTTTGTTGGATGAAAAGCCCATTCGCTGGCACGAAGATGTCTGGATTTCCTGGTTTGCGGATGACGGATTCATGTTGGAACGTTATAGCGAATCGGACGAACGTTTAACCAGCTTGCCTCCTGAACGAGTAGGGGAAAACCATTTGGAGCCGGAGCCACCTCGCGCCGAAAAATGAGTTTTCTCGTTATCCCAGAGAAATGTTCTATGACCCTCTCAAATTGTGGGAAGATTACCAGGGGGATCGTTGTTTTTATTGGGCAATTTTCTCAACTGGATCGTGGAGGCGAGTGCCTGTCATGTGGCAAGTCTGGATAAAACCAACGCCAGAACCGCTGAGCGGCCCGCGGATTAATAAATTGTGCAATAGTTGTGGAGCCAGAAAAAACCAAAATTTTCGCACTCTCCCCAAGCAAATGGGGAGAGTGCCCACAAGAGCGGACTTGAAAGGGGGAAATTTGCTCCACTTCCCTTAAGATCCAAATTCCGTCGACATTGTGGGTTCTGTACTCTATCCTTTTTTTTCAAAACACCAAAGGGACAAGGTAAGGCCAATACGCATGGACATCCATCAGCGTAAATCTTTGAATGAATGGTTGATTACCATACCTTCGCTGGTATGGCTCGTGGTCCTTTTTTTGGTGCCGACTCTCATCGTATTTGCCATTGCCTTTAAACCCGCTGATCTCTTTGGCGGAATTGGAGCAGGCTGGACGTTGGACACCCTGCGCGATCTGAGCAATCCCAACTACCCCGCCATCATCTGGAGAACTTTATATATAAGCCTTCTCACCACACTATTCTGCATTTTGTTGGCAACTCCCGCGGGCTATTACATCGCCCGGGTCTCACCCAAATGGCGGCAGATATTGCTGCTTCTGGTGATTGTCCCGTTTTGGACCAGTTTCTTGATCCGGATTTTTGCTTGGAAAGTGCTACTCCATCCCGACGGACTTATTAAACGATCCTTGGTATTCCTGCACCTAGCCGCTCCCGACACCTCCTTGCTTTATAATTCAGGGGCCGTCCTGCTGGTCATGGTGTACACCTTCCTTCCCTTTGCGATACTGCCCATTTATGCGGCAGCGGAAAAATTTGATTTTCGCCTGGTCGAAGCGGCCATGGATTTGGGGGCACGGCAGTGGCAGGCCTTCCTGTATGTTTTCATCCCCGGCATCCAGCGCGGTTTATTGACTGCCATTTTGGTTGTCTTCATTCCGGCATTGGGTTCATATGTAATCCCTGATATTGTCGGCGGACCCAGGGGGGAGATGATCGGCAACAAAATCGCGCAGCGGGTGTTTGTGGATCGCAACCTGCCACATGCCAGCGCTCTTTCCGCCTTTCTGGTTTTGGCGGTCTTGCTCCCCATGTTGGCGGTGCTGGTGCTCCAAAAGAAGAAAAACGCGGCCACCCAGATTATCGAGGAGGACGCATGAAACAGAGCCGATTGCCCATGGTTGTTACTGTTGCTCTGCTGGTCTTCTTTTACCTTCCAATCCTGGTTCTGGTGCTTTATTCCTTCAATTCTTCCCGCTTTGGAGGCAGCTGGAACGGCCTTTCACTCTTCTGGTACCATCGGCTATACCAAGAGAGGGAGATTTGGCACGCCCTAACCAACACGATGATCATCGCAGTGACTGCCACCTTGATCTCGGTCATACTGGGGACCACCGCCGCCATGGCCCTTCATCGCTATCACACTGTTTTGCAGCGTTTTCATTTCACACTCATCTATACGCCGCTGGTGGTTCCAGAGATTCTCATGGGAATTAGCTTGTTGCTTTTTTTCGCCGCCATTGGCCTGGAGTTGGGGTTGTTCACCATCTTTCTGGCTCATGTCACTTTCTGCATCAGCTATGTGGCCATGGTGATTTTGGGACGCCTGCAGGATTTTGACTACACTATCATTGAAGCCGCGCAAGATTTGGGGGCGGGGTGGTGGGCTACTTTATGGAGAGTCCTGCTGCCGCTCTTGATGCCCGGCATTATGGCTGGTGGATTATTGGCGTTCACGCTTTCCATAGACGATTTTGTCATCACTTTTTTTGTGGCTGGACCCGGTTCGACCACGTTGCCCATCCGGATTTACAGCATGATCAAACACGGCTCGCCTCCCTTGATCAACGCCTTATCCTCGATCCTGTTGTTGTTCACTTTTATTGCCGTATTTTTCAGCCAACGACTCACTAAGGAGGCGCCATGAAGAAGAGTTGTTTTTGGACTTTCTTGCTATGTTTCATCATCCTGGCCGCTCTTGGCTCTGGATGCCAGAGAACCACGCCAACCCTAAAAATTTACACTTGGGCGGATTACGTCAAACCCGAACTTCTGCAGCGATTTGAAACTGAACGCCAATGCAAAATTATCGTCGACACATTTGAATCCAATGAATCTATGTATGCCAAGCTTAAAGCTGGCGCCACCGGATACGATCTGACCACTCCCTCCAGCTATTTCGTCAAAATCATGAATGATCAAGGTTTGATACAACCTTTGGATCATGCACAATTGCCAAACCTCAAACATATCGATTCCGACTATCTGAAAATTGCGCTCGATCCCCACATGCATCACAGTGTTCCGTACATGCTGACCAATACGGGCCTGGCTCATTTGAAAAGCAAGGTAACAAATTTTCAGGCGTCTTGGAGGATGCTTGACCGGCGAGATTTAAAGGGACGCATGACCATGTTGAACGATATGCGGGAAACCGTTGGAGCCGCCTTAAAATCCCTGGGCTTCAGCCTCAACTCCCGGAATGATAAGGAACTGGAGGCGGCCCGGGATGTGGTCATAGGCTGGAAGAAGAACCTTGCCAAGTTTGAAGCTGAGCAATATAAAACAGGATTGGCTTCCGGAGAATTCCTCCTGGTTCACGGATACAGCGGGGACATTTTACAAGTGCAAAAGGAAAACGAGGATATCGAGTTTTCCATTCCCGTCGAAGGAACATCCGTCTCCTGCGACGATTTGGTCATCTTGAAGAGTTCGACTCAAGCCAAGCTTGCTCATGAATTCATCAACTTTCTGCACCAGCCAGAGGTAGCCGCCGAAAACACTAATTTTATTTCCTACGTCTGTCCCAATAAAACCAGCTATCCCAAGGTGGATGCGGCCTTGCGAAATAATCCCGCCATTTTTCTGGCTCCTGAACTCCGGGCCAAATGCGAAGTGATCGAGGATCTCGGACCTGATACGGCCAAATACACCAAGATCTGGGATCAAATCAAGGCCGCGAATTGATAGCTTTGTCTTTTAAATTGTTGGGTCGGATACTCGATATCGGATTTTTCGAGTTCCCGCTGAAGACGCCTCCGGCTTTTGTGACGAAAATATTTCCAAATAAAGCGAGTGCCGCATACTTCCGCTGGGATTTTTTGTGACCGTTCAGGGAAGAACCCGGAGGATTCACAGCGATTAGCCGGTGATTGAGCGCGCGACGGTGGTCACAAGCTCAACCACCGGTCAGAAGAACGGACCAATCCGACACTAAAAGGGCCGCAGCCCTTTGCAAGCTGCTACCGGAGTCGTTTCTATTATTGCATATATCCGGGAGTGCCTGGCCTAACTGCCTTACCCCCAGCTAATGGCTGTGAATCCTTCGGGGTCAGTTCCCCTCCCTAAACGGTTACGATTTTTTTATGGTGCTCCAGCGTCATAGCCTCGATCCGGCGGCAAATTCGGCTGGCTGGCGGCAGCCACCGCGAGCTGATCGCATCGTTCGTTTTCGGGATTGCCCGCATGACCGCGCACCCAGTGGAATTGGACTTCGTGTTTTTCGCAAAGATCGAGGAGGCGCTGCCAAAGGTCGGGATTGACGGCCTTTTCCGTTTTATTTCGTTTCCAGCCATTTTTGCGCCAACGCTTTGCCCAGCCTTGGTTGATGGCATTGGAAACATATTGCGAATCCGTGTAAAGACTCACTTCACATTTCAGCCGCAGAGCGGATAACCCCTCCACGACCGCCAAAATTTCCATCCTGTTATTGGTGGTCCGCCGGAAACCGCCGGAAAGCTCTCTGCGGTGTCCCTCATGCAACATGACCACGCCATATCCGCCTGGACCGGGATTGCCTTTGCAGGCACCATCAGTATAAATTGTCACCTGTTTAAGTTTTTCCATATCATTGGCAGGCCAAGGCACTTTTCGGGCAAACTGGCCAAATCGTTTGTCCCACAACGCAAATGGCTATTTGAAGAATTCCCGGATGGCCGCGATTACAAAATCAATTTCCGCTTCTTCCATTTCAGGGAAAATTGGCAGGGAGAGAATTTCTTGAGAAATCAGCTCGGCCTGGGGGAAGCTTTCCCCTTCCACGACCAAATCCCGATAAGCTGGCTGCAAGTGCAATGGCTTGGGATAGTGGACGGCCGTGGCAATTCCCCTTTCCCCCAGAAAACGGGCCAGAGCATCCCGGCGAGGTGTTCGGATTGAATATTGGTTATATACATGGCGAGCATAAGGAGCACATGAAGGCAAGCTTAGAGGCAATCCCAACAAACCGGCGGAATAATGGGCGGCGATTTTGGCGCGGGATCTAGTCCACTCCTCCAAATGGGCCAATTTGACATTGAGAACCGCTGCCTGGATCGAATCGAGGCGGCTGTTGACTCCCAGAATTTCGTGATGGTATCGGCTTTTCGATCCGTGATTTATCAAGAGGCGGAGCCGCCCCGCCAGCTCATCGTCATTGGTCAGCAAAGCGCCGGCATCTCCGTACGCACCCAGATTCTTGCTTGGGAAAAAACTCAAACAGCCAATTTCCCCCCATCCGCCCACAAATTTGTCCCGATATTTGGCGCCAATGGCCTGCGCGGCGTCTTCAATTACTTTTAGATGATGTTTTCGCGCAACAGCCAGCAGAGGGTCCAGGTTGGCCGGATGACCATAAAGATGCACGGGAATAATGGCCTTGGACCGCAAGGTGATTTTCTGTTCAATCAGATTGGGGTCAATGTTAAAGGTGCCAGGCTCAATATCGACAAAGACCGGCCGTCCTCCCAATAAGACTATGGTTTCAGCCGTGGCGACAAAGGTGAAAGGGGTAGTGAGAACTTCGTCCCCCGGTCTGATCTCCATGGCCATCAAGGCTAGCTGCAGAGCATCCGTCCCCGAGGCGCACCCAATGGCATGCTTAACCTCGAGATATCGCGCCAAGGCAGCTTCAAATTTTCGCACTGACGGCCCCATGATGAATTCAGTAGAATTCAAAACTGCCAAGAGGGCGGAATCCATTTCCGTTTTGAGATTTTGATATTGTCTGGCGAGGTCCACCATTTTGATTTGAGGCATAGGTTGCGATTCCTTTTTAAAAATCCGCGGAGTAAAAGCCCACCGACCCCGGAATTTCAGCTCAAAGGCTCAAGTCATGCCGCGCGGATTTATTCCGGAAAAAACTGGAGCAACTGTGAGACTCAATAGCACCAAAGATTGACTTCACCGAATCAAATTTTTCCGACGGTTCAAACCGCCTTGGGGCAGGCTGTTCAGCAAGCAGTCTGAACAGAAAACTTGATTCACGGTAATTCTTCATTGGGAATTGCAGCCGAAGCGATTCATGGAGTTATCCTGGCCAAAATTTCTTGTTGAGAGTGACAATTTCTGATAATTTGCCTGCCGGATCCATCGGATTCCGCTAGAATAGAGAAGCATTCTATCTATTCAAAGGATGAAGGTCAATTCAATCAGGTTATCCCGCTGGGAATGTTCGGCATAATCCCGCTGACTTTCTTCATCGCCAAAATAGTCTAGTTCATGGCAACTTAATGACATCTGCAAGGTTCTGAAGATATGCAGAGGGATAGAATCCTTGCTTTGAGCTAAAATCCCGTCCTGGAGAAATATCATGTCACGATTCATTGATCTCGTTGCAGCGGTTGGGCTCTTATTGGGAGCCGATATCTCTCTTACCGCACAACAGCAGACATTTAAGGTTCCCATCATCAGCCCGGCCCCAATGTTCATCCTGCCGGCCTATGATGGAAAAGTAATAAAATCGACCACGCTCAAAGGAAATGTGGTGTTATTGGATTTTTTCCAAACCTGGTGCCCAGATTGCCAAAAGTCCGTTCCCTTGATGGAAAAATTATACAAGAAATACAGAGACCAAGGGTTCGTTGTGGTGGGAATCTCTCATGACAAGGAACGTGAAAAGGCCGTGGAGCCTTTTGTCAAGAAATACGAATTGTCTTATCCGGTCTGCCTGGGAGATCTCTCCATCGCGGTAAATTATATCGGGATTGCGCCGGAACAGCCAAGGTTCCGCATTCCCTATCTGGTTTTTATCGATAGAAAGGGGATGATTGTGGGCAGATATGAAGAAGGAAAAAATCCACAGGCGACCGATCCTGATTTTATCGAGAAGGAAGTACAACGCTTGATCAAAGAGACTCCTTGACAAATTGAGGAAAGGCCCTGGGGAAAATTGGCGCGCGGAAAATGGCCGGAGAATCTGGGATTGCCAGTTACTCCGGCCTCCGGCATAAATCGCGATTGCTTATATGGTCAGCGGCTAAAATATCCCGGCTCGACTTTGATTTGAGTCTTTTCCTTCAAGCCTTTTAACAAATCCTCCATCTTTGCCGAGCGAATTCGCATTTCAATCTCTTTCTTAATATCCGCGACTTTGGGGATCCGCCGTTCTTCCACCTTTACAATTTCAAACCCAAAAGGTGCATCAATGACATCGCTAATGGAGCCAATCGGAATGGAAAAAATCACTTCCTCGACCGGAGGGGTAATGGGGATTTGTCCTTGTTTCGGAGCCTGATTCATCTGCGGATTGGCCCGCCGTATAAACCCCATGTCCCCGCCCTTCCCTGAAGTCAATATATCGTTTGAAAATTTGGACGCCTGTTCCTCGAAATCACCCCCGTCGGCCAACTTTTTACGAATTTCATTGGCCTTGGCCAAAGCTTCCTCTTTAGAAGGCAGGTCTTGGGCCGTGGTTGTGGGAATGCTGGATTTATGAGCGATGAGGATTCTTTTGGCGTGTGCTTCTTCAAAAATGGCCTTGTTGTCATTTAAATATTTCGCTGCCCCCTCGTCCGTGACAGGGCTTTCGCGCACGATCTGGGCCTCCACGGCGCCCATGAGGATGCTTTCCCTGGCAATTCGAAGCTTCAACGGCACATCACCATCTTTGTCCAATCCCCGTCTTTCCGCTTCTTGCGCCAACAGTTTATATCTCGTGATTAAATCGGGGATCTGTGGCTTGCCGGGTCCGGCAAAATAAGCCCGATATTGAGGAGGCAGGGCTCCCACGAAATCCTCCACCTCTTTTGCGGTGATTTTTGTGGTTCCAATGGTAAGCACGACGGCATCGGGGGAGACTTTGGGTTGAGTTGCGGGGGAATTGGGATTTGCCGGGGATTGCGCACAAACCTCAATTCCGCACAAAAGGATAACGATCAACCAACTCGATTGACTGCTTCTTGAATGCAAGGGGACATTCTCCTTTTCACACAAAAAAGTGGCCAGACTCAAACACAATACTATAAACTTTTGTCCGGCAAATTGGAACTCGTCAATGCTGGAAGGCGGATCAGCCGCATGAATCAGACAACTCAAATTCTGGAAAAAGCTTGCCTCTGGCTGACGACTCTCTCGGTGCTCGCTCCTCTTTTCGGCATTGCCCTGGCTTCCATTTTCCTGGCATTGGCCCTATTTGCCTTCGTCCTGCTCCAATTCTTCAATCGTCAAATTCGTTTGAGAATGCCTCCCATCTTGCTCCCGCTGCTTTTCTTTTTCGTGACCACAATTCTCTCTCTTGCCTTCTCACCGGAGCCTTCGGCGGGCCGCGCCGCCATCAACAAATTCTGGCTGTTTTTGCTCATTCCTCTGCTGGCAAGCATTTTCCCCCGGGAGCACCTCTCTAAAACCATGTATGGACTATGGGGAGCCGGCACTCTGGCCGCATCTTTTTCCATCTTGCAGTTTTTCCTTGTGACCCACAAGCCAGACGGATGGCGCGTCACTGGCTTTATGGGGCATTGGATGACTTTGAGCGGGGAATTGTTGCTTGTGGGGCTTGCCTGCCTGGCCTGGATTCTTTTTGCTCCCATCGGGAAATTCCTTTGGTGGTGGCTGGGACTGGGTCTCATGGCCATTGCCATGCTCCTCACCATGACTCGCAGCATCTGGATCGCGGCTCTGTTTTGCATGCTGCTCCTGATTTGGATGCGATTTCAGCATTGGAAACTGTTGGCGGGATTTATCGCTTTGCTAACATTGGCGGGAATCCTCATGCCTGGCACGGTAAAGAATAGAATCGCCAGTATTTGGAATCCCGACGATCCTTCCAACTATGCCCGCATGGCAATCTGGAGTGCTGGCATCAAAATGGTGCAAGCTCATCCCTGGACCGGTGTCGGCCCCCAACGGATCTCAAAGGTGTTTTACGATTATCATCCCCACCCAGAAGACCGGCGCCGTTCGGGCTTTTTCCCCATCCATTTGCACAACAATTTGTTGCAGTTTGCAGCGGAGCGAGGCTTGCCTTGCGCTTTGGCATGGTTATGGCTCATCTGCAAATGGGCCTATGATCATTGGCGGGGATTCCGGCGCTCTCTCCCTCGCAGCCAAGAGCAAGGCCTCCACGCCATTGGATTGATTACCGTTGTGGGATTGTTTCTCGCCGGGCTTTTTGAGTTTAATTTTGGAGATTCGGAAGTATTGATTTTGACTCTTTTCCTGACCACTATCCCCTATTCATTCTCTCAGGAAACGCCCGCTGCACCTTAAGTTCCGCTTAATCGAAGGCGGCTGGGCTCAAGCGGAATCGATGTTTTAAAAGGAATTTAACCAGGCTCAAAAAGTGATGGGATTTCTCGGGATGAAACACTCTTCCAGCGCTTTCCCTCCTGTGCTGATGGACCATGACGGAAGCTGGATCATAAAGGACCCTCCAGCCGTTTTGCCGCAGCCTGAAGCAGAGATCCACATCTTCAAAATAGAGAAAAAAGCGCGGATCGAAAATATCCCGGTCAGCAAGAGCGGCCCGGCGCACGAGCATGGCGGCTCCCAAAGCCCAATCGACCTCGCGCATCTCCAGGTGCGGCCATTCTCGCATCAGGTGCCGTTGGATGACGGGATGATCCGGCCACATTCGGTTCAATGGAAAACGGCGCATAATCAAGGTGGGCCATTGGTAAAATCGGCGGCAAGAGTACTGCAGGCTCCCATCAGGATTCACCAGCCTGGGAGCAACCATTCCCGCCGAGGGATGAGCTTCGATGGTCTGCCACAAACGAACCCAGCTTCCCGGCCGGGGGACCACATCCGGATTCAAAAATAGAAAATAGGGGGACTCCCAAAGGGAGGCTCCAAGGTTGGCGGCGGCGCCAAATCCGAGGTTTCGCGGATTCTGATGGATTCGGACCCCCGGATATTCTGAAAGGAGCGATCCTTCCATTTCAGCAGAGGGGCCATTATTGACAATTTGTACTTCAAAATGGCAAGGGGGATCGGAAGCGAATATCCCTTCCAGGCAGGCGGGCAACAGATCCGCGGTATTGTAATTGATAATGACAATAACCAGTTGGGCCATGGTATGGCAATCCCGCGTTTGCACCGATTCACCAAGAAATCGCATAAAAGAGGAGCCAGGCGGTTCCAAAAAATGGTTTTGACAATGTTGTGCGTCGATTATAGTCCATCATACAAAGACTCATAGCTCCGAACAAATTGTTCGGAGCCAAATTGGGCTTCCACGGATTCACGAGCCTTTAGGCCCAGTTGCCGACGCTTGTCAGGATCTTGAAGAAGCTGTACCGTAAAGCGGATAAATTCCTCCGCGTCCTCGGCAATCATCAACTCACGATTATGTAAAAACGGATAACCATCCAAGCAGCGGCGGGAAGCCACGACGGCTTTCCCCATAGCCATCGCCTCCAAAATCTTTCCGCGCAGTCCCGCCCCACTTAAAATCGGAGCCACAAAGAGCGCATGACTCTTCAACCAAGGGCGCAAATCCGGCACATATTCTTGAAATTGGACGCCGGGGAACTGTCCATGGGCCAGAATCTCGGCGGGCGCAAATTTTCCAATGATGGTAATCCGCAAGTCGGGAATTTGCCGAATAAGGCCGGGCCAAAGCTCCCGGAAAAAATAGCGCATCGCTTCCACATTGGGGGGGTGTTTGAAATATCCAACAAATATGAGGCTGTTGGAATCTTCTTCGGCGTCTTCCGGGTGAAAATAATCCAAGTCGACTCCGCTTCGAATGACAGAGACATCTCTCACTCCCAATTTATTCCGCAGATACTCCTGATCAATTTGAGAGAGCGCCACGACTTTTTTTACTTTTCGGCAAATTCGTTTCTCATACAGACGCGTGAATTGCCATTTAAAGAAGAGTCCCAACTTGCGCCATCCCCTGGCATGAAGAAAGGACCGTTCGCAAACCAATGTCAATACTTCATGGTGAGTCAACAAACTTGGCAAACGTTGCAAGTCCGGCACAAAATTCAAGCTATGTAAATATTCACATTGAACCAAATCATAATTGCCCGTCATCAACTCACGCTGCACTTCCTTCCGCATCAAGAGAAAAGCATTCAACAGAGCAATCAGTTTGGAAAATAGATAGGCGCTCTTCAGCTCTTCGTGGTAGGGGTAAAGTGGGATCGTGCGGACCTGGCTACAAAATGGCCGCAAATATTCGGCATACGCTCCTTCCGCCTCGGTGGTCGTAAAAGAGAGAAGAGTGACATCGTTTTGAATGGAGAGTCCCTTCAGCAGATTCACTACAATCCAGGATCCATCCTGTCCTATTCGAGGGAGCCTCTTCGAAACCATTAAGATCTTGCGACGGCCGTTGAGCCCCGATCCAGAGGGCAAGTATCGGTGCCGGTAATAAAACCAGGACCGAGTGACCTCCAGAACTTCCCGGTCAGATAGAACTTTGGGAATTCCATACCTCAGGCGCTCCCCAACGATGGCGGGGAGTTTTAAAAAAGCTGCCGCCAAAGCCACCAGGATGGAAGAGTTTCCACGGCTTAATTCGAACAATATCCGAAAAGGAAACTGCGCGATATGGCGGATAAAAAGGCTCAGGGAGGTGGTGTTTTTCCAAAAGAAGATATAGAGGTTTCGGGAAATGTAATATTCAATGCCTTTATTGCCCAGCTCTAGCACATTCGTGCTGCGGTGCTTGTGAACCACGCGACTAGCAGGACAAAACAACACCCGGTATCCGGATTTCCAAGCCCGATAAGAAATATCCGCGTCTTCCACATATGCAGGATTGTAGAGTTCGCTGAAGCCATGCAATTCCAGAAACTTCTCCCGGTTGTAGGCTGTCGACCCTCCGCCCGCATAAAAAACCGGAACATATCGTTTCTTGATGTCGAACTCATTGGGAGCGGCATGACCGACGTGGACACAGCCGAAAACCAGAGAGCCAAAGGTTTTTCCCGTCTCCTCCCGGACCTTGGATTGATAATAGTTGAAGATCTGCGAAGTGACCGCAAAGATATCTGGCGACTGGAATCCTTCCAAAAGCGGGCGCAGGAAATCTTCTTCCACAATCACATCGTTGTTGAGCAATACCACAACATCATTTTTGGCGCACAATACGCCGAGGTTATTCCCTTTGGAAAAACGATTATTCTTGGGTAAATCCACCAACCGGACTTCAGGGTAATTCAAACGCATATAGTCCGCGGTTCCATCGGTGCTGCCGTTATCCACGACGATGATTTCATGTTGGCCGCCAGCCTTCAGCACCGCTGTCTTCAGGGCATCCAGACACTCAGGCAGCAGCTCTTTGTGGTTCCACGACAAAACAATGATGGAGGCCCGGTTGGGCGGCTGATATGATTTAGCGGGAGTCGGTTGAAATGGCTTGGCGAGAGCGATGCCGTTGTCGTACAGATCTTCCACTTGCCGCACCACAAATGATTGATCGAAATATTTTTGAACCCTCTGGCGGGATTCCCGGGAGAGCGCTCTCCGTTTTCCAGGATCCATCAGCAAAGCGATGACCGCCTGGGCTACAGCCTGCGAGTCTTGGGGAGGAATCAAGACACCCGTGAGCCCATCCGCGATTGCCTCTGGCGTACCATTCACCGCAGTCGCGATTACGGGCGTGCCCACGGCCATCGCTTCCAAAACGCTCAAGGGCAATCCCTCGAAAATGGAGGTCAGCAAAAACAAATCCAAAGCGGAGAGCAGATCCGGAATATCCTGCCGCTCGCCCGTAATCGTGACAAAGGAGGAAAGATCCAACTCCTGGATTCGACGTTGAATCTTCTCACGTTCGGGTCCATCCCCCACCAGGAGAAATCGGCTTTGAGGACAAGCTCGAATAATGGAAGGAATAGCCTCGATGGTGAACTCATGTCCCTTCTGAAAACTGAACCGGGCCACGCTTCCGATGAGAAGCTGATCTTCAGTAATCCCAAATTCATGGCGAATGCGCTGGCATCCCTCCCGGCTGCTTGAAAATTTCTTCAAATCGATGCCATTCCTGATCAGTTTGATCCGATGTGAGTCGATTCGGTAATCCCGCATCAAAAGCTGTTTATTCGCTTGGGAAACGGTAATAGTGCCGTGGAGATAAAAGGTCAGAATTTTTTTGACGAGTTTCTTGGTCAAAATGCCCGCCCGACGGCCCGAAGCCAAACCAAAGGTCAAGTGTTCCGTGGCAAGGCGGAAGGGCACTCGACAGGTGGCAGCCGCTAGAACGGGGAAAAAACATCCGAAGGAGTTGTTCAAATTGAAGTGAAGGATGTCCGGTTTCCGCTGGCGAAAATAACGCCAGGGCCCTATAAAATTGGCTAAGGCTACTTTACCGTGACTTTCGACATAATCGACGGGGATGCCCCTCGATATGAAAAAATCCGCCAGAGGCCGTGTTGCTGGACGTAGCGGCAAAGCCACGCGTGGAGAATACTTCTCCAGATTGATTTGAGTGACCAATGCTTTCAAATACTCTTCAGCTCCCCCAAGGAAAATGGCATCTGAAAAGAAAATAATTTTTTGAGAAGCAGACATGCGTTGGTCACTCATTCCTGACGGGAACCCACCGTAAGAGCATATCCAGAGCCCTGCATACAAGGCGGGAAATAGAATGAGTATACTTCAAAGCTGGTGAGGGGAGCAACCAGAGAAACATTTCCGGGTGCAATTCAATGTGCGACTCGGTGAACCAAGCCGCACTTTGAATCACCCCTAACATTTCCTTGAACCCGCCGGTGGGTTTCAGGATCAGAATACAGTGCCAAAGCCACGACAGGCGCCGTACATTCTTACACGGCAGAACATGGCTTTCAGGCTCTCTTTGCCATGCTGGGAGGAGAAAAGCACATTCCGCATTCGATTGAGGACACGATGATAATTTCCCCTTCCAAAAGGCATGCAGATCAAGCAACTCATCAAAATGCCAATACTCTCATCCCCCACTCCAGAAAAGGTCTTTCCTCGCGGGATCGTTCTTTTCGATTCTGGAACATGCCAAGGTAAACTCAATGCTGAATCGTTCCGCAATATTATCTTAGCCTGAAGAGATCCAGTTCCCGACGAGTGGGAATTGAGGCCTGGGCTCCCAATCTGGTCACCGATAGCGCGGCAGCACAATTGGCGAAGGGAATGGCATTTTCCATGGTTAAACCTTCAGCTAAAGCCACCGCCAAAGCCCCATTGAAAGTGTCCCCCGCTGCAGTGGCGTCCACCGCCTCCACTCGAGGCGCCGGAAAATGCCGGCCTGACTTGTCGTCCCTCCACCATACTCCCTTGGCTCCCAATTTGATAACGACTTGCCGGGGACCACGGTTCAATAGTGCGTAAGCCAATCCATCCGCTTCCGTCAGGTCGATATCGCGAGCCGGACGTCCCAAAAGAACCAGCGCCTCCGTTTCATTCGGGGTTAGCAAGTCGACTTGGCTCAGAAGACTCTCCGGAAGGGGGCGCGCGGGCGCTGGGTCCAGAATTGTGACCATCCCTTGCGAGCGGCCCAATGTAGCCGCGGCTTCCACCGTTTCGAGAGGGGTTTCTAATTGTAACAACAGATAGCCGGTCTTAAATGCTTCGGAGGCGGCATGCAAATCTTCGGGCGCCAACTTACCATTGGCGCCTGAGGCAATGACAATCATGTTTTGGCCGCCAGCTTCCACAAAAATCAAGGCAACCCCCGTCGCTTCCCCCCCGGTCGTTAAGACATGCGTAGTGTCCACACCCGCCGAGGCCAAGCTGGCCCTTTGTTGATCCGCGAAAACATCGAGGCCCACTCTGCCGACCATCTTGGTACTTCCGCCCAACCTTCCGGCGGCACAGGCTTGATTGGCGCCTTTCCCCCCCGGCAACATCTGAAATCCCCAGCCTGTCAGGGTCTCGCCTCGTGTTGGCAATTGCTTCATCTGAACGACAAAGTCCATATTGAGACTGCCAACCACAACAATCGGTTTCGGCATATCCAAAATTCCTTTTCTCCTGAATTGAAATAATTGAAACGTAAAAAGGGAGGGGAACAAAAAGTCCGGTGTCAACCTTGTCAAAAAGGCGCGCTCAGTTGATTTGCGGAAGCTCGCCGTCTATTCACATCTTCCGTCGTGTTTGATTAGGCAATTCTGGCAGCGATTAATAGCGCCAGACCGATCGCATACGAAGCAAACATCAGGACCAGCAATTTATTTGTCCCCTTGGGAGCGTTTTGGAATTCTTTCCAAATGAACACCCCCCAAAAAGCCGCAATCATCGTGGCGCCCTGCCCTAAACCATAGGAAATGGCAGGTCCTGCCGCTCCAGAGGCAATAATGCTGAAGGACATTCCAAGATTCCAAATGATTCCGCCTAAAATCCCGATTAGGTGCAGCTTCATATCGCCCTTGCTGAAGTAATCTCCAAACGGCACTGGGTCGCCCGCAAAGGGCTTGATCATGACGAGACTATTCCAAAGAAAATTGGAGACCAGCAGGCCCGCGGAAAAGAGCACCACCGCGGTATAAGGGCTCAGTTTTCCCGGTTCGAGAGTGATAAAATCCGCCGACATGGCCGCCACAACAAAGCGGTAAAAAAAACCCATTAACACCCCGGCGGCAATCGAAATGAGAATCCCCTTGGAGGTAGTTTTTTTCCCTGCGGAGAGACGCTTGTAGGCCATCGCATCCACCAGGATGGCCACCACGACTCCCGCTACGCCCAAGGAAAGAAAGGTGGGATTCCCCTCAGGCTTCGTCAGGTAAGTTGTGACGACTCCCAAAGCCAATGCTAAGCCCACGCCAATGGGGAAAGCGACCGCCATGCCCGCAATGTCGATGGCCGCCACCAAGAGAATATTCGAGAGATTGAAAATGACTCCACCGAGGAAAGCGGACCCGAGCGCCGTAATGTTAGCTTGCGTCAAATCCGCTAAAAATCCACGGCCAACAGTTCCCGTGCTTCCCAAACTAAAAGCTAGAAGGAGGGAAAACAAAAATACGCCAACGGCATAATCCCAGTAGAAAAGCTGGAAAGGCCATTTCCGGCTGGCCAGCTTCTGCGTATTGGCCCAGGACCCCCAGCACAACATCGTGATGAAACACATGAAAACGGCGATCACGTAAGACTCCACAACGACCATGCAGACCTCCTTATATTTTTGAAGTGGTCAGAGATTCACCAACTGGCGCCAGAGAATCAACTACAGAGGTCCATTGCCCTCAATCATCAATTGCTTTTGTAAATTATGGCTTCGCGAAGCACGATTTTCTTTCCGGTTGAACGCGGATCGGCATCGTCCCTGGTAACAAGCCGGACGTTGTGTTCCCCCGGCGCAAGACCGTAAACGTGCCACAGGGCATTATCATGAGTCCTTTCCACCATGTAGGCATCCGCAGCGTGGACTTTCTTCCCATCCACATACATGTCCGCTCGGCCACCGGCTTGCGTCAAATCGCCCTGCAACGACACCGCGCTTCCCGTAAAGGTCAACATCACTTCTGATCCCGCGCCAGAGGCAACTTTGCCCAGCACCTCCGCTTTTTTCTTTTCATCCGACACATCTTTCCAGCTTCCTTTCCAGTTCCAGGCGGGATCCTTAAGACTGATACGGCGATCCGGAATGCCCATGCTCCATTGCTCCAACTTTGCCGGCAGTGGTGTTTGAATTGGAATGGCGATTTCCGCATCCGTCACCTTCCCACCCGCGAGTTGAATCACCTTTAGGGCTCTAGCCATGGTCGCTTTGCTAATGTCATTGAACGAAGACTGGGTATATTCGAACTTTGTGTCAGCCAAGGCAGGAATTCCCGATTTCCAATTGTCAGGAATCGCCTTATAGCCCATGATTACGCCCAGTACTCCCGCTGCGCTGGAAGGATTACAATCAGAATCCTGGCCGGCCCTTGTCGCAATCTCAACTGTCTTTCCAAAATCTTTGCCTCCATATAACAAAGCCAGTGCAATATAAGCGCCATTAATTTTGGCATCGATGTTGAAAGGTTGCAGAGCCCCATCGGGACAGGAATCGTTCTTGTCCCACTTGGTTTCTATCAATCGCCAAGTCATCTTCCAGTCGGTGGGATGCTGGGCACTCCATGTCATGACATCCTTGATCAGCCGCGCATATTCACTCTGTGCCGGGATGCACGCTAATCCTGCCTCCACGACTTTGCGCACATCGGGTTCGAAGTAGGCGGCCGAATACATGCCATTCAAAAACATCCCGCCATACAAACCATCCCCCCAATTCATAACACGTCCAACTCGATCGCTGTACTTATTAGACTCTCGGGGCAAAGCCGGACACATCATGCCGATAAAATCAGCCTCAATTTGAAAATCGATATCATTGGCATGGATATTATACCGGGGATGGCCCGACATGGGCGCCTTGATTCCCAGGTTGAGCAAACGCCGCGCTGCAGCATTTGCATGCCAGAGGGAGTATTGACTGACCTTGAAGGCCTCGCCGTACTGCTCGGTCGTGGCATTTAAGCCCAGCCGGTCCATAGTTTCCGACATAGTCATCCCAACGTACAAATCATCTTGATGAATGGCGTTTTCCACTCGCTCTGGTTTCCAGGGAGGAAGGTTGGAATCGTTGATTTTGCCATTGGAGCGAAATTCCGTGGGGGCGCCAAAAGAGACTCCGATCATTTTGCCGGCCCAACCGCCGCGGATTTTATCTTCCAGAGTTGCCTTGGAGATCGAGCGGATGCGGGATTGGGACTGTATCATTGGCCCCAGGCTGAATCCCATGCAGATGAACAACACCGCCAAAAAGCGAAAATGCCTTTTCATGACCCTTCCTCCGATTTGAATCTTAGCGTTGTCAGTGAATTTAAACGTTTCAAAAGAAATGTCTTTGTAATCTTTTTGGACGTTCCCTGTCAAGCGGAAAAATCCGGAAAAATTTTATTTCACCTGTGTCAGGAAATAAAAAAAATGCGGCGGCGGGGATCCGCCAACGCATGGAAGAATGTTCTGGTTTTGAAGAATGAACCTAATCGGCAAATGCACAGCAAGGCAGGTACGATTAAAGTTCCACAGGTTTGGAAGCCTTCAAGGTTGGATATCGAACATCTTGAATGAGCTTTTCAAACACGGGCTCCTTTTCCAATTTCTCATAATCCTTGAAGCCGCTTTCCTGAGCTTTTTGGAGATAGGCAAAAGCTTTGTCCAAATCGCCATTGGCCGCGAAAAGCTTTGCCATGTAATAATTCTGCATAGCCTGGTTCCCGCCCGTGGTTTTCACTACAGTTCCATGTGCGGATGTCCGCTCCAAAATGCTGGGGTCCAACCGGTAGGCCTCCTGATAGGCTTTGAACCCATCCTCAAATTTATTGAGGGAAAAATAGGCTGCGCCCATGTTGTGAAAAGCCGTGGCAAATTGAGGATTCAGAGCGATGGCCTTTTTGTATAGTTTGATCGCTTTTTTATACCCTTTGGTGCTGTAATGCACGGTCCCCAGGTTATTCCAAGCTTCCGCATATTTGGAATTCAGCTTGATTGCCTTCTCATAAGCTTTGCGAGCTTGCGCAAAATTTTGTGCCTGTTGATACGCAATTCCCATCTTGTTAAATAGCATCGGCGCTTGCGGAGTAATGCTCAAGGCTCGACGATATTCAGTGATTGCCTCTTCGTACATTTTCCGCACCAATAATGAATCAGCCTTCTTGACGGATTCCGAGGCCTGTGCGGCTAAATCGGAAGATCCAGACGAAGAGACTTGTGACCAACCGTTTTCCGCGCCCCAAAATGAAACCAGCATCAGCATGATTAATAAGAGACCGTTTTTCATAAAAACCCTCTCTTTCCGAGGAATTCATGAATTTCACAATCCGTCTTTGAACTCAAGTAGAAGTGCCGCATTCCGTAGCCAAAGATTGAGGTAATTATAGCCAAATTCAAAGGACGAAAACAATTTGATTGTCGTTTGATTTTACAAGGACAACAGCCCGGGAATTCATCAAATCTGGGGAGAACAATTCCTGCCCGACCGCCGTTCAACTACATAAAAGTCCACGATTACGAAAATAGGATGCGCTCGAATACAACTGGGTTGCTCCCTCAGTCTAGAGAATCTGCATCTCCCTTTCCTTTAGGACTTTGATTTTGTCCCGGAGAAGCGCAGCCTTCTCAAATTCAAAATTCTGGGCCGCGGTCCGCATTTCTCGTTGCAAAGCGAGAATTCTATCCTCCAATTGTTCCGCGGACACATCGCTCAACTCGTCTAAAACGGCGGCAGGCTCCTCCACATAGTCCGCCTCCACCATGGTCAACAAACTCATATCGATCGGTTTGACAATAGACTCCGGAGTGATTCCATTTTCGGTGTTGTAGCGGATCTGTTTTTCCCGCCTTCGACTCGTTTCTTCAATTGCGTGGGTCATCGAATCCGTCCACTTATCCGCGTACAAAATGGCCTTCCCTTCGATGTTTCTCGCGGCGCGCCCCATCGTTTGGATCAACGAATCGCGAGAGCGTAAAAAGCCTTCTTTATCGGCGTCCAGAATAGCGACCAGTGAAACTTCGGGCAAATCCAAGCCTTCGCGGAGCAAATTGATTCCAATCAAAACGTCGAACTCTCCCCGGCGCAGGTCCCGCAAGATCCTGATTCGTTCAAGCGTCTCCACTTCCGAATGCAGATAGCGGCATTTCACCCCAACCTCGGAATAGTATTCCGTAAGATCTTCCGCCATGCGCTTGGTCAGCGTGGTAACCAGAACGCGCTGCTTCTTCTCGCCGCGCATGCGGATTTCATGCAGCAGATCATCGATTTGCCCTTTGATGTGCCTCACTTCGATCACGGGATCCACCAAGCCGGTTGGCCGGATGATCTGTTCGACCACTACGCCTCCGGTTTGCTGGAGTTCGTAAGGCCCGGGAGTGGCGGAAACATAAATGATCTGGTTCCCCCGCGCTTCAAATTCCTCAAATTTTAAGGGGCGGTTATCTAGCGCGGAAGGCAAGCGGAATCCAAAATCGATCAGATTCTGTTTGCGGGAGCGGTCTCCCGCATACATCCCATGCAGTTGGGGGATCGTCTGGTGGCTCTCATCGATGAAGATCAAATGGTCAGGCGGCAGGTAATCCAAGAGCGTGGGCGGAGGCTCGCCGGGTTGGCGTCCGGAAAAATGACGCGAATAATTTTCGATGCCGTGGCAAAAGCCGATGGATTTGAGCATCTCCAAGTCAAAATGAGTTCGTTGTTGAAGGCGTTGTGCCTCGAGCAACTTGTTTTGTTTTTCGAGTTGCGGACGCCAAGATCCCAATTCTTGTCTGATCCCGGCAATGGCGCGAACTACGGTACTGCGCGGCATCACGAAATGGGATTTTGGATATATCGGCAATTTATCGTAGCGTCGCCGGATCTCTCCATACAACGGGTCGATTTGACTCAGCGAATCCACTTCGTCGCCGAATAATTCCACTCGATAGGCGTAATCTTCATAGGTGGGGTAAATTTCAATGGAATCGCCGCGCACCCGGAAAGTGCCCCGATGAAAATCAGAATCATTCCGCTCATATTGAATCTCCACCAAACGGCGGACGATTTCCTCCCGGCGGATTGTCTGGCCCTTTTCCAGGAAGATCAACATGCCATAGTAAGCCTCGGGCGAACCGATTCCATATATGCAACTCACACTGGCCACAATCAGGCAATCCCGCCTTTCAAACAGACTGCGGGTCGCCGACATCCGCATTTTGTCAATCTCTTCGTTGATGGTTGCTTCCTTTTCGATATACGTATCCGTTGAAGCGATGTACGCTTCCGGCTGATAATAATCATAATAACTGACGAAATATTCCACAGCATTGTCCGTGAAGAAAGAACGGAATTCCTGGCAAAGCTGTGCTACCAGAGTTTTATTGTGAGCGAGAATCAGCGTCGGCCGATTGATTGCTTCAATGACTTTGGCCATGGTGTAGGTCTTGCCGGAACCGGTTACTCCCAATAAAACCTGGTGTTTTTCACCCCGGCGGATTCCTTGCACCAGCTGATCGATGGCTTGTCTCTGATCTCCCCGAGGCTCGAATTGGACTACTCGAAATGGCCGTTGTTCCGCGATCAAACCCTATTCCTCCTTTTTTGAATATCTCCTTCGGCAACCCTCGGCAGAGGGGCGCACATACCATAGTAGCTCGCGCTTGTCCCGGTATTGGCGCCTGCATTCGACTCCAAGAGACGCCAAGACATTGCAGGACCGAGAAAGGCCAATGGACACTCTCCATCAGCATCCCCAGGCTTGGGCTGTCATTGCGCTCAACCTGAGTTCAGGTCAGTCCAGACCGCTTCTTCACCGATTCATATTCTTGCGTTGAACGTCAAAAATATATTTGACCAGGCGCGCTCTTATCCCCTCACTAACAGAGAGAAAAATCAAACCGTAGCGGTAAATTTTCTTGTCGTACGCATCTTTTTGGGTGGATATGCGCACCACTTTGGCAAGCAATTTCAGCGGTGGGAGAATTCTGGGGATGGTGAGCTTCACTTCGTATAGCGCACCGTTGGGTATGATCAATTTATGTTGAATCGCCATTCCGCCGGCGCTGATATCCAGCGTGTTGGTATGAATATTAGCAATGGCGGGGTCCTGCCCTTCTTCAACTGGAGTGGTTAAAGTCAATTCCACCGGCAAAATGTCCGGGACGCGAACATATTCCCGCCTCTGAATCCGCTCCACCGGGCCCGCCAAGGACACGCCGATGACCGGAATGGGCTCGGGGATGACCTGGTAAACCAGTACCTGCCGGCCATACACCGCATCGGCTTGGGTGTAGGACATATACAAAATCTCATTCGTGCGAATGGGGACTCGTATTCCCGCATCCGTCGGCCAAGACAAGGCAATGGCATTTTCCTGGAGATCCTCGATGCGGCTGGGATATGCGCGCGAGGAAGGATCCTCCATCGACCGGATCATGATCAGATCGTTAACTTGTAGTTCTCCCGGTTTCACGTTCGGTGGCATACCGCGGGCAGAAATTCTTCTTTCAACTTAAATGATCGTTATTTCTTGCTTTTGATTGTAAAGCGATAATCGTAAGTATATCCGGGCAACGAGATGGGAAGCACATAGGAAATCTCTACCTCGACATGTTCGTCGCTCATGTGCACTTTCACATCATCTTTGTCGATGGGCAATTCCATCTCTTGCGCTTTCTTTAATATTTCAGCCTGCAACGTTTCCGACGGGCTTGCCGCGCGGCGGCTGGGATTCCTGACCAAGCTAAAGGAAGCCAACTCATCGACCGCATCTTGAAATCGATAATTGTCGATCATGGGAGGAAGGAATTTATAGCCCAGGTAGCCGAGGCTCAGAACGACAAGCAAGCCCAAAAGGCAGCCTGCCTTCCCCGCTCCCAACTCATGATTCTGGGAAAAAGTTCGCAGGATCATCGGAGTCCTTCGGATGGCGCGCGATCGTCTCTAAAAAGTTCCCCCCCAGATGCCGCCCCCAATAGAGATTTCAGTGTCCCGATCAAGTCGGAGTATATCACGTCCTGCATGGTTTTGGATGAGCGATTTACCACTTCGACTATCCCTTGAGAGAACTTTTTGCTTCCGAAATTGACACGGAAAGGAATCCCGATCAGGTCCGCATCTTTAAATTTGACGCCCGGACGTTCATCCCGGTCATCGAGAATCACTTCGATGCCACAGACCCGCAATTTTCGATATGTTTCTTCCGCAGCTTCTAAAAGGGTGGCATCTTTGGCGCTGAGGACCGACAAGACACAATGAAAAGGAGCAATGGGCGTCGGCCAGATAATACCATCGGAATCGTGAAAGAGTTCCACGGCCGCAGCCATGATCCGCTCTAACCCAATCCCGTAACTCCCCATGATCATAGGTATAGGTTGTCCCTCAGCATTGAGAACGCTGGCGCCCATGCTGATGGAATACTTTGTCCCCAATTTAAAAATATGTCCCACCTCCAGAGCTTTGCTGATTCGCAGGGGTTTGCCGCATCGCAAGCAAGGATCTCCCGCCTGAACCAGGCGAAGATCGAAATATTCGGCCTGATAATCGCGTCCCGGCTGGACACTCGTTAGATGGTAATCGTCACGGTTTGCCCCGCAAACCATATTGCTTCGCCCCTGGAGGGCTTGATCGGAGACAATCCTGAATTGAGTGACGCCTACGGGTCCTAACGATCCCGCGGCAACACCCATGGCCCCCTGGATCTCTTCGAGCCGCGCCGGACGAACTTCAGAACCCAAGGCCGCCTGTAGTTTTACTTCGTTCAGCTGATGGTCGCCGCGCAACAAGGCCAGAACGGGCTTCCCTTCCGCCATGTAAACCATTGTCTTGATCTGTTGACTAGGCTGGATTTTCAAAAAGACGGAAATTTCTTCAATTGTTTTCTGGCCGGGCGTATGAACTGGCTGAGGACCTTCGGGCCCCAGATTATCGTGAATGGAAGTCAATTGCGCGCCGGCCTTCTCCACATTGGCAGCATAGCCGCATTCACAATGGGCAATCAAATCTTCTCCGGCATCCGTCACCACCATGAATTCCTGAGACTGGCTCCCCCCCATGGTTCCACTATCAGCCTCCACGATTATGTACTTTAATCCACATCGGTCATAAATCCGACAATAGGCTCCGTGGTGTTTTTGATAACTGACATCCAGTCCGGCCCAATCGACATCGAAAGAATAAGAATCCTTCATGACAAACTGGCGCACGCGGAGAACACCCGATTTGGGGCGAGGTTCATCCCGAAACTTGGTCTGAATTTGATACCAGATTTGGGGAAGCTGCCGATACGAACGCAACTCGTTGCGAGCAATCGAGGTGAAGACCTCTTCATGGGTCATCCCCAAACACAGATCGCGATTCGACCGATCCTTGAGCCGAAACATATTTTCGCCCATGCCTTCCCAGCGTCCACTCTCCTGCCAAAGTTCCGCCGGATTCAAAGCTGGAAGCAAAAATTCCTGGGCTCCGATGGCGTCCATTTCTTCGCGGATAATACGCTCGATCTTGTTCATGACCCGTTGAGCAAGCGGAAGGAAAGAATAAATCCCGGCGGCCAGTTGCCGCACATAACCGGCGCGCAGAAGGAAAATGTGGCTGGGGACCTCGGCATCGGCCGGGGCATCCCGTAAGGTAGGAATAAATAGCTGACTCCAACGCATGATTGCTCCTTAATGGCTGGAATTGGACGCCAGACCCGCCCACAAATCCAGCAGCGGCCCATGCTCGCGGATAAAATCTTGCGGACGATGCAGAGCCGCGACAAATAAATTTATGACGATATTTTATTACCGGCAATGGCGTCAAGGAGAATCTCTTATCGAGAATATCCCAATCATAACCACAGCCCACAAGTCTATTCGGGACGTGGTTCGCTTTCCATAAGATTTGAAATTTTCCGGCGGGAAGATTACGATCAGCGAAGCACATTTAAATAATCTACGCTCACCTGAAAGGAACTTTTTCATGATCTGTAAAATTTCAGGATTCGTTTCGCTCTGGAAATCCGAGACTGAAGCAACCTTGAAGCTTTTCGCTGTAATGACGGATCTGTCTTTGACTCAGGCTGTCACGCCAGGAGGCCGCACTTTGGGACGGCTTGCCTGGCATATCGCCACGACTATTCCTGAAATGATGGCCAACGTCGGGTTGCGGATTTCGGCACCTGCCGCGGATGCTCCGGTCCCAGCCAGGGCGCATGAAATTGTGGAGGCTTATCGCGATGCGGCTGATTCCCTGCTGGAACTTGTAAAGAACCAGTGGGATGATGCCACGCTGGATTTGACCGACAACCTATACGGAGAAACCTGGAAGCGCGGATTCACCCTGACGGCCTTAATTCACCATCAGATCCATCATCGCGGACAAATGACGGTGCTGCTTCGGCAGGCGAGTTTGACGGTTCCCGGGATATACGGTCCCGCCCGCGAAGAATGGGCCAGTCTGGGCCTGCCGGAACCCGCCGTTTAAGCGTGTTATTCAGGCTCTTTGGAGGCTCTTCCGCGAAAGCTCAGGCTGGACGCCAAATTGAACTGATTTAGAGTTTGACGGGCCAGCCTTATAAGGTCTATCATGGAGTCGTTGTTATTGCTTTGTGCAGGGAGTGGTTTGCGGCATGGCCATCATGAATTTTTTGGTCGGAGAAAAAGTCGTTTACCCCAATCAAGGGGTCGGCGTGATTGAAAAGATCAACACTTGCAGCATCTCGGGGCAGACACAATCCTTTTATCAATTGAAGATTGTCGCCAATAGTTTGATGGTGATGGTTCCCGTGGAGAATGTGGGAGATGTGGGATTGCGCCGATTAATTAAAAAAGAGGAAGTGGCCCGGGTATTCGATTACTTGCGGGAAAAAGGAATTGCTTCCTGTGCTGACTGGAAAAATCGGTTCAAGGAAAATTCCGAAAAAATGCGCAGTGGCTGCATTTTCGAGGTGGCTGACGTTTTGAAGAGTCTGGCGATTCTGAGCCAGGGGCGAACTCTTTCCTTTCGAGAAAAGAAAATGCTGGAAAAAGCCCGCTTTCTCCTTGTTAGTGAATTGGCCATTGTGGGGAATATCCCCTTAGAAAAAGTGGAGGAAAAAGTGACTCAGGCGCTTCTCCATTTCGCCAGCATTCCTCTTCACGCGATGCGCGTCAACGCCTGACGATTCACCCAATCCTCTCAGAATGCGGCCGTGAAGATCTCTGCATTAAGCATTCCGATTCAAATATTCAGGCTTTAATAAACCCATGACCAGCGTATTGGAATAAGACCCGCCATTGTAATGGTCTTCCCGCAAGAGTCCTTCCCGCTGAAAGCCGCAACTCTCGTATAGCCGGATGGCCCGATGGTGAAACTCGAAGACTCGCAGAGACACACGATGGAGATTCATCTTATTAAAGGACAGGTGCAGTAAGGCTTGAATGGCTTCATAGCCATATCCTTGACCCCAACAGCTTTTCTCCCCAATAATAATTCCCAGTTCTGCTTTGCGCTCCACCCAGTTGATTTGGTGCAAGCCCACGGACCCAATCAGTACCCCATCTTCTTTCTCAATGGCAAACACCTTTTCCCGGTAATTGGCCAAGGCCGTATTTTCCAGCCACTTCATTTCATCGGATCGAGAGACGGGATAGATAAAGGCGTCAGAGAGCGTGCAGGTGATCGATTCGTCGTTTACCCAGCGAATGACGGCATCGAGATCTTCCCTCTCAAACGCGCGCAAATGAATTCTGCTTTTTTTCATGGGCAAGGCATAGGCAAGCGGGGTGAGTTCCGGTCCTCAGGACTATTCGAGTTCAACACTCCAGTAAAGATAGTCCCTCCAACTTTCGGGAGCATTCCTGAAGACAAACGTCAAATTGAAATTGGGGATCCAGCGCGGTTCCACTGGCCTTTTGATGAGCCGCATGTGGGCTTCCAGAGGCGTGCGTCCTCCTTTTTTCCGGTTGCACTCAACACACGCGGTGACGATATTTTCCCAGGTTTTGGCCCCACTCCGGGATACCGGAATCACATGATCGAAAGTGAGATCCTCACTGCTAAAGGCATCGCCACAATACTGGCACGTATAGTTGTCACGGGCATATATATTGGCGCGCGAAAATTTTACTTTGTGTTTGGATCTGACCTTAACGTACTTGAGCAAACGCAAAATGGAGGGGAGACGAATGGAAAAAGTAATACTGTGAATTTCGCGGGTATATTCTTCAATGACTTCCACTTTTCCGGCAAAGAGAAGCGTAATGGCGCGCTGCCAGCCGATGATCTTGAGCGGCTCATAAGAAGCATTGAGTAGTAACGTGCACTCCATGATAGGACCTGAGATTTTCTAGCGCCGGCCCCGATCGCAATTGCTCATCGCCTATAGTGAAGGAGTCCGTGCGTTGGATTCGACTCAGAATTATCAATCTCAGCGCAAATTTGTCAAGTTAAATTGCCATTAATCTTTCTCAACCCCCTCCTTGGAGCACTATGGAAACCATCTTGGCAAAGGGGATAAACCGGCAGCAGGATTAAAGGTAAAGATGTCTAAATATTGCCTCTAATCTATGGTATGGAGGTTTTAAGTGGGGTTGAAAAGATGAAAAAAGAAATCGAAACAAAATCCCCGACTTCAATGATGGCTAGGGGCATATTTTTTCTCGCCAGCGGGAATCCGCACCTTGAGCCAGTTTTGCATGGGTGGCATGGGACAGGTGGCATAGGAGGAATAAGCACAATAAGGATTCGTTGCCCGGTTAAAGTTGAGAATTACTTTGCCGTTTTGGGGAGGATCTGCATTCAGGAATCTCCCCCCGCCATAAGTTTCCTTTGCGTTTGTCATATCCTTAAAAATAAAGAAGAGCGGCTCTCCCGGCTCGGCAACCGGCTCCAGCGAGTACTCCTGACCATCGAGTTGAAAACGCACCAGGCCCGGACATGGCATTTCTTCTTCCACCCCTATGACTGACATGATTATTATTTTTTTGGGCGGGGAATAAGGAATGAAATCCGAAACGACCAAAAACCTTGGAGTGGGCTCAAAAAAAGAAAGGTGCAAGAACGACCTCAAGGGGGGATTTTTCAAATTGATCAAGCGCACGCCAAGGCGATTTCCACGCTGGATAATCTTCATTCGCAAATCCCCCATCTCCAATAAATCGGCGGAACCTCCACGGGTATCCGTGCGCAGTGAATGGTTTGTGACCCGCATTCCCTTGATTGTCACCTTCGCCTCAGATGATCCGACTTGGAGCGTGACTTCTTTCCCTTGCTTGATGAATTGTCCAACCTGTTCCGGGGCGGTCCCCGCGGGCAGGACAATCAGGTTCTGGCCGCCAGTTCCAAATGAGTTGGCGCCATCTCGCAGCCAGTATAGACCAGCCAACGCCAGAGGGCTGTTGGCGGATTGCATCCACTTCTCACGATCCGCTCGAAATTGCCGTTCCGCCTGGAGATTGAACTCCCCCGATTTTGCCTGGTCGTTCCCGGAAATTAAGAGAGGCAAAAGAATAACAGCTGCGGTTTTTAGCCACGAGAAATAATTGTGCATTTTGCGCGATTGAAAAATCCCTTTCAATAATAAATGTCCATCGCCTGTGGAATTGGATTGAACCAAATTGAAAGTGAGGAGATTACAGTCCTCAATCAACTGGCTGTTTCCAGAGAATTCTCAGCCCACGGCCATCATTGCAAATCCACCAGGGGTGCGTCTTAATAAACACAGATCCAACTAATCCCCTTTTTTGAAATCGGATAATCTCAGCATCCATCGGAAGCTGGCTCCCCTGGATAATTCTCCATCACAAAGATACATGCGAAAAGAAGTAAAGAAGTAAGGTCATCCGCACCAAAGGTCCGCTCTTTTTACAGAAACAGCAAAGAAGGCTTCTCCAAACTGTTATCCTCGGGAATTTCAGCTCACCTCCCGCGCCAACTTCCATTCACTTTTATCACGATTCCAATGGTCAGGAAAGATAATGAGATGATTTTCTTCCACTAATCACTCTTTTTGGACGTTTGTTACAAAACAGTTTTGGGAATCGCATAAGAGGGACCTGTCATAATCTCTTCCAGCGCAACAAGTTCTGAAATCCGACATCAGCTGATCCCCCTGGAAATGTCTATTTATTATGATAAAAAAAATTAAAATAGCATAAAATATAAAAAAATATGTAATAATACATTTTTAAATGCCGATAGAAGTGAATGAAATCCGAAACCGAGGGCATTTAAAGGAATTTCCCGACAAATAGAATGGATGAAGGGATTAGGCCATGCGAAAGACAATCTTTCCGATCACAATCTGGGCACTGAAGCGTGAATCCATCTATTTGCTGAATTTTTGTTCATCGTTGGCAGAGGCAGTCCTCTATGCAAAGCGATTCCCATTTACTCCGTTGGTTTTTGCTCAAACGGGCGAAGTCCTCTTTGAGGAAGGCCACATCTCACCACTTGAGTACGGTGAGGGGGTGACTCTATGAAAAAACCCACCAATGCGCTGTCCGCGGGACGGATGGCCCTCCGCGTCTAAAAGACGAAAGCAGGTCCCACCCCGATTTTTCTTACCACAACTTCCTTTCTAGAACTTCCGCGGCGGACTGATAGGCCCGCCGCGGCAAGTCTTGCAAAAATTTGTTAATCTTAACTCGGGCCAGGAAAACTAAACCTTCCACTGAGCTCCCTAATGAACACGCTTAATCCGCGGCTCTCGAACAAGCGATGCGCTCGCATCGATGCATATCCGTCATGGTTGACGGGAGAGAAAGGGGACTGATGTGAACCGATGCGAATGGGCTAAAAGCAAAGCGATGATCGAATATCACGACCTTGAATGGGGAATCCCCCTGCACGATGACGGGCGCCTCTTTGAGTTTTTGATGTTAGATGCATTTCAAGCTGGTTTGAGTTGGGAAATCATTCTGAGGAAGAGGGAGGCCTTCCGCCAGGCATTCGATCAATTTGAAGCCGGCAAAATTGCCCGTTATTCCCCCGCGCGTCTCGAAGCGCTTCTTCTCAATCCAGCCATCGTCCGGAATCGATTAAAAATCGCGGCTGTGGCAACGAATGCCCGTGCCTTTCTCGGCATTCAAGCAGAATTCGGAAGCTTCGATCGTTATGTTTGGCGATTTGTGGGGGGAAAAACCATCCAAAACGCTTGGAACGAATTGAAAGATGTTCCAGCCCGCACGGCGGAATCGGACGCACTCAGCCACGACTTGGTCCAGCGCGGTTTTAAATTTGCCGGTTCCACCATTTGTTACGCCTTTATGCAGGCCGCCGGCCTAGTCAATGACCATCTGATTCAATGTTTCCGCTACACGCGGATTTGAATCCTTGCTTCTTTCCACGGAGCTTTCACGACGCGAAAGAAGCGACCGCCCGGCGAGCGCGCAAGCTGAACCCAGCCCCGCGAGACTCTCTGGGGAGATAAGCCTGGCGATTAGCATATATGCATATAAATGCATATTAAAGTAAAATTGCTTTTATGCATAATTGATTATATGTGACAATTTGTTTTTATTGCATTATACTCCCCTCATCTAATTCCGGTCTGGCCCGCGGACCTCTGCTCCGGACCAAACCCTAAGCGAGGAGTTCGACCATGATTAAAAAAGGCGCCAAGATTGCCGAGCCCAAAGGAAAACTGGGCGTGCTGCTGCCCGGCATGGGAGCGGTGGCCACCACCTTTATAGCGGGCGTGGAAGCCGTGAAGAAAGGAGTGGCCCAGCCCTTCGGCTCCCTGACTCAAATGGGAACCATCCGTTTGGGCAAGCGGACGGAAAAGCGAGTTCCCCTGATCAGAGATTTTGTTCCCCTGGCTTCATTGAACGATCTTGTCTTTGGCGGATGGGATCTCCACGGTGAAAATTGCCATGAAACCGCCACCCGTTCGGGGGTGCTCGAAAAAGAGCTGCTTGATCAGGTTCGTCCGGAGATGGAATCCCTGAAGCCTTGGAAAGCCGTATTCGAAAAGAGATACGCCAAACGGCTCACTGGCACCCAAGTCAAAAAAGGAAAAAACAAATACGAACTGGCCCTGCAGTTGATTGAAGACATACAAAATTTCAAGAAAACTAAAAAGCTGGATCGCCTGGTCATGCTCTGGTGTGGCAGCACGGAGATTTTCATGCAGCCCGGCCCGGTTCACTCCACCATTGAAAAATTTGAAGAGGGGTTGAAGAAGAGCGATCCCAACATCAGCCCCAGCATGATTTACGCCTACGCGGCCATTTCCATGGGAATTCCCTATGCCAATGGGGCGCCGAATCTCTCCGCCGATATTCCGGCCCTGGTGGATCTGGCCCGCAAAAACCGGGCTCCCATTTGTGGCAAGGATTTCAAAACCGGCCAGACCTTCATGAAGACCCTGATCGCACCCGGGCTGAAATCTCGCCTGCTCGGCTTGAATGGCTGGTTCTCCACCAATATTCTGGGAAATCGCGATGGCGAAGTCCTGGCTGAACCCGCCAATTTTAAAACGAAGGAAGAGTCCAAGCTCTCCGTGCTCGAACATATCCTTCAACCGGAAGTTTATCCGGATCTCTACGGGAATTTCAAACACATCGTGCGAATCAATTACTATCCCCCGCGTGGCGATAACAAGGAAGGCTGGGACAACATCGACATCTTTGGCTGGCTTGGATATCCGATGCAAATCAAGGTGAACTTCCTTTGCCGCGATAGCATTCTGGCTGCGCCACTCTGCCTCGATCTGGTGCTTTTCCTCGACCTGGCCCGGCGGGTCAAAATGTACGGCATTCAGGAATGGCTCTCCTTTTATTTCAAGAGCCCCCAGTGTGCCTCCACGGTTTATCCGGAGCACGACATCTTCATTCAGCTGATGAAGCTGAAGAACACTCTCCGTTACCTGCGGGGTGAAGAGTTGATCACACACCTGGGCCTTGAATATTACGACTGATGCGGCTTGGTTCCCGTCCCTGAGGATTAACATCCCAGGTGCTTCAAGACTGGAAACACAATTGCCGGCTTTTGCCGCCAAAGGAAGCCTGAGCTGGGGCTTAGATGCTGCCGGAGGCTGCACAATATCTAGCCTAAATGCCTTCTCTGGCGACGGTTTGCGATAGCCGCGGAAGAAGCGAATAAACACGGATGAAAAATATGCCAACTTCGGTTAGCATGAATGCCTCTGTGTCTATGGCTTAATCCGTGGCTTTTTATTTGAGGAAGAAGAGGGTGTCATGAAGATTTATATTGCGCTGCTCTCACTCGTACTGCTGTTGGAAGGTGCTGTATGGCAAGGCGAACCATCCGCATCTCCCACTCCACAAAACCGGCGTATCATCTTGGCCGTGGGTGCCCATTGCGGCGACATGGAGATCAGTTGCGGCGCTGTGCTTGCTGGCTTCATCCGACAAGGGGGCAGAGTGGTGTTGCTTCATCTGACGCTCGGCGAAGGAGGAAATCCGCGGCTATCCCCCGCGGTATACGGTGAGCAAAAAAGGCGCGAGGCCGCGGCGGCGGCCCAAGCGTTGGGCGCCGAAGTGATTTACGGCCCTTACAAAGACGGAGAACTCCCTGACAACGAAGAAGCCAGCCGTTATGTCGCCGACGTCATCCGCCAAGTAAAGCCGACGATTCTAATCACTCACTGGAAGAATAGCATTCATAAAGATCATAGCGCCACATTTCGGCTGGTGCAGAATGCCGAGTTGCTCGCCGCACTGCCCGCCGTCAACACAGGGCATGAGCCATATTCGGGAATACAGCGGATCCTTCTGGCCGAAAACTGGGAAGACAAAGAAGGATTCTCCCCTTACACTTACATCGATGTGGCGGCGGACCTCGAAACCTGGGAAAAAAGTGTCAAACAATATGAGTTTATCCGGGGAGGGATTTCTTCATACCCTTATTTCGATTACTACAAAGCACTGGCGCGGGTGCGGGGAGCCGAAAGCAGCCTCCACGATGCTGTGGCTTTTGAGATTGACCAGACTGGCAAAAAGCAGATCCTGCGCACCTTGCCTTAAAGACGCGGCACTAATGAGAGGGTTTGCGCTTGAATCTAAGCTTAATTTGATTCTCACAGGGTGCCACTGATACGCCATGGCGCCGTGGATGGTGCTTTTTGTTGTCGGGTTCAATTCTGCAAGTTCGCTTCCTATTGAGCGTCTCCGGTCTAGCGCCCGTGAACAGACCCTCTCCTCCAGGCCGGCATATTTCAATCCCCCGAACTTCACTTCCCATGGCTATTGACTGCCGTTGTTTAGTGGTGTAGAAGTAATGAATCATTATTCTGGCGGCACGCACTGTGCGCGGATGCGGAGGCAAGGTGAAGAAGGTTGCTTTTTTTTTAATCATCATGACAGGAGCCGCTCTGCTCGTAGCTTCCCTGGACGGGCGGATTGTCGCCGATCAGGAATCCTCCATGGCAGTTCAGCCGCAAAGGGAGAAGCTTGCTTCAATCACGGTCGACTATCCTGCCGAAGGATCTATTTTCCCTCCGGACATTGCCGCTCCTACCTTCTTGTGGCGCGATGCCGACGAATCCTCAAAAATATGGCGGATCGAAGTGTCCTTTTCCGACCGCTCTGCGAGCCTGAGAGTGCAATCGCGGGGTGAGCGTTTGCCGATTGGTGAAATCGACCCGCTTTGTGCCAAAGCAGGAGCGGTGCCACCTGCGCTGACCCCGAATGAAGCTGCGGGACATTCTTGGAAGCCGGATGCCGAAACATGGGAGGCCATAAAAAAGCATTCATCCGAGCGAAAGGCCACGATCACTTTCACGGGGTTTCGCGATGAAAAAATGGAGCTGGCAGTTTCGAGGGGGCAATTCTCGGTTCAGACTTCCAAAGATCCGGCCAATGCGCCAATTTTCTTCCGGGATGTCCCCCTGATTTCCGTGCCCGTCGGTGAAAAGGGAATAATCATGCCCTTGCCGGCGGATGCGATTCCACTGATTGCCTGGCGTTTACGCTATATTAACCAAGAGAAAAGCAAGCTCATGATGCAGGGCCTTCCTACCTGCGCCAACTGCCACTCGGCTTCTAGCGATGGAAAGACCCTTGGGTTGGATGTGGATGGTCCTCAAAACGACAAAGGGCTTTATGCCATTGTCCCACTCCAAAAAGTGACTGCGATCCGCAATGAAAATGTAATCAAGTGGAGTTCATTCGCCGAAGAACCGGCCACCAAGCGTTATGGTTTCATGTCGCAGATTTCGCCCGACGGAAAGTATGTGGTGAACTCGATTGAGTATCCAGGCGCGCGCATGAAAAAATTCGCAGACAGATTCTTCAACGGCTTTTATAAAGATTATGGCTTTGGGCAGGTGTTCTATCCCACCAAAGGAGTCTTAGGATGGTACAACCGGGAGACGGGCAAGCTTACTCCTCTGCCGGGGGCCGATGATCCGCGGTACGTCCAGGCTTGCGCCTTTTGGAGCCCTGACGGCAAATACCTGGTCTTCTCTCGCGCTGAAGCCAGAGAACCCTATCCGGAGGGCCAACCAGTGGCTCGATTTGCCAACGACCCCAATGAGACTCAAATCCAGTATGACCTTTACCGGATTCCCTTTAACGGCGGAAAAGGCGGCAAGGCGGAACCCGTCGAGGGAGCTGTTCAAAACGGAATGAGCAACAACTTTCCGAAGATTTCGCCGGATGGCCGTTGGATTGTTTTTGTACAAAATAAGAACGGTCTACTCATGCGGCCTGACAGCCAGCTTTATATTGTCCCATTCAAAGGAGGTAAAGCGAGGCGATTGAATTGCAATACCCCTCGCATGAATTCCTGGCATAGTTTTTCCCCCAATGGCCGATGGCTGGTGTTTTCTTCCAAAGGGAGGTCTCTTTACACGCAGATGTATTTGACACACATTGACAAAGATGGGAATGACAGTCCGGCAATTTTGATTGAAAACGCCACCGCAGCCAACCGCGGCGTCAATATTCCAGAGTTTATCAATCTCCCTCCGGACGGCATGACCAGAATCGATACTCCGGTTGAAGATTATTTCAGGCAATACAATGCCGCCGCGGAACTGATGGGAAAGAATCAATATGTCCCCGCTATTGAGCAGTGGAAGAAGGCATTGGAGATGGATCCTGAAGATCCCAAGGCCCATTATAACCTTGCATCCTGTCTTCATACTGCCGGCCAATTCGACGAAGCGATTGTCCAGTATCAAAAAAGCTTGGAATACAATTCTGAAAATTCCATGGCACTGACCAACCTTGGAGTACTGCTAGCAGACAAGGGGAAACTGGATGAAGCCATCGAAAATTTCAAAAAGGCGCTAGTGGTCAAAGCCAATAATGCAAATGCCCATAACAACCTGGGACTCGCCTTGGCGGAAAAAGGACAAAGTGAGGCGGCAATCGAGCATTTCAAAAAAGCGATCGAAATTGATCCCGAATATTCTGAGGCTCAGAACAGCCTCGGCATTGCTTTGGCCAAAAAAGGATCGTTAGATGAAGGGGTCTCTCATCTCGAAAAAGCCGTGGCCACCAATCCTAAATCCATCGAATATCAATACAACCTCGGCCGCCTATTTGCGGCCCAGCGAAGGTTTTTGGAGGCAGTCCCTCATTTTGAACAGGCAGCTTTCTTATCTGACAAGCGCGATCCTCAAATTCTCGATATGCTGTCCGCCATGTACTTCGAGACTGGCCGTTTTCTTGAGGCTGCCCAAACTGAACGCCAAGCCCTTTACCTGGCCAAACAGCAGAACGACAGAGATCTTGCCGCTGTGCTGAGCGCCAGAATTGCAGCCTATGAAGCCAAGGCCGCGGGTCAGGGGAAATGATTCATTTTACTCCGCGCCAAAATCTCTACAAACCGGCTTTTTGATAGTACTCCGGATATAATTTTTGTGCGCACGCCGGACAAAGCCCATGACTGAACTCAGCCAATGAATGCTGGCGGATGTAATCATCCACCACCTGCCAATAGCCCTGGTCATCCCGGATTTTTTTGCAGCTGGCGCAGATGGGCAGCAATCCCCGAAGGGTTTTTACCTTTTTCAAAGCCTGCTGCAACTCCTGAATTAGATGTTCCCGTTCGGACTCCGCCTTTTTTAATGCCGTAATATCGATTCCCGTGTTAATGATGAAATCAATTTCCCCCAGATCGCTGAGGATGGCGGTACAAGACCAATACACCCAGAGTAGACTGTCCTCTCTGGTTTTTAGGCGGCTCTGAAACTCGAACGGAAAATCGGCGGGGTTGTGACTCCGCACAACTTGAGCGAAGTCCTGAACTTCCTCTGGTGGAAGGAACTTCTCCCAAATAAAAACTCCGACACTTTCCAGAATGGTGTAGCCCGTCAGCTTTTCTACGGCGCGGTTCAGACGCAGTATTCTGCCGCCAGGATCCAAGACAATGATAAAAGCCGCCGTGGTTTCCAAAATTCCAGCAAGAAAATTACGCTCGAAGCGGAGGATTCCTTCCGAACTTGCCATGGCAGTCCTCTCCAGTCCTATAAAGTCTCCGGCCTTCAACCCTGGAGGAAGCGGCGGGTTTAGACCGAGCTACTGAAATAAACGGCAAAGGTCGTTGATACCAAGGCAAAGGTTACCTTCCCGCTAAAGATGGCCTTGAATGGCGGGAAGAGGTCCCGTCGGTTTTTTTTGAGTCCCCGCGGCTGGCGACAATTGAGTCTGGCTTTTAGTGGCTAAATCGGCAAACCACAATAATACAAGACATATTTACTACAGAAAATCACACCTAGTCTCTGAGCCTTCGAATACAAAAATTCTACCACACTTCAACAATTTCCTTTGTCGATTTCCACGCTTAAGCCGGCGACCCACAAGACACCATGCCTTCCGAGCTTCACGTTGGGTTTTCGGGGCAGCTCTGGTATATTGAGACTTGATGCTGAAACAGCAAGACGGGATATTATGAAGAAAATTGAAGGACTGAAGAGACTCAAGGAATACCTGCTTCGCTATAAGACGAAATTGATCATTGGCGTCGTGTGCGTCTCGCTCTCCAACTTGGCCGCCAGCATCTCCCCGCTCTTCCTGAAATATGCAATTGATTCCCTCGCCGTGCGTTTGACCCAGGACCGGCTATTATTTTACGCCGCCTGGATTATGGTGTTTTCGTTGCTGGAGGCAATTTTCCTTTTTTTGATGCGGAAGATCCTGATCGGAATCAGCCGTTATCTCGAATACGATTTGCGCAACGACCTTTTTGCCCATTTCCTGGGCCTCTCCCGCCGCTATTATCAGCAACACAAAACGGGGGACCTGATGTCGCGCGCCACCAATGACATGAATGCCGTCCGGATGCTTCTCGGCCCAGGCATCATGTATTCCGCGAACACCATCCTCCGGATGAGTGTGGTGTTGGTTTTGATGTTTCGCATCAGCTGGCGCCTCACTCTTTTTGCCCTGATTATCATCCCGCTGGTCTCCCTTGCGGTCAACAAATTTGGAACACTCATCCATGATCGTTTTGAAAAGGTCCAGGAATCTTTTTCCGAGATCAGCGCCCGAGTACAGGAAAATCTTTCCGGAGTGAGAGTCATTCGTTCCTACGTTCAGGAATCCAGTGAAATTGAGCAATTTCAGGAATTGAATCGGGATTATATTCACAAGAATCTCAAGCTGATTCGTCTTTGGGGATCTTTCTTCCCGCTGCTGGGAGCGCTGTTGGGGCTCGGCAGCGTATTTGTTCTTTGGTATGGAGGGCGGGAGGTGATGGCCGGCCGTATGACGCTCGGTGATTTTGTCGCGTTTAACGCCTATCTGGGCATGCTCTCTTGGCCAATGATTGCTTTGGGGTGGGTGGTCAACATTGTTGAACGCGGCACGGCTTCTCTGGGGCGCATCAGCCAAATTTTCGAAGCTCGCTCGGAAATCCTCGACAATAATGGCGCCCAGCCCGAGGGTATGCAATTCACCAGTACTTCTTCACCTTTGCTTCTGCGGGGAGATTTGGAATTCCGGCAACTTGCGTTTTCTTACAACGGTGTCCCGGTATTGAACAATATTAATCTAAAAATTCCCGCGGGTTCCACCTTTGCCATTGTGGGTGAGACCGGTTCCGGCAAAACCTCTCTCGTGAATCTGCTGCCCCGTCTGTACAACTACACCACCGGGGAGATCCTTTTGGATGGCCGTCCCCTGCGCGATTATCCTCTGGCTCAATTGCGGCGCAGCATCGGATACGTGCCGCAAGAGACTTTTCTCTTCAGCCAGACCTTACGGGAAAATATCGCTTTTGGAGTCGAGAACACTTCTGAGGGAGCAATCCAAGATGCGGCATCCCGTGCGCAATTGTTGCAAGATGTGGCGGACTTTCCTAAAGGATTCGATACCCTGATCGGAGAACGGGGAATCACCCTTTCCGGCGGCCAACAACAGCGGACTGCGATTGCCCGAGCCTTGATTCGCGATCCCCGGCTGCTCATCATGGATTGCGCGCTTTCCAGTGTCGACACGGTTACGGAAGAGCGAATCCTTCAGGCATTGAAAACCGTGTTGGGAGGCCGCACTTCGATCTTGATCAGCCATCGGGTTTCCACGGTGCGATTTGCCGATCAAATTGTGGTGTTGCAGGGTGGAAGCATTGTTGAACGGGGAACACACGAGGAACTGCTGCAGGAGGGCGGTTATTATGCCGAACTGTATCAGAAGCAACTTCTAGAAGAGGAACTGACGGAAGCTTGAGACGAATTTCAGCCTTCTGCCTTCATGGTTCCGGAGCCTTGAATGCAGATTACTGAAAGCTGACAGCCGTTTGTCAAATTTGTTTTGCCATGTGACGGAGATATGCATCACGAAGAAGAAGCCTTGGGAAAAGCTTATGATTGGGTGCTAATGCGCAGGCTCTTGGGATATCTCAGCCCATACCAGATGCGCATCTATGCATCCATTTTGATTATCATCGCAGTCTCTTTGCTGCAGGTGGCTGGACCCATCATCACCAAGGAAGGGATCGATCGGTATATCCGCAACCATGACGTCCGCGGCTTAAATTGGATTGCAGCCTTATATCTTGGGATCATTATTTTGGGTTTTCTCTTGGGATATATTCAGACTTACCTGTTGCAGCTCACCGGCCAGCAGATCATGTTTGATTTGCGGATGCAGATTTTTGTGCATTTGCAGAAACTGCCGCTGGCATTTTATGACCGGAATCCGGTGGGACGTTTGATGACGCGGGTCACTACTGATGTCGACGTTCTCAATGAAATGTTCACTTCTGGCGTCGTCACACTGCTCGGGGACATCCTCGTCCTATTGGGAATCTTGGGAGCCATATTATACTTGAACTGGAAGCTGGCATTGTTGGCCATGTCGGTAATCCCGCTAATCTTTGTCATTACCATTCTCTTTAAAATCAAAGCAAGGGACTCCTACCGCCGCGTCAGGACCGCCATAGCTCAGATCAATGCATTTTTGCAGGAACACATATCCGGAATGCCGGTAGTGCAACTCTTCAATCACGAATCCAGAAGTCTTCGCCGTTTTGACGAGATCAACCGGGTCCATCTCAAAGCCAACTTGGATTCGGTCATGGCATATTCCCTGTTCTATCCCGCGGTGGAAGTAGTGAGCGCTTTGGCCATTGCCTTGATTCTTTGGTATGGCGGCGGACAGGTGTTGCGGCATGAGCTCACCTTTGGCGCCCTAGTGGCTTTTATTCAATACTCCGAGCGATTTTTCCGGCCCATTGCAGACTTGAGCGAGAAGTACAATATCCTGCAAGCTGCCATGGCCAGTTCTGAAAGAGTTTTCAAATTATTGGATACGCCCGTAGAAATTCAATCTCCATCGCAGCCCGTCCGATTGTCCGAAATACGGGGAGAAATAGAATTCAAAAATGTCTGGTTTGCCTACAACAAGCTTAAGCCGGCAGAACATCCCGCCTCCGGCTCAGTCTCCCTGGAAACATCCGAAGAGCTGCAGTGGGATTGGATTTTGAAGGATGTCTCTTTCAAGGTTTCCCCCGGGGAGTCCTTGGCAATAGTAGGACATACCGGGGCGGGCAAAACGACGCTGACTAGCCTGTTGATGCGATTTTATGAGATCCAACAAGGGCAGATCCTTCTCGATGGCCATGACATTCGCCTCCTCGAATTGGAGCAACTACGGCGGGCCTTTGGATTTGTACTGCAGGATGTATTCCTTTTTTCGGGAACCATCTCAAGCAACATCCAGCTGGGTACCCCTTGGATTGCGCCTGAAATGGTCGTCCAGGCAGCCCGCGACGCCAATTTGGACGAATTCATTCAAGAAATGCCCAATGGGTATGCGGAGGAGGTGAAGGAGCGGGGCAGCACTCTGTCCACGGGCCAGAAGCAATTGATCGCTTTTGCCCGGGCTTTGGCGCACGACCCGCGCAACTTGGTGCTAGATGAGGCAACCTCCAGCGTAGATACCGATACGGAGCTGAAGATCCGCGATGCCATTACCCGCCTGATGAAAGGACGGACTTCCATTATCATTGCTCACCGCCTATCCACCATTCAAAACGCCGACCGCATCCTCGTGATGCACAAAGGCCGCGTCCGCGAAATGGGGACACATCAGGAACTCCTCGCCCAAAAAGGGCTCTACTACAAGCTCTACCAACTCCAGTACAAAGATCAGGAAATCCGGGCATAGCCATTTATGGCGGCTCCGGCGGAGGTTTCCTGCCGGAGCCAATGGTTTTACAATGGCGAAGGCTGTATCATCCCGGCTTGAACTGTAGGTGAGGCAGAGAGGCACGGGGTCCTCCCGGCAAAAGGCCCATTATTGGGAGGGAGAGACCGCCGTTGAGACCTCGCCTTTGGACTCGAGAGAGGGTGTTCCGCCTTCTCTCTTTTTGCGGATGGCTTCCAGACGCATGAATTCAGCCCGAGCGCGTTCGGATTCTTTGGGACGCTTTGCCCTTTGATAAGCTTGCGACAGGGAATAAAAAGCCGCCGGAAAATCCGGAGCCAGGGTCGTGGTTTTTTCCAATTCACGAATGGCATTTTCCAGGTCGTTTTGATATAGGTAAACCCGGCCCAAGGCAAAATGCCCCGTGAAATGCTTCGGATCGATTTCCACCGCTTTTCGCGCGAACTCCGCGGCTTCTTCGAATTTTCCTTCGGCCATGGCCAGGATTCCAAGCTGCAATTGGGCAGGGAAATGTTTCGGATCGCGTGCCAATTCCTGCTGAAAATAGGGGACGGCCTTCCCCGGTTCCTTTCGCAAGAGCAGCGCCGCCCCGAAGGCATAGGCAACATTAGGCTGGCCCCGGTATTTCTGCTCCAGGCTTTGATAAAGTTCAAAGGCCTCGTCACTCTTTCGTTGCCCCTCCAGGAAAGCGGCTCTGCCAAATTGCAGCACCATATCCCGGTCTTCCTCAGAGAGTGTTTCCGCCTCTTGGGGAATACGCAGGGTCGCAAGGCCAAAGGCTTCCAACACGGGCTTGTCCTGGCGGTCTTCAAGACAAAAGGTTTTCAAAAGTAGTTGGGCTTCTTCAAACTGCCTCCCGCGAATCAACAATAGGGCCTGGTGATACCGGACAACCCGAGCCAAATCTGGGTTGCCGCCAACTCCCAGCTGCAAGGCTTTTCCAATATGCTGGCTTGAAGAAGCCCACTGCCGGAGGTTGTATTCACAAAGCCCTAACATAGCCCACCCAGGGCCACTCTGCGGCAGCAGTATCGTCAACTTCGCAAGGGCTCCTGAGGCCTCAGCATATCGATCAACCTCATAGAACATGGTTCCTAGATACCACCAGCCCTCCGCCCATTGGGGCCGTAGGGATACCAGTTGTTGGTACAGCCCAATCGCCTCGGGAATTTTCTCGGTTTCCCGGGCAATCTCGGCTTTCTGCTTAAGCCGATTAAATTCCTCTTCAGAAACCGGCTTGGGAGGAGTCTTGGGAGAAGAAGGAGATTGTTTTAGGGGGGCCTTTCCGCTAGAACTCTGAGAGGCCATATTCCTCTGCGTCAGGCCACAAATGGAAAGAAGGAGGCACGATACCACACAACCACTTGCTGTTTTCCATGTCATAACGAGCCATTTTGCGCGCTACAATCGCACTTCGGACTACAACAATATTCCCGTTCCAGCAACCTCGGGCAAGCCGGTTGGGATTCCCAGCATGGATACTAGCCATACAAAAGCCTTCTCATCATATCGAAAGAGTCCAGCACCCGGCAAGAAAATCCGCGTTGCTGCAGCGATTCCGCCGTTTTGGTGCGGAATCACCATTCCGCCTTCTCTGAAGTTGAATAGCCTAGGCCATTCCCTTATAATGGGGTACCCTGAGGTTGGAGTATGGTTCGGGGGACAAGGAATTGTGAATTCGATCTCTAATGCCATCCAGGATATCTTGAGATGTCATCTCTTCTTCGGATTCTCTATCCCGATTCTTTTCCAAACAATCTCGAAATGGTCAGGCCGCCTCTGGAGCTTATCCTAACTATGGTTGTGAGAATCACTCCCCTCAAAAAAAATGTCTTTAAGCTGGCCCGGCAGTTATCCCGCCGCTACCTGAAAGTTTCCCTGTTAGTGTCACTCCTATTGTATTCCGGCGCACAATTCTCCAGCGGTCGGGAAGAAACGGCGGAGGCCAATGGCATCCAGTTTGTAAATATCGCGGGGAAATCTGCTTTCAGCTACACCACGAATAACAACTTTACCGGCCGGAAATATTTCCCGCAACCGATGTGCGGCGGGATTGCCATCTTCGACTATGACAAAGACGGCCTGCCGGATATTTTCTTCGCCAATGGCGCCAAGCTGCCTGAGTTAAAAAAAACGGACTCTTCTTTCCATAATTGTCTGCTCCGCAACAAGGGGGATGGGACTTTTGAGGATGTCACCGTCAAGGCAGGACTATCTGGAGCTGAATTGGATTTCTGCTTCGGAGTGGCTGTTGGCGATTATGATAATGACGGCTATATGGACCTGTTTATCTGCAATGCCGGGGCCAATGCCTTGTATCATAACAATGGGAATGGCACCTTCATCAATGTTACCGCCGGTTCCGGGCTGGACCTGAAGCCCATTGATTTGCTTAGTGTTTGCGCCGCCTGGGTGGACTACGACAACGATGGCCTGCTGGATCTAGTGGTCTCTCAGTACACTTATTGGAGCCCTCAAGCGGACCGCCGGTGTGGCATGAGGGCATTGGAACAGGATACTTACTGCCACCCACGGACCTATAAGAGCGTCCCGCACACTCTTTACCACAACCTGGGCCACGGAAAATTTGAGGACGTTTCAGCCAAAGCCGGCTTTTCCGGTGTGCCCGGGAAAGGCATGGGGATTGGCATTGCCGACGTCAACAAGGACGGCTTCATGGACATCTTTGTGGCCAACGACACCGAGAGAAATTTCCTCTATGTTAACCAGAAAAACGGCACCTTCAAAGAGATGGGGCTGCTTTACGGTGTGGCTTACAACGATGAAGGAAACACCGTCTCAGGGATGGGTTGCGATGTGAAGGATTACGACAATGACGGCTGGGTGGATGTTTTTTACAGCAATTTGCAGGGGCAAATTTTCGGGCTCTTTCGCAACGAGGGGGCGGATATTTTCCGGTACGTTTCCCCCACCACAAAGGTCGACAAACTAAGCCAGAAATTTTCCGGCTGGAGCAACGCCTTCATCGACTACAACAACGACGGCTGGAAAGACATTTACTCCTCCAACGGCGACGTCGACTACTTCGAGCCCAACTCCAAACAGCACGACACGATGTGGGAAAACATCGATGGGCAGAGTTTCCTCGACGTTTCCGCGAAGATGGGGGATGATTTCTTGCACATGGGTTACCAGCGGGGTTCAGCCATTGGAGATTTGAATGGGGATGGTTTCCTGGATCTGGTGGTTACTTCGCTCAACGAAAAGCCCCGGATTATGCTGAATTCCGGCGGGAACGGCAATCACTGGCTGATGGTTGAAACCACGGGCCGCTCGAGCAACCGCGATGGGATCGGCACCCGGCTAAAACTAACCCTCGGCTCAGGCCGGACTCTCTATAATCACATCACCACCAGCGTCGGATTCATGTCATCCAGTGATGTGCGAGCGCATTTCGGTCTGGGAAAGGAAACCACCATCAAATCTTTGGAACTCCTGTGGCCCAGTGGCATCAAACAACTCCTCGAGAACCTTAAGCCAGACCAGGTCCTGAAAATCGCTGAGCCCGCAAAAAAATAACCCTCTGCCGAACCGGTGTAATTAATAGCCACCCACTCCTAATGGAGTTTTTTCTCCAAAAAAGACTGCGGCGATGGGATCCGCCATAGTGGACCGCTACAGTTTGGATCGCTCAGTTGTAGCGGCGGCGTCCTGCCGCCGGAGTCGTTTTCTTAGAAGTGAGAGGAAATCGGACGCAGCAACGGCTTAACAAGGAGGGAGAAGGAAATTAGGATTATGAAACGCATAAGCATTGGATTAATAGCCTTATTAATTTGGGTGACCGCGCTGGTTCTGGAAGCCGACCGGGTGGCGGCGACTCCTGACCTTGGCGTCGCCGCCTCGAAGTCGCAGATACAATTGCCTACCCTGATAATCGATTATCCGGCCGCTGGCTCAATTTTCCCACCCGATATTTCAGCCCCCACTTTTATTTGGCACGGGCCGGACGAGAATGTCACTGTCTGGCAGATTGAAGTGTCATTTGAGCATGGTTCCAGACCAATCAAAATTGAATCGACCGGCGAGAAAATGCAGATTGGCGAGATCGACCAGCGCTGTATCGCGGACACCAACGAGCTTCCCAGCCTCACTTCAGAAATGGCCTCTGCTCATACGTGGCTGCCGGACGAAAAACTATGGGCAAAAATCAAGGCGAAATCCACGGAACAGCCTGCTACGCTTAAAATCGCCGGTTTCAGCTCCCCCCACTCGAAACAGCCTCTCTCGCAGGGCTGGGTGACCTTCAAAACCTCAAGCGATCCGGTGGGCGCCCCCATCTTTTTTCGGGATGTTCCGCTCATGCCGTCGGAATCCGCAAAAGGGGTTATCAAACCGTTGGCCCCCAGCGCCCTTCCCTTGATTGCCTGGAGACTACGCAATGTGGCGGAACGGCGCAGCCGGTTACTTGTTGAGGGGCTGCATACTTGTGCCAATTGTCACTCCTTCTCCTTGGATGGCAAAACGCTGGGCATGGATGTGGACGGCCCCAGTAATGATAAGGGCTTGTATGCCTTGGCCGCGGTCAAGCCCCATATGTCGATTGGCAATGAGGATGTGATTAAATGGAGCACTTATCGTGGGCCGCTCGGCGGGGCATTGCGGGTGGGATTCATGTCACAGGTTTCGCCGGACGGGAATCGGGTGATAACCACGATTAACGATCCTGGCCAGGAGAATCATGAGCATATGCAAGACCTGCTAGGAAAATATTTTGTAATCAATTTCAAGGATTACCGTTTTCTGCAAGTGTTTTATCCGACGCGGGGAATTCTGGCGTGGTATAGCCGCGACGCCGGAAAATTGCAGCCTCTGCCGGGAGCCGACAACCCAGAATTTGTGCAGGCGACGGGAGTTTGGAGCCCTGATGGGAAAAATCTGGTTTTTGCGCGGGCCGAGGCCCGTTCCCCATATCCCAAGGACGGTATCATGCCGGAATACGCCAATGATCCGCGGGAACCTCAAATTCAGTATGACCTTTGCCGCATTCCCTTCAATGAAGGGCGGGGAGGAGTGGCGGAGCTCATTGAGGGCGCGTCCCAGAACGGGATGAGCAACAATTTCCCCAAAATTTCTCCCGATGGACGGTGGATAGTTTTCGTGCAATGCCATAACGGTTTGCTGATGCGTCCGGACAGCCAGCTTTATATTGTGCCTTTTGGCGGGGGGACACCCCGCCGGATGAATTGCAACACTTCGCTCATGAATTCCTGGCATAGTTTTTCCCCTAATGGCCATTGGCTGGTATTTTCTTCGAAGAGCCGGTCGCCTTATACACAAATGTATCTGACCCATTTGGACGAAGATGGAATGGATAGCCCGCCGATTCTGATAGAAAACAGCACCGCTGCCAACCGTGCCGTCAATATTCCCGAATTTGTGAACATTTCTCCTGATGGATTGCAGAGTATTGATGCTCCAGCTACCCGATTTTACGAGTTATTCGACCATGCGGCGGAATTGGCTAACAAAGGACAGAATACCAAGGCGCTGGAGGAGTTGCAGAAAGCCCAGGAGCTGAACCCTCAAGATGCCAGGGTTTACAATTATATGGGAGTGGAATTAGTGGCATTAGGAAAGCAGGCAGAGGCCATGGTGCAATACCAAAAGGCGCTTTCAATTGATCCGGAGTATGGAGAGCCTGAGTCCAATTTGGGAATCCTGTTGGTGCACGAGGGCAAACAGGAGGAAGCCTTGCCTCATTTTGAAAGGGCCCTCCAGGCAAATCCGCGGGAACTGAAATACCATTCTAATCTGGCGGCTGCTCTGGCCAACTTAGGCCGCACCGAAGAAGCCATAGTCCATTGTCAATATGTCCTGTCTTTCAATCCGGAAGACATGGAAGCCAATACCAACCTGGGGATTGCCCTGGCCAAGTCGGGACAGGCAGGGAAGGCGATTCCCTATTTCGAAAAGGCTTTAGCCCTCAATCCAAAATCAGCGGAAATCCATGCCAACCTGGGGTTCGCCTTGATGGAGATGGGCCGGGGGAAGGAGGCGATTGCCCATTTGGAAAAAGCCGCGGAGGTGAATCCCGAATCGGTTGAACTCCAGCGGGCTTTGGGACGTCTACTGGCTGAGAGCGGCCGCTTTGAACAGGCGATTCCCCATTTTGAAAAAGCCGTGCAGCTAATGCCGCAATCCGCTGAACTTCATTATAACCTGGGTAAATTGCTTGCCATGAAGAAGGAATTCGATCAGGCAATTTCCCATTTTGAAAAGGCGTCGGAATTGGCTCCTCAATTTGCCGAAGGGCAATACACGCTGGCTGCCGCGTATGCCACTGTGGGGCGCCTTCCTGAGGCCCTGGCAATTGCCCGCCATGGTTTGGAGCTTGCCCGGCAGCAAAATAATCTAGCTTTGATAGAGGCCTGCACTACTCAAATTAGGATTTATCAAGCTCAAGTCCCTGCCGGGAAGTAGCTTTTAGGAAAAAGGAAATTGTTGAAACTCCCGGGACTCCTCAGAAAATCGCTGTAAGTTGTTGATATAACACGAGGGTGCCACGGGCAAAAAACAGCATGGTTTACCAGAGTTTTTGCCCGTGCTCGAACCAATTTTCATCATCTTGTTGTGCCAGCCGCGCTGGCATGGGTGACTCCCTAGAAAATAGCGTGGATGGAGGCGAGGTTCCCCCACCCCGTCTGAGTTTGCCAAACCTGCTCAGACGGCCTGAGGGCAGGCCGCCTCCATCATCCCGTTTTCATCTTCATTGTTGTGCCAGCCTCGCTGGCATGAGCAGCTCCTTCGCTTTGCGGCAGTTTAGGGAAAACACCGCGCACGAATTGTCCACTTGAGAGCCTTACCGCAATTCTACATTGGTTTGGCAAGTAGCCGATTGATTGCTGGCGGAGTCAACGGTCTCGATCAACAACCGGTATTTCCCAGCCTCCAGATCCCTGACCGGGAAATTGAATCCCAACGTGACCTGGCCTGGCCCTGAAGGTTGCACTACCCGGGTCAGCTTGACGGGAGGAAGATCATGGGCCTGCCCCTTTTCATCAATCAATTTAGGCTTGGCTATCAGCACCCGTTCCAGTCCGGCCGGTTTGAGGTTGTAAACTTTATAAAAAACGGCCAGAGGGGATTTGCGATCCACCCGATTGTCCACCGAAGGGGTGATTTCATAGCCCTTGAAGGCCATTGGATTGGTTTCATTCAGCAGCTGCAACTGAACGTTCTTGACTAGATCGGGCAGGGGGGTCACGCGGTAACTTACTACCAGGCTGCTGGCTCCCAGGGAATTCTCCGTCAGAGCCGGTACTTCCAGGAGCATGGATTGGCTGCTGGATTTTCCAGCTTCATTAACCACAGCCATTTTCACCTGGTATTTTCCAGGCTTCAACAACAACTGGTTCTGATAAAAAACATCTTCCGGCCTTGCTGCATTGGCTCCGGTGGAATTATCCACCACTGGTTTGCTGCCATTGAAACGCCCCACCATATTGCCATTTCCATCAAAAGCAGCCCCCATGAATTCAAGTTTTCCCGCGCCGAATGCGGCAGCTTCTGATTTTACCCGGCCAAACAAGGTAATTCTAGCCAGTTGCGGAGAATCATAAAAAACCACCGGCTGCATTTCCAACCGGAGTCCGTCGGCGGAGGCCTCGGCGGTCAGGAGGCTGGAAAGTTTTTTTTCGTTGGCGGTCATCTCCAAGTTTCCGCTCTCACGGGAAAGAAATGTCCCCCGTGCATAGAAAAGCTTTGTGTCCTTGACGTTGCTCTTGACTTCCACTTTCAAAAGTTTGTCTTCCGGTTTCAGGTTGGCTGGCAAATACCCCAACACGTAATAATTGCTTAATTCCACATTGAAGCCTTCCAGCCCTTTGGTGAGATCGTTGGATTCCCTCACTACATCACCATAAGTCTCCTTGGCCACTGCCTGCATCAATTGTCCGCTGGCATTCGCTTGGGGAATCCTGTCAAAATCATCCCGGGCGCTATGATCGGCGATCCCGGAGCCGGAGCCTTCGGGTCCAGTTGGATGAGCGGGCGTCGGGGGGGGAGCCTGCGGCATGGCTGCCAACAGCAAGGTTGCCGTACCCGTATTCAGGAAATTAACGTTGGGCAGCACCGCCTGTGCCAACCGTTGGAAGGAAAAAGAGGGGGACTGAGCGGGCGTCTTCCCGCCTGGCGGCAAGGTTTTAGCCGTCAGGGACGATTTCATCGAAGGTTTGAGCCGGTTGCTGGCGCTGGCACTGGCATTTGTGGCAATCAGCGTATAGAAGGAAACTTTGGAGCGGCGGGCGGTATCCACGAGACTGTTCATTTCAGATTCCGCCATCACGGCAAAATCCTCCGTAAAGAACAACACGGACTTCCGCCCTTTGATGGCCCCCAGGTCCGCGGCCAACGCAGTCAACTTTAGGACAATATTTTTGGCCAGGAGCTGGCCTTCTTGTCCGGCAAAACCAACTCCCAGTTCAGATTGACCGAAGGAAGCGGCTGGCTTGGCAATGGCCGCCAGCACCTTGGAAGAATCGTGTGTGAAGGGCTGGAGGATGCTAAAATCCCTGCTATAAACGGCCACGGCAAACTGGTCTTGTGGACGCATGTGTCTTTTCACAAAGGTCGCGGCCGCGTCACGCGTGACTTTGATCTTCGGCAGCGTTATGGAGTGGTCATCAAAGAGAATCATGACGACTTTGCCCCGTTGAGTCCCTTCATCTATGGCTTTCACAATGGTGGGAACCGGCTGGGCGGCACTGGTTTCAGAAACTGCATCAAACGTCACAATCTCCTGGCGCTTGCCGTTGACGAACAGCTCAAAATTTTCCTTCTTCAGATCCTTCACCGGCTGCCCCTTCTTGTCTTTGACCGAGACTTCGAGTGTAGCCAGCTCTGCGTTGCCGCGCATTGTGGTGGCTTGACCAGCCTCCGCGGCAATCAGTTTTGGGCTAAGGCATGTCCCCAACAGAAGGGCACCGGCAACAATGGTCCATCCCATGATCGAAATGAGGTTTTTCTTTAAAAATTCATTTTTTCCCATATTGACTCCTCTAAATCAAAAAAAGCAACTGCCAAGGACATTTTGCTTCGTTCAGTATCGGGATCGGTATCGGAATCGGTATCGACTATACGAGGAGGTTAAACATCGGCGATCCACCCTCCTCGTCAACGCAGCTGAATTTTTCCGACAATTTTCTGACATCTCCGCTATCGTGCATCCCAAGCGTCTTGCCGCGTGGCGGACTTTCAGCCTGGAAATGCTCTTTTTATTGCATACTATTGCCTTTCTCTGCAGTGTCAAAATTCTTTGGGCAAAACTCAGGCTAACGCAGGGCTAGGGTTTTGATTGATTAAATGCCTTCTCCCCGCGCGGGGAGAAGGCCTCAGCACTATATATACCGGAGTTTCCAATCTCATGCCTTCTCCCCGCGCGGGGAGAAGGCTGAAATCACCCCTTTCAGGCCGTCAGGTCGGTGGTTGAAAAGCCAGTTGAAAACATTCATCATTTTGTGATGAGGGATGCGACGCCATGAGTAGCTCCTCCGAAAACTGAGCCGCATAAAATGGGCACTAAGAATCACTTTTCGGACTGCCGACTGTCGGTGGAAGCATCTTGCCGGATCAACTGCTCGGCGGGTGATTGGCGCATTTGTTGTGCATTCAGCCGTTCGAAATTTTTCTGTGCCTTTTCCGCATCCACTATCCGGTTGGCACGTCTGTAAGCTTGCATAAGGCTGAAGTAAGCGTTGGCGGACTCCGGATCCAGCTTGACCGCTTTTTCCAGGAAAGAAATCGCTTCGGGAATTTTGTGCTCAGCCAGGAGGATGCGGCCATTAAGGTAGATGGCAGCGAAGTTTTCCGGCTCTTTGGCCAGTCCTTTTTGCACGTAACTTTTCGCTTCAGCGTATTGCGCCTTCATGACCAGGATCCAGGCAATTTGCAGCAGGGCGGAAACATGGTGGGGATCCCGCTCCAGCTCTAGGTGGAAATACTTCAGCGCCTCTTCGTGCCGCTGCCCCTCGGAAAGGGCCACTCCGTAAGCGTAAGCAACGTTGGGTTGGCCCCGATACTGGACTTCCAGTTTTTCAAATAGATCAACCGCTGCCGCAACTTTCCCCGAATATCCGAGAAAAACCGCTTTCCCGAATTGGAGCGCCATTTCACGCTGTTCGGAGGGCAAACCCGGAATCGGAGTGGCGATGTGCAAGTCCGCCATCCCGAGGGCCAAAAAAACAGCCGGGGATTCCTTATCTTGGGCGGCATAGGTCCTGATCAAAAGAAAGCGGGCCGCCTCAAAATTACCCGTCTGATTGAGCAGCACGGCATGGTGATAGCGCACCGCGTTTGTCAATTCTACATTGTTCCCCAAGCCCAAACTTCGAGCTTTTTCCAGATGAGTCAGCGCAAGTCCATATTGCCTTATTTGGTATTCACTCAAACCCAAAAAACCCCAGCCCGGGCCAATCTTCGGTTCCAGGACAACATATTTAGAGAAGGCTGCGGCAGCCTCGGAGAATTTTTCCTGGTCATAGTTGAGGGTTCCCACAAACCACCAGCATTCAGCACAGGCCGGCTGTAATTTAACAAGCTGGATATACCGGCTCAACGCCTCTGGAATGTTTCCACTCTGGAACAGCGCCTGGGCTTCTGTTTTCAGCTTCTCAAAATCAGCTTCGGAAATGGCTGGAGTGCGGGCTGCCGCAGGCTTCTTGGATGCCGGAACTGCGGGCGCGGATTTTGTCTGGGCCTCCAAGGTCCATCCACTCCCTCCCAAAAACAGCAGCAAAATTAAAGAATAAAATCGAATCTCCATCTTCAGGGTGCCCCCATGGCGCGCTTCTCATTGTCGGGCAGCTGGGTGGGTGTGGCAGTCTTTTTCCCGCCTTTTTCCATTTCCTGTAGTTTTGTCCGCAATTCATCGGCAATTTTTTGTTCCTGCTCCCCCTCCGCCACCATTTTTTTCCGGTAATAAACTCGCGCTAAGTTCACATGGGCATCCAGGTAATCAGGATCCCTTTTGACAACTCCCTCAAGGATCTGCTGCGCCTCATCCAATTCCCCTTTCAAGTAGTGGACAACGGAAATTTGAAGGAGGGCACCGCCATCGTTGGGACGCAATTGGACGGCTTTCCTCAAACTCGTCAAGGCCTTGTCATATTCCTTGTTCCGGCGGTACAAATAACCCGCATAAAAATTCGCGTTGAAATCGTTGGGATTAATCTTTAGTTCTGCTTGAAACTCCCCAATGGCCTCACTCATATCAAAAACATTGGAGCGGAGCAACTGGGTTCCCAAACTAGAGTGTGCCAGGGGGAGTTGGGGATTCAGACGAATCGATTCATGCAATTCAGCAAGGGCCTCTTCATTTTTGAACATCGCCGCGTAGATACTCCCCATCATCAAGTGCGCCTCGGCGGAATTGCCCTTGCTTAAGATTCGATCCAGCATCTTCTGCCCTTCCTCCATCTGACCCTCTAATACGTAGGCATTACCCAGCAAATAGGCAATGGTGAGGTTGCCGGGAAACTGGCCGGAAATGTCCTTCAACTCGCCGATCACTTGCTGGTACTGGCCCAATTGATAATAGCAATCCGCCAGCAAGGTTCGGGCTTGCAGATTCCCGGGTTCCGATTTAAGAACTTGCTGGAACTGCGGGATGGCACTGCGATTGTCCCCCATCTTGTAATAGGCCAATCCAAGGTTGAGTACCAGGCGAGGCTGGCCCGGAGCCAGTTTCAGAGCCCGCTGGTAATAATTAACCGCTTCCGCATAACGGCCCAGTTGCGAATAAATGACCCCGAGATTGGCCAGCACCGGGAAGCGGGGAGTCTCTTGGATGGAAAGTTCATACTCCTTGATGGCCGCCTCCAGTTTCCCCGCCTGCTGCAATTCCAGACCCCGCGCAAAATGCGGGTCCTTCAAAGGGGGATTCTGGGCCATCCCCGACTGCAGCACAAACAAAGAAAAGAAAATCGCCGTCAATCTAGTCCGTATCATAACCATCTCAATTTGCCCAACCGTGCCGAGCCAGAACAAAAAGAAAAAGACATTAACCACAGAGTCACGGAAGTGAAAGATTTAGAAACTAATGCCACCGATTCGTCTTATTGAACCTGAAATGCCGCAATCCCGCTGGCCACGGCCTTCCCCTGCCGCACGATGACCGTCACATCATAGCTGCCTTTGCTGAAATTGGCAATTGGCAGGCGGACCAGGTAACGGACCTGGCCTTGTTCGTCGGGAGCGGGAAGCGGCTTGTCTCCCAAGTGTCCGACCGGCTTTCCCTCCCTCGAGATGAGCAAATCCACCAGGGGAGATTCTCCTCCGGCCGCGGGTTCCCGAACCAGAGGGGTGACAATGAAATAAAAACCCAACTCTGGCCATTCCCCCTGTTTCACGATGGGATCGAGATAAGGGACCACCGCCTGGGATCCCATCAACAGCGGGGATTCTGTAAGACGAGCCTCTGGATTGACTTCGTCCAACCGTTTGACCATGAATATGGAACTCAGCGCGGGCCCCGCCTGAGAAGCCGCCGGAACCATGACCAAGGTACGCTTGACGCTGGTTCTGCCGGAGAGGGGATCCCGAATTACCAGCTCCAGGGTGTAGCGCCCCGGCTCGACATCCATCACACGGTAAAAAATGAAATTCCTGGCCTGGGTCTCCCGCGCCTGCGCTTCCGGCCCCTGGAGGGGAACTTCCTGGCTGGATTTTTCGATATTCTGGCCAGCGCTGTTATTCAAAAGGGCCAGCACATTGATTTTGGCCTGGTATTTTTTCTCGTTGGGAACTGGCTGGAACTGGAATCCGGAGAGAGGAATTTCAGCGTAGATCAAGACATTGCTGCGCCCCTTGCGTCCGGGGAATATTAAGGCGGCATGATGTAGCGGGACTTCAGCGGGTTCCGGCTTGGCCTGTAATGCCGACAGCATGGGCAATTCAAAAGGGGCTTCGGCCTGCACGCCATTCGGGATGGCATAATACCCATCGCGGGTCCTGGCCATTGCGCCAGCCCGGTTGATTTTCACTTCGATCCGGCGGAATTTCCCATCGTAGTTGAGGTTGGTGGGAACATAACTCAGTTCATAGCGGATGTGCAGATCTTCGGAAATGCTGCGCAGGCCGGGCCGCAAATCGTTGGTATTGGCAATGAAAACCCCGCCAGTATGTTCGGCCAACCCCAGCAAATTTCCTTGGGCGGAAGCATGCTGGACATCTTCGGTGTGGTCAAAAAACATGGCCTCTTCCCGGGTGACGGCCCCCCCTCGTTTGCGCTGCTGGCGCTCGCTCACTCCCGCCAAGTAATAGAGCTCGTGCCCCATGGCGCCAAGTTGGCTTTCTGGATTTAGTCCGGTGGCGTCGACGCAATAAAAACTGACGTTGGTCCGGTTGGCCGCGCTCGTCAAGTCGCGAAAGCGCAGGATCACCTGCGTGGGCAAATAGAGCTGTTCCGCGAAGTAAACCACCGCCTTGCGGCCAGGGATGGCCTGTTCGGCCCGGACTATTTTCATGAGGGATTCGACCGAAGCGCGTCCTTGGATGGTTTCATCGGCAATCGTCGCCACACGGGTCATGTTTAAGATCATTTCGTTGGCTTTGGCTTCGGCAGCGGCCGCCCCGATGGAACCACTGCCAGCAGAACTCTGGGAACCCGACGCCTGGGCCGCACTGGCGTCCGCAGCATCCGCGGATTGAGAAGCCTTATCCATGGCTTCGCGGACCGCGTCGACCGCCTCGGCAAACTGTTGTGGGGTGCCGCCCGTCGCCAATTCCACAGCTGCCTGCAACCCGGCTGTCTCCCGGGTAAAGGGCGCAATGACCCGTAGGGTCATGTCAATGGCCATGACGCTGACGAAATCGTTAGGGCCCAGTTCCTGAATGTACTGGCGAGCTGCCTGGCGGGCCATCAAGCGGCCATGAGTCGAAAGCCGGTCAAAAACCAACGTCACATAGTTGGCCGGGGACTGAACGAACGCAACTGTCGGCATCGGCTGCTGTTGCGGCGCCGCTTCTTTCCTGGCTTCAGCAGCCGGTGCGGCTTCTTCCATCGCCGTCAAAGTGCTAATCTCGCGGAAGGATAAGATCTTCTGTGCAATGCCGTCTTCGAAAACTTGAAAGTCCGCTGAGTCGAGTTTTCGGACCTGCCGCCCCCGCTTATCGGTGACCACGACATCCAGCAGGACCTCGTTGACCCCAACCTTTATGACTTCCTCTCTGGAAGGAGATTGCGATTTTGTCGCATGCAATGGATTTCCTGTTTCAGAACCGTAGTGTTCATGGAGTGAGAGGAAAAGCAAAAAGACCCACGCAAACAACAATCTCAAATGAACCAACCTCATGGCACCCCTTCCAAAACAGTTTGCGATCCTCACTACCATTTTATCCAAATTCCCTGGCGTTGGGCAGGACTAATTCGACAACCATTTTCTGACGTTTTGTGCTGGTTGGCTGGCATTGTTGCGCTGTTTTGCCCACTAGCGCGAAGTGACAACGAGCGATCAGCCAAGCTTTTCTGGCACTGCATCGCTTCTGTACATCTCCGTCCAACACTCGCTATCGCTTCGTGCTGGTTGGCTGGCAGGGTTGTGCTGTTTTGCCAAGCCACTAGCGCGAAGTGACAACGAGCGATCAGCCAAGCTTTACTAGCACTGCATCGCCCAACACTCGCTGTCGCTTCGTGCTGGTTGGTTAGCATAGTTGGTTCATTTTGAGGTGCAAAAAAAAAGCACCGGATCCTTAGGTTATGCTGAAGGATCCGGTGCTGGAAATTTACATCAAGTTAAGTGTTAGAAGTAGAACTTCGCAGCAAATGATATGACCCGTTTGCCGAACTTCGACTCGGGGACACCAAAAGGAACGCTGCCTTGGTCATGCCGAACACCATCCACAAAATTCAGTATCAGGGACTGGCTGTCAGACCTGAAAGAGTCCAGAGGATGATTCAGGAAGTTGAAGGCCGAGAAACGCAGTTGGATTTTGCGGCTCTCATTCTTCCCAACCTGGAAGTTTTTGTAAATCGCCAGATCGTGGTTCTGGAAATAAGGCCCATGGACATAGGGATCAACAAAGTCCCCATTGACACCCAGTTGTCCATCGGCAGTTTGGTACGGTGACGCAAAACAGTCCCCGTTGATATACTGGCCGGGTTTCAGATTCGCGGCCGGGTTACAGGTCACCAGTGGCATAAGGGGTATGGCATTCGATCCGGTAACCTGTGCCTGCCCGATGCCGACCTGCTGAAGCAAGCCGTTCGAAGCATTCACTCGAAGGTAGGTTGAAGTCAAGTTAAAATTCCCGTTCGAAGAATAAGGAGCAATGTTCGCCCCACTCGTGAACGTGGAAATACCTGAGAACTGCCAGCCGTTGACAACGCCACCTCCGATCTTGGCTGAAGCAGAGTCACCTTTAATCAATTTCGGAATTTGGTAACTGTAGGCAATGGCAAGGTTGTGGGTACGGTCAAAGGCCAACGGACCCCACTCAGCCATCCTCTGGTTGTCCACTCCAGGAACGTTGTACGTTAAATTTCCCGAACTGTTGCCGCCATTACGAAATCCCATAGCTTTGCCCCAAGTGTAAGCAACGGAGTAAGTGAACCGACCGGTTTGGCGGGCCAACAAGGCTTGGAAAGAATTGTAATTGGCGAATTGAGTGTGATTTTGAGTGTAAATGTTGGAATAATTTACCCGGGGGCGATAGGTATTCCAATCGAAAGTTGCGCCCCAAGGCTGAATCACACTGCCTGCTGGAACGTAATTGATATCCTCACGTCCGTTGTTGCCAAGTCCCCCTGATTTGTTCCCCACATAGGAAACCTCCAACAACATTGCTTTAGGCAGACGTTGGGAAATAGTGACGTTCCAGTTCATAGTGTGTGGCATGTTGTTGTCAGCGGAATCCACCGTATTCACACCCTGCCTGCCGTAAATAGCCTTCGACAGAGCAGTATCTACATCTTTTAAAGTATAGACCCCCTGCGCAGGGCCAAGTGAAGTTCCTAGTGTCATCGGTGGATTGTCAAATTGACCAGCCTGTTGGGCATCGTGATAATAGTACATGCCCCACCCGCCGCGCAGCACGGTATTCTTCAATATAGAATAAGCCATACCAAGGCGAGGCTGGTAGAAGAGCGCTCGAGTTGCATACCCGGCGAGCGGAATGCTTGAAGTTGTGTTGTTATCCTGGAGACCGGTCCATTTGGTCAAATCCGCGGGATTGTTGCTGTAAGTGCTCTCGTTCCAAATGGAGGCGGCAATCCCGTGGCGGCCGTACCAAGGCTGGATGTGCGACACGCGAAGTCCCATTTCCAGAGTGAGGTTTGGCTTGGCTTTCCAGCTGTCTTGAGCAAAACCTTCAAACATGTTATAGGCTTCGTCGTTGACTACGTTCTTGCTGATTTGTTGAAATGTACCATTGGTATTCCCGCCTATCCAGTCGGTGAACTCATTCCCCGTGCTATTCCCATCCCAGAAGCTGCTTTGAAAGTAGCCTTGGTCATAGCCACTGTTGGGTTGTTTGTTAATAATATTCTCAAAGCTGCCACCGAACTTGAAGGTGTGGGTGCCTTTAACTTTGGTCACGTTATCCGAAAAACTTGTCAAGTGCTTGGTCGCATAGAGAATGGGGTTGTAGCCCCCATTCATCCAAATATTGCTGGGGCCAGACCAAGACACCACGCCGGGGATAAGGTCAACGTTGTTATGGAAGATTCCCTGGTAAGGAAATCCAAGAGCTGACTTGGACATCTTGGAAGGATCCTGGAGGACGTTGGCAAAATCCACGTAAGTATAGGCGAAAACGAATTCATTGGTGAGGGTGGGGTTGAACACCTTCGCCAGGTTGACGGAAACCGATTGGGAGGTGTTGTCACCAACGCTCCCCCCAGGCAGCGGGACACTGGACTGATCCCACCAGAGGCCATAAACAAAAGGCTGCAGTTCCTTCTCACGCTGATAACGGGCATACAGCTTGGTGTTATCGCTGATGCTGTAATCTACGCGAAGGACCTGCATGTTCATGTTTTGTTTGATCGGATCATTGCTTCCCCAGTTGTATCCATTGTGCTGCGAGGGATCCCAATTTGCCGATGGATACATCTTATATATGATCAAGCCGCCCGGATCAATGGCATTCGCGCCAGTCGGATGACCACTGGTCCAACCATGCGCATTCGGAATCGCTTGCGCTCCAGGATTGGCGGTCAATAAGCTCATCTGCCCGTCAGAGTTGCTGAAATCATTATTCCGGTTGGCGTCAGTCGGGACCACGGCGCGGTGGACCCCCACATCGATGTTCTGGCGGATCCATTCCGAACCGAAGAAGAAAAACAACTTGTCCTTATTTTTGTTAAAGCTCCATCCGGGGATCTTGACCGGACCGCCGATGTTAAAGCCCGGGAAAGAAAAATCGCTGTTGGGTTTCGAGAAACCTTGCGCTTTGGCAAAATATTCCTCGGAGTTTAATTCATGACGCCGGCCGGTATAATAAACCGTTCCATGATATTCGCTGGTGCCGGATTTGGCCACCGAGCTGACGACAACCGGGCCTTTGGAGTTCTCGGCCGTGAAATTGGAGGTTTGGACTTTGAACTCTTGAATCATGTCCACGTTGGGGGAAACTGGCGAAGCGCAATTGCACCCGGGGTCAGAAACGTGCGCTCCATCCGCGGTGATGTCAATGGCGTCGTTACGGCCGCCGTTGGCGCTGTAGTTGCCAATGGCGCTCTGCTTTCCACCCGCGCCGTTACCGTTGATTCCCATGTATTCACCGGTATAGCCTGAGCGGTTGGAAATGTCACCATTCACCATCACCATGCCGGGGAGAATCTTTAATAATTCAGTGGCGTCCCGTCCAATAATGGATAAATTTTGAATTTGGGTAGCGGTAATGACTTCAGATTTTTCCGCGGAATCGACCGGCACAATTTCGCCGGCTTCGGCGGAAACCGTAATGGTCTGGTTTTCCGAACCGGGAACAATGACAATATCGTCGATATTGATTTTATCGCCAGGGTGCACGACAATTCCGATTCGTTCCCAGGTCTGAAAACCTTTCAATTCAACCCGCACTTTATAAGTCTTAGCTTGAAGCGCGGTAAACACGAAAAAGCCATCATTGTTACTGACACTCTTGCGGGTGTCATTTGTAGCCTCGTCAATTAGAACGACGGTGGCATTGGGAACCACAGCTTTGCTCTGGTCCATGACAGTCCCAGTAACCGTTGCAGTGGCCTGTCCAAAAACTGCGGGAGCCATGGTTAGCATCACAAGAAAAATGCCTAGAAACACCATGGAACCCAGCATGAACGACCTCTTTCTCATTGGTCCTCCTTCCTTTCTCCAAAAATGGCTCATCGCCAGAAATGATTTTTTTTCTACCAACCCAGTGATTTTGAGGATAGTAGAAGTGCACGTAGATGATGTGGCATTCCCATTACGGATCGGGTTGGTGGCCCAACCTCTTTTACTTCCGTAACCACGGCTGATTTGGCGGCAACTTTCGCTGCCAGGATGGATTGAGACAGATTGAAAATCTTATTGTGACCATCTACCGCTTAATTGGCATGAGCGGGAGTCGGTCCATAGGGGTCTAGCTTCCAGCGAGATCGAAGCTCTCCAATCTTGCATTCTCTAAAACAATAAATGGATTACAATAAGACAAGTATGAATTTATCATGATCAAAACTAAAGACAAGGTTAAAGGGGTAAAGTGGGGTAAACGCGCACATGTAAAATTTGCAGCTACGCCATCCAAGCAGAAAAAAACAGGATTCTAATGGGAAAATAAAAACAAAAAGAAAGTTATCCTAAGAATTCAGTGCCCTTAAACAAAAACGCGACAATCGAAGGGACATTATCAAAGTTCCTATCAAAAATTAAAGAGAGAATATTTTTCAGGAACAACGCAATAGCTTCAGGATGAGTTTCTTTCTCAAATTATTCTATTTTTATCGCTCGAATGTTTTCACTACGACTCTTCTTGCACTTATCTCAATACAAGTAAAACCGTTGAAAAAATAGGACTGAATTGAATATTGCGCAACCATTGGGGTAGCGACTTGAGCTAAGATGGAGTCGAGGCCTGAACAGAAATATTTTGTTCTTTCATTGCCGCTGAATGGGCGGAAATCTAAAACTATCGGAAAAAAACAGGAGACAACCAAGGGTTACTTGCAGGGGTTACAAAAAAATGTTGATTCCCCACAGCGGATCATATAGTATTGAAACGAAAAAATTAAATTCTCTTAACCTCCTTTCAGACAAGCGACGGTAACAAGTGGCCCCACTAGATTCCAAATCAGACTTTGAATTGGAAAAAAATGAATTGCATGCCGTGCTCAGCTCGAAGTTGTTTTTGCGGGCACCCAGCCTCATCAATTTTTTAAACTACGTTTGCCGAAAATACTTCGAAGGAACTGCCGGCCAAATCAAGGAATACAATATTGCGACTGAAGCCTTTGGACGTTCGGAAGATTTTCAGCAAAAAGAGGACCCCATCGTCCGCGTGGAGGCCAATCGTTTACGCAAGCGTTTAGTTCAATTTTATGAAACCGAGGGAGCAAACCATCAGATTCGGTTGACCATCCCCCCGGGACAATATGCTCCGGAATTTGTGCCGATGGAAAAGGTCCCCACTCCTTCAATCCCAATCGCCGCTAAAACTGAAGAAGCCAGAATAATTCCCCCAGGACATAAAGCGGTTGCTGAGATGGGCCCATTTTCCGCCATCCCCAAGGAAACCTCACCAGCCCGGTCCGATTATTTTCCAATGGCTCCCTGGATGATTGATGAAGTGATCCCCTCTGCATCTCAGCCGGAAGAAGTTCGGGATGTGGGCACTATTGTCCCCGAAATCGCACCAGTGGTCGAGAGAGGGGCAACCCCGGCGGCTATGCCTGTTCCATCAAAATCCAGCGCCGGTGCATTTTCACGGCTTCGCTGGAGCAGGGTAATTCTCGGAGTCACCGTTATCGTCGTGGTTTTTTTCATAGGCTACAGGATGCGCTCTCGCGGTCCTTTGACGACATCCCCGCAGCAGCGGCTCGGTCAGCCCGCGGCGGAAGTGACTGTGCCCTTGATGACTGGTCCTGAAAATTCCATGCGCATACTGGCTGGCTCTACTTTGACACAGTATGTCGACTATCTGGGCCACGTTTGGCAGGGTGACAAATATTTTACCGGTGGGAACCCGGTTCATTTCCCCAACCTGTCCATTGCGGTGACGCAAGATCCGGAGATTTACCGCTCCGCCCGAGAAGGGGATTTTGCTTACGATATTCCGCTAAAACCCAACACCTATGAACTCCGGCTTCATTTTTCGGAAAACACATATGGACCGGACACTCCCGATGGTGGAGGTGAATCCAGCCGTTTGGTCAATATGACCGCCAATGGCAGGAAACTGCTGGATCAATTTGATATCCTCTCCGATGCTGGAGGCGGAAGAACCGCCGACATCAAAATTTTCAAGGACATCACCCCTGAAAATGGCGTGTTACATCTGGCCTTTTCCGGTTTCAAGGTGAAAGGGATCGTCAGCGGAATAGAAGTGGTTCCCTCCATGCCCGGCCGTATTCTTCCCATTCGAATCGCGACGAGGAACACCGCCCATTATTCCAAGGATCAAAGACTTTGGGAAGTCGACCGTTTCTTTCGCGGTGGCCGGCAAGTCCAGAGAAATGTTCCAATCCAGGGCACGGACGATCCGGAACTCTTTCAGAGCGAGCGATTCGGGAACTTTAGCTACATCATTCCCGTCTCTCAGGGACGGTATCAACTGAATTTATATTTTGTCGATAATGAATCAAGGACCGCTGCCCCTCCCATCCAAACCGCTCCCCCTCGATTATTCAACGTGCTCTGCAATGGGGAAGCGCTGCTTAGGAATTTCGATATTGTTCGTGAAGCGGGAGGCGCCAATCATTCGCTGATCAAGTATTTTCAGGGAATCAAACCCAACGCACAGGACAAAATCATTCTGAGTTTTGTGCCAATTTCCCATTACGCGACGGTCAGTGCCATTGAGGTTTTGCCTGAAGATTGATCTCCCCCACCATTCGCCATTGTCAGTTCCATCGCCGCTGAATTTCGCCTCTACAAACTTAAGGATATTATTTTGAGACCTCAAAGGGCTTGAAGAGCTGTGAGGTCGGAAGATTTTCACTGTCTTGTTATGCCCGTAGCGCTGGCATGCGATGTTCCTTGGGAAAGTAGCATTGACGGAGGCGGGGGATGCTCACATCCCGCTCTTTGCTTCGCGCCGAGAGAGCACGGCACCTCCAGATACCTTGCCAGACGATCGACGATTTGTAACCGGCTACTCGGATATGAGCATCACTGAAATTGAGGGTAAGGCCGAGTTTGGATTTTTTTCTGTCCGGCTGGTTTGGGTATGAACAGATCGTATGATGTCAGACCGCATTCCTTGATCATTTCCAGCCCATACTCGGATCGGCCTAATTGGTTGTCGGCATTGTTTGTTCCCAGGCTGAATTTCACCCCCCCCTTTTTGGCCAACTTGAGGAATGCCGCGCTGGGAATGCGGTAGCGGGAATTGATTTCAATCGCCACATCGTTCTTCTTTGCCGCATCAATCACTGTTTGCATTCGATCTGTAGTCCAAAGCTGATCGTATTCCTGGGCGATCACCTCGGGAAGGAAAGTGGGATTAACGTAAATGTCGATGGGTTCATTATTGAACACCCCCAAAATCTTTTCCACATACATGTCCATGAATTTCTGCTTGTCCTTGATGTCCACTTCGTCCTTGATCCAGAGCCGGGTGCGTTTTCCATTTTCGTCGGTGAAGGTCATCGCATCCGTAAAGACATAATCGAATTTAGCCACGGCGCCCTTGGAAAAAAGCTTAACCCATTCCCTGCCTTCCGCCTGCATTCCCAGGAAAACAGGTTGTCCTTCCATTTTCTTCAAAAACTCCTCGATTCCAACGTCATTTGTGATGGGAAAGCCTAGACCGCAGTTCGGTGCAACTCCATAATTGATCCCAATTTGCCGTGATAGAACTAGCGCATCTTCCAGGGATAAGCCCCCCTTCAGATGGACGTGGAAATCCACCAAAGGGTAATTGTCATGGCCCAGTTGCAGGATTTGACGCCAAACGGCATCCACGGCGGGAGGGCGCGGCTGCTGGGAATCCGGACGCATTGGGAGAGGATGCACCCGAATGTTCTTGAAGAATACTTTTGAGCCTTCGTCATGGCATTGCAGGGCAAAAGTGCCATGCGAGAGGACTTGGCCTGGATTCAATCCCGCCTGCAATGGAGATTCCGGTTCCAGATAATCGACTACCAGAACTTGATTCACCCAAATTTTGACTCGCTTTCCCTCGACTCTCGCCTTCAAGTTAAACCATGCATTGTCTTCAACCAGCTGTTTGTAAATATTGCGCACCCCATAAAGACTGCCGGTTTTTTTGAATTCAAGGTAATCCCCAAATTTACCTTGCGTATTATTAATCTGAATTTCAAACCCCTGCGCGGGCCAGTTCTTATCCTGAAACTGCGTATGAAAATAAAAACCGGAGTTGGCTCCAGGTCGAGCGAGTACATCCACACTCGCTTCAAAATTCGTGAACTCAGGCCGCGGGTCCGGCCCCATGAAAAACAGATGGGCGCGTGGTCCATCCGCGGCAATCTGTCCATCAACGACTTTGAAAGATTTTGGGTTTTCAGCCGCTTTCCAGTTTTTTAAGCTTTTGCCATCAAATAAGGAAATCCAGCCATTCTCTGGCAAACCAAACGCTGGCCTGATCAATGCCAGCAATAGAGACATCATGAGGATACCATGGTTCATTTTCATGGAGCATCACTCCAGTCAAAGTGATTTTAGATCTACTTCGGTTCAATTAGATCACAGGACCAAACTGAGGGCAAGTCAGCCCTGCTGGCTCGGGTGTAAATACGTGTGAGAGACGAGAAGCATAGGTCTTTAACACATGAAGGAAGAAAACATTGCCGGAAAGTGGGAGGTGCGCGCGTAACCACCGTCACTCCCGTGGAGACATCGAGGTCGCCAGACGGAGTTCGCCTCCCACTTTACACTATTCATAGCGTGCCCTCTTTCACTTACGATTAGACTCTCTCCAATGCACAAGACTGACAGTTCGTGTATATTATTAAGTCAAATTTGATGCTCAATCGATGTGCGGGGGGAAAACATGAACTGGCGCCTTCAAATCGCAAAGACGGGTCCCCTTTTTATTCTGATGCTTCTGCCTTGCGCCGGATTCACGCAGTTAAAACCCATTTTGATCCAACCACAAGTTCAGCAGCAGCGGCTGGATGGATTCGGCTTCAGCATTGGGCATGGTTGTGCCCGGCAGATTCAGGCCCTGCCTGAGCCGGAGAGGAAGCGTTTGTTCGAGCTGCTATTCGGAACCGAAGGAGCTCACTGCAACATTATCCGGACTGAAGTCACCTGGGCAGGCAAGCGATTGGCAATGACCCATCCGCTTTATCTGAGCGGACTGGTATACTCTTTTGCCGATGATGAAAATGAAACCGCACAATATAATTTTCTACGGGATGCCCAAAAGCGCGGTGAGATCCTGATCGACCTCGGCCTCTGGAGCCCGCCCGCCGCATGGAAGACTAATTCCTCCGCGCTGGATGGGGGCTCTTTGCGCGATGATAAATATGAAGATTATGCGGATTATCTTTTTCATTATCTGAATTTCTACAAAACCCTGCGCAATCTTTCCTTTCAATATCTAAGCCTTCAGAATTCTCCAGACCGATCGTTCCCATATCAAAGCTGTGTTTGGAAGCCGGAACAACTTCAGGCTTTTTTGAAAGTTATCGGACTCAAATTCCAGAAAAAGAGTGCATCCATTCGGTTCCTCCTTCCCGAAGTTGGATGGGATCGCTTGTCCGAATATCTGCGCCCGTTCCTGCAAGACCAAGCGGCCCGGGACATCGGTTTTCTTATCGGCGCACATTCCAATTCCGGGTCGCTTCAGGACCGGATTACCGCCCAGCAGATCAGCCGGCGAACCAATTTAAAGCTCTGGCAAACTGAATACGCGCTGCCGGCTGGACAAGAAAACCTGGCTGCCGCCGTGGGGCTGGCGAAACAGATGATGGAAGATCTGTGCCAGGCAGAGTGCACTGCCTGGCTTTATGGAACCGTCTTTCAAAATTCACTGGAATCGACTCAGGCGGGATTGCTGCAATTAGATAAGAGCAGTTTCAGAGTCCCTAAAAGTTTTTGGGCCTATTCTCAAATCAGCCGTTTTCTGGGCAGAGATTATGTGCGTGTATCGGCAACCGGGGGTGCTGCTGCTTCGCTATACGCGGCCTTCCGAAATCCACTCTATAAAGAATTGACCGTTATTTTTGTCAATCCCGGGCTGGAAGAAGTTCAGGAATCGCTGGAAATGCGAGGCTGGAGTTTTGAATCTCCCAAACTGTACCGAACCTCCGCCTCCGAAGACTGTCAACTACTCTCGCGGGCTCCCGCTTCCGGGCCGAGCCAGCAGTTAACTTTGCCTCCCCAATCCATCTCCACGCTAACTTGCCAGCTTAGACGGATACCGTTGCAATGATGAACAAGATAATACTAAGGTGAGGTAAAGGTGACGTTGACCTGACTCTGATCCGCTGGATGCTTTCGTTAAGTCCCGAGCTGCGATTGCGGTTCCTCCCGGACAACATCCAGTCAATTGAGGAGTCGCTCAGTGAGCTTCCCGCGATCTAATTTCATCTCTTTCGTGCATATTACGGTATCGGGATCGGAATCGGACTCGAAATCAAATTCAATTCATACAGACCTATTTCCCGTAGTCGATCTCTACTCGTCCAATCTGTGCTTCACCGTTAAATTCAATTTTCAAGAATAATGTCCGGCGGGGCAGCGAGAGCGCTTCAAAGAGGACTGGTTTCCAGTAACCATATTCAGCGCTCGCTTTAAAAAAGTCCTTGCGACTAATTTCCAAGGGCAAAAAAGTCAACCCATCCGGGGACGCCTGGAGAGTAAATTCAGCCACCTCGGCCGGGAAAAAAGCAAATATTCGAGCCGACTGTATCGGCTGGGGCGTGCGGTAAACCAAATATGATCCGGCTGTACCCTGGATCCGGTGGCTATCCTCTTTAGCTTTGCGGCAAGTCTGGCTGTCCAGGCTAATATTTCCTCCATGCCCAAAGAGGAGGGAATAATCGCCCATTTCATCCACGAATTGCAGGACGCTTGCCTTGACGGGACCGACTTCATTGGAGGGTCCGGAACTGCCGGCCTTGTTATAGGCGCGAATCCGATAATAATAACTTTTGCCGGGGACGGCATAGATGTCGTTGAACAAGGGGCGATATTGAACCGCGGAATCGTCAATATTCATTCCCGCCATAAACCAGGGGCCGGCGGATTTTTCTGCTCTCTCCACGTTATAAGAGTCCGCTCCGGCTGATCCTTGCCAGGAGATGGCTGAGACTGATTGGATGGGCAGCAACATCGGTGCGGCCGGTGGATCCAGCGCCGGCAATGGTTTCCCTTGAATTTCAAATGCCTTTTCTCGGAGCAGGGTGAGGAGTTTTGTCTCTTCGTATCCCTCACCGGACGGGAATCCCGGCCAGTGATAAGCTTTATAGAGGCCCAAGCCAAAGGGTTCGGAATGCCAATAGAATCCCCCTTCCCGAGTATGAAACCGCAGACTCCAAATTAAGGCCCCCGCAGTCCCATTTTTGATGACCTCGTTTAGCACCTGTTTAACATTTTCCGCGGGAATGAAACCAAATTCACCCAACAGATAAGCTTTCCGGGACGCTGTCATCTCCCGGTTTTTTCGGATTAAATCCAAAAAGACATCGCCTCCCTTGCCTGGAAGACCATAATGATGCGTGCAAACGATATCCACATTCGGGTCGAGAATTGCCTCTTCCTTTAATCCTCGATCTCCGGCATGGAACCCATCGAGTACCAGATGATTAGGATCGATTTCCTTCAAATAGTGCGCAATCTCGCGGCTCCAAGAGATTGGATTCAATAATTCATTGCCGGTTTCCCAGGCCAGAATTGCTTTATCGTCCTTGTACCGGATCCCGGTCAGCGTGTTGGTGCGATTTATCAGGAATGAAACAGTCTGTTTAAAATCCGCAATGAGCTGGGGATCCGTCCAAAACGCATCCGCCGGCTTGCCGCGAAAAGCAGCATACTCGGCAATTCCCCCAAACCAGGACCATTGATCCACAAAGGGGATGATCAACCTGACTCCAACCTCGTGGGAAATTTTCATCATGAGATCGAAGGTCCGGAAAGCCTCTTCATTGAACTGGCCCGGGCCGACGACATAATTGGGAATAGTGCCGTCATCGATGCGTTTCCTCACGGAAAGAGTATAAATCCGGACCGCCTGGCCTCCCATCTGTTTGACCGAAATCAGGGCATCTCGAATTTCGTATTCCGTCGGCAATCGCCAGCAGTTGGTCGAGGCAAAGGGGAGATTGTCTTCGATGAAATGTAAATTGGGGATATTGGACGAAATGAAACGGTACTCATGTCCACCTTCCATCAGCTTGTCTCCGGAGCGGGTGACAAAATCCAAAAATGCGCTTCCTGCTTGAGCCCACAAGTTTATGCAGCCAAGCAAACCGGCGAAAATCACAATAAACCATCTCTTGAACATGCCCGTCTCCATGCTGTAATAATTTTTCTTAATTGCCCGATAATTTTACCCCAAAATGAAAAACGGCACAGAAATTTCCAATGAATTCCACAGAAATGAAATGACAGCTGATAATAATTCTCATATCTTTTGATTGATGGTTAGCATGCGTCGATCCCTCGGAAGAGCGCATGCGACTATATTTTGGTTTTCATGCTTTGTGGCCAATAATGGGCAAAGGCATTAAAGTGCGTGCCCAATTTAAAGGCGGATAAGTCACTGCCCCGCCATACTCGAACGGTGAGCCGCCTTCGAGTGATGGATAAGATTTCAAATACCAGGAGGAATAAGCTGATGCAACTTGCGAGATATAGCATGGGAGTGGGAGACCGGTTTGCTCACCAAGGGAAGGCGCAACTGCTTGCCATGGTGAAAGCCCGAAGGCAAGGGGTGCAAGTTGTTCCGGTGTGGAATAAATCGAATCGCGAACATCTGATTATCGGGACCCGCCCGGAGAGTGTCCGTATCGAGGCCGATTCCGCGGCAAAAGCCGCCGGATGGAAAGATCCCTATCATGTCGATGCGGACCATATCGGCTTGAAAACCGTGGATTCATTTATCGAGGCCAGCGACTTTTTCACCATCGACGTTGCCGACTTCACAGGCAAATCCGCGGATGCGGAGGAGGTCCGAAGATTCGTGGATGGTTGTTCCCGATTGACTGGAACACTTCAAGTTCCGGGCATTTCTCAATCTTTCGCAATTACACCCAAGTCGATTGAACTCATCGCCCGGAAATACCTGCTCGCGGTGAAAGAGGCTTCCAAAATCTACCGGCACATCGCATCGTTGAAAGGGGAAGGAAATTTCATCACGGAAGTCTCCATGGATGAAACAGATTTGCCGCAGACTCCCATCGAACTTTTTTTCATTTTGGCCGCCCTCGCCGCGGAGGAAATCCCTGCTCAAACTATCGCCCCGAAATTCACGGGACGTTTCAACAAAGGGGTGGACTATGTTGGAAACCTGGAACAGTTCGAGAAGGAATTTAACGATGACTTAGCCATCATTGCTTTTGCTCTCCAGGAATTCAAATTGCCCTCCAATTTAAAACTGAGCATCCATTCGGGAAGTGACAAATTTTCCTTGTATGGCCCCATCCGGCGGGCCCTGCGGCGATTTGACGCCGGTCTTCATTTGAAAACCGCCGGCACTACCTGGCTGGAGGAGCTGATTGGCTTGGCAATGGCCGGAGGCGACGGCTTGGCCATGGCCAAGGAAATTTATCGAACTGCCTTGAGTCGATATGAAGAAATGGCTGGACCTTATGCAACCGTGATCGATATCGATCGACAACGGTTGCCTCACCCGGATTCCGTCGAACAATGGAGTGAAATCCAATTCGCCGAAGCATTGCGGCACAGCCAGGACTGCCCCGCCTATAACCTCCATTTTCGGCAACTTTTGCATGTCGGCTATAAAGTCGCCGCGGAGATGGGGATTCGCTTTCTCAATGCTCTGGAAAAACATGAGGATGTCATCGCACAAAATGTGACTGAGAATATTTACGAGCGGCACCTAAAGAGGGTGTTCCTGGGGGAATGAGAAGAAGAACCTGAAGATTGAAACTTGGCAACTACTCAGGTTGTAGCTGGAAGCCAGAATTCAGCAGTCAGAATGAATACGCCAGCAACGAGATTTGATGCTCTTGTGGCGTGGCAAAAGGCTCAGAAGTTTTTGGCGCAATCTCATAGAGGCTTATTTGCAAGCTATTCTGGATTCTGACTCCTGAATTCTGTCTACCTGAGTAGTCACGAAAATTGAAATCCGAAGAACCAAGTATCTGACAGCATCAATAAATTGGCAGATCTGAATTTCCTTCCTGCGCAGTGATGAGTATTGCCCATGGAATTTTGATGCAGGTGAGAAAATGAAAAAGCGCGTGGTCAGGCTGAATGTGCGTGGCAAGGCGAAACGCCAGCCTGGGGGGCTTTTCAAAAGGTGTCAAATAATTGTGGGTAAAACTAAACTCTGCAGAGGCGGAGCAGCCAAAATGAAATGACTGCGGTGACTATAGTGCAGATTCGTGCATTCCAACGAATACGCCGCTTTTAGCCTTGCCTTGCCCCTTATTGTTCAGGGGGAGGAAACTGAAAGGTTGCCCTTACCCTCACAATCATCGGTCGGAACAAAATGTCGCAGAGTCGCGGGTTGCGACTCTGCGTTGCTTCTTTATTGGCCATGTAAAAAAACCGGGTGGCTTTTTTGGCTGCCCTCACTTGGATGGTTGCGGCAGCGGAACAGCTACTTCCTCGCTGATTTTATGTATTCCCGAATCACCTGGGCAAATTGTGGGAAAGACACTTCAGGTTCTTCCAGCTCCGGGATCCAGGCCTTCTCCCACTCCAGGTTATAAAATCCGCGATAATTATTCTTGATGAGCACCTCCACCGTTTGCTGGACCGGAACATCGCCTTTTCCCGTCAATACATATTGCCGGTCATTTCCCTTGGGCACGGAATCTTTTAGATGAACATGCCTGACATACTTTCCCAAGGCTTGCCAGGTATCCTCAGGTTTTTCTTTTCCCGTCACACAGGTATGATGCGCGTCCCAAAGCAGCGCAACGGTGGGGAGATTGACAGTTTCCAGCACTTTCTTTAGCGTGGGTGAATCAAAGAAATCGCCATGCGATTCGATGAGAACGGTGACTCCGCTGCCGCGGGCATGCTGTCCCAGATTCTGCAGGCCGGCCACTATCCGCTCCAGAGTGGCTTCCCGCGCCTCACCCGTCACGAACTTGTCGCCGAATACGCGAATATATGGCGATTTCAGCTCATGAGCCAAATCAATGAAACGCTTCCCCTCGTCCAGTTGTTGAGCATTAACTTTTGAATCAGGATCATGCAGATGCGCTGAAGCTCCAAGATTAGCGATTTTCAACTTTTTCTCTTTTAATTCCTGCAAACTCCGCGGAATTCGCCCCTTCGCAAATTCTGGACGTTTGGTCAAATCCATTTCACCCTGAATGCCCCTAAGCTCAATTCCCGAAAACCCCCACTTGGCGGCATTCTCCAAGATGGTCTTCCACTCCCATTTGGGGCAACCAAGAGTGGAAAATGAAATAAGATCTTGGTGGTGCCGCGAAGCCGCCTCAAGAAGGGCGGGAGCACAAATCCCCGCCGATAGAACCGATAAAAATTCCCGTCGCGAAGTCTGAATGGACATATACGCCTCCTCTTCTATATTAAGTTTCAGCAAACAGATCTTGAAAGGCCACAATTATGGTGGTTGGCCAGGAAAAATTTACAACAATTAGATTTCATTTAGCCATGGAAGCCAATCGGAGGAACTCAACCTGTTTATCAGCTCGGAAGATCTCAACTCAGCTTACGCATCAAGCACTCCATGGTAGCAGAAAAAACTTGATCACCGAGACATCTTTTCTGAAAATAAATCTCCCTTGGGGGCATCTTTAATCTTAAAGGAGTCAAAAGGATGAATCGTCGAACCTTTCTGAGAACATCTCTGCTTTTATCCTCTGGCTGCATGATTTCTTCCAGATTACTGACGGCCAGTGACTCCACACAAATCCATTGGGCCTTCTTTTCCGATATTCATATTTCCGCGGATCCCACGCAGACTCAAGGGCCATTTCGCCTTCATGACAACCTGCGAAAAGTCGTCAACCAAATCCGGGAATATAAAGTGGAAGGGGCCATCATAACGGGGGATCTGGCACGGAAAGAAGGATTACTCGAAGATTACCAAGCTCTGGCGTCTCTATTGAAACCGCTTGGTCAAAGCATCCCGATTGGCATGGCATTGGGGAATCACGATCACCGCAAAAATTTTCTTTCCACCTTCGCTTCCCGCGCCGGCGCAATTCAACAAGTGGCCGACCGCCTTGCCACGATTTTCGAAACTCCCGTTTGTACTCTTATTCCGCTGGATTCTCTTCTCGATACCCATGTGGTTCCCGGGTTCCTCGGCAAGCAACAAAGGGAATGGCTGACAGAATACTTAAATAAGAATCCTCAAAAGCCGGTGCTGTTGTTTTTACATCATAATCTCACTGATGGAGACGATAGTCTGCTCGACGCGAATCGATTTTTGAAAATAGTAGAATCCAATCCGCAGGTGAAAGGGATCTTCTACGGCCACACCCATCGGTTTGAATTCCTCTCGTTAAAAGGCCTTCATCTCGTGAATCTGCCGGCAGTCGCTTACAACTTTGCGATGGAACAACCTATCGGATGGGTGGAAGCTACGATTACTCCCGTTGGCGGAACATTCAAGCTGCATGCCATTGCCGGGAATACCGCCGTTGATGGCAAAACGGTTGAGGTGGCCTGGAGATAAGCCACCGAGACGCAGAGACACGGAGAGTTTGTCGGCTATTCAATAAACATCCATCAACAAAAAATTTGGATGTAATTCAAAGTGCGACACAGGGTGGACCATGTCGCGTTGATCGGCTGAACTGAGCAATAGCCGGGAGGGTGAGGCTTCCGCAAGGCAGACTCCGCCTCCCGAACCGGTCTGGGTAGAGATGGCATACGGAACACGAGTGGCTCGCCGGGAGGCTCGCCCTCCCGTGCATCCCATCCCTGGCACACTCTCTATCCTGTCGCACTTTGAATTACACCCAAGGCTTATGGAAAGGTTTTCAACTTTTCTATTCAAAAATTATGATCCATGAATTTTTAATTTGAAGAGGTCTTGGGGTGGTTTTTGGAATAAATCTCCATCAGGGAATTTTCAGATATGCCGGTGAACTCTCCGCGCCTCTGAGTCACAGTGGCGGCCGGGCATTTTGCCGAAGGATCACCGGGAGTCCAATGGTTCAAGTATGGGCTTGCCCAATCAACTCCTTGACCGTCAGGTTTTGTCTTTCCAGGTAGCTATTCAGCCCCGAGCGGACATCCTGAAAAACTCCGGCGTTGACGAACCATGCCGTCCCAATCCCCACGGCAGTAGCCCCCGCCAGAAAATATTCCACCGCATCCCGCCAGGTTGAGATGCCTCCAATCCCGATGATGGGCACTCTTCGATCTCGACATTCCGCCACTTTCTTGAAGCATTCAAACACCATGTAAAGGCCCACGGGTTTGATCGCGGGACCGGACAATCCTCCATAAACATTGCCTAGAAAAGGTTTGCGCGTCTCGATATCGACGGCCAGGCCTCGCAACGTATTAATCATGGAAAGCGCATCGCTTCCCCCATTCACCGCGGCCTTCGCCGGCAAGGTGATATCGGTCACATTCGGTGTGAGTTTCGTCACGATCAGAGTGTCTGGACGGACATTAGATTTCACAGCCTGGACAATTTCCTCCACATAGCGAGGGCTGGTCCCGAATGCCATTCCTCCCTCGCGGAGGTTCGGACATGAGACATTGATTTCGAGACCGGCAATTTTGTTTTGATCGTCATGCTCCATCAAAAAAGCTGCCAACCGTCCAAATTCCTCCACCGAACCGGCGGATATATTCACCAGGATGGGCAAATCAAAATGGTTCAGGCCCGGCAGGCTTTTTTCGATAAACTTCTTCGCCCCGCTGTTTTGCAGGCCGATGGAATTCAAAATCCCGGCGCAGGTTTCCACCACCCGGACCTCCGGGTTGCCCATCCGCGGTTCGAGTGTAACACCCTTGGTTACAAAGGCCCCTAAAGCCTCAATGGCCGCGCGTCCTGCTTCGAGGCGTTCCATCTCGTTGCTGTGACCCGAGGTGCCCGAAGCTGTCATCAAAGGGGTCCTAAGGCGCAAGTGCTTTATTTCAACTTCTAGTCGATTTAATCCCATTTTAATTTGTCCGCATCGAAAATTGGTCCGTCCGCACAAACACGGGAATACTGTTCGGCACCTTCCTCATTGATGGTTTTGCACACACAAGAAAGACAAACGCCCACGCCGCACGCCATTCTTTTTTCCATGAGGACCTTGAGCGGAATCCGCCAGAATTGGCAGATCTCCCGCACCGCCTTCATCATCGGCATGGGGCCGCAAGTAAACGCCAGAACTTTTTCTTGACTGATCCGATCGGGAGAGGAAGAGGATCTTTCCAGGAACCGCCTGTAGAGAGTGCTGCTGAACCCATGCAGAAAATTTTCCGCTGGTATGGGCAAATCGCTTGGGACTTCACCGTCCCGGTCACAGGAGACAAAAAGATCTTCCCGCCGAACACCGGCGGCAAGCAATTCATCCACGTAGATATAAGCGGCACGGAATTCTTCCCCAAAACTACGCTCGATGTCATCGCAATATCGGAGGCTCTCCCACGACTCAATACCAACAAAAGCCTTCACCTGAAAACCCAGGAGGCGAAGGATCTGGGCTGTAGAAATCAGCGGGGCCATGCCCACGCCACCTCCAATCAAGTGAATCTCCTCAATGCCATCACGGATCAAATCCGCGGGATCATAACGTTTCCCAAGCGGTCCCACCATCCTTAGGCGGTCTCCCCGCTTCAGTTTGAGCATTTCGCGGGTACCCACGCCGTTTTCCAGCACTTTATAAAATATGTCGAATTGAATGGGAAATGGAAGATGCAGAGCCGGAGCCAATCGCGGGGGAAGGATCAGACGAGCGAAACTCTCCGCCTCAAAACCCGGATAAAAAATCCTGTGGATCCCAAAAGGGCGCTTGAGAAAAGCATGCGGAGTCATATCGAACTCCCCCGCCAATTTTTCAAGAGGTATCGATTTGAGCGCCAAAACGCGATCAGCGCGGCGCGTGTCCATCATGATGAATTGCCCGGCGAACACCTGCTTTATGCCGGAGGCATGAAATCTCATCTTGTAATGCCGGCTGTCCTCTCCACCCACGCGAAGATTCGCCACGACCTCAGCTTCGAAAGTGTGGATTTCCGCGGAGGCCATGGGTTGGCCTGTTTCTGGCTCCGGAAACCGGCCAGTGACAGCCTTCTGAAAAGTGCTCGGATCTATCCGCTGAAGCTGCTTTTGGAGTTCCTCTAATGAAGAGAAAAATCCACGGGGCCAGCATTCAGCACCATCAGGGGAGCTCCAGTGGTCCAATTCGCGATTATTTTCGCAGAGCAGAATTGCCAGCAGGCGATATGCATTCTGATCCTGTTGGTTGATTGCCATGGCAATCTCTTTGAGAATTGCTTGAGAAAAAAGCGGCGGGCAGAACAAGAACGCCTGGTTTTCTTTTCGGGCTACCCAGGCAGGGAGTGATTCTCTGGTCTGTTTTTTTTGTTCAAAAAAGGAGATGCCCAGGGTGTCCTCTCCCGCCCATCGGAGGTCCCATCCAGATGGAGCGAGGAGGGCCTGAATCAATTCAGGACATTGCAGGATGAAGTTTGGATTTGAGCAGCTCAAACGCAATTCCTTCCACATCATTTATCCAACATCATACTCCAAGGCAGCCGAAATTGAGGAGCGCTTTCCCACCGATGCCTGCTATCGGAGCAAATTCCTTTGGATTAAATCTTAAAGCTCACTCGTGTAGCGCCGTCGAAGTGAACCGCGAATCTTAATACATCAACTTGGGTGTAATTCAAAGGACGACAGGGTGAACCAATCTCGTTGATCGGCTGAACTTAGCAATAGCCGGGAGGGCGAGGCTCCCGCCAAGGCGGATCCGCTTGCCGAACCGGTCTGGGTAGAGATAGCACACCACACAAGTGGCTCGCCGGGAGGCTCGCCCTCCCGTGCATTCCATCCCTTGGCACACTCTCGATCCTGTCGCACTTTGAATTACACCCCATCAACTTTTTACAATTTTTTCGGAGGCGGTGATATGATATTGTTTTGAGTAGAAACAAATGCGAGAAGACCTTGATTCCAAGTAATTTTAAATATCTTAATTTGCGAGGACCTCATGAGTGGATCTACAAAGTTTGACCAGGGATTGATTTCTTCAAGTCTGAAGAAAGGATTTTCATTGGCCGTTGCCGATCAAATCTTGATTAATCCGCGTCCGGGCATGTTAAATCCCCGGTTGCAGGAATTGCTGGCCGCAATACTAAAAAGTGGCGCCTCTCACGAAGCAGTCGGACAAACACTACTCAGACTGGGGATGAACTTTGCCGGCCGCGATGCGGAAATTGTGGGGTACAGCACAGCTGAAGCAGCCGGAGCATATGACGCCGTCATCCATGCTCTTGCCACTCTTCCGACGGATTGCAAAAATGCCATGCCTGCCGTAGTCAAGGGATTCCTGTCTGATATGAAGTCAGTCAATCTGGCCAACAGCCTCCCCGGCCTTTTGGCGGAGCGAATTGAGGAGAAGCTCGATCCCACCAATCCAGGTGTCTCCTTTCTTCAGCTCATCAAGCCACTCATCCGCGGCGGAGTTTATTTCCGTATGATCGGAGAAGGCTATGGCAAATTTGGCAATGACTTCGCCCGCGGTTTGGAATATTTGCGCCACTTCGGTTTTTGCCAAGTATCCACTAATCCCGTCCTGGCCGCGAAAGCGTTTGACGAGGATCCAAAGTTGACCGATGAATTGAAAGAAGAAATTGCCAAACATACGGATTGGAAAAAAGATCCTGAAACCAGTGGGGATGCCATGGCTTTGGCGGCTACTTTGATTGCCCTTTGGCCCAATCTTTCCATCTTCCGACCTTTGGCTGTTCATACTGGTTTGAAGGATTATATGGTCAGTTTTCAGCTGAATCCCAACTTGGCGGATCAAGCTGAGGCCAGTATTATTGATGCCCGGCAAGCCTATCGGCTGGCGGCGGATTATCTGAAGGAATATGACCGCCATTTGGGACTCGCGGAAGAGTCTGGAACAGTTGGTCCCAATATTGTTTTTAAAATTGCCGGATGCCATGAAGCCGCCCGGAAGATCACCACCACCTTGAATGGAGAGGGAATCGGGTCGAATAACACCGTCGTCTATACGGTGGCCCAGGAGCTTCAGTTGATCCTCGACGCCTATGCAGGAAAGGCAAAGGCCATCAAAGCAGGAAAAGCCGTCACGCGCACCTATGAAACCAACATGGGGGGCAGGTTTTCCAGCCACCTGCGGGAAGTAGCGGCGGAAGAGCTATGTGTGGACGCCGCCGCCAAGATTAGTGAAACCAAAGCGGAAGCGATTCTTGCAAATTTGGCAAAATCCTTGAAGGTGGACGAAGCCACTCTGAAATCGGTCGAAAGCAAATCCTTCGCCGAAAAAGCTTGCGCCATTACGGCATTCAAATTTATGAAGACGCTTGACCTGCCCGACATGCTGGCCATTGGAGCCGCCGCCGGCAGCTCTGCCTCCGCGGTGCGGGAAATGGAAGAAGACATCAAGAAGGCTGGCACCCTTGTGGCACGAAGAGTCTATGCCGCTTTTTATTCCGCGTCCAACCGTCCAAAATGGATCTCTTGGCTGGAAAAAACTCACGGGCTGACTGCCGCCCAGGCTGTCGAGGTCCTCGACTCCATGGACGTATTGCCTGCTTCCAAGCGGATACCCGAAGATACCTATCATGCGCTGGGTGCGCGGAACATGTGCCATACCGAGTTCCCCAACCACTCCCGTGCCGTCCAAATAATGGCGGAAAAACCCAATTTCCGTCTCGAGGAATTCAAGGAATCCATTCTGGCCAGTTACGATCCAGGAGTGTCCGCCCGATTGAGTCAGTTGTTGAATGACTACAACCTCGGTTATGAGCTGACTCCCGCGCTGCAAAAGCTCATGGTGGACGAGGTGGGAATTGGAGAAGCCAAAGATTGGGGAACCGATGGAATCAAACCGGAACAATGGCCTGAATTTGGAGCGGTTCAGAAAACCACGGCGGAATTCCAGGAGGCGTATTTTAACTTCCGGGCCAAGTGTGTGGCTATCGCCAAAGAGGTGGCTGCCCATTAAAAAGAATGGGGACAGATGATGCAGGCTCACCACCGTTGGAGTCAAGACCTTGATCCACGGGTTTGGAATATCTTCTGTTTTCGCTGGAGTTTTGGGGCTAATCTTCAATGAAGTTCTCTGAAGAGGATAGTTCGCTTGAGAAATTGCTTTTGCTCAACCGACAATTTTTTTGTCGAGCGAAAATGATTATTTTTGGTATTGGCTTAATGCGGATCGGTGTATATTTAGTCTTTGCTTTTTTGGAGGAATGGCCTTTAGGATTTTGAACAAGGAGCAATCATGGCCCGATTTAGAAGATTGGACACGCTGGTATTGATGAAGGAAATTGGCATGGTGCCGGTTTTTTATCATGCTGATTTTGAAGTGGCGCTGAATGTGGTTTGTGCATGCGCGGATGGAGGCGCCCGAGTCGTGGAATTCACAAACCGGGGCGATCGCGCCATTCAAGTCTTCACACAGCTGGAAGAGTTCTGCGCCAAGAATAAACCTGAAGTAGTGTTGGGTGTTGGCTCCATTGTAGATTCCGCAACCGCGGCCATGTACATCGCCGCTGGCGCCAACTTTGTAGTGGGTCCGGTGCTGGACTCCGACACCGCGCGGCTGTGCAATTCCAGGAAGATCCCTTATTCGCCAGGCTGTGGCAGTGCTTCGGAGGTTCACCAGGCACACCTGTTGGGCGTCGAAATATGCAAGATTTTCCCCGCCGCGGAAGTAGGCGGACCCAAATTTGTGAAGAACTTGAGAGGCCCTTGCCCTTGGACTGAAATTATGCCGACGGGTGGTGTCGCTCCTACTCGCGAAAATCTGACCGCCTGGTTCGAGGCTGGTATCGCCTGTGCCGGGATGGGGTCGAATTTAATCACCAAAGAACTTCTCAAGGAAAAAGATTTTGCCGGATTGGCGAAAAAGGTAAAGGAAGCTGTAGAATTGATTCGTGAGATTCGGTCGAACTTGAAGTAGCAGGCGCCGGATTGATCGGCATGGTGTAGGCCGCTGGATTGGTTTGAAAAAAAATCGTCGTATTGAACCCAACGTCTTTTCAGGGAGGATTTACCATGGATGAAGCATTAAACCGCCGTTCGTTTCTTGGCAAAACAATGGTTGCAACAGCCGGAGTTGCCGCCTGGAGAAGTTTGGAAGAACAGAATCTGCTGGCCCGGATGAATGAATCTGCTCCTGAAACCAAACCCGTTGAAAGCACTGCCACTATAAAGGGCATGCCCTTGGGACAGATTGGAGACATGAAGATCAGCCGACTGATTTGTGGCGGAAATCTGGTGGGTGGATATGCCCATTCCCGCGATCTGACTTATGTTTCTACTTTATTGCTCAATTATTTTACCCCAGAGAAGGTTTTTGAGACCTGGCGCAACTGCGAAGAGAACGGTATCAACACAGCGGTTCTAGATGTCAGGCAACAAGCTGACCGGAACATCAACTTGATGCAGAAATATTGGAGAGAAGGCGGGAAAATCCAGTTCATCGGGCAGTGCAATCCTCTTTCCACCGACATTGAAACCACTTTGAAAGTGGGGGTTGACAGTGGCGCGGGTGCGATCTTCATCCAGGGGGGAGTGGCGGACAAATGGGTAAAAAATAAGCGCGTCGACTTGTTGGGAAAAGCAATGGAATTCATCAAGCAAAACAACATATTGGCGGGTGTGGCGGGACATTCCCTCCATGTTCCCGTTGAGTGCGAAAAGGCGGGGCTGAATCCAGACTTCTATGTGAAAACTTTCCACCGGGACGATTACTGGTCAGCCACACCCAAAGAAAACCGAGCGGAATTCATTGTGGATGTCGAGAGTTCCGACGACCACAACAAAGATCACGACAATATTTGGTGCATCAATCCTGAAGAAACCGCGGCCTTCATGGCAAAAGTAAAAAAGCCTTGGATCGCTTACAAAGTCCTGGCGGCGGGAGCGATTCCTCCCCAAAAGGCCATGGAATTTGCTTTCAAGCAAGGGGCCGATTTTGCCCTGGTGGGGATGTTTGATTTTCAGGTAGCGGAAAATGCCACGCTGGCCCGCAATGCCGTCGCCAGCGCACATTCACGGCTTCGCCCCTGGCAGGCCTGATTTTTCATGATGCGCGGATGAATTCGGAGCAACCACGACTGACGTAGACCATACGAATGGCGCTACGTCAGTTCCTCAAATCCGCAGGCTTACCTATTTTGCATCGAGATTGACAATCTCCGCCTTTTCAAGTTCCACTCGTTCCAGCGGTTTCCCGTTCTTTCCTATCCCCACGGAAGATATTTTCTTCACCGTCTCCATTCCTGAAACCACTTTCCCGAAAATAGTGTATTTGTTGTCGAGCACCGGCTGAGGGGCCAGACAGATATAAAATGAGGTTTCAGCGCTATCGAGCTCTTTCCCCCGTGCCATCCCCACGGTTCCCGCCACATGTTTCAGCTTGCTGAATTCCGGGGCGAGACGCCGGATCCCGCCAGCAATGTCAGCCTGCTGCAGGGGAGGATTGCGGGTTCCCATGTCGCCTCCCTGAATGACGAAGTTGCGCACCACGCGGTGCCAAGCCGTATGATCATAAAAACCAGCCTGCGAGAGCTTCAGAAAATTCCGAGCATGTTCAGGAGCCACATCTGTGAGAAACTCGATTTCAATTTTACCTTCCGAGGTGTGCAAAATCACATGATACTGTTTCAACTCCCGCGGCGTTTTCTCCGGAAAAAAAATTGACGCCGGTGCATTCTTTGCTTTCCCCCCGGCTTCATCTTGTTGCGATGGCGTGTTGCCTCTCCCGCCACAAGCGGCCAAAACAAAAACTGCTCCCAAAATCAATATGAGTCGTTTCATTCCATACTCCTTATCAAAATGCCACTGAGGTACGGAGGAATGGAGAGTTGGTCGGTTATTGAAGGTATTGCCATCAAAGATAATGTTTAAAGCGCGTTTGTACTTTTACTGCTTTATAAATAAGATCTTGGATTTTGCCTGATTTTTTTGAAAAAGAATCGCAAAAATTTGATACGAAACTCTCCGTGCCTCCGTGGCCAAAATGAGGATTGTGGTCCTATTTTAATCGCCGATATTGGAGATTCCGCAAAGCCCCCTTAGTCCTCCAGGTGGAAAAACCCAAAGGCCTGGAGAGTTCAACTTCAGGCCGAATGCCGATTCTATGCCCCGTCAATTCCAGATCCACAATGGGCGTGCCATTCAGCCAAGCTTGTATTTTTTTACCCGTGACCCGCAATTTCACGCGATACCATTCGCTATTTTGATAAGAAATAACTTTGGTGGTTTGATTATCGGAAGCATCCCGGCCATCAATGTTGGAAAGGCCGCTGACAGAGCCACCCCAGCCCCCCAGGATTAGCGAACATGGGTCCGCGCCTACGGGAAAGGTCAAGCCGCAAAAAAAATCGTGGCCATCGATCCTCATGGCCTCCGCGGAAATCTCATAGCCTGTCCTAGGAAATTCTCCCTGCCAGGTGATGCCAGTCATATCATTCCCCATCGGAAGAATGATCTGCCCGTCTTCGACCGCAACCTCTCCTTCTCCGCCAAATGGAGTGCTCTTCCAGTCTCCCAGCTTTTTTCCGTCGAAAAGAGAAACCCACGCCTCAACGGCAGAGTTTTCCCCCAAATTTTGCCCAAGAGTGAGTCCTGCCCCAAACAGAAAATTCATTAATATCAGCGAGAGAATATGTGGCGTCATTTAATCAACCTCCAGATAGAATACTGGGCTTTTGTCGATGCGGCAAGAATGAGAATCCGCAATTGCCTCGCCGTGTCCTGGCCTGATTCTCCCGCCCGGCATTAGGCTTCGCAAAGAAATTGTCGGCACGGGCGGACCCACTGCTCCTGCCGGCTGGCTCAGCAACGCGCGACGTTCCACCATTTTGGATGCCCTGGCTCCTTCTACTTTTCATACAGATAATTTCTTTGCGACAGCTTAGAATTCGATCACTGGTCCATACTAATCCGGACACGATGCAGTAAGGCCGAATGAGGTCCCTTTATGAATGGAAGACATCTCAACATGGAATGCGTCGACAGGTCACGGTCCTACCGCAAATGTTTCAATCGCCGCAGTCAACAATATAACTTCATCGATCTCTTGATCTGCCTGTCCTAGTCGTCCCGCCCGTCCGTCGTCTCCGGGCAACGGCTAAAGCCATTTCTTCCAAAATCGGCACCGTATCTTTCCAGCTGATGCAAGCATCAGTGATACTTTGGCCGTAGACCAAAGCACGGCCGGAACTAACGCCCTGTTTGCCTTCCACCAAGTGGCTTTCGAGCATGAAACCGCAAATGGATTTTTCACCCCCCTGAATTTGCCTGGCCAGATCCGTGGCTACCAGAGGCTGTTTGCGATAGTCCTTATTGCTGTTGCCATGACTGCAATCCACCATGATTTTCGTGGAGATATGATTTTTCCGCAAAGCATCGGCGGTAAAGCAAATCTGATCTGACCTGTAGTTCAGGCCGGCATTGGAACCGCGAAGAATGATGTGGCAGGCATCGTTCCCGCGGGTCGCTACAATGGCGGCAATCCCCTGTTTCGTGACCCCCAGGAAATGATGAGGGTGCAAGGCGGCCTTGATGGCATCGATGGCAACTTGAATGCTGCCATCCGTCCCATTCTTGAAGCCGATGGGAACGGAAAGCCCCGAGGCCAGTTCCCGATGGACTTGACTCTCGGTTGTCCGGGCGCCGATGGCCCCCCAGGTGATCAGATCGATAATAAACTGAGGTGTAATCGTATCGAGGAATTCCGTGGCCGCTCCCACCCCCATCTCAGCCAAATCCAACAACAGGCGGCGGGCAGTGCGCAATCCCGAATTGATGTCGAAGCTTCCATCCAGACGGGGATCGTTGATCAAACCTTTCCATCCCACCGAGGTGCGGGGTTTTTCAAAATAGACGCGCATGACCACCAGCATATCCTCACTAAACCTGATGGTTTGCTCCCTTAGAAGTCCCGCATATTCCAAGGCCGCCTTAGTATCATGAATGGAGCAGGGGCCGACAATGGCCAACAATCTCCGATCCTTCCCCTGAATTATTTTGGTGGCTTGTTTTCGCGTTTCGGAAACCAGCCTCGATGCCGAGTGAGTGATGGACAGTTCTTCATGCAAAATGGCCGGCGGGATCAAGGGCTTCAGATTAGTCACCCGCAGATCATCCGTAGTTTTAAACATAAATTTAAATGCCTTCCCTGGAATATGCCAGAATCACCCTCTGAATTCTCCGGCTTGAATTTTATCTTCTATACTATTGGGTTGAAGCCTCATTGGCAAGACAGTATTGGTTCCGGAAAGATAAAATGGCAGGACGTGCTTATCTCCTCCGTCACCGCCAAAAGCGTCGACTTTATCCAGCTCAGACTGACAATTGGGCGAACGCGTCGCAGCATAGACAAGCGTATCCAGCATTAAATCTCCCAAACACAACGGCTTCCGGCATTCCCCCGTATTTCGTCTACGATAAATGCAGAAGCTGAAAAGTATCACCGAACTATTTCGTTTGACGTTGCGTTATTAAGAGAGGTAGAGATATAAACTGGTTCATGAAAGCATCCGGAAATGACTCTTGACCTGGAATATCTGCTCGTACAATGCCGCGCCGGAAACCAACTGGCATGGGAAGCACTGGTCCGCGGTTATCAGGCTCGAGTGTATTCGCTGGCATTTCATTACCTTGGCAATGCGGAAGAGGCGAAGGATGCAGCCCAGGAAATATTTCTCAGGGTCTACCGAAATATCGGCCAATGCCGCGAGGCGGGGATGTTTCTACCTTGGCTAATCAAAATTTCGCGGAACCTTTGTATTGATTTTTTGCGCAGGAAAGCAGCACGCCCGACAGCCACCGACCTTCCCCTGGAGGATTTGCCTGAATCCCCTGATCCGAATATGAATCCGGAGGAAAGCTGGATGGCCAAGTCACGCCGGCATCTGATTCACCGTGCGCTGCGACAATTGACTGCCTTGAACCGGGAGATTGTGATTTTGAAGGAGATTCACGGACTGGCTTTGGAGCAGATTGCTTCAATGTTAAAAATTCCGTTGGGGACCGTTAAGTCCCGGTCGAACCGGGCCCGGCTGGAACTGGCTGAAAAAGTACTAGCTTTGAGCCAGGATTCGGCTCATCCGACGTCTTCCACAATTTCAACTTCTGAGGAGCCATTATGAATTGTCAGAAGTTTGAATTCCAATTGGAATCGTTCCTGGCGAAGAGACTTCCTCCCACATCGATGCGGGAGTGCATGGCACATTTGGAATCCTGCGCTGCCTGCGTGGAGTTGTTGGATTTGATGCAAAGAGAATTCATCCGGACCGAACCCGCCCAATCCGAGGAATTAGTTCAAGCGGTTCTGGGAAAAACAATCGGCAAGAGTTGCAACCAAGCTCATGAATTGTTGCCAGACCATGTGGATGGTGTGCTTTCAGGTGCACAAAGAGCACTTATCGAGCAACATCTGGCGCGCTGCTCTTCCTGTCAACAAATTTACCTGACCTTGACAGAGTTGAAGAAAGAATTGCCCAATCTGGCGGAGATGGACCCAGGCCGCGGTTTTTCGTGGCGGGTCATGCAGGCCACTCGACAGTTGGACCGCGTGACTCCGCATGGAAGGTTCTGGTCCAACCAGATGTGGCAGCGGCTGCTTTATCGTCCCCGCCTCGCCTGGGAAGCCGCTTATACCCTGACCCTGCTTTTGTTCGCTCTCTCGAGGCTGCTCACCTTCATTCCGGACTGGCCCTCCTCAGAGTCTATTAGCTCTCTTCAAGCCAAACCTGCACAGGTTTGGGAATCTACGGCGAGCAGTGTCAAAAAAGATTTAGTCAAATGCAGGACATCGTTGGCTGTCAATCAGGATCGATGGACTATCGCTTCCTCCGAAAGCAAAAATGAATTCTTGAAGGCAATGAATTTTGTGGCTAATAAGACGGGACAATACTGGAAATCCGTATCGATTACGGTTTTCATGATGCAAAATTCGATTTGGAATGGAATTACCGGCCGGGTTGAGGATATTTGGTTAAAAGGCACGCCCGAAACACAAAGAGTCTCACCCAAAAAGGAAATGAATTGAAATCGCATAGCGAACCTTTTCACCTATCGCCGCGTTTTATGCGATGAAGGCTGAATAAGGGCTTTTATATTAAAAGATCAGGAGACCGCAAATGAACAGCATCCATGAAATGCCAAACGAATCAAAAACAGTCCCTCCTCCCCAGGAGACACAAGCCCCCCCCCCATTTTTGCCGCAAGGTTATTCTCCGCGGATGTCAAATACTCTAAATCAACCTTATCTGGCGGAAGATCCCCGGAGAAAAGCGCCGGTCCTGGCTATGGTTCTCTCTTTAATGCCAGGCTTGGGACAAATTTATGTTGGATTTTACCAACAGGGCTTTTTGAATATCCTTGTCGTTGCCTCCATCATTGCCATCCTGGCCCATGGCATTCCGTATTATATGGAGCCATTGCTTGGGCTCTTCCTGGCTTTCTACTGGCTTTACAACGTTGTGGATGCCGGCCGCCGCGCCATGTTTTATAACCAGGCATTGGCCGGCATGACGGAGACGCCTCTTCCCGCGGAATTCAAGACCTTTGAGGGAAAGGGCTCGCTGGCCGGAGGTGTTGCGCTGGTATTGTTGGGATTATTCTTTTTTGCACACACGCAATTTGGGATGCCCTTGGAATGGCTGGAACAATGGTGGCCAATCGGGCTGGTCGGGGCAGGATTATTCCTGCTTTATCAAAGCTGGGAGGATCGCAATAAGAAAGCATAAATCACCCTCGCTTTGCAACGAGGAGGAATTTGCCATTCCGGCAGACGCTGGATGGGTGGTCTACTCCATTGCGAAGAACCAATGCTTGTGATCCAAAGAACGCGGGGGCGTCAGCTACGGGGGCAATCTTCCAAGCTGGCCAGACGCTCCGCAAAAAACGCCTCCGCTTTTTACCGACAATTTGACGGGGAATTTCAAGCCCCCGCGGCGTTTTTTTCAAGGCCTCCAGCCGTCGGGAAAACAGCCTTCTCCTGAATCACGTTAATATACGATGACGTATACTTCCTTGCTGGGCTCTCCAGCGCAGTCTTTGCTGCAGGCCGGAGCGTAATCACAAATGGACACCGCATCGAAATATTGCACCTCCACAATGGAAGCACAACACTCTATTTTTTCAATTTCAGCTTGCATAATACGTGGTCGTATTTATTAACACATGTATTTGGCCTCAAAGGAAACCGCATATGACGCGCGAAACCTCTGCCGTCCTGATCGGGTTGACATTATTGTTGGCGTGTTCAGCAATCGCCACAGCTGACGAACTCGATGCGTACGTCACCAGTGAAATGCAGTTTCGAAAGATCCCTGGGGTAGCAATTGCTATTATCGATCATGATCGCGTTATGAAACGAGTCTATGGTTCCGCGAATCTCGAGACTGACACGCTGGTTCGCACCGATAGCGTTTTTGAGATCGCATCCGTGACCAAGCCCTTCACCGCATCGGGTGTCATGTTGCTCGTGCAAGATGGCAAGATCCACCTTGAGGATTCGATTGATACGCTAATCGAGCATACACCGGCGTCTTGGAAGGGAATCACCGTGCGCCATTTGCTCTCTCATACATCGGGCTTGCGCGGTGGGGGCTGGGTCGAGTGCAACGGATCACCATTGCTGGATATCAGCACCCGGCAGCAATTCGAGGATATCGTCAAGTCTCCCCTTCTCTATGCTCCCGGAGAGGGAGCAACGTACAGCGATCCTGGCTATTTCCTGTTAGGCATGATAATCGAGAAAGCCTCAGGAATGCGATACCGCGATTTCATGCAGCAGCGCGTCTTTGTTCCAACCGGAATGACATCGACTCGAATACTCGACCGGGACGAGATCGTGAAGGGACACGTATCGTGTTACACCTTGCAGAACGGTCGAATCAAGCATAATAGGCGGGTCTGGCAGCACGAACTTCCTTCGTATTTCGGAATGTTGACCACGATCGACGACATGGTACGATGGGATCTCGCTCTGCGGAAGGGTCAGTTGCTCCGATCTGAGACACTATTCAGCATGTGGACGCCAACCATGCTTAAAAATGGCGAATTGGCTTTGGTCGACGGCCAACCGTATGGTCTTGGATGGTTCGTCGGAGGCGTGAAGGGCCACCGAATTGTAGGCCATCCCGGATTTCTCGGATCTGTTGTGTTTCGCTTCCTTGATGACGGGCTGACAATCATCGTGTTCACGAACTTAGATGTGGCCTCGGGCTCCCATCAGGTGAAGCTGGCCCTAGGAATGGCATCACGCCTCCGGCCGGAACTGGCTCCAGCGTTAGCTCTATATCAATGATGCGCTTCCTAAAGAGCGCGACGAAGTTGAAATCCTCGGCAAAGTCTGAGCGTTGGCCTACAAAGTCCGCATGCCACTTACCCCTGTTTGCCGAAGACCAATTGCCCGCTGATATCTTTCATTCAAAGGGAAAATCGCAAATGGCAAATGGTTTTCACTCTTGCCTATCAGCATAAAGTACAACTCTCTTAACCCAACTTCCAAAGCTGAAAGACTGGGAGGGCCAGCCTCTATGAAGGCATAGAGGCATCGTCTCTATCGGTATCGTGGGAGACTGCAATCACTCGCCAGATCCTCCAACCCGCGCCGCAAATGGTTTACGGATCTGGCAAATTCCATTCTGGCTTGGTTTGGAAATGATTTTATTCCTTCAACTGCGGGATCGGGAAGGCGACAAAAGCTGGATGGAAGCGCCGTTCCTTCTCGGCGCGAAGCAAATAGCGAGCATCCCGCCTCTAAATGGCCCGATTTCGCATGGCAGCAAAGCCATGGCGTCTCTACTCCAGCCATATTTTTCCCAACCCGAACAGAAATTGAGTCTCCAAAGGCTAGCCTCAAAGCACACAGCAAAAGCGGGCATTGAGGGTAGCCACACGGATGCATCAAACATGTGATCTGGGCAGAGGCATAAAAAACATTCGGTTAAACTTCCTTGGACAACTAAAGAGCAAGATCCCTGGGTTTGAGGAACGCATTTTTATTAAAATAATGCATTCTCCCTTCTCGACAAATGCGTATAGTGGGATAGCTGGTAAAGAGCGGGCGTGGAGCGGCAATAGTGATGGAACCGGAAAGCATCTTGGAGAAGGCAAAACAAAAAGACCATGCCGCCTTCGCGGAGCTGGTGGAATGGCATCAGTCAATGGTATACAGCATCGCCTATCATTGCCTGCATGAGCGGGGAGTGGCTGAAGAGTTGTCCCAAGAGGTTTTTTTGCAGCTTTATCAAAATCTCAACAAGATTCAATCCTCCAGCCATTTGGTTTTTTGGCTGCGCCGCACTACCAGCCATCGGGCCATTGACTACATCCGGCGCCAGCAGGGGAAGAAGTCCGTCAGTTTGGAGGAACTGCCAGAAATGTCGGTTCCCGCCAAACCGGGAGACCCTCTGATGACCCGCATGTTGAGACAATTGGTAGCGGCCCTTCCGGAGAAAGCTCGGGCCATTGTCACGCTGCGTTATCAAGAGGACCTGCAACCTTCGGAGATTGCCGAGGTGATGGGGATGCCGGTCAACACCGTAAAAAGCCAACTGCAGCGCACTTTGAGTCTGCTTGGAGATAAAATTTCGAATTTGGAGAAGGTGTCAGCATGAATCGTATGGAAGAGGAACTTAGACAGGCACTGCAACGCAAACAACCATCGGATGATTTTGTCGCCCGGGTCATGGCTCGATTGGAAGAACCCGCGCCAGAGGTTAAGAAGCCTTTTTGGCTTTTCAATCTCGGGAGTCTCCGGCGGCGGCCGGTCCTGCATTGGGCCGGAGCCACTTTGGCCGTTTGTCTGCTCATGAGTCTGGGGGCCTTGCAGTATCAGCATTACCTGGAAGAAAAGCGGGAAGGTGAGGCCGCCAAAGCCCAGGTGATTCGTGCCCTGCAGATTGCTAGCAGCAGATTAAACCGCGCGCAACATCTTATTAAGAACCGGGCTCTGAGCTCTGACAACAAGAATCCGCGGAATTTTTAATCCATGGCAAAAATTCATTCCAGGCTATCGGGGATGAAACTGAAAACGCAATTTATGTACAGACGCATCATTATCAACATTCACCTCGGTGATGACTTAGATTCTGCATTTTTTTGCGGGGAAAGATCTCTCGGCTGAAAGGTTTTGGATGGGGGTTGTTGGGGACTTTGGTACTTGAGTCGGATCAATCTGAATCTTGCTATTGCACTCTTTGCAGCCGGCCAAAGGGTGGCAATGCGGATCGAATGATTCACTCCGGATAAAATAAATGTTTTGGAGAATTTATGAGAAAAATTCAAATCGTTATTTTCTTGATAGGCCTGTTTTATTCCTGTCCTCTCTGGGGGCAAGAGGGAAGGCTGCAAATCAGCCACCTGGACAAATTGGCGGCTAAAGCTAGTGAAACCGTCGATGTCAATTTGGACGGAGCGCTACTGCAGACGGCCAGCAAATTTCTCTCCGGGAAAAACCCGGAGGAGGCTCCCGTCAAAAGTTTGATTGCCGGTCTGAAGGGGATTTACGTTAAGAGTTTTGAGTTTGAAAACGAAGGGGAATACAGCCGCGAAGATTTGACCGCCATCCGGAATCAGATCCAGGGACCCCAGTGGGCCCGGATGGTCGGCGTCCGCAGTAAGAAAGACAAAGAAGAGGTCGACATTTACCTGCGCACTGAAAATGGGAAAGTGGAGGGATTGGTGATTTTATGCACCGAACCAAAAGAATTGACCGTTGTGAATATTGTGGGGTCCATTGACCTGGACAAACTGAGCGCCTTGGAAGGCCAATTTGGAATTCCAGATATGGACTTGGAAAAAGCTCCGAAAAAAGAAAAGTAAGGAGTAAAGAGTATGTCCGTAACGCGGCATTTCATAATCTTCTTGATCTTTCTCCCGGTGTTTTTAATCCGTCCCGCCATTTCGCATTGTGAAGATCGGGATCTTGCCCAAGTGGTACGCCACATAGAAAGGGAATATCATCTCAAACAGACCAAGATCCCTCTGTGGGGGGTGATTAATGGATTTGCCCGAGTGGCCCGCCCTTGGAAGGGCTTGGGTATGTCTCTGGCAATTTTTGAGGATCAAAACCTGCAAATCGCCGATTTCAACTCTTTCCAATCGCGGATTCAATCCGCCTTGGGGGAGGGATGGCAGCCGTTTGTCCGAGTTCAATCCAAGAAGGATGGCGAACGGACGGTCATTTTCGTGAAGCCTCACGATAAGAAATTTAAGATGATGATTATCTGTATGGAATCCTCTGAGACTACAGTCGTTAAAATGCAAGTGTCATGGAAAGAATTTGGTCATTGGGTTGAAAACAAGGTTGACAAGGACGATCAGCCCGGATGAATCCATGGAGGGAATCCGCTGTGCAAAAAGGACATATTGGCTAAGGAATGCAGGCTTGCGGGGAAAATTGGAGCTGGTTTTGCTGAACCTGCTTGAAGGAGCAGTCTTGAATTTTCCAAATAAATATCTGCGATTTATCTGCGTAGGTCTGTTGTGTTTCTTTATTCAAAGCAAGTGTGGGCAAACCACCGAGCTGGCTTTACCCGACATCCAGACCCTGATGGCCGAAGTTGCTGAAAATCAGCGGAAATCCTGGGAAGCCCGCACCAGCTTTGTGTATCGACAGCAAGTGCACTTGCGTTTTCTGCGCTCGGGTGGACAAGTCTGCCGGGATGAGTACCGGTATTATGATGTGTTTCCGCAATCGCAGATCACCGAAAAAAGACTAATTCAGTTTAACGGACGCTATTATAAGGATGGGAAATTCTTCGATTATGGCAAGCCGGGATTCACCTATAAGGACATGGACATTGACGGTGAAGTCATCGACGATTTGGCCGAAGATTTGACCAACGATAAAAACAGCCGGGATGGCTTGATTTCCGAACTGTTTCCCCTGAAAGCGGAAGACCAGGTCAAATACCATTATCGCCTGGAGGGCAAGACGAAATATAAGGGCAGAGATGCCTTTGTCATCGGCTTTGATCCGATGAAACATAATGTGACCAAAGGTGGGGATTCCGGGCCCTGTTGGGGGGGAGAAATTATGCTGGATGCTCTGGAATCACAACCTCTGCTAATCACCAGCCGTTTTGTCGAGAAGATCCCTTTCTGGGTTAAAACCGCGCTGGGAACAAATCTTCAGCATCTGGGATTTAAAGTGGAATATCAAAAATTTTCCGATGGCATCTGGTTTCCAGTTGCTTATGGTGGCGAGTTTGATCTTAAGGTCTTGCATTTCTATAAGCGCAACATGGTAGTTTCACTGGAAAACAAAGATTTTCGCAGGGCGGAAATCCAAACGCGACTTTCCTACGACCTCCCTCAGACTGAAACTCCCGAGTAGTTCCCTCATGACTGGCCTTCTCTGAAAAGCACCACATGCAACAACCAATGGCAGCGTGGCTTCCGCCTGCTATGCCGGAGACTGCGGCGGGACGCCTCCGCCAGGAGAGTGCTTACTAGCGGCAATGTCCAATCGCTGAAGAGCTGAAGATTTTCGAAGTCGGCCTTCAGGGCTATGCTTTTTATTCGGCGGGCGCGGGCACTCCGATACCTAAACTCTGCTTGCATGGCAAAGCTGCAAGAAGTGACTTCTCCACGCTCGCGCGTTCCACCTTGTAGTCCACTCTCATCCACCTGGAGAACAACCGCCATCTTGTTCCGCCACTCAGAGATCACCCATTGCATTATGGCTTTCCCGATTCTTCTGATTGGTTTATGATGCGGATTTCTGTTTGTTTCCTTGCTGTCATTGAGCCGGAAGAATTGAAGATTATGAGCCAGGTTTCGATTGGCGCGGACACTGGAACGCATCAATGGGGTGTGGTCTGCCAAGAATTGTACGGGAGAAGAGACTTGATCAAAACGGTATCGTCATTGGAAAATGTGGGAATCCGCGCTGGGTCACGAATTCTGCTTGTATTCGCTCATCCAGATGATGAGAGCGTCTTTGCCGCTGGTTTTATTCAACAAGCTTTAAATCTGAGCGTTACGGTACGTCTCATTACCCTCACATGCGGGGAGGCGGGGTCCACTCGGTATGGTCTCCGTCCCGGGGACGATTTGGGGCTGGCTCGTTCAAAAGAGCTTCAGAAAGCTTGCCACATTCTCGGACCATTTTCTTGTCGAGTTTTCGATTTTCCTGACAGTGGTTTGTCCAGTCAACACCATGAAATCCATCAGGCGCTGGAGGCTGAATTAAAGCAATTCCAACCAGATCATCTGATCGGTTTTGCTCCCGATGGAATCACTGGCCATTCGGATCACCGGGCGGCCTCCCGTGCAGTTGCATTGCTCCATCAGACAGATCCCAGCCGCTTTCAGCTCATTTTTGCCACGGGGCATCGCAATCACCGCCGGCCCGGAGCACGGGGGATTGATTTAGTTGTGACCCTCACACCTGAACAAAGGCATCGCAAAATCCAAGCATTGGAAGCGCATAAATCTCAATTTACTCCCAGCGGCATTCGCGGCTGGTTTAGCTCAGATCGAATGGATATCGAACATTTTTTCCTGCCCTTATGATGGACTTTCGCGACAATCCAGCCAGCAGGAGTACGAATCTCGCCCTCTCAAAAATTCCCCTGAAGCAGATCCAGCTTATTTCTTGGAGTGAGCTCTTACTATTTCACATATTTGCGAAATATCTAAAATTAACGGCCTAAATTCTAGTGACCTCTTTTTGCCGATTCCCCCCGCCAGTCCGCTCATGATATGATGATTTTGGCTTTAGACTCAGCTCAGAGACCCAAAGAATAACCGGATCAGCGATCCATGATTCCCCTCAAAGATATCAACCGTTCGCGCACCACTCCCTATATTTGCATATTGTTGATTTTTTTTAATGGCCTAGTTTTTTTATACCAGCTCTCCCTGGGTCGTCAACTGGTCCGGTTCTTCTATGCCTTTGGAGTAGTCCCCAACTATTTTTTCCACTTCGGCTACTGGGACAACTTCGGCCTAGTGGGAGGATCCATCCCCATTTTCAGCTCCATGTTCATGCATGGAGGCTGGTTGCATTTCCTCGGAAATATGCTTTATCTGTGGGTTTTCGGCGACAACGTGGAAGACCGGCTCGGCCATTTTAGGTTCCTGATTTTTTACTTATTCTGCGGAGTGGCCGCTGCCTTGCTTCACATTTTCACCAATCCTTCCTCCACAGTTCCAACGGTTGGAGCCAGTGGAGCGATCGCCGGAGTGCTCGGGGCTTACGTAGTATTCTTCCCGGGGGCCCGTGTGTTGACCCTGGTTCCGATTCTCTTTTTCTTTCAACTAATCGAGCTCCCTGCCCTGATATTTCTAGGATTTTGGTTCATCATGCAATTCTTTAGCGGCGCCTTATCGCTGGCTTCGCATCAGGTGGGAGGAACGGCCTGGTGGGCGCATATTGGCGGTTTCGCGGCGGGAGTCATCTACGCTTGGAAATTGCGAAAGAGAGCCCCGCGGAAGGCCGTTTTTTTTGATTAATTGGAAAGAGCTTGATCCCGGTAAAGATTTGCCATGGCTCTCCATGGTTGAACTTTAGCCTCCACATCGGTGCACCAAGTTGGTGATTGGCCAAATATGTCAAGCCACAGACGAAGCGTGCTTATCGGGCCGAAGCCTTCTGTTTTTTTGATTTGACGATCGGCGTCGACACAGAGTATTTTATTGGCCAATGAAGGAAAGACACGTGAATGAGATAACTCGGAAGAATGAATCCTCGCGAACTTTCTCAACGTTGCTGATTCGGTCGATGAATTTGATTCGAATTTTCCCTCCCCATATGCGATTTAGATTCGCTATAAGCCTAGTTTTTGCCGCCATGGGAGCAGGGTTCATTTTCCCCCTCCTGCTCATTGCTTCTAGTCTTGCTTCCAAGGAAATTCCTTCCTCGGATTTTTTTTCCACACCTTTAAATTTTGAGGGCTGCATTGAATTGGTCCCCCTATCCAATGGAAAAATCAAGGCTAGAATTTCGGGCCTCAAACAGATTAATGAGCTTTTTCCTTCCGGGACAATAACTCGATTGATGGCCGTCGACTTGGATCGGGACGGTGATCTGGATTTGCTGGTAAACACACGCTCCAGCGGCTTAGAGATTTGGTACAATGACGGATGCGGCCACTTTTCCAGGAATCCCTTTCCGCAGATCCGCTCTGGCACGGTTTCCGGCGCATTGTTCGAGTCTACGGAATGTTCCTCTTCTCTGTGCCAGGGGCCTGATGCCCATTATATTACCCTACCTTTGTTGATCGAGATTTTCAGTATTACTCGCCCGCTCCACTTTTCAACCGGATTTTTTTTCCAAGGTTTCTCTCGTCCTCCTCCCCTAAGTTAATTCACATTATTATCGTTGATCTTTGGACTTTCCATTTCGGAAAGAAAAATTCCATGGCCGGTTGATCTGTCGAAAAAGAGATCATAAAAGGCCGGAATATCCTGAAACATTCCCCTTGATCGTTGTTCTGACTCGGCGCAAAAAATGCTGGGTAGGTTCCTTTTTATCATCTCGGCCTAGCGGATCGACATTTCAAAGAAGAGCTATCGCGGATGATCGTCGGAAAACGCTTGGAGATAACATCATGCGGATCGTGTTGGCGGACTTAAAGGGTTTGAACGGATTAGTGAGCAAAGACACCGTGGCCGGCGGATATGGATCCAGAATGGTCCCTTTTTCACAAGCCACGAGGATATATTGTCATTTCAAGAAGAAGGTCAACAACCTTCCGAGTGTGCAATTGGCTTATTTGGCGGCCATTGGTGCTCGGGCAGGTCACGAAATTTCCTGGTCCTCCGGCGAACAAGTGGAGGGGGATGTGACCTTGGTGCTCTCCTCTTTGGTCGATTATCGCCGCGAAACGATCTGGGCGGATGAAGCCCGCAAACGTGGCATGCGGGTGGGATTTGTGGGGCTCGCAGCCTCCAAAATGCCGGAGTTATTTGAGCCCCATGCGGATTTTATCATCCAAGGGGAGCCGGAATCCGCCATGTGCCGCCTGGTTCAGGGAGAAGAGTTGGAAGGAATTTATGCGAGCCCACCGATTCAAGATCTCGATGCCTTGCCTTTCCCACGATGGGATTCCGCATTGAGTCGGACCTCATTGGGCAATGGTTGGGGAATCGGGACGAAGCACTTCAACAAATGTTTCCCTATATTGGGCAGCCGGGGGTGCACGGAGTTTTGTACCTACTGCCCACACCGTATCCTGGCGGGATTTCGCCCTCGGTCCATCAATAACATTGTGGATGAACTGGAATTGCTTTGTGAGCAGTATCCCTATCCTTTGGTAATATTCCGGGATTCCCTGTTTACCCAAAACACCGAACGGACCCGTGAATTCTGTGATGAAATACTGTCGCGGGGGCTCAAACTGCAATTCCATTGTGAAACCCGTTTAGACCACCTGGATGAGGAACTGCTCAGTTGCCTATGGTCAGCCGGCCTTCGCGCTATCAGCTTCGGAGTAGAGTCGGTCTCGGAAGAGGCCTTGCGGAAGTCGGGAAGACGGATCATTCCGGAAGAGCATCAGCGGAAGATGATGGAAGTCTGTTCTCGCTACGGCATCGCCAGCTGTGGCTATTATGTGCTGGGATTTCCAGAAGAAACCTGGGACACCGCTTCGGCTACGATTGAATATGCCATTTCGCTTGGATCCACTTTCGCACAATTTAAGTTGCTGACCCCTTATCCCGGCACACCAATATGGAAAACCTTCAGCCCGTTGGTTTTTGAGTCCAATTGGGAAAAGTTCGATGGATTCACCCCTACTTTCCATCATCCCAATTTGAGCACCCAGGAATTGCGATTTTTGCTGGGAGCTGCTTATGCCCGGTTTTACGCGCGTCCCTCCTATCTGGCCAATCATCTGCGCATCCGAAACGAATGGATCCGCGACTGGGTCAGGGTTCTGGACCAAAAAGCTTTTGCCCGACACTCAGAAAAAGAATATGCTCTCATGTCGAGGAGCGTTACATGTTGAAGGCCATTTCCCGGTTCGGCGTGCGCGTCCTGCCCAACACTCAACAAATTATCGCGGATTGCCGCAACCGCCATCAATTCGTCCAGGGCCCTCTCATTGCCGAATTTGAAGATCAGTTTGCCCGGCGGTTGGGGCAGGGACGGGCGATTGCCACCTCCTATGGCCGGATGGCCTTCTATTACATTTTGAAAGCCTTTGATTTTCCACCCGGTTCCGAAATCATTCTCCCGTCCTTCACTTTTTGGGTGATTCCCGAAATGGCTCGCGTGGCCGGTCTCAAAGTAGTTTTCGCAGACATTGATCCGGCCACTTTTAATCTGAGTCCTGAATGCTTCGAGAGGGCGATCACTCCTAAAACTCGGGCCGTGGTGCCAACCCATCTCTATGGCCTTCCTTGCGAAATGGATCCCATCCTGGCCATTGCGCGGAAAAATGGATTGGCCGTAATTGAAGACTGTGCCCACTCTCTGGGAGCCAGTTACCGCGGCCAGCCAGTGGGAACAATGGGAGATGCCGCCCTCTTCAGCTTTCAGGCTCTGAAGCCATTGAACACTTACGGGGGGGGAATGGCAGTAGTGCAAGATTCCGCAAGGGCGGAACGGGTCGCAAAACTGGCGGCGGCTGAACCTTGGCCGGAAGAAAAACATGTTCAAAATTTGTTATTAAAGGGAAGGGCCCAACGCATCTTCACCAGGCCTCCCTGGTTCGGAGTCTCCGCCTTCCCCGTCCTATGGATTGCCACTTGGCTCAAAGCCCGGCCGGACGTTTATCTTTGGGAAACCATCCGCCCCTTGAATCCGCTCCCTTCCCGTTATTCCCTACGATACACTAACGTCCAAGCCGCCTTGGGACTTGCCGGATTGGAGCTTCTGGACCATTGGACTCATGAAACCCAAGCCCATGCCCGTTTGATGGACGAAGCTCTCAATGATATTCCGGGGGTAATCATTCCTTCGGTCCCCCCCGATCGGACCCATGTTTATTACCAATACAGCGCTTATGTTCCCGATCGGGATGAGTTAGTGCGAAGGGCCATTCGCGGAGGAGTTGATATTGAGACTCTCCACGCCGATGTCTGCGGCAGTTTGCCGCTTTTCGACTCTTCCTGCATCTCCGCGCCTGGGGCTGAGCGAGCAGCAACCGCGGTGCAACTTCCCGTTTACGCGTTGCTTTCCAGTGAGCAGGTCCTCAATGCCGGCAGGATCGTCCGGCAGATTCTGCTCTCATCTTCTCGAAATAGTTGAAGACCGACGGATTTTTTCAGAATGGATCTTGCTTCTTATTCCACTCCCTACGCTTATCTAATTATCTTTGGGGCGGCAGCCCTGGAGGGGGAAGTCGTGTTTGTGGCTGCCAGTCTGCTGGTGGGCTTGGGCCGCTTGAACCCATGGGGTGTTTTCCTTGCCGGGGCACTCGGAGGATCCGCAGGAGACCAGTTTTATTATTATGCCATGCGCGGACGATTGCGGACCTGGCTTCTTCGAATTCCCGGATTGGCTGAGAAGCAACACCGGCTGACCGTACGAATTACACAGTGCTCCGCCAGAATGATGTTGGCTTGTCGTTTCCTGCCAGGATTGCGCGTGGCAATTCCCGCCGCCTGTGCTTATGCCGGAATCCCGGCGCGGCATTTCACTGCCATGAATTTGATGAGCAGTCTGGCCTGGGCTGCCAGTGTCATGCTCCTGGTCTCATGGTTCGGACCCAACGCCCTAAAATGGTTTGGAGTCAGAGTTTGGTGGGGTCCCCTTCTGCCGGCACTCTTTCTTCTTCTAGCTTTCCATTGGCTCAAACGCGCCAGTCGCGATCTGTCTTAAAAATGAAATTTATCTTAGCTTGCGAGCTGGCACTTCCTTGCTGGGCTTGTTTAGTTGCAATTCAGATTGAGAGTGCCGAATGAAGAAGTGGCGCAGAATTAGCATCATGAGGCAAAACGTTCCCGCCTTCAATGCGTGGTGAGATCGCTTTTCGCGGTGGGATGCTCCTTCATTTTCTGGGCCTGCTTGAGTTTTTCAAAAACCTGCATTTCCGAGGCGGCTTTATCTTTCTCTCCAATCTGCCTGTAAATCCGGATCATCGCAAAATGAGGATCCGGCATAGTGGGATCATATTCGGCCGCCTTTTTTAATGAGTCTAATGCTTCCGCGGATTTATTTTGCTTTTCCAATGCCAGTCCCATTTGATAATGTGCCAATGGCATTTTGGAAGAATATTTCAAGGCTTCTTTCAAAAGCGGCTCCGCCTCCTCCATCCGATTGTTCTTGATCAACAGAGCCGCATAATTCACAGGCGGCCAAGGGGAGGAAATGGCCTTTTTCCGGTTCAATTGGACCGCTTTTTCATAATACTGGAATGCCGAGGCAAAATCGCTTTTCCCCTCATAGCAAAGGCCAAGATTGTCGGAAGCTTTCGACGACTCAGGATCTAATTCCAAAGCCCTCTTTAATTTTTCTATAGCCGCATCATATCGGTAGTTGTCATATTCAATCCGGCCCAACCAGTAAACATAAAGGGCATTCTTGGGGTAAGCACGAGCCATTTTTTCAAACTCTTGTGTGGCCCAATCGTTCTTCTGCATAGCGATCCACGAAAGGGCTAACATATATTGGTCGGATTCCTTGAGTGCCCCCAGTTTCTCGGCTTTTTTTAGCGCCACCGCGCAATTGATCGGTTTCCCATCCAGAAAGAAGACTCTGGCTAGAAACGTGAGAACGGGCACTGAATTGGGATTCTGCTCGATCAGTTTGACCAATTGGGTTTCCACTTTTTCATACTCTTTTCGTTTTAGCAGTTCTTCGATGGCTATCCGCATTTCCGTGCTGATGGAATCATCCCGTGATTCTTTTAGCGACGGAGTTTGAGGTACGTCTTGGATCTCGAGTGGTTGAGAAGGACGCTGTTGTTGCGATTCCATTTGAGCCAAAAGCAAAGGGGCACAAGATAGAAATAGAAATGCCCAACAACCCCACGACCATTTTCTATCGCAGAACATCAGATTATTTTCCCTTTCTAGAAAATCCCCTCCACCGGAGGAGTGGCCGCCGCATGATGCACGCAATGCATGGGTGATTAAGGTTGAGGAAAGCTTTCCTGAATTGAAGATCGCCCCCGGCCTTCAGCCTCCCCTCCGTCTCACACAAATGTGGACGATCATGGCGTTAAAATACTTTTCTTTAAGGCCAATGCAGATGGGCTGCCGGGTGTTAATGATAGTGCTTGATTTGCAGCCTGCAGGGCTTTCTCCTTATCTCCCTGCTTCAGGTAGAATTGTCCCAACAGAAAATGAATCTCCGGAATGGAAGGATCCGCTTTCCTGGCTTTTTCAAAACTATCAATCGCCTTGTCCATTTTCCCTTGCACCAGATACTGGTCACCCAATTCCTGATAGAGCCGCGCGGAATCAGGCTTCAGTCTCTTGAGTTTTTCAAAGCAATATAAAGAAAAATCCTGGTACGCATGCCCCATCTGGTAGTGATACTCCGGGCTCTCGGGCTTCATCTCAACCAGTTTGGCATATTGCTCAATCCCTTCGAGATAATTATCCATGCGGAGATACGATTTGGCTAATTGTTCTCTATAAAGCAGGCTTTCTGGCTGAAGCTTCACGGCCTGTTTGAATTCACGAAGAGCCTCTTGAGATTTTCCCAGAGACGAATAGCTGATCCCGGCCAGGGAGTGATGTCCCGGATCATTGGGATCTATCCGCCCGGATTCGCCAAAGGCCAAGAGGGCCTTATCATGAGCCCCTTTCAGCTGGTAGACATTTCCCAAGGCGTTGTATACCAGCGCAGCCTTCCCTCCCTGGGCAAGAAGTTCTCTAAACAGTTTTTCCGCTGTTTCCAAGTCTCCTTTTTTTTGTGCCTCCAATCCGCGGATAAATTGTTCCTGCTGGGGGAGCGTAAAGGCGGGGGCTTGACTCCAACCCTGCGTAATTGCACAAACCAACGCGAAAATAAGGGTGGAAGTCAACTTCAAATTTATTACTGTTGTGGTAAACCAACTCTTCATTAAAGTATCAATCTTTCATTTATTGTCAGGCTTCGTGTCATGACCCATCTCGGCATTCTCCATTCCAAAAGCCTTGCGAAATTTTATCCGGCGTTGATCCAATTCAAGCTGCAAAAGTTTCTGAGCCTCTTCAAAGGCTTTGGCGGCCTGTTCCGGCTGTCCTGAAATCTGCAGAGCCCTGCCGAGCAGACTGTAGGCTTCCCGGAGCGAGGGATCTAAACCAGCTGCCAATTTTAATGATCCGGCAGCCTTATCTATATCCCCGAGCTTTAGCAGAACATTCCCCAGCGCTAAACGCGACAAGGCGTGGTTGGGGACAACTTCGCAGGCTTTTTGAAAGAAATTGGCAGCCTGGCTAAATTGCTGGAGCCCCTGATAAGACATCCCGGAGCCAAAAAGTGCCCAAAAATCACCGGGCTTGTTATCCAAAATCTGTGCATAGGCCTTTAGCGATTCTTCATACTTTCGTTGTGTCCGCAGCAAATCGCCAAGTTCGAGCCCCACTTCCGCGAGGTCAGGCTGCAAGGAGAGAGCGGCACGATATTCATCTTCAGCTTTCTCCTGTTCGCCAGCAGCTTGGAAACCATCACCCATCAATTGATGAACCCGGGCTGAACCGGGCGCCAGCTGCGCAAGTTGTTGGTACTCCATTTGAGAAAGCGCCCCGGTTAGTTTGCCCATGAAATAAAGTGCTTCGATGTGGCTGGGAGAAAAATCCAACGCCTTGCGAAGGGAGCCAAACGCGAGCGGGTATTTCCCTTGGGCCATCTTTACTCGAGCCAGCAAAACCAGAGCCTCCGCGGAACGGGGAGCCACTTTCATCTGCTGCCGCACAATCGACTCCGCTTTCGCATACTCTCCCGCATACAGCGCCTGCACGCCCAGTTTCAGATTCGGCGGGGAGACGGGAATTTTTCCTTCCGCATGAATCAGCGCGGCGCCAATCCAGAAAAACGAAAGCCCTCCCCAACGCCAGAGCTTCAGGCCAGCGACACTCCATATTCTTCTCTGACGGCTACTCAATTTATTCGTTTTCATCATTAGCGATTTGCCTGGTGGTTGAACCATATCCCAAAGAGTATTTACCACGAAGAACACGAAGAGTTATAAAACGAAACGCCGAATTCCATCCCGGAGCAATTTTGTATTGAAATTGATGAGAAGACCAGTTGAAATCTTTGCCAATTTCATGTAAGTCAACAATTGCGCTTCGTGGATAGGCAGAATACTTTCGACATTTTTCAATTCAACGATCAATTTTTCTTCGATGATCAAATCTATTCTATAACCACAATCCAAGCGAATCCCCTTATACTCAACAGGCAAGGCCGCTTCTAGCTGAAATTTGATTCCAGCCAATCTCAATTCATGAGCCAAACATTGTTCATACGTCGATTCAAGTAAACCCGGCCCCAACAATCGGTGGACTTCAATTGCACAACCAATCACTCGATTCGATAATGAATCAAATTCCACTTCGTGCCCTTCGTGTTCTTCGTGGTTTATATATTTACAATCTTGATAATTCGTTGACTATCATCAATAAGGTCTTACTTCGATCGTGCGCAACAAGGAAGCTTCTTTTTCCGTGCGTTTTTGCGCAACCTCGTCGAACCGCTTCTGTTGTGCCTCGACGCGAAGATCATTTGTGGCTTGATAAAGCCGCAGCAAATGCATATTCCCCAAAAAGCTGTCTGGCTCCAATTCCAACGCGTGATTCAGCGATTTTCCCGCTGCCTCATAATTTTTCTTGCGCATTTCCAACTGCCCCAATTCCACTAGGGCATCTGAGTAATCCGGATTGGCCTTAAGTGAAATTTGGATCAGCCGATAGGCTTCCTCCTGATCCCCCTTCAGTTTGGCGATTCTGCTGAGGAAATAATTGGCTCCGGCAGCAGTTAAGGGATTGTTTATGAGCGGAGTCAATTCTTTTACGGCCAATTCGTGCTCCCCCACCTGGAAATAGGCCGCTCCCAACGCCAGATGCCCACGGACATCTTTGGGCATCAGCCGGCAGTATTTCTCGATATAGGGCAGTCCCTTGCGAGATTCACTGCTTTGCATAAGCACCGAGCCCAAAGCATAATTGGCAAACGGATTCTCCGGAGTGAGTTTCACCGCCTCTTCAAGTGATTTGTTAGCATCGATCAACAATTCCAATTCCACGCAGACAATCCCGAAAAAGAAATGAATGCCAAAATTCTTGGGATCGAGGTCACGAGCATGGGCCAGATAGCCCAGAGCGTCTTTGAAATCCCGTTGCTTGTATGCCACGCGGGCCAAATCCAGGAGCAAATCGACAGAAACCGGGGCGGTGACAGATTTTTCCAAGGTCTCCCGGGCATGGACATAATCCTTTTGTGTTTCCAGGTAAAGCCCCCACTGCCTCAGGCTTTCGGGAGTATGAAGTTTACGATTGGCCAGTGCCTCAAATATCCTCTCTACCCATTCATACCGCTGTTGTTTTTCCAAGGCGGGGAGAATCAGGATTAGGTCTTCTGCCGCCAGTTGAGGATGAACTAGCAATTGGCCCAAAGCGCCATTGGCCTCTGCCTTTCTGCCCGCTCCTGAAAGAGCCGCGCACTTTACCGCCAAGGCCTGCGGCCGTTGCTGGATTTCGACAGGAAGTTTCGCCAATCCAGTCAGCGCGGGAAGAGATTGTCCTCTTTGCATGGCAAGCACCGCCGTCTGGTACAAGGCCTCCCTATTGCCGGAATCATAGGTCAATATGGCATGATAAATTTGAACTGCTTTTCCTATGGCTTGAGGATCTTTGGAAGAATTCTCCTGATACAGCTTCCCCAAATTGATCGCTGCGCCGGTGTAACGGGGAGAAAGCTGCAGGGCCTTTTTGAAGGCAGCTTCCGCAATCTGATAGTTTCCACTCTGAGCTTCAACAACCCCTAAGAAATTCTGCAAGGTTGGCTCTGTGGGCAATTCGCGGATTGCTTCAGTCAACTGTTGCCGTGCCTCCCGTGTATTCCCTTGCTGCAATAAGAACTGAATTTGCTGGAGACGTGAATCCAGAGACTGGGAAGCAATTTGAGCAACTAGAGGACAGGCGAAAAGCTGGAAAAGCAGAAGAAATTCGTAGGTCCGGATCAGAAGCATAAAAAATAATTCGCACTGCTAGGTTTTATTCAACCACCGAGAAGAATGTGAATCACAAATCGTTCATTCCCATTCTTGGATAATCCAATATTGAAGTTCAGCCATAAAAAGATTTGGTCTGTCATATCCACAACTCCTCCCATCAAACCTTTCGCACCAAATCTTAAACCCTCAGTGTTCTCGGTGTTCTCAGTGTTTAATCAATCGCAACCCTTTCACTTTCCAGTCATCCGGGCATTGTACTCGATGGACTGTTTCACCTTCTGGAACTGCTCATCGTTGGGTTTAAGCGTGACCGCCAGAGTGATTGGTTTTACCGCTTCCACATAGCGCTTCTGATGTCCTAGCGCCAGCGCCAAACCATAATAAGCATCGGCATTTTCGGGATCGCCCAGTACAGCCTCGGTCAGGGCCGCTTCTGCTTTTTTGAAATCCTGTGCTTCCAATGCCATCCGCCCTTCTTCAAAACACATCGACCCGTTAACTAATTTTTGACCGTCAGGACTATATTCTCCCAGAGTCTTTACGATTTCAGCGGCCTTCTTTGCATCACCCGCCCTAACCAGAGTGCGAACATAGTTGTAACAAAGGTCAGTGTGAAAGGGGGCCATTTCATACGCTTTTGCGTATTGAGAATTGGCTTCAGAGTAGTTTTGTTGTTGATAGGCAGTATTGGCCGCTTGTTCATACTCGCGGAATTTTTTTTCCTCGACCAAGATAATTCTTACTTCCACGTCTTTGGAACCCATCTGGATTGTCTTGGAAAGAGCGGGGATATAACCCGGCTTCGAAGTGTAAAAGACATAAGTGCCCGCAGCTAGCTTTTCAAAGATTACTTCGCTCTTGTCATTTGTGCTGGTGGGAAGATCCTCTTTAGTGGCGGTGTTGGTGAGTTTACACCCGAGTACTCCTCCAAACTGTCTTTTTTTGGAATTGAGAACCTTTACAGTCAGATCGGCTGCCAGCATTGAGCCAGTAATCAAGCTAATCACCAGAATAAATAATAATTTCCGGAACATAGGTATACTCTCATTCAGTTAAATTTTTTTGAATGCTCCAATCCCAAAGTAAAAGGGAGCCACCTTGAGTCCATCTGTGGGCTATCGGCTGGATTGCCAGACTCCACTCCTCGTAAAATGCACTCAGCGTGGCTACTATACGAATGGGAACTGAGCAGCTACCTTTCTTCAAAATTAATCCTCGACCCAATGACTTTTCTCCAAAAAAGCCTAACCATAAAAAAAGCGCCTCCCCTCTCGGAAAGACGCTTCAATCCTACCATGAAACAGGCGGCAATTAGAAGCTGATCCGCAACCCGAGCTGAATATTTCTCGGGTTGGTCACGGAGCCGTTCCACATGCCAAATTCAGAGCTATTGATGTCATTGTTGACTACATTGCTTCCCCATTCGCCGCTGGAACTTAATACATGCCAGTTCCACATGTTGAAGAATTGACCATAGAGCTGTACCTTCATTTTTTCCGCGATATTGATTTCCTTGGTCAAGGCGAAATCCTGATTTTGGTAACTCTGACCTCGATAGTTAGTGACACGGGGGCCGCCACCTTGGTAGTAGTTAAAGTAATCCACTGGTTGGAAGGCCGTCTTGTCAAACAAAGGCTTATTCACATCCCAGTTGCCCGGATCTTGCAGGAAAGGATCCTTCAAAATGGAAGGAATGCACCCCATACGGAACTGACCCGGGATGTTACACTGGCCGGAACGGAAGGTAAAGGGGATACCAGAAGACTTCCGGAAAATCGTGCTGACCTGCCATCCACCCAAAATGGCATTGGCAACGCTCCCTTGAGTCATAAAGCGCTTGCCCTTGCCGAACGGTAAATCGTAAACAATGGCGAGAGAGAAGACTTGAGGAACGTCATCCGGAGACAAGGCTTTGTTGCGTTGACGTTCAAATGGGGAGATTACTCCTCCCGTTCCATTCCAGTTTTCGCCATCTTTCTGCGTAGCGCCGGCGCCACTCGAAAGCAGTTTTGAGTAAGTATAAGACCCCAGCATCGACAGGCCATTATTGAATCGTCTCTCCAATTTGGCCTGGAAGGAGTGATAGATGGAACTCCCGGATGCTTCATTCACGCCCTGCAGACTGCCGCAGTACTGCGGATACGGCAACATGGCCTGGGCTACCGTCGGATTGCAGTCTTTCATCTGCTCAACCCAACCTGCATAGGGAATATTGACGCCGTCGAGCGAAGTCATTCCGGGTTCAAATACGTCATTGAGTTTTGCGCCCATGGAAAGCAACTTCGGATCCAGCACATTGATTGGAGCAATGTTCGAAGGGATCCGGGTCCCCTTGTTCGCAACATAAGCTACTGAAAGCATGGTATCTTTGCTTAGTTGCCGTTCAATGGTCAGGTTCCACTGTTGAGCGTAGGGCAACCGGTTGCCTTCCAGATTTCGATAATTCGCAACTCCACGCCCATTATCTTTGGTCGAATCGATAAACGGAGGGATTTGATCGGCGCTGGGAGCCGGGAATCCATCCTGCCAGTAGAAGGCCGGCGCATATCCGCCAAACGCAGTGGCGCTCTGGGTGACTGTAGAATTGAATCCTTCAGGATTCATGCCGCCACCCCAACCGGGATAGAAAGCCTGGGAAAAGAAGATGCCGTATCCCGCCCGTACGACGGTCTTCTCATTTAGCGTATAGGCAAATCCAACGCGGGGGGCAAAACCCTTCTTCCATGGTGTCTCCGGATATCTGGCACCATAACTATTGGCAGCGCCCCATTTATCGCCTGCCCACTTGACGACGCCGGGACGGCCACCAGCCCCAGGGTTGGCGCCATTGGGATCGAAAAAGGCCAACTGGTCGTATTTTTCATAAAACGGGGTGTAATAATCCCACCGCAAGCCAAGGTTCAAACTCAATTTGGACGAGACTTTCCAGGTGTCGTTGGCATGCCAGATATAACCGCGCTGCCGGGCATAATAGGAGCCAATGGTGCGCAGAGTGTAGTTAGCGTTCGTCACAGCACCGAGCAGGAAGCTGGCGTAACCGTTGCCACTGGTGAAACCCGGCAAGCCTGTGGCGGAACTACCGAAGTTGAAAGAGCCGGCATTGTTGCCGTCTGAACGGATGGAGCCATCAATGATGCGAAGTTCGCCTCCAAATTTCAAGGTGTGCTTGCCTTTCACCCAAGTGAGCAAATCATTTACCACGTTGGTAGGCCGGGCCGTTGTGTTCGGGGGACCGCCTATGGCGCAACCGCCACAATCATAGCCGCTATAGCCATCGATGCCGATTCCTGGAGGAATATCGTTTTTGGGAACTCCGGAAATCTTCGGGAATTCATTGGTATAGGCTGAATTGACAGCTCCATACCCTTCATTCCGGTTCAGGTACCCATAGGAAACGTGGTTTAGCAGGGTTGGAGAAAAAGTGTGATCCCAGTTGAACCTGTTCACGAAGGAAAACTGAGGGAAAGATAAAGATTCCGTTGCAATTTGAATCGGAAGTTGTGATGCAAACTTTGGAGGAGCACCCTGATACCATATTGTGGCGGCAAAGTGATCGCTGTCGCCCCAATAATGGTCACCTTTGAATAACCAGTAATTGGTTTGGGCAAGAATGCTATCCGGAACCGGTGTCGGCACTAAGTAGTTGTTGGTCAATCCAGGCGAGGTCGCATGGGGCACATATTTCAACCAGGCATTTGCCAGGGAGTTTTGCAGACGGGGATCGCTGGGGCAGATCACATTGAGTTGCCCGTTACAACTAAATTGATCCTTCAGATACCGCGAGTTTGTCGCACTTTCAGGCAGGGAAGAATTGAAATTCGGATTATCTCTTACGGTAGCGGGATCGTAAACGGGAATTAGTTTCCCACTTCCATCCACCCATTCGGAAAAATCGCCATTACGCATCTTGTCGGTGGGAACCGTGAGTCTGGGTTGGTTGACGCCGCCGGCAATCCGGAATGCTTCATAGTTGACGTAGAAATAAGATTTGTGCTTGTCGGAGTAAATGCCAGGAACTTTCTTGAGTGGGTAGGGAATCGCCGGACCACCCAGGTAAAATCCATAGTCATTTTCCAAATCGCGCGGTCGTTTGTCAGATCCCCACGGGCGAGCATTTAAAATACTGTTGCGATGATATTCATATCCACCGCCATGATACTCGCTGGTTCCAGACTTGGTAACGCCGACAATAGCGGCCGACAAAGTAGATCCATACTGAGGTTCATAAGTGGATGCCATGATTTTCATCTCACTGACCATGTCGGGAGTCACCGGAAAATCCTGAAAAATGGAAACCATTCCGTTCTGACTCATAAAACCTTCCTGCATGGTCACACCATCCAGGATGGCTTCATCACCAGACTCTAATCCACCGTTAATGCGGGCATCATAAGCACTAGAGGTGCCGCCAGTAGAAACGCCAGGCATCAAAATAGCAAAGGTTGCAGAAGAACGCGGTCCACCAGCAACCAGCAAGGGCAATTCTGCCAAGGCTTGAGGGGTAATGGCGTCTTCACGCACGGCATTGTCATAGTTCAAAGTGGCCACGTTAGCAGTCACTTCAATTACTTGGGCCTGTTGCCCGACTTCCAGCTTTACGTCTTGACGGGAAACTTGATTAATGTTCAAGGAAATGGCCCGTTGAACGACTCCTTAAACCCTTGTGCCACAACAGTCAATTCGTAGTTGCCGGCCTTCAAGTTCGGGAACGAGAAAAGACCCGCCGAATCAGTAGTGACTTTAGCTATGGATTTTTGGTCTACGTTGGTCAGCGTCACTTCAGCGCCAGCAACTGAACCACCGCTCGGGTCAGTCACCGTGCCATTGATAGTACCCTGAAAGCTCTGGCCAAACACCAAAGCGGGTAGAAGTCCCAACAACATCACCACGAATAAGAGTCGATGAAATTGTCGAATCATTCGACCTCCTCCTTTTAAAAAAATAGATTGATCGGTGATCCTTGCAGAAGGTATTTCGTAAGGAGCTGGAAAAAACATTTCCACCTATAATAGAATGTCACTAGCTGAATTCAAAACATTTGTTTGCAATCAATTAACCAAATGAAAACTCTAACGGTAAATGAAAAAATAAAGCTTTAAAATTCATTAATTTATGGAAACGCATCCCTTTTTTATACATCTTTTCTTTAAATCTCCCTGATGAAACTATACGAAAAATTAGAGCGGCACATGGTATCGTTTCCATGTATTTCATTTCAATGAGCAAAAGCCTTCCCTAATTTGCCTAATATTTTCATAAAGATAGATTGAACCACTTTTTTGTGAGGCATTGTTTTACTAGAATAAATCAAGAATACAAAAAATCGTACCCATACAAATGTTGCCCGAGTCAAGGGAATTAAAAATGGAGTTTGTAAGCTCTTGAAGCACTCTGACTATCGAATCCATTAACGCATTTTGGCTGTTCATTAACCGCAAGCGTGCTGTAAACTCATCCACACATGTTTAGCTTCATGGCCAAAAACCATAGCAACATAATTAGAAACAGCAATTTGTCGTTGATGATTCCGCATTAGTTAAAAATGTGTAGCCGACAGGTTACTAAGGAGCTTATTTGCCAGGGACACATAAGTTACTGAATCCATGTTTAAAGATCAGCAGTCATTAACTCCTCAGTTTCAACCCATTAAAATAGGAATGAAGCTAATCTCGAAACGGTTTCCCCAAATTAAGAACCAAATCCACAACAAAATTTGAGAGGATTCATGCCTCGCTTTTTCCCACAATTAATTCCCGATCCTCGCGCAACTGATCGCTTTTCGTATCATATATCTCTCATTCTGAACACCTCCCGGAATCTCAACGAATCCTGTGAGATGGGGCGGAACTGGATTGGTGGGCCATCTCCTAAGCAACGGGCGTGGATTCCAAGCGGACATAAGACCAGCAAGCACAAAGATTTCAGCTGAAATTTCTGTTCTTCATCAAAGCGCAATAATGAAAGTCCGGAGAAGTATCCAATAATGAGGTAAAATAAGCCGGACGGACAAAAGAAGAAGTCTGGAGTCCTTTCGGGCCTGATTCGAGGAGCGGATAAATGTTCTTTCTCAGATGCTCGAGTGCCGCGGACTTTAAAACAAAAATGCCATTCGATGGAAGGAGGAACCTTCCCCAACAAAGAAGATCCCCCCCGACTTGCCAGTACTGGGTGCCTCACACTATCAGCATTCTCAAACAGGCTCCGGCAGTGGGTGATTTTCAGTTACTCGACATATGGGCAACGCCGGGCGATTTCAACAAACCTGGGACACGATCCTATAGCCAATGTGGAAATACCGATCACCAGGTTGGTATTTGGTATAAAGACCAGTCCCCTAAAAACCGGAACTGTAAAACAGCCCAAAGGTTCAAATTCGGGTTTGTGCAAAGCATTTCAAACTACCATTCCGGGAGACCCCCAATAGTAGGTAGATTTAGGAGTGAACGGCGGTCTAAGACGGGCGGCAGTGGAATTATTCAGCTGGCATGCCTCAGCATTCGAAATTCGGAGAGTGGACTCCTCACGTTTCGTTCGTAACTATAATAGCACCCGGCAAGAATCGAAATTTGTTAATTTCCATTGTTTAAATTCCATTTTCCATTGCATGGAATGAGTTCCCCTGTAATCGAAAATGAGGTTTCGCGAGGAGAAAAATATGAAGATCGGATTGATAGGACTTGGCAGAATGGGATCAAATATGACTCAGCGTTTGCTAAACACAGGCCACCAAGTGGTGGCTTACGATCAATCCCCTGGCGCCATTGCCGCTCTCAAGGAAAAAGGGGCGATCGCCGCCAATTCCCTCCCTGACATGGTTCAGAAACTTGAGACTCCGCGGGCCGTTTGGATCATGGTTCCTTCCGGAGATCCAGTCACTGCTACGCTGAAGAGTTTAGTGCAAGTGATGAGCCCTGGGGACATTTTGATCGATGGAGGAAATTCCTATTACAAAGATTCGAGGCAGCGCGCCTGCGAATTGGCGGCTTACGGTCTGCATTATCTTGATGTCGGAACCAGCGGAGGCATTTGGGGCTTGAAGAATGGATATTGCATTATGGTGGGAGGAGAACGGAAAGCCTTCGATCGCCTGGAACCTATATTTAAGGCTCTAGCTCCAGAAAACGGATATGCCTATGTGGGTACTAGCGGCGCCGGACACTTCACCAAAATGATTCACAACGGGATTGAGTACGGAATGCTGCAAGCCTATGCTGAGGGATTTGAAATATTAAAAGCTTCCGATTATCCATTGGATTTGGCCGCCATTTCAGAGCTTTGGAATCAGGGCAGCGTCGTACGCTCCTGGCTCCTGGAATTAGCTGAACGCGCCTTCAAAAATGATCCCGAACTTGCTTCTATCAAGGGATATGTGGAAGATTCCGGCGAGGGACGATGGACGGTTTTGGAATCGATAGAAAAAAATGTCCCCGCGCCTGTTCTCACATTGTCTCTACAGGCACGATTCCGTTCCCGACAAGAAGATTCCTTTGGGGCAAAAGTCATTGCGGCTTTGCGAAACGAGTTTGGGGGACATGCGGTGAAGAATAATCTGGGGTAAGGTGCGAGGTGCGAGGATGAACCTCTCCTGTCGAATTACCGTACGCCTTCTTCTGTTTCTGAAATTTGTGAGATTTGGCGGAATGAGAGGCCTTCCCGATTCATCAAGACCAATCCAATTAAAATCACGGGAATCATGGCAACCACGTAACAGCCATTACTGATTCCAGCGGCTTGTGATGTGGGATCCTCGGCTGATAGATATTGCGCGAAAAAATTGACCAGGGCCAGGTTCATGAAAAACTGGAAACCGCCGACCCCTCCTGGAGTTGGGATGGCCACGCCCACTACGGTGATGGCCATCAAAAACAATGCTCCGGAAAAGGGGAATCCCCCCAAATATGCCTGGACTAGGAACCACATTTGGGCGGTAATAAAGAGCCAGATGCCCACTGACAATATAGCCACTTTGATGAACTTGCTGCTTTGTTGGAGAGCGCGGAACCCCTCCAGAAAGTGCACCATATGTTTTTGGAAGGAAAGGGGAAGCCTTCGAACCCAGGCATCTTTTCGTAAAAAGATCCACAAAAGAAGGAATCCGGCACAAAGAGCAATTAATCCCTTTGAGGAGTAATTTTGAACAGCCAGCATAATGGCTCGGCCCCGGTCAGAACTAGGGGCATAAAGATGGCCAAAAAATGAGAGATAGAAGAAAAATAGCATGACCACCGTTAGCATGTCGAGAACACGCTCCAAGAGGGAAGCGGCAATAACAGAGGCAGAGGCTATTCCTTCCTTTCTGGCCAGAATCACCGAAGCGACAATTTCCCCCGCTCGCGGGGGGATCACGTTAATCACATATTTGATCAGGGTCAAAGAGAAGAGATTGCGGTAGGCAATCTTTTTTTTCACGGGGGAAAGCAAAACCCCCCATCTTGCCGCCCGAAGGACCATGTGGAGCATGGTGCAACAAAACCCGCCCAGAATAAACAGCGGGTTCCCCTGGACCATGGTGTGGAAGGCTTGACTCCAATTTGGAACACCCCGGTATATGAGATAGCCGATCAAGAAAGTCAGGCCCAAGCTGATAATCAGCTGCAGGCGTTTTTTGATGAACCTTTTCAGGGCAGTCTCCTTGCATGGGTGTTGCAGTTCCCCAGCCGAATCAGTTATGGGTGGCAAGGTCAATACAGGCTTGTAACAGCGTCTCAAAGTACCACGCAATACGGTTTTTCACAAGTCTTCTATGCAGTTGTGCAGATGCGTGCAATTCAAAATGTGGACCATTTCGAGTGTGGAAGGAGAATCCCTGCCGGCAGTTGCTTCGGGAGACGCTATTATAGTCACCGGTAGCAGCGCTGCCTTTTATCTTGGGCTTTGCCAATGCTTATGGCTGCTTCCAGGCTATGCCAAAGCTGATCATTTTGAGCTTATGGCACGCCTTGGATATTGGATCGCTATCAAACGTGAAACCACCAATAAGGAACCATGAGATATGACGAAGCTTGAACTCTTGAAAAGACGATTAACGGAAATATCCGATTTGCGGGCAGCTTCAGCCGTACTGGGGTGGGATCAGCAAACCTTTATGCCGGCAGAGGGTGGGACGGCACGAGCCGAACAGCTGGCCACATTGGAGCGTCTGGCCCATGAACTTTTCATTGCGCCCATCACGGGCGAATTATTGGAAGGAGCGAAAATAGAGACAAACCGCAAAGATTACGACTCCTTCGAGTCTAGCCTGGTGCGCGTCTCCGAGCGGGAATACAAGAAGGCTCGGCGTGTCCCCGCGGAGTTGGTGTCTGAAATGGCGCGCACAACTTCGCAGGCGATGGAAATCTGGGCCCGAGCAAAAAATGAATCCTCTTACTCGCAATTTCAACCCATTCTTCAGCGCGTTTTCGAGCTGAATCGTGATTTCGCCCAATGCCTTGGTTACAAGAATCAGCTATACGATGCTCTGCTGGATCAATATGAACCTGGGCTGACGGCTCTGACGATCGCTTCCCTTTTTGAAAGACTAAAGAATCCGCTCCTCAATCTCGCCCAATCCATTGTCTCCCAGGATCCTGGGACAGACCATGCCTTTTTGCAAATGGAATATGACCCTGGCCGACAATGGGATTTTGGAATGGAAGTGGCTCGCAAAATCGGATTCAATTTCCGGCGTGGACGCCAGGATAAATCGGCTCACCCTTTTACCACCTCATTTTCCATCCATGACGTACGGATCACAACTCGAGTGAATAATCGTTATTTGCCCTCCGCTCTGTTTGGCACATTGCACGAATGTGGCCATGCCCTTTATGAACAGGGGGTAGATCAAAAACTGGAGCGCACTCCATTGAGTGGTGGAGCTTCGTTAGGCGTCCACGAATCACAATCCCTGTTGTGGGAGAACCAAGTGGGACGCAGTTTTTCTTTTTGGAACTACCTTTATGCTCGGCTGGTTGATTTTTTCCCACGGCAGCTGTCCGGAGTGTCCATTGAAAATTTTTACCGAGCCATCAACCGGGTGAAACCTGCGCCAATTCGCGTGGAAGCGGATGAGGTGACTTACAATTTGCACATCGTATTACGCTTTGAATTGGAAATTGACTTATTAGAAGGCCGGATTAGTTTTGATGACCTGCCTGCTGCATGGAACCAGAAGATGAAGGATTATTTGGGAATTACCCCGCCCGATGACGGCCAGGGAGTCTTGCAGGATGTTCATTGGGCCATCGGTTTGATTGGCTATTTTCCCGCTTACGCGCTGGGAAACCTTATTTCTGCCCAGATTTTCCAGAGTGTTCAGAAGGACATTCCTCAAATCGAGAAGCAAATCGGGCAGGGGGAGTTTGAACCTCTACTGAATTGGCTCAGATTGAACATCCATCGCCACGGAAGAAAATATGAGCCCGTGGAGTTAATGCAAAAAGCCATCGGCGAACCTTTGGAAGCCGAACCCTTCCTGGGGTACCTAAGAAAAAAGTATGGAGAGATTTACAGGTTATGATCCTGAATATTGAGCAATCAATGGCGCCGATTTCCGTGCCGGCGCCATTGATCGCTCGCAGGCGCGTCGTGCGTCTCGCACCGCCCGGCTGATTGCTCGCCACTCCTCGGCATGAGCAACACTCATTCGAAAGCCCGCTGCCGCAAAGCTGGGGTGATCGCAATGTTGCGATATTTCACCGCGGTGTGGTCTCCTTGCAGAAAGATGGGCCCAGGCTCAGCTTCACGGGAGTTTAGCGCTCCGCCCGTGATTCCGGGCATCTCCCGATGATCCATCAGCGCCGTGCCAATTAATATGATCGTCACCTTACAGCTAATTAAGCGATTTCGTCATCCTGCCACTCCCCTGCCTTTTTAGCCGCATGGGACAAGGGTTTCACATTCCGCCCAAGGTCACAGACACACCGGGGTGGGCGTCTTGCCAAAGATGTATGAAAATGACATTCTCAAAAATTTATTTCACCCTTCCCTGGGAATTCTCTCCCCTTGGATAATCTCGCCAGTTCCCCTAATATCTTTGGCAACAGCCTCAGCAACCGTGGAACCAAGGTTGCGTAATCCTGTTTGCCTGCCATCAGGGAATTCATCATTGTCTGAAGTGTCAGGCTGCGCGAAGTGGCACGCACCATCAGAGTTAGCCAATCCGTCCATCCGACTTTCCCAAGAAAAAACGTTTCGGACATCTCCGCCGCGTGAATGAAATCACGGACAAAATCCAACTCGCAGCGGCGAGGGTAACTTCCCGGAATCCCTTGAATGATGGATTCGGCCAGCAATTCCCCGGAGCGAAGCGCATAATAAATTCCCTCGCTCGTGATGGGGTCCGCAAACCCGGCCGCATCCCCCACTAGTGCCCAACCCGGTCCTGCCACCAGATTCCGCCGGAGAGTCCTTGCACTTAGAGAGGGAATCAAGGCGCTGTAAATCTCCGCGACATCTCCCCCAAAAGGGTTCGGAGAAACTGGAGGGGGCTTCCTTTTTTCTGGCAGAGAATACCCGGTTCCAGTAGTTTTACCGAAGAATGGCCCGGCAAAATCATTCAAGTTTTGTTTTAGTTCCGTCGCGGTTTTGCGGCCCAGTTTGGCTCCAATGCCAATCGAAAGTTGTCCCGGTCGAGGGAAAACCCAAGCGTACCCGGGGAAATCGGCGAAAAATTTAATGGTGGCCGCAGACACTCCATTGCCCGGGGTGCGGTAGCCATAAGTCGCCACCAGATCTTCGGCGGCAAACCGTCCAGTCAACCGGTTCCGCACGATGCTATTGACTCCATCCGCCCCCACCAAAAAATCCAGCGCAAATTTTTGCTCCCCAGCCAGCAACTCCCAACCGTGGGCGGCCAGCTTGAATTCGTGCACTGGCAGAGGATGAAAATCCACGCCGGTTTTTTGTGCTTGATCGAGAAGAAATCCGTTTAAGGTTTTCCGGGAATAAAGCAAAAGCGGTTCCTTCAACTTGACCCGAGCACGCAGATTTGCCGCGGATATCATCTCGATGGAGGAAATGAGTTGCTTGATTTCAAAACTATCGTTTAAGAAGGGGTAACGCTCAACTGCCTTCTGGGTCACACCTCCCCCGCAAGGTTTTTCCCAAATTCCTTTTCGGTCGAAGAGATGAACCTGAAACCCAGCTTGTGACAATAAGGATGCGCAAAAGGAGCCAGCCGGACCAGCCCCCACAATTCCAATCATCATAGATTGTTCAATTGCCGGTCAACAATTCTTGCTTCCCGAATCAATTCTTTAAAGTTACCAAAAACAGAGCCAGAACCCAATTCAAAATTGCAACTTTCCGAACAAGTGAAGCAGGGGAGAGAAAATCCTTGCCGTGATGAGAAAATAAACTTTCACACAGAGGTGCGGGGGACACAGATAATGACCAATAGCGAAATAGGAACCATTATCGAGGGTGAACATGGAGAAGGGTTGATGAAAGACAGCAAGAGTCGAGCAGTCTATAAGCTTGAAGAACGACCCTCAGCGCCGCAGCATCTCCGCATGAGAATAAAACCCAACATTCTCTATCCAATAGCCCAGTCAAAAGATTTCCTCAAAATTTCAAACCCACTTATAGAGTCACAATTCGACCCCGAGTTTCCCTTTTTCGAATATCCAGAAAACCAACACTTCTCGGGATGTTAAACCGCCGAGGGCCAGCACTGCCGGGATTAAAAAAGAGAATTCCATCGACTTTTTCATTGAAGGGCTGGTGAGTGTGACCGAAGACTACAATGTCAGGTTTAGCCTGCTCCAAATGATTTCGAGTTTCCCGGCTCAATTTATGCGGATTACCCAAAATGTGAGTCATCCATATTCTCGTGCCGGCCAAAAGCACCGTCCGTTGGGGAAGAATGTCAGCATGCAGAAAACCGCTATCCACGTTGCCAATGACCGCGATGAGCGGCGCGATTCCTTTCAACCCGTGGAGGACACTCATGCTGCCGATATCCCCTGCGTGGAGCAAATAATCCACTTTATCGAATAATGTCGGCAAGCGGGGATCCAGCAGGCCATGCGTATCGGAGATTACCCCAACCATGAAAGAAGAGCCATTCATAATGATCATGAACCCCTCAAATTGATATCTTCAAGATCTGCGGTTATTCCACCACCAAAGGAATCGACAAACCATCCGCGGGCCATCACTACGCAAGGGCGGAATGAAAGCCCATGTCTTCCATCTTCCGCGTGGGCTGAGTAGATTCTTACATTCCAACCTCCATTTTTACGCTTGTGGTATACTGTGGCAACCCAATTTAGCGGGTATATGAATAGGGAATCAGTCTTTCCGGTGGAGGGGTAACACCCCAGCAAACTGAAAAAAATATTGCCCGGTCTTCCCTGCTGACAAGCATGAAAATTGAAAAAATTTCAGAATTCACCATTTATCGACTCTCCATATATTTGCGTTGCCTGGATCACTTGGCTTCTTCGGGAATCACCACCACATCATCAAAAGCGTTGGCCCACAAATTCCAATTGAATTCCGCGCAAATCCGAAAGGACCTGACATATTTTGGTGATTTTGGAATTCGCGGCGTCGGGTATAAGGTGGATGAGCTTCGGACCCATTTGCGCAAAATCCTGGGTCTTTACAATATGCATCGAGTAGGGATTGTGGGAGCGGGACATCTTGGCATGGCTTTGGCAGACTATCACGGATTCCCCTCCAATCCTTTCCAGGTTGTTGCGCTTTTTGATCGCAATCCGGCCCTGGTGGGAAATCGCTCCCCGCAAGGCATTCCCATTTACCCCCTGCTCGAAATCCCCACGGTAGTGCAACGGGAAAAGATCAATATCGGTGTGCTTTGTGTCCCCGCCGAAGAGGCGCAAGCGATGGCTGACTTGGTAATAAGGGCAGGTATACAAGCCATATTGAATTTTGCTCCGGTCCGCTTGAATATTGAATCTGGAGTCAAAGTCAAAACCATGGACCTTTCTATGTCGTTCGAGAGCCTTTCCTATTTCTTGGTCCGGCAGCAAGCGGAATCCGTGGAGAACTCAAAAATCAAAAAATAACCTCTCAAAAACTATTTCACGCAATTGCGAGCAAAAAAACATGATTGCCTACCTGGCAGGCCGGCTGTTGGAAAAGCAACCCAACCGCATCGTTGTCGATGTTCAAGGTGTGGGCTATGAAGTTCAAATCCCTCTTTCCACTTTCTATGAACTGGGGGAAGTCTCTGCGGAAACCCAGTTGCAAATTTATACACACGTCCGCGAAGATACTTTGGCGCTTTTTGGATTTAAGACCGGCCTGGAAAAGAGAGTCTTTGAACATCTCACCTCCGTATCAGGAATCGGCCCCAAATTAGCGATCACCATTCTTTCTGGAATGAGTGTCCCTGAATTGGTGCCCGCCATCCGTCAGGGTAACGTGTCGCGGCTCGTTTCAATCCCTGGAGTGGGCAAAAAGACGGCGGAACGCCTGGTGTTGGAACTTCGTGACAAAATGGCCAAAATTGAGGGAATCAGCGTGTCTTCACCATCTGCCTTCGGCGGAATGACTCCTCACCAGGAAGATGTCATTTCGGCTTTATCCAATCTGGGTTATCCAAAGGCCGTGGCTGAGCGAGCCGTGGCAAAAGCATCGGCGGAGATTGGCCCGGAAAGCACCTTTGAAGTATTGCTGAGGAAATCGTTGCAGCTGCTTTCAAAATGATGCGGACTTTTGTTTCGCGGAGTTTTGATTGAGATGCTTCATCGCTAATAATTCTTGAGTAGTCGTCCTGCAAAATTAATGGGCGCCAAAAATATGGAACACGTCGACCGAATCGTTTCTGGGATTCCCCTAAATGAAGAGCAAGGGTATGAGTTGAGCTTACGCCCGAAATATCTGCGCGAATATATTGGGCAACCACAAGTAAAAGAGAATCTGGAAATCGCGATCACCGCTGCAAAATCCCGGGGAGATGCACTCGACCATGTGTTACTTTATGGTCCCCCAGGACTCGGCAAGACTACGCTGGCCACGGTTATCGCCAATGAGCTAGGAGTTGGCTTGAAGCTGACCTCCGGGCCCGTCATCCAGATTAAGGGTGAACTGACGGCCATCTTGACGAATCTTCAGGAGAAGGATGTGCTTTTCATCGACGAAATTCATCGTCTCGATCCTTCCATTGAAGAAATTCTTTATCCAGCCTTGGAGGACTACAAGCTAGATCTGATGATTGGCCAAGGCCCCAGCGCTCGTAGCATGACCATTCCTCTGCCCCGATTCACTTTAATTGGAGCCACCACCCGAGCCGGGCTTATTACTGCTCCCCTTCGTTCCCGCTTTGGGATTGTTCATCGGCTGGATTTTTATTCTTTTCAGGAATTGGGTGTCATCGTCCGCCGCTCAGCCGACATCTTGAATGTGAAAATTGATTTGGAGGGATCTGAAGAAATCGCGTGCCGTTCACGCGGGACTCCCCGTGTTGCCAACCGGTTGTTGCGCCGTGTCCGCGATTACGCTCAAGTGAAGGGCGATGGGATCATCACACGCGACATCGCCCGAAAATGTCTGGCGATGCTTTCCATCGATGAAAACGGCTTTGATGAAATGGATAAAAAGCTGCTTCGCATCATCATTGAAAAGTTTTCAGGAGGACCTGTCGGAGTTGGAACTATCGCCGCGGCGCTCAGCGAAGAGGTCGATGCCATCGAAGATATCTATGAACCCTTTTTGATTCAAACTGGTTTTTTGCAGCGAACCCCTCGCGGCCGAATGGCTACTCGTTTGTCTTATGAATTGTTTGGCCTTCCTTATCAAACAGGTCAATTGGGATTATTTTGAATTTTGCGGCTCCTAAGAAAATCCCGGCGCCAGAGACATCACACGTCTTGTAGACCTGTGATGTCTGGAGGTTTTCATTGTCTTGTTGAGCCAGCCACGCTGGCACGTGCAACTCCTCAGAAAATCCCAACTAAGCAAGGGTGGGGCGGGTACGAATGACCGCCGTCACCTGTGCACGCTGGTTTGACAGGTGAGACTGGCCAGGCGACGTGCGGCGGGTGACTTCATCAAACACGCGCGTCCCGGTATTTTCCTCCTCTTGTTGTATAAGCCAATCTGTAGCGACTCCAGGGGAAGCAGCATCGGCAAAGAGCGGGAAGTGGGTATCCCCCCGCCTCCAGATATCGCATGGTTTTCAGCTCATGATAAAACAACTCCATCAGATTTATTTAAGTCTCGGTTCCAACTTGGGCGATCGAACTGATCATTTGCGGCGGGCATTGGAGGAGCTGGCAGCAGCCGGAATTCAATTTGATCGCATTTCTCCGCTCTACGAAACTGAGCCCGTTGATTTCAAAAACCAACCATGGTTCCTCAATCAAGCAGCGGCTGCCAAGACTGATATCTCCCCCTTCGAACTTTTGGATCTCTGTCTCGACGTGGAAAATCGGCTGGGACGCCGGCGGACGGACGAAAAAGGGCCGCGGTCCATTGACATCGATATTCTATTATATGACAATTTAATTCTGCAGCAACCTGCGCTGACCATTCCCCATGCTCGCCTCCATTCCCGCCGCTTTGTGTTGGTCCCTCTCGCGGCACTGGCTCCCGAGCTGGTTCATCCTGTCCTTAATCATTCAATCAGAACGTTATTGGATCATTGTGAGGACACGGCATCCGTTGTTTTGTTCCGATGAATCTGGTAGATTAAGGATGAGGAGAAGCAAAGAGGCTCCAACTCGCTTTATGCAGCGGTGCTTTCTTTCAGGCGCAAAGCCAGGTGGCTGCCTGGATCTCTGATGAGACCGGGACAGAATAAAATTCCGACGCGTCAAAATTCAATCCTATAAGACAGGAGCGTATCCCATATGAACGCTACTTCCAACGCTGAACCTTCCAAAATAACCATCCCTCTTCTCCGAGAGAAAAAGAAAAAGCAGGATACCATCTGCTGTTTAACGGCATACGACACCCTTTTTGCAAAAATCATGGATCAAGCAGGAATCGATTTGATTTTGACCGGGGATTCTCTCGGCATGACACGGCTGGGCTATTCCAGCACTCTGCCCGTTTCCATGGAGGAGATGCTGATCCATTTAAAAGCGGTGCGAAGGGGGGTTGAACGGGCTTTGTTGGTGGCGGATATGCCCTATGGTTCCTATCATGCGGGAATGAAGAAGGCGATCGAAAATGCTCTAATCTTCATTAAAGAGGGGGGGGCGGAAGCTGTCAAGATTGAAGGCGGACGTAAACGGGCCCGTCTCGTGGAGCGGTTTTCCGAGGCGGAGATTCCAGTCATGGGTCATCTGGGATTGACCCCTCAGTCTCTTCATACCATGGGAGGGTTTAGAGTACAAGGAAGGAGTCCTGACGCCGCGGAGGAATTAATTGAGGATGCCATAATCCTGCAACAGGCTGGCGCCTTTTCATTGGTTCTGGAAGGAATACCCGGCGAACTCGCTCATCGGATTACGAGTGAGTTGACCATTCCAACCATTGGCATTGGAGCTGGAGTCCATTGCGATGGACAAATCCTAGTCATTGATGACATGTTGGGCCTTACAACTGGCCCCCATCCCAAATTTGTCCGGCAATATTTGGATTTGAAAACTTTGATTTCCAATGCCCTTTCTTCTTACATGCGGGACTGCCGCTCCGGCCAATTTCCTGGAGACGCTGAAACTTACAAGGCACATCCCGCTGCCTGTGCCCGTTTCCAATGAATTTGAAATGGCCAGAGCACATAATAATTCCTTTAATGACACGACCTTTCCCCCGGCAAAAGAGCGGAAATTTTTGGAGTAACGATGGAAACCTTCGCAACAATAGCTGAATTCAAACGATGGCGGAACTTACATCGCAAGTCGAATGACAAAATCGGCTTGGTGCCTACCATGGGCGCTCTGCATGGGGGACACTTGAGCCTTGTGAGAAAGGCGAAACAGAATTGCAGCACCGTGGTGGTATCCATTTTCGTGAATCCCGCCCAATTTGGGCCCAATGAAGATTTGAACCGTTACCCCCGCATGAGGGAGCATGATTTGGAATTGCTCCAGACAGAATCAGTCGCTGCTGTTTTTATGCCGGAGCCTGTGGAGATGTACCCGCCTGGGTTCCACACTTATGTCACTGTTGAGGAACTAGGAGGAAGACTCTGTGGCCTCACCCGCCCCTCCCATTTCCGGGGAGTGGCGACAGTGGTCTTGAAGTTATTTAATATAGTAGAACCTCATATGGTTTTTTTCGGCCAGAAAGACGCACAGCAACTGATACTCTTGCGGCGCATGGCCAGGGATCTGAATTTGGGAATAGACATTGTGGGTTGTCCCATCGTCAGGGAAGCTGATGGATTGGCTATGAGTTCACGCAACCGATACTTAAGCGCACAGGAACGAAAGGCCGCGCTCGTTCTGTCTCAATCGCTGGAATGGGCCCGCCATCAGGTGAAGACCGGGGGAAAATCTGTCCCCTTGATTTTGCAAGAGGTGAAAAATTTGATTGCCCGCGAGCCATTTGCCCGGCTCGATTATGCGGAGGTGGTGGAGACTACCGGTCTGGAACCCATCCTCAAGCTAGATGGCCGGGAAGCGCTATTAGCCCTGGCAGTCTACGTGGGTAATACTCGATTAATCGATAATCTTTTCATCTCGAATGAAGACGGGCTGTCACCATAAAAATCCCTCCTCCCCTGGACAAATTCCGATGCCCTCCGCTGCTGGCGGTTAGTTGGAATTGCGAGAGATGAAAAATTTGTCTCTGAGCTTACTGTATGCCACCCTTGAGTGAGGCATACTTTCCCTTCTGAACCATCTGGCAAATCACGCGAAGTTTCTCTTGCCAGCTGCTTGACAAGCCCTCTGCGCTATATCTTTGCCCAAAAAAAATCTCTTCAAATCCCGTGCGAATGTGGTAATTTTATCGCTGCTTGCCTTAACCATTCCGGTTCTCTCTCTATTCGAATTTTCGACAATTTTATTTTTAAGGAGAAGCTATGGCTGATCAAATTCCGGGCTACATCCAGTCGAATGTCCCCAATCCCGCATCCAGCCGAGCGCCGTGGTATAAGAATACGGCTCCCACTTATGCTGGAATCTTCCTCTGGTTTGTGTTTTGGAATGAAGTGGGGAAATTTGGTTTGAACGAAGCAGGCGTCGGCCCTTGTTTCATCGCGCTGCTAGTCGCGGCCCTCTTATGCCATTACCTTTTTTACCTCATTCCCGGGCTGCTCGGAATGAAGACCGGACGGCCTCTTTACATAGTGGGAACTTCCACTTTCGGCGCCATGGGAGGCCTGCTGATGCCAGGGTTCCTCATGGGACTATTACAATTCGGCTGGCTGGGAGTCAATGTATATGCTTCCTCCAATTTGTTGGTGAGTGGACTCAATCTACCCCAGGCCACCTTCCCCATCTTGTGCATCATTTGGGGTGTCGCGGCTGCTTTTATCGGCCTAAAGGGAATCCAATATGTGGCTCGAGTGGCCACGTACCTGCCTTTCATCCCGATCATCGTTCTGCTCACCATGTTTTTCAAGACGGGCATCGCCTTTGGAAAATTTCAACCAGTGAGCGCTGATCCGGCTGCTGCCAGCAAAGCCGCCTGGTTGCTCATGATCGGTTACGTGGTGGGCTTCTTTGCAACCGCTGGGGCCGCTGGCGTAGATTTTGGCGCCAACAGCAGGGACGCAAGGGATGTGAAAAGGGGTGGATTGGTGGGAATTTCGCTGGCCATTGCCTTCTCCGCCGGACTCCCTCTGTTTATCATGGCCGGTGCCCATGCCTTGAGGCCAGAACTACAATCCTGGGTTGTGACAGAGATTATGGCGGATTTTCTCGGACCACAACTAGCCAGTATATTCGGCATTGCCTTGACGATTGCCGCTTTCCCTTCCGCCTGCTTCTCCTCATTTATTGCGGCCAACAGTTTTAAGACCACTCTCCCCAAAGTCAATCCCTTCATCTCGGTGGGAATCGGGGCAATTATTAGCATCCTCATCGCAATCACTGGCTGGGCGGGCAAATTACCCGTTATGTTCGGTCTCATCGGCGCATCTTTTGGTCCCATCTGCGGGGCCATGGCCGTGGAATATTTCTTGAATGGATTCAAATGGGTTGGACCACGGGCTGGCTTTAATCTGCCCGGGTGGGCCGCCTGGCTCTGCGGATTCATCGTGGGGATTCTGCCTAATCCGGCCCTCATAGCCTGGGGGATCACCCAAAAAGGACAGTTTGCTTTTCTGGAACCTGCCCCGGTTATCGCCTTTTTTGTGGGGGCTATCGTTTATCTGATCTTAGCCAAATTGGGATTGGAGAGCAAAGTCCTCTCCTTGGGCGCCAAAGTCTCTGAATAAGAGTGCGCGCATCTTCGTGCCTCTTGCTGGACTGCTCAAAAGCCCGGAGAAGTCAAGCATGGCCCTAATTTCATCCCCTTGCCGCAGACGGAGAGAATTCCGTCTGCGGCCAACGATGACCCGCTACTGCTCCTTCCGATTTAGGTTCTGCAATGATAAAATCGGCCCTGAAGGATTCAACCGCTGACTTCCAAAGCCGGGATGTTCTCCATGGAGATTCTCCCTTCGCCGAATTGTCTTTCCTTCCTGCTTCTTCCTTGCATTATGTTAAGATTGACAACTTATGAATGCCGCCATTCGATGTATCAACCTCATCAAGAGATACAACAAAGACGTAGAAGCCGTGCGGGGTCTGGATTTGGAGATTCGCTCCGGGGAATGCTTCGGTTTGCTCGGACCTAACGGCGCCGGCAAAACCACTACTATTGAGATCTTGGAGGGGCTTCTCGAACCCACCAGTGGAACAGTGGAAATCCTGGGACTAAATTGGGGCCATCAGGATCGGGATTTACGGGAACATATCGGCATTTCTTTGCAGGAAACCAAACTGCCGGAAAAGCTGACCGTCTTAGAAGTGTTGCGCCTTTTTAGGAGCTTCTTTCAGAAGGGACACCCCCCTGATGAGGCGTTGGCTCAAGTGGAATTGAATGAAAAGGCCGATACTTGGGTTAAGAATCTGTCCGGAGGGCAAAGACAACGCTTGGCGGTGGCATGTGCTTTGGTGGGAGATCCAAAAATCCTCTTTCTTGATGAACCCACGACGGGCTTGGATCCCCAATCCCGGCGCCAACTTTGGGATATTATCCGGAAGTTCAAAAAGGATGGAGGAACGGTTTTGTTCACTACTCATTATATGGACGAAGCGGAGAGGCTGTGTGATCGCGTTGCCATCATCGATCACGGAAGAGTCATTGCCTTAGGCTCGCCGATGGAATTAATCGCCGAGTTGGGGGGTGAACATGTGGTCGAATTCGCGCTGGAGTCTGGGGTTTTGGAGGAATTCTCTTTGGATCCTTACCGGGATTTGGCATCCGTGCAATCTGTCCGCAAAGAAGGAGAGGGCTGCTGTCTCCATGTGATTGAACCCCATCTTGCCATTCCAGCGTTGATTGCCTATTTGCAATCGGCCGGTTGGTCGCTTTCACGGCTGACGACCCGCCACGCCAGCTTGGAGGATGTTTTTGTAAAACTTACCGGAAGGCATTTGCGCGATGATTAACTGGCGATCATATGGACAACTGACACTTTGCCGCTTTCTGGAAGCCCGGCGAGAGCCTGAAGTGATTTTCTGGGTTTTCATATTCCCCATTCTGTTGGCGATGGGCCTCGGAATCGCCTTTCGGGATCGTCCCCCTGAAAAAGTAGTAATTGCCCTTCAGGAGAATCCACAGGCCGGACTATTTCAAAGTCACCTGGCGTTGAATCCTTCCATCCAAACAGAAATTCTCTCCGAGAGAGACGCCGCGCGGGCTTTGCGCCTCGGCAAAGTAGCCATGGTGGTAATTCCTGGCAATCCGGTTCAGTATCGGTTTGATCCAACTCGTCCCGACAGCCTCATGGCCCGCTCGATCGTCGATAATGCTTTGCAGCGTGCGGCTGGCCGACAGGATCCAGTCAAGACTAAAGATCAAACCCTGATCGAGCCGGGGGGCCGTTATATCGATTTTCTTATCCCAGGCTTGATCGGGATGAACTTGATGGGAGGAGGGATGTGGGGAGTTGGCTTTAGCTTGGTCGATATGAGGATTAGAAAACTGCTCAAGCGCTTCATGGCCACTCCCATGCAAAAGACCGAATTCATGCTGGCCATATTCACGAGCCGTCTGTCTTTTATGTTTGTAGAGATCTTTCTGTTGATTTTGTTTGGATATCTAGCTTTTGGGATGATAGTACAGGGTTCGATTCTCTCAATCATAATCGTGGGGTTCTTTGGCTCAATGTCGTTTTCCGGGCTCGGCCTGCTCGTAGCCAGCCGAGCAGAAAAAATTGAGACTGTGACCGGTTTGATGAACATGGTTATGCTTCCCATGTATGTGCTTTCGGGAGTCTTTTTTTCCGCTGAACGCTTCCCTCTAATTCTCCAGCCTTTCATTCAAATACTGCCTCTTACCGCTTTGAATGACACCCTGCGCTCCGTTATTTTGGAAGGAGCCAGCCTGGCCAGCCAACTGGGCAGACTGTCTATTCTAACCGCATGGGGATTAGCGTCATTCATGCTTGCCCAGCGTTGGTTTCGATGGAGTTGATTCGATTTTTTTGCCATTCGGGCAAAACAATTTCTGATATGGATAAACCAATTCTCAAAGCCGATCTTCATTGTCACAGCTACTTCAGCGGAAAAACAGCTCACGTGAAATTATTGGAGCCAATGGATAGTTATTCCTCTCCGGCGACCATTTATCGATTGGCCAAAGAGCGGGGAATGGATTTGGTTACCATTACGGATCACGATTCCATCGAAGGGTGTCTACAATTGTTGGATCAAGATCCCTCCAAGATCCGCGACTTCATCATTGGCGAAGAGGTGACCGTCCCATTGCCAGAATTTCGGAGCAAGATTCATATTGCCGTCTATGATATTACGGAATCACAACACAATGATATAATGCGGCTAAAAACAAATTTCGATGACGTTATCGGATATTTGAAAGAACGAGGGATCTTGCACGGGTTAAATCATCTTCTGTATGGTTTTCCCAAGCCTGAATATGCCAGGAAATTCCTGGACAAAATGGTCGAAAGCTTCGACATTTTCGAAGTCTGGAACGGGGCAATCAGCAGTCATCAAAATCAGCTGATTTGGGACACGTTCCGCAGGATTCCGGGAAAAACTCTCATCGGTGGGAGTGATGCCCATACACTGTTGCGTCTTGCCACTTCATTTACCATGGCACGGGGTACCAATAAGCAGGAGTTTTTGGCCAGTATCCGCGAGGGAAAAACTCAAATTCATGGAAAAGATGGCTATTTTTATCATGTGTTTAATGATGCCATGGGGGTGTACTTGGCGTATTTTCGAGATGTGGCGTTCCGCAATGAAGTTCACCGCTCCTGGTCAAAGTACAAGAAGATTCGCAATGGTTTGGGCTGGGCTTTTTACCTTCCAGTCTGGTTCGTCCTCTCTTTTTCCTACACTTTATTTATGTATCGGTTAGAAGCTCACCGGCACAATTATTACGCTTCCTTGCTACGGGAAAAAGTTGGGTGATTGCCTGTTTTTTTCTGGAGGGGGACATACCTTTTGAATGGCATGTGGCATTGGGGCATCACTGGAATCCCCTCTTTTTCTGTCGGGAAGCGGTCCGGGAAGGGCCATCTATTGATGATAAGCTCATTCCGCTTAAGATATCATTTTGGAATATAGACGCATATCCACTTTTTCTGCCCGAATTCCAACGTCCAAAAAAAACGGCCTGTTTATCATTCAAATTTCAAATGAATGAATAAACAGGCCTTATTGTTTCCTAACAGACTACTTTTTCTTCGCGGCCGGCTTTTTGGCAGCAGGCTTCTTGGCGGCTGGCTTTTTGGGAGCGGCCTTCTTGGTCATCTTCTTCTTCGGAGCAGCCGTCTTCTTTGCAGCAGGTTTCTTTGCAGTTGCCATTTAACCTATCCTCCTTCTTTTTAGGATATAAAGCAAAGAAAGTCTGAAGGTTTACGCCTGGGTTAGAGCGAGGGAAATCACTTCTGCCCCCCCTTCACTCTAACCACCACCGGAACAATCAGGAGGCTTCCTTCCTTTTTATTACAACAGCCTCCTCCACTTCTACTTTCTCAGGCGCATTCGTCTTCCCCTCTACAACAGGTGGCTTAGCGTCTTTTGAACTTTCTTTTGCCTCTCGAATCAACCTCTCTTCTTTCAAATAACTCTTGATCAGCTTATTGATGGTTTTCTTAATTGAAGTGCGATGCCGGGTGGCACTGAGCTTTAATTCAATGTGATCTTCATCGTCGATCTCAACGTTTATCTTGGCCATTAGATTTCTACTATAAATAATTATTATTACATTGGCGTAATGCTATTAACATACTTTCATTTATTTATATAAAGCAAATATTAATACTTGTCAACAAAAAAATTAATTTTTATAAATTCTTTTGATTATTTTGTTTTTAATAGAATTGTACCAATGCAAAAAAGCGCTAAAGAAGTTCATTGTATTTGCCGATATTATTAATCCCCCCAAACCATGGCCATCGATTTGCTAATTGCCTCATCTATTTTATTCTTGGCAGTTTACAACCTCTATTGCCAATTCGATCAGGAGCGGTTATATGTTGAGATTCATGCGATTATTTTTTGTGGGGTTGGTTTTAGATTCGTTCGTTCCAGCCAAAATCGATGTGACACATGCGGTGGAGCTTGCCAATAATTCCATTATCATTGGAGATAATCTGTTTCACGCAAGGCCTTATCCAACTGGAGCTTTTCCCGGACAGAAAAAATCCCGGTTGTGAACTCTCTATTCTGACTTCATAAATGCTCAAAAGGGGGTCTTCCATCGAAATCTGGAGGCGACAATGGAACACAGCCAGATTTTTAAAACAGCGAGCTGAGGGATTCGCTAATATAGGGTCTTCTTTGCTTGCTCCATTTAGATTTTCCGGAGAGAACTGAAGAACTATTTGAGACAGAAAAAGACACCTCTAAGTCGATTTAGGGACTCATCGAGTTGTCGTCTCGAATAATCCTTTCCTCTTTCTCCCCAAGAAATGTAAAATAATCCTTTTATTTTGGCGCTGAAATTTTGGCCAAGCGGAAACGAAGGATCATTCGAATGAACAATCCTAATGAAATTTCCAAGAGCTATGAGCCTCACAAAGTTGAGGAAAAATGGGTCGCCTACTGGGAGAAGAAGAATTTTTTTTTGGCGGAACCTGATTCGTCCCGGCCCACCTTTTCCATCGTTATTCCCCCTCCTAATGTCACCGGATCGCTGCATATGGGGCATATGTTGGTTTATACCCTGCATGACATCATTGTGCGATGGAAGCGGATGTCGGGATATAACACCCTTTGGTTGCCTGGCACGGATCATGCGGGGATTGCCACCCAAAATGTGGTGGAACGGCAGCTGGCCGCGGAAGGAAAATCTCGTCATGATTTGGGCCGTGAAGCCTTTGAACAGCGGGTTTGGGCATGGAAGGAACAGAGCGGCAGCACCATCTTGCGACAATTGCGCCGCTTGGGTGGCTCTTGTGATTGGACCCGCGAACGGTTCACATTAGACGAAGGACTATCCCGAGCGGTCCGGGAGGTTTTTGTCCAGCTTTATGAAGAGGGGCTCATTTACCGGGGTAAAAGATTAATCAACTGGTGTGTCCGGTGCCGAACAGCTCTTTCCGATTTGGAAGTCAAACCGGAACCTACTCAGGGAAAGCTCTACTACATCAAATATCCGGTCAAGGAGTCTTCAGAGCATATTACGGTTGCCACCACGAGGCCTGAGACGATGCTGGGGGATACAGCCGTGGCCGTCAATCCCGCGGATCTTCGGTATCGCCACCTGGCGGGAAAAATTTTGGTTCTACCCTTAATGCAGCGGGAAATTCCGGTGATTGCCGACGAATTTGTCGATCAGGAATTTGGCACTGGTTTAGTAAAAGTCACTCCAGGGCACGATCCCAACGATTTTGAAATGGGATTGCGCCATCAACTGGAAATGATCTCGGTCATGGACGAAGATGGAAGAATGACTGAAACCGCCGGGAAGTTCCGGGGGATGGATCGATTTAAATGTCGCAAAGCCGTCTTGGAGGAATTGGAGCAGCAGGGATTGCTTGAAAAAATTGTAGACCATGCCCACAATGTCGGCCGTTGTGACCGGTGCAAAACCGTTGTAGAGCCAATGTTGTCCACTCAATGGTTCGTTCGCGCGAAGCCCCTCGCTGAACCGGCTATCCAGGCGGTTGAGGAGGGACGAATCCGGTTTGTGCCGGATAATTGGGCCAAAACCTATTATGAGTGGATGTATAACATCAAGGATTGGTGTATCTCCCGCCAACTCTGGTGGGGACACCGCATTCCCGCCTGGTATTGCGCTGTGTGTGGGGAAATCAATGTGGCAAGAGAGGATCCAAAGGCATGTATAATATGCAGCTCTACCAATTTAGTTCAGGAAACTGATGTGCTGGACACTTGGTTTAGCTCCGCCTTATGGCCTTTCTCGACTCTCGGCTGGCCGGAAAAAACCAAAGACCTTGAAAAGTTTTATCCCACGACTCTATTGATCACAGGATTTGACATCATCTTTTTCTGGGTTGCCCGGATGATCATGCAGGGTCTGAAATTCATGGGAGATGTTCCCTTCCACACTGTCTACATCAACAGTCTGGTCAGGGATGCGGAAGGGCAGAAGATGAGCAAGTCCAAGGGGAACGTCATTGATCCACTGGATGTGATGGAACAGTATGGAACAGATGCAGTTCGTTTCACTTTGGCCATTATGGCTGCCCCTGGAACTGACATCTCTCTCTCCGCGGAAAAAATGATGAGCTACCGGGCCTTTGCCAACAAGATCTGGAATGCCAGCCGTTTTGTATTGATGAGCTTGGAGACGGTTGGCAAGGGTTCGATTCGGAATATCAGCCTCGAGGAAATTCTCCGTCGCAAGAACGAGCTCTCGGCCGTGGATCATTGGATTCTCTCCCGGCTGAATGGCACCATCAAGGAAACTAATGAGTCTCTCGAAAGCTATCGCTTCCATGAAGCTTCTCACCGGATTTACCATTTCTTCTGGCACGAGCTTTGTGACTGGTACATTGAGTTTATCAAGCCAAAGATTTCCTCTGGGGCGAGTGGTGTGGAGAACCGCTTGACGCTGGAAATCCTGGTCCACGTTTTTGATCAGGCTCTCCGGCTTCTTCATCCTTTCATGCCTTTTATCACGGAAGAGCTATGGCAGCGCTTGCCTCATAAAGGGGAATCTTTGGCTATCGGGGAGTATCCGGTTCACCATGAGGGCTTGATCCACTTGGAAGCGGAAAGAGACCTGGAACTCTTGACGGAAGTGATCATTAAAATTCGCAATTTGCGCGCTGAGATGAATATTGAGCCAGGCCGCCGCATCCGGGTGAACTTAGGCTGCCAGGAATCTCAAATCCAGGAGTGGCTCCAACAATCCGCCTCTTATATCCAAAGCTTGGCTCGTTGCGCAGAGGTCCATGTCTCCCCTTTCCTTGGGCCTCCGGATCAACAGGCCGCACGGTCAGTGGCTTCAGGAGTTGAAGTGGAAATTCCGCTGGCCGGAATGATTGATCTGGAAGCAGAGCGAGTGCGTATCCAAAAAGAGATTGCCAAAATTGAAAAGGAGATGGCTCCGGTACAGCAAAAACTGGCCAATGCCAATTTTGCAGCCCATGCTCCCACCCAAGTCGTAGATTTGAATCGGCAACGGTTGTCAGAATTCGAGGAAAAGCTGGCCAAACTACGATCCCATCTGGGAACACTCAAGTCGGACTCCTAAGAATTGATCCTCAGGATGAAGTCCTTCTGGCAAAACTGCGGCAAAATCCGGTATAGTGGCATGAATACCGCATTAAGCAATCAAGCGGTTGAACTACCTTGTGACCTAATTTGCTGCTGTTGTCTTTATTCCGGTGAAAAATCATGATGGAAATTAATCCCAAACTCTTGGAAAAAGTTGTAGCCGCCGCATTGGAAGAAGATCTTGGCATTGGGGATTTGACTACAGATTCAATTGTCCCGCCCGATTTATTGGCAAGGGGAGAATTCCTGGCAAAAGAGGATATGGTTTTAGCCGGCTGGCCTGTAGTGGTGGAAACTTTTCGGTCTGTTTCTCCCGCAATTCAAATCAGCATTGAATTTGCGGAGGGCGCCTTGATTCCGCGGGGGACCATTTTTGGACATGTGAAAGGTCTCGCGGCCTACCTTCTCAAAGGGGAGCGAGTAGCTCTGAATTTCCTTCAGCAGTTATCCGGAGTTGCCACTGAAACCCACAAATATGTAGGAGCAGTGGCGGGAACCGGCGTGACCATTTTGGACACGCGGAAAACGACCCCGGGACTGAGGTATTTGGAAAAATATGCCGTGAGGGTCGGTGGCGGCAAAAATCATCGCCTGGGCCTTTATGATGGAGTGCTCATCAAGGAAAATCATATCGCCATGGCTGGCAATATCGCCGAAGCCATTCGGCGGGTCCGAAGCGGAATCGATCATCTTAAAAAGGTGGAAATCGAAGTCACCAATTTCCCTGAGTTGATGCAAGCCTTGCAGGCTGGGGCGGATGTTATTCTTTTAGACAACATGAGCCCGGATCAGGTGTTGGAGGCAGTCCGCATCGTACAAGGCCGAGTCAGACTGGAGGTCTCAGGGGGAATCAATTTGGAGAATGTTCGCGAGTATGCGTCGACCGGAATTGATTTTATTTCCGTCGGGGCTTTGACCCATTCCGTGAAGGCAATTGATATCAGCTTGGAATTGCGACTTTAAATTCTATCCTGCCTTCCCCCATACATATTGTGACTCGTTTATCCGTATCAAATAAGGCACCGTGATTCGTCTTGAACAGGAGAACCGACTCCATGTCTCACCTGGAAGACCGTCAACTGGACCGGTTCGTTGGGCTGTTGCTCAATAATGCCACTCTCTGCATCTCCGGCGAAAAATATGCCCATGATTTGGGAGTTACGCGCCAAACCATCAGCAATTGGGTCCATTATTTGCAGCAGCAAGGACTGCACATCGAAATTTCCCCCCATACCGGCTATCGTCTGAGCGAACTGCCAGATCTCTTGCTTCCTCATCTGATCCGCGGGAGACTTCATACTCAATTAGTAGGTAAACAGCTTCATCATTTTTTCCAAATTGCCTCCACCAACGAATTAGCCCTGCAAATGGGAAGGGAGGGCAAGGCGGATGGCTCCGTGATAATGGCGGAAGAACAAACCTCCGGGCGGGGGCGGTTGGGCCGCTCCTGGCTGTCTGAAAAAGGAGCCGGCATATATTTGTCGGTATTACTGTACCCGGCTCTTCCACCAAGGAAAGCGCCCTTATTGAGCCTCTTGAGCGCTGTTGCAGTGCATCATGCCATCCAACAAGTTTATCAACAAAAGGCGGATATCAAGTGGCCCAACGATCTGCTTCTGGGCGGAAAGAAATTTGCGGGCATCCTATTGGAGATGAGCTCGGACCTGGATCGCATCAAACATGCCGTGATTGGAATTGGTGTCAACGTCAATCAAAAATCATTTCCTTCACCTCTGAATTTAAAAGCCACCTCCTTACTTCTTGAAACCAGACGGCTCATTTCACGAATCGAACTCACTACTCGGCTGTTGCACTCTTTTGATGAACTGTATCTCGCCTTGTTGGCTGGGAAAGAGGCTGATATTATAGCCGATTGGGTCCGTTGTTCTTCCTTTGCACGGGGAAGGCGGTTGTTCATTGAACGGCATGGGGAAAAAATTGGGGGAAGCACTCTCGGATTGACCGGAGAAGGGTTTCTCAGGATTCAGCTCGACGATGGATCGGTGCAAGAAGTCTCCTCAGGAGAAATACTAGACTGGACATAGCGGGCAAACCATTGGGAGTCATTCCGCTGATTATCCCTTGCTTTAAGGACTAAATATGCTTTTGGTTATCGACACTGGGAACACCAATACAGTATTGGGGGTTTATGATGGCCGCAAGTTGATCGCCAATTGGAGGCTGGAGACCAAACCTCGTCAGACCGCGGATGAATATGGCATTTTGACACGAAACCTGTTTGCGTTGGCCGGACTGGAATTTACGCGGATACACGACATTATCATCTCATCGGTGGTCCCTCCACTGAATCCGACGCTCGAGCAAATGGCACAAAAATATTTCAATTTGAAACCCCTTTTTGTCGAACCGGGCATTAAGACAGGGATGCCCATTCTCTATGAATCTCCCAATGAAGTCGGAGCGGACCGGATCGTCAACGCAGTGGCCGCGTATGAAAAATATGGGGGGCCGGCTATTGTCGTAGATTTTGGGACGGCCACCACCTTCGATGCGATTTCCACCCGCGGGGAATATTTGGGGGGATTGATTGCTCCTGGGCCGGCTATATCCGCCGAGGCTCTCTTCAGCCGCACCGCGAGGCTTCCCCGCGTCGAAATCAAGGCTCCCCCCAAGGTGATTGGAACCTCAACCGTGGGAAGCATGCAAGCTGGGCTATACTATGGGTATGTCGGATTAATTGACGGGATTCTGGAAAGAATGTTCAAAGAGTTAGGGGATAAAACTATCGTCATCGCCACAGGGGGTTTTGCCTCGTTGATCGGCAAAGAGTCTCGTCGAATCCAACATATCGATCTGGATCTTACTTTGGAGGGACTCTTGATTCTATATGAAAAAAACCGCTCAAGATAGAGCGGGAGGCTGGATATTGGTCAGCCGGTCAAATAGATCAGGATTCAGCATGGGATGGCCAGCCGTCATGAAGATCGTAACAATGGGATGATGGGTTTTTGCGGACTGCAGATTATTTTACGAGTGATCAGAGATTGGGAGTCGGGAGTCAGGGAAGGACGCCACCTCATTTTGTCATGGAAAACTATTTCAACTACTTTACTGAAATCGAAGAGTATTTTCAGAAGAAGCGGGGAGAACTCCGCCTGCTGTCGCCCATTGACTGGGCGCTGATCGAATCTCTCCAACAGGCAGGGATCCCTCTGGAAGCAGCTTTCCGCGGAATCGATCAAGCCTTTGAGAAAAAAAGCAAGAGAAAAGCGAGCTCTCGGAAAATCAATTCGTTGTCCTATTGTCTCCAACCTATTTTGGAGGAATTTGAGCGGCAAAAAGATGCGTCTCAGGGCTCTGCTAATCAGCCGACCGTCCCCCCACAAGTTGATAATACTGACCGAGAAAACCTCAAGGCGTTATTGGAGAAGGCCCACAAAAAGCTGCAAGCCGCCAATCTTCGTCCGGAGTTCCAGCGCTCCCCTGTTCTAACAGCGCTACTCCCCGCCTTATTAAGCACGCTCGAGAATATTTTTCAGACGGTCGCCTCTTTGCCCACAATTGATTACGAATCGTTGGACCTGCAGTTGAATATGATGGAAGAAAAACTGATCGCATCTCTACAGACTTCGCTAAGTGATGAGGAATTGTTGGCTTTGCGCAAACAGGTAAACGGCGAACTCAGCCAGCATCGGCGGGGGTTAAAAGCTGAACATTTGGCCTTGTTAGAGAAAAAGATGCTAAACAAATATCTTTTGGAGCGCTATGGGTTACCAAGATTGAACCTCTTTTATCTCCCGATTAATTGACCTGTTCCAGCAAAAGAGCACAATTTGCCATTTTGAGCCAAATTAATCGCCGCACGGAGTCACCATCCTTAACAAAGATTTCCGGACAAGGGACGACCGGCACTATGGTTGAATTGCATCAGGTGTCGCACTTTCTTCTCTGGTTTGGCTGTCTAAAGACTCGTCGATCCGAGACACTTGGCCGTCCGGATTCTATATCTCGCTTATCGGGAGATTTTGAATGGCTGACGACAAAAAAATCATCTTTTCCATGGTAGGGGTAAACAAATTTTATCCTCCACAAAAACAAGTCTTGAAGAATATCTACCTCTCCTTTTTCCATGGCGCAAGAATCGGAATCATTGGCTTAAATGGATCTGGAAAATCGACAGTGCTGAAAATCATCGCTGGGGTGGAATCCCCTTCTTCCGGCGAAGTAGTCTTTTCGCCCGGTTACAGCGTCGGATACCTGGAGCAGGAGCCTCAACTGGATGAGAACAAATCGGTAAAAGAAATCATTCAGGAGGGCTCACAAGAGACCGTCGATCTCTTAAAAGAGTATGACGAAATCAATAACCGCTTTGGTGAGCCGATGAGCGATGTTGAGATGAATAAACTCCTGGAACGGCAAGCTGAAGTTGCAGATTTGCTGGAAAAACATAATGCCTGGGAGCTCGACAACAAGCTTGAAATCGCCATGGATGCCCTGCGTTGTCCTGAAGGCGAGACCCCGGTCACAATACTCTCGGGTGGAGAACGCCGCCGGGTGGCCCTTTGCAGGTTGCTATTACGCGAGCCGGACATCCTTCTGCTCGACGAGCCCACCAATCATCTCGATGCTGAATCAATAGACTGGCTCGAACAGCACCTGCGACAGTATTCCGGGACTGTGATCGCCGTTACCCACGACCGCTACTTTCTCGACAATGTGGCCGGCTGGATTTTGGAATTGGATCGTGGCGAAGGGATCCCCTGGAAAGGGAATTATTCCTCCTGGCTTGAACAAAAAAGTGAGCGGCTCTCCTTGGAAGAAAAGAGCGCAAGCAAAAGACAAAAGGCTCTGGAGCGGGAGTTGGAGTGGGTTCGCATGGGAGCGAAAGGTAGGCATGCCAAATCGAAGGCACGGCTTGGAGCTTATGAACGGCTGCTAAATGAGGATGTTAAGGAGAAAGAGGAAAGATTGGAACTTTTCATCCCGCCTGGCCCACGCTTGGGCAATCGGGTGATTGATACTCAAAATGTGGCGAAGGGTTTTGGAGAAAATCTTCTCATCGAGAATCTCTCCTTCTCACTTCCGCCTGCCGGCATTGTCGGAGTGATCGGCCCAAATGGGGCCGGCAAGAGCACCCTTTTTCGGATGATTCTGGGAGAGGAGAAAACAGACCATGGCGAAATTCAGCGCGGCGAGTCGGTAAAAATCAGTTATGTGGATCAAAGCCACGCATCCATCAATCCTGACCACACCATTTGGGAGGCTATTTCTAGCGGGCATGAGACGCTCGACTTGGGCGGCCGCACCATCAATTCCCGCGCCTATATTTCCCGCTTTAATTTCAACGGCTCGGATCAGCAGAAGAAATGTGGTGTATTGTCGGGAGGAGAGCGGAACCGACTGCACCTCGCCATCTGCTTGCGCCGGGAGGGAAATGTACTGCTGCTCGACGAGCCCACCAACGATATCGATGTAAATACCCTCAGAGCCTTGGAGGAGGCTCTCGATCATTTTGCTGGTTGCGCGGTAATCATCTCGCATGACCGGTGGTTCCTTGACCGGGTTTGTACTCACATCCTGGCCTTTGAAGGAAATTCCCAGGTGTATTTCTTCGAAGGGACTTATTCGGAGTATGAAGAGGAGAAGAAACGCCGGATGGGCGATTCCGGCCCTCATCGAATTCGTTATAAGAAGCTTATCCGGTAGAGCCGATGAGAAGAAGAACAAATTCCCCAGGAGAGGAACGGATGCTCCCATTCCTCTGTAGCCAATTTTCCGGCGCTTTTCTGATGCGGCAAGAATTGGCGACTTTGAGTCATGTTTTTTAAATGCCACTTCGGCCAATTCCGGATGGCAGGGTGAAATCCCGCGGATACTGAAATTAGCGTATTCCGGCAGATCATAGGATGATCCGATGTTCTCCGACGCGGCGGGTCACTTTTTCGCGATCAAGGTACTCCAGCAGTGGAATGGCATATTTGCGGGAAACATCGGTGAGGGATTTAAATCGAGGAACATCGATTTTTTCATTCAACTTCTTCTGATGTGCCAAGAGCTCCTTTAGTCGCTCGATCGCTTGCGTATGGAATAGCAGTTCGTCGGCAATTTTGATGAGCTTTTTCTCTTTTATTAGCAACGCGATTAAACGTCTCATCTGTTCTCGAGGGATATTTAATTCGCGCAAGACCTCTTCGAGGCTCGGGACCCTCCAACCCGCCTCCCGGAATGCCTCCTCAATGCGGTCTTTGGCGACTGCCTCCCGATAGTTCAATGTAATGCCTCTACCTTTAATGATTACTCTGTCCTGCTCCAGGATTATTTCTCCTTCAGCAAGCAAATCTTCCATCACCACTTTGAGTACCAAAGGAGCCCCCGCAAAGAGCGTCGAAGCCCAATGTTCTTTGGGCATTCCGGGCAACAGAGGATTGGCATCATGAAAGGAACTCAACTGTTTCAGGGCCTCGTTTTTAAGGGATTGATAATTTATGGTTTCGATGGCCAAAATGGGAGACCGCGAGAGGATCTTAATGCGCCCCATCCCAGCCAATTCATCCAGATGATTCAAGACTCTTTCCTTCTCCCAAATAGTAGAGGCCAACAATTCCGCCTCGGCAATTCCCTTTGATCCAGTTCGACGAACCATTTCGAAAAGAATTTCCGCTCCCTTTGCTGAAGCCACCATCTCGAGAAAACTTGCGCGGGCGGAGGGATTACTCTGGCGTTTAGGCGGATGAATATCCAAGATATCGCCCCCGCCAATCGTAGCCATTGGAGAAAGACGACGAATGATAAAGTGGTCCTCAGGCAACGTCAGAATAGGTGCTTCTAATTTAACCCTGGCAAAACCTTGACCTCCTGGCGGAATTTCTTTGGACGCAAGAGGAATCAGAGTGGCTATCAATTCCGCCGTTCCTTGGTGGAAACGAATCCGAGTCCTGGATTTTAGCGACACCGGTGAATCCGCCAGCATACGGATGGAAACTTCTAGGTCGGAGGTAGCCTTGAATCGGCCTGGGAGCGACAAGACCATCCCTCGCTTTATCTCGGAAACTTCCACACCTTGAAGATTTACCGCAGTCCGCTGCCCAGCCCGCGCTGCCCCAACTGTGGTGGAATGTACTTGAATGCTTCTGACCCGACTGCGTCTTCCGGTTGGATAGATCTCCACATCCATCTCTCGCGACAAAGTCCCGCTAAGCAGAGTCCCTGTCACAATAGTCCCATAGCCATGAAGAGTAAAACAACGGTCAATGGGCAGGCGGAAGATGCCGGTACAACTCTTGACTTCGACTTGTTTGCCCAATTGAAACAATGCCTCTCTCAACTCTGCCAGCCCCTCTCCCGTAATGGAGCTGACGGGAAGGATCGGGGCACCCTCCAAGAAGGACCCTCGCAGAATCTCATGGATCTCCAATCGGACCAACTCCAGAACCTCCTTTTCCACCAAATCAGCTTTTGTCAGTGCCACCACTCCGGCTGGAATTTTCAATAGCTGGCAAATGTCAAAGTGCTCTTGAGTTTGAGGCATGATTCCTTCGTCAGCGGCAATTACCAACATCACAGCATCGATTCCTCCTACACCAGCCAGCATATTCTTGATGAACCGCTCATGCCCCGGCACATCGACAAATCCTAGATGTAATTCGGAGCCTAAGTCCAAGGAGGCAAAGCCAAGGTCAATCGTAATGCCACGCTCCTTTTCTTCTTTTAAACGGTCGGGATCTATTCCAGTCAACGCCCTCACCAATGCACTCTTTCCATGGTCGATATGTCCTGCAGTGCCAATAATTAAATCTCTTCGCATTCTCTGTTTTTCTCTGGAAGAGTTCAAAACTCTGCCTCCAGTTTCAAATTTGTATCTAAAAAAGAGCCTTAAGCTAGTAAAATCTCATGGTTTAATCAACAAATTATGGAACTTTTTAGAGTTAAAATATAAAAATATTAAAAAAATATAAAATGTGATTTTTTTTACTTGACAACAGTAGTTGGTTGGCAGAAAATGATAATCAAAATTAGCTCCGAATTTAGTAGTGATGTTGCGAGGACTTCGGTACGAGCCGTATCACTGCTAAATAGCGTGGCCTGAAAAGGGGTTACGTGGTGATGACGAGCTCCCCTCATAACGTATCATTCCTTTTATGCTGCTGCCTTCGGGCAGCCCGCCACAAATTATAGTACTCTTCACTGATTATGCCACACCTTGTTCTCCCCCTCCCGGGCAACCGGGAGGGGCGACTCATTGGGGGGCCGATTTTCCCGCAAGGCCGCAGGAAGGGAAAAAATCGCATTAGAGCAACAACGTCTTGAGATATGCTCGGAATGCTTCGCCTAAATCTGGACGTTTCAAAGCAAATTCGACGGTGGCCTTCAAAAACCCCAGTTTGTCCCCCGCATCATATCTTTTCCCATCGAAGCGATAAGCATGAATTGCCTGACGGGAAAGCAAGCGACGCAGACCGTTGGTCAATTGAATTTCCCCGCCTTGATCAGGACTCGTCTCGGCAAGAACATCAAAAATTGCCGGAGTCAAAATGTACCTGCCAATAATTGCCAGATTTGAAGGGGCCTCCTGAAATGAAGGTTTTTCAACCAGATCAGAAACTCGATAAGTCTTGGGATTCTCGCCATCTTCCACAGGGACACCTTTGATAACGCCATACTGGGAGATTTCCGGACCCTCAACCACTTGAGTGGCAAGGATGGAAGTCTGATATCGGTAGAAAGTCTCGATCATTTGTTGTGTACAAGGGACGGGAGAATCAATAATATCATCGCCCAGCAATACCGCGAAAGGTTCGTCGCCAATCATATCCCGGGCCGCCAAAATGGCATGTCCCAACCCTAACGCCTCTTTTTGCCGGACATAGGCTAAAGATACCATGTTGGAAATGGATCTGACCTGCTCAAGCAGCTGGATTTTCCCCCTGCTTTCCAGAATCTTCTCCAATTCGAATGAAACATCAAAGTGATCCTCAATCGCATTCTTGCCGCGACCTGTCACAATAATGATACTCTCAATCCCGGAAGCCATGGCTTCCTCGATAACGTACTGAATGACGGGTTTGTCAACTAATGGGAGCATTTCTTTGGGTTGGGCTTTTGTCGCCGGCAAAAATCTTGTCCCCAATCCGGCGGCGGGGAAGATAGCTTTGCGAATTTTCATGAGAGTCCCTCGTAATCGATTGAACGATACCTTGTGGATATCGGGGAATGCACCTGTTGTCGCACCAGCGGAACCAATTGCGGAACATATGGCGCGGGATGGCTTATAAAATAAACCGTCGCAGCTACTTAGCTCTCTACAGCCATGAGACCAAGTAGCATAAAGCCTAAGTGAGCATCGCGGGTAGTAGCACGGGAATTGCTGACCTTGGCATGTGAAGCTGAGCTTATCGTTGGTTGACAATTCGCGTTTTTGGCATGGTAAAAAGAAGCAACCCTGCAAATCGAAAAAGCACGAAGCGCAAGCGAGTGATCAGGGTGGCGATACAAAACCATGCGATTAAATTCCCTTGGAAGCCAAAGAGAAAGTGATTGGGCCTGATATTTACAGTCCGTCTTCTAGAATTTACCAGCCGCAATGGCGCACTGGATGAACGCACACCGGCAAATGACAATTCAGCATTTGGTTCAAATAAAATTCTTCCGCCGAACTAATTGGATCCCTGTTCGTTTCCTTTGTTTCGTCAATGCCAGATATTCCTGCTTCAATAAAACAGGTCTACGGTTGTTTTGGCTCTTCAGTAGATTCACCCAACTGGGCACGCGCCTCTTCGGCTAATTCAGTCCCTTGTCCCCGTTCGACGACCTGCCGAAAAAGCTGTCCGGCGCGGGTGTCATCTCCTAAACGCGAATAAACAACTCCCAGATAATAATAAGCTTCCAGAAAGTTCGGATCGAGAGAAATTACCTTTTCAAAAACGCGGATGGATTCGGCTTCCTGCCCATCATCCGCGAGGAGGTTGGCTAAAAAAAAGAGACCCTCCCGATCATCAGGCCGCAGCTCCAAAAAATGCCGGATTTGTTCCAGCGCCCTTTTGACCAGGCCCAGTTGTGCCAAGGTCACTCCCAAATTAAAGCAGGCGTCCGGGTCATCCGGTTTTTCCTGGACCTCACGAACCTGGGCTTGCACGACATCGGAGGTAAGGGCTTTTTTAAAATAATACTCTTCCTTGTAGGGTGGAAAGCCCGATTTCCAAAATTCAAGCGTTCGTTGCCGGCCCAGAAAATCAATCCCCACTTCAGCCCGGAGCGTGGAGTCCAACTCATCTTCGATGCCGGCATCTTCCATGTCTTGGGGCACGGCGTTCAATTTTTCCCACAGAGCCAAATACTCGGGAGTTCCCTCTGGCTGGCGAGCCAGAGCTGCATTGAAGAAATGTCTCGCCTGTTTGAGTTCTCCTCTGGCAAGTGCTTCTTCGGCCCGCGCCAAAGAATCTTCATTTTCAAGCCGGCAGATGCGATCCAGCGCGGCATTAATGGTTCCTCTAACTTCCCTTTCTCCAGGAGGCAAATTTGAGAGCGCATCTTCCAATTCCAGCCTGGCCATGTCCAACTTTCCGAGCTTCTCATACTTTTCCGCCCTCTCCATGGAAGCTGTGGCATCGAAACCAAAAAGAGTCTTAAAAAGGGACATATTTCCTCCTCTAAAACTCAAGGGATGTTACTTTCAAAAAAAATAGCACGTCAGCTTATGACTGGTCAAAATATTGTGGCACAAGGGCACCATTCAATTGGTGAACCCGCGTGAGGCGGGGATGCCATATGTGCTCCCTGGGGAAAAGCCTAATTCAAGATGAAAGTTCATTTGAAGCAAGCGACCGCCCTTCGAGGCTTGGCCCCTCTCCCAGCGGCATAGTCTGCCGGATTGTCAAAGCAATTTATAAGGCGCACGATATTGGTAACTCAACAGCTTATTGGCGGCCTCGTTGTTGGTGAATTTCTCCTTTTTCCCATCCCACTCCAAGTAGGCTTTCAATTTGTAAGCAATGTTTCCGATCAGCGGACCAGAAGAACTGCGGTGTCCAGTTTCCATGGGACAGTGAGTGGGTTGGCGACTCTTGATGCAGTCCAAGAAATTGCGTGCATGAAGGACTGTTTCATCGGGAGTCCCAGCCGGCAAGTCAACCACCTTCTTTTCGATAACTGGTCTGGCGCCTACCCGCCAAGTCCCTTCATGAGTCCGATCCACGGGGGTCTTGGCCGGAAACTCATTAACACAAAGCTCATCCGGAACGATTTCGTAGCCGCGATAGGTGAAGTAGAGTGTTCCCTTGGTTCCTCGGAATTCAACTAACCCATCCTTGATACCCGCCGGCGCCGCGTTGGCATTGATCTGAGTGAAAGAAACCAGAGTCCCGCCAGGATACATCCACAGAGCCTCCAAAGTGTCGGGAATTTCCCGGTTATCCTCCATGGCAAGTTTCCCCCCCATGACAGTTACTGAGGCAGGCGCATCCTGTCCAAGCCCCCATTGAATCATGTCCATGTAATGAACCCCGAAATTGGTCAATTGACCGCCGGAGTAATCGAAGAACCAACGAAACCTGTAGAAGGTGCGATTTTTGTTGTAAGGTCGCTTAGGAGCTGGACCCAGCCAGGCTTCCCAATCCAATCCGGCAGGGGGAGCTTCGTCGGGCGGATTCCCCAAGCCTTTGGGCCATTCGTTCTGAATATGAAAAGAGCGGGCCACCATGACCTTGCCGATGGCTCCACCACGAACCAACTCCATGGCCTCGCGGACAAGAGGGGAGGAACGGCGCTGGATGCCGACCTGGGTCACCCGTTTGGCTTCCTCCGAAACCTGGACCATGCGGCGACCTTCCGCTATGCAGAGGGAGAGAGGTTTCTCCACATAGACATCCTTGCTGGCCTGCATGGCATGGATGGCCTGCAGAGCGTGCCAATGGTCGGGGGTTTCAATCACCACGGCATCGACGTCTTTCAGATCCAGGAGCTTCCGGTATTCTTTGAATTGTTTGGGATTTGTTCCGATCTTCTTTGCCGCAAAATCCACGTAGGGTTGGTAGATGTCGCAAATCGCGATAACTTCCTGGTCTTTGTGGGCTAGAAATGCATCCAACACCTGGTCGCCTCGGTTGCCAAGCCCGACAAACCCTAGACGGATTCGATCGTTGGCTCCGAGAATCCTTTGCCGGCTGATGGCTGTGGTCACAACCAACGTTGCCGCGGTCTGGCTAAAATTGCGGCGCGAAATTCGATGAGTCATGAAAGAACCTCCTCAGCATGGAGTGATGTCTCTTGTCGACGAAATGCCATGGGACGCTGCGGCGATTTACCCGCGGAAAATCGAAAATTCCTTTCCCGTGACAATGCGGATCCCATCGAGAATAAAGACACTTTATTTTATATCGGTATCATCAGGGGTTCCAAGGATTATGTGGCGGAAAATGAAATCTAAGGAAGCGGACAATTCAAAGCTGTCCCCAACGATGGATCATGGATCAATATCGAAACTCAGAATCTGGGAGCTGGTTCGAGGTTCCAAAAACAGGACCGAGTCAGCGGCTCAGGAATCGCTTTGGTGAATCTTTCTTCCAAATCCTGGCATTACCTCATTCCTATGCCCTTGGGGAGAAATCCTTTTTGTCTTTTTGTTTTTGATGCAACTGAGGAGATGGGTAAAACCTCTCGACATTTTGGGCGGGATTATTTAGAGTTTTTTTTGTGTTCTCTTTTCGGAGTATCCTTGGCACAGCACCCGGCAAAAGTGAGGGATCGGCAGCCTTTCGCGAAATCTTGCCGGGCAAGTCCGAATGATGCAAACAACATCCAGCCTTCACTGCTCCCCGCGCTGTCTTCAAATTTGGACTAACCCATGACCAGAGGAGATTCCATATGCTGAAAAAAAAACAAAATATACTGCTGGTCATTAGTTTGCTGGCTTGGTTTGCCGAACCCATGGCCGCCGGCGGCCCGATTCGAGTCAGTGATGCATTTGAGTCCGGCTCTTTGGGCGCATGGCGAATTGAGGGAAACACGCGGTTGGTCTTTGTACCGCACACCGAATGTGACCAGGACAGGGTGAATACGGCAGTCACCTGGTTCTATGGACATCTGGAGAACGTTAGAAACCGCGAGGTGACAATCGAGGCAACCGGATTGGATTACACGGTCTACAACGGCAAGCGGGGCGACATCTTCCCCTTCCAGAGGGGCACCGCTCCAGTGTTTTCTTATGACCAAGAGCATTGGCAGCGATTCACCGAATGCGCTTTCGACACCACCAAGCGTACATTTCGCATGCGGCAGATATTCAGCGAAGATACTGTCTGGGTGGCATACACCATTCCATACACATTTTCCCGCCTGGAGTCGCTATTGAGTGAAGTGAGAAAGAGTCCTGTCGTGAGCGTGGAGACTCTGGGCCTTTCAGTGGAGGGGCGTCCTCTCTACCTGGTGACCGTGGGCGGGCCGCGATTTGACCAAGTAGAACGCCCCGTGGTTTGGATTATGGCTCGCCAGCATGCTTTCGAATCTGGGGGCTCCTGGTCCATGGAGGGTTTGCTTCGTTTTCTGACTTCGGATGACCTTGAGGCTGCGAGCATCCGGGACAAAATCACTTTCAAACTCTGCCCAATGCTCAACCCGGACGGAGTCGCGCACGGAGGCACTCGTTTTAACGCCCAGGGAGTAGACCTGAATCGCCACTGGAACGCCGCTGATCCGCTCTCTGCTGACCCCAAACTGGCCCCCGAGATAACCCGGGTTAAACAGGCGATCAAAAGCTGGCGCGGGTCTCACCGGCTGGATCTCTGGATCAACATCCACAACAACGATATGGTTTGGAATGAGGACGGCGATTATATTTCCTTTGCCGCGCCGGGGGGCGAGGCCGGGGCACGGCAACTGGAAAGAATCCTGCGGGAGGAGACAATTTTCACCGGCCCGTTCCAGCCCTCTTCTGATGACCGAAACACCGACGCGGTAGTGGCCGCGGAGACCGGTGCGCTGAGCTTGCTCCTGGAGATGAAAACGGGATTCCTGGAAAGCCTGGACCGTTGGACAGGCAAGGACATCTGGCTAGCCCATGGGAGGGGTCTGGCCCGCGCGGCCATGCGGTTCCTAGGGAATCGCTAGCGGAGATTCTCTTCGAAGAAAGAGAATGATCTAAAAATCTCTTCCACACATTCGATCCGAGACAATTCCGAGGTCGCCGACGCAGGTGGATCGGGTACTCCGCGCATGCTCGCCCGGGAGGCTATATATTGGCGCGGCAACGTGCGATGGAACGCGTGTTCAATTTTCGCTGCAAATTTTCATCTTCTTGTCTTGATGGCCTTGCGGTCATATTTAGTTCCTCAGCTGGAACTACAAGAATGCTCCGAGAAAAAAAAGAAGATGGAAAGTAAGAGAGATATTCTAAGGAATGAAAAGCAGACATGGTGGGCGCGACCGGGATCGAACCGATGACCTCTACCGTGTCAAGGTAGCGCTCATACCAACTGAGCTACGCGCCCATAGCGCGTTAAAGATACTGAATCGCATGTTCTCTGTCAATCACATTCTCATCACAATCACATTCTTGGAGGTATCCTCTTGGGCAGTTCTATTTGACAGTCCGAGAGAGCTAAGGCTAAGATGGGGTCCGGGCTCTTGCTGAAGAGTGCACTTGATATCAATCATCGAGGTGAATAAAGATGCCATTAATGCTTGAAAAAGTGGAGGAATCCCTCGGCCGGATTCGGCCGATGCTTCAAGCCGATGGGGGAAACGTAGAGTTGGTGGGAGTTGAGGGAAACTCCGTTAAGGTTCGATTGAAGGGAGCTTGTTGCGGTTGTCCTGGTGCCGCGATGACTTTGCGCTATGGCGTTGAGCGCATATTAAAGGAAGACCTTCCTGAATTTGAACAACTGATTGTGGTTTAAGATTTCCAAGGTCAGATAGAAACAAGCGGGGCAGAGAGATCCTCCTTGACTTATGCCCCGCCCCATATCGCTCCTGCCTTCTGCAAGATCCTTCCGATTTCCTCTTCCCGCCAGCGGAAAATTCGGGGGCCCTTTATTTTCGCTGACAGCATATAAAGAGCATCCCCTGAAAATAAATGGGCGCGCTCGAAACCATTTGCTGGAAAAACTGGGACATGACATCCCGTACATTCCGCCCCATGCGGTTTATGCAATCAGATCCCGGGACTCCGCAAGTGGCCACTCTAAGTCAGGATGCCCTCACCGCCAGCCCAATCCGTCCCGTAGGTGAAGATGGAAACCATAAAAACGATTGCCTTGGGATTTGGCAACATTGAATCCAAACCGCTAGGGGGAAGAGGAATCTGTCCGCAGGATTTTATAAAGCAATTGAGCCATTTCCCGGGAAGTGACCGGTTTGGTCAAAAAGGCATTGATTTCGAGCTCTCGAATTAGTTCAGGTGTGGCACGTTCGCTGAAGCCGGTACATAGAACCACCGGAACATCAGGACGAATTTGCCTGATCTCCTGCGTCAATTCCAGTCCTGTCAATCTGGGCATGGTTAAATCAGTAATGACCAAATGATATTCCCCCGGACGGGCACGAAAGGCAGCCAAGGCAGCCAGACTGCTCGACATCCCAGTCACCTCATATCCCAATCTTTCCAGCATTTGACGATTGGAATGTACAATTTGTTCTTCGTCATCCACAAATAAAATATGTCCCCTCCCATGCGGTAAAGGAGCAGAATCAACAATGGCGCTCTGCGCCGGCTGTTCCCATTGAGGAAAATAAAGACGAAACGTCGTCCCCTTATCTGGTTCGCTCTGGACTTGAATCACTCCACCATGGCCCTTGACGATATTTTGCACCATCATTAATCCCATTCCCGTCCCTTCATGAGGAGGTTTGGTGGTAAAGCAAGGTTCGAATATTCTGGCCAGTGTTTTGGAGTCCATTCCATGACCGGAGTCAGACACCGTCATCAAAATATAAGCTTTATTAAGAAATCCAGCTTGCGAAGGATGGACTGAATTCCCCCCAAAGGATTCCTCCAAACCCACAGTCAACACCCCCCCCGCTCGCGCATCGCATGATAAGCATTAGTGCAGAGGTTCATAATCACCTGATGAATTTGCGCTGGATCGGCCATGACCATCCCACATTGTTCATTGATCTGGGTGCGAATTTGAATCGTGGAGGGAAGGGAGGAACGGAGAAGCTTCAGAGTCTCCTTCACAATCAATTGGAGCGGCAGGGGGCGGCGTTCGCTCTCCATCTGACGGCTGCAAGCTAGGATCTGCTGAACCAGGTCCTTAGCTCTTAGACCGGCCCTTAAAATCTGGTCCAGATTGGGTCTCAATGGGCTTTCTTCCGGTAGTTCTTCCCTCGATAATTCGGTGTAGCCAATTATGGCGGCCAGGATATTGTTGAAATCGTGAGCAATTCCTCCTGCCAAAACACCGATAGCTTCAAGTTTTTGTGCTTGCCGCAATTGTCGGCGCAAAGATGCCGCCCGAATTTCGCGATCAAGAAGAAAAGGAAAACGATTCAGGTTTTCCCGCAAAACATAATCCTGAAAATCGGACCCCATCGAGATTAGCACAGCTTCTTCTCGATTTTTTCGGACCACTAAGATAATTGGAAGGGCCTCTTCTCTCCCTTTCATTTCATACCCGACGAAAGAATCATTACCTTCCAAAAGATCGTCGTCCACAATTATGGCATCCCAATCCACGCAGGTGAGATGTCCTTGGAGGGGTGTGCCGAGGGGGGTCATTTCCCATTCGGCTTCGATCCCCTTCTTGTGAAGTTCGGAAGAGAGATCGCTCACTAAAGGGGGAGACTCGGTAATGATCAACAAACGAAGATGATTTTTCACTGTCACAATCCTGCCGATTATCCATTCCAAAGATAAATCATGGATGTTGAAAATTCAACCGGACACTAAAGGGGTGTTTTTGTAAGCTCTGCTGGAGTCACTCAAAAAAATCGAGTTCCAGAATTAATCTTGTCGTTGTGGTAAGTCCAACAAAACCAAGCCTAAAATAAAGCGGCCAAGATTAACAAATTCACATCCCCATAATGTTGTAACCACCATCAACATAGATCACTTCACCCGTCACTCCACTCGACAAATCACTGGCCAGGAAAAGTGCGGTATTCCCCACTTCGTGGGCCTGCACATTCCGGCGTAAAGGGGAATGCTCCGCATTGTGCTTAACCATTTCACTAAATCCACTGATCCCCCGCGCGGCTAGAGTATTAATCGGCCCGGCACTGATGGCATTGACCCGAATCCCGGACGGTCCCAAATCATAAGCCAGATACCGAACAGAGGCCTCCAAGGCGGCTTTGGCAACCCCCATAACATTGTAGCGGGGAATTACTTTCTCCGCCCCATAATAGGAGAGAGTCAGAATACTGCTTCCTGGTTTCAGAATGGAGAGTGCTGCATGCACCACCCCCACCAGTGAGAAAACGCTGATATCGTGGGCCATACGGAATGCTTCACGGGAGGTATCGACAAAGCGTCCGTCCAGGGCTAGCTTGGGAGCATAAGCAATACTATGAAGCAACAGTTGGATGGATCCAAAATCACGTTGGCATTGATCCATGGTTGCCTGAATTTCCTCATCTTTGGTGACATCACAGGAATAAAGCGGACAGGCAGAGGTCAAAGAGGAAGTCAGCTCTTCCAAATTGCCACGCAACCGCTCCCCCTGATAAGCAAATGCCAGCCGGGCTCCGGCCTGATGCCAGCTTTGAGCGATTTGCCAGGCAATGCTATATTTGTTGGCAACACCAAAGATGATGCCACACTTGTCTTTCAGCATGATCGCCTCCGCAAGAAATCAAATGTTGAGGTTAACAAGAGATTCGCCCCGTCGCAAGTGTCAGCGACGAGGGATTCAAACCTAAAGGATGGAGAGATGCTGCCGGATACAAAAGAATGGTTCAAAACACAAACGAGAGAGTAATCAGCAAGCTTGGCTGGAGCGATTCCCATCTTGATTGCCGCTGAAGGAGAAAAAGCCCCCCACCATTTCGTAGAACAGGCGGGGTAAGCTCTTATCTAAATAAGAGCGAATGGAAACATAGCATTCATCGCAAGTATTCTGGCGAGTGAATTCCTCGATTAATTTCTCGCGATCTTCAAGTCGATAACGTTTAAACTGCATGGAACATGGCTGGATAAAGCCATCGCTGGTCACTACCAGAAATCGCCAACCCGCCTTGCAGCCTGGAATGCCGCCGTTCCGGAAATATTCATAAGTGGCATCGATGGTGGTACAACTATTGACGATCCATTTGGAATCATCCATGCGTTCTTTAATCTTGTCCAATTGTCGTTTCAGCTCGGCCAGCTCCTCCGGTGATTCAATGAAATAGAGGCGGTTTTGAGTGCGGCGAAACGTGTAAGCGCTATAACTGACATTGACCCCCCATGCGCGAGCCTTGTCAGCTATGGCATTAATGTAAGGAAGATTTGGCCGGGTAATGCAATTATTCAAAACAATATCATCAAATCCATAAGCCGCCAAACGGGGCACTAACTTTTCCAACCTGGCATAGAGCCCCGACAACCCGCGGAATTCATCGTGCCGTTGGTCGGGAAAATCCAGACTGACGGAAAACTGATTGATTCCAGCTTCCCGCAACTCCAAATATTTTTCTTCGGTCATTGTGGACCAGTTGGAAACCAAAATCAGATAGGGAAGACCATCAGCCGTCTTGATATTCCTGACAATTTCCAACAAGTCAGGACGAAGCAACGGTTCTCCGCCAGAAACTTGTACCGCGCAGGGGCGCAGAACATCCACATAACGCCGATAGTCCGAGGGTCTTAAGTTCCTGGCGTTATCACGCGGCCCTCCATGATCACAGTGTTTACAATAACATGTACAAGAATCCGTGACTTCAAAGGAAATGACAATCGGGTGATCGGTAAACCAATTATTGACTCCCCGAGTGATAGTTTTTATTGATTGAGAAAACGGAAATTTACGCATGATCAAACCTTATTGATTTCATTCGTTTCTATAGAGAGGCCGATTAGCCATTGACTTCTTTCTTCTATTGAGAAAGTCCACCACTAGCCACAAAACATAACATTTTGGCAGAGCCTTCCATACAATTCAAGGAAAAAAACGGCTCGCTCCGATTCCGAAATCACGAAACGCAAGCGAGTGTTCAGCCTCGGCTTATTCATTAACACTTTATTCCATGATTTTCCAGAAAACGCGGGAAAGCAAAGCAATCCCATCGTCTAATTTGCTTCTTCGATATTCTCCCAATCGCCTGTTTTATTATCTCGAATCAGGTTTACCTCAAGGCACCAATTTACTGTAGACACTGATCAGTCCCAATCCAATTTCAGGGAACGGTAAGAATCTAGGGATTTTGAATCCGGTTGGCCCACTCATTGGCTTCTGTCAAAAGTACCGCCGGGAAAGTGTGGGGGAGAGTCTTGGAAATATTGGGATGATTAGATCTTCTATTCTGAATAGGAGGGCAGGCTACTTGCCTGATCCCTGGAGTGGAGGAGTTGTCGCAGGCAGAGAAAAATTCCGGCTATCCCTGTGTCGCAATATGGCCCCATTTTCCAACTTGAAGGTCAAAGAATAGCCGGATAGTTTCCCTTGCAAGGCGTGGGCAAGTTTGAAGTATCCTTCGGCGCTAGGTTCTACCTTCGCAGGTTCCACTTTGACGCTAGAGGATAGCGGATTCACCAAATGGGTATATCCCATATTGATAATGGCCACAATATCCTCCAAAGGCTTTGCGGTTCGATTGCGAATTTTCCCTTGTATGACAATTTGGGTTCCGTCTATGCTGTGGGCCAACTCGACCAGTTCGATGGGTTCTTGTCCGTCAGCTGCTTCCGGAACAAGTGTTTGAGCCAAATCTTCGGTGTAGGGCAGCCATTTTCGCGGCAAATCGGTAAAAACGGAGACCATAATCAGCCAGAGTCCCACCACGGAAGCTAGAATTCCAGAACCAAGCCACAGCCATCGTTTGGAGAGCCCAGTCTCGACCGTTTGGATATGGAGAGGCGGTTGATCCTGATCTGATGAGCGAATGTTCAAATTGTCCGGGTGGTTTTCCGTCGGAAAATGATCCATAATGCCCTGCCCCTCCTGTATCAATATCTGCCTACCCGCCAAGGCTCGATGATCCCCTTCGAGAAATGAAGCGCAGTGATTTTCGTCAAAAAAAGAGCCGCAATTACAGCTGAACAACTTCTTAACGTTTTATCGTTGTTGGATCCCGGCCTAATGCCTCTTCGACCACTTCTAAAAAAGCTTTGCAAGCCCTGGAAAGGTATCGGTCTTTGCGATAAATCAATCCCAATCGCCGGACAATCTTCAAGTTTCTGATAGGCTGAATCGCCAGAATCCCCTGCTCATAATCATTCAAGGCGTAACTGTGCGGCACAATGGAAATTCCCATTCCAATCGCCACAAACTTTTTGATGGTTTCCAAGCTGGCAAGTTCCATCGAAATATTTAATTTCTGCCAGTTCTTCCCGAACTGCTTCATGATTCGTTCCCGTGTAGTGCCAATCTTGTGAAAAATGATGGGATAGGGGAGCAGATCATTTAAAACCAAATTTTTCCTGGAAGCCAAAGGGTGAAGCGGGGAAGTGATTAAAATTAATTCATCTTCCGCAATGGGCATGACGTTCAAATTGCGGTCAGCCACGGGCAGCGTAATAATTCCAACATCCAGCTGATTGTCCAAAATTTTAGGGAGTATTTTTTTGGAAAAATTTCGATAGATGCTGATTTGAACTTCCGGATATCTAGCCTTGAAAAGCCGGAATATTCTGGGCAAAACATAAAGACAAGTCGATTCATTGGCTCCAATAAGCAACTTGCCTTTGGGTGTGGCATTCAACTCACTCACTGCCAGCTTGGCTTCGTCATGCAGCTGCAAAAGTCTTTCCGCGTAAGGAAGCAGAATCTCTCCCGCTTGGGTCAGACAGATCTTTTTCCCGATTCGGTCAAATAGCTTTTCGCTAAGCTCTTCTTCTAACATGCGAACTTGCGTGCTGATGGCGGGTTGGGTCCGAAAGAGTTTTTCCGCCGCTTGGGTAAAGCTTTTGTGGATCGCTACCTCATAAAAATTGCGCAACTGATCAAGATTCATAAAATATTTGTCGGGAAAAAAGGGAAGAGATCTCTTTCATCCAGTGACAGGATTCATTGGTTGAGCGCTCTCTTATGGGGCTCAGAACCCGAGGACTGCTGCTCTACCGTATCGACAGTGTCATGAATCTTGCTGTTTGCTCGCCCAAAAAAATCTACTTTTTAAACAATGCATCAAACGCCTGCCGGGCATCTTGAACATTTTTAGGCGCTGCTTTAGGCGTTGTGATTGTCTTGGATTGCTCGGCGGAACCCGTCTCGCGTTGGATAGTTCTTTTGGGTTCGAAGAGCGCACACTGGTTCCCGATATTTTTGCGGGCAATTCGCTCTGGCACGGTTTGGAGACATTCATTCCTCGCCGAAGTATCAAAGTACGCACACAATTTGCAGGTATGCAAATCGGCCTGACATCGGGGACATTGACTGGTTGGACCAATTGCCAAGGGGATCGAAGCCCCGCAATCCGTGCAGCGCGTAGCCTCCCGGAAACCCGGCATGGAGCGGGGGCGGAATTCTTTGGGGCCGGAGGGTTTCGGCGGGGCGGTTTTCCGCTCTTTGTTCCCTTCGTCCATGTAGCCATGCTGACGGTATTTTCTCGACATGATGACTCCTGATCGCCCCGGACAGAAAATATGGTCTCTGATTCAGTCCGGGGTATTCCGAATTAATTTGGCTTGTTGTAAAGAAGGAGGCCAGGAAGACCTATTGATGACCTATCCTCGTCCGGGCAACATGTCGGACCCCTGGTATCAAAATCTGCTCTCGCCAAGGGAAACCTATAAATGCAGATAGCAGAATATTTCTTTCACTTATCCATCCGAAGATCTGCGACTTTTCTCGCCAAATGCGCAAGATTTGTCATCCAGCCTACCTCTCAATTGTACCATTAACCGCTGTTCTCTTCTAATGAATCCTAATTGTGAAAGATTGAGAAGCTAATTACTCTGGGATGACTTTCTGAAGAGTGTCAAAAATCAATTGCGGGTCGGAGATCAACACTTTGGTTCCCGGGGGGACAGAATGTGTGAGCCAGACATTGCCGCCGATGACGGAACCTTTGCCAATTATTGTCTCCCCACCTAAAACCGTGGCCCCTGAATAAATCACTACATCATCCTCAATGGTCGGATGGCGTTTGCGGCCACGAATCAATTTCCCTTGTTCATCCTTTGGGAAGGAGAGGGCTCCCAGCGTCACTCCCTGGTACAACTTTACATTCTGTCCAATTTCGCAGGTCTCGCCAATCACGACACCGGTGCCGTGGTCGATAAAAAAATGCCGGCCAATCCTGGCTCCTGGATGGATGTCAATTCCCGTCTTTGAGTGGGCCAACTCCGTCATGATCCTGGGCAATAAGGCAATGCCCTGTTCATGCAGCTCGTGCGCCAGGCGGTAAATCATGATAGCGTAAATGGCGGGGTAACTAAAAATAATCTCGTCAAAACTTTTCGCCGCGGGATCTCCATCATAGGCCGCTTGAACGTCGGAAGCCAGGGCATCCAAAACAAGAGGAAATTTGTTGAGAAAATCTACAATTTGTTCTTCCGCGACATCTTCGCAATGAGAACACCGATGTTCGGAAAAATGACAACCGTGCCGGATGCTACGATAGATTTCACGGAAAAGAAGTTCATATATCGTTTCCAGGCAATCCCCAACATGATATTGCACGCTCTGGGGATCCATTCCCTTCTTGCCAAAATAGCCGGGGAAGAGGATCTCCTGGAGAATATTGATGATTTCAATGATGCTCTCACGTGAAGGCAGCGGCGTATCCTCCAGGTGATGCAATCTTACCGGAGTCTCAGAGTAAGCTGCCACGATTTTTCGGGTGATTTCGGGTAATTGTTGTTTTTGTTTCAATCGCTCTATCATAAATCCATCATGCCAGCTTTGAAAACAATCTAGTGTTTGGTATTTAATCCTAAAGATCTCGGGTTGTCAAATTGGCTGGTTGACGGGTGACGTCAAGCTGCTTGTGTAAAAAGTTTGAGGTTTTTGTTGCTCCAGCAACCACGCAAACATAAACTTATATTCGATTTCAGGTATTCTCATCCTCTGTTGAAATGCAGGGAGGCTGATGAATTAAACCCGATTGTCAGTACCCGCGTATGCCAGATGACAAGGGGAACCTCTAAGCGGCAAGACGTGACCGGCAGGCGTCAAAATAATCGATTCAAGCATCAGGAGGGTAAACGCCTTGTTAGCGGCCCCCCGCACAATTAACTTCCTAGCCTGCCTTAAATCAATCTCATTTCTCCCGAGGGTTTCTTCATTTTAATACTCAATTCGCTAGAGCCCGCCGCGGGGAGAGTAATCGGGGATTCGCTCCCGCTGCGGCTTTTAATCAACTGCTCCACTTCTTTTTTCTCCAGGAATCGCCACTTTCCGATTTCCAATCCCTTCAACGTCAGTCTGCCAATTCGAGTTCGTACCAACTTCAGAACTTTTCCCCCTGCTGCTTCAATCATGCGGCGGACCTGCCGGTTCTTCCCTTCATAAATGGTCATTTCCAACTGAGAAGTTTTTGCTTTCTCCTTCAATACCTGGATCCTGGCGGGCTGTGTCTTTTCCTGGTTTTTTAAAGTTATGCCATCCCGAAGCCTCCGCAAGGAGTCCGCAGATAAAAGACAATTAATCTTTACCAAATAGGTTTTGGAGATCTTATTGGAGGGATTAGTAAGTCGTTCACTAAAATCCGTATCATTTGTCATCAAGAGCAATCCGGTAGTGTCCAGGTCGAGACGGCCCACGGGGAAAACCCATTCTTCAAGTCCCTTTAGCAAATCATAAACCGTGCGCCTGCCGTCCGGGTCTCCGTATGATGTGACATACCCTTTGGGCTTATATAGGGCCAGGTAAATGTTCTTGCGCGGCTTGATCATTTGGCCTTGGTGGCGGATTTGATCCTGATCGAGAGAAACCCAAGTCTCCGGATCCTTGACGCCCCGGCCATTCACGGTCACTTCCCCGCTGCGAATAAAACGCACGGCCTCTGTGCGCGAGCAATAGCCACGCTTGGAAAATGCCCGATCCAAGGTGACACGATCTTTCAAAAGCTTCGTCATAAATTCAAGAATACCTGCCTGCGTGGTGCGCGAGGAGACAACAATAGGCTTGGGGGGCCCCATTCAATTCCAAAGCCCCGCACAAAACATCCGAATCACCAAAATAGAAGGCCCTGCGCGTCGTCCCGGGTTATGCTACCATAGAACAGCCGTTGGGATAGTGAACTCTTTAGTGAAGGGAAATTTGATTATGTCCCGCAAAAAGAATTTTGCCTTGCTGATGATCTTATCGTTTTGTTTTCCTTTGATCTTATTCTGTCAACAGAACACTCCAGATTCCAAGGCTACGGCAGTTGATGCATTTATGAATGCCCGCATGTTGGAACACAATGTCTCCGCTCGCAATTTGATGACTGCTCGACTGGAAAATAATTATTTGCGTGGAAAAAAATTATCGGTTCGCGCCAAAGCGGGAAGAATTATTTCCTATAACTTTGATCCTTCCACTATCGGAGCGGGGGATAGGAAGGAATTCGAAGTGGAGGTGCAAAGCACTTGGGCAGATTTAAATGAACAGGTCTTTGACACCCAACAGGAGAAGATTAAATTCATTTGGCTGAAAAATGAATGGATGGCGGATAGTATAGATCTCCTCAACAAAGTGCCTACCCCGGGGCTGCCGCCCCTGGATTTGGAGAATGCCAAACGCGTCAAATTTGCCGTGGCCGTGGCAAAAAAATTCGCCAAGGCTATTATCAATCGGAATATCTCTTCCCTCCTACAAGTTACCTCTCAGGAATATCAGAAGCGATTTTCTAATGCCCAAAACATGATTGATACCTTAGGCAGTCGGCAACCTCTAACATACAGCGCTTTTGGGCTCAAAGATTATTCCGTGAGAAATCCCGAGCAGATTAACTTCACGCTGGTCTTTTATCAAGTGGCCAAAGGACAACGAGGACATACTTTGGTGGAAGCCCGTGTGACAACACGCCAAGGGTCTCTGGATTGGGAAGTTGAGGAATGCCAATTCAACCGATCAGCACAATAGGATCCTCCCCCCAGGTGCGTCTTGAGCCATTCTCGACAAATCGCCGCGGCCATATCCCATGCTTATATATTTCTCTCGAGTGCTTGTTCTGTACCTTTTCATGGCACATTGCTTCAACCGGGCAATAAAAAAAAGCGGGCTTTGATGAGCCCGCTTTTTTTGTTTTCGCAAATCGACGCTATTTCTTCTTTGCGCCTTTGTCTGCTTTGCTGCCTTTGAGAGGAGTCTTGAATTGAGTCTCCACGGTCTGGCTGAAAGTGTCGATCATGGATTTTGCTTCATTGACAAACTGGCCTTGTGGATCTATTTGGATGTATTTCTGAAAAGCTTCAATGGTTCCGGGAGCAGCCACCATTTTGCCATCGGCCCCAACGGAAGCTTTGGCAGTCAAACAAATCGCCTTGCGATAGTAAGCCACACCATAATTAGAATCTGCGGCAATTGCTTTATCGTATGACGCGGCTGCCTCATCGGTTTTACCCTTATTTTCAAGCATGGCCCCTAAATTGAAATAAGCTTTAGGAGCGAGCTGCGGATTTAACTCAGCCGCCTTTTGCATTTCGGCGTTCGTTTGTTCAAATTTGTCCAACTGTCCGTAAATAATTCCCAAATTCATGTGGAAATTGGCTTCCAGACTGGGATTTGGTTTTGCAGCCAAAATGGCTAAAGCCTTATTGTAGGATTCGATCGCCGGCTCGTACTGTTTCACTTGGCGCTGACATTCGGCCAAATTGGCAAAAATTGCAGTTTGCTTGGGATCCAATTCTCCAGCCTGTTTGAATAATTCAACGGACTGATTATACAGGTCCGTCCGGCCAGGATCATTGGCGGGCAATTTGTCGGCCTGCCCTTTTAGTTCCAAGGCCTTCTCAAAGGTAGCCTTCATACTCCCAAACTTCTTCATTTCCTCTTGCTGTTTGGCGATGGCCTCCTGCTGTTCTTTGGTCAGTTTTGGAGCACTGGCCGCCGCCCTTTCTTTTTCTTTCTTCAAGTCCATATCGACTTTCACTACATCGGCCAGCGGGACTTTAATGTTGTCGAGAAAGAAGGCCAGTTTGCCATCCATCATCAGACTGACTTTATACAAAGCTATGGGCAATCCCGCATGGAAATAATGCCCCTTTTTGTCAGTCTTGACTTCATAGTGTGCTTTGATGTCTTTGCGATCCAGCGTAATCAATCCGCCTACGATCGGATTCCCATTTTCATCCTTGACATCACCTTCGATAGACCCCATTTGAGCCCAAACTCTGGGAGCTGGGGTCAGAAAAAGAAACAGAACAGCCATCAATGTCAACCACATCGGCTTAATACTTTTTACCATTTCGTCCTCCGTAAAATCTCTCCCCTTTCATTATGTGGGAGAATATAGCCTTGAAATCATAACTCACTTAGAAAAATTTTTGCACATCTTCGTACAAAATCGGATCTTTTATTCCTGCTTCTGAGAAGGCTCGCAACCGTAAAAGGCAACTGTCACAATGACCACAAGCCCTAGCAGAGCTTTGATAGCACGACCATGTTAGATGAAGGGGCGCCCCAAGTTGGCGTCCGATCCGGACAATTTCACTCTTTCGCAGGTAAATTACGGGGGTGAAGATGCGAAGCGAAGTTTGAGGGCGGGTTCCCACCTGAATCAACTTGTTAAATATCTCGTAATATTCCGGGCGGCAGTCCGGATAACCGGAACTGTCTTCCGCTACCGCTCCAATAAATATGGCTTCTGCCCCAATTACTTCTCCCCATGAGGTGGCAATGGCAAGGAAATGAGCATTTCGAAAAGGGACGTAACTGTTTGGAATTCCCCGCCGGTTTAAGTCAGCTTCATCCACCGGGATATTCATATCGATTAGACTGGATCCGCCAATTTGGCTCAAGTGGTTAAGCTGGCAAATGAGTCGGCGTTCCACCAGAAAATGATCCGCGATGGCATTGAAAGCCTCAAGTTCCCGCGCGGCGGTCCGCTGTCCATAAGAAACATGCAGAAAGGCCAACTGATGCTGCCGCTGTGCCATTGCAGCGGTAACGCAGCTATCCATGCCCCCGCTCACCAAAACAATAGCCAGACCCCTTGAGCCAGAAGGCTGCACTTCTTGCTCCTCATTTCAAGACTTGAAGATGGAAGGTAACAGACTTCCCCCGCACTACAAAGCAGAGGTATTGCTCCCAAAACCGGCGCAGGAAGCGAAATGGGGGATGCCGCCCTGAAAGGTTCACCAGAAATTCCAATCCAATCAAACGATAAAACTTGAGCAACCGGATTTCCACCTTCGCGACACGAAAACGCGCTTTTGAATAATAGCTGAAGTCCGCCATTTCCTCAAAAACATTAAAAGAAAAACTATTCAAATGCCAACGATGAGTGGGATCTTGCCAAGAGGAAGCATCCGTGTAATGAGGAGTCACAACGAGCACTTCGGCGCCAGCTTTGCTGATTCGATGAACCTCTTCCATGGTGCGCGGGATCGACTGCAAATGCTCCACGACATGAATCAAACGGATTGCGTCGAAAATTCCTTCCGGAAAGGGGAGAGTCGGAGCATTTAAATCACACAATACATCAACTCCCGAATTGGGGATCCAATCGACTCCGATGCTTCCAGGATATTTATTTTGACCACAGCCAAGGTCTAATATTCTCAAGATGCCATTCCAGTCCTGGTCGGCGCCCACAAGATCGTCAAGTTCTTGACTCGGGTCAATGAGTCCATTGAAAGAACACTTTGCGATCGGAGAGCGGCAAGCTGACTTCAACTATTCTGCCAAGCTACTGCGCTATTTTAGCTGAATCCAGACATAAAGGGAACGAACAATTAAAAGACTAAATCAGGGAGGAGCCGCCATCCACTCTGGGGAAAAGTCCCTGTTCATCTATTGAGAATATGACTTTAGGTTCTGAAAAAAGGATTTGAGAAACGAGTTCAATATTTAGTTGTGGATTTATTTGGACGATTCATTTAAGATCAATTTAGACGTAAAAAGATCTGTTTTTAATTGAGAAGTCGAGCAGCGGTGGCCCAAATTCGGTTTTGAGCCAATTTTGGCTGAAAGGGGATAAGACCTATGTTCGAACAAATCGATGATCCAGAGCTGACGGGAAAAAAGAGCTGGAAGGAATGGATCACTGAAGGAGCTATTATTTTGGCCGTGGTTGCGGTCGTAATCGGGATCATCTTGTACGCCCTGGAAAAAGGATAGAAGGGTTTTGAGTGCCTTGAGCGCTCAGGATTTCTCTGGCGGGTTAAATGGTGAACATTGAAAAGGGAGGAGTGCGACTCCTCCCTTTTTTTTTGTCTTTCTTTTAAGTATTATCAAAATTGCTCAGGGGGCTGGGCATCAAGCGACTCTTTGTGGATGAGGTTTCATTAGCTTCACTTCGCATCGAACCATCAACGCTTGAAAGAATCTGAACATCCATGTCAAGGAGTACACGGGGCTTGAAAAATCCTGTTGTCGTTATTATCGGACGGCCTAATGTCGGGAAATCCACTCTCTTTAATCGAATCTGCGGAAGGCGCAAGGCCTTGGTGGGTGATGAGCCCGGCATCACCCGGGATCGCAATACCGCCCAGGCTGAGTGGGGGGGCGCTTCATTTGAGATTATAGATACCGGCGGAATTATCCCCGGCGACGATGCTTTGATTCCCTCCCACATTTTTTCCCAGGCCCGCACGGCATTGGACGTCGCAACTGTCGTTTATCTTCTGGTGGACGGACAAGCTGGCGTTACTCCCGTTGATGCTGACCTTGCACGGATTCTGCTAAAGACTTCGAAACCCGTTTTTGTGGTGGTAAACAAATGTGACAATGTTCGCCGGGAATTGGATGCCCACCAGTTTTATGAGCTGGGTTTTGAGCGGGTCTTTCCAATTTCAGCAGAACATGGGAATAACCTTGGGGATCTGCTTGATGGCACTTTGGAATTTTTCCCCTCTCTCGACTCCTCACAGGTTGATAAGGAGCGGGTGATCTCGATCTCCATTATTGGCAAGCCAAATGTCGGAAAATCCACTCTGTTGAACCGCTTGGTTGGCGAAGAACGGGTCATCGTCTCTCCTGTTCCCGGAACTACGCGGGATGCCATTGATACTACACTACGGCGGGAAGGAAAACTCTATCGTTTGGTCGACACGGCGGGGATTCGCAAGAAAAGCCAGACCTACCTTGTTGCGGAAAAAATCAGCGTGGTGATGGCTCGAAAAAGCCTGGAACGATGTGACGTCGCCCTGGTGGTGCTGGATGGGCTCGAAGGAGTCACGGCCATGGATGCGACAATCGCCGGATATGCCCATGAGGCTGGCGTTTCCGTGATCTTGGTTGTGAACAAATGGGATCTGATAAAAAAAGATACTCACACCATGCCAGAGCAGGAAAAGGAAATTCGATCCCGATTAAAATATCTTGATTATGCGCCAATCCTGTTCATCTCCGCTCAAACGGGACAGCGCACTCATAAGCTTTTCGAAATGATTGACCAGCTATACAATGCCCGGCACTTGAGAATCTCCACCTCGCAGCTTAATGATTTTTTGCAGACTGCCGCCCTACAAAAAGCTGCATTGCCCGCGAATCGCCAGGTCAAAGTCCATTACATGACTCAGGTGGGAGTGGCTCCCCCCCGATTTGCCCTGTTTACCAACAGCCAAGGGCCGATTCATTTTTCGCTGGAACGATATCTGGTCAATCAAATACGGGAGCGTTTTGATTTTATTGGAACTCCAATCATTATTAAGCAAAAATACAAACATGGCCGTGCCAGCAATTCCTGATAAGCTTTATTTTCAAATTGGAGAAGTATGTCGCATTCTTGAACTCGAGCCTTATGTGTTGCGGTTCTGGGAGAGAGAATTCCCAACCTTGTCTCCTGCCAAGGGAGCTAACGGTCGACGGATGTATCGAAAAAAGGACGTGGAAATGGCGCTGGCCATTCGAGAATTGCTCTATTCGCAAGGGTTCACGATTCCAGGCGCCAGGAAATTGCTAGGCAGGGGCAAAGAGAGAGGACAAACATTGGAAAGCCTACGCGATCTCCTTCCGGAAAAAAGGGAGACAGCACCTTCCCCTTCTTCCCCGGTTCAAACGCACTCTCCCCCAATGCTCTCAATGATAAAAGCTGAACTGCAGAACATCTTGACAATCTTAAATAGAAGGTGCTAGATTTCCACGACAGTCGGGACGTAGCGCAGCCTGGTAGCGCACACGCTTGGGGTGCGTGGGGTCGGAGGTTCAAATCCTCTCGTCCCGACCATTTTTTTTGCGGATTCAGGGGATATAAGAGTCGAGTTAATGGATCATGAATTGCGGCATGTGGAGAGTTGATTCGAAACCGACGAATTACAGGCTTCAAGGAATTGGGTATTGCGGGAGATATTGATTACCAATGACGATGGGATTCACTCCCCCGGTATTCAGGCAATGGCGGAATCTGTTTCTGCACTGGGGCGGGTTACCTTAGTGGCGCCAGACCGGGAGCGAAGCGCCGCGAGCCAGTCTCTCACCATCCAGCGTCCTCTTCGTTACGAAATAGTGGGCCCGAGGCAGTTTGCCGTGGATGGCACGCCTGCTGATTGTGTTTTGATTGCCCTTCATCAAATCCTCTCTGGTATGCCGGATTTGGTTATCTCTGGAATCAACCGCGGCGCTAATCTGGGACACGATGTCGGGTATTCGGGAACGGTCGCCGCCGCGTTGGAAGCCGCACACAACAATGTTTCCGCTTTCGCGATTTCCCTGGCAACTTGGACCGATTTTAACTTTGATCAGGCTGCCTTAGTGGGGGCGCGCGTGGCGCAAAGGTTGCTCGAAGCTCCTCTCACTCCTGAGACGATTTTAAATGTGAATGTTCCGCCGGGGAAGCTGCGCGGCGTGAAAATTACTCGGCAGGGAATTCGAAACGCGGAGAGCATGATTGTTGAACATGAAGATCCGCGCGGGCGCAAATTTTTTTGGTTTGATCAGAAGTATGCCCCCTTAAAGGGGGCGGCGGATCAAGACGTAGATTGGCAGGCGGTTAAAGCAGGGTTTGTTTCCATTACCCCCCTCAAAGTTGAACGGACAGCGCACGAAATTATGCCCCAATTGGAAAGCTGGACGCAAAATTTTTTTTAGACTGCCAATACCATAAGCGCTCTGTAAATTCCCTCTGAGCGGCATGCGTAAAAATTTTCCGTACCCTGAAGTGAAAATGGTTCAAGAATTATTCCCGGCAGTTTGTTCAGTCAAATTTTGGACAAGCTAAATTGGTTCGGGGCGTGGCTCAGCCTGGTAGAGCACCTGGTTCGGGACCAGGGGGTCGGAGGTTCGAATCCTCTCGCCCCGACCATCCTTCAATAAAATACCCGATTTTTCCCCAAGCCATTCAAGCGATTTCAAAATAGCAAATAGGGCAATCATTTGCTTGCGGTTTAAATTGAGCCTGGTCCAACAGAGGAGCTCCACATGGAAAATCTAAAAAATATTGTCCGCCATGTTCCTGATTTCCCCAAAAAGGGCATTCTTTTTTACGATATAACCACTCTCTTGAAAAATGGGGCGGCGCTCATTGAGGTGATAGAGTTGCTGGCAAGCCGTTTCCAGAAAGAAAAGATCGATTTGGTTTTGGGAATTGAATCCCGTGGTTTCATATTTGCCTCGGCATTGGCCTGTCGGCTTGAAGCTGGATTTGTTCCCGTTCGGAAACCTGGCAAATTGCCAGCCGATACAATTCAAGTCACCTATGACCTGGAATATGGCAAAGACAGTTTGGAAATTCACCGCGATGCAATTCTGCCCGGTCAAAGGATCTTATTGGTGGATGATCTTTTGGCAACGGGAGGCACAGCGGCCGCCACAATACAACTCATTCAACAGCTCGGCGGCGTCGTAGCCGGAATTGCGTTTGTAATTGAATTAGAGTTTCTGAATGGGAGGAAAAAACTGGAAGGATATGATATTTACTCGTTGCTAAAATATCGGGACTAGTTGAGAAATCTCCGCGGCTTTCAAAAGCCAGGTTACATCCTTCCCTCTTGCGGAAATCGACAGAGAGGTGGAATTCGGACGATAATTCTTTCCCATGTCCTCAGAATCATCCCATTGATTGGCTCAGAGAATCGATCTTTTCAAGTTGGAGATGGGGCAAGGTGCTCCCCTGACGCACTATCGTAGTGGCTATCGCCTTCCGACTTACGGGGGGGGGTAGCGGTTCTATTTCCGCCACATCGGCACCATATTTTTTGGCATGGACCTCATTGGCGAGTCTACTTATGCTGATCGGCAAAGCGTTCTAGAATTGTCAGGAATTCCTCTTCCCTTGCCAAATAGGCATCGACAACTATCGGATCAAAATGCTCGCCGCGGTCAATGAGTAGTCTTTTCTTGGATTCCTCCGGTATCACCACCTCTTTATAAACCCGCTTCGAGGTCAGTGCATCATAAGCATCGGCAAAAGCTACAATTCTGGCTGGCAGAGGTATTTGTTGTCTCGAAAGCCCAAATGGGTATCCTTTTCCATTATATTTTTCGTGATGATAATAGGCAATTTCCTTGGCTAGACTTAGGAAAGATTTGCCCGGCAAATTGATTTCCACGCTGGCAAGCGCATCTCCTCCTAAGAGAGTATGGGTTTTCATGATTTGGTATTCTTCGGTTGTCAAGTTTCCCGGCTTAAGGAGTATACTGTCAGGAATTCCCACCTTGCCAATATCATGCAGTGGGCTGGATTTATAAATTTCTTCGACAAACGAATCATTAATCCCCTCTTTGGCCCCCACTTGCACGACTAGTTCTTCAGCAAGAATGCGGCAATAGTTTCTGACTCTCTCCAAGTGGAAACCGGTATCGGGGTCACGGTATTCCGCCAACTTGGCAAACCCCAATATAGCGGCATCCTGGGTGGATTGCACCTCATAAAGCTTTTCGAACAATTGTTTTTCCATGGACTTCTTATCGGTGATGTCACGCACGATGAAAACATCCGCAAAAGAACGCCCATGGGGGTCCTTCACTCGCGTAATGGAAATATGTCCGTACCATTTGCTATGGTCCTTGCGGCGATCAAAGAGCTCGCCGGACCAGTAGCCACGGATTGCGAGCGCCTGTTTGATTCCTTTCCCGGGTTCTTGTCCCGATGCATCGTTCCTAAACACCGGAGCGATGGTCCCCTCTAGCTCTCGCCGGGAATACCCCGTAAGCCGCTCAAAAGCTGGATTCACCATGATAACTCGTCCATTGAGGTCGGTGATCATGATTCCATCAATGGTGCTTTTGACGATATCTTCAAATAAGATGGATTCCACCAATCCAATTTCCACCCGTTCCTGCAAATGAGCTTTGTCGCTTTGTTCCTTCAGATATTGGGTGCGCTTTCGCAATGCCCCCTGAATAGCGCCTAAAATCTCATTTACGGTGGATGGTTTTACTACATAATCGTAGGCGCCCTCTTGAAGTGCTTTGCGAACATAGTTCACATCATTTTGTCCACTGATCAGCACCACCGCAATGTCAGGGTACCGCAGGGTAATTTCATTCAGCAATTCCAGTCCGCTCTTGCCGGGCATAATCAAATCGGTGAGAACACAGGCATAGTGGTTCTGCTCCAATAACTCCGCCGCTTCAGATGCAGATCCGGCCTGATCACATTGAAATCCGGAAGTAGTCAAAACCTCCGAAAGTGCCATTCGAACAATCGAATCGTCATCAACGACAAGGACTCTCAATCCTCGCTCGGGATTAGAGCCAGGGAATGGTTCCCTCTGAGGTTGGACATGTTGACTCAACATTGGGTCAAGGGCTTTCCATCATTGGCTTTATTTATTTGGGATAATTGCAATGAGAATCTTCTATCGTATTCTGCCTGAATAGGAATCTTTGGAGCAAAAGCCAATTTTTTGACATCACCACCAAGTATCGGGATATATGCACATAGACTTTAGGTTTTTTTATATTATAAAATTCAATAAAATGGTTTATTTTCAACAACATACAAAAATGTAATTCGCTTCGGCATCTGGGACAAATCGAATTCGTCACTCTATTCTGGAAGAGTCTATTTTCGCTATTTTATCTTTTTTGGATTGAGGAGATCTATGATAAGGAAGAAGAGGCAAAGTTCAGCCCTGCTAGGGTGAATCTGGCAGCGATCCCATTTTTAGGATGTTCTTTTTCAGCTCCAAACCCTCGGGATCATTTGGGAAGTATTCCAGCAATTTTTCCAGGAAAAAGGTGGCTTTATCCAAGTCGCCATGGGCTCGATAAAGATGAATCAAATCCAGAAATCCCAGACGGCTGCTTTGTGGATCCAACCGTGTAGCTAATTCCAGGTAAGGTTCAGCCAAGTGATACTGTTTTTTTTGCAATAGAATCCTTCCCAAGGACAGATTGGCCATGGGCAAATTCTGATCAAATTTTAGGGCTTGCTTGAATTCTTCTGCTGCTTCACCCAACTTGCCTTGGGTCCAATAAATCATCCCCAGGTTGATGTGAGGTTTGGCCGTCTCATCCCGCAAAGAAATGGCCTTTTGGTACGATGGAATGGCTGCCTCAAGTTGGTTTATTTTTTGATATTGGGCTCCAAGATTGTTATAAGCCTCAAAAAAGTCCGGAGCCTCCTTAATCGCTTTCTGAAGGTGTTCAATTGCTTTGGGATAATCTCCTCGTTCACTTTCCCGCAGCGCCAAGTCGAATTCTTTTTGAGCTTTGCCCGAAACTCGAGTGTATTTTTCCTCTCGTGAGGAATTAGCCGCTGGGGAAAATTCCTTTACCAGCTCACGAACATTTGCCGAACCGTCACTTCCCAACCGGATCTCGAGAAAAATGATTTTCGGTTGGGGATAATCTAAAACTCTGAGCGGCCGGGCCACCATTGCCCCTTCTTCAGGTTTAATCAGGAGAAGATATTCTCCGGAAGGGACCGCTTCAAAAACAAAAGAACCATCATATCCAGGCCGCTGCTTTCTAAAGAAAGTTTTATCTGCTCGCTGCAAAACAATCTCCGTTCGGGAAGTGTCTCCTTTTCCAATTGCCAAAATTCTACCTTTCACTAAGTGATTCACTATTGGGACATCTCCAAGCCCGTTTTGGATAAATCCGATCAGGATTAATAAGACGACCAGAGACCTTCCCATTCCATCACCTCATCGATGCAATGATATCCTCCAAGGCCAATTTGCTTGACCCTCTATTTGGACAAGATTATCATTATAGGTTTGTAGTGTCTTGAATATTCTTCCCCGAAGTAATGAAGATAAAAAATGGGTTTGGATAGGATCATCATCAGAGGTGCAAGACAACATAATCTGAAGAATATCAACCTTGATATTCCCCGCAACCGGCTTATCGTTGTCACCGGCCTGAGTGGATCAGGAAAATCCAGCCTTGCCTTTGATACAATTTACGCGGAGGGGCAACGGCGATATGTGGAGTCGCTATCCGCTTATGCCCGCCAATTCTTGGATCAAATGGAAAGGCCCGATGTCGACTCCATCGAAGGATTGAGCCCTGCAATCTCCATCGAACAAAAAACTACCAGCCGGAGTCCCCGATCAACGGTAGGAACAATTACCGAGATCTACGACTACTTGCGGGTACTTTATTCCTCCGTGGGAATTCCTTTCTGTCACAAATGTGGCCGCCCCATCGCTAAACAATCTACCCGGCAAATCATGGATAGCATCCGGAATTTGCCGGAAGGGGATCGAATTATGGTATTGGCTCCTGTGATTCGCGGTCGCAAAGGAGAGTACCGGAAACTCTTTGAAGACCTGAGCCGCAGAGGATTTGTTCGGGTTCGTGTGGATGGAGTCCTTTGGAATTTGGATGATTCAATCCCTCAGGACAAAACCAGAAATCATACGGTCGAAGTAGTCGTGGACAGACTTCTTATCAAAAAGGGAATTGAGAAACGCCTCGAAAGTTCAATTGACGCTGCCATGAAATTAGCTCGGGGGATTGTTTCCATTGCCGTCGTCAATGGCGAAGAACACTTATATTCCGAGAAAATGGCCTGCGTTGATTGTGGGATTTCTCTTGCTGCCATTGAACCTCGAACTTTCTCCTTTAACAGCCGCTATGGAGCCTGCCCCCATTGCTCCGGATTGGGATACAAGTTTGATTTTGATCCCAGCCGACTATTTCCAGATGTTTCACGCTCTGTCTTGAATGGAGGTTTTGCGCCTTGGGGAGAGACAATTCCTTTCCAAATTCAGCTCTTTTTGGAGGAACTTGGCAAATCTCTCCATGTCGATTTAAACCAACCGTTCGAATCTCTCCCGACAAAAGTCCAAACCGCCATTTGGCATGGCACGAGTTCACCCAAAGAACGAGATGGGGGAATTTTGGGTTATCTCCAAAAGGTTTTTGCCAGTGAGGAAGAAGAAGCAGAGAATCTTGAGCAATACATGGTAATGAAATCCTGCCCTGCCTGCAATGGAAGACGACTTCGACCCGAGAGTCTGGCGATAAAAATTACCGGGCTATCCATCGCTGATTTGACGGCTATACCCTTGAGCGAAACTTTGCGAATCTTCCGCGGGATTTCTCTCTCGCCACGTGAGCAATTGATTGCGGGCCGTGTACTTCATGAGATCACTGAACGGCTGGAGTTTCTGGAAGCAGTCGGATTGAGCTATCTGAGCTTGGACAGAAGCGCCGCAACCCTTTCCGGCGGGGAAGGCCAACGCATTCGGTTGGCGACTCAAATTGGGTCCCGCTTGCGAGGAGTCCTCTATGTATTGGATGAACCTTCCATCGGGCTGCACCACCGGGATAATCAGCGGCTGCTTGCCATGCTAGAGCAGTTACGTGACATGGGAAACAGCGTGCTAGTGGTTGAACACGATGAAGACACCATCCGGCGCGCGGATTATGTGATTGATCTCGGGCCGGGGGCCGGCAAATCGGGCGGGGATTTGATCGCTCAGGGCACAGCAGCCCAAATTGCCCAGACCGCCGATTCCCTGACAGGCCAATATTTATCAGGTGTTCGGAGTATTTCCATCCCTGAATTGCGCCGCAGCCCCAACGGCAAATACCTGACAATCCAAGGGGCCCGCCACAACAATCTGAAAAACATCGACGTCTCCTTCCCTTTGGGATTGCTGACAGTGGTAAGTGGAGTGTCCGGATCCGGCAAATCTTCCTTGGTAAACGACATTCTTTATAAAGCCTTGGCGCGCCAACTTTACCGAGCGTTAGACGAACCAGGAAAACATCGGGAAGTCCAGGGCATGGAACTGATTGACAAAGTCATCGAAATTGATCAATCACCCATTGGGCGAACGCCTCGTTCCAATCCGGCCACTTACACGGGCCTTTTCACTCCGATCCGGGAATTGTATGCCGCCCTGCCAGAATCACGAGAGCGAGGATATAAAGCGGGGCGTTTTAGTTTTAATGTTAAGGGAGGCCGGTGTGAAGCATGTCAAGGAGACGGATTGCGCCGCATCGAAATGAATTTCCTCCCAGACGTTTACGTGGAGTGCGAGGTCTGCCGGGGCTATCGCTACAATAGCGAGACTCTCGCTGTCAAATTTAAAGGGTTCTCCATTGCAGATTTATTGAACAACACAGTCAGCGATGTCCTCCCCATCCTGGAGAACATCCCGTCCATTCGGATCCGTCTCCAAACCTTGGTTGAAGTGGGGCTGGGTTATATTCATTTGGGGCAATCCGCCACGACCCTCTCCGGAGGGGAGGCTCAACGGATTAAACTGGCTAAAGAGCTCAGCCGCCGAGCCACGGGGCGAACTGTTTATATCTTGGATGAGCCCACTACGGGTCTACATTTCGAGGACGTCAAACATCTGCTTGAGGTTCTGAATCGGCTAACCTCCATGGGGAATACAGTGATCATCATTGAGCACAACCTCGATGTCATCAAAACCGCCGACTGGATCATTGACCTTGGTCCGGAGGCAGGAAATGATGGAGGCCGAATTGTTGCTCAAGGATCTCCAGAAGTTGTGGCCCAGAATATGCAATCCCACACGGGGAAAGCCCTAGCCAGAATCTTTCAATAATCTAATGGGGGGGGGAATCGACAAATCCTACCCGCGGCAATCCATCTCTTGAGTTTCGCAAAACTTACCCAATGATAAAAAGGGGGCCTAAGCGGCACCCCTTCGATGATGGTTCCCCGAGTTTTTCACTATAGGGATTTGAGAAATGTGTTCTGGTCTGCCACCCTATCGAAGGATCTTTCCCGTGCGGGACCAGCGAGTTCTAGTGAAGAAGTGCAATGCAACGGAACCATATTCCTTGGCATATTCTACTACCGATTTGGGGCGGGGATCGTAGGGATCTGCCTCATAGGACCAGTAAATGAAAAGTGGCCGGCCTATTATGTTTTTGGTATTGACCGTTCCCCAATACCGGCTGTCATTGCTATTGTCGCGGTTATCACCCATCATAAAATACGAATCCAATGGGATGACTATGGGGCCGAAATTATCCCGTATGATGTAATCATCAGGGATACCTATGTTTCTACCATAAATGTGAAAATCAATAAAATGAGTGTAAGGTTCAATGAGCTGGTTCCCATTGATGAAAACCTGTTTGTCGCGGATTTCCAAGGTTTCTCCTGGAAGTCCGATCACCCTTTTAATGAAGGGAATTTTTGGATTTTCTGGGGATTTGAAAGCCACGATATTCCCGCGCGAAATATGCCGTGTCGGTAGAATTCGCAACATAAAATCCGGATAATTGGCGGGGAAGGCAAATTTGTCGAGGAAAAAATGATCTCCGACCAGGATTGTGGGTTTCATTGATTCAGTCGGAACTTGGGTGGCCTGCGCGATAAAATTGGTAAAAAAGAACACAAAGATCAAACTGAAAATTAGGCTCTCCAACCACTCACGAGCAGCACTCTTCCGTCTCGGTTCATCTACGAGTGTACTTTGCGTGGGCTCCAAAGTATCGGCAGCTAAAGAAGCTTCCGCATGGGTTTCCTTCTGGAAATACTTTTTGAACATAGGACTCTTTTTCCCCTTCTCTCTTCTTCTGCTGCTACTACTACCAATAACCCAGGCCATGAACCCCATTTCCACTCACTTGTCGGGGTCATTCAATTCGCATCCTATTTTAGCGGCTTTCCCATGGAAAATCTAATTTCTTCTGCCTTTAGATAAAATTAGCCAAAACCAGCAAATACCAGATATGCCAAACTAACCAAGTCAAAGCCACGACACTTTTTCACACTGCAGATCATTGTCCAAGCAAAATAAAATGGTATAATTTTTTCCATTAAGATTGAGGGAAGCAGCGCGCCTGTATTTGGGTTGTGCCCCTTTTTTCCATTTTTATGGCTACCATCAAGGAAATTGCTCGCCGGGCCAGAGTCTCCATCGGCACGGTATCAAACGTAATCAACGGGACTGCCGTCGTGAGCGAATCGCGACGCGAACTTGTCGAGAAAGCAATTCGCGATTTGGATTATCACCCCAACCAGGTCGCTCGGAGCCTCAAAATCAGCCGCACAGGGATGGTGGGAATGGTCATTTCCGACATTACCAATCCTTTTTTTCCGCTGCTCGTCCGCGGCGCTGAAGATGCCCTCCTCAAAAAAGGCCATCTTTTGATCACTTTCAATACAGATGATCAAGTGGAACGGGAAAAACAGGTTTTATCGGTTCTGCGGGCCAGGCGTGTGGATGGGATCCTGTTGGTGGTTGCACCCGGAGAAAACACTTCTAGTCATTTACAGGACGCTTTAAAATCCGGGTTGCCAATTGTCTGTTTGGATCGAGTACCGCCAGGAGTCGAAATTGACTCCATTTCCGTGGACAACATTGGCGGAACGCGCCAATGCATTGAACACCTGGCGAAGATAGGGCACCGCCGCATTGGAATTATTGCCGGTCCTCCAGCTCTACAAACCGCACGAGAACGCCTGCAGGGTTATGCAGAAGGATTGGAGAATAACGGTATTCCGCTTGATCCCGAATTGATTCTGCAAGGCGACTTCCGGGCTGATAGTGGTTACTCTCTAGGGAAAAAGATGCTGAGTGGATCTGCCCGGCCGACGGCTCTTTTCATATCGAATAATACCATGGCCTTGGGTGCTCTCAGAGCTCTCGAGGAGTTATCCCTACGCTGTCCAGAAGATATCGCTTTGGCAATGTTTGACGATTTACCCCTGACCGAGTCTTTCCATCCTCATCTGACTGCTGTGGCCCAACCAGCTTATGCACTCGGATATCAGGGCGCGGAGCTATTGTTGCAGCGCATAGCCAATCGGCTCGATCCTCCTGTCCCCCTGCGACTGCAGCTCCCCACTGAATTGAAAATTCGCGAATCTAGCACGGGGTATAGATTCCCCTAGATTAAAGAAAATTCTTCCCAGCCATCCCCTGTGGGAAAGAATATACTTCAGCGGCTTGATCCTCAAGTCTCCTCTTTGATAATACTCCCTGTGATTTGTCCCTCATTGTATCCTCCATTTATTCGTTGAGCCGTTATATCGGGATTGGCAAACATGAGGGAGTCTGGTATTTTGAAGAGTTAGGTCTCCTGTTCGGGGCGATCATGGATCGAACTCCGACATGAAATATCTAACTCAGTTCTCCCTTACTGAGCCTTTCAATTGGAGAGTAAAACAAAGGTCTGGCAATTTAAAGCATCGCATGAAAAGTGGCGGCGCCGAGTAACGTGCATTAAGGAGCATCAGGAAAATTGTCTGGCAAAACTTCGTTTAGCATTATCAGTTTTGGCTGCAGGGCCACTCAAGCAGACGGGGCAGCGATTGAACGTTCATTCCTCGACCAGTCTTTGTCTAAGGCGGAAAATTGGCAGGTTTCAGACCTGGTGATAATAAACACCTGCACAGTTACTCAATCCGCGGATGCCCAGGCCCGTCAGATGATCCGCAGAGTGCGGCGACTGAACCCCAGGGCCCAAATCGTTGTGACTGGCTGTTATGCCCAGAGGGAGCCGGAAAGATTGGCTCGAATGTCCGAAGTGGATTGCGTTGTGGGAAATTCCCACAAAAATGACCTGGTGAAGATTGTGCTGCCCATGGTTAGCACCCCCGCCATCGAGGACAATCGCTCTGGACAGTCTCCAATCCATTGTTCTGATATCTTTGCACAAAATAGCCTGTCTGCCATAAGCGACGCGGGTAGTGGGGACAAGACCCGACCGGTGTTGAAAATACAGGATGGCTGCAGCCTGCGTTGTTCTTATTGCATCATCCCTTTTGTCCGCGGTAATTCTCGCAGTTTGAAAGTGTGTGAAGTTGTCCGCCAGGTCGAGAGTTTACTCAGCCGGGGATTCCAGGAGATTGTCCTGACGGGCATTCATTTGGGAGCATTTGGCCGGGACCTTTCCCCCAGGATCACTCTCGCGGAATTGGCGCAACAATTAATTCAATTGGAGAAACTGCGGAGATTGCGATTCAGTTCCATCGAACCTCTGGAAGTTACAGATGAGATCATCCATCTGGTGGCAACCTCGTCAAAACTGGCCAAGCATTTTCATATTCCTCTTCAAAGCGGTTCAGACCGGATCTTGAGATTAATGCGTCGCCCTTACCAAACCCAAAAATATTTCGAATTAGCTTCCAATATTCGCGCCCTAATCCCCGATGCAGCCATCGGCGCTGATGTGATGGTGGGGTTCCCTTCGGAATCCGATGCCGATTTTGAGGAGACCCAGCAATTTTTGGAGTCTCTCCCCATTACTTATCTTCATGTCTTTCCCTATTCTCCGCGCCCCGGGACAGCGGCCTTGCAATTGAAACCGAAAATCTCTAGCCCAATCCAGACTCGACGCGGAGAAATATTGCGGGAATTGGGACATCAAAAAAATCGGACCTTCCGCGAAACACAGCTTGACCAGATTGTCTCGGTCCTCACCTTGGGGAAAATACATGACGACGGCGCAATGGAAGCTATCAGCAGCAACTATTTGAAAGTAGAATTGCCCGGTGTAATTTCAAATCCCAATCAACTGTTGACTGTGAAAATAACCGGTCTGATCGAAGATGGCGTCAAGGGTACACTAGTCAGTACAGAATAAAAAAGAGGAATTTTGCGGTCGGGGGCAGAGAGAAGAAAGCCCCAAACCGAACCGGCCGAGAATAAAAAAAGGGAGGAGGGTGGGAACCAGCAAGCTTGAGCCATTACCAATGATCATCGTATTGTTTAATCTCCTGGCTCTCTCTTTCATCCTTCCAATATAACTTGGGCAACCGCATAATGATCCGTGTGGCTGAGGCTGAGCCAATATTTATTGGCCCCCAATCGATTAGCAAATTCCAAGGTTTTCCCCTTCAAGAAGAGGTCAGGCTTCCCGCTTAATTCATTGCTGACCTCGACATCAGTCCAGGCTACTCCTTGTCGCCAACCAGTGCTGATTGCCTTGAAGATGGCTTCCTTGGCCGCAAAACGGGCGGCATAGTGCTGATACTTGTTGGCCCTCTCTTCGCAGTATTGGATTTCTAAAGGAGTGAAAGTCCGGTTCTTTAATCGTTCACCCCGCCGGACCATGGCCAATTTTATTTTTTCAATTTCCACGATATCAACCCCGATTCCGACGATCACGTTTAGGCCTCTCCATATGAACGAAAATTATCAGCAGTCTCCCCGTGGGTTCTTATATCATCAGGCGCTGGCTCGTTTCAAGTGGTTGTCTCACGGATTCAGCCTGCGCCATCTGGTCGAATCTGCCGAGGAGTGCAGCTTGGGATTTAATGATCAAATTCCGCACCTCGATATAAAATCAAACCGACGTCATTTTCTCCATACCATTGGATTCTCAAAAGCAATTGACCCGCGCGCAGGAGATGTGGATACTGCTTCATTGGAAACGCCAACTGTGTTGCTTTCTTTAAAGCAGATTCATTCCGATCTAATTCATCGGGCTGGACCTGCCAATTGGTCGCTCTTTCCGCTAGAGGGAGATGGAATCTGCACTCAGACGCCAGGATTGGTTCTATCCGTTCTAACCGCGGATTGCATGCCAATTTTGCTGGCAGACTGGCATCAGAGGATCATTCTCGCTCTTCACTCCGGGTGGCGCGGCACTGTCGGGCATTTGCCCGGCAAAGCAGTTCAATTCTTAAAAAATGAATTTGGCTCTAATCCGCTCAACTGCCTTGTGGTCATCGGACCATCAATTCGTTCCTGCTGTTATCAAATTGGGTCAGACGTCAGTGCGGAATTTTACGAGGCTTTCGGATCAGGCTGTGATCTTTTCATGATCCCAGATTCTCAATCCAGAGAGAAATTCCGTCTCGACCTTCCCTCCGCTGCACGGAATCAGTTCGTGCAAGAGGGTTTTTCAGAGGAAAACATTTTCTCTGATCCTCCTTGCACTTGCTGCCAGAAGAGCCGCTTCTTCTCACATCGAGGGGACATGGGGCGAACCGGGCGCATGATGGCTGTTATTGGGATTAGAGAATAGGCGGCATTTTCAGGCCATATCTGGTTATTCAATCCAGAGATTTCCCGTGAAGTAATCCAATGTAATGGTGCGATCTCCCCAAAAATCCATCCCCAGTATTCCTAGAATCTCCGTCTGCAATTCCTTGCTAACCTCACTCAAATCTAAAGCGAGTATTTGAGAATAATTTTTCCGGAGATCGCGCACCTTCAAGGTAATGTCTTTAAGCGGGATGACAGATTGAGTGACGCCACAAGCCCCGGCAAACTGCATATCCAAGCGTTCGACCGCCTGGTCGGGATTGGCCCCCAGAGCTTTCGCGGTTTTTCCAGAAAGGGCACTCATGAGAGCTCCGGTGTCAAATAGGAATCTGCCGGAGATTTGCGATTGAATGGATGCGGGTATCAGCAACAGACTCCCCACCAGTCTTAACTCTATGGATCGTCCCGTTCCAGTCTCCTCCGGAGGACGCGGACGGAGTGGGCAACTACGACAAGTCAAAATCATCTTCTGGGCCGAAGGCCGAAAGGTGATGATAAAATCAGCTAGGTCCGCGGGACTAAGCACGCCATCAATTAAATTGGCAAGCTGTCCTTCATCAAACGTTCCTACCGGCACATTGGCTAGATCCAATGTTCCCAGGGTTAAGCGCCTGACAAGGCCCATGCGCGTGACCATCCGGCCGGCCCCACCCACACATTTGATAACGGCGGTAGCCACCGTCTTGATTTCCAACGAGTCGAAAAGAGAATTGGAGAGCACTGTCGAAGAGGCCCCTGTATCCACTAGAAACTTATAAGGACCCTTGCCATTCACAAAAGTGCGCACGATCATCAACCCGAAATAGGATTCGACAGCCACTTCATGTTGAGGTTCCTGGGATTCGACCCGGTTCAGCTCGAGATTGTGGCAAGATTTAAGAAACTGCAGCGTGGAGCGAGCGTTTTGGATGCGCTCAACAGGAAAAACCGGCTGCAAAGAGAGATATTTTTCTAGTGCATGAATTTGGGCTTGCTGTCCATGACCAAGGCCATATGCTTCCGCGGAGTAATAGTGCGCATCCGCAAGTCGGGGATTCAATGAAATGGCTTTTTTAAATGATGCCAAAGCCTCCTTTTCTTCGAGGCGGCTCAAATAGAGTCGGCCCAATCCTACGAGCCCTTCCGGAAGGTGTGGATTCTGCCTCAAACATTTTTTATAAGCGGACTCTGCCAATTCAAAGTCCCCCAACCGCAACAGCACAGCACCATTGAGAGATTGTGTTTGAGCCCAGTCTGGACGCAAACGCAAGAGTTCTTCGACATCTTTCTGTGCCAGTTCTATTTGATCTTCGGCCAGATGGAGATTCCCCATCAAAAAAAAGGCTTCGGGAGATCTAGGATTTTTCTGAAGCCAATCCTGCAACAAGCCTTTTGCCTCCTCGAACCTTCCCGCTTCTAGATGTATGCGGGCCTTTTGCAAAGGGGAGGCGGCCTCGCATTGTAAAATAAAACTGCGACCTCCCAGTAAGAGCAGAATCGCGAAAATTTTGGTCAAGAGTGGATTTTTCAATTTAACCTTGATTTCCCTTGGTTTTGTTTTAGAATGAAAAACTTGAATACAAGTTTCTCAATCGATCTTATTATTCTACAATGCGAAGAAGGTCGCATCCATGGCTCAAGAACATATTTTAGTGGTTGATGATGATCAAAACATTCAAGTCCTCGTCAAGACAATTCTTTCTCAGAAGGATTATAAAGTCTCCACTGCCTCCAACGGTGAAGAGGCATTGGAAATATTGAAGAGGGAGAGGTTTCAAGCCATTATTATTGACGCGATGATGCCTGTCATGGACGGGAACACCCTGGCTCGCAAAGTGAAAGAGAATCCTTCCACTAAAGATGTCCCCATCATCATGATCACAGCGAGCAAAGAAGTGGATATGGTGAAGAAAAGCTTTTCTGCTGGGTGCGTTCTCTTCTTGCCCAAACCTTTCACTGCCTCTAGTCTTCTCTCCTTAATTCAGCTAATATTAAATAAGAAGTCGGCCGAATAACGGCTCTCATTCCACAGCTAAATCCTTCTAACTGATTTCAAGTTTGCGGATTTTATTTAACAATGTCTTATAACTGATCATTAAAACCTCTGCCGCTTGTTTTCGATTCCATTGAGTCTGCTGCAGCGTCCGCAAGATCATCTCCCTCTCGGCATTAGAAGTTAAATTCTTGCTAATATGTTTCAGACTTGAAATGGGAGTCTCTCTGGCCGGACTGCTCCCCCAAATTTCTGCAGGTTCCTCAATGACAGTTGGCGGGTGATTAATCATCTTGCCATTTAATTCCTCAACCACCTGGTCTTCATTTTTCAAAATCACCAGGCGCTTGAGCACATTTTCCAATTCGCGGATGTTTCCTGGCCAATTATATTTCATAAGAGTCTGTTGGGTTCTCTGACTCAAGGAGGATAGGCCGCCTGCATATTTGCGGCTAAATTTCCGCAGAAAGTGCTCCCAGAGCAAGGGGATTTCCTCCTTGCGTTCCCGAAGAGGCGGGACATGAACTGCAACCACATTTAATCGGTAATATAGATCTTCGCGAAATCGCCCTTCCCGCATCACCTCCTCCAAGTTTCTGTTGGTGGCGGCAATGATGCGCACATCCACCATTACATTCTTCTTGCCTCCAAGACGGGAATATTCATTATCTTGTAAGACATGAAGCAGCTTGGCCTGCAAGGAGGGAGCCATATCGCCAATTTCATCAAGGAAGAGAGTCCCATAATTTGCCAATTCAAACTTCCCCTGTTTCAACTTAAAAGCCCCGGTAAAGGCACCTCGTTCGTACCCAAACAATTCGCTCTCCAGCAATTCGGTCGGGATGGCAGCACAATTCACTTTTACGAAGGGCTTTTCCCTCCGGGAAGACCCTTCATGTATTTCCCGAGCGATAATCTCCTTGCCCACACCACTTTCGCCCTGAATAAAAACGGAAACATCGGTATCCGCCACTTGACTGATCAATTCCTTAATTTGCAGCATTTTGGGATTGGAAACAATAAATTGATACCCCTCGCTCAACTGCTGGTTTTGTTCGCGCAGTCGCCGGTTTTCATCCACCAGTTTTTTCCGATCGATAGCTTTCAATATAGCGACTTCCAGTTCCGGCTCTTCAAAGGGCTTATTCAGATAATCAGTGGCCCCACTTTTCATGGCTTCGACAATCGTGCGTGTTTCCCCGATGCAGGAGAGCATAATGATTGGCAGATTCTTATCCATACTCCGTATTCGTTTCAAAGTCTCCAAGCCATCCATATCCGGCATTAAAATATCAAGCAGCACCAATGAAGGCATTGGATTGCTGCTCAAATAATCAATCGCCTCCAACCCGCTGGCCACTGGGGCCACCAGATAACCCTTCAGCTGCAGGAGAGTTCTTAAATAATGCCGGATACCTTCTTCATCGTCCACGACCAGGATCAGAAAACTGTTGGTCATAATTATTTTACGTCCCCTTCGATTTTGGAAATCATGCGACCCGTCGATTTCCACAAAAAAAATACAATCAAAAACTGGCTCCTACTGCTTCTCAAACGATAATTATGCAATTTCCGCTGGGTTCAAGGGAAGCAGGATCAAAAATTTGCTTCCCTGCTGTGGCTCACTTTCCACCCAAATTTTCCCATGATGAGCTTCTATGATGTGCCGGGCAATTGAAAGTCCCAAGCCAAGACCTGACTTTACCATCCGCGTAGAAGAAGCTTGGCTAAACTCTTCAAAAATTCGTCGTTGGTCCTCTTGGGAAATGCCAACTCCCGTATCCTGAATTTCAATATACAAAGAATTGCGACCTCCGGAAGGACGAGCAGCCTGAGGAGGCCTCCGCCGGCTTAAGCCGCGGACCTTTCTAGCGCCCCGTGATCGTCGTTCCCAGAAAAATGGACGAGCGGAGAGATTTACTGCCCCTCCGGCCGGAGTGTACTTGATGGCATTCTCCAAAAGACTCAGTAGAACCTGATTAATCCGCTCTCGATCATATTTGAAGCGGGGGATTTCCGGGTCCAGTTGGACCTCCAGTTGTAAATTCTTGTGGCGGCAATTTTCTTCCACTTGAGTTAACAGATGACCAATCGATTCAACAAAATCATTTTCCTGGTAAACCAGTTCAAATCGTCCAGCCTCCATCCGGGAAAAATCCAGCAAGGAATTCACAATACGATTGAGACGCACGCAATTTTGTTCCGACTCCAGCAAAATCTCCCGCTGTTGGGTGGACAATTGTCCGAGCCGTTCGTCCAAAAGAATACGATGATACCCCTTGATTACCGTGATTGGGGTCTTCAATTCGTGAGTGGCCAATGAGATAAAATTGTTTTTCTTCTTGCTCAGATCCTGCAATTGGGCATAGGCCATTGAGAGTTCTTGATAGGTTAGTTTCTGCTCGATGGATGCATCTTTTTGCTGTCGAACCAGGTGGTCAATGCGTTCGTGGACTTGATGAAGCTCTTTTTCCAGTGCCTCAATTTTCTCTTCCCGCTTTCCCATGCGGCAAATGTACTTTACGATCATCTCCAATTGGATCGGATTCACCGGATTGAATAGGTAAAAATCAGCCCCCAATTCTTCAACCGCCCGCAATTCTGCCGTAGAACCGTCCCCAATAAATACTATGGCCGGAGGGCAGGAAGAGGACTTGATGTCCGCCAATGAAATCCACCAGCGCGGAGGAAATCCATCGATTCCGGCAAAAAGTACATCAAAATCGCTGGCACTCAGAATTTGCTCCAAATTGTCTTCCCCAGAGAAGGCAAAAATCTCTAAAGGGGAACCGGCATAAATTCCAGCCAAATGGCCACGGACTGTGTCACAACAATCTATCAGGATGATTTTCATTTGTATTCAATTGGAATCTCTGACCAGCAGGGAAATTTATAATTCGAATCCATTTTCCTCATGATACACGTTAATGAAAAAAAAGGGAGGGTTTGAAAAAAAAACCGTATTCCACGCCTTGCCTCGATTTGGGGCGACTCGGCCTTTGATCCAAGACAAGCAAATGATTTGGCTCAAAATAGCGAATCCGAGTGATTTTAAAATTCTACCTCCGTAATGACAACATAAATTCGTTAGTCGTATCGACGTTTTACCGCCTGCGTGGAATTGCCGCCACCCTTTTTTGTTTGATATTGAAGACAAAATCAAATAGACTTTGGTATTGGTGACTGGCATTCGTCAAATTCGCTAGTCTGGAGGAAGAGTATGTTAGGTCGGCTAGGTCCAATGGAGCTAATAATTATTCTAATCATAGTTTTTTTTCTCTTCGGTGCGAAACGGCTTCCTGAAATCGGGAAAGGCATCGGTGAAGGGATTAAAAATTTCAAAGGGGCGATGAAGCACGAAGAAGAGAAGCAAAAAGAAAAAGATTAACCTCGAAATTTCTCCTCAAATCTGGCTCTAATTGCTGTATTTTTTCATGTATCGGCCCACCCTTAACAAAACCCGATTAACACCCCTTAGAGCCCTTCGTTTTTTAGCACTAATACTGTTCGATCGTCCGGATTGCCACTTCCCAAAGTGAATTTTTCAATTTGGGTCAAGATTTTTTCGGTCAATTTCCCTGCCTCCAAATGACAATTTGAGGCTGCCACCTGTTTTAATCGTTCAAAGCCAAACTCTTCCCCGCCAAGGTCTCGGGACTCGAGCAGTCCATCTGTATAAAAGACCACGACATCGTGTGGTTCTAAGATAATCTCCTGTTCCCGGTATTCTGCCTTGTCGAACATTCCCAGAGGAAAACCTTCCACCTGCAAAAACTCCCCCGTCCCATTCCGGCATAGGAGGGGAGGCGGGGCACCGGAATTAGAGAGCCGCAAAGTGGACGTATTGGCATCGAACGTGGCAAAACAGAGGGTCATAAAACGTCCCTCAATGGCTCTCTGGCGCAGGGAGTGGTTCACCAGCCGCAGCATTTCCGCAGGAGGATGTTTCCTTTGTGCCCGGGTTCGTAAAATACCACTTACCAACGCTCCATAAAGAGCTGCCGCCGCCCCTTTGCCTGCCACGTCCCCAATCGTAAGAGCCAAGATTTGATCCTCATACTGAAAAAAATCATACAAGTCCCCTCCAAGAATCCGGGCCGGTCGATAGGCCGCGCTCAATTGTACTCCCGTCAATTCTGGGAAACGGTCAGGAATCAAGCTTGACTGAACCTCCCGTGCAATCTTTAATTCTCGATCCAATCGGCCTTCCGCTGCCACCACCCGTTCATAGAGACGCGCATTTTCAATGGCAATGGCAACCTGTCCTGCCAATAAATCCAATGATTGCTCATGCAGCGCAGTGAAATAATTCAAGTGAGGGCTCTGCAAATCAAAAACCCCGATGACTTTCTCTTTGTAAATCAAAGGGACGACCATTTCGGATCGGGTCTCCTGCACCACCGCCGTATATCGCGAGTCCTGGCTGACATCATTGATCACTAAGGTTCTTTTTCTGGCCACTGCGGTCCCGATTAGCCCTTTGTTCAGAGGAATCTTGCTCTTCTCCACGGCATCCCGGTTAAACTTGACTGAAAGATAATTTCGCAAAATTTGTTCCGCTTCATCTACCAGCATGATCGAGAATATGTCGTATTCCATGACTCGATGAAGGTTCTCAGCTACTTTTTTGAGAAGCTGATCCAAATCAAGAATAGACACAATTTCCTGACCGACCTCATGCAAGGTGGTCATCATCTCATTTTTGGCTTTCAAATTCTCATAAAGGTAAGAATTATCGATGGCGACCGCCAATTGTGTAGCAATCAACATCAGCGGCTTCTGATGCTCGGAACGGAAGTAGTCTTGTTGCTGGCTTTGAATATCGAGTACGCCAACGATTCGGTCGCGAGAAATCAACGGAATTGCCATTTCGGAGCGGACTCCCTCGACTACCTTAATGTAGCGAGGATCCCTGGTTACATCGGCCACTCGGACCGCCTCACGCAAGAGGGCCGCAGCCCCCGTAAGACCTTCTCCAAATTTTATTCGACGGCAGGCAATTTCCCGTGGAGATCCGATGCTATAACGAAGAGTCAGCAGCTTCTGCTCTTCATCCGCCAGCAGGATGGAGATTATCTGGTAGTCCACGAGTTGCCGGGCCAGATGTGCAATCCGGTCTAGCAATTCGTCCAAAGGCAAAAGCGCGTTGATCTCATGGCCAATCTCCATCATTGTGGCCAAAAATTTTTCGTCCCCGTCTTCCGTCCCCAAATGGAAGCCACGGAATCCCTCCATTTCCACTTGTCATACCTCCTCGATCGCCCCTGCGGCTTCCTGCAATATTTTGACTCCTGAGCTCGTACCTATGCGATTGGCTCCCGCTTCCACCATGCTTTTGAAGGCCGCCCAATCCCGAATTCCTCCGGCAGCCTTGACTCCTATAGTGCCACCCACCACTCGGCGCATCAGAGCGACATCTTCACTCCTTGCTCCCGCGGGACCAAAACCCGTGGAAGTTTTCACGAAATCCGCTCCCAAATCCCTGATAATCTCACACACCGTAATTTTCTCGTCCTGCGTCAAGTAAGCCGTCTCAATAATGACTTTGAGCAACGCTCCACCGGAGCGGCAGACCCGCAGAACCGTAGCTACATCCCGCGCAACCAGCTGATGGCGGTGGTCCTTGACGGCTCCAATATTGATGACCATATCCACTTCATGCGCCCCTTGGCGAATCGTCAATTCTGCTTCATGGGCCTTGGCCTCCGGAAATGTGGCGCCCAGAGGAAACCCAGCAACCGTGCAGAGGCAAACCCCGCTTCCCCGCAAACAGGCAGCGGCCAATGGGACCCATCCCGGATTGAGACAGATTGCGAAAAAGGAGTAGTTTCGCGCTTCATCACAAAGGCGGCGGATATCCGCGTCGGTGGCATCAGCTCTGAGGAGAGTATGATCAATCATGGCTTTCACGGACTCAAGTGTCATTTTCAATCACTCCAATAAAGGGGAGATGGCGATATTTTTCGGCATAATCCAATCCATAGCCCACCACAAACAAGTCAGGAATTTCAAATCCAATATATGCGGCTTCAACGGGCTTGATCCGGCGGGATGGTTTGCTGAGGAGCGTTACCATTTCCAGCGAACGGGGGCATCGGGCCCTCAGATTCCGGAACAAGTAATCCAAGGTGAGCCCGGTGTCAAGAATATCTTCGACAATTAACACGTCTCGATCTTGCAGGCTGGAATCAAGATCTTTGGTGATTTTTACTTCGCCGCTGCTCTGTATCTTCGCTCCATAGCTGGAGACAGCCATGAAATCTAAACTGACATCAAGCTCCAATTGCCTCATCAAATCCGCCAGAAAAATACAGGCGCCCTTCAAAATACAAATCAAATGAAGAGACCGCCCCTGATAATCCGCCGATATCTGGTTGGCAAGTTCTTGAATCCGCCGCTGAATTTTTCCCTCATCCAACAAAACCCGCATTTTGTCCGAACGCATCTTCCGACAACTCCATCTTAATTGGGGTCAAATACTATTTCGCGGGAAAAAGCCGGTGAACCGATATAGAGAAAAATCAGACGGCGGCGTGGAAGAAGAAGGGCCATTTCCTCTTAAGCCTAAGGATAAAGCAGATACTTCTCTCTCTGGTCCAGGAACTTGCGCAAAGGCGCATGCCACTCCCCCGAAATAATTTCCCAAGATTCGCCCGAATCGATGGCAAGCCTGGTCACTCCATTTCCAACCAAGCGATCAAAGTGTTTCCCCTGCCAGCTGAATTCTCGAGGATACCTCTGGCGCAAAACCAACAAAATTTTCAATCCCATTTGTACGGGAGAAAATACATTTCGGTCGATAACGTGGATTTGCACTCCTTGGCAGTTTTCGCCACGAAACTTCGAAAAATTGGGAGAAAAAATGACGGGACGAAAACGGACGCCCGGCAATCCCAGCGCATTCAGCTGGTCTGCCAGATGTGGCCCATCGATCCAAGGCGCGCCCAAAAATTCAAATGGCTTCGCGGTTCCGCGTCCTTCTGAAACGTTGGTCCCCTCCAAAAAGCATGTCCCGGAATAAATCAGCGCAAACTCCAGCGTTGGCAGGTTGGGAGAGGGGGGCACCCAAGATAGTCCCGTTTCATCATACCATTGACGCCGATGCCAATTCTTCATCCGGACTACCTTGAGCTGCAAATTCAGCTGAAAATGGTCTCTTATCCACATCGCCAATTCTCCTGAAGTCAAACCGTAGCGGACGGGAATAGGGAGTGGACCGACCATCGACTGAAATTGTTCGTCCAAAATGTTTCCTTCCACTTGTACGCCATTGAGAGGAGCAGGCCGATCCAGAACCAGTAGAGGCACATGATTCGCGGCCGCGGCTTTCATGCACTCAGACAAAGTCGCAATGTAAGTGTAGAAGCGCAATCCCACGTCCTGAATGTCATAGAGCAAAACATCTATCCCCTGGAGCATTTCCGCCGTGGGCTGGACATTTTTTCCATAGAGGCTGTAAACAGGCAGTCCCGTCGAAGGATCTGTGCTGGTTTCCACTTTGTCGCCAGCTTGTTCTACTCCGCGGATTCCATGTTCGGGAGCAAAGAGCGCCACTAGGTGGAGAGCTTTCACTTTTTTTAGCAGATCCACATCATGGCACAAATTCCGATCTACCCCCGTCTGGTTTGTGATCAATCCAATCTTTTTGCCCTTTAGGAAGGCAGCCTCAGCTTGAATCAATACTTCTATGCCAGGGATTACCGGAGTAAAATTCCTATTCGCAGCTTTCGCCGAAGCACTCATGAAAAATGGAATTAATGAAAGGAGACAAATATTTTGAAAATGCATGAGGAGATCCTAAAACCATCCGGAATTGTTAGAATACACCAATTCAATATTATTTGGTATGATCCTCCCTGTTATTCCAGGAATATGTTGAGGATGCCCATAATTTCAACTGACCCCGCGGGAGAAAAAAATGAAAAAATTGGCCGAAATCCAGGAACAACTAAGGAATCAACGTTTGGATGGATGGCTGCTATATGACTTTCAAAACCTAAATCCCATTTCAAAGAAGATTCTGGGATTGCAGGGAAATTTGTTGACCAGACGCTGGTTTTGTTGGATCCCAAGTTCAGGTCAGCCGGAAATCCTTTGTCATCTCATTGAGAAGCACTCCTTCACATCGTTGGGAGCTGCGCTGAGAACCTTTAAATCCTGGGAAGAAATGTTGAAACAGTTGGAAAATTTGCTGGCTGGAAATTCCAAAATTGCCATGGAGTATTCGCCCAAATGCTCGATTCCCTATATCTCACGCGTGGATGGAGGAACGCTTGAAATCCTGGCCGCATTGGGTAAAGAGGTGGTCTCTTCTGCTAATCTGGTGCAGTATTTCGAAGCTCGCTGGAATGCTCAACAATTGGATAGCCATCTGAGGGCCAGTGCCCTTCTCATGGAGACGTTGCAGTCCACATTTGCATTGATCCGGGAAAATCTTCGGAACGGGCAACCGATGACGGAGGTCACCCTGCAGCAATTTATGATGCAGGAATTTCTTAAAAGAAAGGTGACTACTTTTTCTCCACCCATTGTGGCAGTCAATGCAAATAGCGGCAATCCACACTATGAACCCTCGCCGAAACACAGTTCTTCCGTCAAGACCAACGACATACTCCTGATTGATTGGTGGGGAAGAATAGATGAACCGGGATCCGTTTACGCAGATTACACATGGATGGGTTTCCTCGGAGAGTCTATCCCAAATCACCTGCAAAATGTATGGACTATTGTAAGGAATTCTCGCGATGCTGCCTTGGAGTTCATTCAAAAGAATTATCCCACAACTTCATTGTATGGCTGGCAAATCGATGATGTGGCTCGAAGTGTCATCACAAAAGCTGGATATGGCGAATTCTTCATCCACCGAACCGGGCACAATATTGGGGAACAAGACCATGGAAACGGAGCGAACCTGGACAATTTTGAAACCCATGACTTGAGGGAATTGCTCCCCCAAACTTGCTTTTCTATTGAGCCAGGAATTTATCTGCTTGAATTTGGCGTGCGCAGCGAAATTAATGTCTATTTGGGTGCGGATAAAATAATTCCAACAGGCAATCCGGTCCAAAAAGAGATTGAACGGCTCTTCTAGAATCTTTCGTGGCTGGAAATATTGTAGGTCTGAGCATCAATCCAAGTGGCACGAAAATGTATTGCGATTATTGTGACAAGGATTGGCTCTAGACAGCGAACAAGGAGTGAGTTGGGAGGAATTGGTGCCACACCTTGTTCGCATCTGCTCTCGCCCTATGTTTTGGAAGGATGAACTTAAGCACATTATGTCCATGCAATCAGAAAAAGTCCTTACAGAACTCTGACAAATTTCTTTTTTCAGATGAAAAGGGGCGAAGCGGACCTTCTGATTGCAATGTAACCTAATCTTTAAATGGTTTGGCTTTTTTTCTTATTGGTCCCATTACCCCTTTTATCTGGAATTTGCTTTTCAATTTCCCCAATAAATAAATCCATTGCGCTCATCAAATATCTCTTGAAAGTAAGGATAGGAAATCAATTCAAATAGTAAGATTAAATCTATTGGGGGAAATGGTTTACTGATGAATCATCCGCATGGAACCATTTATAACTTTGGACCCTATCGATTGGATGTAACCGAGCGCACCCTTTGGCGAGGCGAACAGGTTATTCGTTTGACGCCCAAAGCGTTTGATACGCTAGTAGTGCTACTGGAGAATCATAACCATGTGGTGACCAAAGAGAATATGCTCCGGACAATTTGGCCAGATTCTTTTGTTGAAGAGGGAGGACTATCTCGCAATATTCATACCCTTCGCAAATCTTTGGAATCCAACGGGGAACCTGCTTATATCGAGACGATACCAAAAGTGGGCTACCGTTTTATCTTTCCAGTGCAGACCCTGCATTTTCATGAATCTTCGCTTGAAGCAGTTGATGATCAATCCTCCCCTCCTCAAATTAACCCCAATGCGAATGCTACTCACAAGAGCTTTCCCCTCTCCACAAACAGCATGGATTCAAGATCCACGCCATCCCTCACCGCTAAACTTGCTCAACCATGGATCCTCGGAACTGTGTTGATCACCCTGTTCAGTTTGGGCGCAATCATCTTCATACACAAACGAGCAACTGATCATTCTCCTTATTTTTCAGAAATGACAATTGCCCCCCTGAGTTCCAACGGAAAAATTCGGGAGGCCATCATTTCGCCTGATGGTGCCATGCTGGCCCAAATAGAAGAAGCTAAGTCTGGATACATAATTCAGGTGCGCAAAGTAATAAAGGGGGGATTGGAATCAGTGTTGTTTTCTTCGCCCCAAGCACTTCGGGGATTAGCCTTCTCTCCAGATCAGAATTTCCTTTTTTTCCTCAAGGTGAATCCTGTAGGCCCATCCCACGATCTTTGTAAAATCCCCGTGACTGGCGGTCCTCCCAGCTCAATTCTCTCTGATGTTGCAGGGGGGATCTCAATTTCTCCCGATGGAAGCCGCATAGCTTTCATACGATATGATGCCGCGGTGAGTGAACATTCCTTACTGGCGGCGCGCCTTGACGGCACCACACCAAAAATTTTAGCCGTGCGAAAACTGCCGGAGTATTTCTCACTGGAAGGAACCGCCTGGTCGCCTGACAGCCAGTTCATTATTTGTGCGGCGGGCCAATATAACCGTGGCGCTCAGCAGTATCTTTCCACCTTCCGGTTGTCGGATAATTCCGAAAAGGAAATCGGATCAAAACATTGGAACGACATCAGAGGAATGGCATGGGCCATGAATGGCGCGGGCGTGGCGATTTGCGCGCGCAATGGAGATGGAGCCGGGCCGCGGCAACTTTGGTGGATTTCTCTTCCGCAAGGAGAGGCCAGGCACATTACCAACGATCTAAATGATTATCGGGGCGTCAGTTTGGCCAACAATCTCGAAAAATTGGTGAGCGTCCAATCCGACACCACAGCGGGGATTTGGCTGGCTCCCGAGGGAGATATTTCATTGGCGCGCCAGGTTTCTTCGGGGAAACAAGATGGAACCAGCGGTGTTTGCTGGACTTCAGACCACAATCTAATTTATAGCTCTCATCTCAACGGCCAAATTCACCTTTGGACCATGAAAGACGACGGAACGGCAGCGCGCCCCTTGACTTCGGAGGCCAGCCGGAATGAATTCCCCGATGTGACTCCCGATGGGCGCTTCGTGGTATTTTGTTCCAATCGGTCTGGAACGGTGAATATTTGGAGAATGGATTTGAAGGGGAGAAACCTGGTTCAACTGACCAGAGGAGATTTGGATTTGGATCCGATCTGCACGCCGGATAATCGATGGGTCATCTTCTCCTCGAATCCATTAAAACGCCGCAGTCTTTGGAAGATCCCAATTCAGGGCGGTACTCCGCAACCAGTCACTGACAAAATCACCGAATTCCCAACCCTCTCTCCCGATGGGCGATGGATCGCCTGTTCCTATCGTCAAGACAACAACAGCACTTCCTCGACTGTTGCCCTGTTAGACCTGGCTTCCGGGAAAATTGGGAATTTAATGCCCGATATTCCCAGTTTGCCCTGGCGATTGATGCGCTGGCACCCAGATGGAAATTCCCTTTATTACGCTGTAAACCGGGGTGGCGCTTTTAGTATATGGCAACAACCGATTCAATCAGGCAGGTCACGACTAATCGCCGAATTTAAGACTGATCGGATTTTTTCCTTGGCTTGGTCGCGCGACGGGAAATATCTCACCTATTCTCGCGGTAATGTTACCTCCAATATTGTCCAAATCGCGCTGGCCCGATAAGGCGGTTTTATTGCTTTTTCAATTTCTGATCGATCCTTTCCAGACTCTGAAGCATGCGTTTCCGAAGGGGGGGGGCAAATCGATTGAGCGATTCTAAATCGTGGAAAAGCTGGAAAGAATCATTCTGCACATCTTCAAAATCATGAAACAACTTGGCGGGTCCTGGTGTGGTTAATTCGCCCGGAAAAACTCGCAGAGCCGTCACTCCACGGGCCAAAAAGTGGAAGAGTGCCTGAGTTTTCGCCATTTCCCTGTCATGGCGGGCGGCGCTGGTGATGATCACCTTTAATCCGAGTCCCGTCAAATACCGACGAATCGCCGGCACACGTTGGCAACGGACGGGACAGAGCGCAATTCGTTGCCCGCGGACACCTTGGCGGGCGCTATCAGGACCAAAGAGGGGGTGTGTGCCCACGATTTCAACATGCCTGGGCAGCAGCCGCCTCATGATGCGGAGCGGCCATTCTTTTACTGAACAGGTGTCAATTACCAGCTGCCCCGGATGCAGGTTTGATGCAAGCTGGCGGCAGGTCGGTTCCATGAACGAAATGGGAACACAAAGGAGGACGATGGGTTTAGCGGCAACCTCATCCCAATCACCTCGGCAAACCCCTTGCACTCTAATGCCAGTGGAGGGATCATAACCAAAAACTTGAAAGTCATTTTTTAAAATTCCTGCCGCGAATTTGCCAAAGCGGCCCAAACCAATGATTCCGATTTCTTTTTTTGGCATTTTCCCTCAGGTAAAACAAGATTACCCCTGGCCAAATTGCCGGGCATGAATCTTCACCAGAATCCCAGGCTCGCTACTCCGTAAATCGGCGGCGTGAAGACTTCCTCCAACAAATTCGGACAAACGTGCCGTCCTAATTCACCTCGCCACTGGCGGTGCGCAACAGATTTTCAATTCCCTCCAGCGAACCATTGTGAGTAGCTTTGTAAAGCCCTTCCAGATAATTCCGGGCCGATTTGGCGAAGCTTTTGTTGATGGAAACCGCCTTGGCGAACTGTTTCATGGCGGTAGTCGTGTCCTGCATCTGCCAGTAACACATCCCAAGATAATAGCAAACTTCATCATTCTGCTTGAAGAATTTCAGGCTATTGTTGTAGGCAGTGACCGCCTGACCATATTGTTTTCTCTCATAAAGGTTCCGGGCTACAATGGCGTACGATCGGGCTTTTTCCCTGCCCCAATTGTCCGAATTGTAGCCAGGAGGGATCTCTCCCTCGCCATAGGCGGCCAACATTTTTTGGCAATATTGAGCGGCCTTGGAAATTTCTTTCCTTTCGGCATAATAATATGAGAGTTTGGCTGAAAAAAAGAATGCGGCCTTGGGATCCATTTCGGCCATCGCCTTTTCGGCGTAGCTTGCAAACTTGGCGTCATTTTTCATTTCAAGAAATCCATGCGCCAACAACTGGGCAACTTGTGGGTTCGGCTTTTTGCCGTAGAGTATTTCTCCAAAACGAGTGGCTTTGTCGAAATTCTTCGATGTGTAGAAAGCTTCCGTGGCAACACCCAGGGCGAGCAAATCTTCCAGTTTGTACTGGAGATACTCCTCCGCCAAGGGGCCCAATTCCGACATTTTCTTTTCCTGATACAATTGATTTAGCAAGGGAGGGATATTGCCCAGGATGTGTTCATTCAATTTCGAGTTCGGATGCGCTTTCAAAAACTGAAATAAACCCTGGCAACGGGCCACAACATCGGGATTCGTGAGTGCTTTTTGGAATTCTTCGTATTCTTCCTTTGTGTACCCTACATCCTTTTGTGCAGCCTCCACCTGTTTAGCCGCTTCATCTGCATCCACGGCGACTGGTTCTTGAGCTTCCTCTTTCTTTTCCTGCGGCGCCGTCTGATTTTGTCCACGCATTTCAGCTGGACTTGGCCCGAGCAAAAAGACCGTCAAAAATCCCACAATCATTCCGAACCTGACGTTCATTGTATCCTCCAGTTATTTCCACCGTTGGAAAGCAGCGGCTGGCGTGATGGCAGAGTCTGTGTTCCCTCGGATCATGATTCCCGTTATTATGAATTTGATTATCGAGATTTCATCATCGCTGTCAAGATCAAAAGCGAGAACGAAAAAGTCAATTTCTCGGCTGTTTCCCCTCCGTCCTCTATAACTGGCCCGGTTTGCCTTCGCCAAAAGCCTCTCAACACAAGGAACCGCCCGGAAACTTTTACCGAAAAAAAGCACCCAGAAGATATCTATTCGCGGCTAAAAGCCGAGATTTCAAGCGGCCAATCTGATCTGTCGCCCAATGTTTATATGGCGTGAGGCGCCCACATTGAACAGCGAATTGTTCCTCTCGATTTCTCTCCCGCAGATGGCCGCTTAAATCCACGCCTGGGTTCTTTTGCGGAAACGCAGGGGGAACCTTATTGCTGTTTACTTGAGAATCGGGGGAATTATTCCACGGCAACGGACTGACACAAGGACCATTGCTCCAGAGCTGGCTCTCTGACGGCTTTTCCGACAAACATTCTTTGAAGAAGGCTTGACAGGCGGATTTCCCTGTTATATATATCAATATGCCTGTGTCGCAGGCAGACCAATTATTTCATAAAGACAAGGAGAGGATAAACGTGAACAAAGCAGATTTGATCGAGAAGATTGCGCAAGAGGCTGGCATCAACAAGACCCAGGCTGACAACGCCATCAATTCCATTCTGGGCGGAATTACCGCGGAGCTGAAGAAAGGTGGCCGCGTGACTTTCGTTGGATTCGGCACCTTCTCCGTGGGCGCGCGCAAAGCCCGCACCGGCCGGAATCCCCAAACGGGCAAGCCCATCAAAATCGCCGCCAAGAAAGTGGCCAAGTTTTCCCCGGGCGCAGATCTGAAAACTGCCGTCAACCGCAAAAAATAAGCCGCTCATCCATTGCAACTTCTTTCAGGGGCAGCAAAGCTGCCCCTTTTATTTTTTCACCGCATTATCCCGCCAGCAACAAAATCTCTGGTTGTTTCTTTCGAACTGACAAGCAATCACTCCGAAAATTTCTTCCTGTGGCATAATAGAAATCTGAATTTCACCCCGTTATCGGAGGTATCAGCATGAAATCTCCTAATTCATCCCGTTCTTTGATTTTTGCTTTCTTCAGGAGGATTAGCTGTTTCAGTACTGCAGCCGGGGTTTTTGCCGTTGCCTTATTCTGTTCTCCCCCCTTCCGGTTCATGCCGGAGGCTCAATCGCACGCGGAAATGCGCCTCTATTTTGGCGCAGAGGACTCAACCGGGACCATCGTTGACACACTCACGGAAAAAGATTTTGTCTTGAAGGAAAACGATAGCCCAGTGCCGATCCGCTCCCTGAAATTTCAGCGGAATACCCCCCTCAGCCTTGGGATATTGATTGACATTAGCAGAAGCATGGGTGTTGAAAATACCAAGCTGGCCTTGCAGCTCGTCAAATCGCTCGCTGAAATCATGAAAAGCCCGGATGAATTATTCATCATGGCGTTTAGCGAAGACGCGGAGCTGGTGGTGGATTTGATTTCTCCTGAAGATTATTTGGAAGAGGCTTTGGACCACTTGGGGACGGGCGGCCCCACCTACACAGCTCTGGCCGTGGATCGCGGCATGGCCAAGCTGCGAGAAGGTCGCAACCCCAGACGCGTCCTGATGATTTTTTCGGCGGGAAGGGACAAAGCAGGACCGGCCACTCGCGAACATATTGGCCGCAATCGGCTGCCTATTTACTCCCTGCAATTGTCTGGGACCGGAGGTCTCGTGGGAGCCTATGACTCTCTTGGATCTTTGAATATCAGAGGATCGGCTTTAAAAATCTTCGCGGAACAGTCCGGCGGGAAAGTGGGGGCGGGTGAACATCTGGAGGCTGCGTTTCCTCAGCTAAGAAAATTCTATCAGGAATGGAAAAACCCTTATCTGCTCGAATATGAATCCCCCAACACCAAACAGGATGGAAAGTTTCGAAAAATTTCGCTGGAACCGATTTCTGGTGAGGTCAAAGTTTTATGCTTGCAGAAATATTTCATCCCATTAAACCGCCGTGCCAAGGGTCCGGGAACTCAGCCCTAGGAGCGGTAATATTTGATCTTAGATTATGAAAGCCAATAGTAAGGATATCTCGGAACTGAATACAACACCTTCAGCCATTGGGATTCAAGCCTTCTAGCGGGCGGCTCCGCGAACAATGACAGTTACGATCCTGGCCGAACTCAGGCATTGTTTTGCCGCTTGCTGTATGCGTTCCGGGGAGACTGCCTTCAAGGCCGCTGAATAGTCTAGGAAAAAACTCGGAGCAATCTCATCCAATTCCATTTGGGCCAACCAGTGGGCCAGTTGAGCAGGATTATGCAAGAGGCTTTCATGTTCCTGCAACAGCCGTTTCCGCGCCATCTCAATCTCTTCCGACGCAACAGGAAGATTTTTAAACGATTCCAGAACGGTTCTGGCAGCCTCCAATGAGCGTTCCAGTTCATTGCCCGCCAGCCGGACGATGATTTGCATTTGGCCACTGGCCCGATAAAAATCCAACTGACTTTCGATTTGAGAGAATGGGATATTAAGCCGGGTGAACTCCTTGGCCAAACGAGAGTCGGATCCACATCCGCCCAATAGAAAATTCAAGAAAGTCAATTCGTAGTATTGAGTAGAGAGCCGAGTAGGCATGCCCAAACCAAATAGAAAAAACGAATCCGCCATCTCTTGGACTTCCAATGAGAGAGAGACCGAATCCCCCCTGCTCGTAAAAGGCGGCGGGATTTGCGGTTCCCGTCCGCCTTTGACCCAAGCGCCCAACCTGCTCCTGATCATATCACCCAGCTCCAGATTGGAAATTGACCCCGTAAGAATAATCGCCGATTGGTTAGGTTTGATCTGTTCTTTGATAAAGGTCAAGATTTGTTCGCGGGTGATCTTCTTAATCAGCGCCGGATCCCCCCATCCTGATTGTCCGTAGGGGTGTTGGCCAAAAAGAGCCGCCGCAAATTTCCGGCGGCTCTGCTCCAGTGGGCCCGCATTTTCCAGGCGGGATACAAGTTGCTGTCGAACTCTCTCCAGGTCTTCATTAGAGACCTCGGATTGCATTACTAATTGCGCAAAGAGCCGTAAAGAGAAGTCCAAGGCATCTGGACCACATTCTGCCCGGAGTGTGATTGAATCGGGATCCGTTTGAATGGCAAAGGGGATTTCTCCTTCACGAAATTGGCTTGCTGGAGAATTTGGGGCGGGATCAGTCCAGAGAGAAGCAAGCAGGGCGACGATGCCCGGAGGCCCCTGAAGAGAAGATGTTCCTTGCTTTATCAAAAGCTGAATTGCAATGGATGGAGTCTGGGTCAAATTGGCGGTGACCACCTGCAATCCGTTGAGCAACTGAAACTGCCGTAAGTTCAAGTTCGGGCCAGCAGGGGGCGCTGGTGTATTATTCTCCGCCATGAGAAAGGTGGGACATGACGATAAAAAAAGGACTCCCAGTACCTGAACAACCCTTCTGCCCAGGCCACACTCCATGCCGAACCAATGCATGCAATTTATCATCTTCGAATTTTTTTTGTTGAGAGGCTGTAAGTCCAGCGACTTTCCTAAGGCTGGCAAGGACAAAAAAAACCGCGGAAAATCAGAAATTGTCAGAGGCAGCATCTATCTTCCGGTAGGAGTGCATTCAAGAGGGAAAATTTGTCAGGTAATGCCACAAGAGGCCCCTAAGCACGGTACACCCGACAAACAAAAAAAGGATCAGCCTTTCTTTAATTCAATCAGGACTTGTTTCGCTACAGCTTTAAGTGTTTCAAAAACTCCAACCCCCGTATAAGCCACCGCTTCTATAGCGGGTTCTCCTTTACGTGTCAATTCTCTCTTCATATCTTCCACCGGCACGACATTCGGCAGATCCCTCTTGTTAAGCTGCAAGACATAGGGAACTTTCATCAAGTCATAACCTTGCAGCTTCAGGTTCTGTTCGAGATTGCTGAGGCTCTCAATGTTGGCATCCATCCGCTCTTCCTGGGAGTCTGCGACAAAAATTACTCCGTCCACTCCTTTGAGGATGAGCTTGCGGCTGGCATCATAGAAAACCTGTCCAGGAACGGTGTACAAATGGAATCGGGTTTTGAATCCTCTCACACTCCCCAATTCCAATGGCAAAAAATCAAAGAAGAGCGTCCGGTCTGTCTCAGTCGCCAAAGAAATCATCTTCCCTTTGGCTGCCGGGGCGGTTTTATCGTACACATATTGCAGGTTGGTGGTTTTTCCTCCCAAACCCGGCCCGTAATAAACTATCTTGCAATTAATTTCTCGAGAGGCGTAATTGATGAATGTCAAAGTAATCCCAGCCTTGAAGAATATGCGAGAACGCGAGCAAGGGCCTCCATGAAATGCCTCTGCTCAAACTATTTTCGGGACGTGCAATTCAGGACAAAAATAATCCTTCAACAACTTTCTCAGTCCTCCATGCACACTAGAAAATTAGGCTTGCGCAAACAAATTATCGATATCATCATCGGTAATTTCTGAGAAAGGAGATTCAATATCGAGCACTCCTGATGCTTTTTCCGAGGATATCTTATTTAAAATTTTATCAAAAACCTCGGTAAGCTCCACCGACGACTTTTTGACCCTAAGCCGCACTAAACCTAGAGAAGATCGGTTATCAAAAATAACGACCAAAATAACTCGTTGGGCGACGATGGAAATGTGAATGTTGTCCCGTTCCCCTTCATGAAAAAGGATGGAAAATTCTTTCTCTCCAATTAAACGGGCCAAGCCATCAGTGGCGGCAACATTTCCCGCCGTTAAAGAGGCCAAGGACGTGGCATCCAAATTTTCCAATTCGCCCTGCGCGGCAATTTGTTGCCCATTTTTATCCACCAGAAAAACCAGCTTGGCGTTGGATTCACCCCGGAGCTTGGCAATAATTGCCTTGATCCGCTGGTACTCCTCTTCGTACATAATCATATCGGGTGTGGTCATTCTTCAGTAACCCCGGAGAATCGTATTGGACAGAACCGCTTTGGAAAATCCCAATTACGATACACTAATTTTCGCTTAAACGGTTGAAAACAAAAAAAACATATGTTTCCGGAAGACCCACATGGCTTATAGCACAATTCTGTTACCCTCTGCAATAAGTTTTGCAAGCAAGTAATCGGCTAATTCGAAGATAAACTTTAATTTCCATTTGTTTTCTTTTTGGTCTCCAAGTGGTCTGCCGCCTGGTTTGCCGCTCCTCACCTTGACTTCAGGTGTATTTCTTGATATATATACGACTCCGATAGAATAGTTGTGTCAGCCCGAAAAAAATAGCCAGATTGGCGTACTCAAATTACTAGAAAAAATGATTAAGCGCTTAAATTATAAGCGTTTAATGCAAAAACTCCAAGATTTTCCCGTTGCTCCTCTTAAAGGAGGGTCCATGGTTAAAGCCGGCAAGTCCGCAATTTCGAAAAAAAAAGTTAGACCCGTTCCCCCCAGCAAGAGTACCAAATTGGTTTCGCGAGTGAAATCCACCAAAGCCACCATGAAAAAAGGTAAAAAGCCCTCCGCGGGGAAAAGAGCCAAGGTGACGACAACAATCCATCCCGCTGCCAAAACTGTGCCTCCCCACTCTAAAGCCGTTAGCCCCCCCCAAAAATTCATTCGTCATGAGGCAGAAAAAGGCCGCACTGCAGAGGAGATTTCTGTCGTTGCGCCTAAAAGTGCCGGGATTTTCCCTCAAAAGAGCTCCTTGGTCAAACAATATGAATCAGCTGTAAAAATGGTTTATAAGCAAGAGTTTGAGAAGGCACGCGAAGCCCTGGAAAAAATTATCAATTCTCTCGCTCATGATAAGGATGTTTTAGAGCGTGCGCGAAGCCTGCTAAAAGTTTGCCTACAGAAAATATCTGTCAATAATACATCACCTCGTTCAATGGAGGAACTTTACAATTATGGTGTAACGTTGATGAATCAAGGCCAGTATGAAGCAGCGCAAGAGAATCTTCAAAAAGCTTTGCGTGCAGACCCAAAAAGTGATTTTGTTCTCTATGCAATGGCCGCCAACCAATGCCGTGCCGGCAATTCTTCAGAGGCGTTGAACTTTCTAAAACTGGCAATTCAAGCAAAACCTTCGAATCGCTTCATTGCGCGCAATGATTCGGACTTCGAATCCATTGCCGAAGATCCTCGATTCATTGCCTTGATTCATTGATGAATAACGATCCTCATTTGTGGAGAGTGCAGCTGTATCTCTTCACACTGGCTAGATCAAGTATGACTCGCCTGCGGTACAACATCGCTGCGGTGCAGAGCAAAGCCACCATTCAATTTTCAATGTATTGGCAAAATCAATTGAACAGGGGAGCTGTATTGGGCGGTCCCAATGGTGAAATACCTCTTCAGATTTCATTAGCCAATCCGCTCCCCTATCTCTTCCCGGGAGTTTTCTATTGTTATCCCCACTCAGAATAGTGTCTATTGGAGGCGGAACGGGCCTTTCCCGCCTCCTGCAAGGCCTGAAAAAATTTGTATATAAAGCTGACTCCCCTATTTCGTCAACTCCTGCCCCCATAGCGAAGTCTCCCACAATTCAAGACCTGACCGCTATTGTCACCGTAACGGATGATGGCGGGAGTTCAGGCCGGTTGCGCGAAGATTTTCAGATCCTTCCCCCAGGGGATATTCGGAAGTGTCTCGTAGCTCTCTCGGAAGATGAATTGCTAATGTCACGGCTATTCCAATACCGTTTTGAAGGAGAAGGCTCGCTCCAAGGCCACAATTTTGGAAATTTGATTTTGACCGCCATGACCCATGTCACGGGTGATTTCCTTGAAGCCATTAGACTCTCCAGCGAAGTGTTGGCGATCAAGGGGAGAATTCTCCCTTCAACCATGGCTGACGTCCGGCTGGTCGCCCAACTGGAAAATGGCGCCGTCCTTTTTGGGGAATCGCTGATTGGGAGGACTCCCATACGAATTCAAAAAATCTCTCTCCAGCCCGAAGATTGCCTTCCACTGCAGGAGAGTCTGGAAGCGATTCGGCTTGCCGACATTATTACGCTGGGGCCGGGTTCCCTTTTTACGAGCCTTGTGCCCAACCTCCTGGTTCAGGATATTTGTGAGGCAATAGAGAGTTCCACCGCCACGAAAATTTACATCATGAACATCATGACCCAAATCGGCGAGACACTTGGCTACACAGCGTCTGATCACCTGAAAGCCCTTCACAATCATTGCGATCATGATCTGTTTGACTTTGTCTTATGCAATCGGACGCCAATCCGCGAACTCCAACAACAAAAATATTCGACCGAAGGCGCTACCCAAATCAAGATGGATTTGGATGCCATGGGCCAGCACCATGTTAAAATTATCCTTAAAGATTTGCTTTCCGAAGATGAAAAAGTGCGTCATGACCCACTCAAGCTTTCCCGAACCATATTTGAGATTTGGCTTTCGCAAAAATCTTCCATTTCCAATCCAACTTTGTTGAAAAGTTTATGAATGCCATTAATGTTTTAGTTCTCGCTGCTAACAAGGGGACTCTTCTACAATCAGCAATCCAAAAAACGGTGCATCTCTTGGCAGGTAAAGCCATCATTCATCATGTTCTGGATGCCATAGCAGCCCTTCATCCCTCGCGCGTTTTCGTGGCGATCGGTCAAGAGAACCAGCAAGTCAAATGCGTCTTAGAAGAACGTTCCGGCCAACTCAACTTGCTGGAATCACCTTTTGCCACAGGCCAGGATATCGAGGTTCTCCTGCCTTGTTGGGAAAAGCTCACGGGTACATTGCTAGTTCTTCATGGAGATGTTCCCCTGATCCGCCCGGAAACCCTTCGTCAAATGGTTGCGGCACATCGGGGGAAACAGGCGGCGGCGACCCTTCTCATCACTCGGGCAATGGATTCAACACCACATAATTTTGTGCTTCGCGATGAAGGTGGCCGAGTATCGGGAATCCTCGCGAGCGAAGGCCATCCATTGGAATCCGCCGGGACAGAGGAAATTGATGCGGGCATTTATCTATTCGAGATAGCCGTGCTCAGAAAAGTTCTTGGTGAGGTTTCCGCCGCTTCCCGCCAAGAAAAATTTTTCCCTGCTGACTGTCTCCTCCACTTGATAAGCCGAGGAAGACAGGTCGAGGCAATGATTTGCGCCGATCCGCTGGAAGTATCCGTCGTTAATGACCGAATAAACCTTGCCCATATTGAAGCAGTCATGCGCAAACGGATTTTGGAAGCCTTAGCACTTTCGGGAGTGACGATTTTGGACCCGCTTTCGACATATATTGACTCTCAGGTGCAGATTGGACCCGACACTACAATATACCCGAATGTTTTTATCGAAGGCGAAACCTGTATCGGTTCCCAATGCCGGATTTATCCCCATTCGCGGATCAGCAATTCCACGGTGGGCCATCAAGTCACGATCCTCGACTGTTGTGTAATTGAGAAAGCCATCCTTAGGGATGGCGCCCAGGTAGGTCCCTTCGCGCGGCTTCGACCTTTTGCCGACATCGGGGAGCACTCACAGCTTGGCAATTTTGTGGAGGTAAAAAATTCCAAAATTGGCCCGGGTACCAAGGCCATGCATCATAGTTATCTCGGAGACGCTATCGTCGGCGAGAAGGTCAATATAGGCGCCGGCACCATTACCTGTAATTATGACGGAATCAAGAAAAGTCAAACAATTATTGGCGATGGCGCTTTCATTGGCAGCGACAGTCAGTTGATCGCTCCAGTCACGGTCGGCCCGGGAGCATACGTGGCCGCGGGTTCCTCCATTAGTGAAAATGTGCCGGCTGGCTCCCTGGCTATTGCCCGCTCGCGCCAAACGATCAAGGAAGGTTGGGTTCAGAAACGCTTGGAGAAAAAGAAGCCGTGATTTGCGCTGGGGGTCAGATTGTCGAGCCGGATTATTGATGGGATGGAAATGAGATCCACCCTGAGTGTGGGGGGTTGTGATCGCGCTCTTGCGCTCTGAATTGTAAATACCCTCCTCCAAACGCAGGTTTCGGCATCCCTCTTCTCCTTGCCGCAACTTGAATCCAAAGCAAACTCCGCGATTTTGTTTTAGGGAGGAGGACGGACCTTTGCCGAAGTTTTGCAAAACGTGTCACAGTACGTCATTGAAGAAGGAGAGTCTATCGTCATGATGTTCGATCGAGGAAGAATTCATTGGTGGAAAATGGCGTTGATTATTGGCTGGGCAATGACTGGTGTGCATCCCATCAGCGGCATAGAGAGGGAGAAAACGCAGGCTGAGCGAGCCTACCATCCGGCCCCCCCGCTCCGTCTGGCCATCGCCGGTTTAGTGCATGGACACGTACAAGGCTTTATTGAGAGTCTGCCGACCCGGCAAGACGTAGTCTTGGTGGGGATTTCCGAAGCGGATCCCATCTTGGGGGGGCAATTTGCCGCTGCCCACACGATCAATCCCTCCTTGGTTTATACGGATTTGGGGAAGATGTTGGATACAGTCCGACCCCAGGCGGTGGCCGCATTTACTTCCACCTTTAACCATCTGGAAGTAGTGAAAGCCTGCGCGAAGCGCGGCATTCCGGTGATGATGGAAAAACCTCTAGCCGTTAGCAATGCTCATGCCAAAGCGATGGCATCGGTAGCGCAGGCTGGCGGAATCCCCTTGCTGGTCAATTATGAGACCACTTGGTATCCCAGTAACCAAATGGCTTTTGAGGTTGTCCATCAAAAAAAATCAATTGGAGAAATTCGGAAGATCGTTGTCCACGATGGGCATTCCGGCCCAAGGGAAATTGGTTGTCCTCCAGAATTCCTGCAATGGCTGACGGATCCGGTCCTGAATGGGGCTGGTGCTCTCTTTGATTTTGGATGCTACGGAGCCAACCTGGCAACCTGGCTGATGGGGAACCAGCGGCCTTTGTCGGTAACGGCGATCACTCAGCAAATCAAGCCTGACGTCTATCCCCGCGTGGATGACGAGGCCACCATTGTGTTGTCTTATCCCCGAGCGCAGGTGATCATTCAGGCCTCTTGGAACTGGCCCTATGGACGAAAGGATTTGGAAATTTATGGCACGTCCGGGTATTTCTTTTCGCTGGATCGGGAGTCGGTTCGGATGCGTCAGGGCAATAGCCAAGAGCAGTCTCGCACCGCCTCAAGTTTATTGAACCCCAACACTGACTCTATCTCATATCTTGTCGCCGTGGTTCAGGGCAAAATTCAACCAGGAGGTTTGTCGGCACTTGAGAATAATCTGGTTGTCGTCGAGATTTTGGAAGCTGCCCGCCTTTCTGCCCAATCGGGAAAAACAGTTCAATTGAAATAGCCTTTCCCCTTCCATGACTCAAAACGATTGCCTGCTGAAAGAATTTGGCTCTGGATCTCATACGCCGCGAGCCCCCCTCAAGGAATAAATAAATCTGAAACTTCCTCTTCCATCCTGCTCTTATCCTATACAGTATTCGGGCCTGCCCCTTTTTCGTGAATTGAATTTTGAATGGGATCCCTTCCATTTTCTCAGGATATTTCCAAGGTATTTCCAAGGTATTGGAGAAAAGCCAGCTATTCTGCTAACATAAAGCTATGAGAAGTCGAGGGGTGGACAAAATAATCTGCCTGCTATTCCTTGTGCTCTTCGCCGGCACCTTGAAAGTGGAGGGCACTTTTCAGAAAATCCCCTCCACAGGAGCGGTCGCAGACCTCATTCCGGGGAGCCGGGTCCCATTTAGGGATAGCTTTTCCGAATTGAACCCACCCGTCTACTTGAGTTCCCCTCTCTTGGCAATTTCCGATGATTTCGATGGGGACCATGTACCTGACCTTGTTTACACTTCTGGAAATGGCGGCCAATCGGATTTATATATCAAGCTTAGTTCCCGCTCGCGCATTGAACGGCTGGCATATGGCGGCGGCAAGTTGTGGTTGAAGTTGGAAGGTTTCGATATCAACAATGATCATTTTCTTGACTTGGTCTTGACCGGGATCTCGCCTGCAATTCCCGCCGCAATTTTCCTGGGGGACGGCAAGGGAAACTTCAAGCGAGCCGATTCTTGGAATTTTGTTGGAGCTCGTCACCGCCCAAGGCACAATCTTTCTCTACCGGCCAGCTCAAGGATTGAAGTAGCTGCCATCCTTTCCAATTGTCAGGAGCAGTTCGCCCATTTATGGATGAAGTATCAGCCACCCATTCGTAGGGCGAATCTATTGGCGACTGGTAATGGATGGGTTCATTTCTCATGTTGTCCTTCTTCTCAGTCTTCTCCTCGCAGTCCACCCGTGTCTTGATTTTCAAATGAAGAGCTTGAAGTGGAAGGTGCGCTTGCGGCCAGCTAAGTTGGCCAGAGAAAAGGCGCATCATGCCGCTGCTATTCCCCCCAGTAGAGCGCAAGAGTTGGTGTTTTCGAGTCCGGCACGAAAATTCCACTAAAAATCGGGCTTCGTTTAAAGCCGCCGATTCTCAACTTCAAATGCTGATGCGTCTGGACGCTTTATATTGATTCTCCCCTCAGGATTTTTCTAGCCGGCCTTGAGGATTCCCTTCGCTGGGTATGCTCCAGGGGAAAAAATTGAACCAAAACGTTTATTTATTTTTCAAGGAGGTATCGTTATGCCAGGAAGATTAGGGCTTCCAGAGCTTTTTGTCATTTTGGCAATCGTCTTTTTTTTGTTTGGGGCTAAGCGGCTCCCGGAAATTGGCAAGGGAATTGGCGAAGGGATCCGCCATTTCAAGGATGCCATGAATCACGACAAGAGTGACCAAGAAGAAAAGGAAAAGGGGTGAAGAAATGGGAAACATCGGTGTACCTGAATTAATCGTTATTTTCGTTGTGGCGCTATTGGTTTTTGGCCCCAAGAAACTCCCGGAAATAGGAAAGTCGCTAGGAAAAGGGCTTCGGGAATTTCAACGGGCACGGAATGAGTTGGTTTCGACCATTGAGGACGAGGTTCGTAACGTCCAACAGGATACGCCTCAAATCGCGGGAACCGACCATAATCCCCCGGCCGGAGGACAATCGTCGAGCAACACCAATCCGGCAAGCTAAAGCGCTTTCCTTTTATATCGTGGCGCGGCAGACGGGCCTTCGTGTTTAGGATGGAATCGCGGCTGCCACGAGGGTGGCCGCGCCCTCAAACCCGCGGCTTTTCATCTGGAGGATACAAAATGACGCCGGTTCTTCATTTCATCAACTGCATGGTCATCTTGACACCCGTGCTGGTCATATCAAGTTTTGCCCAGGATCTCCAATATCCATCAGGAGTGGCAGTGGATGGGCGCGGCAATATTCTTGTCCTCGACAAGGAAGCCCATGCCGTAATGCAACTCGACAATAAGGGGGGGGGGCGGCCGACAATTTTTTTTCGGGGGGAGGCGTTGCCCCGAAAGCCGCTCTACAGCCCTTCGGGAATCGCAGTCTCCTCGAAGGGGGAGATTGCCATCGCAGACTCCGGCACCTCGTCTGTATTTCGGATTGTAGAGGGTAAACTTGTGGCGGTGGGAGACCCTGACCCAACCAAGAGCCCCTTTGGGCAGCCACAAGCCCTGGCCTTCGATGCCGCTGGCGATCTCATCATTCCCGATCTTGGCTACGAGGCAGTATTTCGCGCCAGGGGAAACAGCGTTTCCAAAGTGGCAACAGTTCTTGCCCCCAGCGGCGTTTGCATGGATAAAAACGGCAACATTATCGTAATCTCCGCCAGCCGTCGGATCCTGACAAGGATCGATCCTTCAGGAAAATCGACCATGCTTTTTCAGGGGCCCCCTTTTGAATTTCCTCTCGCCGTGGCTGCTCATCCGGACGGGAGTTTTGTGATCGTTGATGGATATGCCCGTTCAGTTTTTCGAGTGTTGTCCGATGGCAAGATTAACACTATTGCCAAAGGGGAACCGCTCCGCTATCCATCCGCCGTGGTCATAGAATCCGGCGGCGATATTTTGGTTGCCGATCCTCAAGTTCGAGCAATTTTCCGCATCGACGCGGCTGGGAAAATCAGCGTTGTGTATGGAGCGAAGTAAGTTGGCAGGTCTCCGATTAGCTGAGAGACTTTGCGGGGAATTTCTCGATGAAAGTTAATGCGAATGCGATCCCACGCATCAAGTCTGAAGAGGATCTTAAGGGTCACAGTCTGCTTGATTTTTGCCATGCAAAAAACCCCCAAATTGGATAGTATCGGGGATGTGCGGTTCAGCGCCATGTTTTTGGGTGCAGTGCGGCACGGATGGAATCCGCGCCTGGCCTTTCTTTCGTGTCACCTCCCTTTTTCGAGGACAACCACAGTGGCCAGGGGATCCGGCATTTGGACTGGAGCCTGAATCTGCAGGATCTTTTTGGATTGATTTAGTTTCAATTGATTGCTCGGAGATGCCAACAGCCACCCCCGCTGAATTTTTTGATTCATCGGCATCCGTAGAATCCCGTCTTGGGGCCAATCGAAAACATGAAGATATATATAACGGTCTATTTGAGTCGTCCGCGCCCAGGAGAGTTTTTGAATTGGCCCCGCCTGGGTTCCATAAATTGACTCGCCATTGCGTCGGAACCATTCCCCCATGGCATGGAGCCGTTCGACACTTGGAGGGGGAACCTCGCCTTGGGACGTCGGGCCAATGTTCAGCAGATAATTACCTCCTTTGCTGGCAATGTCGATCAGATTTCGAATCAGGGTTTGGGCCGATTTCCAGTTGGCGTCAAAACTCTTGAATCCCCATGTATCATTGATGGTGGCGGGTGTTTCCCAATCGCGGATCTTCCCATGGGCGGGGATCTCATTGTCGCCGGAACTCTCATAGTCGCCAAGGCCATTGCCCAGGCGGCTGTTCATGATGGCGCCCGGTTGATGATGCCGCACCAGATTATAGAGAATCTCGCATTGTGCCCGATTGATGGTGAATGGGGTATCGAACCAGACCACTCCAAATGGGCCATAGCGTGTCACCAGCTCTGTTAACTGAGGTATCACCTTGCGATCAAAGTAGTGCTGGTAATTTTTCGCGGTTTGTTGAGGAAAATCCCAGTCATTCCCCCAGTGCATACCGCCATCATTCAAACTCGTGCCAGGATCGGTGCCGCCGGCATCCTTGTCATGCCAATCAAGCGCCTGGGAGTAATAAATTCCCATTCTCAGTCCATACTTTTTACAGGCCGCCGCCAATTCGGCTACCGGATCTCTTTTAAAGGGGGTGGCATCATAAATGTTATAGGGGTCCGTTGTAGAGTGAAACATGGCAAAACCATCGTGGTGTTTGGAAGTGATGACCAGGTAGCGCATGCCGGCATCCTTGGCAAGTGATACCAAGGCGTCGGCGTCAAATTTTACCGGATTGAACTGCGGCGCAAGCTGGGAGTACTCTGCGATGGGTATGCGATATTTGCTCATGAGCCACTCTCCGATCTCCCTCATCCGCTGGCCTTTCCACTCGCCAGCGGGGATGCAGTAAAGCCCCCAGTGGATGAACATGCCAAAACGCGCTTCGCGCCACCACTGCATGCGGGCTTTCTTTTGCGCGAGTGATTCGGGGGGAGAGGTTTCCACTGCCCAGCCGCCATTTGCAGCCATCAGGCAGATACACCATGCCGCCATCAATCGCAATCCTCTTTTACATTTCATGACGAGTGTCTCCGCAAGATCGATTTTCCCAACAAAATTATGATGAGCGAATGATAGGCCGCACTTGCCAATTTGTCTATTCTCATCCATCAAACATAAAGAGAACAATGACTCAATATTTGATTACTCCAGATTGTTGGGACCCGCATAATTTTTGGTGGATCCCTTTAATTTTCTGGAGTACATCGACAAAAAATCTCGTCATTGCTCTGTACCCTTCGATGAAGGGATTAAACCAAGAACCACGAAGCGTCGGCCAGTAATCTGAAACGGGCAAGCTAATGCCTGGGTTAGTAACGTTGTCTGGAATGTTCACTGGCTATTCAATGAGGCCCCCAATCGAAAAGGAACAACGTGATAAATGAATCCTTTTTCTCCAAAAGTCTTCTGCCGCGCAATGGAAAAGTTTTTCCCCCTTGCTCCTGCCCGCATCGCCTCATTCACCGGCGCAGGTGGAGGCTGCGAGTGTTCCTCCCTCTTGATTAAGCTCTTTTTTCGTTACTACTCAGGTTGTGGCCAGAAGCCAGAATTCAATAGTCAGAATGAACACGCCAGCAGCGAGATTTGATGCCCTTGTGGCGTGGCAAAAAGCTCATAAGTTTTGGGCGCAATCTTTTAGAGGCCCATTTGTAGGCCATTCTGGGTTCTCACTTCTGAATTGTGTCTGCCTGAGTAGTAATCTTTTATCGTTGAATTCCCTCATACGGTTAGCTATAGTGATAGTGTAATAACCTAATATGTATGCAAAAGACCTCCTTAGATAAATTAGCGCCATTTGATGGTTTCGGAGTTGTCGACCACAGCAGTCCGATCCCTTACTATTTCCAGCTCATCACTTTTATCCAAAACAAAATCAAACGAAACGAGTGGAAACCGGGCCAGATCCTCCCCAGCGAGCAGGAATTTTGTGAACATTTGGGGATCAGCCGCACAGTCGTTCGCCAGGCCATGGCTGACTTGGAACGCCAGGAGTTGGTGGCCAAGCAGAATGGGAAACGGACCACCATTGCGCTCCCGAAATACCGCGGTGCTTTGATGCAGAATCTTCAGGGGTTTTTCGAGGATGCTCTGGCCAAAGGACAGAATCCTTCCACAACAGTATTGGATTTCCGCGTGACTCACGCGCCTTCCGAAATTGCGGAAGCTCTCCAAATCAAGCCCAAGAGCGAGGTGATCGCACTCAACCGGCTCCGTTATCTGGATGGAGTTCCTGAAGTCCTGGTGGCAACCTACATCCCTAGACAGATGTGCCCAGACCTTTTAAAGGAGGATTTCAGCCGACAATCGCTCTACCAGGTGCTGGCATCAAAGTATCACCTCATTATCGCCAAAGGCTATCGCACCATCGAGGCCATTTCAGCGGAGCGGGGGGATGCGAAATTGCTTCAGGTGAAAACGGGGAGTCCGTTGCTGCTTCTCAAAAGTATTGGCCTGTTGCCGAGCGGCATTCCTTTGGAATTTTTCGTGGCAAAACACCGCGGAGACCGCGCTAAATTCGAAGTTCGCCTTGTGCGCGAGTGATCGACCAAGCATAAACCTGAAGCGGCGGCGCTTTGGCCGGATATGCATTCCAGAAGCCATAATCATCTCTGGCCATTATTGGACTGGAAAAAGCAGAATGTGAAAATGAGTGGGCCGCGATTAGTTATTCCCGTGTGATCTCTCCTGGGACCAGCTCATGATATTTTGGCGGCTTCCTTCCTCAGCTTTTTTTTGACTCTCCGCCAACGCTTGAGTTGAACCAGCCTCTCCTCAATCCGGCCGACTAATATTTACTCTTTGGCGCAAAGGAAGTTTAAAAGCAACATTGACTTTTCCTATTTTCCCGGAAAAGGCTCTACACTCTCAGACCCTGGATTATTTCCTGCTTGGAGAAGCCATTTGACCTCTCGCAAATCTCATCCTGTCTTCAAAGTGCTATAGCTTGCCATTAAAGGAGAAGCGATGGAAAAGAACGGAACCGACCAACGGAGCGAAGCAGCTGGGCGGCGTCCATGGAGAGGAAATGGCTTTATAGCTGTCCTTCTATTGGCTGGATTGCTTGGCTGCGGGCCGGGAGCCGCTACACGCGCCGCCACATCTGCCTCCAGCCTATTCTCCAAAAAAAACCTGGTGGCTTGGTGCATCGTGCCCTTCGACGCAAAGAAGCGCGGTCCTGAAGAACGCGCGCTCATGCTGGAACGCCTGGGCATCCACCGTCTAGCTTACGACTGGCGCGATGAACACATCCCTACATTTGACGAAGAAATTGAAGCCATGAAGCGCCACCATATTGAGATAGTGGCCTGGTGGTTTCCCGCCGAATTGAATCCCGCGGCTCGCCGCATCCTCGAAGCGCTGGAGCGGCATCATCTCCAGTGCCAGCTCTGGGTAGCCATGGGGGATCCGGCTCCCCAGGCCGCTCTCTCAGCCGACAAAGTCAAAGCCGCGGCAGCCCAGCTGAGACCAATCGCCGTCGCAGCCGCCAAACTCGACTGCAAGATGTCTCTCTACAATCACGGCGGCTGGTTTGGCGATCCCCTCAACCAAATTGCCATTCTTCACGAACTGAAACTTTCCAACGTGGGCATTGTCTACAATTTTCATCATGGCCATGACGACATCGATCGATTCCCCCAGTTGTTCAAACAGATGCAGCCATATCTGCTGGCCATCAACCTGAATGGGATGGTCAAAAACGGCGAACAGTTGGGGAAGAAAATCGTGACTTTGGGCCAGGGCGATGAGGAGTTGCGGATGATGCGGGTTATCGCAAACAGCGGCTGGCGCGGACCTGTAGGGATCCTTGGCGAACGGCCCGAAGCGGATATGGAAATTACCTTGCGCGAGAACATCGAAGGTCTGGCACAATTAAAAAGGAGGCTGTGAAAACCATGGAGCCGAGATCGATGAGTCGACGTGAATTCATGCGAGAGAGCTTACTAGCCACCGCTGCCGTGACCGCCGGCGCTGCCGTCATTGCGGCCCCCCGCACGGTTCTGGCAACGGAAAACGACATGAACGATGTCCGCCAAACCCGCAATTATAATCCCGACATGGAATACCGTCGCCTGGGCCAGACGGGCTTGTGGGTGTCGGCTGTATGCCTTGGCGGGCATTGGAAGCGAGTCGACAAAGCCATTGGGGCGCAAGGTGAACTGAATCCTTACGAGTCGCCCACGGATTCGACCGTTATCACCGCATTTGAAAAAAATCGCGGCGAGGTCGTCGACCGCTGTTTGGAAGTGGGGATTAATCTGATTGACCTGGCCGGGAACAGCGAAGTGGAAGTCTATACGAAAGCACTGGGTGGCCGACGGGAGAAAATGTATCTGGCTTATTCGCATCCTGCCAGTGAACTGCGCGAACCGGAGAACAGGACTGCCAAAAAGCTCTTGGAGTTGTTCGAGGCCAAGCTCAAGCTATGCCGCCTGGAGTATGTGGACATCTGGCGCTTGATGGCCTTGGAGCGGGGGGGACAACACAGCCAAGCCGATGTGGATGCCATGATTACGGCTCTGGAAACCGCCCGAAAGCAAGGGAAATGCCGCTTTACTGGATTCTCCACCCACGACCGTAACTGGGCCAAGAAGCTCATCGATAAATACCCGGATGTATTGCAAGTGCTCTGTTTCCCCTATACCGCTGGATCGAAAGAGCTCCCCAGTGAGAGCCTGTTCGATTCCCTCCGGAATCATGACGTGGGGACCTTGGGCATAAAGCCGTTTTCCAGCAACGCGCTCTTTAAAGGGGATGGCTCGGCCAATTCCCCTGAAGCCGAAGAGGATAGCCGGATGGCCCGCATCACTCTGCGATACATTTTGAACAATCCGCGGTTGACGGCTCCCATCCCGGGATTGGCCAGCCCGAGGCAGGTGGACAACGCGGTTCTGGCAATCAAAGAGCGGCGGCGGCAGGATCTGACTCAAAACGAGAGGGATCAACTGGACCAGGCCGTGGCCTCCATGTGGGGAAGCCTCCCCTCTGAATATCGTTGGCTCAAGGCTTGGGAATACGTCTAAGGCTCGGAAATAAATTACAGGTACAACTAAGTTCCCCTCCTTAGTCAAGGAGGGGAAAGACGCGGCCGTCAGGCCGCGTCAGGGGTGGTCTGAGGTTTTTGACTGGCGGGAAATCGGCAGCATTCCCGACCACCCCGGCCTCGGCTTCGTCTCGGCCACCCCTCCTCGTCCGAGGGAATTTTTGAACCGGTAATTTATGTACGACGCCTTGGCGTGAATTCCCAAGCCTGGTAGACAAAATCAGAACTACGTCAAATCAGCAAACAATCCTCTGTGCGGCGCGGAGGTCGCACGAGTAATTGCCGTCCTCCGAAGGAACCGATTCTCTGCCAAAGGCATATCACAGCATTATGCGAAAATCCTTGTTTCAGCTTGTTGGCGTCTTATGGCCCCTACTTTCGCCGGTTGTTTTAACTACATATACGCTGGAGCTTGTCAGCCAATCACAGCCGACAGCTTCAACACAAACTCCCGAGTCGGCAGATAATTCCTACTGTTATGTGTGCCATAGAAATTTTGAAAAAGAGACACTCACCCGGAAGCACACACCCAACGGAATTGGCTGCGAAAAATGTCATGGCCTTTCGGAGCGCCACAGTTCGGACGAGGACGGGATTACACCTCCCCAAATCATGTATTCAAAAGCAAAAATCGTTCCATTTTGTCAGAGTTGCCATCCTACCGAAAAAAATATGAATGTCGATGAACACATGAGCCGTCACGGCCTGATAATAGAGTCCACGGAAAACCTCAAGGATGGCAAAACAAGTGTCTGTACCGATTGTCATGGGGAGCACCGTCTCAAGGTCCGTACACGCCGATGGGACAAGGAGACCGGCAAATTAGTCTCTGATGACGGCGTCCGGATGATGGAGGAAAATCCATTGGATAAAATGAAAAAGAAATGACTGCCCTCCCGGCGGCTGAGTTTTACCCACAGAATTTTGACACTTGGGAAAAACAAAGCCCGGCCAATAATAAGAGTGTATCCAGGATGGATGCGCTTCCACAATTTGCCCTGTAAGGGCAAAATACTCCAGCCCAGGGAAAGAACAGTGGCAGGACGCCTACAATGCCAGGTCGAAGAGATTGTCAAAACAATGTGGGTATAACTCAGCCCAGGCGGGAAGACGCGCATCGCATCTTCCTATATTTGGAAAGCATCAATCAGAGAGATATTATTCGGCCTATTTTGGTGGAAGACCATATTAGGATTATGCAAAAATCGAGGGATCGCCTGCGGATTGGTAATCTATCCCCATTCACAAACTTCCACCCAAAGGAGCAAAGAGCATGAAAAAGATGAATGTGGCTCTTATCGGATGCCAGTTCATGGGAAAAGCTCACAGCAACGCCTGGGCGCGTACACCTCGGTTCTTTAATACCGAAATTGAGCCCGTTTTAAAAGTGGCCTGCGACAACCGCCCGGAGCATCTAAATCAATTTGCGGCACGCTGGGGCTGGGAATCGACGGAAACGGACTGGCGTGCAGCGGTGGCGCGGAAAGATATAGACATTGTCGATATCTGTGTGCCTACGTTTCTACACCACGAGGTGGCCATTGCGGCTGCTCAGGCGGGAAAGCACATTTTCTGCGAGAAACCGCTTGCCGTGAGTTGCGAGGCCGCACAAAAGATGCTCGAGGCCGCCCGGCAAGCGGGAATTGTCCACTATCTTAATCACAATTATCGCCGATGTCCCGCGGTAGCCCTGGCGCGGCAATTCATTGAGGAGGGGCGGTTGGGGCGGATCTTCCACTGGCGCGGCGCATACCTGCAGTCGTGGATCATCGATCCGGCCTTCCCCCTGACCTGGCATTTGAAAAAGGATCTGGCTGGTGCGGGCCCTCACTTCGATCTCAACTCGCACAGCGTAGACTTGGCCCGGTTCCTGATCGGCGAAATTTCGAGCGTGACAGCGATGACGAAACAATTCATTCAGGAACGGCCGCTGGATGTCGGGGAAGCGGGAGGGACATTCGGCGCAATCTCCACGGGAATCAAAAAAGGCACAGTCACCGTAGAGGATGCTGCCTTCATGTTGGCGGAGTTTGAAAACGGTGCATTGGGATCGTTTGAGTCCAGCCGTTTCGCCCTTGGCCGGAAGAATTACAACTGTTTTGAGATTTACGGCAGTCAGGGCAGTCTGGCTTTCAATCTGGAGCGCATGAACGAGCTACAGTATTTTGCGGCGGACGATGATCCTCATGCCCAGGGATTCCGGACGATTCTTGCAACCGAGGCCCTTCATCCTTATGTCGGCAATTGGTGGCCCCCCGGCCACATCATCGGCTATGAGCACACCTTCGTACACGCCATGGCGGATTTTCTGAATGCCATTGCTTCTGGAGGGATCATCCGGCCAAACTTCGAAGATGGCGTCAAGAACCTGGAAATATTGGAAGCAGGGTTGGAGTCTGCCTCGAAGGGTTGTCGCGTGAACCTAGTGAAAATACATTGACTTGGTTTCCGGGAATTACTTGCGCATGCCCATGATTGCTGATCTGAAATGAGTGTACCGTGTCACCAGGGCACTCAAAGGTAGTTTGCCTGATTTCCCGCTTGTAGTCCGAGGAGTGGGATGTGGGAATTTCAAACTATCGAATAAATCCATCGGGCAATAAAAATAGCCGGATCCCGCCTTCTCTCTGGGTCCGGCTCTGGTTCCTTAACACAAAATATCAAAATCTGGCCCATCGTTGCCTCTGTCTGGCATCAAATTAATCGCTTGAATAAAAATAGTTAAATACTTAAGAGCGGCACCAACCCTGGCACCAACCCTATAAACTCCCGGCACCAGCCCTTCTATAAACTCCAGCCATTGCGATATTCGCGGTGGAGGAAGCGGTTGGCGTCCTCATTGTCACTTACTCTGCAGTTCGGGCCGTCCCAGGTGAGCTTCTTTCCAGCACGCAAGGCAACATTGCCTAGCAAACAAGTTTCAGTGAGCAGTCCTGCATGCTCTACGAAGTTGGCCCCGGCTGGCAAACCACCGCGGCAGGCGTCAATCCACTCCTTATGATGACCAGGAGAGCGTGGGAGCAACTGAGGCGGCCGGGCGTAATTGCGCTGCCGCGATTCAGGAATGAGGCGATGCCCCATCAGGACTCCCTTTTCGCCCATGTAGGTCACGTTCTCCAAATAGCGCCCCGGTTCTAATTCTTTCGGCGCCGGGGGTTTCAACCCGCCGTCATACCAATTCAATGTCACTGGAGGCATGTCACCGCGCGCGGGGAACTCATATCGGGCAATTACACCCAACGGATAGACTTCCCCATTATTCTTTGTGCACGAGGCCTCCACGGTGGTTGGATGGCCGAGTTTTAGGGCCTTGAAAACAGTGGAGAGTTGGTGGCAGCCGAGATCGCCGAGCAGTCCAGTGCCAAAATCCCACCAGTTCCGCCAGACCCACGGATGATAAGCGGGATGATACGGGCGTTGGGGGGCCGGACCGAGCCACAAATCCCAATCCAATCCATCCGGCACGGGAGGCATCTCCGGGGGACGCCCATCCCACGTGGGTGAAAGCCAGAATCGCGGCCCGCTCCAAACATTCACTTCACGAACCGGACCGATGGCGCCGTCCCATAAAAATTCGCAAACCAGACGCGCCTCCTGCTGCGCCTGCCCCTGATTGCCCAGCTGTGTGGCGACCTTGGCCTTTCGCGCCTCCTCGGCCACGCGGCGGGCCTCATGGACCGAGTACGTTAACGGCTTTTCACAATAAACATGTTTACGTTTCTTCAAAGCAGCCATTGTGATCACCGCGTGCGTGTGATCCGGCGTGGCGATCATCACCGCATCCACATCCTCCTTCTCCAACAGTTCGCGGTAATCACTATAGGTCCGACAACCTTTGTATGTCCCGGACTGTTTCTCTTTGGCGTAATATTCTTCAACCAACTGCCTTGCCGGCTCGCGGCCCGCCTTGCGATATTCTTTGCCCTCTGCCCAATTCCACGACAGGTAGCCTTCGGCCTCACGCTGCACGTCGCAGACGGCAACTACCCGCACTTCGGGGAATTGCAGCAGGGAGTGGATGTTCTGCAATCCCTGCCCGCCGACGCCGATCCCGGCCAGCGTGATCTTCCCGCTCGGCGCGACTTGACCGCCACCGCCGAGCACGTGCCGGGGGATGACAGTCAAGGCTGTCGCTGCCATCGAGCGGCACAAGAATTCTCGGCGCGACCGGGGCGTTTTGCTTTGCCTGTGAGGTTGCTTCGCTGAAAGTGTGTTCTTTCTCATGGGCATTGCCTCCGATTCTTATTATGGAAAGCCAATCATAGGCAGTCGTCAAGCCGTTCCAAAATAAGACTGCCAGCATAACAATCTAAAACGCAGGTCGTTGTGTTATGGCAAGGTCATTCCTCGCTCAGGCCCGTTTCCCGTATCACACGGCGCAGATGAGACAATGCATCCCGGTAATCCTCGGGCCCGACGTACTCGAGTATCAGCGCTGCAGCGGGGGCATGCTTGGCGGCGAGTTTGACAAACTTCGGGTAGTCCAAATCGCCTTTGCCCGCCGCCACACCGCGATCGGTGTGAAGCTTTCGGTCCTTGGCATGAAGGCACTCAATCCATGATCCTAGCTGTTGAAACATCTCGTCCAGGTCGTTCACCTCAATGAGATTGGCAGGGTCGAGCAAAGCACCAACGAAGGGCGACCGCACCTCCTCCAGGAACATGCGCAGTCGTTTTGCGCTGGCAAAAAAGCCACGGAAAAACGGCTCCAATAATACCTTGGCCTGATATTTCTCGGCGGTAGCGGCTAGTCGGTGCACGGTGGCAATCATTTGCGGCCAGACTTCGTCTTGAAAATAGAACGGGACCTCCGGCTCGGGTTCTTTCGGATGGCGAAAGTGTCCAGCCTCACTGATAAACTTTTGAACGCCCATGTGCCCACCGACATTTATCATGGCTTCAAAGTAATCAAGATTCGCCTTCCGTTCTGCCGCTTCGGGATGGATCAGGTTTGTGTAAACACCAATACTGTGGATAGAGATCCCAGCATCTCTGTAAGTGGCGGCGATTTCCCGGCAGCGGGCAGGAGTCAAGGCCGAGACATCCGCACGGCCATTATAGTTCCAAAACCGGCTGTCGGTCTGGTTGAGAAAAAGCTGGACGACGCGGATGCCTGCTTCGGCGATTTCCTTCGCAAGCGCCGCGTTCGTGTGGCTGGAAAACCCGAGGGTAGAAATGCCCAGTTTCAGTTTGGAATACCCTGCATCCATAGAAGCTCGCAACGGCACAGCCGTTACACCCAGCCCACATAAAGTGGCAGCCGACATGCCCAGGAACTGAAGTCGGGAAATTCCAGCTCCATTTTGTCGGAGTGGCTGGCTGGTTGAAGAAGTATTGAACCTCATGTGTAGGTCCTCCAGAATGGAGCGGGCTGCCATTCAACCGGGGCATCCATGCCAGATTTGAGGCAGATTTGGGCCGCTCATACAGAAAATATTCAGATAATGAGGACAGGCGTCCATCGACCGGGGACACAGCGGTCGGAAGATTTGCCGGCTGCTGTGCTCAGGAAAAGGATAGGCCGATTGAAGTTCCCACCTTCAGGATGAAGTTTCTGCCTTCATCATATTCTTCCGCAGTGCTCAGGTGCTCCAGCAGGAGGGGCGCGGCGGGTGCATAGGCCGCAATGGCGCGAAGGTAGGCCCGGTAATCCATTTTCCCGCGTCCGGGCACAGTCTCCTGAACTGGCCGCTGTTTCCAGCCTGCTTGAAACAAGCCAGGAGCGGCAGACTCCACTCGCTCTCCCTTCAGGTCCTTCGCATGGCACGACACAATCCAGCGTCCTAACTTCTTAAAGCAGTCTTCAGTCAAGGCGGCATTCCGCAGAAATCGGTCAGCGGTGTTGACAATGTTGCACATGTCTACATGCACGGCGAAGGCCGGGCGGTCGATGGCTTTTATGAGTTGAAGATAATTTTCCGGCCCGTCCGGGATGGCCCATGGCATCATCTCCAGCGTGAATTTTGCCCGCTTCGGCTTAACGGCATCAATCACCTTGCGGCAGTTTTCAACCGTGGCATCGATGAACTCTTTAGAGTAATTCCGCGGATCCGGCCCATCCCATTCCTTGGGATTGAACGAACCGGCAATGTCCACACAACAGAGAGCGCCCACCGCTTCCGCCAGGGCGAGCTGATTGGCGACATAATCAAGATTGGCCCGGCGCTTTTGCGGATCAGCGTCGAGCATATTCTTCCAGGCGCCCACTTCGGCAATGATGACGTCCTGCGCGGCGAAGGCTTTTCGGATTGCTGCAATCCTGCCGCTGTCTTTAAGATCCACCTCCGGACAATAAGCGGCACGATAGCCCAGACGCCTGTGTTCATGCGCTGATTCAACGGGGTCATCCGTCTTGAGAAAGACAGGACCGCCCAACCGCAACGAGCGCGGTTTCGAAATGGTCTGTGAGTACAGGGTGGCATTCAGGGCTGCCCAGCTGGCAGCGGCACAGAAACCACGGCGGGTCAGAGTTTGCGATTTCATGAGAACCTCCAGTAATTTATTATTCCTTCTTCAAACAACATTCGATGATCTGGCGAATAGCAAGGCCTCCGCAACGGCTGGAAGATAGCAAGTCACGCCCCTCGCCTGATTCGCAATCCGAGAGCTCACCACATTGGGGTCGATGGTATTGAATTCAAACATCCCCCAGTGATGGCAAATCAAGAATTGGATTTGAGCCGCGCGGCACAGCGCCACGGCTTCATCAAAAGTGAAATTGCCGAGAATCCCGCGGCCGGAGAGATATGCGCTGCGCCCATTGATGGGCAGCAGCGCCACGTCGATTTGCCGTGCGAGCAGAGCCTCCGCCAAATGGGCATATGGAATGCAATCTCCGGAGTGATAAAAACTTATACCGCCAAAGGAGAGGATATATCCCAGGTAGTGGTGCTCCCCTTGCGGATTGAATCTAATCTGCTCATGGGCAGAAGCCATGACCATTAGCGATACTTTTTCAGCCAGCTGCAGTTCTTCTCCAGCATTCACAAAGAAAGTACGCGCTGGCGGTAATCCGATAGCCAGGGCCTGTTCCCGCTCCGCGCCCGGCACCACAAAGCGGCAGCCCGGATTCGCCTGCGACAGCGCCGAAAGAGTGTCCGGATCCATGTGGTCGGAATGCCGGTGCGTACACAACACCCAGTCAAGATTGCGCACGGTCTGGGGTTGAATTGGAATCGGCATGCACCGAAGATGCGGCAATGGGGTTCCTTTATATTTGCGGGCCAGAGAGTCCGACAGGTAGGGATCAATCATCAAGTTTAGACCGTTCCATTGGAAGAAAAAACCCGCCTGCCCTAACCACCTCAAGGCAACTATCCCTTGTGCCAACTGGGTTCGGGCTTGTTCTGCTGGACATTTCTCAATTAGAAGCGGCGAACTCATCCCCCATCCTCTTCTCCTGATAAGCGTCATGGCATCATGGCACACATTAGCCAGGTCCATCCCGACCCACCCCCAGTGCCTGCAGCAGGTTGTCGACTGCAACGGAGATAGCCCGATCCACACTCTCGCGCGTGTAACCGCCACAATGCGGCATGGCAATGATACTGGGGTGCTTTGCCAGGCGCATGTCCCGAGGAGGCTCCTCTCTGAAGACATCCAGAGCCGCTCCCGCAATCTGCCCCAACTCCAACCCGCTCAAGATGGCCTCCTCATCCAGCAAACTGGCTCGCGCGGTATTGACCAGGAAAATTCCCTTCTTAAATTTGGCGACTGTTCCGTGATCGATCAGGAGACGATCTCCTTCCAATGGAGGACAATGAAGACTAAGGACGTCGGCTGAAGTCCAGATCTGATCCATTGAGGCAAAGGAAAATCTCTCGGACGGTTTAAATTCCAGATCCGGGCAAGGATCATATGCCAGCACCCTCATATCGAAATCGAGAGCGAATTTTGCCACCAGCCGTCCAATTTTTCCGCACCCCACCAGGCCAAGTGTCCGATCGGACAGCTCGAAGCCGATTTTGCGTTCCCATTCACCCTGCTTTATTCCGTGATCGGAATAGGGGATGGAACGAATCAGCGCCAGGATCAAGGCCATCGTCAATTCCGCCACGCCGCGAGCGTTTGTCCCATCAGCTCGAAGCACGCAAATCCCTTGGGCTTGCGCCGCATCCAGATCGATATTGTCAACGCCGGTTCCATTGCGGCTGATCACTCGCAATTCTGGAGCAGCCCTCAGCAGTCTCCCGTTGACCGTCTCGATGCCGCAGAGATACCCTACGCATCCCGGGAGCAAACGCATCAATTCCTCTTCGTCCGGCAATTTGCCCGGACTGCAAAATATGGTTTCATAACCGGCATCCTTGAGGCGCCGAAACGAAGGGTGTCCGTTTTGTGTGACGGATCGTGGAGTAATCAGAATTTTCCCGGCCATAGCTGTTCTCTAAAGAGCTCCATCCTGAGGGAGCGTAAATAAAAATCCGGCTCAAAATTCCCCTTCTCGGACGAGGTTATTAAATCCCCCCTGGCGGAAGGGGTGGCCGAGACATAGTCGAGGCCGGGGTGGTGCGAAAGATTCGCCCAGCCACAGAGGTTTGTACTGTCGAGACAGCTTTGAGAGTATTCACGGACTTCAGTGGTAACCGGTGACTTCAAAGCTTCAACCACCCCCGTCCGTCTGCTGACGGACGACCCCTCCTTGAGTAAGGAGGGGAGTTTAGTTGTAGCGGCAATTTATTTTCGAGCCCTGAGTTTATAAATCCAGATTCATCTGCTTCAACAATCCCTTCAGGTAAGAAATGCTCTGGGCGACCAACTGGTCCTCGTCCTGATTGTCTTTGTGGTGATCGCTCTCCACGGCCAGAACACCGGTATAGCCGCTTTCTTGAAGGGCTTTCACGACTCCCGGCATATCGATTAGTCCTGTGCCAACCGGCACGGAAGAAAAGAAATACCACTCTTCCGGAGGAATATATCGGCAGGCATCCAAATCCTTGGTATGAGTAGCCACCGTGTAAGGACCAAGACGCCGGGCGGCTTCGACGGGGTTTTCCATCATGCGCAGTGTGTTGCCCGTGTCAAAGTTCACTTTGAGTGACGAGGACCCGACGCGCTCCAAAATTTCATAAATTTCCAACGAGGAGTAATCGATATGATTTTCAATCGCCAGGACCACTCCATGGTCTTCGGCAATTTTCACACTCTCTTTGAGCATTTTCACTACGGCTTCGATTTGGGGGGCATGCGGCTCATAGCGGAATTGAAGGGAAGAAGCCACAATCCGCATGATGTTGGCCCCCAAATAGCGGGCGTGCGGGATCAGAAAATTCATCTCTTGCCAGGCCTGCTGGTTGCGTCCCGCCTCCAAGCCGTTTGGGTGGCCCCAGGCAAGCACCCGTTCCAATCCCTTTTCGTCCAGGACCGCTTTCATCTCGGCTAGACAGTTTTTCTCCTGGCTCTCGAAGAAGCAGGATTCAAGCGAAACTCCATCCACTTGTAATTCAGCGGCCCGCCGGACAAAATCGAGAAATGTCCATCTTTGGCCCGGATCGCTTTGGTCCGGATAAATCTCTCCAAAGTAGCGATGGTAACAGTAGCTGTCAATTCCCACTTTCATCATGGCTCTCTCCTTTGGATGGGTGTGGACTCGTCAGAAGGTGCCGCCCAGTTATATTTCATCAATCCCGAGATTAAAAACCTGAGCCACCGGCCGGAGATTAGCCAGATGATAGCCAGTCATCAGGAGGTAATGGTGTGAATAGAGGGATGCAAGCGTGCGGTGTCCGTCGCGAACCTTGATCACACCCCCGTTGCGGCAGTCCGAACCCGGATACTGCACATAGCCGGTGAGGCTCCCTTCCAGCACCATCATTTCCTGAAACGTCGGCTGCAGCTTCGCCAAAGTGATGCCGCCCGCGGGCAGGCGGGCATCGATCGCCGTGGCATTCTCGTCAACAATGGCCAGCACTTTCTTCCGGAGAGTCCACTCTGTACTGAATGGTTTCGGGATTACCCCCATGTAGCCGCAATGCGCCACTAACATATAATTGGCAGGATCATCCGCCACTTCAGGAAATTTTTCGATGCGTTCGTGCTTCAGCGCCGCGTCCCCCAGGAGGAACGGATACAGATTCGTCATCATAATTGGAGCATTCAGAGAATGATAAAGCAGGTATTTGGTGAGCATCGAGACTGTGTCGGCTTCGCACCCCCACAAATACTTCTCTTCCTGAAAGAGCAGGTTCCAAGCCAGGCAAGGGGTTGTATCCGAAAAATGCGACTCATTGAGGCAGTTAATTCCGACGGCCCGAATGCTGGTGTCTTCCTCCAAGTCTTTTTTTACCGCAAGGTAGAGCTTGAGCGCGTTGTTGAGCGCTTGGCTAGAAATCCCATCGGTCGGCTGTTCAAGCTTTTTCCAGGTGTTCGCTGCCTCTGAATCCGAAATCGTCTTGGCGCGGGCGCCCAATTCCCGAAAGCTCCGTTTGACAATTGTGACCCCGAACTTGTCCCGCATGCGTTCCGAACACTCATCTTCCCACCAGTAGAAACGCTTAAAAATGCTGGCCTGGGCGCCATCCCCTGGATTGTCCTGATAGACTAGGAATTTGGTATCGTTCAACTCCCTTTTCACCCGCAATGCATTGCAGATGATTTTGGTCTGCTCCAAGGTATAGGGGGCAATCGTGGCAACGCCCTCTGATTTGAGGTATCGAATGATTTCCCAATCCCACATCGACAAAGTCCCAAATTGAGAGGTCACAATCAAGATGGGCAGTTCGATCGATTTGAAAGCCGCTACACTTCGGTAAGCTTCGCCCAGCAATTGCGGGAAGATCGCGGCATCGGCGTTCGGCAGCCTCGTCCCCAAAGGTGCTGGCGCCAAAAACTCCACTTGATCAGCTAATAGGCCTTTCAAAACCTGCAATTGAACGTCAAAATCCTTATCTCTGCCCGGATCGAAGTAAACGGGAACCAAATGTATTTTCATGAATCCTCCTTTGGAAATCCCTGCCGCGAAGTTGACTTTAGCAGAGAAATTGAATTGATTGGCTGCGATTGTAGCGCGGAGTCGCTTCACAGACTCCGCGGCTTTTTGCTTAGCGAGACTTCGTCTCGAGCTTATAGGGACTTACAACTGGACCAATTCAAATCTTGCTCAAAATCGTCGACTTTAGCGGCTTAAGCAAACTCCCCAAATTCCGCAGGCCCGCCAGGGCAGATCACCATTGCGGGTCTGCGCTGCAGCTTTGATCAAAGCCGCAAAGAAAGACTCTAATTACTCGATCACACATTGCCCGTTCCGATTAAAAACCCGCAGGGAAAAACCTTCCCGCTCGATATCTCCGTAATTATGCCCGGCCTCGGCCGGATAAACACAGAAGCTGGTCAGCCGGTCAGCTCCGGCGTTGACGGAGCGGTGTGCCCAGCGCGGCGGCACATAAACCATTCGCCCGCGAGTCATTTTTTCTGCGTGGCACTGCCCTTCCGAGGTCTTCATCAACATGAAGCCTTCGCCCCGCAGACAGAGGTAGATTTCAGCCGTATTCGCCACCTGATGGTAATGTCCCTTCGTCATGAAAAACTCGTCACCCACCCTTCCCGGATGAAGCGTGCTGATACAATACATCAAGTGTCCGTAACTGTTGGGCACGGGGATTTCAAAAACCTCGTAATGCACCGGATCATTGTGTTCGTCAATCAACTTCTCCAGCGCCAGTGTATCAAAATAATGGCCTCGCATATCTGAGGCCCGGCGGACCAGATGACTCGTGGCTCCGTTCATCAATCCTAGTTCAAGATCAAGCTCGACACTAAAGGGATGGACATTGTCCGTTTGGAGCATGTTCATTTCTCATTTCCTCACTGCGGCTGCGATGCGAGAGAGTTCATCAAACCAGGATCCTTTCACCGGGATGTCGATGCGGAACACTTCAGCAACAACACGCGTCCAGCCATGGATGAAGTAGATCCAGCCATCCTCAACGTGAAGGTTGCGTTCTTTCTGTTGCAGGCGAGCTTGTTCGAGGAAATGGAGGTCACCACGGTAATTGAATTCCCACACCAGCCCATTCAAGGGGAAAAGAGCCTCGTCAGTCAAAGGGGATCCCGGCGCATCCTTGCCCAAACCCGTGGCATTGATGACCATGGATCCAGGTTTGAGACGACACATTATGTCGTCGCTCAAATCAGGGGATGGGGTGTGACAATACTCTACCGGCACGCCGGAATTCAATTTTTCGTGGATGTGCTTAATTTCTCCTAACCTGGGCAGACTGCGATTGGCGACATAAATTCTGCTCGGCCGGTTTTTCCCATGCTCCTCTTTCATCAGATACCAGGTAATTGCGATGGCGGAGCCGCCGGCTCCCATGACGAAGACTTCCGCTCCGGTCTGTTCCCAATGTCGAGGGGGAATAAATGCTTCCAAGGCCAGGCCACTAGAAATAGGATCCTTGGCGTGGCCCACCAATCGGTGATCGCGCTTGGAAATCGAGCTGATTTCTCCCATCAATTCCGCATATTCATCCAATTCATCAAATTGGTCCCGGCAGGCCTTCAGCAGGTCGATTTTGTGAGTTGTAACCAGTGCTCCCCGCGAGAGTGGATCAGACTTGATGAAGGAAACAACTTCCCGATAGTTTTGCGGAGTGTCATGGGGAACGAAGTCAAATCCCTTGATTATGGAATTTTCCAAACCCAGACAATGAGCCCATTTTGGGAATACATCCATGATGGATGACTTTGCCGTCGTTACGCCAATGAAGTAAATAGTGGGGATCTCAGCTTCCTTATACCGGCTGGAACTCATCTTTCGCTCCAAGCATTGAGAATTTTAAGCAGATCCTCATATCGATTCAGCCGTTTTCGATAATGGGAGGAGAGCCGGCGGGAAGGCTGGAAGACTCTGTTGACGGCAATCCATTGCCTTGCGGTTTTGTCCAAATCTTCGATCAGGCCAATCCCATGAGCGGCCAGCAGCGCGGCGCCCATGGGGGCGCCCTCCGTCCGATCGATTTGGATGACCCGGCTTTCCAAAACGTCGGCCTTGATTTGATTCCAGAGTTCACTTTTTTCTCCGCCTCCGACTACGCGAACCTCAGTCAAACGTAGGCCGGGGTACAGTCGGAGGAGGGTGCGCTTGTAAATGCCGTACTCCAGGGCCACCGCTTCCAGCATGGAGCGCCACAAGTGCAATGGAGTGTGAGTCCAGTTGAGTCCTGCCCAGGCGCCGCGCAGATGGGGCCAACTTGGAGAGACCCGCCCGCCCAAATGCGGAATGAATAGGGGGAGTTCGTTGGGGGATAGAAGTGCAGCTCGGTGGTCGAGGTCGGCAAATCCCTTTTTGGAAACCGCTCTCGAGCCGCAGGCACCAAGACATTCACGAAACCACTCCAGATTCATTCCCCCACCATTGATGTAAGCATAGGGATGCCAAAGGCCGGGCGTGGCGGCCTGTCCACAGCTGAGAATCCGGCCCTGTTCATCCGGGCGGAAAGCTTTTGTGGTGGCAGCAAATACGGAGGCAGTTCCGGCAACATCTACACAAATCCCCTCCCGAGTCGCCCCGCTTCCCAGAAACGAGGCGGCGGTATCCCCGCAACCGGCAATCACCGGGACCCCGGCTCGCAGCCCGCAACGACGGGCCATCGAACTCGTCACCTCTCCCACAATTTCCCACGGATTGACAATCCGCGGAAGCAGGTCCATCTCCAGATCGAACTGGCGGCAAAGCGAGGCATCCCAACATCCCTGGCGATTGTCCGCAAACCCGCTGAAATGCAGGTAGGTCTTGTCGATGAATGCCTCTTTGGCTTTGAGGCCACAAAGCCGCATGGCCGCATAACCGCCTGGCTGGACGAAGGCTTTGATCGAACGGAAAATTTTACGCCGCTGACTCATCCACCAGAGGATTTTTGGGCCATGATTAAAGCTGACGGGCCCACCGGTCTTCACCACAATCTCACTGCCCGCGGATTGATTCATCTGGGCAATATAGGGGGCACAGCGGGTGTCCAGCCACGAATCATAGGGAGTCACGGCTCTTCCGTCCCGGTTAACGCCCAGAATGCCCGCCATCTGACCGCTCAGGGCAATCGCCGCCACCGGCTGAATTTCCTGATTGGCTAGGGTCACACAGCTCTTAATAACCTGGCAAACTGTATCCACCTGAAATTCCGGGTCCTCATCCACCTCCCCTTCCCCACCCTTGTGCAGTCGGGATTTTCTAAAAGCGGTCGCCAAACATTTTCCTGATTCAGCGAACAGGGCGACCTTGGTCCCTTGTGTCCCAATATCCACGCCTATAATGTTTTTTTCGTTCATCGTTTGCTCTTTTAATGATTCTTAGCTATCCCGAGCCCTCAGCAATTTCTTCCCCCTCCGGTCCTCAGGCTCCAAAAACGATGGTGTGTTTGAGACCCCGGCCTTCCGCCAGCTTTGCCATTGCCTCTCCGATTTGATCAATCGCATAGCGGTCACGAATGAGATCATCTACCCGAATGAGACGGCTCTCCAACAAATCGAGAGTCTTCCGGATATGTTGCAGACTGGCTTTGGTCGTCCCGGTAACGAGGATCTGTTTGTAATGGATCAGGTTGGTGTCCAAGGGAACGATGCTTTTGTCTGATGGAAGTCCGCCGAAGAAAATTACTCGTCCATTGATAGCGGCCATTTCCAGCGCCAATTGCTGCGCCACCGGAGCGGGGCAGGCCACAATTGTGGCATCAATCCCCCTGCCTCGCGTTCGCTCCAGGATTTGCGGTTTGATTTCCCCGCCGGAGATGGAAATGAAGGAAGGGTCTAAAAGCGTGCATTCCTTCAATCTGGTTTGATTGGGGTCACTGATCATGACCTGTGAGGCCCCCGCCATTTTTGCCATCTTGGCATGCATCAAGCCAATGGGTCCGGCTCCAAAGATGAGCACGGTATCTCCCGGCCGGATCTGGGCTCGCTCAAAGGCATTGTACACACAGGACAGGGGCTCAATCAGCGAAGCTTCAGTCCAAGGCAGGCTGGCGGATATTTCAAAAATGTTTCCCTGGTGAATGGCCGCCTCGGGAATGCGCACATATTCCGCAAAGGCCCCATGAAGGTGGATCCCCAATGCCTGGTATCGAGAGCATAAATGCGTGTTGCCGCTGATGCAAAGTTCACAATACCCGCATCCAAGATTCGGACCGACAATCACCCGCGTCCCTTCTCGAAAATGAGACACTTTTTCCCCTACTGCCGCAATAACTCCGCTCATCTCATGGCCGATGATAAGAGGAGATTCGGGGGTCGCGAACTTGTGCCCGCTCTTGTACATTCGCAAATCCGTGCCGCAGAGGGAGGCTGCTTGAACGCGCAGCAAAATTTCCGTCTCCTGAATGGGCGGAACTTGCGTTTCCTGCAAGCGCAGATCTTCCTGCCCATATAAAAACGCTGCTTTCATTGGTCCTCTCTAATTGATCAATTCAATGGGGCGCTTTTCCAGGATGGATCGATTTCCGGCATTGACCACTTCCACTGCTTTCTTGCCATCCAAGCCAGTCGCCCTGGGAATTCGGTCGTCCAGGATGCAGCGAATAAAATCCCGATCCTCGGTCAAATACGCTTCCATGAACAGATTGCGCCAACTGGGCACAATCGATTTCACGGCCCCCTTTCCAGAACTGCAGCAGACCACATTGGTGGCATCCAGGCTGCCGATGAACAATACTCCATCCTTCCCGACGATTTCCGCCCGTGAATCATATCCATACCGGACCGCGACAGCTCCACCAATCAATCCCTGTTTCCCATTCTCAAAGCTGGCGGTGAGCACCACATTATCGTAGAAATCCGGGAAATTCAGGCGGGCCTCGGGACAACGATAATTCCCCCCAATCGCATATACCGTCTTGAATTCACTTTCCGCAAACCAGCGCAGCGTATCGATATCGTGGCTGTTGACTTCGGCCAGCGGGCCATTGCTGCGAGCAATATCGTATTGCCAGGGTTTGGGGATGCTGGGACCATGTGTCAGCGACTTGACCAGGATGACTTCGCCGATTTCACCGCGCCCGATGCGTTCTTTGGCCTCCAGGAAATTCCGGTCGTACCGGCGCATGAAACCAAGTTGAAGTTTGATCCGGCTTTTTTCCACGGCGTCTATCATGAGTGCACATTCCCCGCTATTCAGAGCCATGGGTTTTTCGCAAAGAATGTGTTTCCCGGATTGGGCCGCTGCGACCACAATATCCTTATGCAAATCCGTAGGGGTGGCAACGACGACCGCATCTATATCCTTCTCGGAAAAAACCTCCTGCCACTGGGTCAGGCACTTTTCGGGATGAATTTCCTGGAGGGCATTTTCCAGAGATTCCGGATTTGAATCCGCAACCAGGGCCAGCTCCGCCTCCGGAACCGCCGCGGCAAAATTACGCGCATGGATCATGCCCGCGCGCCCCAAACCAATTATGCCGACACGAATTTTTTCTCTAGCCATCTATTGCTCCGGATCCGACGGGAAGTCGGCCAAATTTCTCGCAAATGTTACACCTGCTCGTCCTGGCTTTCTCGGGCTGTGAGGAAATTTAGTCACGCGCCCTCCCCCCACTTAAATACGAAAATGGACCACATTTAATGTATTATCCTATAATTACAGCATTATAATATTATCTCAATTTTTTGTTTGTCAACCTATATTGGAAAGGCGTTTGTATTTTCCCCCATATCCCTATTGCCACGAGAGATGCTCATGTCCATTGCAGGTCCCCCATGAAGCCAGGGTAAAAGAACCGCTATAGTTCCTCCCGCATTATTCAATGCATTTTCTCGCGGAATAACCGCGGCCTCAAGTAATGGGCCTCTACGGGATTTGTGCCAACTGGCGCGCCTGATCAATTCTGTGGGAAAAATCCTCGAGAGTTCTCGCGACAATTTCCACCTGCTCTTCGGCTTCTTTCCATTTACGCTCTTCGATGGCCTCGCGAATACCCGGCAACGTTTTGACGGCGTACCCTGAGTAAAAGCCTGGCGCATAAATTTGATGTTTGAACCAGGGACGCCGGGGCAATCCTTCCTCACGCGTCAAAGAGCCTTCCGCACTTTGGAGAATCGCATTGATGGAATTGCGGGTTTTGACGGAAATCGCTTGTTCGCTGCCAGAAAGTGCTTTCATGGACAATCCGTAGCCACGGGTACTTTCCTGCAGCCGAGCCAAGGCGTTTTCGAGCGGGGCAAAGTTCAGGTGCGGAACGGGAGATTTAGGCCGGGGAATTACGTAGGGCTTTGTCGGATCGAAAACCTTCTCCAAGGTTTTATCCGCAATTTGCAAGTTTTTCTCTTGAGTCTCCTCGCGCAGGCGATCCGCCAGCTGGATGACTTCCTTGACATACTTTCCCAGGGTTTCGGCGAAGTTGCCAAATTCAAAAGGCAACAGCTCAGCATTGGCAAAGCGCAAGGCCACCCGGCCCGTGGTCTGCGCGAGTGTAGCTCCATAGTCAAAACCCGGATCGACAAATCGCCGGTAGTGATCGATCGAATCATAAATGGAATGATAAGAGCCACTCTCGCTTTCTCCTCCATACCCCAGGTTGAGCGAAGCAATCCCCAAGTGTTGCAGGAACGGGGTGAAATCCGATCCCGAGCCAAGTGCTTCGATGCGTGCATCAGCCCGCTCTCTGGCTTCATGTCGCTCTTCCTGGGTGCCGTTGACGATCTGAAACGCTCTGGCACGAGCGCCGACCGGGACCTTCTTCTCTGGATCGATGACATCCTGAGCGACTTCTGTCATGAATTTTTCCAAGGTGTGAGATCCGCCCACCGATAAGAATCCCCGGCCGTTTGAGTCTGTATTGATGTACAACACAGCTTTTTTCTTGAGCAGAGCAGCGTGTGTTTCGGCCCATTCGGTGGAACCAAATAATCCCACTTCTTCGCCGTCCCAGGCGGCAAACACCAGGGTGCGTTTCGGTTTCCATCCACTTTTCAATAATTCCCCAATCACGCGGGCTTCTTCCATCAAAGCCACCAAGGCGCTGACGGGATCATCCGCCCCATAGACCCAGGCATCGTGATGGTTGCCTTGAATAATCCATTGGTCGGGCTCTTCGGCTCCATATATTTTGGCGATGACATCAAAGGCTGGGACAAGGTCCCAATTAAATTTTAGAGTGAGATGAACGGTTGCTGGCCCGGGACCAAGGTGGTAGGTAATTGGGAGAGCTCCCCGCCACGATTCCGGGGCAACCGGGCCTTCTAAAGCCCTTAAAAATGGGAGAGCATCCGCATAGGAAATCGGCAGGACGGGAATTCTGGTGAGCGTGGAGGCCTCTTTGATCGAGATTCGCTTGGCATCTTTGGTGGCGCCAACGGAAGGAGTCAGCGGATCGCCGGGATAGAGCGGCATATCTAGCACGGACCCACGTTGCGCGCCTTGATCGTTGCGCCAGGCGCCTTTGGGATAGACATCTCCCTGGAAGTAACCGTCCGACTTCGGATCGGAATAAATAATACACCCAACAGCCCCGTGCTCAGCCGCCACCTTGGGCTTGATGCCGCGCCACGATCCGCCATAACGCGCAATTACGATTTTCCCTGCAACGTCGATCCCTCGCTCCGCCAGGACCTCATAGTCTTCAGGGACGCCATAATTGACATAGACCAGCTTCCCCGTGACATCCCCATCTATTGAATATGCGTTATAGATGGGGAGCTGCTCTGACACCAGGCCGGAGGTGGAATCTTCTTGGAGAGGCGGCTCCTGCAACCGGGCCGTGTATCTTGCCGGCGCCATCATCTCCAACAAACGCACTTGTGGAGTCGGGAAAAGCACCTGGAATTCTTCAATCTGGGTGTCGTACCCCCAGGAACGAAATTGCGAAGCGATGAACTCCGCATCGTGCTTCCCGTAAGGGGAGCCCAGATGGTGGGGCCTGGCGGCCAATAATTTCATCCACTGGCCGAGGTTTTCTTTTCGGATCCGAGAATCGAACCGGGTTTCAAGAGCGCGTTGTTGTAAGGCCCCTTCCTTGCTGAAGCCTAACAGAGGCCGATCTTCCGATACGCCAAGGGGCGCCAAAAAAGTCAACGAGACGCTCAGAGCCGCGAGAATATGGAGAATCCGCAAACTCATGAAAACCTCCTGAAAAGTCAGCCCTCTACAAAGAATAGGGGGCTCCCTTTGATGAATTTTAAAAACCAGCTAGAGGATTCTCATATGGATGAAATCTGGAATCCTGGATCAAGCAATGAATCATGGAAAAAACTTGAATGATGCAACATTATGAGATGGAGGGCGTTCCTGTTTTTGTTCCCGTTGAAATGAGGCTGCCATCCAGAGGAACTCGCGAGGAGAAAATCGGTATTTTAAATCCCGAATTCTTTTAATGCATCTCCCGCCGCACTCAAGTTGGCAAGACGCATCTCCGAATATTTCCGGGAAAGAATGACTCCGGATGCCCCCGAGAATAAAGCAGCTTTCACCGCGGCTTTGACATCGGCTGGTTGAGTCTTCTTTTCATTTTTCCCCGTGGGAATGTCAATGTCGATTCCCGGATAGATGGCAACTTCCTTATTCACCCCCACAACCGCCCGCCGGGTTTCCCGCGCCACATAATCAGCCGAAAGTCCGGTGGATGGCAGCTTATCAAAGCCGGCCTCCCCATTGTAGCCCATGAGACGATAGTAGAACGGCAGGGTTTCCTCGGGCTTGGCATCGCGGAAAATCGTGGTGTGGAGATTTCTCAGGAACTCGACCATCCGTGGGCCTCCGCAATTGTTATACATGACAACTTTTAAGAAGTCCGAACAATGCCGCAGTGAGGCATAATCCTGTTCCGCGCGATAGAATGGGCTGAAGGAGTTATTGTGCCAAATGTGCCAGCCCACTTGAATGCGGCTGTCAATCGCCTTTGCTGTTCCATAGATTTCGCCATAATTCTCATGCTGACTGTCCGACCAGAAATTCTCCCAAGCCAGAATTTCCGGGTATTTCAACAGCAGGCGCCAGAAAGTAACAAAATAGCCGTCGTTCGGTCTTTGATCCTCCAGGGCCGCCTGGACAAAGCGATCCAATTCCAATAATCCCTGTTGAGCCCGTTCGACATTGATTCCCCGTTCTCTCCCCTTCTGGCGGCAGTGCTCACAAAAACAGGTTAGCGAAGCCCGTTCGTCAAATTCACCATGGTGCGCTCCGATGGCATTGTTGAGCGGCCCCTGCCGTTCAGAACCCCACATAATGCCATCCACCTCATACGATTTAATGTAGTCTTCCACCAAACCGGACAAAAAATGACGTATCTCGGGATGATTAAGACAAGCCCGGTCCGTGCGCCGGCCATAAATGTCAACTTCGGCCACTTGAGCAAATCCGGGCAGTAGGTGCGGGTTGTACACATCCTCCAGCCAACAATAGCACTGCATCCCTCGTGCCTTGGCCTTGGGCAATACAGCAGCCAACAGGTCAAAATCTCCCAGGTCCGGGGCCCTGAAATCTCTCAGCGAAGTTTTACCATAATATTGTGGATGAATGGCCGCATAGCTTCCGCCATGGAAATTTTTTGTGTCATATTCTTGCGCACCATGATCGGGCAATGGCTGACCGGGAACCTGGCGTCCGGCAATGCCCCGTCCATAGGTAAAAACAGCCAGCATCAGCGCATTGATCCGTCCCCGCTCTTGAAAAATGTCCAGCACTTTCTCGACGCCTTCATCTACAAACGAGACTGCGCCGACCTGAATGGCAACAAATTTTTTCTTTGCCGGGTTAGCTGTCGTTCCTGACTCTTCGGGCAAGTTGTCTCGCTCCGCGGCATTCAGGATCGACGCAGAACGGCTCCAGGCCGTCACCGATAAGGTGGCTGCCGCTCTGAGAAAATCACTTCGGGAAAAATTGGGCTTTTCCATCTTTGAACGTTGCATGGACCCTTCCCCCTTTTTTCTACATGAACTGATTTATATCACAAACCAAAGTCCGGGTGGAATTCAATGGAACAAATATTGTGGGAAGACAGCCCTGGATGAATAACGCCGAATCCAGAGGAATTTAAAAATAGAGGGGCATAGGAGCGCCACAACAAAAAGCAGCCTGAGAAACAATCGGAAATTAGCCCTAGGCAGAAGGGGTGGGTGCCAGCCTTTGTCCAGAAGCAAGCAAACTCAAACCCTGATCCGAGTGGGAGACATAATCCTACCCAACAGCAAGGAGTCTTTGATCCACGATAGCCCTGGCCCGAACAGTCTAGTCCCTGCGCTCCATGGCAATGAAGGCTCCGTCTCCGCTGCGTAGTCCAGGCGCTGCCCCATCGTTGATTACCGCATAGGCGATGAATGGATTGTTGCCGCTGACCCGCGAAATCTTGGCGTAGCCCTGTGTTGTCCCCGGAGCCTGCGTCAGAATCGTGTTGAGCTGGAGCCACCTCCGGGCTTCCACCTCGACATTGTTGATGGTTTTAACCATTGATCCTGTTGCACCGTCGAACAATTCGATCTTGAATATATCAGTGCTGTTATCTTTTTCTCCCGTATTGACCAACGCTAGATTCGTCCGGTTCTCCGCATTTTGTTGAAGACCATAAAGCCAGGCCGTCGTCTGAGCCGTTTGGCCTTCAGGAACCGCCGAATAGAACAGTCCAAAACGGCCTCCACCACCCGGTGTCGAGGTTCGTCCATTGATAAATAGGCCGGTGGCATCTCCAATCTCATCGGGCTCAACTGTCGCAAAAACAGCACCCGCAATGGTAGAGCCAGCAGGCGCAACGCCATCGACACCGTGGTCCCTGAGGTATTGAACGAAGCCGGGGATGATGATTTGTTCAGTCGGCTTAAGCGAGATTCGAAGACTGGCAGTATGATTGGCAGAAGTGACGGCCTCCGCCACATAATCTAACTGAACGGTTCTTTCGATTGAGGTGAGGTTTGTCAAGACCAACTCGCTTGAGAATTTATCGGTCTCGACCATGACGGGGACGGTCAAGCGGTGAATGGCCCATTGCGCTGTGGCCGGAGTAGGAAGAATAAACGAACCGTCGGAATTGGCCTGGTCATTGATGACCCCGTAGGCAAAGTAGGGGGCCGTCCCGCTATATCGTTCCACCTTGATGAAACCCTGGCGGATGGAAGCTCCATTGGATATGAGTATCTGATTAAACTGCTTAAACTCGCCGGGACCCAGCGTAACCAAGTATTGGAATGGACTAGAGGGCTTGGCGGGATCTCCGGAGAACAAGGTCAGAAGCAATTCTACAGTGCCATCGCCTGGGCTACCAGCGTTCAAGACAGCGACATTGGAGCGGTCTTTATCATCCTGTCGCAACCCGCAAAGGTAGGAGGTTTCCCATAATGCTGACGTGTCGGTATGCACGTCAGAGTAGGCGAGGCCCGCGCGCCCTATGGGATCCCGAGTGATCGTGGTTGTTCGCACCGTTACGATCCCTGCTGACGGTGAGGAAAGACTCGCAAAGCTCACCCCCAATGTCCCCCCGCTATTGTTTAAATCCGGGATCGGGACTCCGTGCTCCTTAAGAAAGGCAATAGCATCGGGTATAATGCTTTGTTTCCCCGCTTCCAATTGGAAATATCCCCCTCCAGTTCCTCCACCAAAAGCTGGAGTGTAGTTGAAGTGGACCCAGGACGAAATCGTTCCGCGATTTGTGAGCGTCATCTCCGATGTGTAGAAAGAGTTGTTGGCGCCGGCCACCGACAGGACAATCGGGACCATACTGGTCAAAGTACTGGAATCATTCCGAATTACGGTAACGTTATTCAAGGCTGCATTAGTCAGAACCAAGTCCATTCGTCCATCTCCGTTGAAATCACCGGTTGCCATCCCATTGGGTTTACCCGTCAATACGATAGGGTTGCTTCGAACAACAAACCCCCCGCGCCCATTTCCAGGTAAAAAAGAAATGGAAGCAGGATCCGCACTGGCTGCCACCAGATCAAGATTTCCGTCGCCGTTCCAATCTCCCGCAGCCAGGCCAGCTACAGATCCGGGTGAAGAACCGAGGTAAAAATCTTCATTGGGCAGAAACGTCCCGTTCCCTTGGCTCAACAGGACAGAAATCCTATCACCCGTCGAGACTGCCAGGTCCATCCTGCCATCTCCGTTGAAGTCAGCCGCAATAAGCCACACTGGATCAAGACTGACTTCAAATCCCTTCTGATTTTGTGTGGCGAAGGTTCCGTCTCCGTTTCCAAACTCGAGGTGAATCTCAGGCTTGATCCCTTGTGTATCATCTCCCATGCAGGATGTAGCCACATCCAAGATTCCGTCACCATTGAAATCCGCCACGGCGATTCCCACCGGTTTAACACCTGCGGGAAACTCTGTTCCCGGCTGGAAAGTACCATCGCCTTTACCCAGCAGGAGTGTGAAAGCATTGTCTTGGAAGTTGGCGAAAACCAAGTCTATTTTCCCATCCCGGTTGAAGTCGCCCGTAGCGATCGATGTCGGCGGCCGGCCGACGGCAATATCACTTTTGGGGGCAAAGGCGCCATCTCCCTTGCCCAGGAAAATGGAAATGGAATTCGACCCGAAGTTAGTGACAGCCAGGTCCAGTTTCCCGTCAGCATTGAAGTCTGCCGCAGTCAACGATACGGAATTCAGGCCAGATGGATAATCGACTTTTGGAGCAAAAGTGCCGTCGCCGTATCCTAACAGGATTGAAATGGAGCCTGCCGAATTCACCCCTGAGGCGGGGTCCACCCCCGAATTGGCCACAGCGAGATCGAGCTTCCCATCTCCATTGAAGTCAGCCGTAATGACTGAATTCGGGTAAGTCCCCACCGGAAAATACTCAGCCGTCCCCGTGAACCATTGTGCATTGGCGGAAGAAACACGTAGAAATAATAAGGAGAAAACAATAAGGTCTAAAAGCGGTCGGGATCGCACCTTGCGGGATGTTCCAGCCATGAAGTCCATTTCTGACTCTCCTTTCCGACTGAAGAATCCCCCTGGGAGTTTTACCTTTGCGTTTTCGAGATCTCCTTGACCATGCGCCACAGAGCCCAATGTTGGTGGGAGTGGAAACTATTGCAGGACTCTTCACGGAGGTGGATGGTCTGCCTTAGAATTTGTAAATATCTTGACGACCATTCTGACAATTAGTACGAAACGAAAATAGACAGTTGGATCGAGAAAACGAAAACTCGCCCCCCTGTCCGCCTTACCGTCCTACCAAGACTATGGTGCTTCTGGGATTGGCCAGATAATACTCCGCCGGATTAATCAATATTTCATTGTCATGCTCCAGGAAATCCTCTCCGGCAGGCAGGCTGGTATCGATGGCGCGGTACCATTTCATGGACGGGGCAAGAGGGGGAAGGCATGTTGAATGCAGCCGGTAATCGGCGTTCAGGATCAAAAAGAGACGGTAATCCCCCGCTTCGGAAACCTCTTCGCTGCCGTCCAGCTGAAAAGAAATGGTGCGGTTCTCCAACGACTGCCAATCAGGTTTGTCGAGCAAGTCCCCGAACCAGGAAAAATCGGGGACTCCGTTGTCATTCAGGTCCACCCCCAAGTAAAATTTCCGTTGCTGCAAAATCGTGTAGTAGCGGGTAAAAGCAATGGCCTTCCGGCAGAAATCGACAAAATCCTCATTGGGCCCTAACCGGGTCCAATCAAACCAACTGATTTCGTTGTCCTGGCAGTAAGCATTGTTGTTTCCTTTTTGAGTGCGCAAAAATTCATCGCCGCCCAAAAGCATCGGGGTGCCGGAAGAAAAAAGAAGATAACAGATTTGGTTTTTGGCCAGTTGTCTACGGAGCCGCAGGACTTCGCGATCGTCGGTTTCTCCTTCCACCCCGCAATTCCAAGAAGAGTTGTCGTTGCTCCCGTCCCGGTTTTCCTCCCCATTCGCTTCATTGTGTTTGGAATTGTAGGCCAACAGATCGTAGAGAGTAAACCCGTCGTGGCAGTTGACAAAGTTCACGCTGTTGTAAGCAGATCGGCCATCTTCTCCATAGAGGTCCGCTGAGCCGGTTAAGCGCCACCCCAGTTCCGGCAACTGTCCTGGATCTCCTTTGCCAAACTTGCGAATGGTATCTCGGAACCGGCCATTCCATTCCGACCAATCGACCGGGAAATTCCCAACTTGGTAAGTGCCGATATCCCACGGCTCGGCAATCAGAATCGCTCGATTCAAAATTGGGTCCTGTGAAATCACATCGAAAAAAGCTGAAGAACCTTCAAAGCCGTGAAATTCGCCGCTTCGACCCAAAACCGAAGCCAAATCGAACCGAAAACCATCCACATGCATGACCTCCACCCAATAGCGCAAGGAGTCCATGATCAGACGGATAACCGGCGGCCGCCCGGCATCCAGAGTGTTTCCACAGCCGGAAAAATTCATATAGTATCGTCCGGGAGCTTCGGGCACCCCCCCCAGATGGTAATAACTTCGATTATCAAGTCCTTTAAAAGCGAGAGTGGGCCCCAGTTCATTGCCCTCCGCCGTGTGGTTGTAAACCACATCGAGAATGACTTTTATGCCGGCTTTGTGGAGCTCTCTCACCAAGGTTTTGAACTCCGCCACTTGATCGCCCGCGGAATGGCAAGTGCCGTAAGAAGATTCCGGCGCGAGGAATCCGAGAGTGTTGTATCCCCAATAGTTGGTTAATCCTCGGGCGAGCAGAAAATCTTCCACGTAATGTTCATGCACCGGAAGGAACTCAACTGCATTGATTCCCAAATCGACGAGATGCGGAATCTTCTCCACAAATCCCAGGTAGGTTCCAGGCTCGCTGACGCCGGAGGAAGGGTGGGCTGTAAATCCTTTCATGTGGACTTCATACAGGATCAGCTCTTCCAGTGGGATTTCCGGGGGTTGATCGTTCTGCCATTCAAACTCATCATCCACAACGATGCACTTGGGCATGATCCCAGTATTGTCGCGTGGATCCAAGGTAAGGTCTTTCAGCGCAGAGTTGGCGTCATAGGCCAGCAGAAGATTGTCGATGTTTCTGCATTTTCCCGTGAACGCCTTCGCATAAGGATCCAACAAAAGCTTATGCTCGTTGAATCGCAAACCCTGAGCCGGATCGAAGTCTCCCCGGACCTTGAAGGCATAGAGTTGTCCGGCCCGAATCCCTTCGATATGCGCATGCCAAATGAACCGGGTCCGGTATTCCAAGCGGATCACATCGCTGGGGAGCGCCTTCGAATCGTTGAACAACAACAAGTACTTTTCGCGGGCATCGCGGGAAAAGACGGCAAAATTCGCTCCGGTCTGATCCGGCGCCGCACCGAGGGGGAAAAAGCTCCCCTTGCTGATTTTCCGATCGGTCTGGTGCTTTAGTTCAAAAATACTTTCTCCGCCATTTGTTGGCATGATGTCCTCCTGGCTAATGGTCACTTGCTAAGGGATCAAATATGAATCGTCAAAAGGGAGAACAATTTCCTCGGTTTTTCCCGCCATTAGATAAATAGGGTCCATCGAGCCCTCCCCTTGCCCATATAATCCCGTCGGAGAGCCTAGTCCCGGAGAGCGGCTGTTAATCAGAGTGTGACTGGATAGAGATTGCGCCAAGGGACGGAATACACGGGAGGGCGAGCCTCCCGCCTAGGCGGAAGCCTCACCCTCCCGGCTATTGCTCGATTCAGCCGATCAACGTGATTGGATCACCCTGTCTAATGTGAATTACACCCCATCATGATGTCGCCTGTTTTGCCGTCTGCAATGTATTATGATGACAAATGGCATATTGCGTCAATCCTTCACCTGGGCGTAGTTGATGCGCGAGGGGCTATAATAGAAGAATCCGTGGAGCCGTGGCTTTCCCCCAAGATCCTTTCAAAAATCAGACGGAGAGAAATTGCTGCGCCTGACTTTTTCTTGTCTGTATTTTCAAAAATATTCGTGTCAGTCTTAGTCGTTCTTCGCATGGCGGAGTTTGTAACAACACCCCGAGGAATATGATATTCTCTCTGCGTTTCTGGCTTTTCAAGAATTCTCCCGGGTTCTCTCTTGATTATTTTTGCTTGGTATCGTGATAAAAATGAATCGTTGTGGGAGTTTTCCAACACCCACCCAGACGCCGCAATCTTTGTCTAAAGCTGCGGGCAGGACCAGATGTTTGCCGACATTGGAATGAAAAAAACGGTGCTACAAATTCAGAAAATTCATGAATCAACCGGCCGGGTGGAAAAATATAAATCCAAGTTTTATGACGTTCCCATAGGTTCAGCGGCGAAATGCGGGGAGAAGCTTTCCACTGGTTGGAGATGCCGCCAAGATGAACGGAACTTGAAAGATCAAATTGTTTTAATGGGTTATTTATGATTTTGTCAAAAATAATCAAAGAACGAGAGGGAGGAAAGTGAATGAAAAATTATCCGCGGATCAAATTTCTGTTTTTTGTTTTATTGCTTTTGGCCACTCCGCTTGTGGCTCAAGACAACTTTTATCTCAAAAGCGGAGATCGGGTTGTATTTTATGGTGACAGCATTACCGAACAGAGGCTCTACACCACTTTTGCCGAGACTTATGTATTGACTCGCTTCCCTCAATGGAAAGTAAATTTTGTGCATTCAGGAGTTGGGGGCGACCGGGTTACAGGCGGATGGGCCGGAGAAATTGATTTGCGGCTGAACCGAGACGTCTTTGCCTACAAGCCAACCGTCATGACTATTATGCTCGGCATGAACGACGGCGGTTACCGTTCCTTCGACGAAGGACTCTTCAGCACCTACAAAACCGGCTACCGCCATATTTTAGATAGCGTGAAGAGCCGCTTCCCGGAAATAAAACTTACCCTGATTCAACCTTCTCCCTTTGATGACATAACGCGGTCTCCCGATTTCGAGGGAGGTTACAACTCCGTATTGGTCCGTTATGGGCAGCTCGTCAAGGAATTTGCGCAAGAGGAAAAGCAGACAGTGGCAGACATGAACAGCCCCCTGGTAGCCGCCTTGGCAAAGGCGAAGGCAACCAATGAGGAGTTGTCCAAAAAGATCATTGAAGATCGGGTCCATCCCGGTCCGGCCGGGCATCTGCTTATGGCCGCGGCTTTATTGAAAGCATGGAAGGCTACGCCAATAGTAACCGCAGTGGAAATTGATGCCGCTCGCATGAAAGTGGCGAGGCAAACAAATACGGAAGTCACGGAGTTAGGCGGACCTGAAAATCCAGGATGGAGCCAACTCGACAAAGCGCTTCCCATGCCTCTGGATTTGAAAGATGAGGTGACGCAACTGGCTCTGCGCAGCTCCGATTTTCTTGAGACGCTCAACCAGCAGACCTTGAAAGTGACCAGCCTCAAAACTTCCCGATATCAGCTCAGAATCGACGGTGTGGAAGTCGGCCTGTTCAGCAATGAACAGCTGGCGGCTGGAATTAATCTCGCCGAGCTTCCCACGCCCATGCTCAAACAGGCTCTGGAAGTTCACGAGCTGACTCTCAAACACAACAGCATCCATGCGGCCCGCTGGCAAGAGTTGCAGGTGGGATTGGCCGGCAAATCGCTGCCACACCTGCAATCCGCGTTGGATGCCTTGGAGGGGCTGGAGGCAGAACTGGTGGCCCAGCAGCAGGCAGCGGCACAACCGATAGTCCGTCGTTACGAATTAATCGCTCAATAGTCAAGTGGCTGAGTGTCGGTGCCTCCTCCGCGCGGTCGTTCAGCCAACCCTGCTTGTCGCACAAACCCAAGAGTCGCGCGACGGATCGCGCGACCCACCTTCTTTCCTGATCATTATCCGAGAGCAGTCCGGACTTCTTCCAAGAATTTCCGGACTTTGAGTTTAGGATCTCCCTCACCGAGCGTTTCAAGGGGCAGATACCCCCGATAGCCGGCATCTTTGAGAATCTGCACAATCTTCTTCAAATCGGTTCTGATTTCGCGCCCGTTGGGCTTCATGTTCTCCTTGATTTGCCAAGTCACCGCAAAAGGAGCACATTGGGCAATTTCAGCGTAGGGATCCGCTGAAATGAAACTGCCGATGTCGAGGTTGACACCGAGCCATTCTGAATTGACCCGCTCTAAAACCTCCAAAAGCTGCGTGGCAGTCTGGATGAAGTCCGCATGATTTTGCAGCCCGATGATGATTCCCTGCTCTTCCGCAAACCCGCAAGATTTCTGAAGGGAGGAGACTACCCAGTCCCTGACCATTTCACGGTTGAATCCTGGTGGAATCCCTTTGCCGCTGAAAAGCCGAAGAACCGGTGCTCCCAGCAGCGCCGCCGCGCCACACCACTGCCGGACCAGGTCAAGATTCTGTTGGCGCTGCCCTTCTTCACTTAGAGTGAAATCATTACGAATCCCCGTCCCGCTGATATCCAGCCCCTGCAAAAATGCCAGCCTTTTGATCCTTTGGAGATATCCTGATCGCGGCAGCGCCGGATAACCGGGGAAATAATACGCGGTGGGATCCACGGCATCAAAGCCCAGGCTGGCGCAGTACTCCATTACTCCTTCCAGAGTCATCTCTCCCTGCATGAGCGGCTGATTGAAAGAAAACAAATTACAGCTTAGCTTCCACTTTGATCCCGGTGCGCGCTTAATCGGGAAGATTGCCCCCGCCAAGTTCGCGTCCAGATTGACGAGGGGCAAGGCAGTCATGAATCCGGCCGCCCGCTGCACAAAAGTTCGACGATTCATAATCTTCTCCCTTGGAAACCTCAACATTACTTTGGAATATTTTCTCAAGCGATATAATACCCGGGCTTGACTCTTGGATGATACTGCATTTCCTTCTGCCGCAGCCCGATACATCGAGACAATTTTCCATTGGCCCACTCAAGTGTAGACAGCGAAAGTGTTCTTTGCACTCAAAGCAAAGGCAAACCAAAGCCCCTTACTGTAGATGGAATGAGACGACATCACTGGACCTTTGTATGGTAATTCTTTGTCGGCACCCGGGCGAGAGGCATTCAAAATTGAGAGTTCCAGCATGATATATGTCACAAAGGAATGAGCCGGCAATTGATCATTCCTCTTTCTCTTTTGCCGCGATCTGTAGCGGAGGCGCATGTAGGGAGCCAGAATATTTTCAGATAAGAGAAAAAAAAAGATGAGCTGGAATTTGCATTTTTTAGGCCTACGTTATACTGGAAATATCCAGCCGCCAATTGGCGGGATGGCGTTTCAAGTAATCAGCGTTGACATTTTGGCTAGCAAAGTCTCTACCCACTTTCACGTGGCTGGGAATGCAGGCGGAGCCAAATTCCTGAAGATTGTCACCTGGAGCATGATTCACCTAAGGTGATGAGTGGTTGAAAAGCTTCAAGAGCCAGGCCGATTTGTGGGTCCAATGCCCTAAAAACTGGATGCCACAATTTAGGATAAGATCAGGCGGATTTCAGGCATCTGGACATCTGGTGAGGAAAGCAAGCTGTGCCACAAATTTTCCACCGCAGTTTTAATACGCTCGCACGTGTGACGATTTTTGGAGGACTGCTGGGGGTGGCTTCCCTTGGATGGGTGGTTTATGAAATCAACCGCACTCCTTACTCGACGCAGGCTTTTGTGGCTCACGAGCAGCCAGTGCAGTTCAGCCACAAGCACCACTCGGGTGATGTAGGGCTGGATTGCCGCTATTGTCACACTTCCGTAGAGCAATCTTCATTCGCGGGAATTCCCCCCACCAAGACCTGTATGAACTGCCATTCTCTGCTCTTTTCCACTAGCCCTTATTTAGAACCAGTCCGGGCAAGTTTTCGGACGGGCAAGCCTTTGGAGTGGCGGCGGGTCCACGACCTGCCCGATTACGTTTATTTCAACCACAGTATTCATGTGAATAAGGGGGTTGGCTGCTCCACTTGTCATGGGCGTGTGGACTTGATGCCTCTTACCTGGCAGGTTGTTTCCCTGCGCATGGAATGGTGTCTGGAATGTCACCGGCAGCCTGAAAAATTTATTCGTCCCCGGGATCAAGTTTTCAACATGGCTTGGGCTCCGTCCGCCAACCAAATCGAGGCTGGACGCAAACTCGTGGCAGAATACAAGATCATGCCGCCGCAGGTAATTACCAGTTGCAGCACCTGTCACCGGTGAGGCTAAATGAGGCTTGCATACTCAAGCCAAAACACGAATTGCTGAAAGAAGTTTTCAAATGCATGAATCGATCGAACACTTAGTCACCCGTCGAAATCGAAACAACACGCTCGATTCAATTCTGGGCCATGAGACTTCAGAAAAAAAACTCCGCGCTGAAGAGGCCCCTCTCGATCTAGCCGCCGTACAAGCGCGATTAAGCGGAAAAGGGGGCAAAGATTACTGGCGCGGTTTGGAGGAGCTTGCGGAGACTCAAGTTTTCCGGGAATTTCTATCCCGTGAGTTTCCCGATCAGGCCTCGGAATGGTCCGATCCCATTGGGCGGCGCAATTTTTTGAAGTTGATGGGAGCCTCCCTGGCCTTCGCCGGATTGGCCGCCTGCGGGCGCCAGCCCAAAGAATCCATCGTCCCTTATGTCAAACAACCGGAAGAAATCATTCCCGGCAAACCGCTTTTTTTCGCGACGGCCATGCCAATGAGTGGATTTGCCAGAGGGTTGCTGGTGGAAAGCCACGAAGGACGCCCCACCAAGATCGAAGGAAATCCAACTCATCCAGACAGCCTGGGCGCCAGTGATATTTATTCTCAAGCTTCCATTTTGGATTTGTACGACCCTGATCGTTCCAAAACCATCAACTATCTGGGCGAAATTCGTACCTGGATGGAATTTTTGGGAACTTTTCGAATTGCCTTAAACCGCCAAAAGGAGAAAAAAGGGGGCGGTCTGCGAATCCTGACTGGAACCGTGACTTCGCCAACACTCGCTGCTCAGATTCGTCAAGTTCTGGCCGAGTATCCCGCTGCCAAATGGCATCAATATGAGCCGGCGCTGAGCGACGGCGCGCGCATCGGCTCCAAATTGAGTTTCGGCCAAATCGTCAACACAATCTGTCACATGGAAAAAGCCGATCTGGTTCTTTCGCTCGACAATGATTTTTTATCCGGCGCCGCCTCTTCTCTCCAATCCATTCGGGAGTTCTCGGCAAAGCGCCGCCCAGCGGGCAAGCAGGCTGTGATGAACCGGCTCTACGTTTTGGAAAGCACTCCCTCTATCACTGGCATGACCGCTGATCATCGCCTGGGGGTGCGTCCTTCAGAACTGGAAGCATATGCGCGGACCATTGCCGCCGGCCTGGGCATTCAATGTGGCGGTGCCGCACTGGATTCTTTGAAACCCGGGCATAAGAAGTGGATAAATGCTTTGGTGCGCGATTTGCGGGAAAACAAAGGGCGATGCTTAGTCATGCCAGGAGATCAGCAATCACCGCTGGTTCACGCCCTGGCTCACGCAATGAATCACGCCCTCGGCAATCTGGGAAAGACCGTGAGTTTCACTGACTCCATTGAAGCCCAACCTATCGACCAGCTTTCCTCCATTCGCGAACTCACTGACGACATGGAGGCCGCGCGTGTCGACCTATTGGTAATCCTGGGGTGCAATCCGGTTTATAACTTTCCCGCCGATTTAAGATTTCGGGAACGCCTGGGCAAGGTTGGGACGCGCGTCCATCAGGGAACCCACGGGGACGAAACCGCGGAGCTTTGCCACTGGCACATTCCGGAGGCACATTACTTGGAATGCTGGGGAGATGTAAGGGGACACGATGGGACTGCGTCCATCATCCAGCCGCTGATCACGCCTCTATACAGTGGGAAGAGCCTCATTGAACTGATGGCAGCTTTTTCATCTCAACCAGACCGGCAGGGATATGAGATTGTGAGAGAATACTGGAAAGGTCAATTCAAAGACGCCGACTTTGAAGGATATTGGCGAAAGTCCCTTCACGACGGAGTCGTTGCAGGTTCTGCGCTCCCCTCCCGTGAGGTGAAGTTTCAGCTGGATTGGAACGCCTTGAACTCTTCATCCACTTCAGCCGCTGGCGGCAGTCTGGAATTGCAGTTCCGGCCCGATCCCTCCATCTATGACGGATCGTTTGCCAACAACGGCTGGCTCCAGGAACTGCCCAAGCCCATTACCAAGCTGACTTGGGACAATGCCGTCTTGATCGGCCCTTCCACTGCTCAAAAGCTGGGGCTGTCTTACCGGATCGCGGGACGTGGCGGGGAACATGGGCAGATCATCGTCGACATGGTGGAATTGAGTTTCCATGGACGGACGTTGAAAGCCCCGATATGGATTCTCCCCGGCCAGCCCGAAGATTGCTTGACCATTCATCTGGGGTACGGCCGGATGCGCACCGGCCGGGTGGGCAATGGCGCGGGATTCAACGCTTATGGAATCCGTCCTTCCACGGCGCTTTGGCACGGGGCAGGACTGGAAGTCCGCAAACTGAATGAAACCTACCCGCTGGCCTGCACCCAGTTTCATCACAACATGGAAGGACGTGACCTGATCCGGTCCATCAATCTGGGAGAACTGCAAAAACCGGGAGGAGTCCAGGAAACCCCCGAAAAGGGCGCTTTTTCCATTTATCCCGAAGTGGAATACAAAGGAAATGCTTGGGGAATGGCGATTGATCTCAGCTCCTGCACGGGCTGTAATGCCTGCATAATTGCCTGCCAATCCGAAAACAACATCCCCGTGGTGGGTAAAGTCGAAGTAACTCATGGCCGGGAAATGCACTGGATCCGCGTGGACCGTTACTTCAAGGGGGACACGGATAATCCAGAAGCTTATTTCCAGCCTCTGCCCTGTATGCAATGTGAAAAAGCCCCCTGCGAAGTGGTTTGCCCCGTGCAAGCCACTACTCATAGCGCGGAAGGCTTGAATGACATGGTTTACAACAGATGCGTGGGGACGCGCTATTGCTCCAACAACTGTCCCTATAAAGTGCGGCGGTTTAATTTTCTTTCTTACCAGGATTGGGATACTCCGACATTGAAGATGATGCGGAATCCGGATGTGACCGTTCGCAGCCGGGGAGTCATGGAAAAATGCACCTACTGCGTACAGCGAATTAATAATGCCCGGATGGATGCGGAGAAAGAAGACCGCGCCATCAGGGACGGAGATATTGTGACTGCTTGTGAATCAGCTTGCCCGAGCAAAGCTATTGTGTTTGGGAATATTAACGATCCCAACAGCCGGATTTCAAAATGGAAGGGCGATCCCAGAAATTATGCCTTGTTGGGAGAATTGAATACGGCGCCCCGAACCACATATTTGTCGGCAGTTCGAAATCCGAATCCTGAGTTGGGTTGACCGTAGAAGGAACAAGAAGCCGTCAGCGCTTTTTTTAGTTAGATTTAATGTAACTGCTCAGGTAGTAGCCAGAAGTCAGAATTCAGGAGTCAGAATGAACGCGCCAGCAACGAGATTTGATGACTTTGTGGCGTGGCAAAAGGCTTACAAGTTTTTGCTGCAATCTTTTAAAGGCCTATTCGCAGGCCATTCTGGATTCTGACTCCTGAATTCTGTCTAGCTGAGTAGTTACGATTTAATTATGAATTTAAAGACCGTCATTTATGGATAATTTTTCGCACAATCAAGCCGCATCGATCACCCACGCTGGGCCTCCGGTACTCGCCCCGGGGCATTCTTTCGCTTCCATCACCGATAAGATTGCTTCCATCGTTCAAACCAAACAGACTCCGCGCGGTTGGTTTGCGGGCGTAACCATTGGCGCCATGCTGGCGGGCGTCTTGTTAGGGAGCACCGCTTATCTTTTCTTTAAAGGCACGGGGATCTGGGGGATCAACATCCCAATTGCCTGGGGCTTCGCCATCATTAATTTCGTCTGGTGGATCGGGATCGGACACGCCGGCACGCTGATCTCTGCCATCCTGCTCTTGCTTAATCAAAGCTGGCGGACTTCCATCAACCGTTTTGCTGAAGCCATGACTTTGTTTGCGGTCATGTGTGCGGGTATTTTCCCGCTCATTCACATGGGGCGCCCCTGGTTCTTTTATTGGATGGGCCCGCTGCCTAACACTCTCGGTTTGCAGCCTCAATTCCGCAGTCCACTGGTTTGGGATGTATTCGCGGTTTCCACCTATGCAACGGTTTCCCTTCTTTTTTGGTACGTGGGACTTATCCCTGATCTTGCCACGTTGCGCGATCGGGCCCAGGGAAAAACCGGCCAGATTATATATGGCGCTCTTTCCATGGGTTGGCGCGGTTCCGCCCGGCATTGGTCCAGATATGAAACGGCATACTTGCTGCTGGCCGGCTTGGCGACTCCGTTGGTGCTTTCAGTGCACACCGTGGTGAGTTTTGATTTTGCCACTTCGATTATTCCCGGCTGGCACACCACGATTTTCCCTCCCTATTTCGTGGCGGGCGCAATTTATTCCGGGTTCGCCATGGTGTTGGTGATTGCCATTCCGCTGCGGAAATTTTATCGGTTGGAAGACTTCATCACCCAACGGCATATTGAGAATATGGCAAAGATTATGCTGTCGACAGGGTTAATTGTCGGCTATGGCTATCTCATGGAAGTTTTCTTTGCTTGGTACAGCGGCAATCCTTTTGAACAATTCATGATGCACAACCGGGTTTTTGGACCTTACTGGTATGCCTATTGGGCCCTGATCCTTTTCAATATTTTGATCCCACAGGCACTCTGGTCTCCCCGAGTGCGAAAAAGTGTGTCGCTGGTTTTTCTGATTGCCATTGCGGTGTTGATCGGGATGTGGCTGGAGCGCTTTGTCATTGTCATCACCAGCCTTCATCGCGATTTCCTCCCCTCCTCGTGGGGAATGTATTCGCCCACGATTTGGGACTATGCAACCTTTGCGGGAACTCTGGGACTATTTACCATGATGATGTTTCTCTTCATTCGGTTTCTACCCATGATCTCCATTGCGGAAATGCGGACCTTGCTGGCGGAAACGAAAAAACATGACGCGGCCTGAAGAAAGGCTACGGATGGGAGAGCCGGGAGTCCGCCGCGATCCCAGGTTTTGTAGCCATGGAGCTTTGGCAATGAAACAAACCCGATTATATGGAATGCTGGCTGAGTTTGAGAACGCGGACCAACTGGTTCAAGCCACGCAGAAGACTTACGATTCGGGTTACCGCAAAATCGACGCTACATCTCCTTATCCCGTGGAGGGACTGGCCGAAGCTCTCGGCTTTCGAAAGAACCGGGTCCCTTTGATTGTGCTTCTGGGCGGCCTTCTCGGAGGATTGACGGGCTATGCCATGCAGTATTTCATTGCCGCAATATACTATCCTATCAACATTGGGGGCCGCCCAATGCAGAGCAGTGTTGCATTTATCGTGATTACCTTTGAGCTGACGGTCCTCGGAGCCGCATTAGCCGCGGTCTTAGGGATGTTGGCTTTGAATGGGCTTCCGATGCCCTATCACCCTCTGTTCAACACGGGCAGTTTTCAGCTGGCAAGCCGGGACCGGTTCTTTCTGGTGATTGAATCATGCGACCCCAAGTTTGATGACGAGGCAACCCGGAAATTTCTGGAGAGCCTCAATCCCCATGAGGTATGTGATGTGCCCCGGTAAGAATATTCTGAATTTTGGATTATGATTTATGAATTTCCTTGTTCCTGGAAAGTTGACGGTGAACCCTGCTAGGATTCCTTTGATGGGCGCCTGCCTTTTGCTGTTTGCGATTGGATCTGGTTGCAGTCAAAAGATGGCTAACCAGCCAAAATATCGCCCCTTGCGCATGAGCGATTTTTATGGGGACGGTTTTTCAGGCCGGCCTTTGGTGGAAGGGACTGTCCCCAGAGGGTACTTGAAGAGTGATTCCCAATTTTATACCGGGAAGAACCCCGCCCCTGTCGCTCAATCCGGCAAGGCTCCCGCCGTAGCGGATGTCGATCGCTTTCCATTTCCCATTACCGCGGAAATCCTGAATCGCGGCCAGGAACGGTTCAACATATTTTGTTCCCCTTGTCATGACCGGTTGGGCACGGGAGAAGGGATGGTAGCCAAGCGAGGATTCCGGCGTCCTCCTTCTTACCATACAGAGCAGCTTCGCAAAGCCGCCGTCGGCCATTTTTACGATGTGATGACAAATGGGTTCGGGGCAATGCCGGATTATTCAGCCCAAGTGAGCCCTCGCGACAGGTGGGCCATTGCCGCCCATATCCGGGCTTTGCAGTTAAGCCAAAATGCCACACTGGCCGATGTGCCCGCTGAAAAGCATAGCCTGCTGGCCTCTGGAGGATCGACCCGATGAACGCCATCCCCTATCAGCCTCCGTCGAGTCTGTTGCGAATCCAGCGCCAGGCCTTGGTGGTCGGCGCCCTTGGGGTGCTCGCCTGCACAGTCGGTGGAGCGGCAAATCCCGCCCAGTTTTTCAGGTCGTACTTGATGGCATTTCTTTACTGGAGTGGAATTACGCTGGGCTGCCTCGGACTGCTTATGATTCAATATATGACGGGAGGAGCCTGGGGAGTGATTGTTCGCCGCATATTGGAAGCCTCAACGAGGACCTTGCCCCTAGTCGCCGTGGCTTTTCTCCCCCTTCTCTTTGGCCTGCGGCATCTGTATGAATGGACGCACTCTGAAGCAGTGGCAAAGAGTGAAATCCTGCAGCACAAGCAAGCTTATCTGAATGTGCCTTTCTTTGTGATCCGGCTGGCGCTTTATTTCTTGATCTGGATTGGACTGGCGATTCTCTTGAATCATTGGTCCCACGCCCAGGACAGCCGGCCGGATAATCGCTGGCCCCGCGCGCTGATCCGGTTGAGCGGGCCGGGATTGGTGTTGTACGCCTTCACCATTACCTTCGCTTCAGTCGATTGGGTGATGTCGCTTCACCCCGAATGGTACTCCACCATTTTTGGCGCCCTAATATTTGGGGGACAGGCTCTCACTTCGGTGGCTTTTATTCTGGTGATCATGATTTGGCTTTCCAATCAAGACCCCATGCAGGGAATTCTAACTCCCCGCCATTATTGGGACTTGGGTAAAATTCTTTTTATGTTTGTTTTTCTTTGGGCTTATTTCGAGTTTTCCCAATTGTTGATTACCTGGATGGGAAATTTGCCTGAAGAGACCCCCTGGTATCTTTCCCGCTGGCAGGGAGGCTGGCACTGGGTGGCCTTGATCTTGATCCTGTTCCATTTTGCGCTCCCTTTCGGATTGTTGCTCTCCCGCGAATTGAAAAAGAATTCTCACAAATTAATGGCAGTGGCGTTGGTTATTCTTTTTTTGCGTTTGGTGGATTTATTTTGGATTACCGCACCCGCATTTTCCACCGGGGGGTTGAAAATTCATTGGCTGGATTTCGCCGCCCCGCTTGGATTGGGCGGGATCTGGCTGGCGGCCTTTATGCGGCAATTAAAACGCTATCCCCTGCTGCCGGTCAACGACCCTCATCTTGCGGAAGCTTTGCGGCACGGCAAGAGCTAAAAAAATAGGTCTTATATGACTCATAAGGCTTATTCTCCAAAGAGCATTATGACTTCAAACCAAAATCCTCAAGAATTGCGAAACCCTGAATTGGCGGTGGACAAAAGTGAAGTAAATCTGAAAGCCATTATGCTATTCGGTGGATTGCTCGTGATTGCCTGTCTGGTTGCCATGTCAATTTTGGCCGGCTTGTTTAGTTTTTACTATCACCGCGAAGCCGGCTTAGATCAGCGGGCTTCTCCTTTGGTTCCCTCCGGAACCAGAACCCTGCCGCCGGAACCCCGTTTGCAGCTGGCTCCCGGACATGAAATTCATCCACTGAAAGACTTGGCGGCTTACCGGCAAAGGGAAGATGCCCTCATCGCCAACTATGGATGGGTGAATCAACCAGCTGGCGTAGTGCGGATTCCCGTGGAGGAGGCCAAAAAGCTTCTGCTCGCGCGCGGTCTGCCGGTGCGCTCGGCCGGTGAATCGTCTGGCGCATTGGAAACTTACGAGAGCGTCCGGCAGTTGCCCACGGCCTCAAGCGCCGGCAGGGTCAATCAAAAGGAATATTGATTTATGGGAGATGCCTTAGGAATGAAAGCGAAATCCATTAATTGGGGCTTCGTGCTGGGGATGATTTGCGGATTCCTTTCCTCGACAGGACTGAATCCGCATTTTGCCTTGGCACAAAACATCAAGCCTCCGCTTTTGCAGAATGTGGGAATTGACCAGCGGTTGAATGAGCAGGTTCCTCTCAACATCCCCTTTCGTGACGAAACAGGGCGCACTGTTTATTTGAAGGAATTTTTCCATGGCAAACCCGTTATTTTGTCTCTGGTCTATTTTGAATGTCCGATGCTCTGCAACCAGTTGCTTAATGGCTTGACAGGAAGCATGAAGGCCCTCTCATTCACTGTGGGCAAAGAATTCGATGTGGTGACGGTCAGTTTTAATCCACAGGAGGGCCCTTCCTTGGCCTCCGCCAAAAAAGATAATTATGTGGCCGATTACCGTCGGCCGGAAGCGGCCATGGGGTGGCATTTCCTGACCGGTGAACCTCGCTCCATTGCTGCTTTGACGCGGGCTGTAGGCTATCGCTACGCCTGGGATTCCTCCACTGGCCAGTACGCCCACGCTGCCGCCATTATCCTCTTGACTCCCCAAGGACGTGTCTCCCGTTATTTTTATGGAATTGATTTCTCCCCCAAGGATCTTCGCCTGGGCTTGATTGAGGCTTCCCAAAACAAAATAGGAACGCTCGCCGATCAGGTGCTGCTTTACTGCTATCACTATGATCCTGCGTCGGGGAAATATGGTGTGGCAGTCATGAACCTGGTGCGCACGGCCGGAATCATTACAGTCCTGGGGATTTTGATTTTGATTTTTTTGGTCTTGCGCCGCGGCCATTCACAGTCGCCGCTGCACACTGAGGGAGCCCGTTGATATATGAACTCACATCTGCCCTTATTTCCTGAGCAGGCCTCTACATTCGCGGGACGGGTGGACAATCTCTATTTTTTCCTGGTGGCCTTGACGGTTTTCTTTACTCTCATTATTGCTTTTTTGAGCCTCTTTTTCGCCATACGTTATCGACGCCGGAAAGAAAGCGAAGTGCCTGACGAGATTCATGGTTCTCCCCTTCTGGAGACGATCTGGATTGCCATTCCATTTGTATTGGCCATGATCCTGTTTGTTTGGAGTTCCAGTGTCTATTTCAGCATTTACCGTGCGCCCAAAAACGCCATGGAAATCTATGTGGTGGCCAAACAATGGATGTGGAAATTTCAGCACCCGGACGGCCAGCGAGAAATTAATGAATTGCATGTCCCCACCGGAAAAAAGATCAAACTGGTTTTGGCCACCGAAGATGTGATTCACAGCTTTTACGTGCCGGCTTTCCGGTTCAAAGTGGACGCAGTCCCTGGCCGTTACACGTATGCCTGGTTTGAAGCCACCAAACCGGGACGCTACCACCTCTTTTGCGCTGAATATTGCGGAACCAGCCATTCGAAAATGGGTGGATGGGTGGTGGTCATGGAGCAGGAAGATTATCAAGCCTGGCTGAGCGGCGGGACTGCCGGTGAGTCTTTGTCTTCGTTGGGACAGAAACTCTTTCAGAATCTCGCCTGCATCACTTGCCATCATAGTGACGGGCAGGGGCGCGGACCTGCGTTGGAAGGTTTATTCGGCAAAACGGTCGAGCTGGAAGAAGGGCAGACCGTGGCCGTTGACGAAGCTTATCTCAGAGAGTCGATCCTGAATCCACGGGCCAAAATTGTATTAGGTTACCAGCCAATCATGCCTACTTTTCAAGGGCTGGTGAGCGAGGAACAACTATTGCAGTTGGTGGAGTACATTAAATCAATCGGTCCAAAACCCTCGACCGGCAAGGCTGCCGGGCAGACGCCACCTGCCGTAAAGCCGGGAGGAAAGAAATAGGGCTGCTCTCCTCCTACAATTAATATATTGCAAAACCTTTGATGCGCCATAAAAAGCTATGACTACGCAATTGACCGATGACGGCACTCCCGTCAATTACCTGAATGTAAGCTATACCGTGAAATCCTGGCTCCTGACCAGGGATCACAAGCGAATCGGCCTGCTCTACCTTTTTTCCATCAGTTTTTATTTTTTGCTGGGTGGCATTATGGCGGGCTTGATCCGGTTGACACTGCTGACGCCGACTGGTGATCTCGTCAGTGCGGACACTTATAACAAGATTTTCACCATGCATGGGATCATGATGATCTTTTTCTTTCTGCTCCCTTCTATCCCCGCCACCTTGGGAAATTTCCTGGTGCCCCTGATGGTTGGAGCCAAGGATGTGGCTTTTCCCAAATTAAACCTCGCCAGCTGGTATATCTTCAATATTGGCGCGCTCTTTGCACTTTATGCCGTGGTGGCGGGCGGCGTCGATACCGGTTGGACTTTTTACACTCCCTTTAGCAGCAGCTTCAGCAACACCAATGTCATTGCCGCGGCGCTGGGAATTTTCATTGCCGGTTTTTCATCCATTCTGACCGGTTTAAATTTCATTGTCACCATCCACACCATGCGGGCTCCTGGCTTGAGTTGGTACCGATTGCCTCTCTTTATTTGGGCCCATTATGCCACCTCATTGATCATGATTCTGGGTACGCCGGTAATCGCCATCACTATTGTGCTGGTAGCACTCGAACGGCTTTTGCACATCGGCCTTTTTGATCCGGCCTATGGTGGGGACCCTGTTCTTTTCCAACATCTTTTCTGGTTTTACTCACACCCCGCTGTCTATATCATGATCCTCCCTTCCATGGGAATCATTAGCGAGTTGGTGGCCACATTTACGCGCAAAAAAATATTCGGCTACAAGATTGTGGCTCTCTCCAGCCTCGCCATCGCAGTTTTTGGCTTTCTGGTTTGGGGCCACCACATGTTCGTCAGTGGCATGTCGGTCTATGCCGGAATGATTTTTTCATTCCTTAGTTTTGCCGTGGCCATTCCTTCAGCCGTCAAAGTTTTCAACTGGACCGCCACTATGTATAAGGGCTCTGTCTCTTTTCAGACGCCCATGCTTTATGCCCTCGGATTCCTGGGGCTTTTCACTATTGGCGGATTGACCGGACTATTTTTGGCTTCGATGGGAATTGATGTCCATGTGACCGACACCTATTTCGTGGTGGCCCATTTCCATTACATCATGGTGGGTGGCGCCATCATGGGTTTTCTGGGCGGGATCCATTTCTGGTGGCCCAAGATTACCGGCCGTCTTTACCCCGACATTTGGGGGCGCGTCGGCGCTTTGTTGATTTTCACCGGGTTCAACTTGACCTTTTTCCCGCAATTTATTTTGGGATACTTGGGGATGCCCCGGCGCTATCATTCCTATCCACCGGAATTTCAGGCTTTGAATGTGCTTTCTTCCGCGGGCTCTTCCATTTTGGGAATTGGATATTTGTTTCCGGTCTTGTATCTGCTTTGGTCGCTCAAATACGGGGAAAAAGCTGGGCCGAATCCCTGGCCTTCCACCGGCTTGGAATGGCGCACTGCTTCGCCACCTCCTCCGGATAATTTTGAAACACAGCCAGTGGTGGATTTTGATGTTTATGACTTTAAATCGCTTCCGGAACTGCGGCCAACGGCGGGATCCGGAGAGGATGCCCCATAGGGTGTCAAGTGCCAGGTGTCAGGCGCAAGGAGATGTAGTCGACTATTCTTGAAAATCAACCATCTCGAACCATGATTCTCCTGACGCTTGAAACAAAGATAATGTTCCGTACAAGGGAGGAGTGTTAGCCTTGTCCCGTTCAGAAACTCAACATGCATCTCCGCTGCAACATCATTTTGCCGATATGGGCCAGCAGAAAGAGGCCGGCATTCTTGGCATGTGGCTTTTCCTGGTGACCGAAGTCATGTTTTTCGGCGGCATGTTTACGGCTTATATCGTGTATCGATCTTTATATCCAAAAGCTTTTCTTGGCGGAAGTCATCACTTGGATATTACACTGGGGGCGATCAACACAGCCGTGCTGATCACAAGCAGCTTGACCATGGTTCTTGCGGTCTATTACGCCCAAAAGGGATGCAAGGGGAAATTGGTGGCATTTTTGACGCTCACGATGCTGTTGGGGGTGGTTTTCTTGGGAATCAAATCGGTGGAATATCACCACAAGTACGTGGAACATCTCATTCCTGGCTCGACATTTCAATTTCCCGCGGATGGCCATCCACAGCAGGCTCAGCTGTTTTTTTCGCTCTATTTTGCCATGACGGGCATGCATGCACTGCACATGATTGTGGGGCTAGGCATTCTGACTACTCTCACAATCATGGCGTTGAGGAACCGCTTCTCACCTCAATATTATGCACCCGTGGAAATCAGCGGTCTGTACTGGCATTTCGTCGATATAGTATGGATTTTCTTATACCCGCTCCTGTATTTAATTGATCGGTTTGTAGCATAGAAAATCAGGCAGTAACCATGGCTCTGCTGTTCGGAAACAGGGCTGTCGGAGTCCACTAAAAAAGTCACGGCAGGGGACGCGTAAAATAAGGCGGCTTGCTCTTTACCAATCAGTAGAAGCTGCTCTTGCTCACCACTGATCCGAGGACAAAAAAATGAACGAACCTGCGACCAATTTAAAAACCTACTTCATAATATTTGGGGTCCTGCTAATCCTGACAGCCATCACGACCTGGGTTTCATTTATTAATATCGGACATTTGAATACTCTGATCGCCATGGCCATTGCATTTTGTAAAGCGGGACTGGTCGTGCTGTTTTTCATGCATGTCCGGCATAGTTCACGATTGACCAAGATTGTCGTGACCACCGGTTTATTATGGCTGCTTATCCTGATTGGATTCACGCTGAGTGATTATTTTACCCGCAACTGGTTTGATAGCGGCTGGAACCGGTAATTTGCCTTTCCATGCCTAATAACGAGGCGAGACTCCCTAATGGCTATCGCCGGAGAGATTAAAAGCCACTCCAATGCGGCAATGGCAAGGGGAATCCACGTATCAACCCATCTTTACTTGCATTTCGTTGTGAAAAAGCTGTCTTTGGTGATTCATCCCCCCTTTGTAATAATGGAGCAGATGTTGCAGGAGTGAATAATTCAGGAATGAGGCCGCGGCTTTTCATTCAGGGAGTCATAAAAAATGAACCAAGCACCATCTTCAAAAGCAGGAGTTCCCCGCTGGCTGCATCGCTACATTTTGTTCCTTGCTGGTTGTACCTTGCTTCTTCTTGCGGCGGGCGCGCTGGTCACCGGCAATAATGCCGGCCTTTCAGTTCCGGATTGGCCTCTCTCGTTTGGACGATGGATGCCGCCGATGATCGGAGGTGTATTTTTCGAGCATGGACACCGAATGATTGCGGCCTCGGTGGGCTTCCTTACCCTCATTCTGACCCTCTGGATTTTCTTCCGTGAAAAGCGGAATGATCTTCGAACCCTGAGCTTCCTCGCCTTGGCAACAGTGGTAATGCAGGGGATTTTGGGAGGGGCCACGGTAATGCTTAAATTGCCGTCGGCCGTATCGATCACGCATGCCTGTCTGGCCCAGACCTATTTCTGCATCATCGTTTGCTTGGCTTGGGTCAGCTCTTCACAATGGGAGCTCATGCGTCTCCTCCCTTCAGACAATTCTTTTCCCGCGCTCCTCAAACCGCTCTCCGCGGCTCTGGTGGCTGCCACCTTTCTGCAATTAATCCTGGGAGCCGCCTTGAGACACTCAATCCTCGGACCGGGGAGAGAATATTTCACCGTTGGCATTTCGCTGCATATCGTCGGGGCTTTTGTTGTCCTTGGCCTGGTCATTGCCGAGTACGCTGTCATCAAAATCCAGGGACCGAGAATCCCCTCATTTGCCAGATTGGGGCGCGGATTGCTGGCGCACGCCATCATGCAATTATTTCTGGGTCTCGGTTCTTACATGGTCCGCATGATCGACCGGACCCTGATATCGCCGGACGCGCCAGCTCCATCTTTGCCCGTGGTCATCATCACCACGCTGCATTTAGTTGTGGGTTCTCTGATTCTAGCGGGAGGTCTTTCATTGGCTTTGCTCAGCCATCGGTATGCTTCTTCGTCCCTTAATTCGCTCGAGATGCCTTTGGCGGATAAAGTATAATTTTGGATTGAAAATAATAATTATGCGGGCAACTGACTATACTGCTATGTCGTTCAACAATTTCAGATCCGGTTTTTCGCTAAAGACTCGGCTCCATACTGCCAACTGGCGCGATTTTTTCGCGTTGATTAAGCCCGAGGTCACCTTTTTGGTCATCGTTGCGGCTGGCTCAAGTTATTTGATGGCGCCAATGCCATTTTCCGCCCAGATTCTTTTCGTTGTAATTGTGGGCACAACGCTGATTTCCGGAGGAACTGCTACTCTGAATCATTATCTGGAAAGAACCTATGATGCCTTGATGCATCGAACCATGGATCGTCCGCTTCCTACGGGCCGACTCTCCGCACAAATCGCTTTCATTCTCGGGGTTGGCCTCTCTCTGGCTGGAGCCCTGGTGTTGTATTTTTTCGCCAATCCATTAACCTGCGGGATCGGCATTCTTGCCTGTCTCAGTTATCTTGGGATTTACACTCCTTTGAAGCGGCGCACTTCAGCCTGTACCTTTGTCGGGGCTATTCCTGGCGCCGCTCCCGCATTGATGGGCTGGACTGCCGCCACTGGAAACTTGAATGCGGGAGGCTGGTTCTTTTTCTGGCTTTTGTTGATTTGGCAGATTCCGCATTTTCTTTCCATTGCCTGGATTTATCGGGAAGATTATCAAAGAGCGGGAATGTTGATGCTGCCTCCTTCGGACACTTCGGGCGATGCCACCTTCCGGCGTATTCTTCTGAGTACAATTGTCCTAATTCCTCTCAGCCTAGCTCCCAGTTTTGCGGGAAACCTTGGCATGATTTACTTCATTCCCGCCCTGCTTTTAGGATTCGGCTTTTTGGCAACGGCATGGCAGGCGGGCCGGTGCCGCTCACGAGCTCAAGTCAAGCTCCTGTTACATGCCTCGGTGATTTATCTCCCTCTACTCTACGGATTTATGCTGGCAAACAAATGGTCCAATTCATTTTGGGGTTTCATGCCATAGGGCGGGTGAAAATCATGACGCAAAAAAAACTTTCTTCATTCGCCTGGAAAAGGACTCTGTCGATTTTAGGAGCTGTTCTTTTTTTGGTTTCTCTTTCCACCTTTGCATGGATCCATTACCAGCTCAGGGCACAAGTTGCTGCTTCACCCCAAAACAGTCTGCCCGTTTATTCCCAGCTCTCCTCTTTTACCCTAACGGAAAGCTCCGGCCGCTCGCTCTCACTCTCCGATTTGAAAGGTAACCTTTGGATTGCCGATTTCATGTTTACCTCCTGCCCAGGGCCCTGCCCAATGATGTCCGCTCGCATGTCGGAATTGCAGCGCGCCTTGTCTGATTTGCCCATGGTCAGATTGGTGTCCATCAGCGTAGATCCCTCCAACGACACCACCGATGTTCTCAAAAAATATGGAGCGCGGTTTCACGCCGATCCCAATCGCTGGCTCTTCCTCACTGGCGACCAGACCCTGATTGCAAAACTTTCTTATGAGGGTTTCAAAGTGGGCACGCCGGATGATCCCTTGATGCATTCCACAAAATTCATTTTGGTTGATACCCAGGGCCAGATCCGCGGTTATTATGACAGCGAGGACCTTGCCAGTCTTCGCCAACTTCAAGTGGACATTCGCGGCCTGGCTGCCTCGCTATAAGTGTCCCTGGAAACTGTTCAGCGCCTCAGCAAAAATCGCCAGTCGCAAGAGAACCACAAGATCCGTATCGCTCGCTGATGTTCACTCCTTTCCCTCTTCGTTTCTTTTTGGACAGCCTCATGAAAATCCCTGTCGAGCAATCGATCGGAGGCAATTCGGATAGACGGATGGAGCGGGCATGTGTGACCGCTGTCACCCGGTGCGTGCTCAATCGGGAGAGCACGTAGGCAAGACAAGACGCGAGGGATGCGCGTTCACCTTGCCGCATGGTTTCAACATCTCATGTTGACGGTTTTGCCGTCCTGTTTGGCTCCCTGGCACTGACGACCCCTGGCATATGGAAATGCATTTCAATATATGTAAAGCCTGTAGCGCAGACTCGTGCTTTTCAACGAGTCTGCGGCTTTTGGCCGAGTATCTCGCTGACGCATCGTCGACCGAGGATAATGCCGCAGAGTCAAAAGACGACTGCGCTACGGTCTTTCTATGCGCCACTTTTGGTTGCTCCCCGGTACATCTGAAAAGGCATTCCAATACATGTTAAGTGATATAGTAGTCTTTGGATAAATTTTTCAAGCTTTGAGCCAGTTTCCGGCCGATCTAATTATGCGGGGGGATAAAATGGATATCTTCTTGTTGCGCCATGCGGAGGCTGAACCTTTGGGAGAATCCAACCATTTTCGAGACGATTTGCGGGCGCTCACCGGGGAAGGCCGCAAACAAATGAAGAATGCGGCACTGGGTCTTCAGGCTTTGAATATCCAGTTTGACCTCGTTGCCAGCAGCCCGTTGGTCAGGGCCCGCGAGACGGCGGAGATTGTTGGTGAAATCGGCAAATCGGGCGAGCCCATTGCCATCTGGGATGAGTTGTCTCCGGGGGTAAAACCGGCAGCCCTTTTTGAGAGAATCAAATCTTGCGGTCAAAAGGGTTCCATTCTGCTGGTCGGCCACGAGCCGGATATGGGAATCATCGCCTCTCACTTGCTGGTGGGATCGGGCAAGATTTCCATGCCATTCAAAAAGGCGGGGCTCTGCAGAATAGAAGTGGATGAGTTCCCCCCAAACCTTCCCGGCACTCTCAAGTGGATGTTGACACCCAAAATTCTAGCGAGACTTCGTTTCTGATTATAGGGACTTCCGGATCTGCCAATTTCAATACTTGACCCAAAATCGCCGACTTTTGCCGCTCAAACGCGCAATTAGGACTTCGTCCCGGCCAATAGGAATCGATATAGGTGGCAGTGCACAATTTGTCACTAAATGCTAAATTATTGCGGAGAAAGGAAGCAAGAAATGACTGGGGGAAAATTACCCCAAAGTGACGTGCAGAGTGAAGGAACGAGCAGCGAAATCGAATCCAACCGCTACCCATTAAACCAGTCACCAGACCGGCACCGCATGCCTTTCAACGGAAACCATCCTTCGTCATTTTTCATTCGACACCAGTTTGTACAACCACGCTTTGGCTTTCTCCCATTCCCGCATGACCGTAATCGGCGCCACCCCCACTACCGCGGCGGCCTCTTCCACGCTTAATCCGCCAAAAAAGCGCAGTTCCACGATCCTGGCTTTCCGCTCGTCAAATTTCTCCAGATCCTTCAAGGCATCCTCCAATGCCAGTAGGTTCCTGTCTCGCCCCGGGCCTGCCATGTAAACCTCTTCCAAGTTCAAAGGCTTTTCTCCAGCTCCTCTTTTTTGTGCCTGTTCGGCCCGGGCGTATTCCACCAGGATCTGGCGCATCATCCGGGCGCAAATTCCATAAAAGTGAGCCCGGTTTTCCCAATTCACCTTTGCCGCGTCCACCAGGCGCAGGTAAGCCTCATTCAGCAAAGCAGTGGTTTGGAGAAGATGATCATGCTCTTCGCGCCGCATGTAAGCGTGGGCCAGCTTACGCAACTCACCTTGAACGAGGGGCAGGAGCTGGTCGAGCGCTTTTTTCTCTCCCCCGCGCCATGCCAATAGTAATTGAGTCACTTCGGGAATCGTTTGACCAGCCATAAGGTCGTGACAAGCCAGGAAGCATTTATTCAAGAAAATGGAAGTATAGCACAAAACGTCAGCCACCGATGTCGGGTTGAACACTCGCCGGGTGCAATTCAAACTGCGACAGGGCCAACCAATGGCGTTGATCGGCTGAACTGAGCAATAGCCGGGAGGGTGAGGCTCCCGCCGAACCATTTTGGGTTGGACATGGCACGCGCGGGAGGCTCGCCAGGCGGAGTCCGCCTAAAGCCTGTAGCGCAGACTCGTGTTTTTCAATGAGTCTGCGGCCCGTCGGGGCGGATCCTAAGCTTCGCTCCGGACCTTTGGCCTGCGGCTTTTGGCTGGGCATCATCCTGGCGCATCGTCAGGCAAGGAAAATGCCGCAGAGTCAAAAATCGACTTGCGCTACGGTCTTTCTGTACGCCGCTCTTAATTGTTCCCAACACTCGCCGGAGCTTTGCGCTCTTTGCCTGCCACCGAGCAGGTCCTTAAAAAATATTTTATTCCCATGATAGTTTTCACCCGGATTTTTCACAGGAGGTGGTGAAGACAGGAAGGATGGAGTAAGAGCGGTTTTCCAAAAGGCCATGTGAGTTTCCCTCCTGCGCTTCGGATTTTGCGCCAGGAGGTTAACGCCATGTTTCCGAAATCTCCTTTTTTCCTTTCCGCTTTCGTTCTTTTGCTGAGTTTTCAATCTCCGCTTTCGGCAGCTTCCCAGACAGCTCCATCCCTCGAATCCATCAATCTTACGGTGCGAATCTACAATTTCGCCAAAATTGAATCTTATACGGTGGAACGGGCACAAAAAAGAATTTCCGCCATTCTTGGCCAGGCCGGAGTCGAACTGAACTGGATCCCATGCCCTCGCAACGCATCTGAAGTTGCGGAATTCCCAGCCTGCACTTCGGAGCTTGGGCCGACAGACCTGATTCTGAAACTTGTTCCGCGTTTTGATATGGAAAAAAACGGACTCAAGAAAAGCGCTTTTGGAATGTCAATGGGAAGAAGCATCATCATTTCCTGCGAACGACTGCAGGATGTGGCTAATAATGGGGAGCAAACCTGTGAAAAAATTTTGGGATTAACGGTGGCTCACGAGATTGGGCACGCCCTATTGGGAAGCAATTCTCATTCCGCTCGCGGGATTATGCGGCCCCACTGGGATCCGGAAGATTTGCAGAAAGAAAGCCGTCAAAGTTCCTATTTTATAGAAGAACAGGTCCAATTCATTCACCAGAATCAGATGGCCCAAAAATAGAAGCAGGAAAAATGGGAAACCATAGAATGCAAGGCTAGAGGCACAACAAACCATATTTCGAAGCAAGATAAATTTCAATTCAAACATGGGTTTCCGGTGCCAGGGATTATGCAATTATACATAGTCTCCCACCGGCGATGTCCCCCTCACCGAATCTGCCCATCGGCGGATTCCCTCGTCTCCTGCGCTGGCGAGAGCGCGGGAGACGGGTGAGGAGGCACGCTCAGTAAAAACCCTGTAGGGCGTTTTTCTAAAACGCCATGGGAAGGTAAGTTGTAGGGCGTTCCACTGGGGGTGGATCTGCGTTTTTCTAAAACGCCAGGGGAGCCAACCTTGCCCAGCGGCGGTCGACACGACCGCCCTACAATATTGCCATATATTCCACGATTCACTCCATACATTCTCAGCTTATAATAGAAAGAAGAACAGAGGTTGTATATGAGTCGGCCTCCTCGCATACCCAACAAATTACCTTTGGATAAGCCCACAATTTACTTCATAACAATTTGTACTGAGAAACGTCTTAAGGTCCTTGATAATCACTCTAGTTGGACCACTTGCCTTGCTGTTTTTCCCAAGCTTACAAGATGGTCCTTGATTGCTGCACTAGCCATGCCTGATCATATTCATCTTATGGCCAGCCCCTACTTGAGGGACGAATCAGCAAAGAATTTTTCCAAATGGTTCAAACGATGGTTCAACGAAATCCTTCATCCATCCTGGACCTGGCAAGAAGGTAGTTTTGACCATTTGCTCCGTTCTTGGGAATCCGCACAACAAAAATGGGAATATATCCGCTTTAATCCGGTCAGGGCAGGCTTAGTGAAGAAGCCTGAGGATTGGCCCTACCAAACCGGATTCATCTCCAAATCTCTATAGGGCGTTTTTGTAAAACGCCTTCCTTGCTCAACGGCGGTTGACACAACCGCCCTACAACGACAAAAAGCGTTTGACACAATCGCAGATCCGCCCTCTGGCGGATCACCCTACAACTCCGCCATCCCCAAAATATTTTCTGCAATTGCTTGAAAACTGAGCCTGTAGCCACGCTGAGCGTTTTCCCGCGAGGCGTGGGCTTTTCGCCGCGCCGCATGATTTAAGTCTTGTCGAGCGAAGTTAATCATCGCCAAAAACCCGCGCTTTGCACGGGCTACCGCTGGTCGCCCGCGTTCAGCGCGTCTACCAACTTTTCCAATCAACGCACCGGGCCCAGATAGCGATCCAGCCAGGCCAGGGTTTCCTTGACTTCCTCGTTCCTGGGAATGTAGTGGTCTGTGTCGTAGAGCTTCAAAACCTTCTGGTCCTTCGGCGTGCCCAGAAGATCAAACATCGGTTTTGCCTTCGTTTCGTAAGGATAGAACATGTCGTATTTTCCATTGAGCATTAAAGTTGGAATTCTTACACGGGTCACATAATTGATCTGGCTCACTGCAGGATGTGGAACTGGATCGAGCGCACCAACATAGATAACACTCGCTTTTAAGCGATCCTCTATGGCTGGTATAATAGCTCCACACCATCCACCCATACTGAAACCAACGAAGGCAAGCCTTGTGCAATCGATATCCGGACGGGTTTCCAAATAGTCGATACTTCTCTTGACATCCTTGAAAGCTTTGATCAAGCAATCAAGAAATTGGTGCGGAGTCAAAGCGCTCAGAACAGTAGGTCCTCGTTCGAAGGATCCCTTATAGATGGGAAAAAGGACGGCACGGCCATTTTTGACTATAAAGGAAAGGTGTAAATTGAACTCTCCATTTTTATCCAGATCTTTGCTCGATTTTTGTTCGAGCGCATCTGCACTCGAGAAATAAACAATTGTCTGGTAAGGCCGAAGGTTCTTTTGGGGAAGGAAGAGATAAATAATGACTCGTTCGTTGTCGTAAGCAGCGTTAAAGGTAATCTTCTCCTGCACCCAGTCTTGCGCGCTTTCATTTCGCCATTCTATGTGAGCATTGAGATCAGTCTTGTCGTAGGAGAATAGCTCCTTGTAGACCTCGAAAACCGAATCGGGGACCGGCTTCATTTTATAAAAGTCCGGGGCTTTCCTAATCTCTGCCATTTGAAAAGCTGACTGCGGGATCCTCCCGGGATCAAGATAGAGCGCGCATCGAAAACCGTTCTTATTGGAACGGTCAAAGGGAGGAGCCTGACTCAAGTCTCCAAAAAGGTAAGGGGCATCATTCCAGGCACCGCCTCTGATAATCCTCCCTTTCGGTGCTTCATTCCAGCACCATTCCCTCGCGTTTCCTGCCATATCATAAGCTCCATAAGCAGTCATACCGGTATTACTTCCCACTGGAGCAGTTCCTCTGCCCTTGAAATTACTCAGAGGCGTAATAAAAGAGTTGAAGTGACCTTGAATGAGTGGCGTGAATTCTCCGCGAGCGATATCCCAATGAGTGGCCGTGGGCAAGCTTTTGCCCACCAATTCTGCGTAAGCCGCTGCCTCATACCAGCTCACCCCGGATACTGGAAAATTGGCTTGACCCTCTGGATACCCCCCAGCTTCCCAGGTCGCCGGGCCAAGCTGTCCAGTTTGGTCCACAAATTTCTTCAACGCTTCTTCCCACGTGAGCTCTTTTCCGTCTTTGGTAAATTTCTGTTTCCAGTATTCTTTTTTATGATAGCCGCCCCTGTCGATAAACGCCTTGAATTGTTTATTGGTAACTTCGTATTGGTCTATGAAAAAGTCGCCCATCCCCTTCTCGCCTTTGACTCGCACCATGCCGACGGAAATACTTCCCTTTTTGTCCAGTGTTCTAACAATATCGCAAGGGAACCACCTATTCTCAAGAAAGCCTCGGAAAGTGGGAGCGGCTGCGAAGACGGTTTCATACCCTTCCTTTTCCATTTTCCACCTGAATAAGCCTATAGGAAGCCTGATCTTCTCGATGGGTGAAACGCCGAGATATTTCCATTCACTTTCCGGAGCTGAGTACTCTTTCATGTAGACATTTGCGCCAGGAGGCTCCGTCTTGATGGATATATTGGCTGCTATTTTCTTGAGCAATTCAGCAAGTCTGGGATCCTGCGGCAGATGTGTTTCCGCTTCCACTGCAAGCTTGTAGGCCGCAATATAATTCTCCCAACCGGCCTCTACGAGCTGATCGACTTTGGGCAGCAGTTCCTCTCTGGCCCAACGAACCTTGGCCTGGCGGTTAAAGAGCCAGAAACTAAGGAAGCCGATGACAAAAAGAATGAGCAAAGCCGTGATGGCAACCTTCGGCTTTCGGACCCGGCGGAGGATTGCTCTGAGATTAAACGGCCGAGCTTCAGCGATTCGAAGGCTTTCCTGATATTCCCTCAGATCTTTCAGCATCTCCCCGGCCGAGGAGTAGCGGGACTCAGGCTTCTTCTCTAGTGCACGATTGACAATGCGCTCCAGTTCTGGAGAGACTTCCGGCTTCAGGCTCTTCAGACGCTGGGGCTCTTCATGCACGATGGAGTACATGAGGGAAGTTACGCTTTCACCGCGGAATGGCAGCTTACCACTCAGCATTTCATATAGAACAACCCCCAGTGACCAGATATCCGTGTGCTGTTTCACCTCATGTCCCAATACTTGTTCCGGGCTCATGTACTTGGCTGTTCCCATCAATAGTCCCGGCGTGGTCTGGGACTCCGTGCTGACAGCTGTTTCTTCTACCCGCTTTTCGTGATGGATTCTCTTGGCTAATCCAAAGTCCAGCACCTTCACCTCCCCCTGTTTGTTCAAAATCAGATTGGCAGGCTTGATATCGCGGTGAATGATCCCTTTCTTATGAGCCGCCTCCAATCCCTCAGCCGCCTGGATGCCAACATCCAGAATTTCATCGATTTCCAACGGATGATCCTTCATCCGTTCGGCCAGCGTGTGCCCTTCAACCAGTTCCATGGCAATCCAGTGGATTCCATCAGATTCTCCGATCTCATAAATGGTGGCAATGTTGGGATGGTTCAGTGCCGAGGCTGCCTTGGCTTCCCGCACAAAACGGCGCAGCCGATCGGGATCAGAGGCTACCTCAATGGGGAGAATCTTCAGGGCATCCATTCGGTCGAGCCGGGTGTCACGGGCCTGGTAGACTTCGCCCATCCCGCCTCGTCCGATCAGCGAGAGGATTTCGTACGGCCCGAGATTTCTCCCAACCAGCGACTGGGTTGGTTGCTGGGTTACGAGATCAAGAGCCGGCCTTTCTACAAAGCTCCCCGCCTTCTCATGAGCTGCCAGCAGCTTGTCGACTTCCTTGCGCAACTCCGCATCTCCGGCACATGCCTGCTCCAGGAAAGCCTGGCGCTGGTCCGCTTCCCACTCCAGCGCTTCTTCCAGCAATTTGTCGATCTGATGCCAGCGTTCGAGATTCATAAATGCAGTGGTCAGTGATCAGTAGATATAGAATACGTCCGCGCGTGACGAATCAAAAAAGCCAACTTCGCGCCAGACTGATGAGTAATCAGATCCAGACACTTTCTCTTGTCGTCCCAGCGGAGTTGTCCGCTTGGTTTTGGACTGCCCCCCCCATCACTCGCTGTCGCTTCGTGCTATCCGTATAGCCCAGCTGCTATGATTGGCAGGGAGCGCGAAGTGACAACGAGCGATCAGCCCAGCTTCACAGGCATCGGTTTGCGATTCCCATACTGGAAATCTCATGACTCTCCCAGGCTTTTTTCCGCTTGATCTGATTACTTGGCGGAGGAGACCTGAATAGTTGCCAAAAAAATATATCTATTGTTCGCCCAGTCAGCGGGAAATCAAGAGAACGTCGCGATCAAATCAGAATCAGGGTATAGGATGGACTGATATTATTGCGGAAATGGTTTCCTTGTCTAGCGGTTATTTGTACGGGGTCTTTAAAAACACAAGAATCAAGATAACTACTCAGGCAACTCGGAGTCGGATTTCAGGATTCAGTATGAAGGCGCCAGCAAATAAAACTTGAGGGGATGGTGGTGTGGAAAAAATCTCACCAGTTCTTGCCCGGGGCCTATGCACGGGCCATTCTGGATTCTGCCCTCTGAATTCTGTCTACTTGAGTAGTGACAAAATAAGATGCGTAGGAGCCAATCCCGCTTACCTTCAAACGAACCAACATAGCCTGGTTGGTCCCAATAATTGATCTCACAAAGGCACGGGAACACTGAGGGAAAAATGAATTTGGTCTGGGTTTCACTCCTTCTATACCCATCAAACCGGTGAATTAAAGATTAAGGCGCGAGTTTTCGAAAAACCAGAATGGGGGACTCCAGTGGGGTCTCGGCTCGGAACACTATCTTAAAGTGTTCTCTTAAATCCTGGGATTTATCCAGCGTCTTCCAACAGCCTTCCTCCTTTTGAACGATGACCCAATCCACAAAACGGGATGGTTCCACCAAACCTTCGTCCCAATGACCATAGACTGTTTCGTTGATAAATTGGATTAAGCGAATGCCGGTTTGTTGCGGGATGATTCCATGCTCGCTCACATCCATCAAGATCGGCTTCCCATCATAATGTTGCTTCAAATAAGCAGCCACCTGGAATTCCGCCTGCTTGCGTTCCCAACCATTCACGTACGCCTCTTGATAATATGGGATCCCATCACGCCCCGCGAGGCACATTTGTGCGTATTGAGAAATTCCCAGCAGGAGTATCAGGGTTCCCAACGACCGCTCCAGAAAGGCAGGAGAGGAAACCTGAATTCCGGCAATGCAGAATTCCTTGGAATGGAGAAAGGTTCTGCTTCTCTCGCACAGCCATTGCAGACTGATGGGGGCCATCAGGCAGAGAGCCGGCAAAAATAACGCTGTATAGCGGACATTCAAAATGCCAAAAGGCGGGAGGGTTGGCACATAAATAATTCCTGTTCCACGCAGCATGTTGTAAATGTAAAAGGCGGGAGGAAAAAGGAAAAGCAGACCTCCGACCGGCCAGCGGACGGTCTTGATCTGGCGGGCCAAAAATGTTATAAATCCCAGAATGCCCATACAGAACAAGAAGGAACCGGCACTGATCCGTACGGCCTCCCAATAATAATTCCATGCGAGCGCCGGATGATGATATGGAGGATATTGGCTCAAGCCAGACTCAGCCAGTATCCGGCCAATTCTCGTTTGCGTGGCGTATTCCCCTTTGGCAAAAGCTGTAAAATCTTGAAGCACCCATGCGTTATAAAAAAACCACGACATCATTCCAGAGGCCGCCAGTAGGCCGTATGCCAAAGCGTGCCGGAACAAGAGGCCGAGATCGAGGCGCCGTCGCCATCCCACCCATATTACGGTCATGCCACCCAACACCGACAAAAGCCACGCGTCATAGCGGGTCAAGGAGGCAAGCGCCACAAAGAGGGCGGCTCGAATCAAGTCGCGCCACTGGAGCGAATCCACAAAACTGGCCAGGTCGCAAAAAAAGCCCAAAATAAGCGCAAGGTAAAGCATTTCTCCCAATGAGGTGGTTTGAAGATAAAGCACATTGGGATTCAGAACAAAAAAGCAGATCGCACACCAACGAAGAAAAGATCCGTGAAGGAAATAAGCACTCAGCCGGTAAAGAAAGAAAGCCGCCACCCAGAAGGAAATCGCTGAAATCAGGCTACCCGCCAGCCCTGTTTTCCAAAGCCAATCGATCTGGACCAACGGGAGAAGCAGCAGATGCTGGAGCGGAAGCCAAACAGTACCCAGCAATTTCAGCTGGGGTTGAGGATGATCCAACACCCTGCGGGCAATGTTTAGATGGGCAACTCCATCGTAGTGCCAGTTGGTGATCCCGGCGCGAAAACAAACCAACAACACCAGCAGACTCCAAGCCGGTAGGAGGGACCAGAAGATGATTGGGATTTTTTTTTGCAAGAATGCCTACAAAAAAACAGGCCTGCCATGACGCCGGACCATTTTTCCAGCACTCATTTCAGGCCTGAATGATTGAATCGAGAGTTGCAGCTCAGATGAATAGCTCTTCATCCTGATGCGCACGATCAATGGGACTGTGCCGACGCCCAAACAGAAATTGCAGGGCACAAGAAACCCCACGAATCAAAGCGGAAATTTCTCGCACCGGGGCCAGAATATTCTGCTGTATGACTTCGGCAGTGACTTGAATCTTCCCTACCACGTCTGAAACGATCTCATCCACTCTGGCGATCTGGACCCGAGCGCGATCGGTGGTTTCCTGCAAAGTCACATTCACCTTTTCCGCCTGGTTTTTGACCATCTCCGAAACCGCGACAAAATTCTCGGTGGTTTTCTGAAGATTTTCAAAAACATCTTTCGCCTGATCCAACCTCTCCTTGACGTCCGCGAGGAGAGGCGTGATCTTCCCTTCGAAAGTGGCGCGCTGGCGCTCCAGGGAAACCAGCATTTGCTTCAGTGATTTGTAGACTCCAAGAAAAGCCACCAACAGGAGGGCATCAAAAACCACCATCAAAGCAATCAAGAAAATCAGCAGTCCGTTTTCACTTTGCACAGTTGCGACTCCCCTTCATAACCAAAATCGACATCACCAAATCAAGGCTATCTCAAAACATCAAAAGACCGGGGATTCACCGACGGGCTATTCCGCCGCCGTTTGTACTTTTGCTCTTTCTTCCCGATATGCCTGCTTACCCGCTTCAATCGCCGCGGAAATTTGATCGCGCTGCGTGTTAACCAGTTCCTTGCCCTTCTCAACGTAATCCGAAACAGCCGTGGAAACATTGCGTCCGGCCGAACTCAGCTTTTCACGGCTTTCAGCCGCCTTTTGGGCAATGATCTCGCGAGTTTCCTTGCCGGAACGAGGGGCAAATAAAAGGGCTATAATCGCCCCAATTCCGCCTCCGATCAAAAAATAGGCTAATTTGGCCTGTGTGTTGGATCCTTCGCTCATTGGAGTTCCTCCTTCTCACTGAATCAGGATTGGTTTATTCTTAGTCCCCGCCAAAGGAAAATTCAATATACATCATAACATCGTTGTGTAAAAGCCGGCTCGTCTGAGCCGCACCTTTTGGCGAGTCGAATTGATTCTTGCAACTACGCAGCACCCCTTCGTGTGGTAGCCACGCTCAGTGCATTTTAATTGTCGAGGCGTTTGGCCTCCTAGCTCAAAGCCCATGGCTCACTGGAATGTGCGCACCATGGCAGCCATTCAGCCTAGGCAATGAGTGATAGCCAATTTTTCAAATATCCAGCCGCGCTGCGCTCTTTGGTCGAAGAAATAGTCTCCCCCATCACTGGAGCTGCAATAATTGATGGTTTTGAGGCAAATATTGTTGCCTTGATATTTGATTCCCAAGGCCCAGCCCATAGCATGCGCGTTTTAATGTACTTCGGATTAAAGCATACCACTAAATCCAGATGAGACGGAAGAAATAAACTTCTGCGCTTCCGATCCAGATGACAGCTCGAAAAAGCCATGCACATTGGGTTGGATGCAATTTTCAAAGACTTTTCCGCAGGCAGTCCTGTTCATTTTTCGCTGGACAGATGAAAATGCCGATAAATCCTCTGGGAAAGCGATGGAGGCAATTGATCCTGCAATTGTTCCAAACTTGCGGTTTTCACATTTTGAAGACTGCCGAACTTCACGAGAAGCATCTGGCGGTTTTTCTTCCCCACGCCTGGGATATTCAGCAATTCGCTAGTCAAGGTTCGTTTGCTGCGCCGCTGCCGATGAAAACTAACGGCAAAACGGTGCGATTCATCCCGAATCGTCTGGATTAAGTGAAGGACCGGGGAATCATTGGGAAGCTGGATTGGCTCAGATTCCAATCCTCGGACATATAAGATCTCTTCCTTTTTGGCAATACTGGCTAACGCATGAGAAGTCAGATCCAGCTCATCCAAAGCATCCGCGGCGGCATGCAACTGGCCTAATCCACCATCCACGAGGATCAAGTCAGGCAATGGCTTCTTTTCCTCCAACAAACGGCGATAACGGCGGAAGACCACTTCCCGCATACTTTTGAAATCATCCGCCCCTTCCACTGTCTTGATAATGAATTTCCGATAATCGCTCTTTTTTATCTTTCCGTCTTCCCAAACCACCATCGAGGCGACCGAATCGGTTCCTTGAATGTTGGAAATATCGAAACATTCAATTCTTCGCAGAGGCGTCCCCAGTCCTGCAACATCCGCCAATTCCGCGGCAATTTTCTTATGATCGGGAGCCAGGACTCGAAACCGTTGTTCGAAGGCCAGGCGGGCGTTTCTGGCGGCCATATCCATGAATGCTTTTCGCGGCCCACGTTGAGGAACGCGAATTTCCACCTTCTTTTTTTTCTTCTGAGACAGAAGCTGGGCTACGGCGTCTGAATCTTCGAAGCCGCGGCAAATATGAACCTCATCCGGCGTAAATTCGGAGAGAAAATAATATTGCTTGAGCAGAGAAGAGAGGATTTCCTCGTCGAGGACCTCTTCTTCGATCCCTTCCCAGAAGAATTCACGGCGGTCGACCACGCGGCCATTGCGCATATGAAAAAGCTGGATTGCCGCTTTGGAACCTTCACGATGCAGGGCGAAAATGTCCAAGTCCAGGGATTGAGTGGAAGAAATTTTCTGCGGCTCAGCCAACTGATCAATCGTTCGCAACATGTCGCGCAAATGGGCCGCTAGTTCATATCTTTCCGCCTCGGCTGCCTGATGCATCTGGGCAGTGAGACTTTTGATCAGTTCGGCTGTCTTTCCTTCCATGAAGAGCTTCAAATCCAGAACCCTCGCGGCATAGGAGGATTCGCCGCAAAGTGAAGCCACGCATGGGGCCATGCAACGGTGAATGTGGTAATCCAGGCAAGGCCGTGGACGCTTCCCGTCGATGGGAATAGTGCAGGTTCGGATCTGAAAATGGCGGCTGATCAGTTTGTAGGCCTGTGCAGCCAAACTGGCTTTTATATACGGACCGTAGTAAGAGGCCCCATCTTTGTGTCTTTTGCGCGTGATCAATATGCGCGGAAAACCTTCATTGACGGTCAATTTCAAATAAGGAAATGTTTTGTCGTCCCGCAGCAGGACATTGAATTTGGGCTGATATTGTTTGATGAGATTATTTTCAAGTGCCAGAGCCTCCATCTCGCTGTCGACCACAATGAATTCCACATCGTCAATTTCCGCGCGAAGGTGGCTCAGCTTGTAATCATCACTGCGAGAATCCTGAAAATAGCTGCGGACGCGGTTCTTTAACGATTTGGCCTTCCCTACATAAATGATTCGGCCAGCTGCGTTTTTATAAAGATATACCCCCGGCTCCAGGGGAATTTGTGACAGCTTTTGTTCCAACATGCCCATGTTCAGCTCCCTGCCTATCTTAACGGGGATGGGCTCGGAAAATCAAAAAAATGGGAGGAGGAACTTTATTCTCTGACCTTTTGCTATCGGGGATTTCTTGTTAATCCCAGCGAGTCCAAGTCAGTTTTTTTGTCCGTAGCGACAATGAGAAGTCACCAGAAGGGACAATCTCCTTCCCGATCCCCTTCAGGAGTGTCAGCTTGTTTGAAAGGTTGAGCCAACTTTGGGCATGGATTATAATCACCAATAGAAATGAGCATGGGGGACCATTGGAAATCTTCTATTCTGAGCGCCAATCCTTAAACCAGACACTGAATTCGCCCTTGTGAGGAAAGAACATGACCTTTGGCTTTTTATCCCGGGAAATATCTAAATGATAAAAGGATGGTTCATTAAATTTGACGGGGCGGCAGTTGCCCTCTGAGAATAGATAGTGGCAATTGGAGGAAAAAGATATGGAACCGATCTTGTCGAGATGTGGGTATCGTTGCGACCTTTGCCTGGCCTTTCGGCCTAATGTCGCGGAGAATCCTTCAAACCAACAAAAACTAAGCGATGGCTGGTATACATACTTTGGCTTTCGGTTGCCGCCGCCGGAGATCTGCTGTGATGGATGTATGACAAATGATCCGAAGCTAATTGATCGAGGCTGCCCGGTAAGGCCATGCGTCATCGAAAAAGGCATAGACAATTGCTCGCAATGTGATCACTATGTTTGTGCCAAAATTACAAAGCGCCTGGTTGTATACGAGGAAGTAAAAAACAGGATCGGCGCGGAAGTTTCGGAAGAAGACTATATCTGTTTCATTCAGCCCTATGAGAACAAGCAGCGTCTTGATGCGCTAAAGGCATCCAGCAACCTTCATCAAGCGGAGAGCCTGTAGAGGTATCTCCAAAACAAACAAATGAGATCTCACGGGCTTCAGACAAGCCAACCTTATTTGAGTGCCATTCAATCAAAGGGAAGAAAATTTCATCGAATTTTACATCCAGATCCCCCCCGGAATTTGGCTTTAACAAGATTAAATTATCTCACTATTGGTTATGATCGAAGGGGCTTGAGCACACTCGCGATAGAACTCGGCAAAGGGCCGCGGACTGTAGGCTCCACCTGATTTGGCCGGATATTTCCATTTTCAATGCCTGTAATTTCCCTCTATTTTTGCCATCGAAATTGGTCCGACATTTCAAAGGTCCGTTCCCCGAGATCGAGCACGAATATTCTCTTCCGCACCGGGTTTCCTTCCGCAATAGTCGCGGCAACAACCTTGAAGCTGAAATCGAAGGGATCCAGACTTACTGGGTATTGCTCAGTTTCTCCAAGGGCGTTCTAAGCGTGGAGTTCAGCTGTCCTAGTGCCGGGACAGTTTTTTGCCCGCACCTGTATGCCGCGATTCTCAGGTTGAGGCACCGTGGATTTCTCGGGGAGACCCATGGAATCCCGAATTGAAATGCAGCCAGGAGGGCTGCATGGCCATATGCCTTTGCCTTCAGACGATACTCGGGGAGAAGAAAGTGTCGATGGACCTCCCAATCCGGATCGGATCTTCTCTAGAAAATCCCCCTTCAAAGGGGGAATAAATTTTCAACCTCTTGCTGTGCCAGCCGCACTGGCTTGAGCGACTCCTCATAAAATCATAATGGGTCTCCGCTTCTTGAGACGCCTTCCTGCCAGATTTTTCCTTCAATAGAGGCATCCCCAGATCCATATTTGTAGATTGAAGAAACTCCACGTTTCCATCCCGCACTCTATTTCATTTCCTGGCCAATTCAGGTGTCCCATGCTATAAATAGAATATAAAAACTCATTTTCCATGATGCCTCTGGGGCGCAAAATCAGCGGGAGTTTTTCAATGCTGAACTATTTTCCCAAATGGCATTAATTCCATCCCTGGCGATGGAAAGCTTGAAACTGTCGCCGTATCTGTTTTTTATGACTATTATCAAATGAGGAGAGAGTTATGGAAGAAAACAAAGCATTGTTTTCCGAACGCATTGCGGGTGGGGCGAGGACCTATTTCTTCGACGTCCGCAAAACCAAAACCGGCAGCTTATATCTGGTAATCAATGAATCCAAACCCAAAGACGATGGCTTTGAGTCAACCCGAATCATGGTATTTGAAAACCACCTGGCGGATTTTCAGGCTGGCCTGAACAAGGCCCTTGAATTTATTCAAAGCAGGCCCAAAGCCGCCAAGGCTACTGCTTCGGGGAGTGACCGATGAATGCCGGGAGCTCCCCATTCCCCCGTCGAATATTCCAGCGGCATTTTCATTATGTCCCGCGTTGGCTATAATGTCGCTCGGGAAGGGGGAGCGTATGGACCGCCGTCATCAGATTCTGCGAGAAAATTTTCAGCTGCAAGATTTCCATGAAGGACAAGAGGAGATCATTGATGCGCTCCTGGCCGGTAAAAGCGCTTTGGGCATCATGCCGACCGGGAGCGGCAAATCCCTCTGCTACCAGCTTCCCGCCTTGCACCTGCAAGGGGTGACGCTGGTAATCTCCCCGCTGATTGCCCTCATGAAAGACCAGGTGGACAGCCTGGCCCGTCTGGGGATTTCCGCCACCTACATCAATAGTTCGCTCTCTTCTCAGGAGCAACAGGCGCGTTTGTCCGCCTTATCACGGGGCGAATTCAAGCTGGTTTACATTGCCCCCGAGCGGTTCCGCAATTCCTCCTTCTCCAGTGGCATTCAGCAGTGCCGAGTTTCTCTATTCGCCGTTGACGAAGCACATTGCATTTCCGAGTGGGGGCACGATTTCCGGCCTGACTATTTGCGTCTCAAACCTGCCCTGGAAATGCTGGGGCATCCGCCAGTCGTGGCGTTGACCGCCACTGCGACTCCGGAGGTGCGCCAGGATATTGTAGCCCAATTAGGATTGCGGGATCCCTTGATCCTGGTTACCGGCTTCGATCGGCCTAATTTACGACTCGAGGTTCAAGAAGTCTCGACGGCAGTGGACAAACTCAACGCCATCCGCGAAATAATTCGGCGCAAGCCGGATGCAGCCGGCATTATCTACGCCGCCACAAGGAAGGCTGTTGACGAAGTTACTCGCCTCCTCAGCGCGAACGGGGGCAAGCTGGCCGCATACCATGCAGGGTTGCCTCCTGAAACCCGCAAGGAAATCCAAAACCGTTTCATGAGCGGAAAAGTTCCCATTGTGGCTGCAACCAATGCTTTTGGCATGGGCATTGACAAAGCAGATTTGCGCTTCGTGGTGCATTATCAAATTCCCGGTTCCCTTGAAGCTTACTATCAGGAGATTGGACGGGCGGGGCGGGACGGACAGCCTTCTATCTGCCGCCTTCTTTATAACTATGCCGACACCTTTACCCAGGAATTTTTTATCGAGAACAACTATCCTCCGCGCGAATTAGTAATTACCCTATACAAACAGCTCTGCCTTTCCAAGGAAGATGAAATCGAAGTCACTCTGAAAGAGCTGGCCACGAGTCTCCATTACAACCGGGTCTCGGAAATGGCCATCTCAGCCGGATTAAAACTGCTGGACCGCGCTGGACACATCGAAAGAGGCAACGAAGGACAAGCAGAGGCCCGTATCCATTTGAACATATCCCGTGATGAACTGAGAAAACGATGTCACGGACGGCCAATCCAATCTCAGGTGGCTGAATATTTGCTCGATGATCTGGGTGCTTCCGCTGATCAATCCTTGGAGGCGGGTCTGGATATCATGAGTCTGGAGCTGGGGCTGGAGGAAGGGCGGGTCCGGCGCGCGCTGACGGTCATGCATGAGGCCGGATGGTTGATATACACTCCTCCTTTTCGGGGCCGTGGCATAAAGATTTTGGAGCGGGTGCCGGCCCATCAGATCCGCGTCAATTTCCGTGACGTGGAGCGTCGTGCGGAATTCGAGCGCCGCAAATTGCGTATGATGATCAATTATGCGAATTCAAGCAGCTGTCTGCGCCATTTTATTCTGAGCTATTTTGGAGATTCGCGACAACAATCGTCTTGTCGGAATTGTTCTTCCTGCTCGAAATTCGCAAATTCCGCTGAACAAAAACCGTTGGATGAATCCGAAAACCTGATCGTGCGAAAGGCTCTGAGCGGTGTAGCCCGAATGGGGGGCCGCTATGGCAAGCTGCGTACGGCGCAGATGCTCACGGGTTCAAAGGAAAAGACTCTCTTGGATTTAGGGCTGAATCGACTTTCCACCTACGGGATCTTGCGAGAATTCAGTCAGCCAGAAGTGGCGGAGCTACTGGATTTGCTTGTCGGAGCAGGCTATGTGCAAGTTGAGGGCAATGATTATCCTCTGTTGAAATTATCTGATTCCGGACGCGAAGTTATGACGGCACATAAATTGCCTCGGATGAAATTCCCGTGGGCCATGGGATGCAAGTTGCATCCAGCCCCAACGGAGCCAAAGCCCAGAATCACTCCGAGGAAGTCGTCCTTAAAAGGAATCCTCTCGGCTGATCTTCCCCCCACCCTGCATGACACATGGGTCTGTTGGCGGCAAGGAAAATCACCGGGAGAAATTGCGCGACACCGCAACCTCACCTCAAAAACCATTTTGGATCATCTCTCGCAGTTGATCCAACGCGACTTTCCGATTGATCTTTCACAGCTCATGTCGGAGACGCAAAGACGGCAAATCGAGGCGGAGATTCAACGGCTGGGAGTCAATCGGTTGAAACCCTTGAAAGAAGCCTTGCCCAAGGAAATCACTTACGATCAAATCCGCATGGTGGTTGCACTCCATCAGACCTCCCAAAATAGCAATGATTCTTGATTTTCTCTGGGGGCGCGGGCAAGGGCGATGGGCGCAGAGATAGATCGGGTCATATGGGTCTGATGGGGAGGCTTGGGGGGGGGGCCTGCGATATAGGGCAGGTCCAGAAACAAAAAAGCCTCATGAGTGCAAAGGCTCATGAGGCTTTGTAATAAATCCTGGCGACGGCCTACTCTCCCACGCAGTGGCCCGCGCAGTACCATCGGGGCTGAGGGGCTTAACGGCCGTGTTCGGGATGGGAACGGGTGTGACCCCCTCGCTACAATCACCAGGAGGCGTCACGAAGTGACGCGAAGCAGTGCCCAGTGGTGAGTGATCAGTGGTCAGAGACCAGATCACCCTCCACTTTTGCACTCTCTATAATCAATTGAAAGTGGGAACTCAAGTCTGCTTAGGCAGCACGCCCTTGATGAATCCCAATAATCATTTCTGATCACTGATCACTCACCACTGGCCACTGCTTTTTTATAAATGGTCAAGCCAATCGGCCGATTAGTACTGGTTAGCTGAGGCCATTACTGACCTTACACACCCAGCCTATCCACGTCGTGGTCTACAACGGGCCTGATAGGGAGATCTCATCTTGGAGCGAGCTTCACGCTTAGATGCATTCAGCGTTTATCTCAACCGGACTTAGCTACCCAGCGACTGCCCCGGGCGGGACAACTGGTACACTAGGGGTCCGTTCATCTCGGTCCTCTCGTACTAAAGACAACCCTCCTCAAATCTCCTGCGCCCACATCAGATAGGGACCGAACTGTCTCACGACGTTCTGAACCCAGCTCACGTACCGCTTTAATAGGCGAACAGCCTAACCCTTGGAACCTTCTACAGCTCCAGGATGCGATGAGCCGACATCGAGGTGCCAAACCTTGCCGTCGATATGAACTCTTGGGCAAGATCAGCCTGTTATCCCCGGCGTACCTTTTATCCGTTGAGCGACGGCCCTTCCATACAGAACCGCCGGATCACTAACTCCTGGTTTCCCACCTGCTCGACTTGTCTGTCTCGCAGTCAAGCGTCCTTATGCGTTTACACTCTATGGCTGATTTCCAAACAGCCTGAGGACACCTTCGAGCGCCTCCGTTACATTTTGGGAGGCGACCGCCCCAGTCAAACTACCCGCCTAACAGTGTCCCTGCCCCCGATCAGGGGACTAGGTTAGAATCACAGAACTCAAAGGGTGGTATCTCACCGTCGGCTCCCCACAGGCCAAAGCCCATGGTTCACAGCCTCCCACCTATCCTGCGCATTAAGCACCATAATTCACTGCTAGGGTATAGTAAAGGTGCACGGGGTCTTTCCGTCTAGATGCGGGTAACCGGCATCTTCACCGGTACTACAAGTTCGCTGAGTCACACGTTAAGACAGCGCCCAAATCGTTACGCCATTCGTGCAGGTCGGAACTTACCCGACAAGGAATTTCGCTACCTTAGGACCGTTAT
>CAWDMN010000036.1:287500-360879 GCA_963803155.1 uncultured Acidobacteriota bacterium
CACCGCCCATTGTGAAGATTGTGACCATGGGGTAGAAGTAGACATTAAAACCAGCGGATATTCTTCGGGAGCACCTAAATTCGCTGGCCTTTGGGTCATTAAATTTACCCGGCCGGTTGGGGTTTTAAATATCCGATCTTCAAAAAGGATCTTAACAGCCAGCGGATTCCGAATTGCCCCGGCCTCCAACATTTCCAGAGTAATGCCATACGAATCAAGTTTGGGATGCATCATCCGCTCTTTCCATTCTCTAGGGCTGCCCGCCATCGCGTCAGTCAGGCCGACACGCTTCGCCAACTCCTGGATAATTTCGAGATCCGACTTTACGCTCGCCGGGGGGGGGACGACAGGGGTTGAGGCGCCAATCCAGTGGTGGCCATATGATCCCAACAAATCATCATCTTCAAGCAATGTGGTGGTAGGCAATACCAAGTGGGCACAACGCGCAGTGTCGGTGAGGAAGGAGTCCACAACTACCACAAATTCTCGCGATTCAAGGGCCTTAACCGTCGTGTTTGATTCCGGAAGCATTGCTACTGGGTTCCCCGCGGTAATCCATACCGCACGGATCTCTGGGTTCTTCATTGAAAGCAACTCTATCCCCAATAGGGGCTCACAGACAGTCCTGGGAGCCGTTGACTTTCCCTTAATGAACGACTGATCAAAGGCGCCACGGCGCCTGTAATAGAAGGAAACTCCACCGCCAGCAATGCCGAGGTTACCTGAGATTGCCGCCAATCCATCCAGCGCTCTTACAATCGCGCCGCCATTCAATCTTCTTCCCATCCCCCACCCCACCAGGATAGAAGCCGGTTTGTTCGGACCCAATCGTCTCGCCAGGTCCACCGCTACAGTGGGAGAAACATCGGCCTGGCCACACCACTTTTCGATGCTCTCGCTACAGGCCAAAGTTCTGAATTCTTCGAAGTGATCACAATAATGCTCCGCTTGCGGGTCAATCCACTTGCGTTCAAATAGGACCTGCGCCACCGCCATTGCCAATGCGAAATCAGTCGCGGGCCGGAGTTGCACGATCTCGTTTGCCAGCAGGGAGGTTTTTTGATGGATCGGATCAATCAGCACCACTTCCGCCCCTTTTTTTTGGGCGTCTTTAATAATAGGAATCAGATGGGGGCTTGAGGTAAAAAGATTTTTCCCCCATAACAGAATATGGCGGGAATTCAACAAATCAAAAACGTCATGACTGTCAGATTCCCCAAAATCGGCTTCCTGAGCCGCCTCGCCAGCACCGGAACAAATGTCCCCTCTTTTTATCGTGACCGGACCGAATTGTTCGAAAAAATAATCCGAAAGATGTTTCAGCAAACCGAGCGATCCTCCGCTGCGGTAATGAAAGATGGCTGCCGGACCTGACTCTTGCCGAATGGCCAACAGGTTCTCCGCCGCCCAATCCAGAGCTTCATTCCAGCTCACTTCCATGAATCGACCCTTCACCTTCTTCAAGGGTTGTGTCAATCGTTCGGATGAATATTGGCGGTCAAGAAATAGGCTCGTACGGGGGCAGAGGAAGCCCCGGGTAATCGGATGCTCCTTATCTCCCCGCAAATGGATGACCCGGCCATTTTCGACTGTAGCCAGAATGCCGCAGACATCAGGGCAATCCCGGTTGCAGAGGGTCTTTTTGATTTCCATGGCATCGCACCTCCAAATCTCAACCAAATTCAATTTACCACACCGCCGATCCACATCTTTCTTTTTTTGCTACAATTGGAAATCAATTAATCCGTAACAAATGTCTTCAAACTATCTGCATCCGTGAACTCACAAATGATTTCTTACAAGAGAGTCCTTTTGAAGTAGAAGAATATGTGGGATGTATCTGGACGTCAACGCGCAGTACATTAAGCATGAATATGTAGTACCAAATGCGTCAGCCTCCTGAATCTCACAAGCCCAATGAAAAAATCGTTGTTGCCAGAACTCCATCAGGCTTGGACAGATGCTAAGAGCGGGACGGTATCGGCCCATGATGGAAAAGCAGATAGGAATAAACTTCTGGCGTGCACGTTGAACCTTTCCGAAGTCAAAGCTCTCATTGACAAGCTGGGCGGGTTGGGAAATACTGGAATTTTTTGGGGGGTAGAGAAGGGCCGCTTATGAGTTGGATAAAGCCACTTAAAATAATTAAGCAATCACGCGGGGCAGGCACAGCGCAGATCCTCTTGATGGTGTGCCTGGCGGATTTAATCGTGCCATCGGTTTCGGCCTCTCCCTTGGTCTTTCTCACTCATCCATTTCTTGTTCCATCGAACTTGGCCGAAGAACGGGAGACCAGCCACGACCAAAAAGATCAGAAAGAGGGAGACCCCTTCCGCGAAGCGCTTAACGAGTACAGACGCCAAATAGACCAAACATTGACAAAGACGCGCAGCGGCGCGGCCCAATCCGACGTCAAATCTCGAAGCAGCCAATTCCATGGAAATTTCTACGAATACTTGCGAAACGACTCATTGGACGCATTGCCTCACGAAGTAAAACAGGCGGGGGGGGAAAAATCAATCCTGCGTCGGAACCAATTCGGATTCAACATTACCGGTCCAGTGGTGATTCCCTGGTTTATAAGAGGGGACAGTAAAACGTTCTTCTCTGCAACCTATGAGGGAACCCGCGAAAAAATGTCCCACTCATCTCTTCTTACCGTTCCCACAATTCGGCAACGGACGGGGGACTTTTCAGATCTGGTGGACAGTGCGGGTATCCCTGTCACAATTTACGATCCTCGGACAACCCGTCCCAATCCGGCATTTGATCCAGCTCTTCCGGTTACTACGGATAATCTTCAGTATTTGCGGGACCCATTCCCCGGCAATTTGATTCCCCGGGAACGAATTGATGCCGTTTCTCAAAAATTAATAGATTATTGCCCGCTTCCCAACGCCAGCGTCGGTCCATTTCTGAGGAACAATTATTTCATCAATGGGGTCGAGTCCAACACTCCGAACGGACTGATTTGGAAACTCGACCACAGCATCGGAACCAGGCACAAACTCAGCCTGGGGGGGAGTTATTCCAATGGATTGAACGGATCTTCCCCTCTGATTGAAAACGTCGCAAATCCCGGTTATCCTGGGCACCGCGTTCAGGCCAGAAGTCTCAGCATGAGCGAAACATTTAATATCTCGCCCGCTCTGGTTAACCAATTCGGACTCGCCACTTCCTATAATTCACAGCGGAGTGAATTCTCGGGAGAGGGAGTCAATTTCCCGGAAATCCTGGGGCTACGTGGCGTTCAGCCCGCGGTTTTTCCTCGCTTTGAAGTCTGGGACAACTACATTGATTTTGGTTTGCCTTCTGGCGCGATGAGCAATTACCAAGCGGCCTATTATTCCTTGAGCAATTACCTGACTTACCGTTTTAAAAAACACAATCTTCGCTTTTCGCTTTCCTCTCTCTGGTCACAAGTGAATTCATTTCAGTCAGGTTCACCTTCGGGACGTTTTGATTTTCATGGCCCATTGACTAGTCTGCCGGGCATTAATAACACAGGCAATGCTTTTGCTCAATTTTTGATGGGATGGGCGGACAGGGCCGAGCAATCACTGGTGTTAAATCCCACCTATTTTCGAAACAAAAAGTTCCGTCTCGGATGGGGAGATGATTACCAACTGACCCCCAATTTCCGGTTAAGCTTTAGCCTGGGAATGCAAATCGACACCCCACGCCGGGAAAAATATAATCGGCAATCAACGGTTGATCTCCGCTTGATCAATCCCGCCAATGAACGCCCTGGGGCGTTGGCCTTTGCGGGAATGGGAGGGCAGGCATCAACTTTTTCCCCGGCTCAAATAAATTGGGAACCCTCTCTAAGCTGGGCGCTCAATCCCTGGGGCGACCGGAGAACCGTGATCCGGGGGAGTTATTCTCTCTGGTACGACTCCTATCCTCTCTACGCCACTTCATTTGGAACCTTGGGCTACAATGCCCGCCCTTTGATGATCTCCCCGAATGGACAGCTCACGCCTGTCATGGTCCTGGCCGCTGGCTACCCCTCGAATTTTGTCCCGCCCCCCAACTTGAGACCAGATGCCGCTAACGGAATCCGCGCGGATTATTTTGACCCTAAAGGGACTCTCCCCTACGGACAAGATTGGGGCTTGGAAATTGAGAGAGATTTCTTATGGAACATGATTTTTCATGTCTCCTATCACGGCGGAAAGGGGACTCATCTCTACAATGGGAGCGGCCTTGAACTGAATCCCTTGCCTGTTTCAGCCCTTGCCTACCGGGACCGATTGAATGATCTGGACTTCAATCTCTCGCTGAGGCCGTATCCGCAATACCCCAGCATCAATCCCGGTTATCCTTATCCCATCGGTTCCAGCAGTTATCATGGCGGCAACATGCGTTTGGAAAAACGGATGTCCCATGGATTGAATTTCAATTTTTCTTATTCCTTCGGCAAATCCATTGATGACGTTATGTATGGATATCCGCCTCAAAACTCCAACATGCTGCAGCGGGAAAAATCGCTGAGTCAATCGGATATAACTCACCAAACCAGCTTCAGCGCGCTTTATGAGTTGCCGTTTGGGAGCGGCAAGCCGATATTCAACCAAAGCAGCTGGATTGATAAAATGCTCGGGCGGTGGACGCTGAGCGGCACCGCCTACTTTCGTTCAGGATTCCCTTTGATGCTGGTTCCTCTCTTCAATAATACTGGCGGTGTTGCCGAAGCCTTGCGAGTCAATGAGGTCCCTGGGGTGGATCCTACGGTGAAAAATCCTTCCCCTGAACTCTGGTTCAACCCGGCAGCTTTTGATCAGCCCGCGGATTTTACTCTGGGGAATGTTTCGCGCAGGCATCCAAGCCTAAGGGGACCCGGTGCTCAGAACATGGATATGTCTCTAACCAAACGCGTTCCCATAATGCAGGAATGGAGCCTCGAGGTGTTACTGGAGGCCTTCAATGCCTTTAATCACGGCAACTGGAATCAGCCCGATACCACTATCGGGTCGCAAGAGCATCCGAATTTGAATGCGGGCAAAATCATTGGATCGTATGGGGGCAGAATTGTTCAGTTGGGATTCCGCATAAATTTTTAGCGAACTTTGACTAAAGCCATCGGCGATGTCTCGATTTTGCTTTTGTTAGTAGAACTGCCTTCTGAGCCATCCTCCGAACAGATGCCTTTCCATTTGTTTTGGTTTGACGAAGCGCACAAGCGTGGCGCACAGGATGTGACCATCCATGGGATAACTGGCAAAAGAGGGTTCTCAAGCTAGATAAAAAGAAACCGATTTGGATAAAAAAAAACGTCGAGGGTGCAGATCTGATCAACTCTTCTTCTGTCTTGATTCCCGTTCCTTTGAAGAATCTTCTCATCAAAAAGTGCTCAATGGCCTTGTGGATATGGACTCTCTTCTGTCTGTCCATTTTCGCCGAGAAAATTCCTCCTGTGCCGCAAACAACAGCCGCTCCGTTCCCCTATAAGATCCCCGTTTGGGTCAGGCAGGGAAGTCAATTTGTCCCGGGACTAAGGAGCGACAGTTTTCAGATAACTTTAGGAAAAAAAACGCTTAAGAATTTTCAACTTCAAACGCCAGATTCCCCCACTTTGCTATTTATTGCCTTTGACACCGTAGGGGACGTGGCTCCTCTCATGCAGGTCCGCGAAACTTTGAGCCAAGAATTGATGCAGCTTCCTACCAACTTTCGCATTGGACTGCTTTCCGCCCATGAAAATTTTGGCGTGATTCAAGATCCGACCGAAGACCGCGAACTGCTGCGCCAAAAAATCAACGACATGGCATTGGTGGGAAAAGCCGGACTGCTGGAGACTATCCAACCGCTGATGGAATTCTCTTCACAACTTTTGCGGAGAACCCATGTGCGAGTGGCAATCCTATTGATTACCGACAGTGACATTGGCAATTACCGGACCAATTATTTGAATCCCGTGGTGAATTACAGTGACACGCGTGACCTGAGCCGGCGTTTTCCGGGACGGGCGCTGCAAGAGAAAATTGCTCGCATGACTAGCAGCCTGAGCGCCTTTCCCGTTCCCTGTCTCATTGTGCATATCGATCCCGGACCAGATCCTTTGAACAAGATTTACCAAGACGGTCTGCGGCAACTGGCGGAGGCTCTGGGAGGGCAGCTTTTTCTTTCGAAAACGGCCAGTGACATCCCTGTTATGCTTCGAGAAGCTTTGGATTGGATTAAGGGATTTTATATCCTCAGTTTTGACGGGTCAGAGGAGAAAAGAGGGTTGGTAAAGATACGGATTGGTGCGCCAGGGACAGCCAAGTCCACCGCTACGGCTGAACACTATTACTATCCTTCCTATTTGACCTTTCGCTAAGATGGAGAGTCCTGCTCGACGCTTGACTCAAAACGGCAAAAAAAGGAACTCTGGAACTATTTCTTATTGGCACTGCCCTTGGCCTCAGCAATTTTCGCCTGCTTCGTAAGAGAAGTGCCCTCATTCAAGGTTTGGGTTACCCGTTGCAAAGAGCGGGCAATTTCCGATTGTTCCGGAGCATTCAGGTCTAGTTGACGAGAGATCAATCCCGAGAGGCGCTGTATCTCCTGCTCAAGCGTCCAATCACTGGCTTCCCGCATGGATAACCCCTGACGGAGCAAACTGTTTCGCCTCTCCATATCCTTCATCATTCCCTTAAGCCGGTTCACATCGGCTTGAATTTTCTGCAAATCCGCTTCACGCTGGCCCGCTGCTTGTTCGAGTTTGATAGCCAGCGAGGTTTTCTCATTGTTCAGGACATCAAGTCTGGATTCCAATTGGCGCATCTGCTCCTGGGCTTGAGAGTAACTTTGGTTCAGCTGCTGCTGTTCATTTTGCAGCCTGTTGTAGTCGAGCCGGACCTTGTCGAGCGCCAGTTGCGAGTCTGAAAGCTCTCGCTGGCGCCGAAGCAGGTTCATCTTTAATTCCCCAACCACATCGCTCTTCTGGGCCAACCCATTCCCTTGGCGTGAAATCAGACCGTCGAGAGAATTCTTTTCGTCGATGGCGATTTGAAGCTGTTTCCGAACATCCATCAACTCACCCTGCGACGTCGACAATTGCTTTTTCAGATTTTCGTTGGCGGTTTGCAATGATTCTGTTTCCGGCGCCAGCAATCTGGCGAGGGTGATTTTCTTATTAAGAGCAATGGCTAACAATAGCAGGGAAGCGGCCACAATGAGCACTTTACAGGCTCCCAAACGGCTGCGCACCCCTAATCCGAAAAACCAGACCTCGGGCCGGTCCGGTCGCAACCGAAGGAGGCCGGCCAAACCCAAGTAGAAACCTCCCAATGCAAATACCAGCAAAAGCAGTGGCAGCAACCTATCCATGTCAAATTGTCTCCAGAAAAAATCACGATGGACTCGAACTTGGCCAGTCCCTGCATTCGGATCAAAGGCCTGATTGTTCCTTATGAAATTACATCAAGCTGACTTCAATCTCAACCAAATTAGCGGGTGCAATTAAAAGCCCCCGACTCCTGGCGGAGTTTTTTCTACAAGAAAACAACCACGATCCGAATGGCAGAGTCAAGATAGTCTGAAATATCCTGACCAGTTGCTTGAAAATCGGATATGGTGAGTTCCTGGCAAACACTGACAACGATTTTCTTAAAAGTGGGAGATATCGAGGAAGAGGCAATGTCATTCTTGGAAGAGGAAACAGTCCGCGAGAGGCGGAGGTGAAAATGGGACGCGCGCGCATGACCACCGACACCCGCGCGGCGACACGGCGGTCGCCGGAGGTAGTCCACCGTCCACATTATGCCAATTGCATTGACTTCGCTCTCACTTTTGATGACACCCCAAATTGGCAGAAGGCTGCATCGATGACAAAAAGTGGCCAGGGTTGGCAATATGGAACTTTGTAGTAAATCTCTCAGGAAATCAAATCGTTATCATCCACGGGGAAAGCGGCACGGGAGGCGGAAGACGCCGGGGCAAGGTCCGCTTTGAGGGCGCTAGCCCCCGGTCGATCCCTGGGAGACAGCGCCATGGGAACAGGTTCATCTTCAGGAGGGGACTCAAATTGATCACGATTCGCTTCGTCCAAAAGACGCAACCCTTCCAATAGAAGGTTAGTGTTGCTTTCTCGAATGACAATGGGGAATGGATCAGCAGCAGGTTTGTACTCAAATGTTCCTCCCTTGATCCCTACCAAGGCATAAATGGCCGTTTCTGCTTTTTTATCGAGATATTCTGCGTTCACCATCCGGCCTGAATTGAAAAAGATCGTGCCGGGCTTGCCGCCTGAAGTTAGAATCAATTGGCCGCTCTTTTGGGCATTGTCCAAAAGTTGGATTATGTCGAGCAGCCCAATTTCGGAAAGATCCCCCTTTAGAGCTGCATAGGGGACAGTCGCTGCCGCTGTTTGCGCTCCGGTGATAACTGAGGTAGAAGGTTTAGCGCTGGAGAACACAGGATTGAGGCGCTGAGCTTCCCGGATATATTTGTTGGCTTCCTCCTTGCGATCCAGCTGTTGGAGGATTTTGGCAACCTCAAGGCACTCTTGCGCGGCTTTTTTGGGCATCTGCTGGTCCACATAGAGCGTTTTGAGTTTGTGGCGCAGTTTTAATTCCATGGGATAGCGCTTGATCACTTGTTCCAAGCGGCGGATGGCGCTCCCGTGTTGCCCGAACTTCTCTAACAATTCAAGATCGACAATAAAATTATCGACATCCTCATCCGTGACAATAGAAACCTCACGAGCCACGGACGAATTTCCATAGTTGCCATAGGCCTCTTCGTCTTCGATTCCTTGATTGGCTGGCGTAGCGGAATTGGCCCCGAAGGAGGGGCCACCCTGGGCTTTACTTTGGGCTTCTACACGGCTTAAGGCAGCGCGAAAATCCTTGTTGTATGGCTCCAAATCCACGCAATGGCGCAAAAGATCAATGGCTTTGGCAAACTCCTTCCTCTGCGCTCGAACTTCCGCATGGGCAGCCATGACCCGGCTCAACCGTTCGTACTGAAAAGAAATTGTCAGATATTTTTCAAGTATTTGATAAGCTTCAAGATTTCGCGGCTCTAATTCAACAATTTTTCCAAGCAGGGAAATGACTTTCTGACGTTCATTAGCCTCCGTCACATTCCGAAAGTATTTGTCGATGTAAACAAATGCATGTTGGGATTTTTTGCGCGCCACGAGTAGTTCAATAAAAGGAAGCAGGTCATTTCCAATATCCGGGCGGCGCTTGAGCAAATCTTCATAAAGTTGCTCAGCCTCTTCAAAACGCCCCGCCTCTCTGCAAAGGCGCGCTAAATAAGAGAGGAAGTCGGTTTCAACCGGTCCCTGCTTCATCAGGGGAATGACTAGTTCAATAGCCTTCTGGAGTTGGCCCAATTTTTCTTGAATTTGGGCCAGCTTTAAGATGACGTCCTTATCTTTTGGCTCCAGGGAATAAAGCTCTTCATAACAGCGCAACGCATCGGCCCATCTTTCTTTGGAAAAGAACCTTTCCCCCAAATGCGAAAAGGTTTGAAAAGCCTGATCTTTTTGGCCGCTTTGCTTTTGTATGGTTGCCAGCTTCCACGGAAAAGATTCGTTGGTGGGATCCTGGTCACAAAGCTGCTTTAAACACTCAACGACTTTGGGAATATTTCCATCTCGCTCGTAGCAAGAATAAAGATCCAGAAGAGCCGCCAGAATGTCGTTACGGGAATTAATGTGCCGATAAATCTCCAGTAGTCGTTCCCGAGCCGGAATGTTTTTGGGGAGGAAACCCAAAATTCTTTTATAACATTTGAGGGCTTCCTGGATTTCTCCATGAACCATCAGTATCTCGGCCAGGCGATTCAAATGGCGTCCCGCAAGCCCATACTGCCGTGATACCAGAAAAAGATCCGCGATCAAACCTTGGACCGCCGTGTTTTCCGGGTTCTCTTCCAGAATTTCCTGATAGACTTCAATTGCCTCTTCCGTGTTTCCATGAGAAGCAAGTTTCTCCGCCTGTTTCAGCATCTTGGGGATGTTCATCTCTAATCTATCCCAATGGCAGATGGGAAGTCTCTCTTTGAAGAATATTCAGGTGAGACAAATCTGCCTTCAACTCAAAAGAAATTTGGCGCCAGTCGGACCATTGCCCTGCCATCTTTCATTTTATCGATCCGAAAAGGGAAAATCTTAAATAAATTAATGTTACTGTTTTGGCCTTATTCATCTTAACCTGTTAAGCTCAGAATCGTTTCCCATGAACCTGATTTCAGCATTGACAACGACTAGTTTGAAATCGTCACCCGGGACAAATAATGGGTCTCATCTGGAGGATGTGCTCCCTAAATTGGGGTCTTTCCCCCGCTGGTTGCGCCTATCTCTTCATGGAAGGGTGATTTAAATTGGAATTAAAGGAGCCGGTCTTTTCAAGGGAGGCAGGGATCGGAAAGATAAAAAAAGGGGAGGACCCATTCATCGGAGTTCCTCCCCCAAGCCTAAATTCAATTTTCAAGGTTGATCTTTTAGGGGCGCCTTTTTTGGTCAGGATTCTGAGATGACTATTTTTGTAAAGGGAGTTTTTCCCCTTTTTCTCGCGCTGTTCGCGCAAGACGGCCTTGCGGCTAAGCTTAATTTTGGAACCATCAATCCCAATCACCTTCACCAGGATCTGATCGCCCTCTTTTAATTCATCCTTAATGTCGCGAATCCGATGTTCAGCCACCTCGCTGATGTGCAACAATCCATCCGTGCCGGGGAAGATTTCCACGAAAGCTCCGAAATCAGCTAACCGTACGACTTTCCCCAGGTATACTTTTCCCATTTCAGCTTCAGCCGTTATGTCTCGAATCATCTGAATAGCTTTGTTGGCCGAATTTTCATCCGAAGCGGCCACATTCACTTTGCCATCGTCATTGACTTCAATCTTGACGCCAGTCTGCTCGATAATGCCACGAATGACCTTGCCACCGGGTCCAATCACGTCACGAATCTTGTCCGTGCTTATTTTGAGAGTAAAGATCCGCGGGGCGTAAGTAGAAACACTTTCCCGTGGAGAGGAGAGTGCCTCCTCCATCTTCCCCAAAATGAAAAGTCGGCCTTTTTGAGCCTGGGCCAGGGCTTCTTGCATAATTGAAGGAGTAATGCCGCACACTTTAATATCCATCTGCAATGCGGTAATTCCCTCCCGCGTTCCAGCCACTTTAAAATCCATGTCCCCATAATGATCTTCGGCGCCGGCGATATCGGTCAAAATGGCATATTGATCGCCTTCCTTGACCAATCCCATGGCCACACCCGCAACGGGAGCCTTGATCGGGACTCCCGCATCCATGAGTGCCAGGATGCCGCCACAGATGCTGGCCATGGATGAAGATCCATTCGATTCTAAAATGTCGGAGACCAGCCGCACCGTGTAGGGAAATTTATCCTCCGTGGGGACTACCGGCAAAATCGCCCGTTCAGCCAAGGCTCCATGGCCTACTTCCCGCCGCCCCGGCCCGCGCATAAATCCCACCTCACCAACACTAAAGGGGGGGAAATTATAGTGCAGCATGAATCGTTTCGAAGACTCTCCTTCTATGACATCCACGCGCTGAACATCATCCGACGTTCCGAGCGTCGCGCTAACCAGAGCTTGTGTCTCGCCCCGCGTGAACAGAGCCGATCCATGAGTGCGCGGCAACAGGCCGACATCACAGGTGATAGGACGGATTTTTTCAAAATCCCGGGCATCGGGCCGCCGCCGATGTTTTAACATGTCTTCGCGGAAGATTTTCTCTTTTAGAAAATCGAACAGTTGTCCCACTTGCTTCCGCAAGGTGGCAGGTTCCTCCGGATAGGACGCGATTAGAGCATCTTTTAAAGCATCTACCTTTTCGTAGCTGAGGAGTTTCGGATATTTAGAGGTGTCCATGGCGTCCCGCAAATCGACGGCGATTTTGCCTTCAATCTCCTTTAAAAGCTTCGGATCATGTGCCGGAGGAACTACCTCGCGTTTCTTAATTTGCATCTGCGCAAAAAGGTCCCTTTGAAGAGCCACCAGCCGTTTGATCTCCGCATGACCAAGGTTGAAAGCTTCAATCATGATCTCCTCGGAAATTTCCTGAGCTCCGGCTTCCACCATCACGATGGCATCATCGCTGCCCGCGATTGTCAGGTTTAAGCGGCTGTTCTTGAGCTCCGGGATGGTGGGATTGACGATGAGTTTGCCGTCAATCAAACCGACTCGCACTCCCGCAATCGGAGTGTGAAAAGGAATCTCGGAAAGATACAGGGCTGCAGAGGCTCCAGTGATACTCAGAATGTCGGAGTCATTTTCCCCGTCAGCGGAAAGAACCAAAGCGATAACCTGAGTTTCACAAACATAACCCTCGGCAAACAGCGGTCGGATCGGCCGGTCAATCAACCGGCTGGTCAGAACTTCCTTCTCATTGGGCTTGCCTTCCCGTTTAAAAAAACCGCCAGGAATTCGCCCGGCTGCGTAAAAATTCTCTCGGTAATCCACGGTCAGCGGGAAGAAATCCAGATCTTCCCTGGCCTTTTTTTCAGCACAGGCAGTCACCAATACTACAGTGTCTCCATACCGAACTACCACAGAGCCATTGGCCTGTTTGGCCAACTTGCCGGTCTCAAGACTGAGCTCCCGGCCACCAATTTCAATGCTGGCTCGATAAATCATAAGTGTACACCACTTTCTCAATGAGATAGCGGGATTGTGAATGGCTTCGTCTATTCACCCCGGATCTCGAAAAAAATTTTGCAGACAAAAAAAGCGACCGCAGGCTCACTCCTGAACCATTTCGGTCGCTTCTTTCCAGAGTCTGTTGTTCCGAAAATAATCAATCTTATTTGCGGATCCCAAGCTTTTGAATAAGTCCGCGATAACGCTCCACATCCTTGGCTTTTAAGTAATCCAATAAACGGCGGCGTTGTCCCACCATTTTCAACAAACCACGGCGGGAGGAGTGATCCTTCTTGTGCGCTTTGAAATGTTCGGTTAAGTAGTTAATCCGTTCGCTCAAAAGAGCAACTTGAACTTCCGGTGAGCCCGTATCGGTCGTATGGATCCTATTTTGATCAATCACCGATTTCTTCACTTCGGGGGTAAAAACCATGACTTCATACTCCTCAGAAAGAACTCTCCTCAACAAAACAAATCGTGATATTACTATTATCCAAGGAGGTTGTAAAGCAAAATCCTTAATTGTGGTGAGGTTACATTACGGGGTTATCCACCCACGCGAAGGAAGATTGAAGTGCGCAAACCGCGCCGCGAAAAGCTTCGATTTTTTTTCTCCCCGATTTTTCCACCATTCCATTTGCTTGCACGCCTTTCTAAATTAAAACCAGCTTGGGTTGGAATGTAAAAGAAGATGCTGAATCGGAATTTCCGGGAACAAGGGAAGCCAATCCCAATAAATTCCCTTCACTGTCCAGGAGTCGAACCAATAGATCAGCTGCTGCTTTGAACTCAGGGAGTTCGGCTTGGAATCTCTGGCCATTTTTAACGGCAGGGATCCTCTCTCCGGAAAGGATTATGGCGGCAAGATGGCGGAGGACCTCCCCAGGTGGAACGATCATATCGCCAAGAGTTTCCGGAGCGCATTCTTCCATCTTCTGTAAGGATACCGCCTGGGCCAGATTGAACACGCCAGATCGTTCCCGCCGCAGACGGATTAAGTGGGCACCACATTGCAGTCGCAATCCAAAGTCATGGGCAAGGGATCGAATGTAGGTCCCGGGAGAGCACTGGATTTCGAAATCCAGTAAATCGGGCTCTCGACAGGAGACTTCAAATCGATCAATCCGGATTTGTTGGGGTGTCAGCTCTACTTCTTGTCCCTTCCGGGCCAAGAGATAAGAAGGCCGTCCGTTCACCTTCTTGGCTGAAAAAGCGGGTGGAATCTGGAAATGTTTTCCCTCAAAGCCACGGGCGGTCTCCAACATTTTTTCTTCCAGGAGGACTGGCTTCATCGGAGCGGAAGTGGGTTCTCCTTCCCGGTCGTAAGTTGAGGTGGAAAAACCCAGACGGATGGTTCCCGTATAAACCTTGGGATCGTGGGGAATATATTGAATCAGCCGGGTGGCCTTGCCACAAGCCAGAGGCAAGACGCCAGTCGCCATGGGATCCAATGTCCCTAAATGTCCGACTTGACGGGTATGTAAAATTCGCCTTGCTCTAGCCACTACATCATGGGATGTAACTCCGGCAGGTTTGTCGATGACCAGAAATCCAAAATATTTGAATGGCATGAGGAAACAATGAGGCTGGTCTGTGGTCAATCCTGAAATTAAAAAAATGCATTGAGAACTATCGGATGCATATTCACAAAAAAACAATCCTCCAGCGGCCGCGCACGAGGGGACTATTCTTCTTTTGGCTCTATTTCGTGGGTTTGTTGAATCAAAGCTTCAATGCGAGCACCGTATTCTATCGATTCATCGTAGTAAAAGACGATCTCGGGGACAACCCGCAGACTCATCCGGGCAGCCAACTCATGCCGCAGGTGAGGAGCCGCATGGTTTAAAACGGCGAGAGAACTTTTCCGATCCTCTGAACTGCCCAAAACGCTGACATAAATCCGGGCATGTTTAAGGTCCGGACTCATCTGCACATCGGTAACTGTTACCAAACCAAGGCGCGGGTCCCTCAATCCGTGGACCAACAGTTCCGAGACTTCTATCCGCAGCATTTCCCCGACCCGAGCGGGCCGCCGGCCGGTGGTTTTCATAAATATTCAATCTGGTGCTGAACCAGGTTCCTTTCCAAAATATCTTCAGCCTCCGCAAGGACCGTCCGCAATGTCTGTTCGAGAAGCCCCGCCGCGGAGGCAATGGCAACCACGCCAATAGTCGAACGTTGCCAAAGCTCCTGATGATCAAATTCGGCAATGGATATATTATGTTTCCGCAGACGATCTTTGAGGCTGCGAATGACCATTCTTTTTTCCTTCAGCGAATGGGCATCTGGAATGTGGATCTCGAGGGTAAGAAGACCTATATTCATGGACAGCGAAAGACCTAAAGAAAATGAATGAGGCAGAATCCCATTCACGATGATTTGACCTGCCCTGATCGCAACGGGGCTGATTCTCATTCACGGTTTTTTGGTGGCGTCCTCGGATTCCTCAAAAAAATGATTACAGAACTTCCGCGGCCACCCTTTCGATTGCGAAAGCTTCGAGGACATCACTATCCTTGATGTCCTGGTAATTTTCGAGGCCGATCCCGCATTCAAAGCCAGACCGCACCTCCGAGGCATCATCTTTGAACCGCTTCAAGGAGGAAATTTTCCCCTCGTAAATCACCACGTTGTCCCGGAGCAAACGAATCTGGGCATTTCGCGTAATTTTTCCATCCAGCACATAGCACCCGGCAATGACGCCAATTTTCGGCACTCTAAAGGTGGTACGAACTTCCGCACTTCCCAGGCGGGTCTCCTTCACAATCTTGTCCAGCATGCCGAGCATGGCGCTTTTTATTTCCGACGTGACATTGTAAATGATTGTGTGCAGACGGACATCGACTTCTTCATTTTCAGCCAATTCAGCGGCTTTCCGTTCCGGCCGAACATTAAATCCGATAACAATGGCGTTGGAAGCGGAAGCCAGCAGGATGTCATTTTCAGTAATGGCGCCGGTTGCCCGGTGAATGATCTTGACCTTTACTTTTTCACTGCTGATTTTGCCGAGCGTGTCCGTGAGCACTTCCACCGAGCCATTCACATCCGCCTTCAGAATGATCGGGAGTTCCTTGACGGCGCCGGCCTTCAACTGTTCATGCAAGTGTTCGAGACTTAGACGGGCTGTCTTGGCGAGCTGGCTTTCCCGGAGTTTGATTTGACGCAGATTTCCAATTTGTTTGACTTTGGAGACGTCGGTCATGACCTGGAAGAGATCGCCGGCCTGGGGGACCGCCTGCAACCCCAGGACTTCCGCCGGGTTCGAAGGGCCAGCTTCTTTAATGCTCTTGCCGCAGTAATCGAACATGGCCCGAACCTTGCCGATGACTGGGCCGGCAATAAAGGCGTCTCCAACATGCAAGGTGCCATTTTGAATTAAGACAGTGGCCACTGGGCCTCGGCCTTTATCCAATTTAGCTTCCAGGATAGTTCCTACCGCCGTTCGATGCGGGTTGGCTTTAATGGATTGCATATCCGCCACCAAAAGGATCATTTCCAGAAGCAGGTCAAGGTTGGTCTTTTGTTTGGCGGAGACTTCGACCGTCACCGTGTCACCGCCCCATTCTTCGCTCATCAGACCATGGTCTGCCAATGCTTTCTTTACACGGTCGACTTGAGCATTGGGCTTATCGATCTTGTTTATAGCCACCACAATGGGCACCTTGGCGGCGCGCGCATGGTTGATAGCTTCCAATGTTTGAGGCATCACCCCGTCGTCAGCCGCCACCACCAGGACCACAATATCGGTGACTTTGGCGCCGCGGGCCCGCATCATGGTGAACGCTTCATGGCCCGGTGTGTCCAAAAACGTAATGATCCGGTCGTTTTTGACAACTTGATAAGCTCCGATGTGCTGAGTAATCCCACCTGCCTCGGAGGCCGTCACATTGGTTTCACGAATCGCGTCCAACAATGAGGTTTTGCCGTGATCGACATGCCCCATGACCGTAACTACCGGAGGACGCGCAACTAGATTCTCCGTAGATTCTTCGGCAATGGCTTCATACTCTGCATTTTCTTCAAAGGTGATGATTTCCGCTTCAGCTCCAAAGTCTCGCGCCAAGTCAATGGCGAGAGATTCGTCCAACACCTGGTTCATGGTGGCGAAGACACCCTTATCAAGAAGGCGGCGGATCAAGTCCTTTGCCTTGACTTCCAGCCGGTCCGCCAATTCCTTGATGGTTCCGCCTTCAGTCAAAGTGATCTTTTTGGTGACGGGAAGGGGAGTAAAGGGTGCAGGTCTATCGACAGCCGAGGGACGGCCAAAGCTAATTTTTAAATTACCTTCCTGCTGACCCTTGGCATATTGACGGTGGGGCCTTCCCTTTGCGGCTCCGCCTCGATGATCCCGGGCGGGAGTCGGTGCTGCATCAGTGGGAGATGGAGGGGCTGCCCCGGGTCGTCCACCCCTGCCCTGGGGTGCTCCCGATCGAGGCTCAAAAGGACGTCCCGTTCCACCGGGGCGCTGCTCAAAAGGACGCGGAGGGCCGCTGGGCCTTTGTCCATAAGATTGCGGCGGCCGAGGAGCGCCAGGCCGCGGCGGGGCCCCTGGTCCGGACTTCATCCCTCCAAACTTGGAGCTGATGTGTTGTCGGATGGTTTCGTTAGGCGAACTGCTTCCCGCTGGAAGCGGTTTGCGCTGCCGGAAATGAGATGGACCCGATGGGACCATGCCGGGTCTGGCTCCAGGGAGAATCTGGCCGGGGAAAGCCGGTCCCATTCCGGGTTTTGGAATGACCCATTTGACTGGACCTGCCTTGGGCGCCGCCACCGAGGGAAGAGGAGCTTGAACAGGTTCTGCTGCCGGGGGTGGAGCCGGATGTGTGGGTGCGCCAGGATGCGCTGTTTCCTTCACCACGACATGAGATTTGGCGGGAGCCTCCTTGACGGGAAGGGCCAAGATTGGAAGCTTTGTTTCCGCGGATTTGGCCTCCACTTTTTCCACGGGTTTTACCGGCGCTGTCGCAACTGGCGCCGCGGGAGGAGGGGGCGGCACAAGGGGAACAGCAGGAGTCGGTGGCGGAGGCGGCGGCAGAGTCGCTGGTGCTTCAATCGCCGGGGGCGTCTCTTTTTCCGGAGGAGCCTCCTCCTCCGGCTTGATCTCAGGAGCTTCTACACCCTTAGCTTTGCGGCGAGCAGGTTTTGCGGGAGCTTCGACTTCCGCCTTAACAGCCTTTTTCTTCTTTTTAGCCGAAAAGTGGTCTTTAATCTCGGCCACCTTTTCCGCATCGATGAAACTGGCGGCGGATACCCCTTCGACTCCCTCGCATTTTAAAAACGCAATGATGTCCTGGGATTCAACTTTGATTTCTTCCGCTAATTTAAATACTCTCTTTTTTTCTGCCACAAATCCTCTGAATGCCAGGAATCCAAAAACACCCGGCATTCCTCCTCCTCTTCCTAAATTATTCAGATTTTATTTCATTGTCCGACTCCGTCTCTAAGGATGTATTCTCACCAGAGGTCGGTGCTTCTTCCGCGGCGGGCGCTTCTTCCGCTACGAGTGCTTCTTCCGCAGCGGGGGCTTTTTCTGAAGGTTCGGCCGGAGATTCCGTCCCAGCCTCATTCGGAGTTTCAGCCGGCTGCATGTAGAAATCTTTCACCGCAGCAATTATCTTTTCGGCAATTTTGGGACCCACTCCTTTAATGGCAGTTAATTCTCCAATTGGAGTATCCGCCAATTGCTCGACGGTTGTTATAGAACTGTCGACCAACTTCTGCAAGACACTGCCGGAAAGTCCGGGAAGCTCACTCAAAGGGGTAAGCGAAGTAATCTGGGCCATCTGATCTTCCACTTCTGCTCGTTTTTCCTCATCGCTTTTGATATCAATTTTCCAGCCTGTCAATTTGGAGGCTAATCGAACATTTTGCCCCTTTTTTCCAATGGCCAGAGAAAGCTGATCACTTTCCACAATCACTTCGATCTGCTTTTCTATCGGATCCAAGACGCTGGCACGCCCAATTTTGGCCGGGCTCAAGGCATTGATCACAAAAGTGGCAGGGTCCTCAGAATATGCGATGATATCAATTTTTTCCCCGTGCAGCTCCCGGATGATTGCCTGAACACGACTCCCCTTCATTCCCACGCAGGCTCCAACTGGATCTACATCTTTGTCTTTTGAAAAGACCGCAATTTTGGAGCGCTCTCCCGTGTCTCGAGCGGCTGATTTGATAATCACTGTCCCGTCATATATTTCGGGGACTTCCATTTCAAAGAGTTTGATTAGCAGGGCCGAGTCCGTTCGGGAAAGAATCACCTGAGGGCCTTTGCTCGTTTTTTCCACGCGAACAATGACGACTCTAATTCTCTCTCCAGTGGAAAAGCTTTCCAAGCGAGACTGTTCCCGTTTGGGCAACCGACCCTCAGTCATTCCCAGATCCAGAATGACGTCTCCCCCTTCCACCCGTTTCACGGGACAAGTAACCACTTCCCCAATCCGTTGAGTGAATTCTCCAAAAATTATGTCCCGTTCGGCCTCTCGCACTTTTTGCAATATGACTTGTTTGGCTGCTTGTGCTGCAATCCGCCCCAAGCTTTCCGTTGATTTGGGAAACTTAATTTCACTTTCAAGGGCAGCGGCAGCGTCAATTTTCAATGCATCTTCCAAGGAAATCTCTCGATGGGGATTTACCACCAGCTCCACCACGCGCTTTACGGCAAATACTTCCACTTGGCCGACCTCTTTATTGAAAACCGAGCGAAGATCTTCCGTGCTTTTGTAAAATTTCCGGGTGGCGACCAAGACTGCGTCTTCTACTGCATGCACCACAATCTCCGGATCAATCCCTTTTTCTTTACTTAAAAACTCAATTTGTTGAAATAAGGGGCTGCTCATAACGGATACTCCAAATCCAAGCCATCAGAACTCAATGTCCAGATTGGCTTTAACAATCGCCTGGAATGGGATGGAGGACAAAGTGCCATCTTTCAGTTCCAGTGTAATGACCTTTTGCTCGTCTATGCCACGGATGGTTCCGCGAAAATTCCTGCTCCCCCCCACCGGTTCGCGGGTTTGAATTCGCGCCAACCGGCCTTGATATCGCTGATAATCAACCACCTTCGTCAGCTTTCTTGTCAATCCGGGAGAGGAAATCTCCAAGACATAACTTCCAGGGATCAAGTCTTCCACTTCGATAAGCGGGCCAACTTGATTGCTGACGAGTTCGCAATCACTGTGGGTGATGCCACCGGGTTTGTCAATGTAAATGCGAAGGATACTCTGCCGAGAGCTGCCTTTATATTCCAGCTCCACTAATTCCATGCCCTCCGCGGCCACGACACTTTCAATGAGGTTTTGTATTCGTTCCAGGTCAACCAAAATGCGAAAATCCTATCGAGGAAGATCAGGACGTGAGCAAATTCAGAACAACAAAAAAGTGGGCATACGCCCACTTAGCAAGGAAGTATATAGCGCCAGTCAGGTAAAATCAACAAAATAAAATTGATTTTGCCTTTCCTGCAAAAATGTATCAAATAGTATGGCCTTTTTATAGGTTCTGTCTCAGTGCGGGCAAAGTCCGTTCAATATCTTAACCCATTAGGCGGCATAAGATAGTTGGAGAGAAGGAATCCAATTAACCGCATTGCTCCATTTCATTATCCATAACGACAAATGCGATGCGTCGGCAAATGTTCAGCGAAATGTGCTAGCTCTCGCTACCTTCCTCCCGTGTATCAGATCATTATTCTAAACTTCGTGCTTTTCGGATTGTCACTTATCGAGGGAGGCTAAGCGTTGCATCGAGTCTTTGATTCACTTCCTGCCTTGGTACGCACTATTTGACAGACAGAAAAAGCAGTAGCTTGGATATTGTCATTTCATGCGGTAATGTTTTAGGGTTATCTTGGACTACCATTAGAGTAATCCTGCTTGAAACTGCACGGGGATCGCGCTAGACTCAAATTCCATCTTCCGGTGAAGACAGACAGATGACCTATTCATCCCGCCTTTCTGGAGAGGTACCCTACGCGTGGCAAAAAATTGAGTCCAATTGCCTTGTACCAACGGGATGTCACTTTGACGGAGGCCATGCTCCCAGTTTGGCGCCAAGTGTGAGATTCCAAAACATCAAATATAAGAACTTCGACTTCGGCAAGATTCAACTAACCGTTGCTCGTGTTTTAGTCTTGGGGGCATGGGTCAGTTGCTTGTTTTTAAACTTGATAGCATTTTGCTCTGAGCGGTTTGACAATCTTACAATCAAAGAAATCCGATTTTCCTTCAGCGAACCTTTTCAAACCAAAGACCTAGATAAAATTCTTCCCCTACATCCAGGAGAGCCATTGGATTATTCGCGGCTTCAAGCGTGTTTCCAATCTTTATATGAAACACGGCTTTTTTCCAGCTTGGCGCTTGATGCCAAAAAAGAGGACGGGGGGGTTATACTCACTTTTTTGCTGACACCCAATTATTTTTTGGCGGATTTTAAACTGCAAGGCGATCACGTATTGAAGACTTCGCTTTCCAATCTGACTCCTCTTCCGCTCGGGGAAATTTTTTCCCAGCAACAGGTGGATCTAATTGCCGCCAAACTCCACGACAAGTTGCTGGAATCAGGTTACCGGATGTCCAAAGTGGAATCCACGATTCACCGATTTAGCGAGCGGAAATTGGTCGAAGTTATATTCACCGTTCAGGCGGGACCTCGAGCCATTCTCCAACAATATAGCATTCAAGGAGTGACCGCTCTGCGGCCCGAAACCATTCGCCGGAAGATCAAGGTGCGATCAGGACGCCCATTTGACAGGGAACGGCTGGAAAAAGACATGAATCGCCTCAAGAAACTTTTTGCTTCCCGCGGTTTTTTGAGCGCAAAAATTCAGACCGGCAATTTTCGATACTCGTCAGAGAACAACTCTCTGACATTCGATTTTTTAATTAACGCCGGACCCTATATTTACGTGGATTTGCATGGAGCCAAGGTTCCTCGAAAAAAGTTATTTGACTTAGTCCCCTTTTACGAAGAGGGCAGCATCGATCAGGATTTGATCGCGGAAGGCAAAAGAAAACTTCAAGACTTTTTTCAGCGACAAGGATTTTTTGATGTAAAGGTGGAGGCTGAAGATCCCATTGCTGTTCCTGAACAAAATGCCTATCAAGTGAATTACACTATCGAAAGGGGCAAAAAACAGCGGGTCAAATCTCTTCAGCTTAATGGCTTAAATCATTTTAGTGATCCTCAAGTGCGTCCATTCCTGCAGACTCGAACCTCCAGTTTGATCCATCGCGGCAACTTCAGCGAGGACTCTTTAGTTCAGGATAAGAGCTTTCTGCACTCCCTTTATCGGGATGCCGGATATCAACAAATTCAAATCGAGCCCTCCTATGGGCGCGATCCCTCCGGACGAAATCTCAGAGTCTCATTTGATATCAAAGAGAATCAGATTACCCGGGTCGCAAAAGTGGAGTTGGAAGGAAACCGGAAGCTCGACGCCAAACAACTGATTCCCAAACTCAAGCTCTCTCCTGGCGCCGCTTTTTCTGAAGCGCGGTTGGAGGAGGCCAGAAAGGCTTTGCACTCCGTTTATGAGGAGGCGGGATTTGCCGAAGTGAAAATTTCTCCTCAATATGAATTGAATGGACTGAATGCTCAGGTCAAATTCCTTATTGAGGAGGGAGAATCTTATCGAGTCAGCGACATCTACGTGCTCGGTAATGAACTGACCAGGCGCAAGGTGATCACCCGGAATATTTTGTTTCATGAAGGTTATTTTTTCAACGAATCCAAGGTTCTTCAGAGTGAGCAGAGCCTATATAGCCTCGGACTTTTCAGCCGGATCAACATCACTCCACTCAATGTGCGCCAACCAGATCATTACAAGCCGGTGTTGATTCGCATTGAAGATGCCAGTCCGTTGATTCTGGCTTATGGAGTTGGTTACGAAAATCACGCGGACTATCGTGGAGTCAAGGGGGTCCGCGGAACCTTTGACGTTTCCAATAATAACCTTTTTGGCTTGGCTCGATCACTAAGCTTTAGGGCCATAGCCAGTTATCGGATCCAAAGGGGGCAGTTGACCTTCAAAGAGCCTCGCCTTTTCAACCATGACTTAGAGGGATTGGTTTTTCTTTATGCGGAAAACGAACGGCGTGTAAGTTATGTCAGTCAACGCAACAATGCCACGCTGCAAATATTGAAACAGCGAAAAAAGCTCGACAACTTCTTCTTCCGCTATAGTTACGAAACCGTGGACCTCTCCGACCAATATGTGAACCCTCTGGCCACGGGAGGAGAGTATTTAGGTCGGTTGCATCTCTCTTCTCTCTCCACTTCCTGGCTTCGCGATACTCGCGACGATCCGCTCGATCCCCAGCGCGGTTTCTTTCACTCCGCAAGCTGCCTGTATACTTCCCGGGCCATTGGCTCAGAAGCCAACTACGTGCAACTTTTTGGTCAAAGCCAATGGGCTCACAAATTGAATTCAGGAAATGTCGTGGCTAGTTCGCTGCGATTGGGTTTGACTTTCCCTTTTGGTACCATGAAAGATGGCAAGCCTGGCGAGGTTCCAATTACTGAGCGTTTTTTTGCCGGAGGCCCCAACACACTGCGCGGATTCAAGCTCGATCTGGCGGGTCCTCTGGATCCCGGCACCGGGAAACCGCTGGGAGGCAATGCTCAATTCATCGGAAATGTCGAACTGCGACATTCCATCACTAACAGCTTTGTCATTGCGCCATTTTACGATACGGGAAATGTATTTGCGCGAGTTCGGGATATTCGGATCAACCAGTTTACTAATACGGTTGGCCTCGGGTTCCGCTACAAAACCCCCTTCGGCCCTTTGCGGCTGGATATTGGCTACAATTTGAATCCTGTCGAAGGCGCCAAGAATCCGATATTCTTCTTTACGATTGGCAATCCGTTTTGATCGAATGGGTGCATTTTCTTATGCGGCATAATATTAGAAAAACTTTCATACTTCTCATCCTGCCAATCCAGATATTATCGGTCCTTCGAACTCGGGCAGAGATAGTCGATCAAGTTATTGCCGTGGTGGATGGCAAAGTCCTGACGCAACTTTCACTCGAGCGGGAGAGTTCGATGCAGGAAATTATTTCAGGCCCAAATGACAGTTCGACTCAAGCTGCGAAAGCACAAATCGACGATCAGAAGTTGTTGGATTTGATTATTGACCAGTCGCTAATCCGGGAACAGATGTCGCAATATGCTGAGGTCGAGATTTCCTCCGACGGAGTAGATTCTGAAATGCACAAGCTCATGCTGGACTGGGGTGGAAAGGAAACCTTTGAAGCTGCCTTAAACAATCGACGCTTCACACTGGATGAACTGAAGAATCGTATCCACTGGCAGTTGGCGGTGTTGAAATTCGTCGACTCCCGTTTCCGCCAATTCACCGTAGTGGAGCCAAAGGAAATCAGTGATTATTATCAGCAGGTGTTTCTGCCTGAGGTGAACAAAAAGAATTTGGCCGCCCCGGCACAAGCAGATGTGGAAGACAAAATCCGGGCTCTTCTGGTTGAGGAAAAGGTAAACCAGCAGTTGGAGGAATGGCTGAAATCTTTGCGGAAAAATGCTTCCGTTCAAATCTTGAATTAGTCTGATTCTATCCTCGTTACTCTTCAAATCCGGAGAGTTACCGGTGAAGATCAGACCATCAACGACAGAGAATGACGGCTTTTGCTGGAGGTGGAACATTGCGCGTGTCCAGGGATGAAAGTGCCATAGCGCCACTCCAGCATTACTTCCTTTCGCCTAGCAGCGTTTGGTTTTTTAATGAACTGCATGGCAGGGATTTCCCGAGGAGCCGCTCATGCCAGCCCGGCTGGCTCAACAAGATAAAATGAGAATGCAGTGATGTGATGAATCCCCTCCGACGGTGGGGATTTTCTTGGGAGTAAGAGAGAGTGGGCTTTTGCTTTTTGTGCTCAATCAATCTCCATTCTTCAGGGATTCAACAGTTTTTTTGCTGAATTAGCCAACTCAGAAAGAGCGAAGACCGTTCCTTGCTGATTGCTTCACAGAGATGCACATGAAACGATGGAAGAAAATATTCTTTTATTTTTTGGTTGGCATACTACTAATCTTAGGGATTGGAGCGGCCTGGTACTTAAATAGCGATGCCTTCAAAAATCGTTTGCGACAGTCCATTGAAGAGGCAATCTCACAGCAAACGGGAGGGATCTGTCGGATATCCGCGGTGGAAATCTATTGGTGGCCACCGCACATTGACCTCAAGAATTTCTTGTTGCAAAAGAGAGTATCTGGAGAAGTCTCCCCTTTTCTTCGCGTCAATTCAATCTCGATTCACCCCGGAATTATTGACTTTTTTCGGCGCAATCATTTGAACAGCGTGGTGCTACATTCGCCGCATATTTTGGTGGAAACGGACAGAGAAGGAAATAGCAACCTACCTTCGCCACATTTGCCTTCGGGCGATATTGATCTGTTTCGGATCAAGATTGATCGTCTCGCTGTTTCCAAAGGAAGCCTAAATTGGGCGCAAGGACAATGGAATCTTGATGCCACTCTTCGAAACTTCAATTTGAGCACTCGATATCAACCGTCGCCAGAGTCCTATCGCACGTACCTCTCCTATGACGGCGCGTGGTTAAAATGGGACCGTCATGAGTGGCAATGTGGACTGAACTTATCGTTGGATCTCATGAACAACCGGCTGCGAATCCAAAAGTCGAGCCTGACTTTTGCTACAGCCCGCTTGGATTTCCAGGGTCAATTCGAAAATCTCCGCTCTCCCAAAGGATGGGTGGATTTTCAATCCCGCCTCCCCGCAGGTGTCTTGCGCCCCCTCTACCCAGGCCGGGAAAAGTTGGATGGAGCTTTTTCTCTCGGAGGTAGGATAGAGCTTCAGAATTCCGCCTGGGAGAGTCATGGCCAAATTGAAGGCCGCAATCTGGCTGTCGATATTGCCCAAATTTCTCGCGTCGCTTCGCTTTATGAGGCAAATTCCAAGGAGCTTTCATTTAAAAACATTCTTATCGCGGGGATGGGCGGACGAATGGAAGGAACGTTTCGGATTGAAAATCCCTTGGCAGTACGCAGGTATCAAGGAAATCTGAATTTTCAAAACATCGATCTTTTGTCACTTTCCCGTTTGGCTCGCTTAAACCAATATAATTTCGCTGGCAAATTAGACGGTCATCTTCAAGCCGCATGGAGTGATTCCTGGCGAAATTTTGTGGGCAATGGAAATTTGATTTTGATCCCACCTGAATCTTTTAGCATTGCAGCTTCTTCCGGGGCTCAAATTATCCCGGTTGGTGGTCGTCTCAATTTCGATCTTCAACGCTGGAATTCCACTTTTCATGACAGTTTTTTACAACTGCCGCATACCCGGTTGTCGTTTCAGGGAACACTCTCTCCACTGGAAACTTCCCGGATGGCTTTGCAGATGGATTCATCGGACTTGAGCGATTTATCCTTTGCGGGAATTCCCGGCCAAGGCCAGGTTCAATTCCACGGCGAAATTTCCGGGACCTTTGCGGATCCCAAGCTCAGCGGGGATTTCCGGGCACAAGCTTTTTCCTATAATGAAATCACTCTCGACGAAATAAAGGCTCGAATAACAGCAACGAAGCGAGAGATTCTTTTCCGTCAAGGTTCCTTCCGGAAAAAACAATCCCTTCTCAATTTTCTGGGCAGTGTGGCCCTTGAAGATGCCAAGCTGTTTCAAGTTGCGGGGTTTGATCTGCGGTTCTCCTTCCAGAAAGTCTTCCTGGAAGACCTTTCCAGTCTTTTGGGAAAAGTCCCTACGATTTCCGGTCTCCTCAATGGATCTGCCCGGCTTTCGGGAAATTTATCTGATTTTTCCCTTGGTGGAGACTCAGAAGTAAATCATTTAGTTTATGAAGGCCAGCTGATTGACTCTGGAAAATTCTCCTTCCAGGGATCGAGAAGAGATTTCCATTTTCCCCGTTTTCATTTGAAGTTAGACGGAGGAACTCTCGAGGGCCAGGCGGACCTGAACCTTTATGATAAAAAAGTTCGGGGAAATCTCTTTGCTGCTCACATTCCTTTGAGCAAAATCCACGGAGTCCAGCTTATCGATTCCTCAATCACGGGTTTTCTGAATCAGATGAACCTTCAAATAGATGGAGCATGGCAGAATCCGGGAGTAAACGGCGCAATTGCATTAATAGGAGTGGAGATTGGCGGTGAATCATTGGGTGATTTCACGGCGGATCTGCACAGTGGGAACCAAAAGCTCCAGTTTCTCTTCAAGGGAGGAAGTCAGGCCGGATCTCTGGTTTCGAATGGGACAATTTCATTGAACCCTCCATATGAAGTCGAGGGCAGGGGCTCTTTCAGTCAACTTCGTTTGACCCCCTTTGTCCGGAAATTTCTGCCCCCTACCTCCGCAAGTTTTAACACTATGGCGGACGGGGATATTCAGTTTTCAGGGGAATTGAACTCTTTGCGCCAGTTGAGGGTTTCCAGCAAGATTCAGACAATGTCGATCGATTTCGAGTCCGCGCATATTCAAGCGGCTGGGCCTTTTGCCGTGGAAATTCAAAATAAGCGGCTGCTAATTAAGAGCGGTATTTTTACTGGAAAAGGAACATCTCTCTCGATAGACGGATCAGTCGAGATGCAACCAACTAACCGCCTCGATTTGGTCCTCGATGGACAAGTCGACTTGAGTTTGATGAATGAGTTTGTCCCTCAACTGGCCGCGCGGGGAAATGGGAAAATCAGCGCTCAGCTCCGGGGGACTCTCCAGGAACCTCGAATGAAAGGTTCTTTCGCGCTTGCTGATGGACAATTCGCTTATTCCGATCTTCCCAATTCACTTTCCGAGGTTCAGGCACTCCTATTGTTTGATGAAAACCAGGTAAACATCAGCCGTTTCACGGCATTCAGCGGGGGAGGCAAGGTCGAAATCGGCGGAGGTTGGGTCTTTGGGCCACAAGGGATAAGGCTGATCAATCTGAAAGTGACGGGCCGCGATGTGCGATTACGCTACCCTGAAGGGATGCGAAGTGTACTCGATTTGAATCTGGCGCTCAGGGGCTCTCAAAAAGCTCTGCTTCTATCCGGACAAGTAAATGTGTCGAGTGCCTCTTTTTTAAAGGACTACGACCCCATCACCGGAATCCTGGAGGGGCGTCGATCCCGAATTCTCCTTCCGGGGAGCAGCAGCTTTGGCGACACACTGAGCTTGGATCTTGCGGTTTCAGCAAATCGGAGTATTCGACTCGATACGTCCCTTGTCAAATTGAACTCCTTAGCCGATATGAAACTGAAGGGAACCATGGCCAACCCAATCCTCACCGGCCGTTTGGAAGCTGACGGCGGCGACATCTATTTCCAGGGGACTCGTTACAGGATAAACCGCGGCCGAGTGGACTTCAACAATTTGGTCCGGCTGGACCCACACATCGACCTAGAAGCGGAAACCAACGTCCGCGATTACCGCGTCATTCTAAACCTGTCCGGCACGGCGGAAAAATTCAAGGCCGACCTCCGCTCCGAACCTCCTCTGCCCACAGTCGAACTCATCAGCTTGGTCTCTTCCGGGGGCGCCACAAATCCTGATCAGATTTATTCCCGAGCGTCTCTTCCTTTTGCCGACACCGGCCGGCATCTTGACTCCTCTGCCAGCGCCTCCGCACTTCTTTCGGAAGGAGTTTCCCTTAAAGTGGGTTCCCGCGTAAAGCGGATTTTTGGGATTGATCGATTCCGCGTCGATCCCGGCCTTTTCAGTCGGCCGGACGATCGGGGCGCCCGGGTCACCGTGGGGCAGCAGGTCACCCGCAATTTGTCGATTACTTACTCCACCAGTGTCGCCGCTAATGAGCAACAGATCATCCTGGTAGAATATGATATCAACGATGCCACCTCCATCATCGCTTCACGGGATGTAGATGGATTTTTCGGTGTCGATTTACGCTTTCGCAAACGGCTCAGGCAAAAACATCACTGAATTTCATATACCGCGAAAATATCAAGAACTGCCAATGGAGTTATTTCTTTGGACTAATCCTGAATTTGGACATTGAGGGCACAACAGTGCATTCATGTTCCGGATCCGGGATAAATGGACTCAAATGAGGAGTCCTGGGAATGTGACAATTGCGTTTTCCAAAGACGACATTCATTAAGAACGGAGGCATTCAACAGCATTTGATGTTTCATCAAGAAGCATCCAAATTAGGGTGGTCCTTGGGGAAAAACTGATTCGGCAACCAAGGGAGCAGCTCTCAATATTGTCATGTCCACCACATTTCTACCCGGATGGCAAGTTCACTGATGCAGCTCGTGCATGATCAATAGTATTCCCACAGTCCTTAGGGAAGTGTCGTCGGAGGCCACTCATTACATTCAAATCCGATTGCAATTGTAATGATATTTGCCTTCCCTTTGGTAGAAGCTGGTTTCTCAATGCAATTATGATAAAATCATATGGGGTATTAAATAATATTGGTATTCTTCCTTTTTTATCAAAAGGTTTTCATTAGCATGCATTCAAGCAGACGGAAGAATTGGCTGCAACAGTTCATACCGGCTTGGCCAGCTTTTAGAAAAAAGTTGATTTCTTCTCCTCTTTTCCACTTATTTACTCAGGCTTTTTTGATTCTCCATCCGGGCACGACTGGACGCGTAAGAAGGACCGAGGGAGGACTATTTTCCAAAATTTTATTAAAAATGGGAATCGGCCTCTGGATGTTGGAATCTTTTAATGGAGCTTCTCATCTCACTGCCGAGAATATTGGCTTTCCCGCAAATGCGACTGGCTCAGCACTGCATCAAGATTTTCCAGACTCCTTTCTTGGTTCTCCAGCATCCCCTCGCGTTTCGACGAAGATCGTGGATATCCGCCGGTTGAGCGAACCTGAAGCCCGGTTGTCCCTCCCCGTGCACTTCACAGGGGTGGTTACCTACCATGACCGGACTTGGGGAACCATGTTTGTCCAAGACGAGACAGCCGGCATTTACCTGCATTCTGGCGGCAAGCCGATTCCGCTGGAATTTTCTACTCCCGCGCTACAAACTTCCGGATTGCGGTACGGCCAGCGTGTGGAAGTTACGGGATTCGTCAATCCTGGCGATTACTCTTCTTATGTTGTGAATCCTCACATCCGTGTGTTGGGAGCCGGCAAGCTTCCGACTCCCTCGCGCCTGCCCTTCGAGCGGCTGGCTTCGGGACTGGAGGACTGCTCGTGGATTGAAGTTGAAGGTATTGTCCGCAGTGTCCGGGATGCAGGGATTGAAGCGTCAAATTCAAAATGGCACCTCTTATTGGAAGTGGCCGCCATGGGGGGCCGCCTCCGGGCCTGGATCCCCAACTGGATTGATTTGCCCCTCCCTTTGAGTCTAGTTGACGCGCATGTTCGATTGCGCGGGGTTTGCGGAACAATTGTCAATGGCCGGGGTCAAATGCTGGGGATCGAGCTATTAATCCCCTCTTTAAAAGAAATTCAGATCCTCGCTCCTGCTCCGGCGGATCCATTTGCCTCGAATCCCGTCCCTATTGGACATCTTTTAAAATATTCCCCAACCATTGACCTTAGCCACCGCTTGAAGGTAACGGGAGAAGTGACTTTTCAGCGGGTGGGCTATGACCTTTTTGTGCGGGACCATTCTCAAGGGTTGCAAATTCTCACGCGTCAGCCGGATCTTCTAAATCTGGGGGACCGAGTCGAAGCGATTGGGTTCGTTCGGATTGGGGAATCCGGACCCATTCTCGAAGGGGCCGACTTTCGCCATATTGCCAAAGGCCCCATTCCGCAACCAGAAGATATTGTTGTCAAAGATCTCTATAACGCGAACTGGGAAAGCTCATTGGTCCGTGTCAAAGCTCGATTGTTGAGCTCCAATCGCGAGGGGATTACTCGGACTTTTGTGCTCCAGTCGGGAAACATTATTTTTAACGCCAAATTGGACGATGAAAAAGCCAATGATCCACCTCCACCGGATGGAAGTTATTTGCAAGTAACCGGAATTGGCAAAATCGAGATGGACGAAGTGTTCCGTTGGCCGCAAAACTTCCAGATTCTACTGCGAAAGCCATCGGATGTCGCTGTTTTGGAACTTCCCCCATGGTGGAGATCCAAACGCATTCCTTACATTGTCGGAGGCATGGTCGTCACGATTTTACTGATCTCATCCGGTTTGTTCATCTTGACGGGAAAAAATACCGCCCTTCGGCGCGCGGAAATTGCGCTCCAACAAGCAAATGCTGGACTGGAAACCCGCGTGGCTGAACGCACTGCCGAGCTTGCACAGGCCAACAGTTCGCTCCAAGCCCAAATCCTCGAACGCGAACACGCTGAAGCGGAACGACTCCGACTGGAACGTCAAATGCAGCACATGCAACGACTGGAGAGCCTCGGCGTGCTTTCTGGAGGGATCGCCCACGACTTCAACAACCTACTGGCAATTATTGTAGGTAACATCAGCCTTTTATCCGAAGAGCAGGTGCCCGGACAGGAGTCACGGGAACTGATTCAAAATATCGAAACGGCTGCCAACCGGGCCTCCATTCTAATCAAGCAAATGCTCGCTTATTCCGGGAAGGGCTCTTTCGTCGTAAGCATGGTTGACTTGCCTACCGTCATCTCGGACATGAGCGACTTATTACGCTCCTCCGTCATCAAGCGAGCCATTTTGCGAATTGAAAGCTCCGCGCCACTCCCCGCAATCCGGGCCGATGTAACCCAGCTTCAGCAGGTTCTCGTCAATTTGGTGATTAACGCATCTGAGGCCCTTGGCGAGAATGGGGGTACCATTACTGTCTCGACTGGTATACAGGAATGCGATACCGCGGGTTTTTTGGACTATTTTCCTCATGAACCTCGCCCGGCAGGCCAATATGTTAGTCTAGAGGTGGCTGACATGGGATCGGGAATTCCTTCCGACCACTTAACGAAAATCTTCGATCCTTTTTTTACCACGAAATTCACGGGCAGAGGACTAGGCTTGGCGGCGGTTTTGGGAATCGTCCGGGGGCACCATGGTGCCATCAAGGTCCAAAGCGAGCTGGGCCGAGGGACCACCTTCACAGTCTACCTCCCGGCTGCGGTCGGAACTTCCTTTCCGCCTGCTTCCGAATCGTTGAAGATTCTCCCCTTGAAAGGGACCGGATTGATTTTAATCGTGGATGACGAAGAAACCGTCCGGCATACTACCAAACGCATGCTGGAGCGGATGGGTTTCAAGACCATAACCGCCGCCGATGGCCGGGAAGCCGTTCATATGTTCCGCCAACACGCCGCCGATGTAAAATGTGTCTTGCTGGATCTCACCATGCCCAAAATGGACGGGATCGAAGCTTATCGAATCTTGCGGGATCTCCAGCCACAATTACGGGTGGTGCTTTCCAGCGGCTTTAGCAGACAGGAACTTTCCGAACGGTTTTCCCGGGAAGGTTTGGCGGGTTTCATTGCCAAGCCATATACGATGCAAGAATTGGATGCCGTTCTCAAAGCGGTGTTGTCCACCTAACCTTCGTTTGATCCCATCATGTTTCAGTTCTCGCCAGATTCAGCGCAGAGGGGGATTTTCCTATGACATCCCACCGCGCGGATTGTCTCAAGAGGCCTGTCCATCCACAGCTCAAGTGAAAACGTTGTCTCCGCGCTTCTAGAGCACCAAACTAATGGGGGATGGGCGATTCAAAAGGTGCGGTCCCCTTCGCGCGCACTTTCCTCTGAATTGCCTATGGTTCAAAATCTCCTTGCACACTCTTTTTAGATGGCATACCGTACTGGAAAATATAAAAGGAGGCATTCATCTTATTGTCCAATGATTTCATGCTCAGGAATAGCACCTTGACGACCATCGCGAATCGACGTAGCGTCAGGATATTCACGGAAGCTGCCGTGGCCGATAAGGAAATCCAGACCATTTTAGAAGCCGCCAATCAAGCTCCTTCCGCTCACAATGAACAATCCTGGCGATTCATCGTTTTGAGAGGCGAAAAAAAAGCCGCGTTGGCCAGCCTGATCAACCTGAAAGCTACGGAATTTCCGAAGCCCTCTTCCACTCTGCTTAGGATGGCTTCGCGGAGCATTGCGGGAGCACCAGTTGTCATCGCGGTGGCAAATACGGGAGAGCTGATTTCCCGTGGCAGCGAGCTTTTTAAAGTGGACAAAGAGCAGGGCCACGATTTTTTTCGAATCATGGAGATTCAGAGCTCCGCTGCCGCCGTGGAGAATCTTTTGCTTGCCGCTGCATCTCTTGGATTGGCTTCGGTATGGCTTGGAGTGCTGGTGCTCATAAAAGATGAAGTGCTCAGATTTTTGGAAGAGCCGAAAGGGGAGTTCATGGCAGTCATCCCTATCGGATATGCCGCCAAGCTCAGTGCGGGGCCGCAAAAGCGTCCTTTGGATATGATCGTCAGATACTACAAATGAAGAGGTTGTCGCCAAAGCCGCGCCTACATGAGAATAAGTCAAAGTGCCGGAGGGTTGTCCACGCATGGCGCGATAACCCTTCGGTAAATTGATCTTTGATCCTGATGATTCATTGGCTCAGAGAATGATTTTATCCTGAGCGGAGTCGAATTGGGCCACCTTGCCCTCACGCAGAGCCAGCATTCCCATGATAAGAGCGGTCTGTGTGTGGTAAGCCAATTCGGCAGTGCTATACGTGTCTTTCCGCCGACTACGGCAACAGCCTAGAAATTTTTGCCAGAATTCCACCATGTCTTCCGCATGCTCGATGGGGAATTTATCTGGTTTCGCTTTTGATCCCTCATTCGGAATGAACAAAATGTTGTCGCCTTGGATGGTCAGGCTTCCCTCCCAGCCGCGAATCGTGGGGATCCGTCCCGTGGCTCCACGGTTTGCCGCATTGGAGTACTGGTTCCCTTGCGTTCCCAATACAGCAACTGTGATCTTTTCTGGATAATCAATCAACATGTTGAATGTGTCCGGGACTTCACGCTCTGTGTAACGGAACATTCCCCCCGTGGCTACAACTCGGCTGGGCAGTCTCACACCTAATATGTGCAGCACCGGAGTGAGAGAATGCGGGAAAAGATCCGTAACCGGGCCGCCCGCATAGTCTTCATACATTCGCCACCGAAAGAACCGGCTGACATCAAAGGGGCGAGAAGGGGAGTCTCCTAAAAAGGCCTCCCAATTGAGGTCTTGACCGGATTTTGCTTGTGGGTCGTCAATTGGCATCCCTCGTTCTCCCCAATCTCCCACGCGGAAATAGCCACACTCCGCATGAAGTGGCTGGCCAATCAGCCCATCTTTCACCATTTTCCGCATCTGGTGCCAGGCACTGTCCGACATCCCCTGGGTTCCCAATTGAAAAATCCGGTCCGATTTTTCGACCACCAGGGCCAATTTCTTGATCAAATCAAACTGGCGCCAGTGAGTAACCGGCTTTTCACAATAAACATCCTTTCCCGCCTGAATCGCGTCGATGGCTTGATATCCGTGATGATGATCCGGCGTGGCGATGCAAACCACATCCACATTGGGATCTTTTAACAAGTCGCGGTGATCCATGTATCCTTTGGCTTTGTATCCAGCAGCGGCCTTCTGCATCCGGGGACGGTACACATCGCATACCGCGGCAATTTCGATATTGCCGCCATTGTCCTTCAGCCAATTCACCACTTTCAGATGGGCATCACTGCGACCGCCAGCGCCGATGAAACCAACCCCGATGCGATCATTGGCCCCCAGTACCTGCTTCATCACGCGGGGAGCTGCCAGGGTCGATGCCACGGCCGTAGTAGCTGCGGTCCGAAGAAAATTCCTCCGATTAACTCCCATGGGTTTCACTTTAATTTCATTCCTCTTCATGTTATCTCTCCTTGCATTCTTAGCTTCATCAGATGAAGGTTTCCCAAAAAACTCAGACCATTTTCTTCGACGAGATTGCAGCTTCTCCGCTGGCTCACACTGTTTCGCTATCTTTTCGGCACTCGCCACTTCTTTGCCCTATCAGAGCAGCGCCTTCAGATGCTTTACGCTACGCTCGGCCTGTTCCACCGTTCCGCACTCCACCGAAAAAACGATGTCCCGCGGGCAACGGCGGCAAATCACCATGACCTTGCGCCAATCAATCACGCCGTCGCCACAGGCGCAGCCAACGGGCGTCCCCGTGACTTTTCCGCGCTCAGCCTCCGATTGCTGGACTGAAATGTCCTTGGCGTGAAGATGAACCAAGCGGTCCACTACCCGATTCAACCAAGCCAGCGGGTCCTGCCCCGCCAGATAGCTATTGCCTGTGTCAAAGTTGATGCCAATGGAGGATGATTTTACCAAGGCCTGGATTTTGTCAAGCCCTTCCGGAGTCCGACTGTACTGCTGGTGAGGTTCCAAACCAATCAGGATGCCGCGGGCTTCGGCCATCCGGGCGCTTTCCATGAGCACATAGCGCATGAGGACATGGTCCTCGTCCATCGTGGTCCAGGCAGGTTTGGGACCTTCATCCGTATTCACCACCGGAGCCCCGCATTCCGCGGCAAACCGGACTGCCTGTTTTAAATACTCTACGCTGACTTCAGGTTTGCAGAGCGGAGTGTGCGCCGATAATCCAGACAGTTTTACCCCTGCGTTTTCACAGGCGCGTTTAATCCGGTACGGGTCGTCCAACATGGAGACGCTGTGAAAATATCCGGCTTCACTCAATAACTCTCTTCCCCAATGGACCATCGGTTCAACATACTCATAGCCAAGCTGGGCCGCCTTTTCCACCCCCCATTCAAACGGCTTATCTTGATGCCTGACAAATTCCAGATTTACACCTAATGAAATCTTTCCCATATTTCCCCCTTTAGTTGCCAAAAAAATTTGTTCTTCCCATGAGGTTTGAATTCATCGCAATCAAAAAGAATTTTTTTGCGGACTTTCCCGGTGATGAGGTATGAACTTGCTCTGACGCGATTAAGCATGATAATTTTTAACGAAAGGATTGTCGTGCAATATCCAAATATTGTGGAAATTTAAACATACTCATGAGATCCCGTCCACCCGTTTATAAAGAGTACGGCACTTCGTACCATGCGGACACCTGCCAGGCTTTGATCACGGCGGCTGAAGCGGGTCAGGTGAGGTTGAAGGCTTTGGCCCGGGGGAGCTATCCAGGCCAGAGGCTTCCTCGCACTGCTCTATGCGGCTTGAGCAGTCTGGGATTCTGGGACGCGGCGGGACGACAGAACTGGGGCCTGGACTGGCATCGCAACGAGGGAGTTGAGTTGACCTTTCTCGAAACCGGGAGCGTACCGTTTGGTGTGATGAACCACGAATGCCATTTACATGCGGGTGACCTGACCATTACCCGTCCTTGGCAGCCTCACCGGGTTGGCAATCCTCAAGTAGGCCCCGGCCGTCTTCACTGGGTGATTTTGGATGTTGGGGATGCGCCGCCCCAACCAGCCCTGGCATTGGCCTCGCTGGGTGGTACTCACCCCCTCCGACCTCAAAGAATTAACCAACATTTTGCGCCATAATGAACAACCAGTCTGGCCGGCTGATACGGAAATTCGGCGCTGCTTTCAGAAAATTGCCCGCGTTTTGGAGACCAACCAGCCAACGAAACAGCTTTCCTGGATTACTGCTTGCCTGAATGAATTGTGGGTACTAGTGCTCGATATGCTGCGGCAACAAAATGTCTCGCTGGACCATTCCCTTTCAAGCACACTGCGAACCGTGTCCCTTTTTTTAAACGATTTAAAGGAGAATCTGGAATACCTTGCCCAGCCTTGGGAGATCAACTCCATGGCACACCAATGCGGTTTGGGGGAAACACGATTTTTGCATTACTGCAAAGAACTGACCAACCTGACACCGGTTCGCTACCTGAATCAATGCCGTGCCGAAGCCGCCGCCCGCCTGCTGATTGAAAAACCTCAATGGAGCATTACCGATGTGGCCTTCCACTGCGGCTTTTTCTCCAGCCAATATTTCGCTACGGTCTTTGGCCAACATTTCAACTGCAGCCCTGGCCAATACAGGGAGGAGAAAAGAGCCTCATCCACTACTCCCAAAAGCTGATTCATGTGGATCATTGATCTGCGTAAAGCCCTGGGGTCGCATTCCTATTGACTCAGTACAATCGTCATTGAGCTGACGCTATAATAAATCTTCTGGTATTTCATTCCAGGTTTCCGCGGAGGCGGGAGCCAGAGAAGTGGATTGTCTCAGAAAGCGCTGAAGCCTTTCCACTGACCCGTCAAAATATAAATCCAACATGGAACGAAGCGCTTGTTGACAAGCTTCTTGGCGATCCAAGGCGGGTTCGTACAAAAATGTTTTCCCCCGCTTGGTTCGGCGGACCGCATTTTTGGCATACAGCCGATCCAGGATGGTTAAGACTGTAGTATAGGCGAGAGGCCGCACTGGCAACAACGCTTCCCGAAGTTCACGTACAGTGGCTCCCGGCTTTTGCCAGAGGGCATCCAAGCAGATCATTTCCAGCCGGCTGAGATCGGCAATCGAACGGAGGAGTTGGGCTTTCGGCGAGCTTGCTCTTGGGGCGGCCTCGGCGAATCTTCTCGGTTTGTTTTAAGGTTTGATTTTTTCGTGAACTCAAGGACTGAAGCACTAGGGCTCCCTTGTTGAATCTTTTCCCCGAAATAACCAGTGTCCAAATGCGAATTCAATTGAGGCACGGGTTGGGATCCATTCAGCACCCCTCATCCAACTTAGAGGGCGAATCAACCAAGATGAATTGCAGCCTCGCAGAACAGGAAATCCCGGGCTCAATACCAAGGCCTCGCCAATAAATTGCCGGTACAGGTGGAGCATATGCGTCTGCTGCGCTGGCCCAACAACGCGCGACGGATGACTTGGTCTCGCTCGCGCAATCCAGCTATCAAATGTTGTGGCTCCTTTTACGTTTCATGACGGCAATGTCATTGCGAAAATAAAAAGGACAACAAAGAGACTACCCGCCTACTCCTTCAGCTCAGGGTTGAAATCATTCTTTGGCCGTCCCTTGAAGATAGGCCGTCCGAACATCAGGTTGTGACCGGTCCAATCCCCCTCGACATTCCGATCGTTCTTAAGGATCCCACGCATGGATTCCAGCTTACTGTCGAGATTGTCAAGGCAATGGAGAAGCAGAGCTTCTGGGAACATCGGCAATTTGGGACTGCCGAATTCGTATTCTCCATGATGAGAAATGATCATATGTTGAAGCATAACCTTCAAATCCCGGGGGAAATCCGGAATCAGATCCAATCGCCGATTCACGGTCTCCAGTTCCAGGACCATATGTCCCAGCAGCTGGCCTTCAGTGGAGTAACTGAAACTGCGGTGATAGCTCAGTTCATCAATTTTGCCGATATCGTGAAGGACCGCGCCAGTGAAGAGCAAATCGGCATCGACATCCGGATACTGCGTCGCGATCAAACGGCAAAGCTGACATAGAGAAAGGGTGTGCTCCAAAAGGCCTCCCAACCAGGCATGATGAAGAGATTTGGCGGCTGGCGCCTGCTTAAACTTGGCAACCCACTCTTCATCCAGGAAGAGCTCTTCCAATAACCGCTTCAGCCATGGATTCTTAAGTTCTTCCACCATCCCCTTTAGCTGCTGAAACATTTGTTCTACATCTTTTGAAGTCTTGGGAAAGTAGTCGGCAAAGTCCACTTCCTCGTCACGGCAGCGGCGCAGTTTGTAGATAGTGATTTGCGGCTTATTTCGGTAGATTTGAATCAGCCCCTTCACTTTGACAAAATCGTCGCGGTCGAATGTTTCTTCCACTTCGTCGATGTTGTCCCACATCTTGGCATCCAAGTCCCCGCTCTTATCCCCCAAAACAAGCGACAGATATGGCTCGCCGGTTTTTTTGGCCTTGATTTCCTTTGTCTTTACCAGAAGAATGGTCGTGATGGTCTGGTTGGCTTCCAATTCGTTGACGTAAATATCTTTCATGTATAAGTCCCGACTTTACTCTGTGGAATCGAGAGGATTAGGCTCCAATAATATCATTCTAAGTCATATTATTTGAATTGCCTGAAACTGGCAAGTTGCAATAGGAGGAGTGTCATCAGTGAAAAGAGGTAGATGGCGCGAGCGTGACAAAGTCACTTGTTCCCGCTCCACCTTTGCTTAGCCGGGATTTTCTAGGGAGCGCCTCACACCAGCACGGCTGGCATAACAGAGGATGATTATGGGATGATGGAGATGGCCTGCCCTCAGGCCGTCTCCGCAAGTATGGCAAATCCAGGCGGGGTGTGGGCACCCCGCCTTCATCCACACTATTTTCCGAGGCGGCTGTCAATATCTATGGAAGAGTTGAGGAAAATGAGGTTTACTTGGGCTGAAGGCATTTTTGTTTTGTAAGTGAATTTTCGATGAGCATCATTTTCGATGATTGCCAGCACACACTCTCTCTAAGCGTGCGGGACCTTTGCAGCGAAGAACTGATGGGGGGCAGTCTCTCCGCGCTTCCTCTCGAGGGTGCCCGCGCCGAAATCGGCCGGGCTGCTCACGAAATCTACCAGGAGAACCAGGCAAGGCAAATTCCACAATATCAGAAAGAGAAATCAATCCGTCATCTCACTTCCGCCGGCAAATACGCTGTTTCAATTTCCGGGCGAATTGATGGCGTATATCTCTGCAACGACCGGTGGGTGCTGGAGGAAATCAAATCGTCGCTCCGATCGGCAACTGAGCTCTCAACGGAGTCTGTCGCAGCCGCTTATTTTCTTCAACTCAAAATTTACCTCTATTTCTGGCATTGCGATTACCCGGAAAACGATCTGGTTGGTTACCTCATACAGGCAGGCCCCGACGGTGAACTGTTGGTCAAGCATGAGGTTTCCCCAGAAATTAAAGCGACTCATGATTTGATTCATCAACACCTGTCTCTATTAGTCGCTGAACATGAGAGTTGTCTGGCCCTGCGAGTCGAAAAGCAGAAGCGGGCTCCTTTTCTCCCTTTCCCTTTTCCGCAAATGCGCCGTCACCAGGATCGGATGATTGACATTTTCGAGGAAACCTTGCAAAACAGAGGGCAGGCCTTAATCTCCGCCCCCACGGGGATTGGGAAAACCGCGGCGGCGCTTTATGCCACGCTCAAATTTGCCTTGCAGACCGGCCAGCAGGTTTTTTTTCTCACTTCCAAGACCACTCAGCAACGCATTGTGAATGAGACCCTTCGCCTTTGGAATAGTGACGAAGAATTGAAGCCATCTCATTCTCCCATGCCGCTTTTTTTTAACAGCCTGACCTTGCGGGCCAAGGAAAAGAGTTGCGCCAACGATGTGGTTTGCTGCCATGAGTCCCGGTGTCCTTTTGCTCGTGATTTTTACGCCAAGCTGGAGGAATCGCAAATTTGCGAAAAGCTTTGGCAGTTGCCAGTCCTGACTCCCGAGACGGTTTATCAGGCTGGAGTGGCCAATCAGATCTGCCCTTTTGAACTATCCCTGGAACTCAGCAAACAATCGGACTTGGTTGTGGGCGATTACAATTACATTTATGATCCACGGGCATCTCTGAAGCGAATTTTCGAGGAGGATTACAGTCATATCATTCTCATTGTGGATGAAGCACACAATCTCTACTCGCGATCCCGGGAATATTATTCGCCGCAACTCTCGCTTGCCCAGGTTCAACGGTTGAACAAACTGGCCGATCAAATGCACGAACCCATGCGGGAACAGGAAGAGTTCATTTTCCCGGAATTGCAGCAAGCCATGGCTGCCTCACGTCCTCCCTCACGCTCGTTTCTCAAGGACCTCTCCCAATTTCTTGGCGAACTCCAAGAATATTTTGAACATATTGCCGCAACCAGCCCCGAAGCGTCCGAGTCGCCGCACGCCATCGTCTCTCTGGACGCTGAATGGTTTCAATCCCATGCGGAACAGCTTTCCGATTTGATGCAACGGTATCTGATTTATCGTCAGCGGGCCGGAGGCTGGTTGGACAAAGAAGATCAATTGCTCGATTTTTTTTATGACTTTGCCAATTTCTGCAGAGTTCTCGAAATCAGCGGCGATGAATTTGTCCACATTTATGAACAGCGGCCCGACGATTGTTGCCTGAAGATTCTTTGCTTAGATCCTTCCCGGATGTTGCGGGAAAAAAATTCCGGATTTTACGCCGTCATCGGAATGTCGGCCACGCTCACGCCTCTCGATTTTTACCGGGATGTCCTCGGCTTCGAACGTGAGGCACACCTGGAAGCTTTGCCTTCTCCTTTCCCGGCTGAAAACAGAAAAATCATGATTTTGCCGCAGGTCTCCACCACTTTCAAGCATCGGTCGAAAAATGCGCGCAAGATTGCTGAGATCATCGAAAAGGCCGTCGACATTCGCCAAGGCAATTATTTCGCTTTTTTCCCTAGTTTCGCGTTTCTCGAAGAGGTCGCCGCTCACGTGAATCCGCAAGGATACCGGCTGCTGCTCCAAGAGCGCGTCATGCCGGACTATCTACGCGAATCCCTCCTTGAGAAGCTATCCGATCCATTGTCCTATCACTTGGTCTTGGCGGTGCAAGGCGGAATTTTTGCCGAAGGAGTGGATTATCCCGGAGAACTTGCGGTCGGCGCCATTGTGGTGGGACCCGGCCTGCCAAAAGTGTGCTATGAACAGGATTTGATGCGTCAATATTACGAGACTCAATGCGGCAAAGGATTCGAATACGCGTACCTTTATCCCGGCATGAACCGAGTCGTTCAATCAGCGGGGAGGATTATTCGAACCGAAACCGATCGTGGAATAATTCTATTGCTCGACAGCCGTTTTGCTCATGAAAATTATCTTGCGCTCCTTCCGCGGCATTGGTATGACCATTCGCCGGGCGAATTGATTTGCAAAGGCGATTTCCCCGGCGAACTTCAGGAATTTTGGACCGGTACACAAGAATGATTTTCCCAAAACATTGCCGATACTTTGAAATGAATTATTACAATTTCTTGTCGATTTTTTGGCAATTCCATCTTCAGAGTACAATGCCTTCCATGAAGGAATCTTGATTTAATGAATTCAATTTCTTATTCTTAACAGTGCAATCTCTCCCAAGCTATCTCGTTCTTTCAGGAAGATCTCCGTAATGCTTGGAAATGCTGGCAATAGAGAAAAGACAAGGAAATCGGAAACAATGTGCCCTTCCGGATAAATTGACTAAACCAAAATAACCAGACCGCTGAATCGTTTCTTATTTTCTTTCAAGTCCAAAAGGAGTCAGGTTGGAACTACAGAGGGTGTACCCAGAAGTTTGAAAATTATTCTTGCTTAGGATGCGTCAACACCCGAACTCGTAACGACCCTCGCCATGAAATCGGAGTTTTGATTGGAGCACGCTTGTTGAGTTACCGCATCCAAGGTTAAATACCCGTTGCTTCCCGAACAATAAGTGGCGAGCGATAAAACACGCAACACAGGCTGGATATCCCAAGTTAATTTGTGAGGTTCCAATGCGAAAAGCATTTCATGGATTAATTTTTTTGGCGTTAACGGCATCGCTGGGGCTGGCCGAGGCTCCCGAATGGGAAGATCCACAAGTCACCAGTGTCAACACAGTCAAACCTCATGTTTCGCTGATTCCTTATGCCGATATCAAAAGCGCCTTGTCTGCAAAAGTAGAAGACTCCCCTTATTACAGGCTATTAAATGGGACCTGGAAGTTCCATTGGTGCAAAAATCCTTTCGATCTGCCGGAAGGTTTTCATCAGAAGGATTATGACTTCTCCGGCTGGGATGACCTGCCAGTTCCTTCCAATTGGCAAGTATATGGACGCAACCACGGCCGAAGCTACGATGCTCCCTTTTTCTCCAACATCAAGATGCCCTTCCCCGCCGATCCCCCGAAGGTGCCACATGACTACAATCCTACGGGCCTATACCGAACGACCTTCGTTCTTCCTGATAATTGGCAGGGCAAAAAAATCTACCTCCATTTCGCGGGAGTGCAATCCGCTTTTTACGTCTGGGTGAACGGCCAGAAAGTTGGTTATGGCGAAGATGCCTTCACCCCTCATGAATTTGATATTACAAACCTGGCCCAAAAAGGTGAGAACAGTATGGCGGTGGAGGTGTTGAATTATTCCGATGGCTCTTATTTGGAGGACCAAGACTATTGGCGATTCTCCGGGATCTTTCGCGATGTCGCAATTTTGACTCGCCCTCAGCTTCAGCTGCTTGACTATCAAGTGTCCACCGATCTGGATGACCAATATCGCAATGCGATTTTCAATTTGCGGATGGGACTGAAAAATTTCAGCGCGACTCCTTTGGTAGGCGCTTTTCAAGTCCGGGCCAGCCTTCTGGAATCAGCCGGGAAACCGGTTTTCACTGAAATTCTGAAACTCCCCTCGCCTCTTGCGCCTGGACAGGAAATCACTCTAAAAATCAATCCCAAAGTGACCAATCCTCTCAAATGGACGGCGGAAACTCCCCATCTATACTCGCTGGCCTTGGAATTACTGGGACCGGGCGGGTACACGCTGGAAGCGCTGAGCACACGAGTCGGTTTCCGCAAAATCATCCTCAAAGATGGGCAGCTTCTCATCAATGGGCTCCCCATCAAATTCAAAGGGGTGAATCGTCATGAGTTCGATCCCGACAATGGCCGCGTGGTTTCCAAAGAGAGGATGATTCAAGACATCCGGCTGATCAAGCAGCACAACCTCAATGCCGTCCGGACTTCGCATTATCCGAATACTCCCCTTTGGTACGATCTATGCGACGAATACGGTCTTTACCTGATCGATGAAGCCAATTTGGAGAGCCATGAGTTGTGGGAAAAAAAGGTATATATAGGCGAGGATCCCTCCTGGGAAAAGGCCATGGTGGAACGGGGAACCAACATGGTATCACGGGACAAAAATCATCCCAGCATTATCCTTTGGTCAATGGGGAACGAGACTGGTTGGGGACGCAATTTCGATGCCATGTATAAAGCCATTAAAGAATTGGATCCTACGCGTCCTGTACATTATGAAAGCCGGAACGGGCAGTATTCCTATGCTCTCTCCCGGTATGACATTATTTCCACCATGTACCCTGACGTGAAAGAGATCCTCTGGCTGATGGAAAAAGATCCATCCCGCCCGGTAATCATTTGCGAATACGCACACTCCATGGGGAACAGCGTGGGTAATTTTAAGGATTACTGGGACACCTATTATAAATATCCGCGGCTGCAAGGAGGATTCAGTTGGGATTGGGTGGACCAGGCGTTGCGTCACCCCAAGCCTGATGGTGGAGTTTGGTGGAACTATATCAATTCGAGCGATGGCGCCAATGTCAATGATGGATTAATTAATGCCGATCGGATTCCTCAGCCGGAAATCAATGAGGTAAAAAAGGTGCTTCAGCCGGCGTTGTTCGAGGCCGTCGATCTTGCCACGGGAAAAATCGCCATAACCAACCGGTATTACTTCAAGGATCTCAGCAATCTCCGGTTGGATTGGCAACTATCCCAGGGTGGAAAACTTTTTCAGGAAGGGAATGTCCCTCTGAAGACGATTAAGCCGGGAGAAAAGGCCGAGGTTATTCTTCCCGTCTCCTATTCCAATCCGCCGCGGGGGGGAGAAATGTTCCTTAACGTCAGTCTGAAACAACCGGAGAAAACGGCCTGGTCGGATGCAGAGCATGAATTGGCTTGGGAACAATTTGCGGTTCGGACCGATTTGAGCTCCGAAGAATCCCTTCAGGAACAACTCACGCCCATCAAAGTGGAGGGAAGAGATAATACGGTTATTCTTTCTGGAGACAACTGGTCAGCCACTTTTGACCGTAAAGCCTCCGCTCTGGTCTCTTATGTTTTCCAAGGCAGAGAACTCATCAATGGCCCGCTCTTGCCACATTTCTGGCGGGTTCCCACGGATAACGACTTAGGGGGAGGGACGGCAAGCTTCGCCTCTCGTTGGGTGAAAGCCGGATTGGATCGTCTGAAAATGACCTCGGGAGGATTTGACGTGCAGACCGGAACATCAGGCCCCGTATTTCTCACCATCAAAAACGACTGGGCAGGCACATCCGGCACCATCCACCAGCGTACCGTTTATACAGTAGCTGCCAATGGAGAAATTCTGGTGAACAACTTTTTCACGCTTGCGGGAGATTGGCCTCCACTCCCGCGAGTTGGAGTCCAATTCCAGCTTTCCGGCCAATGCGACCGGGTCTCCTGGTACGGACGCGGCCCGTATGAAAGCTACTGGGACCGCAAGACCGCCCCCAACGTGGGAACATATTCTGGCCGCGTCGTCGACCAACACTTCAATTATGTGAATCCAAGCGAAAATGGCAACAAAACCGATGTCCGTTGGCTGACTCTGACTGATGCAAATGGTGTCGGGCTGAAAGTGCTCGGGAGACCATTGCTCAATTTCACGGCCCATGATTACGCCGATGCGGCCCTGATGAAGGCTAAAGAGACTCAAGTCATTCAAAAAGATGGGAAAGTCACGCTAAGTCTCGATTGGCAACAGATGGGTGTTGGCGGAGACGATAGTTGGAGTCCTCGCGTCCATGAAGAATACCAGTTGAAAGCCAAAAAATATGAATTCTCGTTCCTGCTGCGGGGGACGAAATAGCGTCATAAGATGACCATTTCCAGGAGATCGCTTCCGACCCTGGCAGAATGAGGCATTTTACAGGCTGGTCTCACTTTTCTTTTTTGACCGTTCCTTTCACATAGGACCTGAACTCACCGCCTGGCGGAGCGATAAGAAACTCGCTGGTCAACACATCATCGCTCCCCAGCTCATAAAGCAGACGGAAACGCGGAGATTTTTCCGAAGCCGTGCTTTCAAAGACTACCGCGGGCTGCCGGGCTGGAAAAGAAGCGGTGTAATTGATGACATGCCCCTCATTGTCAAAATAGGTGGCGTGAATCTTTTCATCCTCGGGCTGCTGATATATAACCATGAGATCTTCGTGGATGTTCTTGGCCGCCCCACCGGAAGTTGGCGGATATTCCGCCCTATTCTTCCTCACAATGACATTCCCGTCCAGTTCTCGGGAAAAAGTAGTCGATCCGTTGATTGCCTCGCCTGGCTTTCCAGAGCCGATCCCTGACCACGTACCCACAAGAAACTGCAATGGCGCCATCGGATCTTTTTTCTGTGCATCTGCTGAAGGCTGCAAGAGAGAGGACAACACTGCTGGCAACATGGCACTGAGAAAGAATTTTTTGAGATAGCTCATGATTCCACCTCCTCTATATTTTGGCGCGGACTCGCGCTTGCCAATATTTCCGCTTTTTTTGAGTCTGCCTCATACCCCAGCCTCGGGCCGATGCCAAATGCCGCAAGGTCGCCGGACGGAGTCCGCCTCCTACATTAGCCATCCGCAGCTTGACTTCCCTCTTACGTTTGGATGCACCCGCGGGAAATTGCTCAGTGGTTCCCGTTCTTTCATTTTTGCTATAATCGCCCCTGCAAATACTTTATTGAAGGAAACTAATTATGAGTTCTGATATTACTTTGAAATCCCTGGCAAAAATGATTGACCATTCCTTGTTGCATCCTACCATGACCGATGCCGCGATTAAAGCTGGATGCGAGCTAGCGCGCCGTTACGATGTGGCTACTGCCTGCATAAAGCCGTACTCAATCCCCATGGCCAAAGAAATCTTGGCGGGATCGGATGTTTTGGTTTGCGCGGTCATAGGATTTCCCCACGGAAATAGCACTACCGATATTAAGGTAAAAGAAGCGGAAGCCGCAGTCCGAGCGGGCGCACCCGAAATTGACATGGTGGTGAACGTTGGCAAAGTATTGGGTGAGGACTGGAATTACGTTTCCAGCGAAATCAAGGCCGTCAACGATCGCGTTGTGGATCATAAAGGATTGTTAAAGGTTATTTTTGAAAATGACTTTCTCGAAGATTCCAATATTATAAAACTGTGTGAAATTTGTTCATTGCATCAGGTGGGCTTCGTCAAAACGTCCACTGGGTACGGCTTCGTCCGGCAGGAAAATGGCATGTATTCATATAAAGGCGCCACGGACCATCATCTGAAACTAATGCGCCAGCACTGCCCGCCCTCCGTGCAGATCAAAGCGGCAGGCGGAGTGCGGACTCTGGATGACCTGTTGCGAGTGCGGGCCATTGGTGTCACCCGGATTGGGGCCACCGCTACGGAAAAAATCCTGGAAGACGCGAAAAAGCGAGGATACAAATAGAGTCCGTTTATTTGAGTGGGACAGCTCTCCGGCCTGGGTCCCGGGGCCTTTGACCCCAAGCCAGATTTGTGGACCAGTTTGCCAAACAAGCCGGAACTGGCAAACCAAAGGTCTACCCCACCATGGCGTCAAATCGAGTCATTATTCCACACTATTGTCTCGATGGATATTTTTCAAAATTCCGGAATCTTATAAGAACTCTATATGGGGTTCCTTTGTAACCTCCCGATTGCCGTCATGGTTGGATGAGTGAACGCTTCAACGAACGACCTCTCGAACTTTGGATGCGGATTCCCCGATGCACCATTCATTCGAGCTGACGTGTCCTGCAGTAAAAAGCATTTTATCCATGGACTAACGAGATTGCCGATTAGCCGCTTGATTCGAAAAAATCGAATTGGACTAGGGTGCCTTCTGCTATTTGCTTTAATGCTTTTTTCGGACGGGTGCGCTCATAAACTGCATAGAATTCCCTTGCCTGTGGGACAACAAACTGAAACCTTCAACCACCTGCAAAGCCTTACTCTCAATAACAACTTTTTGATTTACCTGCCTGATCAAGTCAACCGGCAAAAAGAAAAAAAATGGCCGCTGATTCTTTATCTGCACGGAGGGTCCTTGCGGGGAGAACTGGTCGAACGGGTAAAAAGCTACGGACTGCCTCGCCGGCTTACACAACAAGTTGACTTCCCATTCATCGTGGTCTCGCCGCAATGCCTTCCGGGACAGACCTGGAGCGAGCCCGGAGCACTTATCCGGCTTCTCGATCAAGTGGAAAGCCAGTACCCGGTGGATCGGACCAGAATCTATCTGACCGGATTCAGCATGGGAGGAGGAGGCGCCTGGCTGCTCGCCTCTCGCTATCCAGAGCGTTTTGCCGCCGTCGCGCCGCTTTGCGGCGCAGCCCAAACCTCCTGGGCTTGCGGTTTGAAAAACGTGCCTACCCGGGTCTATCATGGCGCCAAAGATATAACGATCCCTTTGCGCCGCTCGCAGGAAATGGTCAATGCACTGAAGGCCTGTGAGGGAAAGGCGGAATTGATCGTGCTGCCAGATGCCGGACACGATATATCCAAGCTTTATGACACCGACGATATCTTCAATTGGTTCCTTTCCCACCACAAATAAACCAATTTAGAGTCCATCGATGAAGTCACAAAAAGTCTTCCCGTAGGTGGCGTTAACGCATTGGCCAGAGGAAAGCGGCGTCGTGCCGCCGCATTCCAAAATCAGGGACAAATCCCTGTTCTCAAGGATTCGCTCAAGTAAGCGTCATTCGAATCCAAGTCCGCGGGATTCCTCCGCAGGATTGCAATCCAGTTCTAATGATGATATTTTCTTGCCCGGAAGAAAATTCATCTTAGGTGAATCAAGGTTTAGAAGAAGCCATTCAATATGTCTCGTCTCAATCGTCTGGAAAATCTCAGTATTCATATCCTCCGCGAAGCTTACAGCGAGTTCAAAAATCTCTGTATGCTCTGGTCTATCGGCAAAGATAGCACGGTCTTGCTCTGGTTGGCTCGGAAGGCATTTTTCGGACATGTTCCTATCCCGTTGATTCACATCGATACCAACTTTAAAATCCCCGAGATGATCGAATTTCGCGATCGGTTGGCGCGGGAGTGGCGTCTGGATATGATTTATGGCCAAAACCGGGATGCTCTAAAAGCCGGCACCACCTATCCCCAAGGGAAGGCTACCCGATTGGAATGTTGCCGCCTTTTGAAGACTGAGGCCCTTAAGAACACCGTTCAGGGAACCTGGCCACGTTACCGGCTAAACCACGAATCCGGCCAATATGAAATTGACCAAAACACCGAACCCTTCACGGGCATAATTCTCGGTATTCGCGCCGACGAGGAAGGAAGCCGGTCCAAGGAACGCTATTTTTCGGCGCGAGACCAATCCAATAACTGGAGCCTGGAAGATCAGCCGCCCGAGTTCTGGAACCAGTACAAAACCGATTTTGCTCCTGGAACTCACGTTCGAGTCCATCCCCTGCTTGACTGGCGGGAAAGTGATGTCTGGGAATATATCGGACAGGAAAAAATCCCGGTGGTCTCTCTCTATTTTCATCAGGGAAACGGCAAACGGTATCGATCCTTGGGCTGTGCACCTTGTACCGCTGCGGTGGAATCTGAAGCAGGCACGGTGGAGGAAATCGTGGAAGAGTTGAAGACGGGCAAGTTTTCCCGTGTGGCGGAACGCGCAGGCAGGGCGCAGGATAAGGAGGACAATGGTGGATTGGAGCAACTGCGCCGCGAAGGATATATGTAGGGATGAAGGATGAGGGATGAGGTAAAAAGAAGTAGATAGTGGGCAGTAGACTGTAATTAGTAGGAAGTAGACAGCAGGCGGTAAGCAGAAACGACAGGTGAGAGGAATGAATCGGGCCGAACAATGGGAAATGCTTGTGGGGATTTGAAAGCTTCTTCTTTGGGCGCCAAGTCTGATTGTACTTTCCTTCATACCACTTTTCTCCACAACTGGTCGATCCGCTACTCGTTGGCTCCTGTTTCCTGACAACTTTTCTCTATCATCTATCCACTATTTACTATTCACTTTTTGCTTTATTTCCCAAGCGCCTGACACCTTAATAATATGGAACGAGAAGATCTTACCTTAGTCATCGTAGGTCATGTGGATCACGGCAAGAGCACAATTATTGGCCGCCTGTTAGCTGATACCGGCTCTTTGCCCGAGGGCCGCCTGGAGCAGGTCCGTGAACTCTGCCGCCGCAACTCCAAGCCATTTGAATACGCTTTTTTACTCGATGCCTTGAAAGAAGAACGTGCCCAGGGTATTACCATTGACATTGCCCGGATTCATTTCAAAACTGCCCATCGCGATTATTTGATCCTGGATGCTCCGGGGCATATCGAGTTTCTGAAAAACATGGTCACTGGCGCCTCCCGGGCCGAAGCGGCCCTGCTCGTCATCGATGCCGTGGAGGGAGTGCGGGAGAATTCCCGCCGCCATGGGACTCTCCTCTCCATGTTGGGAATTCGCCAATTGGCGGTGTTAATCAACAAGATGGACCTCCAAGACTATCGACGAACAGCCTTCGAGAAAATTCGCGGGGAATACCGGGAATTCCTCGAGCAGTTGCAGCTTCAAGCTTCCTGCTTCATCCCCGTTAGTGGCATGGAAGGCGGCAACATCGCCGCAAAATCGCCTGCCATGCCTTGGTATGAGGGACCCACGGTTTTAGATATTCTCGATTCGTTTCAATCCGCCCCACCTCCAGTAGACAAGCCGTTCCGCATGCCGGTTCAGGCGGTTTACAAGTTCACCGGAGATGGCGACAGCCGCCGCATTGTAGCCGGCACGGTGGAGACCGGGCACATCCGAGCCGAACAAGGCGTAGTATTCTATCCCTCTGGGAAAAAGAGCAAAATCCGATCTCTCGAAGTCTTCGGTAAATTACCCCCCACGGAAATATCTGCCGGGACCGCAGCGGGATTTACGCTGGAAGAACAGCTTTACATCACCCGTGGAGAAGTGGCCGCGGCTGTCGGAGAGCTTCCCCCCAAAGTGACCTCGCGGCTGAGGGTGAATCTTTTCTGGCTGGGCAAAGACCCGCTTCGCCAGGACAAGGAATATTTGTTGAAATGCAATACTTCAAAAGTGCGAGTGCGTTTGGAAGGCATTTCCAAAGTGTTGAATGCTGCAACGCTTGAAGCAGCTAAAAAAGAACTAGTTGAACGGCATGAAGCAGCGGATTGCGTCCTTTCCCTGGAAAAGCCGGTGGGCTTCGATACAATCGACACCAACTGGGAGACCGGACGGTTTGTCCTCATAGACAATTTTGAAATTTCGGGCGGAGGACTTATCCTGGAGGCGTTGGAGGATTGCCAGAGCCTTGTGCGCGCGAAAGTATTCCAGCGCAACTTGAAATGGGAAAAAAGCCTGATCCCGGCTGAGGAACGGGAAGTGCGATTTCGACAAAAAGCCGCACTGATCTTGATTACGGGAGAAAGGGACTCTGGGAAAAAGCCTCTGGCACGGGAACTGGAAAGGCAGTTGTTTGAGCAGGGACGCCTGGTCTATTTCATGGGCATTAGCAATGTTCTCTACGGTGTCGATTCCGATATAAAAAAGCCTGGAGAGAACCATCGCATTGAGCATCTGCGCCGATTGGCGGAGGTCTCACATTTGATGCTGGATGCCGGGGCCATCTTGATTGTCACTGCGGTGGAGTTGATGGAGGAAGATTTAACGTCCATTCAAACCATTGTTAATCCAAACCAGATCGAAGTTATCTGGATCGGAGAAGAAAGAGAGTCTATTCCCGTCGGTGCGATTGCATTTTCCGCGCACCCCTCTCCTGAAGAGACTGCCAGGAAGATTGAAGGTCATTTGCTTGCAAAGGGAATACTCTTCTGAAACAATCAGGTTGTTTTTTTCTCAAGAGGGTCATGGAACCTACTCTGAAAAAAATATTGGACATCTTGAAAAGAGGACTAGACAACATCCCCTGCACGATATTTTTCTTCGGCTCCAGAGTCAGAGGAGAACAAAATCCCGCATCCGATTATGACTTCGCGGTTCACTCCGCGGTTGAAATCTCCGCCAGTTTGAGCCTTCTTCGGGAAGAGCTTGAAGAGTCCAACATTCCCCAGAAAGTTGACTTGGTGGACTTAAAGCAGACCTCTGAAGAATTCCGGTCCGTGATTTTGCGGGAAGGAGTGATCTTATGGAGAACCTGAAGGCTAAATTGAATTCCATGTCCAAGGCTTTGGGAACTCTGGAAGAGGGCCTTACTCTCCCCTTTAGCGTATTGGTCCGCGATGCCTGTATTCAAAGGTTTGAATATTCGTTCGAGACCTGTTGGAAGGCTGTAAAGGAATATTTAAGAGAATTCGAAGGGATATCCTGCCATTCCCCAAAAAGCTGTCTTCGCGAAGCCTTTCAATTAGGCCTCTTAAATGGAGAAGATACTTCAATATCATTGAAGATGGTGGATGCTCGAAATCTTACGGCACACACCTACATTGAGGCCGTTGCTCAGTCAATATTTGAGGAATTACCCCAATATCTACGAGTGATGAAACAACTACTAGAAAATATGGCCGAAAGAAAAAGAGGATTATCCCGTCTTTAACTTGTTTGAGCTGCAAAAACCCAAGGCTTTTCGACAAGTATTGGACTACTTCATTGGGGATCCCTTTCAGAAAAGACATTCCTTTGTTGGATCGCCAATTCACATTCATTCCCTTTATCCGGGGCTGAAAGATATGAATTTAAATTTGACTTGGCACCTTGGAAAAGTCACGCCGGAAGACCGCTTTCGTTTTCTGGGCCAGTCTGGATTGGTTGTATGGTTTACCGGCCTTTCGGGCTCTGGCAAATCCACTCTGGCGGTGGAAGCCGAACAAAAGCTCTTCGAGCTTGGCCGCCTGGCCTACCGTCTGGATGGCGACAATATTCGGCAAGGCCTCAATTCTGATCTGGGATTTACAGCGCGGGACCGAGATGAGAATATCCGGCGAGTGGCTGAAGTGGCGGCCCTATTTCAGGATGCCGGATTGATCGTCTTAGTCGCCTTCATTTCTCCCTTTAAAACAATGCGGGAATTTGCCCGGCAACAATGTGGAGAAAATAAATTCCTGGAGGTGTTCCTCAAAGCAGATCTCGATACCCTCAAGCAGCGAGATGTTAAGGGTCTATATACTAAGGCGCTGAAGGGAAGTCTGCCAGAATTCACCGGCATTTCTCATCCTTACGAAGAGCCCCACAATCCGGATTTGGTGATCAATACGGCAACTTCTTCGATTGACGATTCGGTTGAGATGCTGCTCTCCGCCATACGTTCTCGTCAGCCCTGGTAGATCCATCAATCGGAAACCCATGCCGAGGCTCCCAAGTGTCCCGTCTAGTCTTCTTCATTGCAGATCAATAGCATCTTTCATCACCAACGCACAAAAAAGAGGAGATGGATCGTCGAGAAAATTAGTTGGATATGCTTTCGACCCGATCTTGACTTCCCAGTTCTTTCTTGATTTCCCGCAATTTCCCCTTGAATTCTTCAGTCAGAGTGTTGGCCTCATCCAAATTTTGAATGACATGCGGGGTAATCAAAACGATCAGTTCATGCCGATCTTGATTGGTGGACGTGCTCCCGAACAACCATCCCACCAGGGGGACATGGCCCAAACCCGGGATGCGGTTCTCAGTCCGGCCATTGTTCTCAGAGATGATCCCGCCAATCACAATGGTTTCGCCATCCTTGACTGTCGCTTGAGTATTGACGGATTTGACGTCAATCGTAGGAGACTGGACCGATCCTGAGATCGGTGCACCTGGAGCGCTGACTTCCTGGTCAATTTTCAGAGTAACCCAGCCACTGGAATTGATGCGCGGGGTTACCGATAGAATCACGCCAGTCGCACGGTTGTTGATCGTATTGGAAAACAGTGCACTACCCGTCCCCGTGCCTCCGCCAACAACACCTGTTGACGCGAGCATGGGTACCTCTTGTCCTACCTGGATGCGAGCCGTTACATTATCGGCGGCCAAAATTGTGGGGGCCGAAAGCATCCTGGTGCGGCCGCGGGACTCCGTGGCATTAAGAAATGAAATCAGTTCTTTGGACCGTCCGATCCAGGCCACTCCACTTAAATTCAACCCTGCCGCATATGCGACATTATTGAAAGTTGCGCTGGTGGCTGTGTAGGATGCATCCTTCCCTTGAAAGCGCGCGGAAGTGGTGCGATTCTGCAGGAACCATTGGACTCCCATGGAAAATGCACCATTCAATTTCACTTCATATATTTTGGCATCAATCAAAACCTGGCGGGGAACAATATCCAAGTCCTTTATTGTTTCCTTTATGCTGGCATAATCTTGGGGACTGGCCTGAATAATGAGCATATTATAAACATCATCTGCCACTACCTTCATATCCCCTTCGCTAAAACCAGCGGCTGTTTTTTCATCTTCGGGTCGAATTCCCGATGGCAAAGCTGCATTGGGCATGGAGGATTGCGGAATTCCCAGGGGAGTAACGGGTGCAGTCAATGATAAATCCTTTTTCTTGGCGTAAATCTGAGTCAGCAATTTGGCGATGCGATCAGCTTTAGAATTCTCCACCTTGTAGACATAAGTTTTTCTGGCAATGTTCTCCGAAGTTCTATCCAGCCGATCGATCCAGTTTTTTACTTCCGCGAACGATCCGGGATTGGGACTGACAGCTAGAATTCCATTGATTTTCTCTATGGGAATGAACCGAACGGCCGACTCATTGCTGGAAAGTGAAAAAGCTGAAAAGATATTTGTCAAGTCAATCACCAAGCTAGAGGCCCGCAGATTCTTAATTTCAAACAACTGCACTCTTTGCTTTTGAAAAACGTCGGCGTCGAATATTTCCACCAATTCCAGCAATTTGCGCAAATTATCAACATTTTCCGTGATAATAAGTATATTTCCTTTTTCATGAACCAGCATATTCCCGGCTTCAGAAAGATAAGGTTTTAACACCTCGGACATATCCTTGGCGGAAACATACTGCATGGGGATAACTTGCATAATCATCGGTTCCGCTTTGTCAACTTTTTCACCTTTGCCCTGCAAGCGCACGCTGATCGGCAGTTTCGAAGCCCTGCTTGAAGGAACGATCTGATACAGCTCTCCTGTCTTTACCATTGTGAACCCATTAATTTGCAGGATGGTCTGGAAGAGGGAAAACAAATCTTCTTTTTTATAATCGCCGGAAATATTGATCGTGGCAACACCCTTGACACTCGGATCGACGATGTAGTTTAACTTCAAAATATCATGTCCGATGATGTTGATTACTTGATTCAAATCGGCATGTTCGAGATTCAAAGCTGGAGACGGTTTTTCCGCTGAACCAGCAACTGGTTTCTGCGGTGCCGCCTGCACTTCAATCACTGGGAACGCAAGTAGAATGAGGACCAAAATTAAAAAAAGTGGAATCCATATTTTCGTTTTTAGCATTCTCTGCTCCATTATTGTCTGCCGAACCTCCCAACTTTTTCTTCCCTGCCATGCGTGAAGGTTCAGCATCTTTTCAAACCATAATCCGTCAACCGACAAAATTCTCCTTGCATTAATTGGATCAAGAGCAAAACATGCCTGGCGGCAACAGTCATTTATTTCCAAACGAGCTCCCTGAAGAATGACTATTTGACATCTTCCCAAGACTCCATATTCCCAAAGGGGGTCTGTGTCACCACTTTCCTCTTTCCATTGACCACGGTTCCCGCGGGCACGGAGGGAGGCGGAGGAGGAGTTTGAACGGGGCGGGGATTCATGTTAGCAAAAGGTGATGAGGTAGCGGCTTTTGTGCCACTTTCTCCAACCGTAACCACATTGGGTTTTGAAGGAAGGGTCGAAGTACGTTCAGACGAATAATCCCTCGGTACAATGCCCGCCGGTTCATTCAAACGGATTCCCACGGATTCATCCCCCTCTGCCCGCATGACTACTTGTTGATCCGAGATAGTCTCCAATTTGTATTTATCCATCATTTCACCGATTCGGATCCGTTTTTGTAGCCCCTTCGATTTGGAATCGGTAGAGATCATCAAGACAGATTCTTCTTCCCCTATGCGAAAAATCCCGCAGAGAACCGGCTTCGGAGGAGAAACCTTGGGGGGAGGTGGTGGAGGAGGAGGTTCGGGGGGGATTATATTGGTGCGATCAGCGGCAAATAAATCGTTATTCACAATGGCCATATACTCTGAAACGGCGTCCGGCGCAGCAGTTGCTTTAGTGGATTTTGAAAGGCTCGCCGTTTGGGGGGGATTTAGAGAGTGAAGACTGTGCATTTGCTCGTACTCAATCCAATGATCCTTTAGTTGTTTGAAAAAAAACAAAGCTAATCCCAACAAACACAAATTCAAAAATATTAAATTTTTTTTCATCCTTTTTTCCCTCCACTTGGAGGAGATAAATCAGTGCGGCGGATTCCTGAAACAATAAGGTTAAGGAGGATAGATTTGTTGTTTTTTCCACCCATAGCCATAGGTGTAATCTTGGCCTCATCCAGCACCAGGTGTTTGGGGCCGCGGGAAAAATTGATCATCAAATCATGGAACTGTTCGATGCTTCCCACAATCTCTACGCGCGTGGGGACCCTGCTATACTCGGGACTAATCGGAGAGACTGGAAGAGTGTCACTTCTTCGAAAAGTCATTCCATTGGAAATGACCAGATTTTTTACGAGTCCTTGGATTTCCGCGCTTGCCAAGGCATCCGATTGGCCGGTCAACAAGCCTGTTCTCAAGACTGGCTAATTGTTTTTGGGCTGCCGCCATCGCTTCATTGACCGAGTTCTTCCCACCCATGATTCTCCGATAATTCATGAACCTTTTTTCCTGCACGGCAATCTTCTCGGGAGACTCGCTAAGAGAATCGTAAAAAGGGAGAAGCCAATAATTGAGCAGAAAATAAAGAACGACCGCGGCGGCCGCCCCCATTGATAATTTTCGATCGCGTTTGGAGATTTTAAGCTTCATTTTTTTCTCAACCACAAAGTGCATCCGGTCCCGAGAAAACCTTCCAGGCACCACCTGCGCAGAATCTGAACCGTATCGATATTCTTCCCTCAGCTCTACTCTTTACGTAAACAATTCGCCGGGATTTACTTTATTCCCGCCGCATTGGATTTTGCTGAAGTTGAACCAACCCCTTCCAATCGCATCCGGATGCGGAAAACTTCTCTGCCATTCGAATCCCGAGCCACCGGGGCCACGAATTCCGAACCTTTGAACAGCGGGGAATTGTCGATGAGTTGCGGCAGGGATGTGGCGGAACTCGATGTACCGTATATTTCAAAAATGTTATTCCGGCAGCTTAAATCCATAATCCAAGAGTCGCTGGGCAGAATTACGGAAAGCTCATTTAACGCCGCCAACATTTGATAGTTCCCTTTTCTAAAATTTTGGATGGCCGCTGCTCGCCGCTCGAGATCTTGCATCTTTTCCTCGACAGAACGCATTTTTCGAACTTCTGGTTCTAATCGAATAACCTCGGCATCCAAAAGCTGCGAGTATTTTTGCATTTGAAGAGGGCCGCGCAGGCCCATCGCAAGGAGGATTGCAACAACGATTCCCGCCAAGGCATAAGTGGGCGCCAATATCCATCGGGAATGTTTCTTGCGCCGCTCTTCGGGCAGCAAGTCCACGGATAAAGGAAATCTCCGCAATCCAATGCAGGCGGCGATCAGGGCTGGCATGTGTTCTTTGAATTTATCGAAGAGCGCGGTCGGCGCCACTGTCTTCAGCGGCCAATCGGACGGGGATTGCATTCTATGCAAAGCGATTCGGGAATCGAGGGCAAGAGCCGCGGCATCCGTTCTTCCGGCTGAATAAACATGGAGAAGAGCTTCCTCCCCCATGGCAGTCTGGGAGCGAAATTGCTCTGCTTCCTTGGAAATGAGTTCTGACATCTCATCTGCTTCGGAGGTCGCATAATGAACCGATCCGGCCATGCATCCCCGCCGGAGGCGAACAAACTCAATTCCGCCGGAGGTCTCTTGCATTAACAAAGTGCTTCCCTTCCTTATAGGGGGGGTAACTATCTGACAAAATTTCTCCAAAGCGTAACTGGATGGAGCAATGTGGGACACCTTTAATCCCGATTCATCACAAAGGCTCAGACACCTCTGGAGGACTGATTTCATGGCAAGAAAAATGGCGATTGTCCATTCTTCTCCTTCCTTCGCCGGTTTACCCGCTATAAAGCTGTGAACGATTTCTTCCTCAGCGGAGGGAACTAGAGAAATCAGCTGATATTCTACAATTTGTGTAAGATTCGCGCCGGAGTCCAAGGGCAACTCAATCTGCCGCACAATAAATTCCGTCCGCGGCAGACTCAGTATCGCATGGCATTTCCTTGCCCGATTTTTGTCGAGAAACTGCCCAATCGCTGACTTGACTTCTCCCCGTGGGCGGGAAAAAACCTCCTCCAGAGAGAGAAAATCAAGCACCTTCAAATGGTTCACTCCTCGAGACACCACAGCCAAACGCAGCGTTTGACCCTCGATATAAATTCCGATGCTCTTAATCGTCAGCATGACCAGTTGGAAATAAGAAGCTCAAAAAAAGAATTGGCCTGGATTCTACGGATTATGCGGGAATCAACATAAGGGGAGGACCACCAGGAAGAACCTCCAATGACATAGACGATTATCCCGTATAAATAGTCTACTTTGCCATCAATTTTTCCGCTCCTTGCCCATAATGTTTGGCGAGCAAGCAATCCGGCTCACCGTCACGCATCACGCTTCTGCGCCAAGAGAATATTCTATGTTTCCATATGTGTCGAGACCTGAGCCTGTGCACTTTGACCGGATTGTGTCCAAAGACGAAAGAAAACCCCCTGGCGAGTTCAGTCCGAGGATTTAATATGGGAGTTGGTTACTACCCAGCTCTCCGCCGCTAAGTGATCAAAGCATGAAGTATAAATTCTGAGATAGTATCGAGGGTAGACTCCTGGGCATCGTCGGCCAATGCATGAGAAGCTGAGCGGATCGCCCGTTGACACTTCGCACTTTTGGCATAGCAAAACGAAGCAATTGGGCAAAGCGGCAGCAGTGAGCAGGGTAGCGGCACAAAACCATGTGGTCAAATTCCACTTGAAGCTAAAAAGAAAATGCCCGGGAACAGAGTAAATGCGGGAATTGAAATTTGTGAGCTAGTTGACAACTCAGGGTAGGGATAGTTCAACCATCAGCTGACCGATTCCCCTGAATCTTCCACCCGTGATTTGCTGAGCTTTGAGCTCTGCAGAGTCGGCGCTTTCAGCGGTGACGCGATCACACAAACGCCCCACCACCAAAAAGTTTTGCCATTGGTTCTGGAGATAATAAATTCAGGGGATCTCACTTACCAGCAAGGGGTGCTTCTCCCAGAGTTAGCCAAGCCAGTAAATTCGGGGAAGCCCAAAATTCGTCCTGCCACATCAGATGTTCCATCTTATCATTTGCACCGGGTTTTAATTTTACTACGACTCTCAGATTGCGACGAACACGTGAATTTTTTCGGCCGCCGGAGGCAATCAAAGAATAAGCTTGGGAAGGTTGGGTGGTCAACTTGGACAAGGCATCCCCCTGCAGGAGGAGAGCAGTTCGATCACCAATTTCGATGGCAGATTTGAAGGCCTCCTCCTGTCGGGCATTGACAATGGCCAAAGCTTCCGCCACGTCCAATCCGGGCAGAGAGGCAAGAACTTCAGGTTCAGCATAATTAGGATTGATTTGGTCTTTCCCGATAAAAACAGTTACATAATCTACAAGGCCTTTAATGCCTTTAGGCTGACCTGCTCCTTCCCATTCTCCATTTCCCTCCCGAATTGACGATCCATAGAGGATTTCACGAGTCATCCCGGGGACGAGTAATAATTCTTCGACGCTCTCAAATGGCCGGTGCTTTATATATTGAATATCCGGGCCTTCAGATGAACTCTCGCTGGTTTCTGCTTGCTTGGCAGAAGCCTCCGGTTTGTGCCATTCGGCAATCGATTCGGATAATCTGGCGCTAATTGTCTCTTCGTTCCCCAATATCTCAAGCAAACGTTGAAGCATCTTGGGGTCGCAGAAGTTGAGATCCAGTTTACCCGCTTCGTCCAGGATTGCGACATGCGAATAATAATCCCCCTTGCGGACCCAAAAATGATTCATCCCGCCACGATAGGGAAATCGGGCCTTCTGTTTCTCTTCATCACGATCCGGAAAGGCCAACCAAAATAAAGTTTCCTCCAGTGCGCCCCGGGTAAAAAAATAGATCTGCTCAGAATCAAGTGTGGTTCGAGCCATCGTCGTCTCGGTCTGAACTGAAGAGGCCAGATTAAGTGCTAAAAGTGAGAGCAGCACCAATGTCCATAACAAGACTAGCAACACAATGCCGCGTTCATTTTCTCTCATCGAAAAATACCTGCCATCCTTATCGCGCAATGGTGGAAGATGATGAACCACTTTGGAAGAGTGGCATTCCTGTTCCCGAGGCTGAAAAATCGATTTGTGACTGCTTTTGAAAAATGCGCCCAGGAGACTCAGGCCCATTTTTTCCCCTGTCATTTTGAAACTATGCCATGTGGCCGCTCTTCAGGGCTAAGCTCCGCCAGATGGTTTTTTCTCATAATAGGCGTTGATCGGTACATTTAAAGTGGTTTCCTTTTCCCTGAAGGGTCCTTCTTCGCTCCAATTGACCTTGATTCGTATCCCAGCCGGAAGCATCTTCTCTTTCTTCTTATCGGGAGTCGCCTGACCTTTTTGAGCTGTCGGCGAAACTCGTTCCAAGTACTCAAAACTTAGAGTTTTGATCCCGGTAAAAAGGGGAATTGCGGTTGATTTCTTTTGCGGTTCCTTATATTCCACGAAGTAATTGCCGTCCTCACCTTTTGAAATCGAAGAAAACAAGAGGCTGGACAAGGCTCCGTCATTGGTCATGGGAGTCTCCTGGACCCAAAGCACTTTGCTCCGATGGTCTTCGGCCCATCCAAGGAAATATTCCACAAGCTGATTGCCTCCACTTTGCCGGTATTGAGCAGAATAAGTAGAGACAAAACGTAATCTCTCTGGGTTGTCTTCGAACAATAGCAGATCCAAGGAGGCTTCCTTTACCTTTTGTTGAGAAAAATAGGGAACTATACACCCAATCTGCCTGGTCAATAGTTCTGAAGCAACATATCGATCCCGGATGTTCTTCATGCTGGCTTCCCCCTTGCTCCAGGCATTGGAAGCCACTCGAGATCCAAAAAGAATTGCCACGGCCAATAATCCCGTCAGCGTCATGCTGACCAGCAATTCCAGCAGCGTAAAACCAACAGGACAATGGCGCCGGGTAGTCATTTCTCATCCTTTTCGACGACAGGCATCCAAGTAGCCGTCTCCAACGGGAACTCTATTTCGCCGCCGCGCGAGGTCCATGTGACACTCAATTTGATTCGGGCCAGCAGATAGGGGGGAGATTGCTGAGATGGCGATTCTTGGCCGTCTTCGGGCGATACAGCGACAATGGAAGATTTCCAGCGATATCGACCATCCCACTGGCCGGAACTCTGGGGAAGAACAATCCCCCGATTGGCTTGGAGGATTAATTCGTTTAATTTCATCCGGGCCAGCCGCAAAATTTTTTCCCGCTCGCCCACACGGTCAATATTTCGCAGCGACCCCGACAAAAGACCAAACAGCACAGTGAATGTGATTCCCAGAATGGCAAGCGCCACTAAGACCTCCATCAAGGTGAAACCTTTTGATGCTGCCGATGAAGGCCTGGGTATGTTTTTGAAACGCATAGGGTGAATACACCTCATTGGGACTAGAGTATCTTGGCCCTCTCCCCGATGATTATTTAACCGGAAATCCGCATTTTTCCGAGTCAAACACATCATAATTTGCGATCACTCAGCGGCTCTTCAATCCGGGGTGAATTGGTCCAATTATCCTGGACCACCACGATTTCTCGGCCTTTTGAATTTACCAATTGAATTTCAAAACTCTCGCTCATGCCATTGGGGAGAAAAACAAAGGTGCAGACTCTTTTGGAGACAGTATTCTCAGTCCTCAACAAAGATATCTTCTTGATGGTTATTCCCTCTGGGAAAACATAAGTCCGCGAATACTTCTTCTCTTCATCGCGTAATTCAAACTGAGGAGAATTCACTTCCAGCCGAAGCAGAAATACCTGCTGTTCGCGGATTGCTTTGGTCCGGGCATACCGGAGGGTGGATGCCAGAGTTCGCGCGCTGTTGTGGAGTTGAAGAGTCTTTACTCCGCTTCCTATGGAAGGGAGAGCCAATGAAATCATGACCCCGATGATGAGCAAAACCAGCAGAAGTTCGACAAGAGTGAAGCCTTGAAACTTACCGTTTTGAATTTTGGATTTTGGGTGGAAGATCGCCGATGGAAAAAATGCCTCAACCTCTCGGACCGATTTCGATTCAGGCGCCACTACTCCGCGGAACCTACCATCCAAAATCCAGAATTTCCGTACTGATTCATTTCCAGCTGACAATGTCGGCATTTTCCCCTTCACCGCCTTCGCGGCCATCCGCGCCAAGGCTAATGATTTCGGGTTCTTCCCCATGTTCTCCCGGAAACTTATACACATAAGGATTGCCCCACGGATCCATTGGAACTTCTTTGGTCAAATAAGGGCCTTCCCAATTTTTAGCGGAGACGGGCTTTGTTCGCAGCGCCTGCAATCCCTCCTCCGCGGCGGGAAAAGTCCCCACATCCAACTTGTATTGGCCCAACGCACCCATGAAAATGGAGATCTGTGTTTTGGCTGCCGTAATCTTGCTTTTACCCACATTTTTAAAAAGACGAGGTCCCACCAACGCGGCCAATAGACCAATAATCACCATCACCACGAGCAATTCGATCAGAGTAAAGCCACCTTGATTGGATCGGCTAAACAAGCGCTCGGAGACTGGAAAATGTCCAAACCGGATTCTTGTGCCTCTTTTTTCAGGGTGAAACATGGAATTTTTCTCCTTCGGCAATGGAACCAGAATTTTTATCCTGGCTAAGGGATGTTCCCGCTACACTAGCATAAATTCACCAAATCTGGGAGGTAGGCCATAAGCAGTGGGACAAACAAAAAGTGGCGTAGAGAAGAAAGGAAACGCACAACGGTTCATCTTGGAGTGCGCGGAGGTGTCCGCGCTTTATTCTGGCGCGACGCCTCTTGCCAGGGAAAGCGGTGACACGGTCACCACACTCCATAAGAAATAAGCTGTGCGCCACATTTGTGTGCACCCCGCAAAAACAGAACGCCCTTGCATCGAAGGGAAGATTTTGTCAGATAGTGGCTCCCTCAAGCGATTAAAGCGGGACATCATTGATGCTGACAATTGCGAGCAGCATCGAGATGATGATAATCCCAACTACCACGCCCATTGCCAGGATCATGACCGGTTCGAAGAGAGCGATCAAATTCTTAATCGCGGAACGAACATCCTTGTCATAAATCCGGGCCAACTCGAGTAGCATAGAATCCAGCCTTCCCGTCTCTTCGCCGACCTCAAGGAGATGGATGGCAAGAGGTGGAAACACCTTGGCCTTCTCCATCGGCTTAGCCAAACCTTCCCCTTTTTTCACCCCCTCGGAAACATCGGCCAAAGCTGCTGACACCAGCACATTCCCGCTGATTTCCCGCACGATTCCAAGCGACTGCACTAAGGGGACGGCATTGTGAACCAACGTCCCGAGCGTTCGCGCCAGCCGGGCCACCTCAATCTTTCGCAACACCGTCCCCAAGACGGGCAGACGCAGCTTGAATCCATCCCATTTGCGGCGGCCTTCAATTGTGGCAAGATATTGGCGGAATCCGATTCCCAAAAACACGATTCCCAATAAAAAGGCCCACCAATACGTCTTGGTGAATTCACTCACCGAAAGGAGAATTTGAGTCGGCAACGGCAAGGCTCTCCCGGCATCTTGGAAGACCGAAGCGAATTTGGGAATTACAAAATTCAACAGAATTATAACTGAACCAATTCCCACCGTAGTCAAAAGACTAGGGTAAATTAATGAAGAGATTAGATAACTACGCAATTCGTCGGCGGATTGCTGAAACTCCACGAGCCGCTCCAACACCTGGGGAAGTGAACCGCCAGCCTCCCCGGCCCGCACCATATTGACGTAAAGACGTGAAAATGCTTTCGGGTGGGCGGACAGACTGTCGGCAAAGCTCTTCCCCCCCTTCAATCCTTGAAGCAAATCATCCACCATGTTCTGAACGGAAGGCCGGGCGGAAAGCTGGCGGCAGATACTCAGGCCCCGGTCAAGTGGCAGTCCGGCAGTCACCAAGGTGGAGAGTTCCTGTGTGAAAAACATGACTTCCCGCTGGGAAACCTGGCGCCAGTGGAAATTCCAATTTAGAGAAAGTCCGGAAGATGCCTTTTGCGTGGATATCTGCAATGGGATCATTCCCATCCCCTGCAAAGCGCGGGCCGCTCCTTTTTCATCCGCGCTCTCCAGAGACCCTTCCATCACCGCGCTGTTTTTGCCGACTGCTTTGTAGTAAAACGTAGCCATTTCGAGAGTGATGAGAGGCGAGTGATTGGTCACGGGAGAGTTCAAATAACGACAGATCCCCACTTTTCACTCGTCACTTGCCACTTGTTACTCCTTTACATTTCCTGCGTCACGCGCAACACTTCATCCAGGGTGGAGACTCCGCGCAATACCTTATCCAGCCCATCTTCCCGCAGAGTTCTCATGCCACGACCGCGGGCATAATTGGCAATGATATTGGAGGATTCATTGGAAACTATCATCCTACGAATTTCTTCATCCGGTACCATCATTTCGAAAATGCCCTGCCGCGAAGTATAACCGGTGTTTCCGCAGGCTTCGCACCCTTCACCCCGGAAGAGTTTCACCGTGGGGGAATCGATTTTCAATCCCAAGGAGCGAAGTTTTTCAGAGTCCTCCAAATACTCTATTTTGCACTTCGGGCAGATGACTCGAACCAGCCGTTGAGCCAACACCCCAATTAAGCAGGAGGCCAAAAGGTAGTTTTCCACTCCCATATCCACGAGGCGAGTGATGGCGCTTGGCGCATCATTGGTATGAAGAGTGCTGAACACCAGGTGTCCGGTCAGGGCTGAACGGATGGCGATCTCGGCGGTCTCGAGGTCGCGGATTTCTCCGATCATGATGACATCAGGATCCTGCCGCACGATGTGCCTCAATCCGGCGGCAAAGGTCAATCCAATTTGGGTATTCACATGGATCTGATTGATCCCGTCCATCTGGTATTCCACCGGATCCTCAATGGTGATGATCTTCTTGTCGGGCAGATTGATCCGCTTCATGGCGCTGTAGAGAGTGGTCGACTTGCCGCTTCCGGTGGGGCCCGTCACCAGCAGAATTCCATGGGGCATGGAGGTCAACTTTTCCATGGCAGCCAGCATGGTCGACGGGAAGCCCAGTTTCTGTAGATCGAAAAGGCGCGTATCGCTTTTATCCAAAATACGCATGACCACGCTTTCCCCGTAAAGAGTTGGCAGAGTCGAAACTCGCAAATCGATTTCCTTGCCCAGAACTTTGACTTTGATACGGCCGTCCTGAGGTAGACGCCGTTCCGCAATGTTCAGGCGCGCCATGAGTTTTACGCGGGAGATAATGGCAGCTTTCATGCCCCAGGGCGGGGATTCGACATTGTAAAGGATGCCATCAATCCGGTAGCGAATCCGGAATTCCTTTTCAAAGGGCTCGATGTGAATATCGCTCGCTCTGCGCTCCACCGCCCGCGAAATCATTAAATTCACCAGGCGGATGACCGGGACTTCCGATGCCATGTCGCGCAGCTGTTCGATGCTTTCTCCAGCTTCGCCATCTCCCGCGCCAGAGGGGACACCCCCCTCCGCTGTTCCTCCCGAGGCTCCGTCATTTCCATAAAAGCGTTCGAGGGCTTCGCTGATCTCGTTCTCATGTGCCAGCATCACTTTTAGTTGATAGCCCGTAAAAAGCCGCAAAGATTCGAGGGTTTCGCGATCGGAAGGATCAGCCATGGCCACGGTAAGAACGTTGCCGGCTACATCCATCGGCAATACTTTGAACTGACGCAAAAACTGGCCTGATACTTTTTCCAGCTCCAAGGGGGCAATCGGAAAATCAGCGCTTCCCACCATCGACACCTGATGCTGTTCGCATAAAACAGCCATCAGATCCCGCTCCGCCACGTAACCAAGGTCGAGCAGAATCTTGCCAATCTTGTCCTTTCTTTCTCTTTGCAGAGACAGAGCATTTTGCAGATCGGCCAGACTGATCAAATTGCGCTCGAGTAACATTTGTCCTAAAAGCTTGCGTGGCAAGGTGACTCCTCATTCCAGCGGGATTTCGTCCCGGCCCATGGGATTTGACCCCATGGCGCTAAACTACTTGATTTATACTCGCTAACTTTGACGGCACAGGGGAACTCGGATGGTGGCGCAAAAAAAGAAGAAGTGGATTCTCAAATGCTGGCACTCTCAGATAGTTGTCGCAATCGATTCAATTTAGAATTCACCATTCGATGACTTCCTCTTTCAGTCCTCGATCCTTCCCTCTTAAAACTGCATAATTTCCATTTGACGGGTGAAGTCGGCCAATGGCATGCGATTCTCGCGGTACTGGGAGATCAATGAGCGTTTTGCCTTGAATATGACTTGAGTGGGCACCGGTTGCTTGATCTGCTGTTCCACATTAAAGAGGTGCATGACCACGGTCAGATTTTGATCCGGCTTTAGTTGTTGCAAGGATGTGCCATGCTCTCCAATCGCTTTGACCAGCACCTCCTTCAGCGTCCCTAATCTTTTTACCATAAGGCTGTAGGCGTCATCCAATTCTTTTTGTGTATGAGGCGCGGGGCTGAAGGGAGAAATTTGCCTGATTTGAAAAAGGTTGACTTCCACGGAAAAAACCGCTCCGTACTCCGGCAGGTAAGTCCCTTTGGTCGATGAAAGGATGGGGAAATTCCCGGTGATGTTTTGTTTGATTGTGGTGTCGATCACTCCTTCAAAGACCGCCAGGTCTTTCTTCATGGCGGGATAGTCTACTTGAGCGACGGCACTCTGAGCCCACAGAAAGCCACCATGCAGAGCGGGAAGAAATAGAATCATGCCAAAAAAAACGCGGAGAGATTTCATAAGTTTTCATCCAATCGTCATCGGTTTATGTCATCGTCCATTCAGACGGAAATAAAGGGTTCCAATATGTCTTTAAGGCCTGTCGGCGCGAGCCTGCCCGGTGCGCAGGTAGAGATCCCGAGCCAGCGATTCCACGTAAGACTTGTTTTGAATCGTTTCTTTCCATACCACGTTCTGAGTCGATTCCAGATATTGGAGGCGTCCCGCAACAGTCTCATAATCGGCCTGGCGTTTGGAATTCCAATCCATTCCTGCTTGATTCAAAAGCTGTTGCCACCGGGTTTCCTGCATTTTTTGATTTTGATTCAGCGCTTGCTCTATGGTCAATCGCACCTGTTCCAAATTCAATGCCGGTTGGCTTCGAGAAACCATCTCCCCCGTGGAGATCACAGTTCTGCCACCAAAGGAGAGGGCCGCCTGACCATGAGAAAATTGAAAAGAGGTCTTAGTCAAAGCAAGCGCCAGCAGGCAAATGCAAAAGGAGGCCGTCACGGTCAGAGGCCAACGCAGAAAAGCGGGGAGTTCGCTCATCCACCCAATCTTCCATGATGAAGAGAGCCTCCGAGATTCCAATTTAAACGATATGGGTTGGGGAATCGGCTCTTCAGGCCAACCTTGTTTCACGGCACTGCACGTCGATTTCAGCGCACTCAATTCCCGGCGACAAGATGGACAATCCAATAGATGCTGCCTCAATTGGCGTCCTTCTTCCCGGCCGATTTCTTCACCCAAATATTCAACCAAATAACTTCGCGCCGTTTCGCAATTCATCTCATCCCCTCCACCTTCCAGCAAACCTTGAGAACACAGAAGACAACTTCTGCATCTCGAGGCCAGATATTGTTAATGGTTAAACGCCGTCCTCTGTTCCTAACTTTGCGGTTGAATGTCCAAAACTTCCCGGAGTTTTACTAAGCCGAGGTAGAGCCGGGATTTTACCGTACTCACCGGACAGTCCACAATTTCGGCAATCTCGTTAAACTTCAGCCCTTCATAAATCTTCATCACAATAGTTTCGCGCTGCTCGATGGGGAGTTCAGCCAGGGCCCGTTCCACTATTATTCGGAGCTCCGTGTGAGAATAGTCGTTTCCCCCATCCAACCGAATTGCCGGGCTGCTCTCCAGCAAATTTTCCAAATCCAACGCTTCCTCTCCATCCGTTTCCCCTTTTTCCAGTCTCAAAAAGGGGCGTTCGGTCCGAAAGCGGGAAATCGAGAGATTGCGGGCAATTTTGAAAAGCCAAAATGAAAATTTTCCCGGGTCTTTGAGCTGCTGAAGCTGTTCATATGCCTTGATGAAGCTCTCCTGACAAATGTCAAAAGATTCCTCGCGATCCCCGGTCAGGCGGCAAGCATAATTGTACAGTCTCTGTTGCCAGCGGGAGACGAGAAGGTTAAAAGACTCTTCTTCCCCCTGGAGGGTTTTCCGCACCAGCTCTTTATCGGTAACTTTCAGCAGCGCCAATTTTTCTCCCCATTAGCAATGACGATAGAAAGGAACAAAAAGACGAATATGAAAAAAATTGGAGGGGATAAGCATAGGAGACCAAATCCAATCTGTTTTGAATCCTAAAGGAAGATCCATGTATTTTCGAGGATGCTTCCTTTTCATACCTTTATTCTGGTTTGACCATTAAGCCAGAAAAATCTCTTGTGAAGGATATCACTCAAATCTCCTTCTCAACCACCTTCGTGTTCCCAATTCGCTGATCAACACCAGCAGAACCGTCAATCGCAGCGGAAACAAGAACAGCCGGCATAGCGTGCCTATAAAAAAGAGGAGGGGCGCCATTGAAATCATATGACGCTCGGAGGCGTTCCAATCGGACTGTTTCCAGCGGGCTTTTAGCCATTGGCCCAAAAAAGCGGGACGGAAATAGCCGCAATCCAGGTTTTCATTGAAGACCAGCAGCCGCCTTAAACCGCAACCGAAGGCAAATATTTTGGGCCGGTTCCGGGCTCCCTGGCCATCCCAGATGACCGCGATTGCATTGTACCCTTCCCGGTCGATCCGGCATTTGAGTCGATAGATTGAATTCCATTCCCGGCGGGGAGGAAAAATCAAAATCTGGCCGACCTGCGGATTTCCCTCATACCACGACAAATCTGAAAGAGTGCAGAGCAAATCAATTTTAGGATTTAAAAAAACTTGTGTCTTGAGCCGGTTAATGGCCGCAGACACATTGCTGGAGGATGAACTGACAATTAAGAGAATTTTTTCATTCATGGGGATCTTCCACCAAATCCAGGAACTGTCGTTCTAAAACATCCCAATTGTATTGGCTCACCATTAGGCCCCGGGCATTGCCGCCGATTCTCCGACATAAACCTTCATCCTGCAGAAGCCGGATTGTTTGCGCGGAAAATTTTTCGGGTTTTTCCGCGAGGAGCAAATGTTCCCCATCTTGTGCTTCAAAGCCGCTGGCGCCCAGTGGAGTGCCTACAATCGCCATTCCCATCGACATGGCTTCAAGGAGCTTGACTCGCATGCCATTTCCACTGAGGATTGGCAGCACGAAAACTCTTGCGCGAGAATAGACTAAACGCAGATCATCCATGTATCCGGTCATCTGGACCCCCGGGATATCGGCAATGTCGAGCAGATGACCGTTGGCTCCCGCCACCCGAAAAATCGCATCCGGAAAAACTTTTCTGATCCCTGGGAAAATGTGCCGGGCAAAATGGGTTACGGCCTCCTGATTGGGGAGGTGGCGATAATTCCCCACAAATAACAGGATGGGAGGATCGTCACTGTCGACGAAAGGGGATAATGGCTCAAAATAGGAGCAATCTACCCCGATCGGTACCACGCGAATTTTTTCGGATGGGACATATTGGGCCAATCGGCCAGCGTCTGCGCGGGTCATGCAGGCGATTCGGTCAAACCGGCAACAGGTGCGAACTTCATAATTCAGTTGCGCCAACCACTGGTACCCCTTTTGAATTTTCCAGGCAATCCTATTTTCGTCTTGAAAATCCGCGTAGAAATTGGCGAAATGAATTTCATGCTCCGTGAGGATTTTTAATCCTCGGAATTTTGCCGGCACATGTTGTCCCATTTGGAAATATTCCACTTGAACGGCTGAAAATTCTTGAGTTTCGAGCAATTGCCTCACCATCAGCCGCATTTGGGAAGAGGCGTACTCGTCATGCTCGCGGGGGCGTGGAATCAGCCAGGAGGACGGTGGGCAGGGGCGGCGCAAAATGGCATGAATTTCAATCCCCAGATTTTGAAGCGAAGTCAGCTGATCCAGCTCTTTTTCACTTTCATAAAAGGAAACCAGCGTCACCGGCCATTTTCGAGCCAGAATTCTCAAATTATGGAACATCCGCGTGCCGCCACCATGCTGTCCAAGGACAGGGAGATGTGCCGCGAGGAAAAGTATTCGCTTAGAAACCATCCGCAAAGCCCTCAATCATTGTCGCCTTGAATATCGCCGGAAGGCCCAAGGATCGTTGATGATTTTACACCAATTTTATGGAAGTGATGAGGATTCCCAATTCCCGGCAATCGTTCCCCGAACCAGATCTGGCGGGGGAGAATGAAGCATTCAGCCGCAGCTCAAATTTCAGGACCGATCCAGTCGGCGTTGCTGGTGCGAGCGGGACGGAAAAGCGGAAAGAGCCGGACCTAACAGTTCGATATTTTCCCAGGAGGCGGTTTCCACAAAACAGTCGAATACTCAGGCAGGGGCGTCGATATTGGCGAAGGCTGGGAATGTTTCCTTCCAGTTCCAAAATTCCCTCTTCTCTTGCGCGTGAAAGGAAAAAAATGGAATGGCGGGCCGTCCAGCGTTGCCCCCCCTGCGCGGTTTGTTCCCAGTCATACCACCCGACGCCAAGGCAGTGGGCACAATCGCCGGTTCGAAAGTCAATGATCGACGTTGCCCGTGCAGGCGCCATCGGACTCGTTCGTTCAAAGACCTCGGGGTCTGAAAGCTGGTATACGCGGCGCCGGTTGATCCTCTTAATCAAGCACTCGGGAATTTGCAGGAAAGCTCGCCACAACGCTTTCAATTCAAATCTCACGCCGGTCTGCCTCATGAACCTCAGCTGGTTAAAAGGCAGCCATAAAAAATGTTCCAGCAGCCAGCTGAGTCGAGTGATGTTTTTCCAGATGAAAAGATACTGGTTTTTCCGGGTGATATTCTGCACGAAGTCGGCGCCGAATTTTCGCTGGCTGGTTCCGCGATGCCGGTGAATCACGACACTGCCCGGAGCAAACAAAACCTTCCAGCCTTGTTTCCACGCCTGATAGGAGAGATCGGTGTCCTCGTAATAGAAGGGATTAAAGAGACCGTCAAAACCTCCGAGTGCCAGGAATTTTCCCCGGTCAAAGGCACAGGATCCTCCTCCGCCCCAAAGGACCGGCCAATAGTGAAGATCGGGATCACCCTCCATTGCCTGATCATGATAGGGATCAACAAACCCGCGATCCCAACGAGCTCTGGTGTTGCCTGTTTCCTCTCGCCGCTTCGATGGGTCTTGAAAAAAGACCTGACAAGATACGGCAAAAACCTTCTCATCATCAAATCCCGCCAGCAACGGACGAATAAAGCCGGGATCCACCTGCATGTCATTGTTGAGGAGAATCACAATATCATGGAGGGCTGCTCTTACTCCACGGTTGTTTCCTTCGGAAAAGCCATAATTGCGGTCCAGGGAGAGCACCCGTATTGAAGGAAAATGCTCTCGGAGGTACTCCACCGTGCCGTCCTGACTGCCATTGTCCACTATGAGAATTTCATGCTCCTGTCGGTCATATTCCACGGCGGCAATAACGCTTGGAAGATAGTCTTTTAGCAATGGCAATCCATCCCAGGTGAGGATAATGATGCTTGTTTTATCTGAAGAAAGTTTGCGGCTGGAAAGCCTCTTGACCGGACTGAATGTCAAGGGGAAAGCCAAGAAATCAGCCAGAATTACAGCCACGAAGGCCACAAAATCGATTGGCAGGAAAAGAAGGAGAGAACAAAACTGGAATCCTTTTCGAAACATCGACATTAATTGCACCCATGAAGTTTGCGGACACGACCTGCCCCGAGGCATTGTCGATTCTAACAAGGAACTTTCCAGACAATGCGGCATCGTGAGCAGTTATTAGCTTCCGCCCAAGACCAAAGCTTGGTTTTACTCTTTAAACCGAAATTTCAACAAGGTCCAAACCGCTGAAAACCCATCCCGCCAAGTAATTTTTTTCCCCTCTGAGAAACTCCGCCCCGAATATCGGATAGGGACTTCCATCACTCTTAACTTCCGCTTGAGAATCTTAGCTGTGATTTCCGGTTCAAAATTAAAACGGTTTGATTCAATCTGAATGGTTTTTACCAAAGCGGCTGGCATCAGCTTATAACAAGTTTCCATGTCGCTAATGGAGGTCCGATACAAAAAATTAGTCAGCAAAGTGAGGAACCGGTTCCCCATCCGATGAAGAGAAAGCATATTCCGCGATTGACCCGCAAAACGGGATCCATAGACCACATCGGCGCGGTTTTCCAGAATGGGAGTCAGCAATGCCGGGTAATCCTGGGGATCATATTCCAAATCCGCATCCTGAACGATTACAAAGTCCCCTGTGGCTTTTTCAAATCCAGTCCGCAGGGCAGCTCCTTTCCCCTGGTTTTTTTCATGGAAGTAAATCTTCAGGTCGTTGTTCTCTGGCGCGTGCACCAAACTCATCAGCAGCTGCCTTGTGCCATCTTGTGAACAATCATCCACAAGGATGATTTCTTTATTGATCTCCACAGCGCGGATGCGAGCAAGAATTTCCATCAAGGTGGCTTTTTCGTTATAAACGGGAACCACCACGCTCAGTTGGATATTTTCGAAGTTCATGTTTTCTCAGCGTCGTTCCTTGTCACTTTTGAAAAGCGCTTTACCAGACATCGGAGCCATGGCAGACGAAAAGCTTGAGCCTCCGCACGCGGTCTCATGATTCAAGCAGGAAGCATTTTTCACAGTCCAGACAAGTAATCCCGGAGCGCCTCGCGCCAATCTTTCAAATCATCCAAACCATGTTTTTGAAGGTGACCGTTCCTCAAAACGGAATAGGCTGGGCGCCGTGCTGCCGCACGATATTCTTTTTGGCTCGTCGCACTCAAATCTGCCTCTATGCCTGCCTGGGTAAAAATCTCACGGGCAAATTCGTACCAGGTACAATCGCCATTGGACGTGATATGGTAAAGACCAAAATGCTCGGTCTCAATTAACTCCGCAACCTTGCGGGCCAGTTCCCGGGTGCTGGTGGGAGTGAGCCGCTGATCATCCACGACTCGAAGACTATCCCCAGCGCGGGCTTTTTTCAGCATGGTCTCCACAAAATTCATTCCCTTTCCTTCCAGCCCTGCATGTCCATAAAGTCCGCAGGTTCGAATGGTGAAATTCCGCTCCCAGAGGTAGCCGATGAATTTCTCGCCCGCCAATTTGGATATTCCATAAGCGCTCACCGGATTAGGCGAGTCTGTTTCAGAATAGGGGGTACTGGTGGATCCATCAAAAACATAATCCGTGCTGAAATGAACTAGCGTGGCTTTTATCTCGCGGCAGGCCAATGCCAGATTTCGCACTCCAAACGCATTGACTTGCAGGGCAGGCATGACATCGGTTTCACAACGATCCACCACATGAAAGGCCGCGGTATTGATGACAAGCTCCGGCATTACCTCATGAAAGGTGATTCGGACTCGGTCGTTATTTGTAATATCAAGAGTCTGAATTGTCGATAAAATGACTTCATGGCGAGTGAGGACCTTTCTCAAGTCCGTCCCCAATTGCCCATCTGCACCAATTAACAAAATCTTCACTGATTTTCTTTCCTCCCAAGTTTATGGATTTCTAAGCTCTCGCCCAATTAATATCTGGGAAGCAATCGTAATTTAGCAGCAAGTTTGTAGACCCTTCGCGTTTGGATGTCATTTAATTGAGATTGGCATGTTTTCAACTCAGCATTTAGCTGAAGTGCCCACTGAGTGCGCTCGTCAAATTCTCTCTGCAACTCACGGATCGTATCGTCCCGGGATTGAATCTCCTCCTTTTGTTTGATCCCCCAGGCCGCTTTTTCTTCAACTTCACCTTGCAGAGCGGTAATCAGCCGATCCCGGTCAATGACTTCCGCGTCCAGCTTTTTCGCCCATTGGGTGCGTTCCTCATAGTCCTC
>CAWDMN010000037.1:0-101325 GCA_963803155.1 uncultured Acidobacteriota bacterium
TTCCCCTGAAGGCGTGAAAAAATTAGGGATTAGACGGGCTTGTTTTTTGTGACGATTAGAAAAATTCAACCGGGTGCGAACATTTTCATGTCATTCCCTCTTCCCAATCCGAAGATCCCTGGGACCGTAGTACTCTTTTCCCCCTCGCCAGCGCCTTTGAAAGCGCGAAACTCTGGACGCTTGGGTTTAGGCCGGGCTTTGCCTTGGGATCAGGGGCCCTCGCCGACAGCAGCGGATCCATTGCTGAATGTTGTAGCTCAAACAGGCCCACAAAATTTCCAGCGAGACCTTTTTCAACCCCCGCACTCGGAATTGCCGCAATTTCATTTTCTCTTTGATCCAGGCATTGGTGAATTCGGCCAGCGGGGCCCGTTTCTTGTAAAGTTGCTGGGCTTGGGGGGTCTGCATCTTCTCTTGAAAGGCCTTCACTTCGGGGGCGGCCTCAATCTGGACCAGCGAACGCCCCTTTCGAGTGTTCGGGCAACAGTGCGACTGCAGGGCACAGGTCCGGCAGGTCGAGGCGGTGGCTCGATAGCGATGCCGGGTCTGAAAAGGTCGGTCTTCACTTCCTTCGTAACTCAACAGTTGGCCGGCTGGACATTGATACGCGTTCGACCCCGGCTGATACCGAAACGCTTCGGGATAGAAGGCCGGATCCAGTTGACGCCGTTTCAGATTCTGTTGTCCCGTGTCCTTCCGATCGACCCAGGGGCCAATCAGGTCAATCTCTTGCTGATCCAGGGAAACCACATTAGCCTGCGAGATATACCCTCCGTCGACCAGCATCTGTTCCGGTTTTTGCTCCAGATTGTTGACGATCTGATCGACCGCCGGTTGCAGTTGGGCCACGTCGGCGGCCTCCTGGGTGACCGCCACCCCCACGACCATCCCGGCCTGTTCGTCGGTGGACAATTGCACGTTGTAAGCGGGAATAAAACCGTCATGTCCCGTCCGCATGATCCGAGCCTCCGGATCGCTCTCACTGACCCTCGGTTGTTGGCTCGACGGGTCTGGTTTGCGCTGTTGCAGCTGGGCCAGCTGCCGTTGCGCCTCTTCCAGCCGTTCGACTCGTTGGCGAGCGGCCCGCTGCCGTGCCTGCTGGCGCCGGGCGCTCTGCTCTTCCGATCCGGCTTCGCTCAGCTGCCCGACCAGTTCCCGCGCCTGCTGCAAATGACGCTCCAGCGTCTCTCCCCGGCGGAAGCTCTTGTCCGAGGCCAAGGCCCGGATTTTGCTGCCGTCATGGGCCACTCGTTTCAGCCGAATCAGCTGCTGGCGGCTCAGCACTCCCAACAGCTGGGCAAACAGCTCCCGCAGTTCCGCCTCCCGGCTGCCGCGAAAGTCCGACAGCGTGTGATGGTTGATTACGTCCAGTCCGGTCAGCCACTGAAAGGCGGGATCGTAGCTGCAGCGTTGCTCGATTTCCCGCGCCGAGCTGATCCCTTTGCTGTAGGCATAAACCCACACACAGATCAACAACTGGGGATCCCAGGCCGGTCGGCCCGCTTGCCCGGCCACGGCCTCAATCTTGGCCTCGTAGGGGCTCAAGTCCAACTGTCCGACCATCTGCCAAATCATCCGGGCCGGATGGCGCAGGGGAATCAGCTTCTCGACATCCACCATCCGCAAGACCAATTGGGCCCGGTTGGCGGTCTTCACCCGGCTCATCGGACGAACCGGGGCGTTTTGCGGGGAAGACTTAGCAGCGTCCATGGGCCCCCTTGCGGGCCGCCGCGGCTGCCTCGATGCGCTTGATGACCAGCGTGTGCTTGTCTTCCAGGATCCATTCGATGGTCTCGCTCTTTTCCATCTCCAGGGCTTGGGCTAGCGGCGCCGGGCAGATCAGGTAAAATTGCTTTTGCCCCTTGGCCCGCTCGATGACTTGAACTTTGGATTGATAACCCATGCGGCACTCTCCGCGTCAAAGATGGAAAAAGTATACACCTAGCGATATCGCTAGTCAATCTTTTTTTGACTTTTCGCGATTTTTTCACGCCTTCCCTCCAACGGAGGGGATTTACTGAGGAGTTGCACATGCCAGCACGGCTGGCTCAACATGAGGACGAAAATGGCACAAGGTGGGACGCGCGATCCTTCGCGCGTCGCCTGGCCAGCTCCGCCTGCCGAGCCAGCGTGCACAGAGTGCCCGCTCCACCTTTGTTTAACTGGGATTTTCTAGGGAGCCGCACATGCCAGCACGGCTGGCTCAACAAGACAATGAAAATGGGATGATGGAGGCGGCCTGCCCTCAGGCCGTCTCAGCAGGCTTGGCAAACTCAGACGGGGTGGGGTACCCCGCCTCCATCCACGCTATTTTCTTGGGAGGATAAATGAATCACACCATTACTCGCAGATCGTTCGCCAAGAACACGCTATTAGCTGGTGCTGGCTTAATGTCTCCTCACTCCAAAGTGCTGGGGGCGAATGAGGCTATTCGTATCGCCGTAGTGGGCATGCGTTGGAAAGGGGGCGAACACGTCGACCAGTTCCGCAAAGTGAAGACGGTGCAAGTGGCGGCGATCTGTGATGTGGATCAGGAGATCCTGGATCGGGAAACAAAGAAATTCACTGACGACAATGAAAAGGTGGAACGGTACAAAGATGTCCGCAAGCTTCTTGAAGATAAATCCATCGACGCCATTATCGTCGCCACTCCCAATCACTGGCATTCCCTGTTGACTATTTGGGCTTGCCAGGCGGGCAAGGATGTTTATGTGGAAAAACCGGTGTCTCACGATATCTGGGAAGGGCGAAAGATGGTGGAAGCGGCCCGCAAATACAAACGCATTGTGCAGGCGGGAACGCAACGCAGATCGGATGAAGGATTGAAGCAGATCCGTGAATTTCTGGATCAAGGGAATCTGGGGAAAATCATCCAAGCCCGCGGCATATGCTATGTTCGGAGACCGAGCATCGGCAAAGTGGAAGGACCACAGCCGGTCCCCCCTTCCGTGGATTACGACCTCTGGTGCGGACCGGCCCCGCTGGCTCCCATCCTGCGCAAACAATTCCACTACGACTGGCACTGGTTTTGGGCTACCGGAAATGGGGAAATCGGCAATAATGGGATTCATTTCCTGGATGTCTGCCGCTGGATGCTGGGACAAAAATGCCTCCCTCCGCGGGTTATCAGCTTCGGCGGACGAATGGGATATCTCGATAATGGGGAGACTCCCAACACCTTGGTAGTCTTTTTCGATTACCAGCCGGCCCCTATCATTTTTGAAGTCCGGGGCCTGCCCCGCTGGATTGGAGAGAATGTCATGGATCACTATCGCGGCATTCGCGCCGGAGTGGTGATCCATTGCGAGGGAGGGTATGTAGCGGGGAGCTATGCTTACGATCATTCGGGCAAAAAGATCCGCCAATTTATTTTGGATGAAGGCGAAAACCATCACCTGAATTTCCTGGAAGCTGTCAAGAGCCGGAATGCCGGACATTTGAACGCGGAAATCGAGGAGGGACATCTCTCCAGCGCATTGCCCCATATGGCGAACGTTTCTTATCGGCTGGGCCAGCCAGCCGCGGGCGGTGAAATTCTGCAAACGCTGAGTCGCAGCAAGGAATTGATGGATTGCTATGAGCGTTTCCAGGAGCACCTGCTGCTGAATGAAGTAAAGGTCAGTCAGACGCCCCGATTCCTGGGACCTTGGCTGAACATGGATCCGCAAACGGAAAGGTTCACCGGAGAATTCAGCGAAAAGGCCAATGCCTTTCTGCGACGGGAATACCGGCCACCCTTTGTCGTGCCGGACCAAATCTGATTTTTGCCAATGGACCTTTTGACTGAGATTCTGGCGCGCCACCCTGTGAAATTCGTTTTCGGAGATAATGCATTGGACAACCAAGAAGAAGCCACCGTAACTTCAGAAGAAACTTCCGCGCATTCCCTCATCCCCTCCAAGGGACGTCTGCTCTCTCTCGATGTCTTCCGTGGATTCACTCTCCTGGGAATGGTTCTGGTCAACAGCCACCCGGGTGAAGCGTATCCCCCGCTGGCCCATGCCGGTTGGAACCAGTGGAGCTTTACCGATCTGATCTTTCCTTTCTTCGTTTTCATCGTAGGCGTGGCGATCCCCTACTCGTTTGCCAGCCGTTTGGAACGCGGCGCCAGCCGCCAGTTGCTCTTCTGGCAGATTCTGCGCCGGTCGGTGTTGTTGTTTGCCGTGGGTCTATTCCTGAACGGCGTTCCGCGGTTTGACTTTTCGACCTTGCGCGTCATGGGGGTGCTGCAGCGAATTGCCATTTGTTACTTCCTGGCATCGATCGTTTTTGTTTCTCTCCGCTTGAAGGCAAAATCGATCGTGTGGCTGTCGGGGACAATATTGGTGCTGTATTTTATTCTGATGAAGTTCGTTCCCGTGCCCGGCTATGGCGCCGGAGTGCTTGAGCCCATGGGAAATTGGGGGAATTACATCGACCAGCACCTCTTGGCCGGACGCATGCAACACGATGTGTGGGAAGGGAAAAGCCTTCTTGGCAGTTTCCCAGCCTTGGTTACAATGCTTATGGGACTATTGACCGGCTTGTATTTGCGCACGGCGCACCCGGCTTACGAAAAGATAACCCACCTATATTTTTACGGCTCTGTTTGTATGGCGGCAGGAGCTTTCTGGAGCTTGTGGTTTCCCATCAACCAAAACTTGTGGAGCAGTTCGCTGGTGCTGTTCATGGGCGGCATGGCGCTCCTATTTCTGGCCACTTTTTACTATATAGTGGATCTCCGGAAAATCAGTTGGTGGACATTGCCCTGTCTGATTTACGGCATGAATTCCATTGCGGTCTGGGTGTTTTCGCAACTCGGCATGAAAGCTCTCATGGCAATCGATATCACGGGTTCAGATGGGGTGGCGATTAATCTGTGGAAGGCTGGTGGCAACAGCCTTATGCATTACCTGGGTCCCATGAATGGGTCGCTGGCCTTTGCCATCCTATATGACCTGTTTTGGCTCGGAGTGATGGGCATCCTGTACTGGCGCCGCATCTTCATCAAACTTTGATGCGGCGTAACTACTCAGATCTCAGGGTGACTGGTAGCCATGGTGAGCCCGCCTCAGGCGGAAGCCATGGGCATTTGGCCAGGTGGCCAGGTTCCATGCCTCGCAAGCAACTGAGAAGCAACGGAGTGTCTATCTTTAGAATTTTAATATTTTTGATGTTTTCGCACGGAATGCCGATTTGCCCTGCGGGTGGGGCCTTCGAATGCTGAGGCAATTTGGAATCGACAAAACTTTCAACGCTGCTGGGGCTATGAGAAGGATAACCTTTAGGTAGAAAAACGGCCGATCCTCTGTCCCGTGCAGCGGGTAGACCAATTAGGCTTTAAGATGGAATTTTCATTTACCATCCTACATTCCAGAAAAATACTCAAATTTTTTAAGCCATGCGCTTATTTGTTCATTCTCGGCACTCCTGGATGCGGCTCTCCCCCTGAAAATCAAACAAAAATTCCCCTTCTCGGCCAGCTTCCCTTCCTCTTCGGATTCCGACGCCGGGGATTGTGCCTGCTCAAGGATAACATCGGACCTCAAAGATGCGAGCCAAGCTGTCACCATTGGTGCGAAGGATCTTCAAGCGCAGCCGGTCGGTGAGGACCGGCTGGAAAGTATGCCGGGCCAATCGAAGGAAATTATCCCGGTTAGCCGCAATGAGCCGCCAGCGGCTGTCCACCCAGGCTTCCACTTCATACTCCGCCACGGTTTCGGGTTGTGCGCCCCGGACTTGCCGCTGGTATTCGCTATCTTGTCCAGTGAGGTAGAGCAAACGTCCCAAGCCGGAATCGAAAACCAATTGGATTTTGCCGATCTGGACTGGCCCCGGCCAGCTCAATTCCACCCACGGTTTGGCATCTCCCATCGGGGCCTGCCACTGGTGGGTTTGCCCATCCAGGATCTCGCGGTTCACCCCATCGAGCAGATTCGCAGCCTTGCCGGACGCGGTTTCCGCGGAAGCCTTCACGGTGGCTTTTTTCGCCAGGTCCGCTCCGTCTTCATTTCGGATCCCGATCAGCGACTGATCGTCCCTCAAGAGAGCCTGCTGAAGCCGCCGCATGCGCCCCGCATCTCGAGTCACTTCCTGGGGAAGGCAATTCTCCGCCAGGCAAAAGGCGGCAGCGGCGCCCGCCGCCTGGCCAAGCGTGGCGCAGGTGGCCATGACTCGGGTGGAGGCAAAGGCCACATGGGAGGCGCTGACGTTTCTGCCCGCCATCAGCAAGTTGCCCCGGTCGGCGCTATACAGCGAACGCAGGGGAAGGTGGTATGGTTTCTGGAAATAGACGTAGCGCGTGGGTTCTATATCTGCGCGGTCGATTCCTCCGGGCGGATGATCATCGATAGGCCAACCGCCGTAGGCCACCCGATCGGGGAATTCCTCGCATTTCTCCAACTCCTGCTGAGTCAGGACATGATCCCCTACAATCCGGCGGCTTTCCCGCTTGCCGGGAATCATGCCAATCCACTCTAAAGCCCAATCGTGGGAGGTTGGATAATCTCCGCTGTTTTTAATGTAGTTCCAAATACCCACGGCGATTCGCAGAAGCTCGTGGCGGATTTTTTGGTTATCCTTGATAGTGTCCAGTTCCCCACCCCATTCCACCCACCAGTATCCATATTCCCAGGATTGAATCGGCCGGTGAGTAAAATCCTCTTCCTCGAATTTCCGGCACCACTCCGGGGCCCGGAAGGGCATGGGACGGTCATGCTTTCGGGAGAAGAATAGAATCGTATTCCCCATGGTTTTCTGATCCGCTGATTCAGGCGCCAACGGCTCCCCAAATTGATGTTTCGCCTCACGTCCTCGCATTATCTGAGCACCGGCAGAGGCAGCCAGCGCGGCATCTCCGGTGCAATCCAGAAAATATCTGGCCTGAATGGTATAGCTTTCTTCCACCAGCGGACAGAGCGCATTCACACTTTGGACAAGCCCATTGTGGACCATTGCATCCATGACGAAAGTGTCCAGCATCAAAGTGATGTTTTTCTCGCTGACCACTTTGTCATAAAGCATCAAGTCCCACATTTCGAACGATCGCTGCAAGTTGTTTGCCGAATCGGTCAGTTTCAGCTCCTCTATTAGACCCGTCTCTCTCCAGTTCCGAAGTGCCTCGTGACTGTTGGCCCCGAGGACATGCATGCGGACTTCGCTACTGGAGTTGCCTCCTAGCCGAGACCTGTTCTGCAGCAGGATCACCTTGGCTCCGTTTCGGGCGGCGGCAATAGCGGCACATACTCCCGCCAATCCTCCGCCCGCGACTAGGATTTCGGTTTCCAACAGACGATGCGTGTACAAAGGATCGCGTCGTTCCGATTCAGAAGCTGCTTGCGCAAGAGCAGTGCTTACGCTCGAATCCACTCCCATGCATGAATTCCCCGCGACTAGCAGCAATGGACCGGCTCCAAGCTCCCGCAAAAAATCCCTTCGATGTGTGATCATAAGTCCTCTTTTGATTACCGACAATTTGGCAATCTTACACTCCCAGATTCCAGGAAAAAATCGCCAGCCTTCGTTCGGATGCTGGAAGTAAAAATCTCGAATGGTTTTGCGCTGCCAGGCTTCAAGCCAGAAGTCCCGGTTCACCAAGCCGTCAGGTTCATTGACCTGGCCATATCGCTTTCGCCAATGATAGTGCTTGCTCTTACTAATGCCGATCCATTGGACCCAGCATGAACAGGTAGGTGCGAAGATGGAGCCTGAAAATCAACTGCTTTCAAGCAGAGGGGATATTGGCAAAGGAAAAGAAGCACTGCTACCGGATCTGCTGCAAGTAGATGCGCAGGGCGCGCGCCAAGTCCCAGCCCAGAGCGCGGGCCGACTCGGCCGTGACTGGCTTGCCTCCCGCGTTAGCGTACGGGATCTCAATGGAGCTGGCAATCAGTACGCCGGGTTGCTCAGAGGCCCACATCTCGAACGATTTCAGCGAGCCCGAGTCTGCCGCGGAATTCCAGGACGTCCCAAACGGCAAGTTGTTGCTGCGGCGGTAGACCAGGGAACCGGTCTGGACAGATTCGAGGATCTTCGAGAACTGCTCGACCCGGCCCCAGATTTCCTGGTCGCGGCCGCCGATGAACTGGATGTCTTCATGGTTGTCGTTGCGATCCTTGCCGCGAATGTACGGACAGTGCATGTCGAGAGCGAATTTCAGCCGGCCTTCCGACCAGCGTGGGACAAAGTCGCGCAGAGCCCGAACGGAGGAGTAAATGCTGTCGCCGGCATAATCGCGGTTGTGGTCGTGCGGACGACGGTTCTTGCCCTGATCCCCGTCTTCGACTCCGTCCTTGTCCATAAAGGGAACAACGAGAAACTCGACGTTCTCGCGGAACCAGCGGCCATCCCCTGTGGAGCCAAGAATCGATTCAAGGATGCCTTCGAGGCTATAGCTGGCGAGGCTTTCGCAGGCGTGGTGGCGCGCAGTGAGCAGCACACGCAGTGGGGCCTTGCCGTCGAGTCGGCCGAGTCGGAGTTTTTCTATGCCACGTCCCATCTTGCTTTCTGCCAGCACGCCAGACTCGAGCGCCGAATTGCCGCAATGGCGCTTAAGGAAGGCGTGCAGGTCAGACTCGAAATACGGGATTGTGACAGAGAAGCGGACCTCGTCGATGCCGAACGGAACGCTGTAGCGAAAGCGCGATCCCTCGACAGCTTCGGGGCCAAGCCAGCGCCAGCTGCGGCCGTGGTCCGTGCTTATGGCCGGGCCGCGCACGCCAATGACATTGCCATTCGTGAATTGGACATCGAGAGTTTTTCCGGCCGCGCCGCTTACACGGAAGGACCAGTAGAACCATGGGCCCTCCGTATCGCGCAGGTCTTGATGGACTCTAATAGTGTCACCCTCGACGGAGTCGACGATGATGTTGCCGCCGGGGATGCCTGCATCGACCAAGATGGCGGCGATGCCGACGGAGGCGAACATGGTGAGTAGGAACGGGATGGCGAGCAGACTCAAAGTAGCACGCATCCCAGCGGACCTCCTCAAAACAGCGGCGCATGACCTTCGCGATATTGTGTCCGAAAGATGTCGCGCCCTTGCTGGTGACAAGGCGCTCGGCGGAGTTGCGCATGGCCGCGCGCTGTATGGGAGCAAATTCGGGTCGGGCCTGGCAATTGGCAATTTTTGATCTGACAATGATTCCTCTTAGTTCCATGGGCGCACTGTTTGCGCGTCCGGTGGAGCTTGGGTAATTCAGCTGCCTTCACTTAATGGTAAAGCCATTCAAAAATGATCCAATAGAATGACCCTGCTTCTTCTCGAATTTCCTTAAGTATTGGCGCAAGAGTATTAAAGCAAATCTTCATGCTTGGGCCAAATCCCTCATTTGACGGTGTGATCACGGATTATCATTAAGGAGCTCAATAATCGCAGTATCCAATACGGTCAAGCGGAAGATTCCGCCTACTCATCTCGGGGAAATGCTTCGCGAAGATTTCATGCCAGACTACGGATTGTCCGCGGCCTCTCTCGCCTCGGCATTGGGCATTTCCCGGCAAACCGTCAATGAGTTGCTAAGAGAACGCCGCTCCCTGACGCAAGTGATGGCTTTGAGGTTATCGCGTCTATTTGGAAACTCGCCTGAATTTTGGCTAAACGCTCAGCATTCAAGGGATCTTTGGGACTCTGAGCAACGCTATCGGAAGGAACTCTCCAAGATTCTCCCACTGAATGCCGCCTGAGCCCCTCTCCTACCAGCCCAACGCCCAGCTTCAGCCGCCGAGCGAAGCGAGATCGGCTGGAGCTGGCTGGTTGGAACTTGTATTCTTTCTTGGAAGCTCCCCAAGCCAGCGCGGCTGGCACAACAAGATGATGAAAATATTCATGCTGGGCGGCTAAGAGGTAGGGCCGGTTCGCCGAACCGGCCGCCTATGCTAGCGCAGACGGCGGTCTCGGCGAAACCGCCCTACCTCTTAGATTCAATAACATAGAGCGATTTTCTAAGGAGCCCCTTTTCAAGGCTAAAAAGGGCCATCTAAGGCCAATAATCGCCCCCTAAATTGGTTCCCTCCCGCTCCCAGTGCGGATCTTAGCTGGTCCGACCCGGCTCTCCCAGGCTCTCCCCCAAAAAATTGTCGGGATATCTCGCTCACGCCAACTCCCAATCGCGCACCCAAACAAAAAGGCGCATCCTGCGTCCTTTAAACGCGAAATGCGACTTGTGATTTCTTTACTAATACGAGCAAGCTAAGAAATATCGCTTAAGAGCGGCGCAATTTGCACCTTCAGGGCCGCCGTATCTTCGGTGGCGGCAATCCAAACCATTGACCATTCTACGGAAAAATAAGCATGAATCGCAATATTGCGAAACGCCACAATGGAATGCCATTCGATTTCCGGGTGCAAGTCCTTAAATTCTTTTGGCAGACGAGCCGACGCTTCACCGATAATTGTCAATTTGTGCAATACGGCGCTCTGAAGCAGTTCGTCGCTCAAAAAATCATCTTCCGTCTTCCCTTTTAAAAAGCGTTGAATCGACTCAATCGCTTCGACGACATCCTCAAGATAGAGTTGCTCAGGACGCATATAGGACTTTGGCCTCCTGAAGGACAATCGAACGGATAGAGGGTTTAAGCCCGCCCTTCGGGACCAAATCCACTGATCTATTCACCAAGGAAGCAAGTTCAGCCTGCAGTCTGGCCAACATCAAAAACCCAACAGCGAACCCTTTTTCAAAATCCACAAGAAAATCAATGTCGCTCTCCGCCTGCAATTCATCCCTGACAGCGGAACCAAAGAGCGAGAGCTCTTTGACGTGATAACGGCGACAGATCTCGCTAATGGGTTGAATCGGCAATGTATCAAGTATTTGGCTCATTTCTTCTCTCTTCCTTGTTGATTATAAGCCTTCTCATTGCCAACACCAACCGGCTTCTTCTATGGGCTTCATTTATACTCCCGAAACAAGGAAACCCTCAAGCCCAAAGCCTGCTCATTCCCGCAATGATGATTTCACCAAATCGGGACAAATCGGGATCGGACCGATCGGAGTCGGACCGAGCAAGATCCCAGCTTGAGGCGGAAGAGAATAGATCTGGGGACTTTTAATAAGCCGCGAGCGTGCCTTTTCGTTTTTCAGGCTGATGGATCCCTGCTGAATAACCAATTCACAAATGCCCATTATTGTGGCTAAAAAGGACCGTCTGAGCCTAAAAAGCATGCTCTAAATCGGTCGTTACCCTCATCCAGTGCGGATCTTAGCTGGTCCGACCCGGTTCTCTCGCATTGAGGATAGCAACATGGGAATTGCAAACCGATACCCGTGATGCTGGGCTGATCGCTCGTTGCCACTTCGCGCTTTTGGCATGGAATAGCGGAGCAACCATGCCAAGTGAAAAAGCACGAAGCGCAAGCAAGTGATCATGGGGACGGTACAATAGTATGCAGTTCAGTTTCCTGGACGCCATTAGGAGGGAACTGAGAGGGAACTGAGTGCCTGGCTGACGCTTCGGACCTGTAACCATCCAATATGATTCTTGACAAGTGTCACGTGACTCGTTACAATCCTTCCCATGATCAAGACCTTCGCGGATAGGGAAACGCAACGGATCTTCGTGTCAGGAAAGGCCAAGCGGCTGCCCCCAGATCTGGTTAGAAGGGCATTGAGACGGTTGGAATATATCGATCTTGCGAAAACCCTAAATGACTTGAAGGTGCCCCCAAGCAACCGGCTCCATGCCCTGAAAGGGGATCGAGAAGGACAATATTCGATATCCATCAACGAGCAGTGGCGCATCTGTTTTCAATTCACCGAAGGCGATGCCTATGACGTTGAGATCACGGATTATCATTAAGGAGCTCAATAATGGCAGTATCCAATACGGTCAAACGGAAGATTCCGCCGACTCATCCCGGGGAAATGCTTCGCGAAGATTTTATGCCGGATTACGGACTGTCTGCCGCATCTCTCGCCTCGGCTTTGGGCATTTCCCGGCAGACAATCAACGAGTTGCTAAGAGAACGCCGCTCCCTTACGCCAGTGATGGCCTTGAGGTTGTCGCGTCTATTTGGAAACTCCCCCGAATTCTGGCTGAACGCTCAGCATTCCAGGGATCTTTGGGACTCTGAGCAACGATACAGGAAGGAACTCTCCAAGATTCTCCCACTGAATGCCGCCTGATGCCGCTCTTCTGCCAGCCCAACCCCGCCGGTCAGCCGCCGAGCGAAGCGAGGTCGGCTGGACCAGTGCTGGTGGGAACTTGTATTCTTTCTTTTTCTTATTCCAATGAGCTTTCATGATGAGTTCACTACTGCGATGAACAACAAGGAGTCCGTCCACTGATTTCGCTCATCCTTCGACAAGCTCAGGATGAGCGGCACTCCAATCCCCGCTCGTACTGAGCTTGTCGAAGTGCGAGCGGGGGCATGTGCGATGAGTATGCACTTCACACCTGAATTGTGGATGCATTAGTCTCAGCTTGAACGCTCCTTGGAATTAGAAGCCCCTTTTCAAGGCTAAAAAGGGCCATCTAAGGCCAAAAATCGCCCCCTAAATTGGTTCCCTCCCGCCCCCAGTGCGGGTTATGGCAGATCCGACCCCCATCTTCAGGAGGCACTCAGTGTCTCAATGGGTTAGAATCATTCGCGTCTATTTTCGGACCCTATTAAGAATATTATTTTCAACTTCAGCAATTCCCGTTGGCGAAATGATGGCCATTTCCGTTTCACGATCCCACTCAATAAGCCGACTACTATGAAGCTTACCGAGAATGTCTCTTCGATAATTGGGTCGATGGGAATGCTCAGTCCACTCAAATAAATCCTCAGTAGGAATTCCTGTTTCGATATCTGAATAAAGGAGGAGAAGTGTTTGATCACGATAACTCAAAGTTGTATCGAGAACACGCTTGCGTCCAAGCACATTCCAGATGGCTGGAAGCCTCCGCTCAGCTATTGCATCACAAAGCAACTGAGCATCTTCGATAGGAAGCCCGTGGCAAACTCTGACTAGTTCGCACATGCACCAATCCACAACACGCATAGCGGTAAGGGCATCTATTTCATTGGCATCGACCTCACCACCAACGTGGCCAAAGTCTCGTTTGTTGCGAAGGGTATACAAGAATAGCAAAGCACGTGGCATGATCAAACGCAAACCCTCAGGACCAGCCGTTTGGTGAGTCTGCTCCAAATTCTCACATTCACCCTTAAAATTTTTTAGCCCCTTATTTAACGGAGTGCTCGTGCCAGTTAGAATATTCTGCAAAACTCGAATAATCACCTCAGCCAACTTGCCTGCGTGGTGTCCAACCAGGTCGTGGTGACCTTCGAGAGCATGATTTTTTATAGCAGAAAAGGTTTTAACGAGTCGCTTGCGTAAGGTGTTAGGTATAGATGATAAAGCATTATCCAAACTAAGATTTAGGTTTTGTATACTCATAATGTCCTTCTGCATTCTCGTCTCGGAAAAGTCCTAAACTTAGTTGAAAAAGGAGCATGACCTCGCTTAAAACAGAGGTGTTTTACCGCCAAGTAAGACACTAAGATTAAGGAGATCATGCATGGGACAGAGAGTAATTCGGACCGGAAAAAGAAGCAAGGGCAAAGAGGGAAGAAAAAAGAGAGAACAAATCCAAGAGCAGATGGAGAGATGGGACAGTCGGTTTGAACTGATCCAAATGTTGATTCCTCTGGGATTGAAAGCCGTCGAAGAAGAATTGCAGAGAGAGGTGGAACAGTTGGTGGGCCGTGGAGGAAGCCGGAGTCCAGAGAATCGGCGTTGGGGAAAGAATCCGGGATCGGTGTATCTGGGAGATCAGAAAGTCAGGGTCGAAGTGCCCCGAGTACGAAATGTAGCCGTGCGCCAAGAAGTGCCTTTAGAGAGCTATCAAGCTTTTCGAAAGACGAAAGTGATGGACCATCAGGTTCTGAACCGGTTGATCTGCGGGATCAGCCAGAGGCAATATGAGCAGGCGGCCCTCTGTGTGCCCGAGACGTTTGGGATCAAAAAGAGCAGCGTATCGCGACACTTTATTCGAACCACGGCCAAGAAGTTGGAAATCTTTTTGAATCGGGATTTGAGCCAGCACGACATCGTGGCGATTTTTATCGATGGAAAACGATTAGCGGAAATTGACATGATTGTCGCTTTGGGCATTACGATCGAAGGGAAAAAGATCCTGTTGGGATTTGTGGAAGCGAGCACGGAGAATCAACGAGTGGCCCAACAATTTATCCAGCGGCTGCTGGATCGAGGCCTAAAGACGGAACAGGAGATTCTCTTCATCATCGATGGAGCCAAAGGGCTGTATAAAGGGATCAAGACGAGCCTGGCGGAGAAAGCCTTGATTCAACGATGCCAGTGGCACAAGCGGGAAAATGTGGTCAGCTACTTGAGCAAGGAACGAGCTCGACGGTTCCGGCAAAAGTTACAGTCGGCCTATCAGCAAACCAGTTATGAAAAGGCGAAAGAAGCTCTGGAACGAATTGCCAAAGAGCTGCGACTGATCAATGGTTCTGCGGTGGAGAGCCTGAGAGAAGGGTTAGAAGAGACTTTGACTCTGCATCGGCTGGGGTTGTTTGAAGAATTAGGCACCAGTTTTAAAACCACCAATTGCATTGAGAATGTGAATCGACAACTGGAGCGGTTGACGCATCGAGTCAGTTACTGGAAGAACAGCGATCAGCGTCAGCGTTGGATAGCCACATCGCTCCTGCAAATTGAGCCCGGGCTAAGAAAAGTGAAAGGCTTTCGACATCTAAAAGCCCTTCGCAACGCTATGAAGAAGGAAAGCCATCCGAAATCGGATCAAGCAGCCGCTTGAGGCTTATGCTCATTTTCAACTAAAAAAGGGCTTGACCCCTCGTCTCGGTCAAGTTTTTTATCACGCACGAGCCGAAGCATTGCAAGACGTAGCTGGGCTGCACCGATATTGAAGCCACGTTTATTCTTCAGATATGTCTGTACTTCAGGACCGGTTTTCCCTTTATCAAAGAAGCCGGACTCTATGAGACTGAGAATAGCTCCTTTTGGTCCAACTATACTTTTTTTCGCTACTCTTTGATCGGGCACATTCTTCTTTTTAGTTTTTCTATCTCTATTCTGCTTACCACCATTGTTAGTCGAGATATCATTATTAGATTTAATAGCAGTCTTTTTGGTTCTCACTTTTCTTGTAGAGGTAACCGCCCTTGATAAATTATCTCCTGAATCAAGACGCGAAAGATATTCTTCGCCGGGTGCCATTATTTTATATAGAAATCCCTGCCCATCAGGTGTTCGATTAACTAGAGTAGTTGCTCTGCCTAACGCCATACCGATTGCTTCCTTGGTGGTTTTCATACGAAATTTATCTGTGAGGATTCTTGCGATTGCACTAGGAGTAAGCCCATCAATATGATGATCCTTGAGTGCTATCATAAGCACCAAGAGTGAGCGATCTAGAACCTTACTTGCAGACAAAATACCTGGGTATTGAGTTGAATCTATTTTTGAAAGTAAATCTGCAATTGAGGAATTTGTCGCTTCAGTGTCTAATGCCAGATTGTTTCTATTGGTCTCATTTTTTTTCTGGGGTGTAGGCACGTAATCTGATTTCGGGAGCCTAGCAAGAAGATCAACTGCTCTATTAAAAGCGGCCTCCTGTAGATTTTTCGGAACTTGCTGGGCAATTTCAGACGCCTGTTTAAAAAGTTCTTTAAGATCTGGCGCAGTCATTTTACTCATCTCGATCTCCAATCATTTTTCTTTTATCCTCTGTTGGCCAACAATTTAATTCTCCCGAATCGGTGAAAGCAATTATTAGCGAATGATCCTGAGTCGGGAGAAGTTTGTATTTACGGTCTTTTCAAGATTCAAGAAAAGTGCATATTCGAGCACTTTTCGAGACTCGCCAGCTTTTTATTGCCCCTGCCAAGGCCAATCGCCGGTCCAGAATGGAGAAGAAGGCAAAATCCGCCATTCAGTCTAAGCCAAGCCTACTCCTCTCCGCTCTGTCAACAGGTCCAAAGCAGGCGGCCTACCGGTAAAGGAACAATGCCGCTTTGCTCGAAAAAGCCGTCCTTGGGGATTAGGGCAAAAAAAAGAGTCTCTCCCGCAAATGATAATGAACCGATCTGGAAAGGAGTTTTACCATGATAGCCGGAGGACTGTCAACCGCCACCGCCACCGCCGCCGCGCCAGCATTCACTCCCCCAGGACGAAGGGTTAGATCTACTTATTCCGTATAATGCTTGATGCCTCAATTGTGCATTTGATGGAATAGTATAGGTTGAAGAGAAGGTGACCCCGGGCGAGGAGGTGCTGTTCAGATTCCTGGACGCCATTAGAAAATACCTGGGCTTGAATAATTACAATAATTCTATCTCAACTTGATGGTCAGAAAAGAAAACTCGTAACTACGCAGTACCCCTCCGATTGGTAGCCACGCTGAGTGTATTTTACGAGGCGTGGAGCTTGGCTGCCTAGCCAAAGCCCACGGCTCGCTGGAAAACTCTCACCGTGGCTACCAGTAATCCTAGGCCTGAGCAGCTACGATTTATTTATCGCAACTTCTCCCATTGAATACAAAGAGAGCGGGGAGCTTTGGTGTCCGCTCGTTACTCTCTCACCTTTAGCATACCCTTGAGAGGCAGCTCTTCGGACGACCTCCCAACCATGATTTCGAAGTCGCCAGGGAAGACAACCCAGTGCATATCGCGGTCGAGCAACTGCAAACCCGCGGGGGTAAGAGTAAGTGTTACCGTTTTCGTCTCCCCAGGTTTTAGCGCCACTCTCTCGAATCCTCGCAATTGCATGACTGGCGTCGATACCGGCGCAACCTTTTCATGAATGTAAAGCTGCACGGTTTCTTCGCCCGCCCGCTGACCCACATTCTTCACGCTCACACTAACCCGCGCATCGCCCCCCGGCCGGATCTCCGCCGGCTCGATGCGAAGGCCGCTGTATTCATATTTTGTATAACTCAGGCCAAAACCAAAGGGATAGAGCGGCGTTGCGGGCATGTCCACATAGCCCCTTTTCGCATCATTTATCCAATAGGCTTTGGAGGGCTTGTAATTGTAAAACATCGGCAATTGGCCGGAGTGCCGAGGAACGCTAATGGCTAGCCGCCCGCTGGGATTGTAATCGCCGAAGAGTACGTCGGCCACGGCGTGTCCGCCGCGCTCGCCGGGCCGCCAGGCCTCGACGATAGCTGGCACCTGCTCGGCCGTCCAGCGGATTGAAAGCGGACGGCCGTTGACCAGGATAACCACGGTGGGCGTCCCAGTCTCAAAGACGGCTTTGATGAGATCCTCTTGAACGCCGGTAAGATCCAGGCTCGCCACATCATGGCTTTCGCCATCAGTGATAGGATCCTTTTCCTCGTCCACGCCGTTCTGCCCTTGGTTCTCGCCTACCACTACAATCGCCACATCCGCGTTCTTCGCCGCCCGCGTGGCTTCCGCAAACCCACTCTTGTCCGTGCCTAGGACTCCGCACCCCTTTACATGGCTGACCTTGGTCTGGGGTGAAACCTTTGCCTGGATGCCTTCGAGGATGCTCACGATGTGTTGGGGGATGGCCTTGGGTGAATAATCCCCTAGCTGGTTGAGCAGGTTTTCCGCATCGGGCCCGATCACCGCGATCGATTTCAAGTTCTTCGCAAGGGGGAGAAGGTTCTTCTCATTCTTCAGCAAGACGATTCCTTCCCGGGCTGAGCGCAAAGCCAGATCCTGGTGCTCCTGGGAATGCACGGTCCGGATTGCCTGTTCCACGTCGACGTGCGGATTGTCGAACAGACCCAAGCGAAATTTCTGCTCCAAGACTCTCCGCACCGCCCGGTCGAGTAGTGCCATCGGGACTCTTCCTTCTTCCACATTCTCGACCAGTGGTTTCATGTAGGCCGGCTCGTATGTGACGTTGACGTCTACCCCCGCTTTCAAGGACTGAGCTCCGGCGTCTTTCTGCGTTGCGGCAACGTTCTCGTATAGCAGAGTTCCGAAACCGCCTCCTTCGCTCAGCACCAGGCCTTTGAATCCCAACTCCTCGCGTAAGATCTTGGTCAGAATCTTTTCCGAAGAGTGATTCGGCACATCATCGATTGCGGGGTAGGTGGCCATCACGCCCAGCGCGCCAGCCTCCTTGATCCCCGCCACCCAGGGAATCAGGAAAGTCTCTCGCAAATTCCGCTCCGAGATCTCCATGGCGCCGCGCTCGAGTCCGCTGGCAGGCTGGCTCTGGCCGGGATAATGGCAAAGCACGGCCACCACCTTGTCCTTCGCGGCAACGTCGTACCCCTGCGCTCCCCGGACAATGGAAGTGGCGATCCGGGCGCACAAGTAAGGGTCTTCGCTGAACCCCTCGCAGTTCCTTCCCATGCGCGGGTCACGGTTCGGTTCCACCACCAGCGTGCATAATTCATGAATCCCCACGGCACGGGCTTCTTCAGCCGCCGCGGCATAAATGGCTTTCACTAAAGCCATATCGAATGTGCTGCCGAGGGCGAGGCCCTCCGGGAAGACCGTGGCCCCCGGAAACATGGCGCCGTGCGTCCCTTCTTCCGTTTGCAGCAGGGGAATCTTCAGCCGGGTTTTTTTCAAAGCAATGTCCTGGAGCAGGTTAAAGTACTCGGCCTGCTGTCGGGCTCCTTCACGCAGAATCTCGTTAGCCAGCGTGAAAAAGCCGCCGCCGGGGCCGATTTCATCCGTGTACGTCCCTTCCGCGAATCGCTTGCATGACTCGAGCTTGGTGAGGATGTCGTTTCCGAGTTCGTCCACATAAACGCAGGGCATGTTAAGTTGTCCGACCTTCTCCTTCAAGGTCATCCGGCTGAGCAAGTCGTCGATCCGCTTATTGACCGGCTCTTTCCGGTCGAGATAAATGGGCAGCTCGCCGCTGGTTTGCCCGAAACCCGCCAGGTTGCTCAACGTGGCCGCGATGATTGCGACAAAGAATGCCAAAGACATGTTTTTCCGAGTCACTCCTCACCTCCGAGAGCCCCAACCGGTTTACACCTGATTCCGAGAGGGGTTGATTGGTCATGCATCATTCCTGCCTGGACAACCATTGGGGCACAGGGACGATAAACCTTGCATAACATTGTACTGCCTCACGACTGACGGCGTTAGAGATCGTCGGGATCCAAGCCTGTTTCGATGCCAACAGGCGAGACCCGTGGCGATGTCGGAAAGAAGGGAGCATTTTAACGGATGAAAACTTCTCCTCCGCTCCTCCGGCTGATCGTTACCGCAAAATCTCCACGCCCAAGATCTCTTATGGTATATCCCGCTGCCTTAAGATCAGGTCGCAACTTGAGTTTGTTCTTATTCACGGTAACCGCCGTGGGACGGAAGTTCAGCCGAAGGTACTCTATTCCAGCAGTGTCGGTGGAAGTGTATTGAACCTTCTTTCCGTCGTAAGACACTTCCTTAATCACTCCTGGGGAGTACAGGATGTGGTTCTCTCCCGGCGGAGCCCACTCGGGAATTGCCGCAAAGGCAGGGTAAAACATGCGAGGGCACTCGCCGTAACAATCGGACCACCAGTTGGAGATGTCTTTGCTTACGGGACTTTCGAAGGCCTGCCCCTCGGAAGTCGTGCAGTAAGTCACCCAATTCAGAGAGCGGTAGGCTTTTTCCTTATAGGCCTCATCCCCTGAAACGGCATACCAGCGGGCACACTCGGCGGCATAGCGTGCGGTTTGATAATCCATCTTGGGGAGAAAGCTATCCTGTTCACCCACGATATTCGCTCCCCATTGAGTTGCCGGTTCGCCGGGAGCGCAACGAAAGACAAAATTCTCCTCAGTCCATTTGATCAGTCTCGGCACATTGGTCTTCCACTCCGGATCAAACTCCGGGTGATCCAGCAGATATAAAGTCGCATTGCTGGCACTCAGATTGCTTTTATAAGTGTTGCTATTCACATCCGTATCGGAGTGTCCATCCGTCCAGTATCCGGTCTTCATGGGATATTGCAGGATGAAATCCCTTGCTTTGATTCGAGCTATTTCGTAAGCCTTCACGTTCCCGAGCTTTGCTTTGATTAGCTGGTCGAGAAGCATATAACAGCCGGTCCAGTTCGCGCCATATTCCGCCGTTATCTTTCCAGAATCCATCACCACTCGATAAGGCCAGACGGAGCGCTCCGCATTGCCGACTCTGGCTTTGCTGGCCAGGGTGTCGGCCACCTGGAGGGAAGCCGTCAAATATTTTTTATCGCCGGTGAAAAGGTACATCCGATAATAGGTCAATCCCATTTCTCCAGCATGGTCCACCTGGATTTCGTGGAGCACCAGCCTTTTGCCAGATGTGAATCCGCGAAAATCCAGATCGCCTGCATTCGTTGTGGTGTAAGGGAAATTAGGCCAGGCGAAAGAGGCGGCGCTGGTTCCATGCTCTATCGTGTAATCAATGAGGTTCTTCACGATGGTCATGACGGAAGCGTCTCCCGTGTATGCGTAATAAAGCCGCGCCGATTCAAACCAGTTCGGAATTTTCTCACCCACATCATTCATCCAGGTATCCGGCTCCAGTTTTCCATTCTTATCCCAATAGGCGCAATAGAAGTAATACTGCGGATAGGAAGATCGGGGGGATGGGCCTGGAGAGTTTGGGACTTTGGTTTTGATGAAGTCCCACCGCAACCGGAGGAAGTGATCGTAGGCTTTTTCAGTGGGAGTCGACCATGGAATGATTTTGTTCAGATTATCCAACACCACTTTGTGAGTGTTAAAGATATCTTCCGCCATCAGAGGCAACAATCCGGCGCCGCCACCCATGGGAAAAGTCAAGTAGAGAGCAATAAATACGCCGATATGATTCATTCTGATCCAGATTTTCGTGGACATATTCGATCTCACTTTTGATAAGCAGAATCACTGCATAAAGCGGATATTCAGTAAATTTTCAGCCATGGATAACGTCTTGATGTCATGAATTTCATTGAATTAGAGATTGGGCAGACCCCCAGTCCGCCACTCTCCGCTTGATTCGTAATCCGCATTGGCCCTGGATTTTACAGAACAAAGGTCTGCTCCACTATCCCGCCTTTAGCTGATGCGTGAATTGCGACAATACCTCGCATCCGTCTTCAGTCACGCGAACCACATATTCCAGCCGTAGACCTTGTTTTTCGTTGTAAACTCCCGGTTCCATGGCAAAGACCATATTCGGGGCCAACTCCAGATGGTTGTAAGGCACAATCCGCGGCTCTTCATGGTAGACGACACCAATGCCATGTCCGCCATGATGCGGAAAGCCTCCCAGTCCCGCCAAATGTTCCCGCATAACCCGGTCAATGGCGGAAGCTTTCACTCCCGGTCGGACGGCTTGAATCCCCAGTTCTAAAGCCTCTTTGACCCGCAGAAAAAAATCCTGCTGAGCCGGCGTGGGACTTCCCACAACTACGGTGTTGCAACTGTCCCCCCAGTATCCGTCGAGGCAGGGTGTCAAATCGCCCATGACCAGATCTCCAGGTTCCAGCCGCCTATTAGAAGGATTGCCGCCGGCTTCTCCCGTGCGCGGACCGCTCACCAGGTCAGCCATCAGCGGAAAACGTTTTCCAGCGGCGGATTCCATGGCACCCCGCACTTGTTCAAAGAGTTCCAATTCACTCATTCCCGGGCGGGCCTTTTCCAGCAAGGCTTTTTGGCCGACATCGCAGAGCCTCAAGGCTTTCTGGATCAACTCCAGTTCGTCAGGGTCCTTGATCCACCGCAGCTTTTCAATCTCCTTTGTGACATCAACAAACTCGATTGCCGGATAGGCGGCCTTCAGGGCGCAATGAATCACGGCGGGAATTGCATTCCATTCGACACCGAGACGGGCCTTGCCGAGTCCGAATTGGTCAATCGCTTCATGCAGCCGCAATTGAAATTGCCGTGTAAAGTCCAGGGGACTCTCGTACAAATAACTGGCATAGGTTTTGACCAAAATTTGCGGGTCGATACTAGGAAGTTGCCCCGCCTCCGTATCCGCCACCACCAAAGTAATCTCTCCATCCGGCACGGCAAGCAGGGCCGCAGGAATCAGATGGAAGGGAGACGGGCCTACTTCGAAGTTGAAAAAATACCCGCTCAGGTGACGCAGCGTGGGCGGATGAGTGAACAGGAAAGCATCCACCTGCAAGCCCTTTTGCACTTCTACGAGCTTCGATAATCTGGATGGCATGTGGACTCCCTGGGGAAAAAGTGACGAGTGACGAGTGATGAGAATGGAGGAGCAATCGCCGAGCAGGGCACCAGTCATTCCAATGATGTGCCTTTGCATAAAACGTACTGCAAGAGATCAGTTCATGCCTATCTGGACACCATACTTCCGAATGACCTCGGGATTGAGTTCGATGCCCAAGCCAGGCGCTTGTGGAACCTCCACAAATCCATTCCTCTGCTCAAAAGGATGAGTCAGAATTTCTTTTCGTATTCCTGATTCGGTCACCGAAAACTCAAGGAACGGAGCGTGGGGGATGGCAGCAATCATTTGGATGCAAGCGGCCACCAAAATGCCGGTTTTGAAAGCATGCGGCACGCAGAGAATGTGGGCATCGGCCGCCATGGTCGCGATTTTTCGAAACTCCGTCAAACCGCCGCAACGTGAAATATCAGGCTGCACTACATCGATTCCCGTTTCCCGAATCAGACGTCCAAAGGCCAGGCGGCCGCTTTCTTCTTCACCCGTGGCGATCCGGATGGAAGCGGCATCCGCCAGTCTCCGATATCCCTCCAAGTCCTCCGCCGGGAAAGGCTCTTCGAGCCAATATACATTGAATTGTTCGCAGGCCCGCGCCATATGCAGGGCGGATTTATATTGATACCGCTTGCCAATGTCGATCATTAGCTCCACCTGATCTCCGGCCGCCTGCCGGGCGGCCCGGACCAGTTCGACATCGCGGCGGACGTCATAGCCCAAGGGCCCCCAGCCCAACTTGACCGCGGTAAATCCTTGCTGCACCTGGGAGTCCACCAACCGTTTCACTTCATCGAGAGTCTCCGGCATCAGCGCGCTGGCATAGGGGCGGACACGATCGGCATAGCTCCCTCCCAAGAGTTTGTGAACCGGCATCCCCGTGGCTTTTCCCATGATATCCCAGAGCGCCATATCGATGCCGCTCATCACATGCATCACGGGCCCGAACCGGCCGTAATAATAAGTCTTCGCCCACATCTCCCGCCAAATCTGCTCGTAGTCAAATGGATCTTTGCCCACCACCACTTCACGCAGTCCATAGCAAGTCCCATGAGACATATAGGCATTGACAATGGCTTTCCCCACCAGAGGAGCGGTATCCACCTCCCCGTAGCCTGAAATGCCGGCATCCGTCTCCACTTGAATGATCAGATCATCCTGAGTGCCGTCCGCGGCAGTGGAGATTTCAGGCAAACGGAGCACAATGGCCTTTACATCAGTGATTATCATCTTGAATTTCTCCCTAGAAAATCGCTGTAAGTAGTTGAAAAATTATGAGCGGCGTCAGTCAAGCCGACTGCTCCTACAGGTAGGGCGCTTTCGCCGAAAGCGCCGCTTGTGCCTGCTTTGCTTTGCACTGGCGGACGGCTCGGCGAGCCGTCCCTACCGTACAAAGCCGATTTTCATTGTCTTTTTGTGCCAGCCGTGCTGGCATGAGGAGTTCCTCAGAAATCCCCCTTCAATAGGGAAATAGATTTTCATCGTCTTTGCGGGAACTCATTCCGCTTTCCGGAATTGAGCTTCATTGGCAATTTTTTGGTAGATCTCCCGTGCCTGCCGATATCGGTTTTGGGCTGCGGCAAGGTCTTTGGAGAAATACTGGTTCCACGGGCCGCCGGGAGAAGTCTTCTCCAACAAGTTGTCGATAAAACGGACAAAGTAGAGAGCGTCTTCGGCACTGGCCCGAACCGGAGCCTGATTGACTTTGATGAACACCGCGGCGGTATTCGTTTGGTGTCCCTGCTCATTCATGCGCCGCGCACAGACCCAGCCACTTTCTTTGAAGTTGAGAGAAGTGCGCATTTCGACCGGAGATCCCGAAGAGGCTTTCGCCTCCTGGGTTCCCACCACCTTGCCATTTTGTACCAATTCGATTCGGCCTTGAAGCGGCTGCAAAGAGGTCCATCGGACCATGACGGGGAGCCGCTTCTCTCGGGGGAGTCGGATCTCATCTCCCGGTCTTGCGCGGCCATCCACTTTTAGATCCAGGAATTCTTCATGCCCGTTGGTGGAAATCACGGTTCGTCCTTTGGCGATCCCCTCAATCCAGCTACGATAGGTGAGCTTTCCGCCCGGCACCGAGACATAAGTCAGGAGCGATCCGATCGGCTTGCGGTCGTTGCAGGGAAAATCCGTCGCCGCGGCGAGGCCCGGGCGAAAGCCGCAGTTTAAAAGTTTGTAATATGCGTGGATAACGGCATCATTGCGCCAGACGTCCTCCATGAGAAAATCCACGGTCCCTAAGGCCACCTCTACGGGATATTCGAGCGGTTGGCAACAGCTCAACTTGTTGGGAATTCCATCATCGAGGTACTGCATGTGGGCATACCCGGAAATCCCACCCTGCTTTTTTACCCATTGGATGATGGGATAAGTATACTCGGCAAAGGTTGTCTCCGCATGCTGGAGTCCGAGATTGATTAGATGCCCCCCGATGACTTTTTTTTCAAAAGTCACTCCCTCGGGATCGAAATGCCATTCCGCGTCCCAGTGGATCAGCCGTCCGGGCTTGGAGGCGGGATAGTCGCCCCCATTCACTTTGGGCAAATCGATGTCAGCCCGCCGTGCCTCTCCGTTTCCCATGTCAGCGAGCATCGAAACCACGGCCAGATTATGGGTTTGCATCATGGTGAGAATGTCTTCCGGGGTAACGGGCTCATGGCCGCTGCCCACTCCGCAATCCATGTGTACATGCGGATCTCCGGCAAACCAATCCGCTGGCTCAGGATTTTTCCCCAGTTTGGCCGAGTGTTGTTCAGCCCAAACAGTTAGACACGCCAACCAACAAAGTCCTGCGCAAAACAAAAGCCGCTTCAGTATCATGATCGATCCTTTCCAGTCGAAAGTCCTGAATCTCGGGGCAATCTCTTGCCTTAATTCTCATTTTCGCCAACGCTTCATTCAAATTGTCCGTCGTAGGCTATCACCAGTTCTTTTCAATTATGCCCTGTGATCGTTTCTTTCCGCTCCACCATGCTAAAAGGTCTCCTTCAAAGACCGTCACCATCAGGGTGCTGATAACGATAATGGCTCCGCCCAGGACCATCAAGCCCGTAAGGTTCTCCCTTAATAGGAGAATAGCGAGCAAGGCAATGAAAAAGGGGAGCAGATAATTGCCGAGGATGGCCTGAGTGACATCCATTCTCTTTAGAACATAGAAGAACAGCAACATGGAGATTCCGTAAACAATAAAGCTGAGTTCCAAAACCCCCCAGATAGCCACAGTTCCTTTTTGTAGAAAATCCGAGAGGTGAAATGGTTCCACCCAAATCAGCAGGGGGATGCTGGCCACACTGCCAATGACGGAAGTGTAGACCAGAATTTCCAATTCCGTGTATTTGCGTTCCACCAAGAGCTTGCAATAGGTGTTGAAAAAGCCGCAGCAAAGACAGGCCCCCAGAAATACCAGATTCCCCGCCAGGTATTGGCTGTGCCGGAAATCCGCCGTTCGAAAGTCGTTTAACGAGGTCAAAAGAACGCCAATCAACGCAAGAATGAAACTGAAAATGCGCACCAGGTTCATGCTTTCCTTGAGAAAGAGCGAAGCAAATAGAGCCACCGTGACGGGAATTGTCAAGGTGATAATTCCAGCGTTGGAGGCCAATGTCCACTGGGATCCGAGCGTATAGAGGAACTGCATGAGAAACACGCCCAAGAGTCCAGCCAGCAAAAAATGCTTGGCGTCGCGCCAATGCCAGCGCAGACCGGTGCCTTGCCGCTTTTGTTGCCACCAGAGCGCGGGCAAGAAAAGAAGCGTACTGAGGATCATCGGGATGTATGCCAGCGTCACCGGGCCCAGCCGATCGCCAATCAGCCGGATAATGGGAACCTGAGTGGCCCACATGAAATTGATGAGAATGACCCAGAACCAATCGGTGTACTTTTGCTTCTTGAGTGAAAAAGGCACGAGCAACTCCGGTCAACGAATTTTAATTTTGGACGATGTCGTCAGGACAGACTGTCGTAGATAATGCAGCAGCCCAATTTCAACTCTTATGAATGGCTGTTCCAATCGTGGTAACAGCGCGGATTAACACGGTTAAACGTCGATCCAAAGGTTGTTTTATCCGTGCTAATCCGCGGCTATTTTGGTTTTGCCAATGTTAGATCAAGGCTTTCTGGTGGTTCCCACGAGAGTGAAGATCGCTTCATCGGGCAATTCCAACTGGACCATGTTATTCTCCGTCTTCAGCGTCCCCATTGAGGCACAGTCAAGACTGCGGGTGGTCTGATACAAATCCCAGATGAGTGGAATCTGAGATCCGCCCGTCACGGCAATTTGAACCTGACCCGCATTTGTGCCGCGTTTGACTCCAACAAGAATAAGAGACCCACTGGAATCGTTGCGAAAGGCGGAAACCATCAAATTCGGATCTTCGGTGGTGGCTTTGATCCTCACGGATCCGGGGCGGACAAACCGAAACAGTTGACGGGCCGCGTAGTAACGCTTCTTGGGCGAATAGTGATGGTTGTCGTTTCGCATGAGGCCGTAAAAGCTGGGGCGCATTTCGCACAATTCCAGGTTGTCGAAAGCATCCCAGAAAAAAGCGGCCTGGGCCCCCTGGTTCAGAGCCCGCAGAACCCGCTCGGATGCCTTTAACGATTGATTGTTCCACTCCCCCTCGAAAGATTTGTCGAGGTCGTGAAGGTCGCCATATTCCGTCAACCATACGCGAGTAAGCGGAAACTGGCTCCGCCGGATGTTTTCCACCTGCCGGCCAACCGAAGCGTCGCCATACGTGTGGAAGGCAAAAATTCCAACTTGTTTCATCAACTCCGGATTCTGCAGGATTGGGCCGATGTAGTCCGTCTCGATATTCGCTTGCTCCGCGGTTACCAAACGCACGTCCCCTAGTCCCTCCCGGCGCAAGCGGCGGGCAATGGCGTCCAGGACTTGGGGAGCCTCTTCAGGATCAATGCGGGGGCCTTCCGCCGGATAACAGTCGGTTTCATTGAAAGGGCTGAAATACTCGAAATTGACATGGGCCTGAGTCCGGGCATACATGGCCATGGAGACCATCATTTCGGCATATTCTTCATACATGGCCGGGTTGAGGTGATCCGGTTTGCAGGGATTCGGATTGTTGCGGCAGACTGAGTGTTTCGGGGGCAAGGCTTTGTTGTCAAGCATCCATTCGGGAGTAATTCCGATGGCGGCCAACACTACGCGCACTCCCTTGGTATTCAGGTATCGGCCCGCGGCCCAGGAGGCCTCGAAATTGGGAACGGAATATATATCATTATAATAATCCCAATTCATTACCAGCGGATCATCATTGTCATTGACCAATTCCCAGTTGCTGCGGTCAAAACCGTGGGCGTCGAGCCGGACCAAAGTTGCCCCCAAATCGTCGACCAGCATGTCAACCATCGGCTTCTGCGTTTCTCGAAAATAAGGCCCATTGAAATTCACGCCAAATCCGTCGATCTCTTGAAATCTCTGGCTGGCGTCCACCTTGATGGTGACAACCGGCGCGGCGGCAAACAACCGGGCGCATCCGGCAATGCTGAGAATCAAGCAGAACCAAAGGAGCAGAATCGTGGGAACCTTGCCTTGCTTTTTCATCATAGGTCGGCCTCTTTCTTTCCTTTGGTGTCTTCTGGAATCAGCTATTAGGATTTCCGCTTCTTCGGGATTCCATGGTCATTCATTGTTAATCTGTGGCGGCGGCAAATGTCGGGAAGCCTCTCCGCTGCTCCTGGCCCTCAGAGGCTAGACGCTGGGAGGCAGCCCAGAGCCGAATCCTCCGTCGACCACTACTTGGGAACCCGTCATGAATGAGGCATCGTCACTGGCCAGAAAAACGGCCACTCGGCCCACCTCTTCCGGCTGGCCGATGCGCCAGAGTGCATGGAGTTTGCCCGCCGAGAGGCGCGCGGCCGCGGGATCTGGCTGGGCTTGGAAATATCCTTCCGCCAATCCAGCGTCAATGTAGCCCGGACAAATACAATTGACGCGGACTCCTTCCTTGCCGTGATCGATTGCCATCGCCTTAGTCAAACCGATGATGCCCGCTTTTGTCGCACAGTAGCCAGCACAAAAAGGTTCCACGAAATAGCCATTCACCGAAGACATGTTAATGATGCACCCTTTGGAGGACCTCAAATGGGGCAAAAAGAATTTGGAGCAGAGGAAAACTCCGCCCAAGTTGACCGCCAATTGACGGTTCCACTCCTCGACAGTAGTGTCTTCGATGGTCTTGTTGACCTGGATGGCGGCGTTGTTCAAAAGCACATGAACTTGGGAAAAGCGGCTAAGAGTTGCCGCCACTAACTGCTGCACCGATTCCGGGCAGGAGACGTCTGCTTTAATCGCCTGGGCAATTCCTCCCGTATCGGTTATGAGCCGAACAGTCTCCTGGGCCGCGGGATAGTTGATATCAGCGACAGCCACCGAGGCTCCCTCGCGGGCGAATTGTAGGGCGCAAGCCCTGCCAATTCCAGAGCCCGCGCCAGTGATCACCGCTATTCGATTTTCCAGTTTCGACATTGCGTTGTTCTCCTCTGAAAATCGCGTGGATGGAGGCGGGGTGCCTCCACCTCGTTTGGGTTTGCCAGGTTTGCTGAGACGGCCTGAGGGCAAGCCGCCTCCATCATCCCATTTTCATCCTCTTGCGGTTACGGAATCGCCGCCGGGTATGACTGCAATCACGCCCGCACGCTCTACATTCACCTGCTCAGAGCACTCCGTACTTACTGTAGACTTCCCTCAGACTTTTGCCGTTGAGAAGTTCCTGCCGGGAGAGGTTTTCTTTGCCGGCTTTTTCGAATGCTTTTTGGATCACCATTTTTTCGATTTGATGAGGGACGACCACAATGCCGTCAAAATCGGCAAAGATCATATCCCCGGGATTAACCGTCACTCCCCCGCATTGGATGGACACATCAAAAGCTTCCACCCGTCCTCGCCCTTTCGAGTCCACGGGGCGGATGCCGGCACAGTAGACGGGGAATTTCATTTCAATGATCCGCACACAATCCCGAATCTGGCTGTCACAGACGCATCCCACCGCCCCATTGCGTTTGGCGATGGTGGACATCAATTCACCCCACGGGGCATTCGTCCCGTTGTTGTCGGTAGAATGGACGGCCACATCCCCCGGCTTGAGCAAATCCATGCCTTCAATCTCAAGTCCGTAAGGGTCCTCGATCACGACAGAATCTACCTCTTGCCAAGAAAAAGTCCTCGCACGTCCGACAAAGCCACATTTCCTGATGTCCGGCAAAAGAGGGCGCAACCGTTGGTGCATGGTTTGATGGCAATATCCAAGTTCGTCCAAGATGTCACTCACCGCCGCTGTGTAAAGAGTCCCTTGAATGGCGGCAAGCCATTCCATTTCCGTTTGTATGATCTGCAAAGTCGTTTTCTCCGATTTAGTATTTGATCCAGCTTCCATAACTCCCGATCGGTGCTTCCCAACTAGCGCTATCCAAGACAGGACAAAAAAAGCGTCCGGGGGGAGCCTGTCCCGTTGCCCCGCTTCCAAGGATCTGTCCGAGCGGGTCAGCGAGCCGGGCTGATTGCCTTAACTTTGCGGCAAATATCCAAGTTGTTGGGAAATGGTTCGGGCTGTTCGTTTGACTTGCTCCGATAAATAAGGGAGCTCATCTAAACCAATCCGCACTGTGCTCCCCACGATGCTAATGGCCGCAACACTATCGGCGTGGGAATTAAAGATGGAAGCGCCAATGCATCGAATCCCAATTTCCTCCTCTTCGTCATCAAAAGAGTAACCTAGTTCCCTGATCAGTGCCAAGTTTTCCTTGAGCTTCCGGAGGGATCCGAGAGTGTTTCCATTATGTCGCAGCATTCCATGTGTTTTGATCAGACGACCAATTTCGTCTTCAGGCCGGTATGCGAGAATCGCCTTCCCTAGCGCTGTGCAATGCAAATCGACGCGTTTCCCCACCCAAGTGGCAACGGATATTTCAGTCGGCGGTTGGATTCTTTCCACAATAATGACTTCATCCTGCACAAATGCCGCCAAGTGCACGGTCAACCCAGTTTTATCCTTCAGCTGGCGGAGGAAAGGCGCGGCCTGATCGCGCAAACTGACATTGTTAAAAGCTCTTTGGGCAAGGCAAAACAACTGCCATCCAAGCCGGAAGCGGCCCGAATCTTTTTCCAAATGCAAAAAATTGTGCCGTTCCAGAGTCCGCAAAATGCGATGAGCCGAGCTCTTGGGCAGTTCCAAGCTCCGGGCCAATTGTGAAGTGGTCATGCCGCTCTTCGACTTGGCGAGAGACTCCAAAATTAACGTTGCTCTTTCCAGTGCGGGGACAGTTGGAATTGCGAGATCCGATTTTATGGTTCGCTGCGAGCAAAGCGGCACTTATCCCTCCTTATTTTATCTGTCTTTAAATACCAGACGGTAACTAGGTTGTCCAGCCTTGTCCATTCCCGTGGACACTTTCTCGCGAGTGTTGAAAAACGGCTGTTCCAAAGACTCTCTCATTAGAGTTATGATTAGCCGATTGGATATGCAGATTTCCCCCAGGCATTTTTTGCGAAGCAGAGTGAAAAATAGTCGAGCCCTCGGCTCGATTTTTCACGAAAACAGCCTGCTTGCTTCCCCCGAGGCACTGGCCGCTGCTCGGTAAGCCATTCGTTTTTGTCCCGCAAGAATAAACGGATGCTGGAAAATATTCGAGGATGTGTAGACAATACTTGATGGTGTCGGCGCATTGTTGCTCCCGGATCAGCGGTTCGACCTTATCGAGCCAGAGCTGCAAGGCCGGTCGCATTTTTCCATCTTGGGATTGTCGAGCCTCTTCTTTCTCCCCCAATTTCTCCACCAAAGCCAGGTATTCCTGGATTTTTTCGGGGCTCTTTTGAGTCTGATTGATGCACAACAACAGCAGGTGCGCATCTCTGCGTTTGGGCGATTCCCGCAAAACGCCAAATCTTCAGGCAAGCTGAAAGTTCGCCTCGCGGCGGGACGCCGCCAAGTAGCATTGCGAGTAGTGTCAAAAATTGTGGGCAAAACTCAGCTTTAGCGGGGAGAAGGCTTTCTTCCCACCTTAACTACTCGCGGCCCATCACTTGTGTTCATTTTTTGCTGGAAATTTATTTGCGCGCACTAATTTACTTCCATACCTCATCGGATAGAGCGTATTCCCAATTTTTCTCGAAGCGTTCACCATCTCGCCGTGAGGGAGATCGCAAATGCTTAGAAATCCGCAGGCGAAATTTTCTCCATCGCTGCGCCCCACGGTGGGTTGATCGAAGAATTGGAAATAATGTGCGCCCACAATGTACGGATTTTCGATACAACTCTTCAGGAAATACTTGTATTTTTCCGCCCTCATTTGGAGATTTTCCGCAAAATTTTCTGCGTTCGTGTAAAACGATCCTTTCCCCAGCGGGGTATGATGCCATTCGCCCACGATGACCGGTTTATCGAAATCACCCGGACGCAGGTCCGCCGCCGTATTCCGGTAACGATTAAAACTGACTACGTCGCAATACCGAGCGGCAATATTCACGATCCAGTCGTTTCTGAAATCCCAGTCGTTCAGGTCGATTTCGGAAGGATAGAAGTGAAAATCGAGCCGTGGTCCCAAATATAATTTAGCGGGCGCCAACTTCCTTAAGGTGCCGCTGATTTTCTTGAAATACTCATGAACCGCCAGCAGAGTAAATTCCTTGGTATCCTCGTTGTTCAGATTCAGTTCTTTTGTGTTTTTTAAAAAGTCATCCCATGAGGCGAATTGAGTATGCCATCGAGAGTTTAAATGTCCTACGTCCAGGTATTTCTTTTTGAGGAAATCAAGCAAGGCAATTTTAGCCGGTTGATTAGCTGGCGAAGCAATGGTCCAGTTTGCGATGCCGGAGCCATCCCCCCAGGTAAGTTCGTTATCGATGAAATATCCAATGCAATACGGATCGGTTTTAGCTTTTTCCAATTCGTTCAAACCGTTGGTTAGGCTCTCGACGAAACTTTCATCATAGGGATCGGGAAATTTATACCAGTGCCCTTTGCTACCTTCGATCTTCTTGGAATGGATCATCACAATCGGAGTGTAGGGAATCTCGCTTTTCAAGAAGATGCCGGGTGACGACCAGGCGGCCACGGTATTTTCTCCCCAACTGGCAAGGCGTTCCAGGGCCAGGGCATTTCCTTCTTCTTTCCAGTTTTTTCCATACTTTCGATAAAGGTTCCAACCCGTTTGGTTAAAAGAAACAGGGTGGCGTCCTTGATAATGGCCAAAAGGAGCGCCCCAACCCTCTTTTTGATAGAATTCCCGATATTGGATGGAGTCAGGCAGATTGGAAAAATAGAACTCACGATCGGAAATGGGCACTTGCCCGTCACCCACTGCAACGCTTCCAATCCCTTTCGACCAGAAAAGACGGCCCTCGGGATCGACCAGCCACCATTTGCCTTCCACCTTGGCGGTGCGGAAGTGGCCAGTGGCCTTCAATTGCGGGCCCTTCAGCCATCCTCCGTACTTGTCCCAATCGGCCGGCCGGGGATGACTTTTTATATCTTCCCGCTCCGCTTGAACGGATTTTCTCAGCTCATCCATGCTGTGTATTTTTTCAGGCCAGTCCGCATGGCGGTATTGGCCAAATTCATCCACCAAAGGAAAGTAATCTCCCTCCAACTGTTCCGCCGTGGGGAAAATTAGATTTCCTTCACTTCGAATATTTGAAAGGCGAATCGTTGCTCCCTTAACGGGACAGGCCGCCAGAAAGGAAATTTTGTGAATGGAGTCAGCCTTTTCCTCCGTCTGGATGATTTCATTGGGGAGATTGTACATCCCGATCATTTTTTTACTGAAATATTCGGGAAGATAGTCCTGCGGGATTACCAAGCGAATGGTGCGCGTCGTCCCCGGCGGAATGACTTTTCCCCGGCTAATCCATCCATTGGCATTGAGCCGCATTTCGACTAATATCTCCTCTTTTCCCACATTGGCGACGTCAGCGGCCAAAAAGTTAAATTTGGATAATTTCCATTTATTTGCTTTGTCGAAGATTACGAACTTGGGCGCTTTGTTGTTGCCTATAAAGGTAAGCTGAATGGCGTGGCGGTCTTTTAAGCATTCGACCTTCCAATCGGAGCCGGCTTCCAGGTCGTCCAAGTTGGCCTGATCGGTGGCGTAGAACAGGATTTGGGAGGTTTCTTTTTTTTCGGCGAAGCCGAAGGCAAGCCATAGAAGAACAAATGCGATCGCAAATTTTAAATGTCTCATAGTTCCTGAATTTTTAAACCCTGCAAAATTAACTGGAGCGATAAATCCTCAGACGGATGTCCTCGTCCCACGAGAGCAGGGAGGGGAACCACCTCGAGGACATGGGATGCGCCCATGGTCGCATCATCCCGCGCGCCGCGGCAAAGAGATCCCCTCCGGCGGTTCGCTTCCCACTTTATGTCTCCCGGCTTGACTGTTCTCTTCCCATGAATTGCATCCAAAGGGCTGTTTTTTGTCCATTCCTACGGTAAATATCTGGACCGCTGTCCACACTATTAAACATCGGAAAAATGAGAATGGCAGCCTCCAATGGCTCTTCCGCTCCTATGGTTAAGTGGGGTTTATTTCTCAATAAGTTGCCCATTAATTGGAATAGAAATTCTCTCGATCTAGTAATGCCATCCGTGCTTCCCTTGTTACGCGGGAATATCATCGGGACGGAGAAATGTGGATGGCGCCGGTGAGCGGGGTGTTACGCGAAGACCCGCCGACGTATAGCGTGTACTCGCCAGGAATGAGCTCCCAGTCATTTTTGGCCACATTAAAGATTGACAGGTAAAATGGATCAAGCGTCATTGTGACAACCTTGGTCTCACCCGCTGCGAGCTCAACCTTGTCCCACGCGACGAGGCGCTTGGGGGGTTCAGCCGCCGCTGGAGGCAATGAAGCGTAGACCTGGGCTATTTCAATCCCAGTCCGCCTGCCCGAGTTCGTCACCTCAAACGCCACCTTTAATCCATCCTCTTGCAAGGGCTGGAGCCGGGAGTAGGAATAGGTAGAGTAGGATAGTCCAAAACCAAAGGGAAAGAGCGGCTCCTTTTTCTCCGCATCGAACCATTTGTAGCCGACCTTCAGTCCTTCGAAATACTTGAGGTCGAAGAAGACCGGAGGAGTGCGCTCAATGGTGTTGGTTTTCAATGCGGGAGGCGGACTCTCAATCCTGACGTGGGACAAGTCAGCTTCGCTCTTCGGAAAGGTTACGGGGAGCTTGGCGGAAGGGTTCACCTCGCCAAAGAGAATATTGGCAAGGGCTTCGCCGCCGCGAATTCCCGGATACCAGGCTTCGAGAACCGCATTCACGCCACTGAGCCACGGCATGGTCACGGGACCACCGGTTTCAAGCACCACGATGGTGTTCCGATTTGCCGCGGAGACCTCAGCAACCAGTTGGTCCTGGTTTTCGGGCAACGATAAATTCGCTACGTCGCCTCCTTCATTGGTGTGCTGCCAGACGAACACGATTGCGATATCGGATGCCGCCGCCAACTTTGCCGCCGAGGCAAAGTCGATCCCGGTGTCGTACTTCACCAGGGCATTCGGCGCCTTGGCCTGAATTGCCTTCAGCGGCGAAGAGGGATGCCAGATCATCCTTCCAGCGCCAGGGACAGCATTCCCGCCGGGGGCGCTGACCTGATTTGAGCCCCAGCCGGATAGCACGCCTGCATCGGCGTGAGAACCAATGACGGCAATTGACTTGATGCGGGAGGCCTCCAGCGGCAACAGATTTGTCGCGTTCCTCAGGAGCACCATGCCATGCTCCGCTATATGTTGTGCCACTTCAGCGCCGGTAAAGGGATTGACTGGCCTGGGGACGGGGGGATTGTCGAAAATTCCGAAAGAGAACTCCGTTCGGAGAATGCGATGGACCATGTCATTGAGGCGCGCCATTGGCACCAAGCCGTTTTCCACTTCCAACTTGAGTTTGCGGAAGTTGTGCCCCGTGGGCATCTCTTGGTCGAGTCCGGCGACCGCGGATTTTCTGGTGCTATGGGTGGCCCACCAGTCCGACATGATCCAACCCTTAAAACCCCAGGCATTCTTCAGAATATCATTCAACAGCCGATCATTCTCGCAACAATAGTCGCCGTTGACGCGGTTATAGGCGCACATGACGGTTCCGACCCCGGATTCCTTGATGGCGATCTCAAACGCCAGCAAGTCGGTTTCGCGCAGGGAGCGCAGATCAATAATTACATTGACGGTATCGCGTCCCGTCTCCTGGTCATTGGCCGCAAATCGATTAATATTGCCGATCACTCCTTGATCCTGCGTGCCCTTCAGCAGGCGGCCGGCCATCTTCCCGATCAGGATGGGATCTTCGCTGAGACACTCGTAATTCCGGCCGTTGCGCGGCTCCCGGATGAGGTTCGCGGTGGCGCCAAGCGACACGTGGAAGCCCAAGTCGCGGGTTTCCTTGCCCAGCAGCGCTCCAAATTCGTATGCCACCGCCAGATCCCAACTCGATCCGGCCAGCAGCGGGGTGGGCAATGCGGTCGCGTAGCGGCCGAGGTGGCCGGCATTAGCCACACCCGATCTCCCATCCGTCATCTGCAGATCGGGAATTCCGAGTCGAGCGATTCCCGGAATCCAGCCGGGCTCCTCCCAACGATCCCGGAGGTATCGGGGATTCCGGGCCCGCATAGTTGGCGCCTCCGTGGATAAGGCGAATCTTTTCGTCCAGCGTCATCTGTTCAAGCAGCAAGGCGGCTCGTCTATCCGGCGGAAGGCTCTTATCCATCCAGGGTTTCACCGGCATCTCCCGGACCGGTTGTTGCATTCCCTGGGCGCTGCAAGATAGTAATAAAGCCACTAAGATTCCCGCTAGAGTCCAAGCGATTCTGAATAGACGATTCTTGATCAGGCAGTGATATAACATATTCATGTCTCTTTGATCCGAATTTGCCAGGCATTTAGATATCAATCAGTATCCGGACTGTCAACAGTTGTTCAGCCCATTGGACAAGATCTTTTTGATGGCGAAGATTGCTTGTTCCGTTCTTTTTTGATACCTTTTGCAAGGCTGTCCATCCTATTGAACATGAGGCGTCTAAAAATGGCGGTCCCCAGCAGCCCATCAGTCCCCTCGGTGGAGCGAGTTTTGACTCTTTTCGAGTTTCTCGCCCATTCCAAGCGCGGATTCTCCCTTTCCGAAATCAGCCAAAAATTGAAAATGCCCAAAAGCTCGGTCCATCTTCTGGTCACCACACTCGAACGGAGAGGGTATCTTCAGAAGAACCTCGTGACGGGGCAGTTCCGGTTTGGGATGAAGCTTCTTACTCTGAGTCGGACCGCCTTCGATGGTTTGGAATTGAGGGAAGAAGCCCGGCCGTTTTTAAGCGCTCTCGTCAAAGAGACTGGCTTGACGGCCCACATGGCCATTCTGGAAGGCAATGAAGCGGTGGTCATCGAGAAGATAGAAGCGCCCGGATTGGTCAAAATCGCTTCCTGGGTGGGACGAAGGATGGAAATCAATTGCACTTCTTTGGGCAAAGCCCTCGTGGCCTTTTTGCCGGAAGGTGAGTTTGATCGGCAGATCAAATCGAAGGGATTTATCCGGCATAATCAAAAGACCAACACATCCATCAGCAAACTGAAAGAAGACTTGGCACGGGTGAGAGATTTGAGATATGCCATCGATGATGAAGAGGAGGAGCTTGGATGCCGCTGTATCGGAGCCCCCATCTTTGACATCCATGAAAAAGTCGTAGCGGCCATCAGTGTCAGCGGAACAACCAGCCAAATTCCCATCGAGAAAATTGCCTCTTTGGCCAAAAAAGTCAGACGCACGGCCGATACGATTTCCGCGCAGCTTGGCTGCGTTGAGAGGCTGCATGCCTAACGAATAAGCCGGATGTGGCCATCAAAAGCAGAGGCTGTACGATCCTGAGATTTGGGCAGGTTTGCCCTGGCCACCGCCGGAAAATGTCTATAGTTTTGGTTGCTCTCTTTGCTTTGCTGCCCAACGACGGGATTTACATCTTTATCGATATGCTTCTCGACGATGACGCATGGCTATGATATCAACCGCTCTTTGTTTGTCAGATATCTGATAGATCACACGATATTCGCCGATACGAATGCGCCATAGATTCTGCAAGCCACTCAGTTTCTTGCATTGGCTGGGATGGGGATTTTGAGAAAGGGACTCAATGAATGGGAAAATTCTATTTAGAATGGCAGGATCAAGCTTCTCCAACTCCTTTCGCGCTGACCGTGCAAATGTGATCGTATACTCGGCCTTAGCCATTCAACTTCCCCTGGCGTTTAAGACGCTCTTGAACCGATTGCAGGGTTTCACGCGGTTCATTCTTCCTTTTTTGTGCCAGCAAATTATCATAGATGTCCTCCCAGAGCGCCCCATATCTTTTCAAGTCGATTAACACGGCAGTCTTTTGCCCCTGAGAGTCCACAATAAATTTAACGCCATTCATTTTTCATCCTCCTTTTTGCCAATTATAGCATTGGAGACCATTTTTTGATTTTCCAATGAACCGCTTGCTTGTCCGCTTAGGCGAATTCGGTGCAGCGGAATGTTCGGGGTAATCATTTTCGAATTGGAAGAAGAGTAAAAAGCCAACGCAACCTATCTTTCCGTGGGTGCCACGGACAAAACTGAAAGTGGAAGACGAAATTGCAAGATGGAATCTTTTGTCCATGTTTTTCTGGACGGGGATCCATCTCGTGGCGACCAGGAGCGTTTCACCAAAGGAAAAACGTGAATTCACGGGCTTGCCCCGGAAGGTTGAGATGATTTCCCCTTTCTGATTGCCCCATTCATTTAGGAAGCAAAAGAAAAGATCCTCAACCTGCTTCGCGTGATGATGAATCTGCCTCCATTTCCGTAGCCGCGTCAAAAAAGTCGAAGCTGCGGCGTCAACGGCAATACGAAAAACCAAGGTCGAAGATTAGCGCCGCTTCTCGACGTCCCGCTCCATTTCCCGTGCCAGCGAAATCATCCGCCGGAGCAGTTCAGTCTGGGCTGCTGCCTGGTTATGAATTTCTTGCGGGTCAGCCTCCAGGTCAGCGAGGAAGATCTCCGGCAACTGCGGATTTTCTTCAAAACTCTCTTTGCCGTTGAGGATCAATTTCCAGCGCCCTTGCCGCAAGGCAACCTGGGAACCGTTTTTCCAGAACAAATTCTCATGCGGGCTGGGGGCTTTTCCCACAGCCATGTTGAAAATGTCTTTGCCATCGACGATACGGCCAACGGGCAAGTCTGTTCCGGCCATCTTAAGAAAGGTAGGGAAGATGTCGATCGCGCAGCCCATTTCGTTGATCACTCGGCCTGAGGGCAGATGCCCCGGCCAGCTGAGCAGCGCCGGCAGCCGGATCCCCCCTTCGTAAAGCCCCCCTTTGTATCCCCGAAATGGAGCATTGCTTCCCCCATGATAAAACTCCCCGGTTCCATCCAGGAGGCAACGTTTTTCGATGGTCGCTCCATTGTCACTCTGGAAGAAGAGGACGGTATTTTGTTCCAGGCCTAATTCGCGCAAGCGATCCAGAATCACTCCCAAGCTGTGATCCACGGTAGCTACCATGGCCGCCTGGAGTTGGCGGTGGCGCTCCAGATGGGAAAAGCGCTTCATATATTCAGGCGGGGCGTGGAGAGGATAATGAGGCGCATTATAAGCCACGTAGAGGAAAAAAGGGCGGCGGCTATTTTCGTTTAAGAAGCGCAGGCTCTCCCGGGTGATGATATCGGTGAAATAGGTGCCGTTTTCCCAAACCTCCGCGTCATTGTGCCAGAGGTCATGAATCGGAGGCTGTTCCCAGTACATGATATGTGAGTAGTAATCGATGCAGCCGGAATGGAATCCATAGAACTCATTAAAGCCCTGGGCATTGGGACGGGATTCGGCCGAAGATCCCAGATGCCACTTGCCGAAGGCCGCGGTGCGATAGCCCAGTCCCTGAAGGGCTTTGGCGAGAGTCATCTCGTCCGCGAAAAGTCCCTGGGTGTTGCGCGCCGATTGCAAAATGCGGCTGACTCCGGTGCGTTGAGGGTAGCGGCCGGTCAATAAGGCCGCGCGCGAAGGGGAGCAGACGGGAGAAGCGCTATACCAGTTGGTGAAACGCACACCCGATGATGCCAGCCTATCCAGGTTTGGAGTGGGAATATCGGCCGCTCCATAAGTGCTCAGATCGCCGATTCCCTGATCGTCCGTATAAAAGATAATGAAATTGGGCGAGCGTTGTGCCATGGAAAGCTTGTCAGCTCCGAATAACGGTCCGCCAATGATAAAGAATAGAGCCACCGAGCAAAGAGAACGACAGCTGAATATGGGGGGCAATGTTCTTCTCATGAATCATCCTCTTTAACGATATTGGAAAATTCAAATCCGAATGCGCTCGCCTTTGGCCACTCCTAAGAAAATCCCAGCCGAGCGGCAACCGAAAGCGGCAATGTTCCCCTCCTGGACAGGAGGGGTGTCCGCCTTAGCGGACGGGGTGGTGGATCCCAGCAGAAACTTGGTTCTGCTTCGGCACCTCTTCGCCCCCCATTTTCATTCTCGTGTTGTGCTAGCGCGCTGGCATGGGGAGCTCCTCAGAAAATCGCTGTAAGTTGTTGATATAACACGAGGGTGCCACGGGCAAAAAACAGCATGGTTTACCAGAGTATTTGCCCGTGCTCGAACCAATTTTCATTATCTTGTTGTGCCAGCCGCGCTGGCATGGAGAGCTCCCTAGAAAATAGCTTTGGGCAACTGCCCAAATTAGCCGAGCTGCCAAGCCTCCCCCTCACCCGTCCGTCAGCTGACGGACACCCTCTCCCCGCTAGCGCGGGGCGAGGGCTGTGAACTACCGCAGGCCTTCTCCCCCGCCGGGGGGAGAAGGTGGTCCGATCCGCCTTGGGCGGAGAGGACCGGATGAGGGGGGGGGTGATTATTTTCATCATCTTGTTGTGCCAACCGCGCTGGCATGAACGGCTCCTCGAAAATTCCATGAATGTTACCTATCAAATATTCATTTAGCGTGAGATGACTAAAGAGTCGCAACGCGTCAAACCAGGGGCATCCAGACGATAAGTGGCCATGTTATTCTTGAAATCACGGGGCCTCAAAACTTGCTCGTGGCGGCTTTTCCCAGCAGAGGTTTGGTAGTGATAGGTTACTTTTATGGGAGTCGATATCGACGATCCGTCCTTGACTTTGAATTGAATGGTGTTGGCGCCCGCGGCGATTCTTGGGATCGCGTGGATGTTGTTTTCAAAAAAACTCTCCAGTCTGAAGGCTTTCAATCCCACGACTTTTTGCCGGGAGGGATTCCGCTGCAGAGAAAATTTTAATTGAAAACGATAAACGCCGTGAATGCTGACATCTTTTCCGTTGAAGCGCTCTCTCCCCAACGCAAATTGAAAAATTCCCGGGGGCGACGGCAATTCCTGCCAATCTGACCAGACATCGGGCTCCGTCTCCGCCCGTGCTTTGGGACGGAGCACCCGCAGGGCAATCCGCGGAGCGTCTGCTTCTTCCGCCTTCCACTCTCCCCGCAATACTCCATTTGCAAACACGTAGGGGCAATAAAAATCGAAGATGGCTTCACCGCCCTCCTTGGCTTCGACCGGTCTGAGCAGAGGCGGGGAGATGGAGTGGCGAAAAGTAGTGGTCACGGGAGCGAATTTTAAATAGGATGGATCCTGGAAATCGGCTTGGTAGTTGAATTTACCCCAAGCCTGGCCGATGGTCCGCCCCCCGCTCACGTCGGAATTGTAGCCTTCATTCCGCGGTACGGTGACTAGGTAAGGGGCGGATAAGAAGTAGTTGGGGTCGTATTTGACCCAATTTCCGTCAAGCATGGTTTCAGTGACCCGGTAAAAACGTCCTGAAGGCCGAAAAGGCTCCTCCCCCTTGGCTTCGAACCCGGCGGGAACGTAAAATTGCCGGGCACTATTGTCCCAGTAGCGCTCGATGGCCGCTCCTTTGGGCAGATGGAACGACATGTCATGAAACTGCGTTCCCATCTCATACTGGCTGTTCCCAAAAACAGATTCCACCGGCTTTCCCGCCTTCACCCAATCTTCTTCCGTATCGTAATAAACCGGCTGCAGCAGCAAGGCACGATCCCACTCCCGTCCGAAATATTCAAAGAAAGGGGTGCTCCTGTTTTTGTACGATTTATTTTTTAAAATATTTTGGTCATCTCCGACCTCGGCCCAATCCAGGATTCTCGCATCCGGGGCATCTCGCTCGACCAAATAGTAGCCGTAACGGGCGTCAAAAGCGCCGTAGCGTCCATCCATCTTGAGGCGGAACATGGTGTGGTAGCCGCCATCCGCATGCTGAACCACGACCCGTTCGGCTGATTGAGGGTCTTTTTTATACTCGCTCCAAGCAGCCTGGGCGATGCGGCTGTGAGTGTCGCAGTATCCCCATCCATAGACGAATAAATTTTTGTGGGCATCCAGCACATACTGTTCCTTGCCGTACTCTCCCTCGTATGCCTGCAGCATTCCGCCGGTCGCCATCCGGGAAAAGAGCCGCAACCATCGGAAGAAAACCTTGCCCTGGGCGGTCTCCGAGGCATGCTCCACTTTTTCGAGTCGCATGACGTCCTGGATCCAGGTTTGGAGGGTTGTGCATTCCGGCCAGTTGCGGCTCACAACCAGCGGCCCTTTGACTACCCCTGCGTCGGAGGCCTGGATAATGGGATACAAACAGGCGGAAAAGAAAACAAAGGCGGCAAGGCCTCCAACAATTTGTGATGAAATTTTCCTGAACATATCACCTCATTTGAATGCACTCTTCTACCTTCTCGACCCGCGGAGTGTGATGGAAAGCAAGATGGCAAGGAATGACAACAGGGGATTGCCGCGGCAGCTTTAGGCATCGTAAATAAAATACCGGTTCAAAATTCCCCTCCTCCGACGAACTGAGTTTTACCCACAATTTTTTGACACCATTCGCAATGCTCCCCGGCAGGCATCCTGCCCGAAGATTTGGCGTTTTGCGGGAATCCGCCATCCGTGGCGGATTCCCGCAAAACGTCTTCTTGGGCTGTTTCGTTTACCCCGGGTAAGAAAAGTGGCCTCGTGCCACTTTTCTTACCCGGGGCTATTATCCGTAACCCCTCCGGGGTATGTTCTGGAAGCGTTTCCGTCCTGGAAACGCTCATTTCATTGCGTAGGGCTTGCCCAATGCCCTGTGTCAAAAATCCATGGGTAAAACTCAGCTCCGACGAGGAGAGGTGGCCGAGACGAAGTCGAGGCCGGAGTGGTGCGAAGGCTGCCGCTTGTGGCGCGGTTCTGGGACTTTCAATCTCCGGAGGCCAATCAGCGCTGTTTGGCCTGAACTGGGAAGACCATCAATTGGCTCAGGGTCTCTTCCTCTCCCATCACCACAAACTTGCCATCTTCCGAAACGGCCAGAGTGCCAAGTTGGAAGCCGCGCCAGGCGATCCCCTGTTCGATGCCTGGGGCTTTCATGTCAAAACGGGGATTCCCAAAGTCCCGGTAGTTGCCGCTTACTGGATCATAAGAGAACAGATGCGAGGTGCCGGGCGCGCCGCCAGCCACTCCATATAGCAAACCGTCCGCGGCAAAGGCGATTCCTTTGAGTCTGGGCATCTGCACAGGTTTCCCCAAGTTGGAGACTTGTCCAGTCTCTGGGTTCAGTCGAAATAGTTGGCCTTCCTCCGCGCAACCGCCATAGAGCATTCCCTTGGAATCCAAAGCCCAAGAGTCCGCGCGCCCCAAGGCACGGCGCCCCCAACCTTCCGGCAATTCCTCTTTCAATATTTCAATACGGTCTGCGGCGGGATCGAACCGGAAGAGCCGGTTCACGGGCATGCTTCCGAAAATCCGGCCTTTCCGATCCACAACTAATCGGCGGCAAAGATAATCTTTTGGCTCCAGGCCATAATCATACAAAAAGCCCTTGGATTTTCTAGAGAGCGCCGTTTCGTCAAAAACCCTGGCCTGCCGGTTTTTTAAATCGAACAAAAAGAATTTTCCCGAAGGAAATGTAATTCCGTAAAGCCGGAATCGGCCGGCATCGGCGGCGATCGCAAAAATTCCTTCGCCCGGAACCGGCGAACCCAAGTCCAAGACTTTTAATTTTTGATTTTCGATTTTGACTTCAAGCAGGTGTCCGCTGCCATTAGCCTGATCTGGCAGAGTCCCAGCATAAAAAACACCGGCATTTCCCCTGCCGAAGCCACCCGGGATGGCATACTGTCCTGGAACCACACTGTTCAAGTCGACCGCCTGCTCCAACTGGCGCCGGGAGAGGGAAGCCAGAAAAAGAAATGGGCTTTTTCCGGTTTCAGCCGTGGTTCCGCCCAGAATCGAGTCTCCCGTGACTTCCAGGGAAGTGATGGCATTCCGATAAATGGGAAGTCGGAAATGAGGAGAATTGTCCAAAGAAACCTCTATGGCAAAACTTCCGGGAGGAGTGAAGAATTTATACTCGGCGTTAGTCCAGCCCGACACAATCGCGAGAATCAACAGACTTAGGATGATGGCTCTTTTCATTTCAACTCCTTTTCCGGATTGAAGATGATCATAATCGGCCGACTCGCGCCGGATTCCCCGCGCTGCTCGGCTTTCGGATCGCTGTGCCGGCTGGCAAAATAAAGGTTGCCTTGTCCGTCCTTAACATCGGAACCGGTGACTTCACTGATCTCTTTGAGCGGGAAGGTTAGGGCAATCCTCTTGGTTCGCCGGGCCGGATCGAACTCCATCAGCACGATGTTCTCCCCTTGTGCGGCATACATGCCGTGTCCTCCGATGAAGTAATAAAGCTTTCCATTTTTCCCAAGCGCGAGATTAGGACAATAGTAATTCCAGGCGGGCTTTTTCGTGCCATCAAAAATTCCACCCAGGTCCTCAACCGATCCGATCCCCTCGCGGGTCGGGTGGAAGGCCAACATCTTGGCGCCGTAAGTCACCAGATAGATGATGCCGGCCTCAGGATCCTTAGCGTAAGCCGTAACCCCGGTTATGATATATTCGCCTGGAGCGCCGGGGAACGTGGGCAGGCTCTCCTTGGCAAACTGCAGGGATTCAGTGGCCTTGTCATATTTGACCAAGCGCTGGCGCCAGTCGACGTAGTAGCCATTTCCCCACCAGTCATTGAAAATCACTCGGGGAACATGGTCGCTGCCGAGCCGCCCCAAATCGCGCAATTGGTTTTTTTGAGGCCGATAGACCAAAAAATGAACCTGAGGATAAGAAACCGCGTAGATCTCTCCACTCTTGGGATCTACCGCCAGATCCTTCAGACTCTCGTAAGGGAGGCTCATCCCGAGATTAGTCATCTTTTCGCTGCCCGGATCCCATTTCAAGAAAAAGCCCCCGTTATATCCTCTGGGATGTTCCATCAAATACTCTTCCCGGCTTTCTCCTCCATCCGTGGTAAAAAACATGGCGCCGTCAGGACCTTCGACAATCTGAGAATGGATTTTCGCCTGCCATTGAAAATTTCTCAAATTGGCCAGGTCGGCGATAAAACCGCAAAGCCGCATTTTCTCGGACTTCAAATCGTATTCAAAAAGCCCGACCCGATCCCGGTGATTTGTGACCCCCACAAACACCTTTTGATATTTTTGATTGAATCCGATGGATCCCCAGCTCGAATGGCCTTCGGGGAAATCGGGATACTCCACTGACCGGACATTGCGCACGGTGATTTCCGCCCAGAGGCAGAGGGGGAGGAAAACAGAAACCAACAAAAGCAGAAGACTTTTTTTCACAATAATCCTCTTTTCTTAAAATGAAACGCAAATCTGAAGTTAACTAATGTGCTGATTAACTCTCCGTGCCTCCGCGGCAAAAGTACCAGGAATGCCATAGAGACACAGAGGCACGGAGAGAGTGCCACCTATTCAATGAATGGCGCAAAGATGGTTTAATTGGCTAGTATATAATCTCGCAATTCTAAAAATTAAGTAACTACTCAGGTGGCAGCCAGAAGCCAGAATTCAGCAGTCAGAATGAACACGCCAGCAATGAGATTTGACGCCCTTGTGGCGTGGCAAAAGGCTCATAAGTTTTTGGCGCAATCTTTTTGAGGTTTATTCGCAGGCCATTCTGGATTCTGACTCCTGAATTCTGTCTACCTGAGTAGTTAAAAAAAAAAGGTGTCTCCATTCTGGATTCTTCTTAACTGATTCCAGGATAAAAAATCAGTTAGAGAATAATCAAAAGCACCATAGCACTCTCCGTGACTCCGTGTCTCTGTGGCTTGCCCATGATCCTCAACGATGTGGATACCCGGCGGGCAGCTGATTTTCCAGCTTAAGTAAATTTTCTTTCATCGGCTTGATTACAATCGTCCGCTTCCCCACCGTGTCGTCGCGGAAATCGAGGACTCCTTGTGTGCTAATCCGCGCTGTCGTCAGACGTTTTCCATTCACTTCCACTTCCACCAGGTTTAATCCCAGCAATTCAGTCAGCAGATGACGGACCGGCCCGTGGGATTCGATTTCATAAGACAAAGGAAGAGTGACTGGAATAATCTTGAAGCTTTCAGAAAAGAAAATCACTTGCCCTTCCTTATCTTTTTCCCGGAATGCCCCCGTTAAGCGGTGGTCCTTGTCATGAATCAGGCGGACTTTAGAAACCTCTTCGTTTTTTGTGGAACCCATTTCCATGAGGTGAAGAAATTTGATCTCCTTTTCGGGGGAAGCATCGCTCACCTCGAGACGCCAGGCGCCGGGATCGCGGGGAGGGGCGGCAGTCCTGGGATCCGCGGGGGGATAATTCTTCTGATCATAAAGACTGTAATATTCAAAACCTGCTCCTCCAATCACTTTCCGGACGGGATTTTCCGGCAACAATGTATGAACGGCCAGGCTTCCGTCATATGAGACTTTATGAGTTCCGTATTGAAAATCTCCTTGCCGTTTTATGCGGAAGAGACTGGCTTTTGGAACGTCGTTAATGCCGGCTGCCGCGGGAAATCCTTCGTAGATGGGAGGCTCTTGAAAATGGAGGAGCCAGGCAGGTTGAATTTTTGGGGAAGTGGGAAGAGCCCGATCATAAACCAAGAGAATATCCTGATCCGGCAAATACAAGAATTGACGGTCGTAGCTGGAGACTTTTTTAGGATAGGCTCTTGCCAAGTCACAGCGCAGGTAAGCATATCCCGCCTTTTCATTCGCGTCATAGGAATTGACGGCAGCGGTGTCGAGGTCTTCCCGCTTGGCGTGGGACATATACGCCAACCAGTCGCCGTGATGCTGCAAGCCCCGGAGGATTTTCTGTCCGCCATCCCGGTTATAGCCGGCCGGAACCTGCTCCTCCGGATCGAAAAGCAACAGGCAATTGTGGGCCAGAGTCCGACAAGCGTAATTGTTCCCATGGCCCTGGGGCTTATACAGACTATCGTAAGTGCCGCCGTCCACCGCCAATCCGCCTCCGTGGTAAATCAGGAATTGGCCTTTATCGAAATGCTGATGATCCGTAAAGTGATTCCCGGCAACGACAGTGATTTTGGTGGAATTATCGTTTCCGCCGTTTTTCCAGATAATCCGTTCATCCGTTCCCGGTCCAAAACGCTGGAAAAGCGGGTAGGAATGAAAAGAAGAGCTTGGCGTTTTTGGATTGGAGAAGATTCTCATCCCCCACCCGAAAACAGGATGAACGGCCGCATTTCCATATACCTCGACGGCCTTGTCGACAAAGGATCTGAGCCGACTGCTTTCTTTGGTGTCTGACAGTCCCTCGGCCAACGCCAACAGGGTGACGGGAACGGTGAGAAGGGGGAGGAGGCGGCTGGGGGAGCAATCGCCAATTGGATCCATGGTCCAATCAGGCCGGTTGGAGGCGATCAGAAACTGGCCTGAGCGGGCCAGGAAGTTGTCATAGTTGCGTTCCTGGATGGAAAAATAATTCCGATCTGAAGCTGTCCGGTAAGCTTGGAACATCATAATCAGATTGCGCAGAGTCTCATGAAAAGTATAATGGGTGCCTTCGCTCCAAGCTCCCCGCCTGGCTTTCCAGGTGTCCAACACTTTTCCCGGCCCCTCTATCCACTCTCTGGCGAGCTCAAGGTAATCGAGAGCAGTCTGATGGTAGGGAGCCGGTTCCCCCCGCAAAACGAGGCCGCAAATGGCGACGGTGGCCAGCGCCATATAGGTGTAATTGTGATTGATGTCGGGTTGGCCGTGGAGGAGAAAATCTCGGGAAGATTCAGCCGTAGTCACGATATTGGCCAGCAGCGGCAGCCGCTCAGCCGGGGAGAGTCCGGAGTAAATCCAATCGTAAGCAGTTGCCATTTCCGCCCCCGCCAGGAATCCCCCGACATCGTCTTTTTGATAAGAGTACGTATGAGTAGCCAGCCATTTTCGAACCGATTCTAAATCTTCCTGCTTCCCTTCCTCCAGATAGCGGGCAGCCATTTCCACTCCCGAGGCCGCCCCTCCCGCCTGGATCGGTTGGCGCCATCGGGCGAAATAAGGGATCGCCAAACGATTCCGCAATTCCTTTTCCCCAATTCCAATCCCGAGGCGGGATTGGTCATTTCTGACGAAAATTCGCGGATGCAGATTGGAAACATGAAGCAGCGACGCACTCGAAAAGGCCACATTCCCATTCACAAAAATAACCACGGCGAGCGCGAGTTGCAGTATACTTTTTCCCGGCAGGAGGCTACCTGTTTTTGCATTTGCCAGTTTACCGAGGATGATGATGTATTTGTTCGACATGGGATTGGTTTCTCGTCAAGGGGAATTATCTGGCCCGGCGCAGCTCAAAGTATCCCGTGCGGAAAATGAATTGAGTTAGGGCCGGGCGTTTTGTGGGAATCGACTTTCCCTTGAATTGTATTGCTTTAGTGGGTGCAATTAAAAGTGTGACGGAAGTCAAGCCACGACTGAGATAAAGTGGGAGGCGGTTTCCGTCCGGGGTACTCAGTATCGCCGCGCGGGTGGCGGTGGCCACGCGTGCGCGCCCACTTTCCTGAGATTTTTTCTTTGCCAGGGTGAAGGCCTATCCTTTTTTTCTCACGTTTAATGGCACTCTGCTTTAGTTACTTGTAAAAAACAATCAACAGTTTTATACTACGATTGAGCATTCCTGGTCAAGGTTTCCTTCAGGGTCTCTTCATGAAAAAAATCGATTTGAAAAAATTTCGAGCCGCTGACCATCGGGTTTTGCGGGATATCAATGAAGCTATCGTTTTAAATCTGGTGCGGGAACGGCAACCAGTGTCGCGGGTGGCCATTGCGGAAGCCTCAGGTTTGGAAGAAGGCACCATTTCACGCATTGTTCAGCGGTTCCTGAAGCAGGGCTTCGTCTATGAATCCGGCGTTGGGAACTCTACCCCCGCAGGGGGGCGAAAACCGCGCTACCTTCATATTAATCCCACCAAACGTTGTGCCATCGGAGTGGACATTGGCCCGTTGGAGACCATGCTGGCCCTGAGTGATTTGAATGGCCACTTGCATCAAATGAAGAGAATTCCTCATTCCCGTCATGCGCAATCCTTTCTCGCCGGGGTTGCCGAGGAAGTTCAATCCCTAATCCGATCCGCCAAGCCGTACCAGGAGTTTGGCGGCGTCGGCGTGAGCATGCCCGGACTGCTGGATATTAAAGAAGGAGTCATTTTGGAGGGCGAGAATTTGGGTTGGGGGGAGAACATCCCCGTTGGAGCGGCTCTGCGCGCCAAAATTGACCGGGATGTTCCTATTTATTATGAAAATGGGGCTCGTCTTTCAGCTTTGGGGGAGATCTGGTTTGGGTCCACGCACCTTTCCGGATTTCGGGATGTCGTATTTGTGGATGTCAGCGAAGGAGTGGGAACCGGCATCATTATTAACGGTCAGCTCTATCTTGGCCATCGCAATGGAGCCGGGGAGTTCGGCCACATCTGCATCGATCCCACTGGCCCGCTCTGCTCCTGCGGTTCCCACGGATGTCTGGAAGCATTCGCTTCCGATCTGGCGACGATCGAACGTTGCCGCAAAAATCTCAAAAATGCCGGTCAAGCCAGCCGCGCAAAGACCGACATGCTTGACATGGGGCACATTGTCGAAATGGCCCGGCTCGGAGATCAGATCGCCTTGGATACTCTTCGCGAGACGGGTCATTATCTGGGACTCGGAATTGCCCCCATCCTTTATGGATTGAATCCTGAAGCCGTCGTAATTGGCGGAAAGATCGCGGAGGCTTGGCCTCTGATCTCTTCCAGGGTAATGGAGTCTTTGGCGACAAGGATTTCCTTGCCCTATCTGCAAAGCACTAAAATCCTGGCTTCAACCTTGCACATCCGCCCCTCTTTGCTCGGTTCCATTGCCTTAGTGTTAGCCCAGGATTTTGCCGCGCCTGATATCCTTTAAGTTTTCCTGCTTTGGCTAATCCCCCGTTCGGACTTTCTGGATTATTGCCTGGAAGTTTCCTGCCGCATGGATAGTGCGGAGCTGCTATTGTCCCAACCCAGCTATATCGTTATGGTGGCTTTCTCGATTTCTAGAGTCTTGGCCGCGGGCGGTCAGTGCAAAACTGCGGCAGAAAAATAGTGGGCCGTTTTGTCTCATGATGCTTCAATCTTCTGACTGCGGCGCCAATTGAATTCCGCCCGCTCTTGGGGATAATCTTTTTCCGCCGTTTTTCATTTTTCGGAGTTTTTGCAAAAAAGAGATATTTGCGGATTGCAAGAAACATGCTATATATTTACGGAAATTTGCCTGATCGTTCCAAAAAAATAGATCAAGGGAAGGAACAGCCATGATTCAAACGAAAAGCCTTGAGGCCTCAATATCGAATTATGTCGAGAACAATTCATCCCGATTGATAGAGCTGATCCAGGAATTGGTTCGTACCCCGTCGGAAAACACACCTCCCATTGGGTCGGAATCGGCCTGCCAGGAAAAGATTGCCCGCCACTTCACTCAGATGGGCATGCAGCCTGTGTTGTATGAATTAAAGGAAGTGGAAGGTCTTAAAGAACATCCCTTGTACTGGCCTGGGCGCAATTATGAGGGCCGCCCCAATCTGGGGGTTCGTCTGTCGGGAAGGGGAGCAGGGCGATCGCTGATTTTAAGCGGCCATATTGACACCGTACCCCGCGGCACGCAGAAATGGTCCCTCGATCCATTTAGTGGGGAAGTGGAGGGGAATCATCTCTATGGGCGGGGATCAAACGACATGAAGGGGGGGGTGGGGACGAACCTGTTTGTGATGGAAGCTCTGCACAAGCTGGGGATCGAATTAAAGGGGGATCTGATATTTGAGACGGTGATTGATGAGGAATTCGGAGGAGTCAATGGAACTTTGGCCAGCCGCCTCAAGGGGTTTAATGCGGATGCGGCGGTCCTTTCCGAACCTTCCTTCCTGCGGATTTGCCCCGCGCAACGAGGAGGCCGCACGGTTCATATCACTTTGCGGGCTTCGGGCGGAATTCTTACCGAAGATAAGTTTCCCGCGGGAGTCACCGATCAATTGCGCTACTTGCTCAATCGAATTCCCGATTTTGCCGAATTGCGCCGCCAGTCCTGTCCCTCACACCCGTATTTTGCGGGCCACCCCGATCCCGTCCCGGTCTCCATCACCAAAATTTCCACGGGGCCATGGGGCACTACAGAACCCATTACCACCCCCGAGACTTGCCAGATTGAATTTTACTGGCAAGTGATGCCTGGCGAAAATCAAGAGGAGGTTGAACAGCAGTTCGCCCGCTGGTTTGAGGAGATCACGAGGGATGCGGGAGAATTATTCCCCCAGCCGCCGCGCTATGAGTTTCCAATCCGCTGGTTGCCTGGTTCCGCCATTTCGCTCGAGGATCCTTTTGTCCAAGAATTTGCAAAAAGTGCTGCGCTGGCTTTAGGCCGTGCCCCCGAGATTACGGGTCTGGAAGGCCCTTGCGACATGTATATTTTCCATCAATTTGGAATTCCGGCAGTGCTTTGGGGGGCTCGCGGCGGCAATACTCATGCCGCGGATGAATATCTGGAAATCGATTCAGTGATTGCAGCGGCCAAAGTTTTACTCCAATTTGTATGCCACTGGTGCGGAGTTGCTTCCAAGTGAGCTTTGATAGAGCCAATTAGCTGCTGGCGCTTTTTCGCCGCTGAGGTAGCCGCTACAGAGCCGGGATGTGATGCCTTTTGTCCTTGAGGAAATATTGTATTCGACGAACTGGCGCATCCCGCGAAAAATATTGCATTATTTGCAATTCCTTTGGTCCGGACACTTTCTCTTTGGCTTTCAAGGAAATTGAACCGCATGGTTTTGTGCCGCCCCTTTGATCACTTGCCGATGCTTCGTGCTTTTTCGCTTTGTGGGGTTGCGTTGTTTTGCCCCGCACAGAGCGCGAAGTGCCAACGAGCGATCGGCCCGGTTTCCCCTGCATCGATTTGTAATTCAGGGCTGCTGCTTTCAACGCTCTCTTAAGCTTTGTGCTTCTTGATTCGATGACTAGGAGGGGGAGAGCGGAGTAGCCGCCATTGTTCAATGGACCCCATCAAACCGCTGGAGATTGTTCCATGATGCGTCAATGGAAATATTGGGCTCTGGCTCTTATTTTTTGGATTTTTGCGGGAATCGTTCTGTTCAGTGCGGAAAAGCCATCCTCTCGGAACCAAAAATCCGCCATGAAATCTTTTGCCGCTTTACTCAAAATCCCGCCGGGTCCACCGGACGTTTCGGTCAAATTGGGGAAAGTTCAGGAAGAAAAGGACGGCATTGTATTGGAAGATATCGCATGGGAGTCTCTGGATGGTGAACGGCCGATGGCCTATCTGATGCGGCCTGCCAGGATTTCAGGGCGGCTGCCGGCGATCATTTGCCTTCACGGGACCGGAGGCAGCAGGGAATCTGAGAGCACTCTCAACTTTGGGAAAGGGGAATGGACGCGGCCCGGAGAAACCAAGCCCCACCAGCGTTTATTAGGATGGGCCAGAGAGCTTGCGCGGCAGGGATATGTAACTCTGGCATTGACACAACGCGGTTTGGATATTCGAACTCCCGACACCAACGATCAAGCCAAAAATCTCCTGGCGCACGGCCGCACCTTGATGGGTGCGATCATCTATGAAATCAGGCAATCGGTCACTTACCTTCAACAACGAGCTGAAGTGGATTCTCATCGCATCGGCATGGCCGGTCTTTCCTTCGGTGGCATCACGACTTTTTACACATGGTTAGTCGATGACCGCATCGCGGCTGCTGCCTCGATTTGTGGCGGGGTTGGATCCGTTGAAATTTTGCTGCGGAAAGGAACGCCTGGTTACCACGGATTCTACTGGTGGCTGCCCGGCATGCTGCTTTTGGGGGATCAAGGCGATTTTGCCGCAGCCATGGCCCCGCGCCCATTGATGCTTTGGGCTCCCTTGCAGGATATCGGCATGCCCAGCGAGGGGGTGGACCAATTTGTGAGGCAAGTGGAACCGGCATACGTCAAATTGGGCCTCGATAAAAATTTGGCAATTTACCGCCTCCCCGGGGAACATGAGTTTTCCATGGAAGCTTTTATTAACATGAAGAATTTTTTTGATGCCCACCTTATGCATTGAGCCGGCCCTTATGATTTCGCCAAGCCTCCCGGCTCTTCAAGTTGCCGCTGTTATACAAAAATGAAATAAAGAGGAATTCATGAAAATCAAATGGATAGGCATTCTCTGGTTCTCGGCGATTTTTCAGGTTTCGATCTTAGCAAGTTCAGCGCCCACCAGCTTATTTTTGCGAGGATATTCGGTTGTCCCGTCTCCCCAAAAAGTCTTGCTTAAGGAAGGGGAAGTATCCTTGGATGCTTCCTGGAACTATGATGGGGGTAGATTGCCGGAAAATCACATTGCCTTGCGTACCCTGTTGCGAGACCTGAAAGAATTTCACTCCCTCGAACTTGGCAAGGCAGGGGCGAAGACCGCGAAAAAGATTCTTTTGAGAGTGGCGGAAGGAACGGTGAAAACGGGTGCTGCCGCTGAGATTGACCATCAAGCCTACCGGTTGACTGTCTCCTCCGACGCTGTTCAAATTACCGGTAATAGCGATCAGGGATTGTTTTATGGAGTTCAAACCTTCCTACAGCTGCTGAAGACAGGCCGCGGAGGGAATCTTCTTTTGCCCTACTGCACTCTGGAAGATTGGCCCTGCACCCAGCTTCGGTTTCTGCACTGGGATACTAAGCACCACCAAGACCGGATGGAGACCCTGAAAAGGTATCTCGACTGGTCGGCCCGTTTCAAAGTCAACATGATCGGTTTTGAACTGGAAGACAAATTCGAATACCCGTCACATCCGGTCATAGGGGCTCCCGGCGCCTTTACCTCCGTGGAGTTGCAGGAAATTGTCAACTATGGGCTGGAGCGGTTCATTCAGGTGGTCCCCCAGGTTCAAGCCCCAGCCCACATGGCTTATGTTCTCAAGCATCTGGAATTTGCCGATTTGCGCTCCGATGGCAACAATTACGAGATCTGCCTTTGCAATCCGCGAAGTTACGATTTGATCTTCTCGATGTACGACGATTTGATCAAGGCCACCCGCGGGATTGATTACTTCTTTGTTTCGACCGACGAAGTATACTATGCCGGGAGTTGCCCCCTGTGTTCCAAACCATACAATCCGGAGAATCGCAGCCTGGAGTGGGTGGAATTTGTTCGCCGGGCTCACGACTTCCTGGAAAAACGGAATCGCCGCATGCTGGCATGGGTCGAATATCCTTTTTTGAAGCCACATACCAATCTTCTCCCCAAAGATCTCATCGATGGGATCCCAGGCGCGGATCCCGAGGAAATCAAGATGGCACTGGCTCATGGGATGGAGCACTTAGCTTATACTCCCATGCAGGGAGAGGAATTACTTTTTCCGAACAACTTTGGGTATTTAGACCGAAACCGCTACATGCCGGGGCGGCTGGATCAGGCCTATGAGGAGATTTCCGCCAGGGTGCGCACGATTCATCCCCTCGGGGTCTACGGGGCGGCTTGGAGCGACTCTGGGCTGCACAGTGAGACCTTCTGGTTGGGATGGGCGACCGTTGCCCAGCAGGGTTGGAGTTCCGGTCTGGCCTCCGTCGATCAGACCGTCGCCGATTTCATGAAGATTTATTATGGCCCTTCCGCCGCTGGGATGACGGAAATCTATGAACTCATGGAAAAGCAGGCCCAGTTTTTCGATTCCTCTTGGGATCGCGCCATTTCAAAGGTTCGCGGGGAAGGCTATGGAAACTCGCGTGGGAAGGGAGTTGGCACACTGCGCTATGACTGGACTTTGCCCGTGCCGGGACTTCCTTCCCTGCCTGGATTGGATTTCATCCCCGTGTACCAGGAGAATTATCGATCCAGAATCAAGGAAGCCGCCGCCCTGCTATTGGAAAATGATCGGCTGGTTAGAAACCTGACGCAAAAGATGCTCGATGTCTCACGGAACCGGCACAACCTGGAAGTCTTCCTTTCCATAGCTTTGCTCGCGGGACACCAGGAGCGCCTGCTGCTGGGTCTGCAATCCGTGGAAGATTCGCTGAATCGCGCTCGTGCATCCGCTTTGGACGCGGATCCGCGTGGCGCTCTTAATCATTTGGCCCAGGCTTATCGCAGGGCGGAGGAGCTGGTTGCGGAACGGAAAGAAACTTTCGAAAAACTCCGGCAAATCTGGGAAGTGGAGCGGTTTCCCAAGGGCAGGGAAGTGGCGGGAAGAAAATTCGTGCACATCATGGACGATGTCAAAGATCACTTCGCTGACCGGCGGTCGGATCTTTCCTATATGATCGCGCCGGAAGAGAGCATCGAATTGGAGAAATGGATGGAGAGACTCGATCATGTCGGCGGGGAATTTATGGCCCAACATAAGATTCCGGTGATGCCATTAAAGGAATTTCGACAGGCGGAGGAATAGCCTCTTCCTGTTTTGGCGGTCTCTGAGAAATAGATGCTGTTCGAGTTGGTGATATGCAGCCCTTCCAGAAGATTTGTAAATGCTCCGGCTCGGGCGATTTCTCTTAAGTTTCAGAGGAGCCACTCATGCCAGCAGGGCTGGCTCAACAAGACAATGAAAATCTCCAGACCTCACAGGTCTTGGAGACCTGTGAGGTCTCTGCCACGGGGATTTTCTATGGAGATTTAGCGGAATGTTTTTATGCCGCCAACCTGGCTACTCGCTTGCGCTTCGTGCTTTTTCGTTTGGCATAGTTGCCTCATTTTACAATGCCAGAATTGCGAAATGTCAACGAGCGATCAGTTAAGCTTCACAAACATAGGATTGCGATTCCATTGATGCTTCCCAAAATCCTCTCTTAAGGCTATGTGCTTCTTGAATTGATCACTTGGCCGCGGAGAGTCGGATAATTATGAAGATTTTATGATCTGCCGTCTCTGAACGGGAGACGGCGCGTCGAGGAGATCCATGAAAAGATTGTTCAGCCTGGTTATTGTCGTGTTCACAATTTCAATTTCCGGATTCGCGGGACCTGCTCCCGAGGGATTTGTGAATGAGCTGAGATTATTCGGCTACAGTCTAATCCCCGCGGCTAGGAAAGTTCAATTGAACGGGCATGAAATCACGATCGATTCGACGTGGGGCGTCGCGCTACAAGTGGAGGCTGGGGATATCTCGGTCCGCGCCCTAAAGGAAGGGGCGCTCGAATTGCATGGCTTGAAATTCGCGGGAACCGGACCAGGGCGGATCGTTCTCCGGGTTGTTCCTGGCGCCGTCAAAATGGCTCCAGCGTCGACTCTGGAACAGGCTTACCTGCTCACGATCACTCCTCAAAGGATCGAGATTACCGGGAATGGCGCCCCGGGTCTTTTTTATGGCGTTCAGAGCTTGCTTCAACTGATTCGCATGAAAACAACGGGAGCCGGGCATTTGCCTGAAGCCGAGATTGAGGATTGGCCTGCCCTGCCGCTCCGGTTCATTCACTGGGACACCAAACATCACCAAGATCGCCCAGAGACATTGAAGCGTTTTATCCGTTGGGCCGCTTTCTTCAAAATGAACATGATCGGTTTTGAGATCGAAGATAAGTACGAGTTCCCTCGTCACCCGGTGATTGGCGCCCCGGGAGCCTTTACTAAAGCCGAAATGCAGGACCTCACCAGATATGCGCTGGAACGCCATATCCAACTTATTCCGCAGATCCAAGCGCCCGCCCACATGGCTTATGTGTTGAAGCATGAAGAATTCAAACACTTGCGCGCCGACGAAAAGAGCAATTACCAGGCCTGTATGTGTGACGAGGAAGCCATCTCCCTGATTCAAGACCTATACCAGGACATGATCGATGCCACCCCCGGCGTCAAATATTTCCATGCCTCGACGGACGAAGTTTACTATGCCGGGATTTGCGGCAAATGCCAGGAGAAGCGCCCCTACAACGACCAGAACCGGAGCCTGACCTGGGTGGAATATGTCAACCGGATGTACAAATGGTTGGGCGAGCGGGATCGCAAGATGCTCTGCTGGGTGGAATATCCGCTCCAGGAGGAGCATCTCAAGCTGCTTCCCAAAGGGCTGATCAACGGGGTGAGCGTGCTTGGCCGAAGCAAAGGCTGGGACCAGGGACTGCGAGACGTGGGTGTTCCATCTCTCATTTACAGCTCCCAGCAAGGAGCGGAGCTTCTTTTCCCCAACTATTTTTCCTCTAATTTTCAGGACAATGGACGCGCAATCACCGGACATCTGGAAGAGCCCCCCAGCCTGATTGCGCAGCTTCTCGGCAAAGCCCCCCAGGAACTCATCGGCACCTATGCCGCGGCTTGGGACGATTCCGGGTTGCACAACGAAACCTTTTGGCTGGGATGGATTGTCGTAAGCCAGTACGGGTGGTCCCCTGACGGACCCCGCGTGGAGCAGGTAGTGGCCGATTTCATGGATGTCTTCTATGGGCCGGGCAACCAGGACTTAATCGACGTCTATCGGACGCTGGAGGAAGGAGCCCGGTTTTATGAGTCGAGCCTCGATCGTGTTCCGGCCACGCGCCTCAAGCCTTCCTACGGAAGTTGGGCAGGCCCGGGGCGGGACACCACTCGGATCGATTTAAGGATCGAGCCTCCGACTCTGCCTTTTGCCTATGATGAAACCCTGGTGGTTGATCGAACCTTCTCGCGCCGCTATGCCCACGTTCTCGCCCGGATGCCGGAAGTTCGGCGACGGCTAGACTTGGCCATTGGAACGTTGCAGGGCAAACTTGGCGCTGTATCCCGCAACCGTTACAACCTGGAAGTATTGCTCTCCATCGCCCAGTTCGAACGGCATTATGTTACGATGCTGGCCAGTTTAATTGAGGTCGAGGATCTGATGCTTCGGGCCGCCGAGGCGCAAAATCAGGAACGGCATCGGGATGTTGTATCCTTGCTCGCGCAAGCGCACGCTCGGATATTTCAGTGCCTTTCCGATCGGGCAACCATGTGGGCTGGATTGAAGGCCACCTGGGAAAAAAGCCGGTACCCGAAGAACCGCTCCGTGGGGGGACGAGACTTTGTCCATATCCTCGACGATTTGAAGGACCACCGCGCCGACCGTAGAATCGGGCTTGAATACATGCTGGAGCCGCTCGAAAATATCGGTCTGGAAAAATGGGATGATGGGTTGGCGCAATTCATCCGGACCTACGCCACAAGCCGCAAACTGGAGTTCCCGGAAATGAAACAGGCAGAAGGGCAATGAGGATTTGCATATTCGGGCGTAGCTGTTCTGGGGGCGTGCGAGGATACAAACAGTCCGAAGTACTCCTATCTTGTTTCAAGTGGGGAGCCGAGTGGAGCGGCAGTAGTGTTCCTCTCCTCATTCGGGGAACTTAATTGGACAGGTCGTTTTTAGCGTACTCTGGAATCGGCGGCACCGATTCGACACACCAAAGGAGCACATTGTTTGATGTCTATGGAAAAAACTCAAGCCCCGGCAACTTCCGATCAATCCCCCGCCAGCTCAGGTTTTAAGCGGGTTCTCTCCTTATGGGACTTGGTGCTTTTTGGTTTGGCTTTTGTCGGCCCGACGGCGCCTTACTCCATGTTTGGCATTGCCAGCGTGAAATCCCAGGGGCACTTGCCATTAGTGTATCTGCTGGCTATGGTGGTTATGAGCATGACCGCCATCAGCTATGGGCGAATGGCGGCGGCCTACCCTGAAGCTGGTTCCACCTATGCTTACGCCTCCAAGGGATTGAATCCGTACATCGGCTTTCTGGCCGGCTGGGGGATGATCCTGGATTATGTGTTGATCCCATTGCTCAGCGTTATCTTCGTCGGGCTGACGGCCTACAAACTGGTCCCGCAAGTCCCCTATTGGATCTGGGCGGTTCTGACGGCTGCCGGGATTACTATGATTAATCTGCGAGGCATCCGCGTTACAGCCCGGGCTAACCTGGTCTTAAACGCCATCATGATTGGTTCATTGATTTGGTTTGTCCTGGTAGCTCTAAGAGCCCTTTTGAATGGAGTCGGCGAGGGAATGTTGTTTTCCTCCAGACCTTTTTTCAATGCCGAGCACTTTGAGTGGAAACCCATTCTGGGGGCTACTTCGTTGGCCGCCCTGTCTTACTTGGGGTTTGACGGAATCAGCACACTTTCCGAAGATGCCAAGAATCCCGGCAAAGACATCTGGCGCGCCACTTTGCTCGTCTGTTTTCTGGCGGGCGGCCTCTTTATTCTTCAGAGTTACCTGGGCCAAATGGTTTGGCCCAATTACGCCAGTTTCAATCCCGTGGAAACGGCCTTCATGGACATTGGAAAGCTGATTGGCGGGAACCTGCTCTACCTCTGCATTTCGTTCGTCCTGCTGGTGGGTGGATTGGCCAGCGCCATCACCGGTCAGGCCAGCGCTTCACGCCTCTTGGTGGGGATGGGACGAGACGCCTTATTGCCCAGACGATTTTTCGCCTATGTACATCCACGCCTCGGGACCCCAGTCTACAGTGTTGTGCTGATGGGAAGCATTCACCTGGCGGGCGCCCTCATCCTACGCTATACCGAAGCGGCTGAACTAGTCAATTTTGGCGCCCTGCTCGGTTTTATGTTGGTCAATCTGGCGGTGGTCCGGCATTTCTACTTCCGATTGCAACAAAGGGGAATCTGGTTGAACCTGGCAATTCCATCCGTGGCATTTGCCGTCTGCTTTTGCCTCTGGGTCAATCTCTCCCAATTTTCCCTGAGACTGGGCACGGTCTGGATATTTCTGGGGATAATCTATCTTTTCGCCTTGACGCGGGGATTTCGGAAAAATCTCACCACTCTGAAATTCGAATGACAAGGGGGAATACCCATGAAGCGGAATATTGGCTTGGCCGTCTTATGCGCGCTCTTTGGTAGTTTGACAGCATTGGCCGCGCAACCATTTATCGATCGGGATCATTATTCCCGGACCTTTAATGAGCCGCGCCATTATCGGATCCTATTGCCTCCAGATTATGAAACCAGCCGAAAGTCTTATCCCGTCATCTATTATTTTCACGGCCATAGTGACCGCTACACGGTGGAGAAGTATGACAACGGGACGGACACGATTCCGAAAATGGCGGACTTTGTAGCTCATCACGATGCCATCGTGGTCTGCGTGGACGGCTATATTGCCCGCAGTTACACGGGATTTTACGGGGGCGCCCCCTATGACATCATGAAAAATGGGGGGGAGACGGATTTTGGCGCTTATTTCCTCGAATTGGTGGAACACATCGACTCCACATTTCGAACCTTGAAAGACCGGCGGCATCGAGCCACTTCCGGATTGAGCATGGGGGGCTTCATGAGCCTGTACTTAAGCGCCCGCTTCCCTGAATTGATCGGAAGTGCGTCGGCCTTTAATCCCGGTCCCGAATTTTATGTCGGGGGAAAGGGGCGGCAAGTACTCTGGCGCCCCAAAGACCATGTGTCCAGTCACCGGCAGAGCATGATCCGGCTAGTCCGCGCCAGCGGAGATTACATCAGCCAGTATCATGAAGAGACCAGGGATGCCTATGCGAGGGATTCTCAAGTTGCCTTTGAGTTTCGCCAGGATGAATACCACCGCCACTGGGCCACTTCCATCGGCGAAACATTCGAGTTCCACCAACGCGCTTTCGACAATCCCACTCTGGACAATATTCCCGAAACCTGGAGTTACTCCAATCCCTTTGCCTCTTTTGACGTCCGCGGATTCCATGTCAAAACGGAGGGCGGGGATCCCGGCTATACTTTTCTGGAAGAGGTTTCCCAGGGAGGGTTGCGGATCACTACACGCCGTTGGGCTCCCGACGGACCTCCCGTGGTGGGCCGCCAATTGACGGTAACCACGGCTCCTTTCTACAGCTCCGCAAAAACCTATCAACTTTTTGATTACAATCTGGCGCGGGGCGCTCTGGAAAAGAAAACCGTTGTGGCGGACAGCCAGGGACGTCTGACGTTCTCCTTGAACGGAGAAGGGCACCAGATCAGCTTTGCGGGACCCGGCGCTGGCGGACAACCGCCGTTGCTGCTCCCCTTGACCAAACGAGACAAACCGATCTATCCAGCCAAGCTGGAATTGCCGTTTCCTTTGCAAATCTACAATCCGCGGGGCATAGCGATGGAGGAAGTCAAGGTGCTTTTGGAGAGCGATTACCCCACCGTGGCGATCCTCTCTGGTTCATGCACTATTCCGCGATTGGGAGCCGGGGCCGTGAAGGATTTGAGCAAAGAGTTCAAGGTCAAATTCACTTCGGGGATGGGCCCTCTGGCGTCCGCGCGGCTGAGGGTTAAATTCATTTATGACGGGTGGTACGAAAGCACCCAGGACCTCGACGTGCTGATCGTTCCCGAGGTTCTCGTTGCTCCAGAGGGTGTTGAAATTTTGGATGGAAGGACGGTCACATTCCAACAGTTCCGGCAAAAGGGGAATCAGGGAGGCGGTAGCTTGGTGGAGCGGACTGTGACCGAAGGCAAAGGAAATGGGAATGGGATTTTGGAGCCGGGCGAAGAGGCCACCATTTGGGTGAAGATGAACCAGGGGATGGACCCGTTTGACAAGAATAGCTGGCGCCGCTGCCGGGTTTATTCCGACTCTTCCTGGCTGGATGAAACTGGGCTGATGGAGGAGGAGAAGCAGCGTGAGTGGACGGGGGGACAGGAACGGACCAGTATCATCAAGCTCGCGAATGATGTTCCTTCGGGAACTCTTCTCCCGCTCCTGCTCGAAAATGAAAGCTGGAGTTTCCATTTCACTCCCGACGTCCGCTATGGGACTGAACCGCTTTATCAAGCTTTTCAACTGCACAGCAGGCATTTGCATTCTTACGAAATAAAAATCCCGTGAGATGCAGGGTGCCAAGACTCGGGCAGAGAAAAAAAGGCACCTCCCGTTAGGCTCCTGAATGATTTCCGGCAACGGCTCAGATTCTCGAACGAAGGGCGGCCAGGGCGAACGTTTTCCAGTCAGCCGTGGGCTTTTGGCCAGATGGCCGAGCTCCGGCCGGGGGGCCAGGCTTCGCGCTCCTCGTTAATCCCACTCATCGTGGCTGCCCCGTGGAAGGGTGCTGAGTAGTTGCTCTTTATTTTAAACTTTCGCAACTGCTCAGGTAGCCAGGAGTCAGAATTCAGTATTCAGAAGGGAAGCGCCAGCGACGAGAGTTGGGGACTTGGTTGTGTGGCAAAAGGCTCACTAGTTTGTGCAGGCCGCCTATTCGCGGGGCATTCTGAATTCTGTCTACCTGAGTAGTTACAAACTTTCTACCTATGGAGATGAAATGACCATTCTCGCGGCTCTCTTTTATCCTTTGTTGCTGGCGCTGACTCTGGATTGCCCTCTGGAAAAGGAAATACCCGCTCTGCCAAAACCGGAAGGTGCGGTTCAATGGGTGAAGAATACGGCAGAACTGAGGCAGGTTCTGGAAAACGCACCACATGATGTCACCATCCTGGTTGCCGATGGAACCTATGACCTTGCGGAGCCGATTTACATGAAAAAAGGGAAGAATGTCGTGATCCGCGGAGCCAGTGGAAATCCGGCGAAGGCAACGATAAGGGGGGGAGGCTTCTACGCTGGTCGTCCCGATAAAGATCTGCTCCAAATCGGAAATGTAGATAACGTCACTATTGCTTATCTGACCTTTGCCGAATGTCGTTCCTACGGGGTGAAGATCGAAGCGGAAAATTTCCCCAGAAACGTTCACATCTTTGGATGCCATTTTAGGGATATCGGAGTTCGCATGATTAAAGGATCGACTTCCTTGGAGGGAAAGGCCTCTGGAGGCTCGATTCGGTACTGCCGTTTTGAGAATACCCAGGTTCCTCCCGTGGACTGGCTGTATGAGGGAGACTACATCACGGCCATTGATATGATGGCCCTGGAGGACTGGCAGATCAGCGACAACTTGTTCATCAATATCAAAGGGCACAATGGCGGGGCACGAGGAGCGATATTTATTTGGGTACGGTCAAAAAATGTGACGGTGGAGCGAAATGCCATTATTAATTGCGACCGGGGGATTTCGTTGGGAAATCCCTCAGGATCGACTAATTATCTTCCGGGACAAGAACACATTCGGGACAGCGTGGTCAGGAATAACATCATCATCCCGGGTCCTGATGCTGGGATTGAATTGTGGTGGGCTGAAAATATCAAGGTATACAACAACACGATATGGCGCGAAGACGCGGCAGGCCCGGGTTTGCGTGGGGGAATGGACAACTGGAAAATCAATCGAATTGACGTGGCCAATAATCTGGTGCGCGGCGCCAATATGCTGACGGGAGGGGTGACTCCGCGGAATAATCTTTTCGGCACTCTCGATGGAATCAAAATTGATTTTCGCCCTGGAAGCCGGAGACTGTCGGGCTTCGTCCCTTCTGCCAGAAGCCGCGGGGTGCCGCTCGAGGAAGTGAAAGACGATTTCGCGGGCCACGCCAGACCGCAAAAGCCAGACATCGGAGCGTGCGAGTTCGGAAAGGCTGAATAGTGGAATGGCGTATGTCTTAGCATAGATACCGTTAATGGCGGACCTTCTGGAGCGATCGTTTCAATGCAAAAGTGCCTTTCTGCTAAAATTTAAGTATTTTGAATTTTGCAGAAAGTAAAGATATATTTGATCGTATAGAAAAATCCAATGCAGTTGCGGGATCAGCGAGGTGTTAGATGGGACGAGGCCGCTGCGCCACTCGTCCGAGAGCTTTTATTCATTGTCTCAACCGCGGCAATTGGCGTGAAAAAGCTTACCGGGACGATGCAGACAGGCGCTATTTGACTTTTGACTAGGGCCTATTTGTCTATGTCACCTCTGTTAGCACCCGTAAAGAATATCCCTAGAGAATATCTTGGAACCTTCTTGTGCATATGCTAAGGTGGGCTAGTTTGGGAGAGCTGAAGCCAACTTTGCCAAGAATTCACAAGCCTCTAATTCCACCTACCGCAAGGTTGTGTTGTGTGATCCCCTGGAAGGACGGTCGTTGGTCAAGAGGCGCGAGGTAGGCGAAAAACTTAAATTGCACCTGGCAGAACGGATGACTCTCCTCGAACAACCTCCTGATGCTGTCAAAAGTCAGGATGACCTCACAACCTCTCTTCGGTCGCACAATGGAACAAGAATTCCTCGATCCTGGCGGAATAAATTTGGAAAATATACCTGGAAAGTTTGATGAGCCGAGCATTGGTCTTTTAAAGAGTTAACCGACGAATTTTTGCGCGTCCCCTTCCGCGCGACAGAAAGTCGTTTTGCTAGGGGATACCAGAATATAGCGGCCTTCCCCTTGCTTGTTTTTGGGTTTCCGTTTGTCACTTGCCGTTGGTTCTTCGGGAGGATTCCTATGAGAACAACTGACGTGAATTCTGTTGTTGAAAGAACCATTATTTTCATTAGGCAGATGGTTGCACAAAACCGGCTTTTCGCCAAACTTCTTCTTTTTTCCTTTTTTGTGTTCTTGTCCGCGAATGGGGAGTGTGTCAACGCCAGTGCTCCCGCCGCTTCAGAAAATCTGCTTTTCAAGCGATTGATGCCGGAAGACGGCCTTCCCGCGGCCGTAGGCCAATCCATTATCCAAGATAGCCGAGGGTTCATGTGGTTTGGCACAAGCTATGGATTAGTCCGGTATGATGGACATGAATTCCGGATTTACCGAAATGACCCTAAAGACCCCGCCAGTTTGTGCGGCAATGAAATTTGGGACTTGGCTGAAGATTCGCACGGCGACATATGGATTGCGACAAGAAATGATGGTCTGGATTGTTGGAGCCGAAACAAGGAACAGTTCATCCATTTCCGGCATGATCCCAATCAACCCAAGAGTTTGATTTCCAACGCAATAAAGTATATTGCCATAAATCCCGACGGAAAAATCTGGATCGGAAGTGAAGATGCGGGACTCGGTCTTTTTGATCCTCAAACTGGCTTGAGCGAAAATTTCCCACTTGCTTCACCCAATGCAGGATCCAACGCCACGAATGCTATCAACACAATATGTCTCGACACGCAAGGAAGGGTTTGGGTGGGAACCGATGGTAGTGGAGTGGCTCAATTGAACCCGTTGACTCATCATTACCAATTTTATTTTCACGACGAAAAGAATCCCAACAGTCTAGTGGACAACAAAGTGACGGCACTTGCGAAAGATTCCAAAGGAAATCTTTGGATCGGGACTAGCGCCGGGCTTTGCCGCATGGATCCTCAACGCCGAACTTTTGAACGTTATCTCTATTCTTCCCGTCGGCCCGGCAGCCCCCAGCCCAGGGCGTATGCTTTAATGGTAGACAAGGAGGGGAACATTTGGATAGGCTCGGATGATAACGGACTGACTGTTTTAGATCCCGCCACCGCAAAATATTACACTTATCGAAATAAGAAGTTTGACCCGCTGTCTTTAATGAGCGACACGGTTCGCTCCATCTGCCAGGACCGGACCGGCGATCTCTGGGTGGGGACATATCCGTCTGGGGTGAGCCACGCCAATCGTCTCAATTCTCCATTCCACACTCACCTGGCAATGCCAAGTGACGACAATGAGGGTTCGCAAAAATTGGTGTCCTGCTTTCTCGAGGATGAAGGGGGAACATTTTGGATTGGCACGGATGGTGGCGGGTTAGCCCATATTGACCCTGCCAATTCAACCTACAAGTGGTTCCGAAAGAACCCCAATGATCCTAAGAGTCTTGGCGGCAATAATATTCTGGCCATGCTGCACGCTCCTGGCGGTCAGATCTGGGTGGGTAGTTGGGACGGCGGTTTGTATCGATTAAATCCTCATACTGGAAATATTAAACGATTTGCCTCCAATCCCGGCTCCCACAACTCGCTAGGTTCCACGAACATCTGGCGGCTGGCCCAGGACCAGCAAAAACGTCTTTGGATCGGAACTGCCGGAGGCGGATTGGACCGGTATGATCCCGCCACTGGGCAGATGGCCTATTTTCGCCACGATCCCGCCAAACCTGACAGTTTGAGCGACGATTATGTCTGGTCGCTGCTCATTTCTCGCAATGGAACCGTTTGGGTGGGGACTCGAAAAGGATTAAACCGCTGGAAGCCCAAGACAGAAAACTGGGAACACATTCCCCTGCGATTCGACCAAATACCTGCCGTCCCTAGTGCCTTGATCACCGATCTTTTGGAAGATCAACAAGGTCAAATTTGGATTGGATCCAGCAATATCGGATTGTTTAAGTTAGATCCGCTGACGCTTCAGACTGAGCATTTTTCCACTGCCGATGGATTTCCGAGCGACCGCATAACTGGAATTTTGGAAGATCGCCAGCGGAATCTCTGGGTGTCCACTAACGAAGGACTCCTCCGTTGGGATCCCACCACCCGTCATTGTTTCACCTTTGATCACGCCGGCGGGATTCTGAGCCGTCAATTTTTCTGGGGGGCCAGGCTGGCCTTGAGCTCAGGGGAATTGCTTTTTGGCGGGCCAGATGGTTTTGTGCTCTTTGATCCTCGGGAAGTCGAAACAAACCTGGCTAAGCCTACAATAGTGCTTACCCGCCTGGAAATATCCGGCCAGGAAATGCGGCCCGGAATGCCGGGGTCTCCGCTCACCAGGAGCATTACCGAAAGCAGCCGATTGGAAATCCCGGCCAGTCGTTCCGACCTTACTTTTCAAATGGCGGTTTTGAATTTCAGAGCGCCAAAAAAGAACATCTGTTATTTCAAGCTGGAGGGATACGACACTAACTGGAAACAGGCCAGCCCGGATTTAAAGGCCACTTACACCAACCTCGACCCTGGGAGTTATACGCTCCGGATAAAAGCCAAAAACAACCATGGGTTTTGGAGCGAAAAAGAGACCACATTGGATTTGATCATTGTCCCGCCATTTTATCGCACCTTGTGGTTTAGGGGAAGCATGGCAGGAGTTTTGATGATTCTCCTCTTTACCGGTGGTTGGAGCATCTCTCACTACCGCCTGCGCCGCCGCATGATAGAAGCGGAACGCGAAAAACAAATTGCCTTGGAGCGGCAAAAGGCCGCTGACGCTCTTCAGAAAAGCGAAAAGCGGTTTTCTGAATTGGCTGACCTGCTTCCTCAAACCGTCTTTGAAACCGACGTCCAGGGAGTTTTAACTTACATCAACCATCAAGGATTGAAGATCTACGGCTTGACCAGCGACGATTTCCAAAAAGGGATTGAGGTTTTGTCAACTTTCGCCCCTCAAGATAGGGAACGTTCCCAACAAATCTGGAAGAAAATCGCCACACAGATGTCGAGCAGCGAAGGCGAGTATCTATCTATCCGCAAAGATGGCACCTCATTTCCGATAAGCATTTACGTTTCTCCCATCCTGCAAGATGGACGATTTGCTGGCATGCGGGGCATAATCATAGATAATACCGAACGGCAGAAGCTCCATGAACAGCTCTTGCACGCGCAAAAGATGGAGGCTGTGGGACAATTGGCTGGCGGAATAGCGCACGACCTGAACAACATGCTGGCCCCCATTCTGGGCTATTGCGAATTGCTGGAGGAAGATCTCCCTCCCAACAGCCCCTTCCTCTCCAGTGTCAGTGAAATCCATCGTGCTGGTGAGCGTTCTCGCGACCTGGTGCGCCAACTGCTAGCCTTTGCCCGCAAACAAACTCTCGAATTCAAGCGGCTGCAGTTAAACGCAGTTATTGACGACTTTGTCAAGCTGCTCCGCCGAACTTTGCGGGAAGACGTGGCCATCGAAACCCATTTGGAGCCGGATCTGCCCGGAATCAAAGGTGATGCCAGACAAATTGAGCAAATCCTCCTGAATTTAAGCATCAACGCCCAGGATGCCATGCCCTCGGGCGGAAGGTTGATTATTGAAACCTCCACCGTGGTCCTTGACGAGGAGTATACGCGCCAACGCGAGGGGATTTTGCCGGGGGCCTTTGTCCTGCTGACAGTCAGCGATACCGGCGGCGGAATAGACAAGGAAACCCTCGGCCATATATTTGAGCCTTTCTTTACAACCAAGGAAAGGGGAAAAGGGACAGGCCTTGGACTTGCCACCGTCTTTGGAATCGCAAAACAACATGGAGGACACATCTCCGTTTACAGTGAAATGGAACGAGGAACAACCGTTCGTATCTACTTCCCTGTGAGCGATGCCGCCGCGCTTGCCCTTCCTGATTCTGCGCCGGCAAACGGGGAAACCAAGGCCATTGGACATGGAACCATTTTGTTGGTAGAAGACGAAGAGCAAGTGCGCACCCTCTCTCTGAATATCCTTCAGAGAGCGGGTTATACTACTTTGCACGCATCCGACGGCAAGACCGCGCTGGAACAATTCCGCTCTTATCCCGGCTCAGTCCATCTGCTCTTGACTGACCTCGTGCTGCCAGACACCAACGGGAAATTGCTTTATGAACAGCTTAGCCAAATTTCCCCTTTTTTGAAAGTCTTGTACATGTCAGGTTACACGGCAAATGTCATTTCTCACCATGGAGTTCTGGACGAAGAGATAAACTTTATTCAGAAGCCTTTTAGTGCCAACCTCCTGTCAACTAGAGTCAAAGAAGTGCTGGAGAAGGGTTAAGCCGGCATTCTTTTTTGATCCCCGCGCGCCCGGGCAAAATGTACTTTTCCGCATCAAGAGATGGCCAAGCCCCTGGAACATCGTTCGTGAAATTTTTTCAGCCCGAGCAAATCCGTCCGCCTTGGCGGAACGGCGGATTTGCTCGGGCTGAAGATTGTGTGGGCAGCCTGAAAGCCCAGCACACGGCGGGACGCCAGCTTTTTCACCTTGTCAGGGGTGTCAAATAATTGTGGGTAAAACCCAGCTTAGACAAGGAAGGGAAAGACGCGGCCGTCAGGCCGCGTCTGGGGTGGTCTGAGGTTTTTTGACTGGCGAGAATCGCGGCATTCGCACCACACCGGCCTCGACTTCGTCTCGGCTACCCCTCCTCGTGCGGGGGATCTTGAACCGGTAATTTATTTGCGAGATCCAAGACATCCTCATTCTGAGGGGCAAGCCGCAAAACTTGGAATCCCGGCTGCGACTGGGCAGCTTCCACGAAGGCCAAGATGTTCTCGATGGGAACATCTCCTTCCACATCGTGCGCCGGCGAGAAGATATAGCCGCCATTGGCCCCCATCTCCAACAACCGGCGAGTTTCAGTGACCACATCATTCACGGTTCCGAAGGGAAGGGTCTTTTGTGTCGAAAGGCCTCCAAAAAAGGAAAGTCGGCCATGGTATGACGCTTTCAACGCATGAATATCCATGACCTCCGGCTGGAATGGATTGAAACAATTCACTCCGATTTCGACGAGATCGTCGAATAACTCATCCACATCGCCGCAGGAATGGATAAATACGGCTTTTCCCGCATCCCGTACCGATGCATACATCCGCTTCAAGACCGGCTTGAAAAATTCCCTCCACAATCGGGGGCCCATCTGCAGTCCGTGCTGTTGGCCCCAGTCATCGCCGAATTCAACGGCATCAATGTCGTATTTCAAAGCCTCCTTGACGTGCTCGATGTTATAATCGGCGATCTGGTCGAGAAAATCGTGAACGAATTTCGGATGTTCATAAAAATCCATCAACAGATTTTCGGTTCCCCTGAGTGTCCAAGCCCGTTCGTATAAAGAAAAACCGATGACAAACAGACGATAGCAATCGCCGTGCCGCGCCATGCGTTCAGGAATATCTTCAAAATAGCGGGGGTCTCGGGGATTGGGGAAATCATAACCTTTCAAGGTGGGCTCGGCCAGCACTGTTCCCCTTACCACTCCAATGTCTTCGTCCACGCTTCGATCCCAGACTACGCCAAAAACATCTCGAAAATGGTGGTCGTCCAATTGGTCAAAAAAACCAAAATCGTTCCCCAACTTTAAAAGATGATTGCCGAGGAAATCGTCGAGGTCCTGATTACCCGCATGTGCAATAACTTTCTCCCGTGCCTCTTGGGTCAATCCAATATGCCAGGGAACGTAAGGTGGCCGTTGGCCACTCAGTGCCATTTTTACAACTTCCCGTTTATTCACTTAATTCTCCTTATAAGGAATGGACTCTTGGAGCTACTCGGTCTGCGATTGGCCTGCCTAGCGCTTTTTGCCTGGGGGAATAGTAAAATTTTGCGGGTGGGCTGAATGGTCCAGCGCGAAGCGATAGCGAGCGTTCGGCGAAGTTCGGCCAAAACCACGCAGCATTAGTAAAGCTATGCCGATCGCTCGTTGGCACTTCGCGCTGGGGGCATGGCAAAACCGGGCAGCCGGGCTGAACCCTCCTCCAGCACCAATTGATAGCAAGTGTTCATCGAAGCAGGGAAGGCGCCTACCTCGCAAATTACGGCTGGCCTGGCTAATTTCAGGGGAACACCAGCTCATAAAGCATTTGAGCGCCTTGTTTGGGAAAAGCGCCAACATCAGCTACAAATTCCAGGAATCGGCCATCCGTCTTGGTTTGAAGCCGGGTCACTCTCCGTCCGCTTGTCGATAAAGACCAGGCTTCATATTTCGCCGGATCCGGGAGCTGCATTCTGATGCGGGCCTGGCCATTGCGCACCAGGTGGGGAAGCCCGCCCCACTTCAACAGAGTCTTCCGTTCAGTCTCGGCATACTGGATGCCGTCGTTTTGCAAGTCGGTCAAGTGAGTGATCAAGAGGTGTCGGCTTTGAGGGATCGGCTGGCCATCCAGGGAACTAACCCATACCGTGGCATTTGTGCCAATGATGGAGATGGAAACCTTTTCGGCTTTATCGTGAATCATCTGCCCCGCCGGGGCATAGCCGCCGCACGTCCGCTCGGTGTCCAAGATTAGTTGATCCCGCGGGCCGTCAATCGTGATTTCCCCAGTCTCACTTCTGAAAAATGGCTGGTCGGGATTGGTGGGATTAGAGGCAGAGAGAATATTTTTCTCCCTCAAGGCGGAAAGCAATGCCGCGTTGCTCACTTGATAAGGATCACCCCCTTGATTGCTGCCGGTTCCCGGGGTGGCCCAATCCAAAGGCAGGTGAAGTTCCGAAGATGAACTCACGGACGAATCCGGCAACACTTCGGTTCCCAGCTTGGTCAGCCAGCCGATCCAGTGCCAGCGCGGCGCCAGTTGAGGGACCACTGCCGGAGGGTTTTCCAGATCCGCTGCCGTCATCGTGAGAGCGACGCGGTGAGGGGCCATCCGCATGTCGCCTCGTACAAAAAGACAGAGCGAGGCCCGCTCCGAGGCCTGGCTGAGTGGATCGGAAGCCATGTCGAAATAATTGATGGGGGCTGGGGCGAAAAGGTTTTTCTGGCTGTGGCTGTATGCAAAACGCCAGATGCCGGCCCAGCCCTGCAGTGCCCCCATGGCGCCGGTCAAAATTCCTCCCACGCCACGGAAGCGGCCGGGGCCGGAATAATTATATTCGGTAATCGTAAAAGGCTTGTTGAAGACTCGCGTGAAACAGCGGTCTCTCCCGCCTGGAGCTCCCTCCACGATGGGGCTGGTGTTGGGGCAGCGGCTGGGAAGCCGCCAATCCCTTTCAATGAACTCCGGGTGATCCACATAAAAATGATCATCCACATAATCGTATAGGGTGCGCGTGAGTTGGTTAGTGGTGTGATTAGTCCAACTGTTCGTGTTGGTGATCAGGACGCTCGTTTTGATTTCTTCTCTCAAAAATTGCGTCATCCGGCGGGTCAGCTCCCGATCGGTTTCAGACAAGAACAGCACACAATCCCGTTCCCGCGGCCCCGTGCCAAAGAGATTTTGCGGGAATTCAACGGAGTCGCGGTTCGGATCTTCCGCTTCGGCGAGCTTCCCATTCCAGGCCTTCTGAAGAGAGTTCTTCAAAGGATAACGCCGGCTCAACCACTGGTTCCAAGCCTTTTGCCATTCAGAGATGGTGCGCAGGTCAGAGAAGAAGTTTCCGAAATTGCCCTCGTTGATAAGGGATACCAGCGCCAAGGCGGGATCGTCGGCATATCGCAGGTGGGTGTAAGGATTGACGTGATTGAGCAGAGCCCGGCTGAATTGTTTCCAGTTTTCCCAGGCGCCGGGATGAACCGGGACGAGAATTTTGAAGTGATCCATTCCGACGGGTCCAGTTCCCTCCAATCCGATTTCCTTCTTCTGTACGGGGCGCGAGACATAAAGATCCGTGGTAATGTAAATCCCGCGTTTGGCCAAAGCGGCTACCAGATAATCCATTTGATCGATTCTTTGAGGATTTAATTCCGTCGTCACCTTTTGGCCCGAGACTAGATCGCGTTCGTAATGATGCAGGCGAACAGAGTTGTAGCCCAAACGGGCCAAACGGTCCGCCAATCGCTCGGATTCGGCGTGAGGTAGGTACTGGGCATCCATGCACAAATTGATGCCATAAAAACGGCGCGGCGTTTGGGGATCTTTCTCGAAAGCAAATTGGCCGTCGGGCCGGGCAATGACCCGCCCCCAATTGCCCGCGGGCCCCCATTGAAATCCCATCCGGGAAAAGTCCAGGGCAGAACCCGCTTCAATATCTAATTCTAGATTGAGCGGCACCCAGTCGTTGTCCGCGTGGATGACTACGGGCGACGGCGTTTTGGCGGACTCTTGCGCAGCCGCCTGTCCGCAAAGCCAGGAGGATCCCGGCCCCAGGAAGATTTGTCCCAGCAAAAATAAAAGCCAAATCGACTCAAAGCTCTTTCGGGTTCTTGAAGAGGGAGGCATCTGGATATTCCTTTCTATAAAACGATAGCAAGATTTTATCCGATTCCCGAAAAGGATCAAGTGCGGATTGCAGTGTGATTTGTCTTGGCTTTAGCGGAGGAATTTTTTAAAGTACCATTATTTGCGGCAAAAATTCTTGTAGGGAGATTGCAACCATGGCGAACTGGCAGGCAAATATTGAGAAAAGTTTTGCGTTAGCCCAAGAACGGTATGCAGCTCTTGGAGTCGATGCAAACCGGGCCATCGAAAAATTGGCGGGAGTATCCATTTCACTGCATTGTTGGCAAGGAGACGATGTTGGCGGTTTCGAGAACATGGGGCTCGATATCGGCGGCGGTTTGGCCGTTACGGGCAATTATCCCGGCAAATCCCGCACCCCCCAGGAGCTGCGGGCCGATTTTGAAAAAGCCACTTCTTTGATCCCCGGGAAGCACCGCTTCAATTTGCATGCGAGCTATGCGGAGACCGGTGGAAAGAAGGTGGACAGGGATGAAGTCGGGCCTGAGCAATTCCAGAATTGGATTGCCTGGGCGAAGGATAAAGGATTCGGCTTGGATTTCAATCAAACTTACTTTGCCCATCCCAAGGCTGCCGATGGTATGACGCTGGCCCATCCCGATAAAGCCATCCGGCGATTTTGGATCGAACATGGCATCCGTTGCCGTGAAATCGGCGCCGCTTTCGGCAAGGCTCTTGGGAAGACTTGCCTCACGAACCTATGGATTCCAGATGGAATGAAGGACACACCCGCCGATCGGAAAGCTCCGCGACAAAGATTGATCGAGGCACTGGATGCCATCTATGCCAAGGAAATCGATCCCAAACTCAATGTGGATTCCGTCGAAGGCAAGCTCTTCGGAATTGGATCCGAATCCTACGTGGTGGGTTCCCATGAGTTTTATACTGGGTACGCCATTTCACGGAAGAAGATTTTGACCGTCGATACGGGGCACTATCATCCGACCGAATCGCCCGCCGACAAGCTTTCCGCACTTTTCATGTACTTGCCGGAAATAGCCCTCCACGTGAGCCGGGGGATCCGTTGGGACAGCGATCACGTAGTCACGCTCTCTGATGAATTGGAGGCTTTGGCGCAGGAACTGGTTTGGGGTGACTTCTTGGGACGTACGCGGATCGGGCTGGATTTCTTCGATGCCAGCATCAACCGGATCGCCGCTTGGGTCATTGGAACCCGGTGCATGATCAAAGCCTTGTTGCTTGCCATGGTTGCCCCCGCGGAAAAGCTCCGTCAGGCCGAGTCGGAGGGAGACTTCACCAGCCGTTTGGCATTGCAGGAGGAGCTGAAGACCTTGCCATTCGGCGCTGTATGGGATTTCTATTGCGTGAAATCAGGTGTCCCTGCTGGAGAAACGTGGCTTGCTGAGGTTAAACGGTACGAACAGGATGTTCTGCTCAAGCGGTAGTCGTTGATTGAAATAATTGTCCATGAGAAAAGAGGGAGGATCCCCGCAGCCGCCGGTGTCTTTCCAAGGCTTAGCAAGTGGTTTGCCTTGTTTAAGGTTTGATGCCACCCAAGGATAAGGTTGCTTTGATCCTCCAGCCCTCCGATTTTTTCTAAAAAAATATCCTATTCGAGGTCATCTATGTCCGATGCGGCTCAAGTTGCGGCTAATCCGGTATTAGGGATTTTGATTTTTGCCCTGGGAGGACTGGCGGGTGCGGTATTTTATCTTCCGTTTAAAAAAGTCAAAAACTGGGCATGGGAGAGTTATTGGCTGGTTTATGCTCTCTTCGGTCTGATCGTTGTCCCCTGGGGATTGGCTTTCAGTACTGCCCCCAATTTGACCAAAGTATTAAGCCAGGCTCCACTGGATGCCATGGGATACTGTTTTATCTGTGGAGCTCTTTGGGGGGTGGGAGGACTTACCTGGGGGTTGATGATCCGGTATCTAGGCGTCGGTTTGGGACTGGCGATCGGATGCGGTCTATGTTCAGCCACTGGAACTTTGATTCCGCCATTGATCTCGGGGAATTTGCAAAAATTATATGGGACTCCTGCCGCCAATGCCTCTCTGTTGGGAGTGTTCGTGTCGCTGATCGGCATTGTTTTGGTGGGTATGGCCGGAATGTCCAAAGAGCGGGAATTGCCTGAAGAAGAAAAGAAAAAAGCCGTAGCTGAATTTGATTTTCGCAAGGGTTTGATGGTCGCTGTCTTTTCGGGGGTGATGAGCGCGGCCATGAGCTTTGGCTTGCAGGGAGGAGCAACCCTGGAAAAGCTGGCGCTCACTATCGATCCCGTGACTTCGGCAACCTGGAAGGGGATGCCTGTCCTGGTGGTGGTTTTGCTCGGGGGATTTGTAGTCAACGGGGGGTGGTGTCTTTATTTGAATTTGAAAAATCGGACCGTTGGAGATTATTTCAAAAGGGAAACGCCCTTGGCCATAAACTTGATATTTGCCGCGGTTGCTGGCGCCATCTGGTGTTCACAATTCATCTGTTTCAAAACAGGTGAGCCTGCCATGGGGATGATTGGCTACGTTGGATGGGCGGTGCTGATGGCCAGCTCGATCCTCTTTAGTACACTGCTGGGAATTTTTCTGGGGGAATGGAAAGGCACCAGCGGCCGAACGCGTGTCCTGCTGGGGATGGGGTTGACCTTGCTTCTCTTATCTTCATTAATAGCCGGCTACAGCGGTTCACTCAGCTAAGCGGCGTGGATTTTGTCCTTCTCTGGCTCTTGGTGTGATCTAAGGATTTAAAGAGAAGATCCAACTGAACGAGTCGATCCGATTCTCAAATAGATTTTGCGGCGGATTCTTTGAGGACTGATTTAGGGCGGGGAAAAGGGGAGATGCGATATAAAGGGATCAACTACGATGTTGGAACCAGGTACCAAAGTGAAACCTCCACGCGGAAAAATTTCGATGCCTCCATCGCCAGGAGCGAAATTGAAATCATCAAAAACGATTTGCATTGCAATTCTATCCGGATCTCCGGTGACGATCCATCCCGATTAATCCTTGCCTCTGAAATTGCTCTTCAGCTTGAAATGACGGTGTGGCTTTCTCCGATCTTGATCAATCACAGCCAGGAAAATACTCTGCAATTTATCGGCTATTGCGCCCGAGAGGCTGAAAGGTTGCGTCAGCGGTACGAGTCTATTCATTTTGTGGTGGGGTGCGAATCGTCGCTTTTTGTTCAAGGAATCGTACCCGGTGATTCCACTGAAGAACGGATTGCCGGACTTTTTTCTCCGCTTGGCCTCGTGAAACATGTCCTTCATCTGGACTGGAAATTGCGGAAGAATCTTGACGAGTTCCTGGACCGGCTGGCGAACCAAGCCAGGCTGCATTTCAATGGAAAGCTAAGCTACGCTTCGGGAGTCTGGGAACGCATTGATTGGACGGCATTCGATTTTGTTGGAGTGGATCATTATCGGGCTTCCTATAACCGGCGCTTTTATCGCAAGCAACTGGCCAGCTATCGAAAATTTAATAAGCCTATCGTTGTGCTTGAATTTGGCTGTTGTGCTTATCGGGGCGCCGAAGACAAAGGAGCCGTTGGCTGGGCCATAGTCAATTGGGAGGGCGAAAAGCCGGAATTAAAGGGCGATTACCGGAGAGATGAAAATGTTCAGGCGGCGTATATTTTGGACATCCTGAAAATCCTGGACGAGGAGGATGTGCTGGGAGCTTTTGTCTTTACCTTTGTGAACCCCTTTTATACCCATGATGAAAATCCGAAATACGATTTGGACATGGCCAGCTACGCGGTTGTCGTGCCCGTCAGCGATCCTGGAAAGAACCGTTACAAGGGCATGCCTTGGATTCCCAAAAAAGCGTTTTTCGAAATTGCCAAATTCTACTCCGAACACTAAATATTTTCCTGCAAAAACATCCCGTTGGAAATCCGGCAATCAAAAATCCTCTTCATCTTAATTTGTGCGTAATGGGCGTCCAAAAGAATGTGCGATTTGGGCCGCTCTGCTAAGAATAGAATTGCACTTTGCCCGGCAAGCAAAGATAGGGAAGCCATTCAGTCCAGCTACCTAATTCTTTCCTGCCCGACAAGATAGCGTGTGAAAAATACACAGGTCAAGAGGAAACAGATTGGTCAGAACGGGAATGATCAACGCCAGAGCTGAATGGCGGAGGCAGGTTTTTCCAAGCCCGCCGCGAGCGCCCTCGAGCGAAGCTGATCGCCAGCGGGAGTGGGTGATTCGAAGAACAGAACCTGAAGGAGTTTGGGGTACCTTTTCAACGACTGGAGGGCCTGTCCCCAACTTGCTGGATATTGGCTTTTAAAGTGAGGAGCCAGGCCCAAGCCAATCGCCAAATAAGCAGCGCGCGCCTGTTTTTCTCCAGTCCCTGGCTGTTGCAGGCCCTCTTCAATCTCCTTTTTTTCTTTCTCACCCCAACGGGCAAATTCCAAGGCAGGGTCGGGCAGTGGTTCCACATTTTGGGAGTCCTCGATTATGATCGAAAAATGCGGCTTTCCATTTTTATGTACTTTCCTTCCGCCCTGTTGACGGATGTTTTCCTCCGCGAGGCTGATGAGCCGATCGCCAAAAGTGGTGATGGTTTCATCAACAGGCATGTCATCCCGTGTCGTGTTGCGGTAGCGGTCTTTGATTTGCCAACCATGAGACATGAGCGATTGATTGCCGCGAATGACCCCGACGATGGTCCCTGCGGTAGCGGCATTGTTGTCGGCATCCCAACCGAAATTAAAAGCCGTCAGCGCGGTTCGGACGAAATCACCTTTTCCAAAGAGCAATGCGGCAATGACGGCTGCCGTATTCAACTCATATCCGTTGCGGTCTCGCATTTCACCGCGGTATAAGCTGTATTTCTCTTTTACCTTTCGCCGAGCCAATTTCCAATCGATAGGATCCTCGCGATACCAGTGGGAAACGTCAAGTACAACCTCGCGCACGCGGCTGCGACTATCCAGTGCGTTGATCCCGTCCCTTATAATTTCATTCATGTCGCTTGTGAAAAATGCGCGGGCAATCATGGTATCGAATAATTGCGTGGTTTGGGCTGGCTCTCCAGAAATGGCGGCGCGAGTGTAATTCAGCCCGATCCGACAGGCGGTTTGGGGCATGCCAGGGGAAATCAATCCCCAGGATTCGCTCACAAATTGGCCTGAGATATTGAAGTCGGACCAGGGATTGATAAAAACCAATCCGGTCAGGGGTGGCTCGATTCCCAAGTCCATCAATTGCCGTGCATATTGGTTGGCGCACCAGATATAACGGTTGATGTGCTTCTTCCAAAGCTGGCTGATTTCGCTGGGGGAAAGAAGAATTTTATGTTGTTGCCCCATGGCGTGGAGATAAACCCATTCAAAATCCGTGTCGTCGTCAGTCCAGGCGCCATCGGGCAAGGCAGGAGTGTACTCCTTCACATCCCCCGGCTCATCAATGTATTTCATTTCATGAGGCAGGCCATTCAAATCTCCCAATAAATGGCCAAGCAATCCGCCGCGGATTTTATCCTGCAGCGAGTCGGCGGAAATCTCAGCCCGGCGCCGATGTGCCAGGCATGGCAAGAGAAAGGAATTGAAAAGAATGAAGGATGACAGCCAAAAAACGATTCGTTGGGATTTCATGTTCGTCAAAATAAAAATTCTTGCGGATTTTGGACCGACGATGACCACCGGTCAAACCGATCAAAATCAAATTTGGAAAGGTTCAAACGACAAATGGTCAGGGTCTATTTATAATCCACCAGATATCCTTTGAAATCGATATTGGAGGGATCCTTTTTCTGATATGGCAGCGGCTTTGGATCCAGCATTTCCACCACCTTGTCCTTGATGGAATAGGCGAAGAAGTGGTTTCCGCGGGGATTGTAATGGCCGATGAAATATTCCTTCATGTAATCCTGGAAGGAGAGCCTGTATTTTTTAAAATCCTCGATGTGGACTAAGTTCATGTCGAAGTAATTGAAATTCTCCCGCTGGAGAAAATCGAGGATGGAAGCATCATAGCGAGGCCCGCCCTTGGCCAGTTGTTGCATGGCGCGGTAAGGATCGAATAGCACCACCAGCAATTTTTTTTGGTTCAGACGCGCGAATTCTCTAGCCTTCAGCAGAATGTATTGGGTCGCTTCGAGAGAATATTTGTCCAGGAGTATGCTGGCCTGTTCTCGCAAAGTTGTCTCATTTCTCCAATCGATCGGAGATTGCAGCGCTTGGGCCAAAGGATCAATTTGTGATTTGTCCAAGCTGGATATGTATCCCAGTTTGTAAGCAAATAGTTGGAGGGCCATATCATCCTTCAAATGATCCACCATCCATTGCGGATGGGTCATGTTGTAGAGCGATTCCCTTGTGTTTAGGATGTTCTCTCTTTCCACGAACTGGCCGGTGTTCAGGTCCATTTCAACGTTGGGCCAGAAATTATTATGAAACATCCTCCCGTTCTGGTGATCCCATTGCGGATAGATGATCGCGTGGCGGCAACGCAGGAGACTGCGGATGTGGTCGTCGCCCCAAATGTAAAAAATCAAATTGGGTGCGGCGCTCGCGGTTTTTTCTTCCCGAATCATGCGCCGATAGGCCTGGTAAACCCCGTAACCTCCCATGCCAAAATTTCGGATCGGTTCGCCGAGATGGCCAGCCAAGTATTCTTGCCAAGTCTCACCGTCACTGACTTGGTGGCACAGCGTAAAACTATCGCCATAGGTGTTGATCCGGCATTTTTTCCGCGCGTAGAGAAAGGAAGTGCGTGGTCCGTTCTCTTGGACTGTCGATAGGGTGGCGCTTTTGTCGATGCCGTCACTGGGCAGGTAGTTCCCCAGACGGTATCCCAACTCCGGATCGAACTGGGCCAGGCCGGCCCTTGGAGGAAATTGTCAATCGTCGAGCGAGGGACGGCACTTTCACGCAGATATTGTTCGAAAGTTTTCCGCACTCGTGGCGTGTTCTCAGGATAAGCCGGCAAAAATAACAGGAGGGCGAAAAATGGAGCCAAATGTCGAATGATCATCTTTTCCTCCGGATGGGAATCCCGCTATGGCTGCGAACTTCCCAAGGTGGGAATTTTAAGCTTCCACCAAAGGCAAGGCATAAGCAAGACTCAGTCTGGGACTTATGGGGACTTCCATCTGAGCCGATTCAGAATTTGACTTCTAATTTCGATTGTTGCGGATCAAGCCGGCTCGTATGTGCCGAGTTCTTTCTTTGAGGATGCTGAAGAGCCAGATGGGCTCTCTTATTATTTGCGCTGGGGACAAGGCATGAAAACTCCCAATCAAATTGAGACTCTTCAGGGGAAAATGGAATTATGCGATGCAAGCCAGCCAGGGCGCGATCTACTCGCGCCCGCTCCGATGGTGCAGTTTGATCCTCTGCCGGGCTTAAGCGTCCTGCAGCCGAAAAAGGCTGGCCAGGATGAGTTCACGTTCGAAGATAAATTCCTTGGGCAACTTATCGTAGAGTTTGAAAAAAAATTCCTGGTGCGAAGTGACTTCTTCGAGCCAAGCCCGCTGATCGATTTTCATCACTTCCTCAAATTTTTCCGGGGTGAATTCCTCAAGGCCTTTCCATTCCAGATCTTCGTAGCGAGGCATCCAGCCTAAGGGGCTCTCCATACCGAATCCGCGCCCGTTCACCCGGTCCACAATCCACTTTAAAACCCGCATGTTTTCGCCAAAGCCGGGCCAGGCATATTTCCCCTCCGAGTTGGTGCGGAACCAATTGACCATAAAGATGGTGGGAGGAACGGGAATGCGGCGGCCTATTTGAAGCCAATGGTTAAAGTAGTCAGCCATGTGGTAACCGCAGAAGGGAAGCATTGCCATGGGATCGCGCCGGACTTGGCCGATTTGTCCCGCCGCGGCTGCCGTCATTTCGGATCCCATAGTGGCTGCCATATAGACTCCATAGTTCCAATTGAAAGCTTGAAGGACCAGGGGAATCAGCCTGCTGCGCCGGCCGCCGAATATGAAAGCGCTGATTGGTACGCCTTTGGGATCTTCCCAGGCGGGATCGATGGATGGACACTGTTTAGCGGGAGCAGTAAAACGGGCATTGGGGTGAGCTGCTTTTCTTCCGCAATCGGGAGTCCAAGGTTTTCCTTGCCAGTCCGTCAGCTCTGCCGGGGGCTTCGGAGTCATCCCTTCCCACCAAACATCACCATCGCTCGTCAAGGCGACATTGGTGAAAATGCTATTGGCCTTAAGGCTATCCATCGCATTGGGATTGGATTGGTACGAAGTGCCGGGCGCTACACCGAAATAGCCGGATTCAGGATTAATGGCGCGCAGTCTTCCATCCTTTCCCACTTTCAGCCAGGCAATGTCGTCCCCCACCGTAGTCACTTTCCAACCCTCGAATCCGGCGGGCGGAATCATCATGGCAAAATTGGTTTTGCCACAAGCGCTGGGGAAGGCCGCCGCTACATAAGTTTTTTCCCCTTGGGGAGATTCCACCCCCAGAATCAACATATGTTCGGCCAACCATCCTTCTTCGCGAGCCATATTGGAGGCAATTCTTAGAGCAAAGCATTTCTTGCCGAGGAGGGCGTTTCCGCCATACCCGCTCCCAAACGACCAGATGGCGCGCTCCTCCGGGAAATGGACGATATATTTCTGATCTTTATTGCAGGGCCAAGGCACATCACTCTGACCGGGAAGCAAGGGTGCTCCCACCGAATGCAGACATGGGACGAACTCGCCATCCCCCAGCACATCCAGCACGGCCTGGCCCATGCGGGTCATTATCCGCATGTTGACCACGACATATGGAGAATCGGTCAATTCCACGCCAATATGGGAAATGTGAGAACCAAGGGGGCCCATGCTGAAAGGAATCACGTACATAGTTCGGCCGCGCATGCATCCGTCAAACAACTTCCGCAAGGTGGCTTTCATCTCTCGCGGGTCCACCCAGTTGTTGGTGGGGCCGGCATCCTCTTTGCGAAGACTGCAGATAAAAGTCCGGTCTTCCACTCGAGCGACATCCGTCGGATCAGACCAGCAAAGATAAGAATTCGGGCGCTTCCGTTCATTCAGTTTGATGAATGTACCGCTCTTAATAAGAGTCTGGCACATATTGTCATATTCCGATTCTGAACCGTCGCACCAATAGATCTGGTCGGGTTGACAAAGTTCCACCATCTCCTTGATCCATGCTTGAAGCTTTGGGCCGCTTCCTTGGGACTCCATAACTTTAATCCCTTCCGAAATGAATTTTTGTGATGAGAATGCAAGCCGCCTTCTGCTCAGGGAGAGTTGTCTAAAAAAAACGCACATTAATTGATCTCGTGCGGTCTTCACCTAAAAACATCGGACGACTGACTGCGTCGTAGCGATTCCTCTCGTCCGGCATGGCGCTGGATTTTACATTTGAAAACTCCTAAAGTCAAGGATATGCCGCAGAATAGGCGACACTACAAATTGATTGGGGCAACTCCGCCGCTTTAAATGAAATGTCTTCAAGATTATGTTATTGAATGGATTTTTTAATATTAAGGGTTTTGGTAGGATTATTTCTAGACATGTGGGTAAAGTTTTGATAAACTCGGGTTGTTGAAAAAGTGTTATTTATACTTTTAGTCCCTTCTCCTTACCGAAAATGAGTTCTGCAAAAAGTATCGAAGGAGGATCTTATGGCGGCAATACGTGAAAGGCGGATTTATCCGCGAACCAAGGCCAATTGGCAAGTAGAAGTGCGAGGGTTGAGCCGGGATCGGCAGGTCATAAGAGAATTAAGCAAGATGGAGGACTATAGCCAGGCTGGGGCTTGTTTCCTTTCCATGTGCGACGTGGAATTGGGTTCCAAGCTATTTTTAAAAATTCGGCCTCCGGTTCGTTCGGGCGGACCACTCAATGTTGAAGGCGAAGTGGTGCGCATCGACAACGAAGTGGATGTCGGTAAAATGTTTAAAGCGGTCGCAGTACGCTGGAAGTCCTCGGATCGATAAGTCGGTTCTTTGCTTTTTTTTTCATTCGCATTCAAAACCAAAAGGGATCGGGACCCACCGGTCCCTTTTTTTATCCTTACAATTATTGACCGCGGACCCATTCATCCATCGAGAGGAATTAGTTTATTGGTTGAGTGCAAAATCCATATTTCCTCGCAGAGTTCATGCGGCGGATACTACCAACCTCCCGGATGCAACCGCCAACGGCAAATTTTGAAAGGAGCAGAAATATTTGTTGACTCTGACGTACCCCTCCTTCTATAAGATAACTTCTGCCGTGGTTGGGTTTCATTTTCCATTCTTGGATCACTCCTTTTCGTTGGGAATTTTTGAAAAATAGAGCCATTTGGGAATTGCCCCATGGCAGCCTCTCTTCGTTGGAGACGTATAAATTTGCAAATGACGAGTCGGAAAATAATCCCCGCGATAATTTTCGCGATTGGCTCAGAAGGAACTAATAAGATCGACGGCTGAGGCAGCTCAAAATTGGCCTCAACTCCCTCCACTGGAGGGGCTGAAAAGCGCATGAAGAAAAATTGAGGCTGCCCCCGGAACCTGAAGATAAAGCTAATAATTCCTCAGCGGTTAAATCCTATGCTAGAAAGAATAAAATATATTTTCTCTTCCTTGAAAACGCTGATTAGATGGCTGTTTCGGAAGTATTTACCACCTACTCCACTTTTTGGTCCTGGCTCCGCCAAGTTAGGATTGTCGAGTCCCTTATTATTGGAGCTGTGAAAATAAAAAGCCGATGGAGCGGAACATCAATAATCACCTTCTGGCAGCTTTTTCAGAGGTTGGTGAGAATCACCCAAATGGGTGCTATACCCCGTTTGGACATTGATGGAGTTCGGCAGGCATGTCCAGTGCTTTTGGATGATTGGATGGTTTTTATTTTAAGTTTCTAAAACAACTGCTTGAGGAATAAGCAGTAATCATATTTTGAGTCCCAGGTTGTGCAGTCGGGCCTATCTTGAGGATTAGATTAAAGGGAATCCTAGTCACTTGGTATTTTAAATGCAATGTGTACTCTTTGATGTTGTGAAATAACTTTATCTATTGGAAGATGACGGTGGAAACAAAAGCCAAATCGACTTTGACCTTGCAAGAGGTAATGGAACGGGTAGACGGGCGGTTGCTGACGGAAAAATGCAATCTGGACACTAGTATCACTCATGTCGCCAGCTCAGATTTGATGAGTGACGTATTGGCTTTTTCCAAGCCGCATGCCTTATTGTTAACCGGACTTGTGAATCTTCATGTAGTGCATGCTGCTGAAATGGCTGACTTAGCCGCCGTTATATTTGTCCGGGGGAAAAGGCCCAGCCCTGATGTGATTCAGCTGGCGGAAGAGAATGGGCTCCCCCTAATAACATCTCGCTATAGCATGTTTGAAATTAGTGGCCGATTATATGAAGCCGGACTCATTGGTTGTGATGTCCAGCGAAACGGTTGAACAGATCAGAACCACCTTTGCTCCGCTCTTTACGTCCTTATTTCCTACGGTTGTCGGCCGATGAAGAGGGAGAAATCGAGAGATATTTCTGAGGAAGGAATCCCGAAACGCTTGTGAAGAGGGAAAAATCTTCCACTGTGGGTCCGCTCCCCGTTTTTTTTTGACTCACCTCCGCAGGCCAAACAGTTGTTCCATTACTCATGTTCAGGGTGCTTTAAAATAGGTGATTGTGCGGGGAATGATGTAACCGAAAGTTGTCTGGTTTTCAAACAACAGATTTATTTGCCGGAGGAGGCGGAATGCCTTTTCTCACGGAAATAAGCCGGATACAAGAACTCATCTACGAGCTCCCGATTAAGCGGATCATGAGCAAAAATCTCATTACCGTCAATCCTGAAACTGAAGTCTGCGAATTGAAGGAAGTCCTGCGGGTGAATCGAATCTCGGGGGCTCCCGTGGTTGAAAATGGGAATCTTATTGGCATTGTCTCGCTGGAAGATCTGATAAAAGCGCTTGAGGTTGGAGATCTGCACTGTCCCGTGCGGAATAAAATGACTACCGGCCTGGTCACCGTGCATGCCGAGGAATCCGTCATCGAAGCCGTCAAAAAGTTCGCCAAGTATGAAGTGGGACGGCTGCCGGTCACGAATGAGAAGGGGGAACTGGTGGGGATTCTGACCAGCGGTGACATTACTCGCGGGGTGCTGGAAGCCATTGGCATGAACGAACATCCCGAAGATAGCCGCCGTCTGAAAAAAAGGCAACTTTTCGAAAACATTGTATCGGATCACACCTCGTTGACGCTGAAATATCTAATCAAGGCCCACGACTTTAGAGAAGGCGGGCGTGCCTCCAGCCGCTTGAAGCTCACGCTCGACCGGATGGGTGTTCCCAAGCAGGTCTTGCGGCGAATTGCCATTGCCAGCTATGAAGCGGAAATGAATCTGGTCATTCACACCTCGCATGGGGGCGAGCTCGTGGCCACGATCCAACCCGAGGTCATCCAGCTTCATACGCTCGATGATGGTCCCGGAATCCCTGATGTAGAAAAAGCCATGCAGCCAGGATTTTCCACCGCTCCGCATTGGATCCACGAACTGGGCTTTGGCGCCGGGATGGGATTGATGAACATCAAACGTTGTGCGGATGAAATGAAATTGGAATCGGAAGTTGGAGTCGGCACCCGGCTTTCCATTACCATTCATCCCAAATTACATGCCGCCGATTCGACAAGAAACTGATTCAGCAGAAATCCACTCCCTTTGGCGAGGAGGATCCATGGTTGCGCTCCACCAGGTAATCGAAGCACTGAAACTGGAACCTTTGACTCCCCATGAGAAGGACCGCCCCATCCAGGGCGGCTACGCTTCTGATCTGCTCAGTTGCGTCATGGCTGGGGCTCGCCAGCACTATGTCTGGGTCACATTGCAGGCTCACATGAATGTCGTTGCCGTTGCCAGCTTGCTCGGTTTAACCGCGGTGATTATCACGGAAGGAAAGCGTCCGGAACCTGAAGTGATCGAAAGGGCGCGCGAGGAAGGTGTGTTGTTGCTGATTTCCGAGCAATCGACTTTTACCGTCGTGGGGCGTCTTTCCTCGCTTGGAATCTCCGGCGAAATGCCCTGAAGAGATCTGAATTTAGCGCCGGCATTGATCTTTGACTAGAGTCCTTGATTTGATCGTGATTTGCCGGTAAGGACTTTTTCGGGAGGGGCGATGGAGTGCCAACCCATGGCTTCTTTCCTAATGAGACAGAACAGGCATGGGCGATGAGTTTTGGGCCGACTTGCATATCCATACGGTATTGTCTCCCTGTGCGGAAGTGGAGATGATTCCTCCGCTCATTGTAAAGCGGGCCCGAGAGCTGGGATTGGATCTGATTGCGATTACCGATCACAATGCCAGTGCCAACGCCGGAGCGGTTATGGCAGCCGCCGCGGGAACGGGGCTGGCGGTTTGGCCAGGGATGGAACTGCAAACCCGGGAAGAAGTTCATCTTCTCTGCCTTTTTGATAATTTGGATAGCTCGAAACGGTGGCAGGCTGCAGTGGCGGAAGTCCTGCCGCCGCTGCAAAATCGGGAGGAGTTTTTTGGTCCGCAATTCGTAGTGGATGCGGAAGGGGATTGGATGAGGAATGAGACTCAACTTCTGGCCACTTCGGCGGAAATTGGCTTGGAAGAAGCCGTGAGCCGTGTTCATGACCTGGGCGGGTTGGCCATCCCCGCGCATGTGGACCGGCCTTCCTTCAGTTTGCTTTTCAACCTGGGATTTATTCCGCCGGGAGCGGCTTTGGATGCTTTGGAGGTGTCGCCCCGGTTTCTCCCGCCCGACGGAGGAGGAAAATGGCCTTTTCTCAGAGGATGGCCGTTGCTAGTCAATGGGGATGCGCATCGATTGGAAGATGTTCGGCGTCAAACCTGTTTTCGAGCAAAAGGCCCGTTCCTCCAGGAAGTCGAGCTGGCCTTAAAGGGGCGCGGCGGACGATCGGTATGGGTGGATTGGAAGCATTCACAAAAATAATTAGGGAGATATCGTATGAGTTCATGTTCTGAAGCTTTGGATTTGGCTCCGTTGGATAAAGTTGTCGACGAGTGGCAGGGGAAAAAAGGCTCGCTGATCCCAATTCTCCAACAGGCACAGGAAATTTATAACTATCTTCCGTGCCAAGTGCTGGAACATATCGCCAAGCGAACGTGCACTCCACTAAATCAGGTATACGGAGTCGTCACTTTTTATGCGCAATTTTATTTGGAAAAGCGCGGGAAATACATTGTCCGGCAATGTGACGGCACGGCCTGTCACATCCGCGGTTCCGCCAAAATAATGGAATCGGTGGAGCGTGAGTTAGGCGTCAAAATTGGGGAAACTACTCCTGGATACAAATATACCTATGAAGTGGTGTATTGCCTTGGTTCTTGTGGTTTGGCCCCTGTCGCCGTCATTAATGACAAATTCTATGGGCGGCTTGAACCGTCCGATTTTGTGCATACTCTGAAAGGGCTGAAATAAATTTGCTGGAATTGTCTCTCCATATTCTGGATCTCCTGCGCAATTCGACGGAAGCGGGAGCCACGCATATCCAATTGCGGATTGATGAAGATCTTGCCTCTGATGGATTGACCATTGAAATATCCGACAATGGACGAGGCATGAATCCAAAACAGGTGGAGCGAGCGTTGGATCCTTTTTTTACCACGCGTAAGACGCGCCGGGTTGGATTGGGATTATCGCTGTTTGCGGCCGCTGCCCGGCGGTGTGAAGGAGATTTGAAGATTCAGACGGAATTGGGGAAGGGAACCAAAGTCTCTGCCACATTTCGGTACAGCCATTGGGATCGCGCCCCGTTGGGCGACATCGTGGGAACGTTGCTTGCCATTATTTGCGCTGGATCGCGGGTGGACTTGGATTATTGCCATAAAAGAGGAGAAGAGGCCTTTCATTTCAATACCGCGGATATCCGGGCAGAATTGGGGGAGATTCCGCTGAATCACCCCAAAGTTCGGGAATGGATTGAAAAGACATTGAGAGAAGGAGAATCCGGGCTGGGTCAAGCCCCCTTGAAGCCCCGGGTGGAAATATTTCATCCCATTTGAGGAAGGGAGTCGGGTGGCTTGCCGCCCAGGCGCCCAGGATTATTCGTGGATGAGGAACTTGGAATTAGCGATGTAGCTATTCTGGATTCATAGGAGTCTCTTTCGGGAGAAAAGCGATGCTTAAATTGAAAAGTGTGGATGAATTGAGACGGTTGCGGGAGGAGGTGCGCCAATCCTACCAAGTCCGCAGCCAGACCAGCACTCGCATTATCGTTGGCATGGGAACCTGCGGCATTGTGGCCGGGGCGCGGGAAGTTATGCAGGCCATCATGGCGGAGTTGGAAAAGCGGCATATCGAAGCCAATGTGGAGACCACCTCCTGCATCGGGATGTGCGTGAAGGAGCCCTTGGTGGATATCGAACAGGCAGGGCAGCCGCGCATCACCTATGGCAACATCAAGCCTGACATGGTTCCTCGGCTGATCGATGAACATTTAGTGCGGGGGAAAATTATTCATGAATGGGCGGTAGCGCGGTTAACCGCCGAGGGTGTGAAATAAGTAGCGACTGATGGAGTGGAGTCCTCGGGGCAACTGGGTCCAATGTTTTCTTAAGCCGCAACCTCTGACGAATCGAGGGCGGCGCTTGAAATCGCTTGGTGGGGACCATTGCAGGTTCGAGATGAAATCTCGATAGGGATTGTTTATTCAACGTCCTTTTTCCAAAGGAGGAATTCGATATGCCCGGCCAACTATATCGGGCGAATATTCTGGTTTGTGGCGTTGCGGGATGCGCGGCAGCCGGAGCCCTTGAAGTGATCAAAGCCCTGGAGACCGAAATTCGGCGGCGTGGATTGCAAAAAGAAGTCAATGTAATCCCCAGTGGCTGCCGCGGTTTTTGCGCCATCGGTCCCATCATGACCATCTATCCGGAAGGGATTTTTTACTGCGAAGTCAAGCCGGAAGATATTTCCGTGGTGGTTGAGGAGACGCTCATAAAAGGCCGCGTGGTGGAACGGTTGGCTTATAAGGAGCCGAAAGAGCAAAAGGCGCTGCCGCATTACAAAGATATTCCGTTTTACAACAAGCAGACTCACCACACATTGCGGAATTGCGGCATGGTGGACCCGGAACGGATTGATGAGTACATCGCCCGTGACGGATATGCGGGCTTGTCGAAAGCTCTTACTGAGATGGCCCCCCAACAGGTGATTGATGAAATTAAAAAATCCGGCCTGCGCGGAGCCGGGGGCGGAGGATTTTCCGCCGGTGTCAAGTGGGGTTTTGCGGCGTCCGCTCCGGGCCAGCGGAAGTATGTGATTTGCAACGCGGATGAAGGAGATCCGGGGGCCTTCATGGATCGTTCCATTTTGGAGGGTGACCCTCACAGCGTCTTGGAAGGGATGGTGATTTGCGGTTACGCCATCGGCGCCCAGGAAGGTTACATCTATTGCCGCGCGGAGTACCCTCAGGCCATCCAGCGGGCTAAAATCGCCATTGACCAAGCCAATGCTTATGGATTGTTGGGCGATAATATTCTCGGGACGGATTTTTGCTTTCAAATCCATCTGAAAGAAGGAGCGGGCGCTTTCGTCTGCGGTGAAGAGACCGCTCTGATTGCCTCGATTGAAGGCCGCCGGGGCGAGCCCAGGCCTAAGCCTCCCTATACCGCCGTCAGTGGTTTGTGGGGATGTCCCAGCAACGTTAATAATGTCAAGACTCTCGGCAATATTCCGCAAATCATTTTAAATGGCGCGGATTGGTTCCGGCGGGTGGGAACAAAAACCAGCCCTGGCACCGCCATTTTTGCCCTGACCGGAAAAATTAAAAATACCGGTTTGGTGGAAATGCCCATGGGGACGACATTGGGAGAATTGATTTTTGACATTGGCGGGGGAATCCCCAATGGCAAAAAATTCAAGGCGGTTCAAACTGGGGGTCCCTTGGGGGGCTGTCTCCCTTCCGATCTCTTGAACGTGCAGGTAGATTTTGACTCCCTGCGCGCCGCCGGCGCCATCATGGGTTCCGGTGGAATGATCGTCGTGGATGACGACACCTGCATGGTTGAATTCTGCAAATATTTCCTTACCTTTGCTCAGGCTGAATCCTGCGGAAAATGCGTCCCCTGCCGGGTGGGGGGGAAGAGGATGCTGGAGGTGTTGACCCGCATTTCTGAAGGGCGCGGGAAGTTGGAGGATCTCGACACATTGCGAAAACTCGGCAAAGGCATGCAGGAGGGAGCTCTTTGCGGACTGGGGCAGTTGACTCCGGGGCCGGTATTATCGGCCTTGCGCTATTTTGAAGAGGAGTTCCGGACTCACATCAGCGAGCATCGTTGTCCAACGGGAGGATGCCGCGTCATTACCCGCGCCAAATGCATCAATGCCTGTCCGGCGGAAGTGGATGTGCCTGCCTTTGTGGCCTTGATTGCCCAGGGCCGTTATGCCGAGGCTCTTGATATCCATCGAAAGAACAATCCTTTTGCCATGATTTGCGGCCGCGTCTGCCCTGCCTTCTGTGAAGAAAAATGCCGCCGGGCCGATGTGGGAGAAGCTCTGGCTGTCCGCCATGTCAAACGGTTCATGGCGGATCACGAGAGGCATCATCCTTGGACGCCATCCCGATTGGAGGGTCTGAAAAGCCAGCAAGTAGCCATTATCGGGTCGGGTCCAGCGGGATTGACCGCGGCTTTGCGGCTGGCTCAGAAGGGATATCCGGTCACGGTATTTGAGAAATTGCCAGTGGCCGGCGGCATGATGTCGGTGGGGATTCCCGAATACCGCTTGCCCCGCGATGTCCTGCGCGTGGAAATCGAAAACATCTTGCGGTCGGGAGTGGAACTGAAAACCAACATGGTCCTGGGTAAAGACTTTACAGTGGATGAACTTTTGGATAAGCGGGGTTTTAGCGCCGTCGTCTTGGCTATAGGAGCACACAAGAGCCATCGAATAGGCATCCCGGGTGAAGATTTACCGGGAGTGCTGCATGGGACGGAATTTCTCAAAGAGGTGTCCATGGGCCATCCTCCCAACTTTGGGGGCAAACGGATCGCCGTGGTGGGCGGGGGTGCGGTGGCGATTGATGCGGCCCGCATGGCTTGGCGTTTTGGCGCCTCTCGAGTCCATCTGGTCTATCGGCGGACGCGGGAAGACATGCCGGCCTGGGGGGATGAAGTGCATTCGGCAGAAGTCGAAGGGATTACCTTTCATTTCTTGACCAACCCGGTCCGCGTCCAGGGGAGTACCCATGTTACGGGCATTGAATGTCAGGCGCAAAAACTGGGCGATTTTGACCGGAGCGCACGGCGCAAGCCGGTTCCAGTCAAGGGTTCGGAATTTGTTTTGGATGTGGACGTGCTAATTCTGGCTATCGGAGAAGCTCCCGATGTGGAATGTCTGAGCGGCAGCACTGGAGTGAGCGTGAACCTCGACAGCACCATCACGGTGAGCGAGGATCTGGCAACATCTTGTCCGGGAGTCTTTGCCGCTGGGGATGCGGTGCTTGGTCCAGCCACGGTAGTCACCTCGGTGGCCCAAGGGAACAAAGTAGCCGTGGCCGTCGATGCCTATCTCAAAGGACATCGAGTCACTACTCCCCGATTCGTCTCGTCGTATCACGAGATTCCGCAATTGTTCAATGCGGAGAAATACGCGGATGCCAAACGGGCCGTTATGCCGGAACTCCCCGTAGACGTGCGGTTGCGGAGCATCGCGGAAGTTGAGTTGGGGTTGGACGAAAAAACCGCCCGAGAAGAATGCAAGCGCTGTCTGCGTTGCGACCTGGAATGGCTGGGCACGATCAAGCTGGCGGAAGGAACGGAAGAGGAATACGAGGATCTCGAGTATTCCGAAATTGAAAAATAAGCCTGTTGACACCCACGGGAGGCAAAACTCCCCGCAGATATTTAAAACGGTTTCAGGAAAGGAGTCAAACCGTCCTATGACCATGGTGACTTTTACAATGAATGGACGTCAAATTCAGGCTCCGGCGGGAAACACCCTGCTGGAGGCTGCCAAGGCCAACCAGATCGATATCCCGACACTTTGCCACCATCCCCGCCTCGAGAATTTGGGGGGGTGCCGTGTCTGCCTGGTCGAAGTGGCCAAAGTGCCGCAGTTGCAGCCGGCCTGCACTTACCCGGTGACTGAGGGTATCACGGTGGATACCGAGTCTCCCCGGGTCCAGGAAATGCGGAAATTCGTCCTGGAAATGCTCTTCTCAGAGCGGAACCACTATTGTATGTTTTGCGAAATGAGCGGAGACTGCGAACTGCAGAGTCTAGCTTATCGCTTCGGGTTGGATCACTGGACGTATCCTACGCCATATCCCAAACTCCCCACGGATTCCTCCCGCAAATACTTTCTCATGGACCACAACCGTTGCGTCCTCTGCCGGCGCTGCATCAGGGCTTGCAACGACGCCGTGGGTAACCACACGTTGGGTTTGAAATTGCGCGGCTCGAACACTATGATCTGCGCCGACATGGATGTTCCTTTCGGGGAATCGAGCTGCGTCTCTTGTGGCACCTGCCTGCAGGTCTGTCCGACCGGCGCCCTGATCGATAAGCGCAGCGCTTACATGGGAAGAGACGCCCAAGTGGACCGGGTTGGCACTTCCTGCACCTTTTGTGCGGTGGGTTGTGGCCAGGAGATGGTCACGAGGTCTGGCCACCTATTGCGCGTGGAGGGAGCATGGGATAGTAGCAACCAGGGAGTGCTTTGCGCGATGGGGCGTTTCGAACCCTTCGAAGATACCAGGGAAAGAGTAACCACTCCCATGATCCGGGAAAATGCCGCGCTTCGACCCGCCAGTTGGGATGAGACTTTTGATTATTTAGCCTTGAGAAGCCGGGAATTCGGAGCCTCCAACATCGAGGCTTGGACAACTGGCAAGGTTTTGGGTGAAACGATGGATGAGTTTGTCAATCTGTTCCGCAGAAAGATTGGGGCCAAGGTGGGTATCCTGGAATCCCTGCCCGCGGCTAATGAGTTGCCCGCGGATGGGCAACTTCAAGATCTGGATAGCGCCAGCTGCATCCTCGTCGTGGGCGCCGATCCCATGGCCACTCATCCGGTAGTGGGCTATCGCATCAAAAAGGCCAGATACAACGATGGTCTGCTTGTGGTTGTCCACGACAAGGATACTCAATTGTCGGTGTTCGCCCAGAAGAAATACGATATGAGCCAGCTCCAGGATGCCATCGCCTCAGTTCAGGCACAGGATTCGGTGGTGGTAATCTATGGAACCGGTTTGCGATTATTGGATGCACAGAAGGTTTCCGCTCTCAAGGGCAAAGCTAAATTCATTCCCCTCTTCCCCTCCACCAATGGTTATCGGGCGAAGACTCTGGGATTGGAAAACAGTGTCGAATCCGTTAAAGGAAAGATGACTTATTGGCTGATCGAAGACAAAGAAATAGACGAAGAGATGGCCGAGAAGATCCGCGAATCTGATTTTGTAGTTGCGCATGCTTCTCACCTTGGGCCTTTAACATCACTGGCCGATGTGGTGATTCCAGCTCCGGTCTGGTATGAGCGGGAAGGCACGTTCAGCAACTTAGAGGGGCGCCAAGTCGTGGTCACCCCCGCAACCCCTCTGCCTGCTGGAATGTTGACGGAAAAAGAGGTACTGAGTAGCTTGTCCTCAAAAATATGACTGAGATTGGTTTTGTTCCACTAGACTTGACCTCCGCCGAAAGCGGAAGTGAGATGCGGATTCGAAGAGGTTAAGATTTTGGGTAAACGATCGATGGCCATTCCTGCATATTGCGAACTTCTTTCCTGTGGGCCTGAATTTGAGTCGAACCCACGAAAATGGCGGGCAACCGGGACTGGGATGACAGAACCTGCAAAGGAACGCAGGACATGAGGCGTGAGAGGGCTTTGCTGAGATAGTGATTTCTCAAGTTCGATGAAACGGAATCGGTTTATTTAAGCCCTTGCGGATATTACAGACGATTGCACTACATCCTGTTCTCCTCTCACGTCTCATGCCCTGCGTTCCCGGTCGGGCCGAATTTTATGGGATTCAGTTTGAAGCTTCTCCAAAGGAGATATAGATACATGGCGAAACCGAAAGTAGCAAGTGACTGGCTGGCGGGCTGTTCGGGATGTCACATGTCGCTGCTGGATATGGATGAGAGGATTGTGGAGATCCTTCAGAAAATCCAGTTAACCTCCTCGCCGATTACCGATTTAAAACATCCGCCCGTCGAAGGGGTGGATGTTGGGATTCTGGAGGGAGGAATCAACAATACGACAAACCGCGCGGTAGCCCGCATGATGCGGAAACGGTGCAAATATCTGGTAGCTTTGGGAGATTGTGCGGTGTTTGGGGGCATTCCCACCATGCGCAACTTTTTCGAAATGGAAGATGCCTTGAAGCGCGCCTATGTGGAGACCGAAAGCACGGTTAACGGGAAGATCCCCAATTCGGAAGAGATTGGCAAACCGATTCGTTGCCGGGGAGTGGACCAGGTAGTGAAAGTGGATATTTTTGTCCCCGGTTGTCCTCCCTCCGCGGATGCAATTTATTATGTGTTGAAGGAACTGGCCGAGGGGCGTATCCCGGTTCTGAAGGATGAGAACTTGAGATATGACTAGCGAGACTTTGTCTCGGACTATAGAAACTTGCGGATGAGCCAAATTATAACTTGACGCAAAATCGTCGACTTCTGTTGTTGAAGCACACTCGGGGGATCTCGTTCCGTCCCATAGGAACGCATCGATGACCCAATTCTGGACTTTGCATATAATCGTCAAGTGTTGGGACTCAAATATACTGGAAATGTCGGCGACCTGCACGGGGATGCCGAATCGGAGAGGCGGAAAGCTGCCCATTCCCCGCAAGTCACTTCACTTCTTTTGGGAATAATTAAGTCAGACCATAAGATCGATCAGGGAGAAACAATATGCAAAAAGTCACCATCGAACCCGTGACCCGGATTGAAGGGCACGCCAAGGTCACCATTCATTTGAACGATCGGGGTGATGTGGAGCGGGCCTTCATGCACGTCAATGAGTGGCGCGGGTTTGAGAAGTTTTGTGAAGGTCGTCCGTTTTTTGAAATGCCACAAATCACGCCTCGCATTTGTGGGATCTGTCCGGTGAGTCATCACCTGGCTGCCGCCAAGGCATGTGATGTCGTCGCGGGAGTGACACCTCCCCGTCCGGCCAGTCTTTTGAGGGAACTGATGCACATGGGGCAGATCATCCAATCCCATTCCATGCATTTTTTTGAATTGGCGGGTCCGGACCTGTTGTTGGGATTTGATGCCGACCCGTCGATCCGCCATGTGGGAGGACTGGTGGAAGCCAATCCGGACCTGGCGGTCAAGGCCGTTCGTCTCCGGGCTTTTGGGCAGGATATTATCCGCCGCGTGGGGGGAAGAAGAATTCATCCGACTTTTGCGGTTCCCGGAGGCGTGAATGCCCCTTTTACCGCGGAGCATAGGGAAGCGATCCTCTCCCAATTGGATGAAATGACGGGACTCATTCAACTCGGCATCCAGGTGGCAAAACAATGGTACGACGCGAATATGGATGTGGTTGAGAAATTTGCGGTGTTTTCCACGGGCTATATGGGAATGGTGGATGCCGAGGGTGGTTTGCAGCTTTACGATGGCAAGGTGAGACTGGTAGACACCGAAGGCAAATTGTGGGAGGAGTACGACGCCCAACAATATCTTTCCGTCGTGGCGGAGCGGGTGGAAGATTGGTCTTACTTGAAGTTCCCCTATTACCGAAAACGAGGATGGCCCGATGGGGTTTATCGCGTGGGTCCATTGGCCCGCATGAATGTGGCTACACACATTCCTACTCCGCTGGCTCAGGAAGAATTTAAAAACTTTAAGATGCTCAATGGCGGCAAGCCAGTTGAAGCAACCCTTTATTACCATTACGCGCGTCTCATCGAGGATCTTTACGCCATTGAACGGTTGCGGGAGATTTTGGAAGATCGGGACATTCTTGCCATGGATGTCATCTCGCCTTCCACGCGGCTAGTGGGAGAGGGAGTGGGTGTCATAGAAGCTCCCCGTGGTACGCTTTTCCACCACTACAAGACGGACGACAATGGGATGCTGACTCGCGTCAACCTGATCGTTGCCACGGGGCATAATAATTATGCCATGAATAAATCCGTCGAAATGGTGGCCAAAACTTTTGTCGATGGAAAAAACATAACCGAGGGGATGTTGAATCGCGTGGAGGCGGCTATACGGGCTCATGATCCGTGCCTTTCCTGTTCAACTCATGCGGTGGGGGCGATGCCGCTCGTAGTCGAAATGTTGGATTCCCATGGGCACATGGTAAAACGCCTCAGCCGGTAGTACGGTGTTGTGCCGTCGGCATAGCGAGGGGAGCAATCATGCCGGACAAAAAGCTCGAAGCGCCGGCGAGTGGTCGGTTCCGCCAGACCAGAACCATGCTGCGCGGGCAAAACCGGGTCAAACGCTCATTATCACCTCGCGCTTTTCGCACGGCAAAGCAACTAGGCTGAACCAAAAAGCAGCATTTTTCTCTGCCCGCCATGCGAGTTTCGCCATCTGTTGCCAACTGTCGCGGAATTGCAAAAAAACGCAACTCCAAATATCCTATATGGTAGCATGCAGCGCGAAGCCGTCCCTGCCTGAATTCGGGATTGCTTCGCGCTTTTTTATGTCTGGAGGAAAGTATGCGGGGAAGGGTGCTGATCATTGGCTATGGGAATCCTTATCGACGGGACGACGGCGTAGCTTATCATGTTCTCAACGCCATTCGGCAGAAGCAGGGGAGATCCGCATTGGCCCAAGATGAAGACGGCATGGACGATTTGGGCCACCCGATCGACATGCTGATGCAGCACCAGCTCTTGCCGGAATTGTCCCCTTTGCTTGCGGATTACCAAACGATCATATTTGTGGATGCTCATACTGCCGCTTTCCCTGATTCTGTAAGAGTGATTGCAGTTGAACCTATGTATGGTTTTCATGCCGTGACACACCATATCAGTCCGGGTATGCTCCTGGAATTAGCCCAAAAAGGTCAAGGTGTCACTCTTACCGGCTGGTTGGTTTCAGTCCGTGGGAATGATTTTGATTTTGGGGATATGCTTTCCCCTGCTTGTGAAAGTGCCGTTCCGGAAGCGGTGGAGGAGATAATGAAGTTGATTTAGCTGACCATCTATTTTGTTACCAGGTTCCGATTTTTGGCTTCTATATTTTTTTGGATCCGAGCATGGGGCGGAAGGGATTGCTCTGCATGGAAAGGCCTGGCGCCAGGCGTCAAGTACGGGATGATCTGCGCCATGTCAAAACCACGAAAGGGCAACGAGCGGTCGGCCGATGTTTCTTGTCTTGCTCTGCCTTTCCCCATTGATTTGCACTGCATAAATTTGTACTGCTACCCCTTATCACCCGCTTCGAGCTTTTTGCTCAGCCTCAGCTGCTATGGTAAAATCCACTATACGTCCAAGCTTGATCAGGGCAGATCCGGATAATGACGTGACTTTATTTTTGGAGACAACTCGACGACTTGGAAAAATATCGACCATTATTGCCCGGAACATTATCGCAAAGGGAGTGACAGATTTTCTTTTGAGAGACTTTTTTCGATTGGAGTGATTAGTCAAGAATGCCATCTCGTTGGTGTTCCGCGGGCAGGGCCTCAAATTCCACCTTCTTGAGACCGTCTCCTCCTTTATCCAAGATAATTGTCAATCCCCGTGATGTAACACCAATGCCCTTATCCTTACCCTATTCTCTCTCGCAGACTGGTCAAATTTTTGATCGAAAAGGAATAATTTTGTGTTTGTAAGATTGCCTTTTCTCATATGTCTCTTCAGGAGAATATCTTTTTGGCTTTAGCTTGTGTGATATTTGTCTATAGATTACCATATTTATTGATATTGTAGGGCGTAGTCATATAAAGTTGTGGACGTTTTTGCCGATAGAATTGTATACGATGAGCACATCATCGTGAATTTTTCCTGGTTATTCGAGAAAAACTGGAGATATTAATTGAAACAAAAGGGTTTTTCTCAAGTTGAACTCCTGGTTGCGGTCGGCATCATTTTGCTTTTGACGGTCATGGCCTTGCCGAGCATCCTAAATGGAATGGCGGTGTATCGCTTGAATTCAGCCGCCCACAACATTGCCAGCCAAATTCAGGCTGCCCGTTTCAGGGCGATCAGGAATAACTCCACGCAGGCGTTTCTGATCACAGCGACCCGGTCGGGCATTGACACCAACGTCAATGGCAGCCTTTCCGACAGTCAAGATATAGTGTATCCTTTCAGCTCGGGTGTGAATATCGCCACCTGTTCCGCTGCTCCGGTTGCCAGTGCAAGCGACATTGGGCCGGGGATGGCGGGGATCAATGGCATTGCCTTTACCCCTCGAGGAACTTTGCGGCCCGTGTCGACTTCCGGTACTCCGGATTTTTCCACGGCCTTTCCTAGTTCCGGGGTTTTCGTCTGTCTTTCCAACGGACCTAAATTGTTTGCGGCGGTGACCGTGAGTCCGGTGGGGCAAGTCCGGACGTGGAGATCCAAAGACGGCTCGAGTTGGAGCAATTGACATGAAAATCATATTCTCAACCATACGCTGCTCGCTTCATGAACGGAAACACTGCCGGGAAAGAGGGCAAACGCAAAATCAGGCAGGTTTTACCTTGATCGAATTGATGATTGCCACCATTATCCTAATGGTGGGAGCTTTGTCGGTGGCGACTCTGATCGGTTACTCGATAAAAAGCGATACGATTTCCCGGCATGACACCATCGCCATGTCTGCTTTGGAACATGAACTGGAGCGATTGCGGGCTCTGAGCTATAACGATCCGTTGCTGGCCAATGGAGGGAGTGCCGTGGGTACCGACGGGAAGATCAGTTTTACCGGCTCGGCGGTTACGAATTATTCAGCCTTGGCGCCCATGGCGAATGAAGAGCTGGCTGGACGGACCGTATATTATGATGTCCGCTGGAACATCACCACCATTGCTGGCGTGAGCATGAAGAAGATTACCGTTGCAGCCCAACGGCAGGGGGGAAATTGGTCCTTCAATCCAGTTCAACTCTCCATGCTGAAGAGCCAATGAGGAAGAATCCGTGAAAAAAGAGATTCCCCCTACAAAACAAATAAGCGGATTTTCGCTAAGTGAATTGATGATTGTCTTGGCCGTCTTTGCTCTTATTTTAGGGGGGCTTTTTCGCAGCCTGGGCGGCGGCCAGCAGCGCTTTGACTTCGAACAGGATTTGTTGGAGGCGCAGCAGGCAGCGCGGGATTCCATGGATTTGATGGTTCGTGAAATTCACTTGGCGGGGTACCCCAAGTCAGGGTATTACAACAGCGATAACAATCTGGGTTCAACCTGGACCACGACAAACCTGGCCAACCGTGTGGCGGCCGGATTTATCACCATCAATGCCAGCCAGATTGGATTGGAAGCCGATGTCAACGATGACGGCATCGTCGAATGGGTGGAATACAGACTCAATGGGACAACCCTGGAGCGCAGTGTAGTGGCCAAGACTGGATCTGCCACTCCTAGTAGCGACTTCAAAACCCTGGCTCAAAATGTCACTAATCTCGTTTTTACTTATTTGGACTCGAACGGTGTGTCGACTGGCACGGCAGCCAATGTCAGGGCCGTAAACGTAGATTTGACTGTTCGGACGAACCAGGTCGATCCCCAATCGAGGGCCTATCGCTATATAACTCTTTCTTCCCGATCACAGGCTTTTAACCTGTAGTATTTTCCCAGGAGGGAATATGCAATCGCAACTTCCGAAACCCTCTGTTTTCACTCCCAGGTGTGACGGGCAAAAAGGGATAGCTCTACTGGCCTCTCTTTTCGTCCTGATGGTTCTGACGTTGTTAGGTTTGGGATTAATGCTCGCGTCCAGCACCGAGGTGATGATCGATCAAAATTACCGGGAATCCCGCGCGGCCTTTTATGCCTCCGTGGCAGGGACGGAAGAGGCCCGCATTCGATTGGGCTTATCCATCGATCCGGAAGGGACGCCGATTGCCACCCGCTTGAATGACGCCAATGCCTCTACGACCGGCGTATACATTGTAGCCAACAATTCCATCAATCCCGCTGACACCAGTTCCAAGTATTACGATTCTGAGCTGGGCTCCATCACGCGGCGCAACAGCAGTGGAACGCAATCCACAATATCCTCGACTATCACCACTACCTACAGGGACTATATCACGCTGCAAGGGAGTACTAATCAGGTTCCTTTTGCCTGGGTAAAAATTACTAGAAAGACGGAGAATCTGGCAGGCCAGAATTTTAATGTAGATAATTCCGACACCAATAATAACTCGCCGGTATATTTCGGCTCCAACCCCGCCAATGCGAACGTTCTGGTGTCGCAGTATGTCAACGACGCTAGCCATGGAGCCTATACGGGGAACCCAGTTTATTTAGTTACTTCCATGTCGCTCGACTCTTCGGGTTCCCAGCACAAAGTGCAAACGGAAATCTCGGCACTCCCCCCAGAGCCTGTCACTGCGGCGGTGGACTCTTATAACCAGGTGACATTCCACGGTAGACTCACCGTAAGCGGAATGAATGCCACCGGATGCGGTGACACCACTACCGGAGTGGCGGGAGTCCGTTCTCACGGCACGATCGACAGTCCCAACGGTTCAGAAACAGTATTGGGTATTCCTCCCGAGAGCCCTTCGGTTAATCCATGGGGGCATGATGTTCCCAATCTGATCCAACGGTTGAGAGCTACGGGAAAGTTCAATGACATTAATTCCACGGGGACGAATGTGACTTGTTCCGGCGGAGCTTGTGATGGAACCAATGTCAACTTGGGAACTGCCGCGGATATGAAATATTACTACTCGCCGGGGAATCTCGACATTCGCTCCAATGGATCGCATGGCGGCGGGATCCTGCTTGTCAATGGGGATATTACTTTTCATGGCGGATTTTCTTTTACCGGACTCATCATTTGCAACGGGACGATTAATTTCACTGGAGGCGGATCCGATACCATCAATATTACGGGGGCAGTAATCGCGGGCCAGAGCATTGACGATACCTCCACTGATTTGGGAGGCAGTATCAACATCCAATACAATAAATGCAGTATTACTCAAGCTTATCAATCCATGCCGATGATCACCTTGAGTTTTAAGGACCGTTCCTTGTATTGAGGATTCGTCCCGCGGTTTTCATGAGTGGGTGGAGAGTTTGGGCAGATTCTTTAGTGGTGACTCTGCTTATTCCCCCTTTGCGGTAGCCACGGCGAGTCCGCCTAGAGCAGAAGCTGTGGGCCTTTTGGCTAGTCAGCCAGATTGGCTCCACGCCTCGTAAAATGAGCTCAGCGTGGCTGCCACCCGGAGGTTGCTGAGCATTACAATGTTTATTTGGAGAAGCAGTGAAATGAAATGGAGCGGTAAGATTGTTTTGATAGCGTGTCTATTTGCGATTCCGGGCCATTTGATTTTTTGCGCCGATGGTGAAAAGAAAACCCCCCGTCCCGCCAAAAGAGTCTTCACTAATGAGGATTTGGAAAGCCTGCACGGTGCGGATTCTGCTCCCGAACCGGAGGAAGAATCGGATCTTCAGTCCTCAATAGCCAAGGATGGCGATAAGATCAAGGATGCCACCCCTTCCGCCACGGATGCCGCCGCAACGCCCCCCCAAACTAACGAACAGCGTCTCCAGGGAATTCAATCTACACGAGCCAAATTGAAAGATGCCAAGCTCAACGAAGTGCGGGCCATTCAGTATCTGGCTGCCTATCAGAAGAAAGCCCAGGAAGCTCAGGACAAATTCCACAAAGAGACCGCGGAGGCGCAGACTCGCGACATGGAGATCCATGTGACCCGTCTGGGCGAAGAGCGAAAAAAACTTGAGTCTCAATTGGAAAAATTGAACCAAGCGGCCCGCGAGGCCGGGATCAAGGAGGAGGAGCTGCGGGAAAAAGAGGCAGAACCTTCTTCTTTGCCTGGAACAGCCCAAAGCGTGCCGCCTCCAGCCGAAACACACCCCGCTCCATCGGACAATCCAAACTCGTAAAAATCAACAGAAATTGCTTCTTGTCTGGCCAGTCTCCGCAGCTTCGAGGAGAGGGACGCGCCAGAGCGACGCAGTCGCGCGTCACGTGTCGCCATGCCGACCATGCCCCAGCGTAAGCGTGCACGGAGTGCCCGCTCCACCTGATCGCTCGCTGACGCTTCGTGCTTTTTGTTTTGGCCCAGTTGCTTTGTCGTGCGAAAAGCGCGAAGTGATAACGAGCGATCAGCCCGGTTTTACTCGCACGGCATGATTCTGTACCGCGGAGCCAATCACTCGCTGGCGCTTCGTGCTTTTTGTTTTGGCCCAGTTGCTTTGCGGTGCGAAAAGCGCGAAGTGATAACGAGCGATCAGCCCAGTTTTACTCGCACGGCATGATTCTGTACCGCGGAGCCAATCGCTCGCTGGCGCTTCGTGCTTTTTGTCTTCCACAATAGTTCAAGCGAACCC